>JBOZRR010000042.1:0-110209 GCA_050789245.1 Bryobacteraceae bacterium | reverse complement strand
CCCCCAACCTGGTTCCTAAATCGGCGAAACGGAGTCTGCAAACCCAGCGAAATCAACAGGCGTGTCGGCGGAGGTCAGCTAATTTGGACAGGAGTGGAATTGAGCCATGTCGATGCTGATTCAGCCCTATCTGGAGGGGCGCCCGATTGTGGCGTCGATCCGTGTAGATCGGGACACGGTGCGGGATGATGGACCAGTCTCGCGGTTGTTTGCGGGCGTGGCGCGGAACTCGGCGGGGGACATGTGGAAGCTGAGCTATTTCATGGGGCTGCCGAGCAATGTCTCGCTGTTCGACAGCCGCCGGAGGACTCACACCGTGTACTACCCTGGCCTGCCGGAGCCGGCGGTGACCCCGGCATCCGGGCGTGTGCGGTACGTCCCTCAGGCGCCATTCCCGGCCGAGCCTCCGGCGGAAGATCCCGTGGAGATGCTCGGGATGCGGTGCTTCCGCCGGTATTGGAAGACGGATTCGGGATCGACGGAGGCTTGGTACAGCTACGACTATGAGGCGTATCCGCGTACCGTTCTCAAGTGGGAGGGCCACGGCACGACGATTTGGTATCTGGCGGATGTGAAGCTGGAGGAGCCGCCATCGGAACTCTTCACGGAGGCGTCGATTCGAGCGTCCGAGCCGGAGCGGCTGCGAAACGTATGGAGCGTGGCGGGCGAGGTGCTGAGCCGGATGTTCAAGGATTCGCCGTCGCGGTAGGGGATTGCGCATCAAGAGCAGACGGGAGAAGAGCTAATGGCAGACATGGTGGAGGCGAGGGTGACACGCCGTTTTCGCGCAGCGGCGGAGCGGGTTTTCGATGCCTGGCTGGAGCCAGAACGGGTCGCAGTGTGGATGCGGAGCGCGCTCCAGAAGATGGGGCTCCCGGGGGATGTGCGCCGAGTGGAGATTGACGCTCGTGTGGGCGGCGGGTTCGCGTTCTCCGACATGCGGCCCGAAGGGGAGGCGGTCCATTGGGGGACCTACCTGGAGATGGACCGGCCGAGGAAACTGGTCTTCACTTGGTTCACGTCAGTCGAGGACGAGCAGGCGAACTTGTCGACGGTGACACTGACGATTGAACCGGATGGAGATGGCTGCATGGCGACCATCGTTCATGCGATGGATGCGCAATGGGCGGAGTACATCGGCCAGACCGAGCAGGGCTGGGGCCGGATGCTGGAGCATATTGAGCTGACCATTTGAATCTCCCACGAGTGTCAGGCCGTTCGCAGGACGACCGGCTTGGGAGCGCCGAACCAGAAGGCGAGAATGACGCCGAAGAGGGTGTAGTAGGGCGTCATCTCGGCCATGTGGACCCAGCGGACGTTTCCCGGCATGAGCTCGTTCATTGGGAGGAGCGGGACAATGGCTCCGAAGACAGGGAGAGCCACGGCGAGGACCAGGATCGCGTCGCGTCGGCGCGGGATGATGCGAAGGACGGGATAGGCGGCGGCGAGGATGGCGAGGGAGCGCATCACCTGCATGGCGACGATGGCTCCAGGGCCCGGCATGGCACGGCCGGCGTAATACTGCGCAACGAACGGGAAGATGATCATACCGGCGACGAAATAGCAGAGGATGAAGAGCGCGGGGACGGCGATCAGGCGCCAGAAGAGGGCGGTGAAAGTGACGATGGGGCGGGCGAATCCTGCGGGGGATTCGGGGCCGTTGAGGCGGCCGGCGACGGCGACGAGTACGGTGACGGTCAGGAAACTGGAAAGGAGCGCGGTGAAGGCGGCGATGGGCATGACTTGCGGCTTGATGACGTCGAAGAGGATGCCTTCAGGGATGTTGATCAGCCCGTAGACGACAAAGTGGAGTCCTGCGAAGGCGGTGATGAGCGTGGGGCCGGAGGCGGAGGCCCGGGAGATGCCGAGAGCTAGGGCGGCGGCGACCAGGATGGCGGAGAGCGCGTTGGTCCAGTGGAGGTTGGGCCAGGAGAAGGCGAGCAGCACGGCCGCCGCGGCGGGGATGGAAGCAAGGAGACGCATGGATGCCTGCTTTCGGTTTGAGGATACGCTAGTCCGAATTGGAATACGCAAGGAATTAGACTCGGGTTCCCGGCTACGCGGGTATGATCTGGTACACAGAATACGTGCCTGCCGGTTGATTTGCGGGATCTCGCTGGTTGGATGCCACCACGAGTCGCCGGTTGTCGTGCCGTGCTAGAAGCCAAACCAGGTTGCGGGGGGCACCTTAGCGTCTTCGCGCCTTTGCTCGTGCTGCTTCGGGCTCCGCGAGCTCGGTGGAGGGCGGAGCGAGGAGTGAGTGCGCCGCAGAGACGATGACTAGAAGAGCTGCTGGAACGATGGGTATGAAGATGCGGTGATATGCCGAGTCGGCATGAAGCTTGAGATCCCAGTTGGTAAACAGGAAGATCGCGGTGTAGCCGACACATCCGGCCGCAGTGAAGAGTGCGAGGATCCGATGAGTGCGGCAGCCGCGCCAAATCACGATAATGCAGGCGAGAACGAATGTGGGCCAGATGACGCCCCACTCTCTGACGTCGGTCAGATAGCCCCAAGCGAGAGAGGCCATCGGGGAGATACGGTCGAGAGCGCGGGGGAGATTGTAGCCGAACTCGCGGCTCTCATTGTTGTGCCAAGCGACGGTGGCGATTCGCAGCAGGAGGGCGCCGGCAGCGATGGCGATGGGGATACGGTGTTCCTCGACGGCTATAACGAAAGCGGCACGACCCCGAAGGAGCCAGGCCCCAAGTACCGCGGAACCGGCCAAGAGGAAGAGCAGGCTCCCCTCGTTTTTCACCATCAGCAGGCCAGCGAAGAGCCACGCGGCGGCGAGACCGGTGTCCTCCCGCGCGGGCGATAGCAGGACATACAGCAGTCCACATACGAAGCAGGCCAGTGGCATATCAGCATAGCCGCCGACAGAAGTATGGATACTTATTCCAGGGATGAGCGCAAGGAATGCAGTCGCATATAGAGCAAAGGAAGACGTAGTGATGGCGCGTGCCGCATGGTACATCAGAATCAATAGAACCAGATAGAAAATCAGGAAGACGGGCTTCGTGAGTTCCCAGGAGAATTCCCCCCGAATCAGCATGAGGAGCGCCTCATACAGCGGCACCATCGGCGGATACGTTGCGGCATGCTCCTTATCCGAAGGAACCCAGAAATAAGAGGTCAACGCTCCGCGGTGGAAGAGCAAATAGGCTTTCGTTGCCCAGATCTGGAAGCCATCCCAATCGTAGATTCGGCGGAAGTTCAGGAAAGCAAATATAGTGGCCGTTGAGGCCAAAACCGCAACAAGCAGCCGGTCAAGCGTGCCGGCCGGTCGCGAGGGAAATCGGTCCACTTGGACGCGCCCGAAGAATGCGAGGAAGGCGATGAGAAGCAGGTCGGCGATGAGTGCGTTGGCAGGCAGCATCAGCGAAAGAGGGAACAGCACGGTGCTCGCTCCGGCGAGTCCGACCAGCAGGGCAACGGATACGGCCGCCACGCCTCTCTGTTTGCGTCGCAGCAGACACGCGCCGGCGTGAGCGAACAGGACTGCCAATCCACAGGCGAGGGCCGTAGCGAAGAGCATGGAGAGCGCGCGACCCTCAAGCGAGAACCAGTTCACGGCTCGATCTCTCCAAAGTAGGCCTGCTTCCCGCCTTCATATGGGGGGAGAAGTACAGGGTTGCGAAGAGGCATTTCTGTCGGCAGCGGGCCCAAGATCAACATATGTCGTGCATCAACTTGGCGCGCGACCGAACGAATTTTGGCCGGGTCATCTAGCGGGATGAGATGAAGATCCGGAAGAAAGGCTCTCCTGTAAAGGCCGAAGCCCCAGGCATCCAATGGCTGCTCAAAATAGATAATTGTATTGATTCTGCCCGAATTTCGCGCGGGAACGTGGTCGCGGATCCAATCCACCTGCTCTATGAGTTTAGGCGGAAATGTATATACGGGAGCATGCCGGAACACCACCGGCACCGTTTCCGTCGCTGAACGAGCGGCTACATACAGCTGAAAGAGAAAGACAATCGTCAGAACAACAATCGCGGCTACTTTTCTTATCCGCACAGTGAACATTATACAGCCTGCGGGAAGGCCCTGGCTGAACACTTCACCGCCCAGTGGCCTGGACAACCGCGAGGCGGAGGACCAAGGTTGCGTCCCGGTCGGCGATGTTTCAGCTGGAAGCGTGGGACTCCGTTTTGCGTATCAACAGGTAGCCGGTGTGGTCGAAAGAGTCTGAGGTGGTCGAGGCAGGTTGTCGCGCGAACGCGGCGCGCGACCGCAGGATCAGGAGCGTCAGTTCCCGGATCACCTGTTGGGGATACTGTTCGGGCTCGCCCCCGTGTGCGACTCGTCAGCGCCGTCGGGAGCGGAGCGCTTCCGCGAGGTCCTCGGGCAGAGGGTGGGATCGCTGCGTGGCGACACCCATGCAGACGGCGGTGATGCGTCCGCGGGCGACGGGAATTGAACGGCAGGTGGAGAAGAAGTACAGAGAGAAGGATGATTCGCCCACGCGCTCGACGGTGACAGCGGTTTCGACTTCGTCGTCGTAGTGGAGCGGTGCGACGAATTGCGCTTCGACGTGGACGCGAGGAAAGGAGAGTTCGCCGGCGGGTTCGACGCTGGAATAAGGGAAGCCGAGCGTGCGCATGAATTCGTCCTCGGCTGCTTCCATATGGCGGAACATGGCGGAATAGTGGATTCGGCCGGAGGCGTCCGTGTCGGAGAAACGGATGCGGCTCCGCCAGATGTATGGTTCGGGCATTAGAGTCTATTTTGGGGTGTCCAGGGGGTGCGCTACAATCCCGCGTGATGCTGATGATTTTGATTCTGCTGCTGGCGGCGCCCGCGGAGGGGCAATGGCGGCGTCATTTGGTGGCAGACGGGTACGCGAATCAAACAGTGGTTGCGGCGGATTTCACTGGTGATGGCCGGGTGGATGTCGTCTCGAACGACTACCGGCGGACCATCCTCTACGTCGCTCCGGACTGGAAGCCGCACGTCATCAACGACGGCCTCCACGCGATTCATAGCGCGGTAATGGACGTGGACGGCGACGGCGACATGGATGTGATTCTGGCGCGGTATTCGCCGGGACGGATTATCTGGTTGGAGCGTCCGGAGAAGCCGCTGGAGGAGCCTTGGCCAGTTCGCCTGGTGGACGACATGCTGCTGGGCGGTGTGAATGGCGTGCACGGCATCATGGTGGGCGATGTGAACGGCGACGGGCGCTTGGACCTGGCGGCGACCAGCGGTCTCGCTGAGGGAAAGGTTGCGAATTCCGTGGTGTGGTACGAGGCGCCGGCGCAGCCGAAGTCCGCGATGCAGTGGGTGCGTCACGTGGCCGCGGCGGGCGATGCACCGGGTCTGAGCCACTATGTCGGCATCGGCGACGTGGATGGGGACGGGCGGGCTGATCTGGCGACGGGCGCGAAGTTCCCGCCGGATGGCAACTACTTCGCGTGGTGGAAGCAGCCGTCGAAGGCGGACGGAAAATGGGTGAAGCAGGTGGTGGCATCGGGGCAGGAGGGTGCGACAAACATCCTGATGGCGGACGTGAATGGCGATGGCAAAACGGATCTGGTGGCGTCGCGCGGGCACGGTTTCGGGGTGGTGTGGTTTGAAGGGCCGAAGTGGGAGCCGCACGAGATCGACGCGGTGATGGGCGGGCCGCATTCGCTGGCGGTGCGGGATATCGACGGAGACGGGGATATCGATGTCGTGACCTGCGGAAAGAACAGCCGCCGCGTTGTCTGGTATGAGAACGACGGCAAGGGGCGGTTCACAAAGCGGCCGGTATGGGATGGGCAGTCGTCGTACGACTTGCGGCTGGTGGACATGGACGGCGACGGCGACCTGGACATCGTGATTGCAGGCGAGGAGAGCCGCAATGTCGTGTGGTTTGAGAATCCGCTGAAAGGTAACTGATGAACGAGAAGACGCGCTGCCCGTGGTGCGGAACCGATTCGGAGTACGTGGCGTATCACGATGACGAATGGGGCGTTCCCGTGCGCGACGACCGGGCGCTGTTCGAGAAGCTCTGCCTGGAGGGATTCCAGAGCGGACTGAGCTGGCTGACGATACTTCGCAAGAGAGAGAACTTCCGCAAGGCATTTGAGAACTTCGACGTGGAGCGCGTTGCGCGGTATACGCAGCAGGACGTAGAACGGCTGCTGGGCGATGCGGGGATCGTCAGGCATAGGGGGAAGATCGAGTCGGTCATCAACAATGCGAAACGGGCGCGGCAACTGCAGGACGAGCATGGATCGTTGAGCGAGTACATCTGGCTCTACCAGCCGGAGCCGCGCGCGCGGCTTTCGTGGGACGAATTGCGGAAGATCACGACCTGCCCGGAGGCCGTGGCTTTGTCGAAGGACTTGAAGAAGCGGGGTTGGAGCTACGTTGGGCCGACGACAGTGTATGCCTTCATGCAGGCCATGGGCCTGGTGAACGATCACATCGCGGAGTGCTGGGTGTGGAGCGCGGGGCGGGATCGGGTCCCGCCCCGGAAGAAGTAGTGCTTACTTGTCGCTCAACGCGGCCACGCCGGGCAGGGTGAGGCCGGAGAGGAACTCGAGCGAGGCGCCGCCGCCGGTGGAAATGTGGCTGATCTTGGCGGAGACGCCGGCGGACTTCACGGCCTTCTCGGAGTCGCCGCCGCCGACGACGGAGAGCGCGCCGGATTCGGCCACGGCGTTCGCGATGGCCACTGTGCCTGCGTCGAAGGGCTTCTTTTCGAAGACGCCCATGGGGCCGTTCCAGATGATGGTCTTCGAGGAGCGCAGGACCACGCCGAAGGCTTCACGGGTGGCAGGGCCAATGTCGAGGCCCATCTTCCCGTCGGGGATGGTTGTGACCACCTCGTTCGGCGCGTTTTCTTCGAAGAGTTCGGCCACGACGTGATCGGCGGGCAGCATCAGGCGGTCGCCGGCTTTGGCGAGCAGTTGCTTGGCCAGTTCCACCTTGTCCTCTTCCACCAGGCTCTTGCCGGTGGGCAGGCCCTGGGCCTTCAGGAAGGTGTAGGCCATGGCGCCCCCGATCAGCAGGCGGTCAACGAACTTGAGCAGGTTCTCAATCACCTCGATCTTGTCGGAGACCTTGGCGCCGCCGAGGATGCCGACACAGGGGTGCTCGGGGTTCTGTGTGCACTTATTCAGGTACTCGAGCTCCTTCTCCATCAGCAGTCCGGCCGCGGCGGGCTTGAGGAAGGCGATGATGCCCTCGGTGGAGGCGTGGGCCCGGTGCGCGGTCCCGAAGGCGTCGTTGACGTAGACGTCGCCGAGTTTGGCGAGCTTTTGCGCGAAGCCGGGATCGTTCTTCTCCTCCTCTGCGTGGTAGCGCAGGTTCTCGAGCAGGAGCACTTCGCCGGGGGCAGGGAGCATGGCTTCGACTTCAGCGCCAATGCAATCCGGGGCCATTCTGACGGGTTTGCCGAGGAGTTCCGCGAGGCGGACGGCGACAGGCTTCAGGCTCATCTCGGGGTTCGGCTTTCCCTTGGGACGGCCGAGATGGGAGGCCAGCACCAGGCCCGCGCCGTGCTCGAGCGCGTACTGGATGGTAGGCAAGGCGGCCTTGATGCGCTTGTCGGAGGTGATTTCCTGACCCGCGTTGGCGAGCGGGACGTTGAAGTCCACGCGCATGAAGACACGCTTGCCCTTCAGATCGAGATCGCGAATGGAGAGTTTAGACATATGGGGATAAAGACCTCAATCTATGAGGGTATCACCCACGTGATTCAGCGTCCGGTGACGAGGCTGAAGCGGAAAGGCGTGCGTACGGGCTTGCCATCGCGCTCCTTGATGAGCGTGACGTTTAGCGTGGAACCGTCACGCAGATACTCCAGGCGAGTGTCGGCGCCGCGCTGGCGGAACAGGACTCGGTTGGCGGCGATCTCCTCGATATCCCAGACCAGCGGCGCGTCCTTTTCCTCGCGGGCGATCAGCCCGGGGCCAAAGTGACGGAGGAGGAGCACAGGACTCTCGCCTCTTTGTTCGAAGGCCTGGAACTCAGTGAAGCGGGTCTGGCCCTTCTGAACCATGCGGAAGAGCGAATACATCGAATCGCCTTCGGGGGCGAGCCAGATCTCTTCGATCACCGCGGGTCCCATCTCCGCACGCCAGTGGCCGGTGATAAACGCGAGGTCTTTCAGCGTCGCGGGCGGAGTGGCGAACGCCGGGAGGGAAGCGAGTGTGAGCAGTCCGAGCGCGAATTTCATGGCGTCTGGGTCGACCTTGGCCTCTGTCTCCGGTCCAGGCTTGACAGATTCCAGCGGCCCAAATAGACCGCGTTCACCGTCAGCGGTTCGTTCTTCGAGACCTGGTAGCCGGGGTAGGGTGATTTGCCTTGCGTCGGGAAGCCCCAGGTCTCTCCCGTTTCCAGGTCAGTGACGATTTTGCCATAAGAACTGCCGCCGTCAAGTGTCGGGATCATGTGGGTGCCGGGTTCAATGTACAGCCGGCGCTGTGTCTCCCCATCGGCCCGGGCGATGGGCGGAGTGACGGTCTCTCGAAGAAGGTGAATGCCGGACAGCAGAAGCGCGGTGGCGGCAACAAGTAGGCTCAGACGGTGATTCATGCGCAATGGTCCCCCTAGTCTTGACGCGGGGGGACCGCCTTGCGCGCAATCGGGAACAAATCAGTCGACGTGTTCGTCGTCCTCTTCCTTCTTCTTCGGGAAGAGGAGCGACAGCACGATGGATGCGCCGAGGACGCCGACGATGATGCCGAGCGACAGCCCGATGGGGAAGTGGCCTCCATACAACTGGTTGAGCCACACCATCTTAAGGCCAACGAAGATCAGGACGATCGCCAATCCGTACTTCAGCAAGTGGAACAGGTGAACCGCTCCAGCCAGCAGGAAGAAGAGGCTCCGAAGTCCGAGGATGGCGAAGATGTTCGACGTGTAAACGATCATCGGCTCCCGGGTGATGGCGAAGATGGCCGGGACCGAGTCCACCGCGAAGAGGATGTCAGTCATCTCGAGGAAAAGGAGACAGACCAGCAGCGGCGTCGCGAAATGCTTGCCGTGCTCTTTCACGAAAAAGTGAGCGCCCTCCAGCCGTGTCGTAACCGGGACGTGCTTCCTGAAGAGTTTCAGGATTGGGTTCTGTTCGGGGTGGATTTCCTCATCGCCGCCTCGGAACATCTTGATGCCGGTGATGATGAGGAAGCCGCCGAAGACCCAGATCATCCACTGGAACTGCAAGAGCACGCTGCCCAGCGCGATGAAGATGGCGCGGAAGAAAAGCGCGCCCAGGATGCCGAAGAACAGCACTCGGTGCTGAAGCTCGCGTGGAATCGCGAAGTAGCGGAAGACGACAACGAAGACGAACATGTTGTCGACGCTGAGAGACTCCTCGAGGATGTAACCTGTCAGGAATTGCAGTGAGACGGCTTTGGCCGCGCCGACCGGGTCGAAGCCCGGTATACTCATCAACCTCTCGACCTGCGGGAACCGCCAGAGGGCGTAGTGGTAGAGGCCGAAGTTGAACGCCATTGCCAGCGCGACCCAGATGCAGACCCACATGCCGGCTTCGCGGAAGCCGACGACGTGCGCCTTGCGGTGGAAGATGCCTAAGTCCAACGCCAGCAGGAGCAAGACGAGCAGGGTGAACAGGGCGTAAAACCACCAGTAGTCGCTGAACGGGAAGAGCGATATTTTTTGAAGGGCTGCGGGGCTCAAGGTGTAAGAATATCAGGCCCGGAGCGCGAGTACGGCGCTCCGGGCCTCAAGTGGATTCAGGCTTTCTTCTGGCCCTGCTTGGCGACGGCCTCCATGGCGGCCTTCACCTTTTCGGGATCACCCAGGTAATACGACTTCAACGGCTTCAGATCGCCGTCGAGCTCATACACCAGCGGCATGCCGGTGGGGATGTTGAGCTCGAGGATGTCAGCGTCGCTGACGTTGTCGAGGTACTTCACCAGGGCGCGGAGCGAATTGCCGTGCGCGAAGATGACCACGCGCTTGCCGGACTTAATTGCCGGCGCGATAGTCTCGTGCCACAGCGGCAGGAAGCGGGCAACGGTGTCCTTCAGGCACTCGGTGAGCGGCAGATCGTCTTGCGAGAGCGACGCGTAGCGCGGGTCCTTGCCGGGGTAGCGCTCGTCGTCGGCCGTAAGTGCGGGCGGCGGCACATCATAGCTGCGGCGCCAGATCTTCACCTGGTCGTCGCCGAACTTCGTGGCGGTCTCCGCCTTGTTCAGGCCCTGCAATGCGCCGTAGTGGCGCTCATTCAGGCGCCAGTCCCGCACCACGGGCAGCCAGAGCTGGTCCATCTGCTCCAGCACGGTGTTGCCGGTCTTGATGGCTCGCTTCAGCACGGACGTGTAAACGATATCGAAGGCAAAGCCATCCCGGGCGAGGACCTGACCTGCCTCAATCGCCTCCTGGACGCCTTTCTCGCTAAGATCGACGTCCGTCCAGCCCGTGAAGCGGTTCTCTTTATTCCAAGTGGATTCGCCGTGGCGAACGAGTACGAGTTTGTGCATCCTGTCTCCCGCCTACTGCTTGAAAGCCTTGCGGCCGGCGTACTTGGCGTGCGAGCCGAGCTCCTGCTCGATGCGCAGAAGCTGGTTGTACTTCGCCATACGGTCCGTGCGCGAGGCCGAGCCGGTCTTGATCTGGCCGCAGCCAGTGGCGACGGCGAGGTCGGCGATGAAGGTGTCTTCGGTTTCGCCGGAGCGGTGGGAGGACATACAGGTGTAGCCCGCGTTGGCAGCCATCTCCATGGCTTCCAGGGTCTCGGTCAGCGTGCCGATCTGGTTCACCTTGATCAGAATCGAGTTCGCGACGCCCTTCGCGATGCCCTCTGCGAGGATGGCCGGATTGGTGACGAACAGATCGTCGCCGACGAGTTGGATCTTGCTGCCGAGCTGATCGGTCATCTTCTTCCAGCCGTCCCAGTCGAACTCGGCCATGCCGTCTTCGATGGACAGGATCGGGTACTTGCCGCACCAGTCGGCCCAGTAGGCGATCATTTCGTCGCTGGAGAGCTCGCGCTTGTCGGACTTCTTGAAGACGTACTTCTTCTTGTCCTTGCTGTAGAACTCGCTGGAGGCGGGGTCGAGGGAGATGGAGATTTGTTCGCCGGGCTTGTAGCCGGCCTTGGCGATGGCTTCCAGGATGACGTCCACGGCTTCGTCATTCGACTTCAGGTTCGGCGCGAAGCCGCCTTCGTCACCGACAGCGGTGGAATAGCCCTTGGACTTCAGCACGCCCTTCAGCGTGTGGAACACCTCGGCGCCCATGCGGATGGCGTTCGAGAAGTTGTCCGCGCCGTGCGGGGAGATCATGAACTCCTGGAAATCCACACTATTGTCCGCGTGGGCCCCGCCGTTGATGATGTTCATGTTCGGGACGGGCAGAATGCGCGCGTTGACGCCGCCCAGGTACTTATACAGCGGAATGCCGAAAGCGTCGGCTGCGGCGCGGGCGGCGGCCAGCGAGACCGCGAGGATGGCGTTCGCGCCCAGACGGCCCTTGTTCGGCGTGCCGTCGGCTTCGATCATCTTTGCGTCCAGCTCCTGCTGTTCGCTGGCATCCATGCCGAGCAGGGCCGGCAGGATCTCGTTTTCGATGTTCTCAACAGCCTTCTTGGTGCCCTTGCCGAGGTAGCGGGACTTGTCGCCGTCGCGCAGTTCCACGGCTTCGTTCTCGCCGGTGGAGGCGCCGGACGGGACGGCGGCGCGGCCCATGGCTCCGCCGGAGAGGTAAACGTCGGCTTCCACGGTGGGATTGCCTCGGGAATCGAGGATTTCTCGCGCAACGATATCTACGATTTCGGTCATGTGGGTCGGTTTCTCCGTGTTTCTAAGAGGACGAACGCTTCTATTGTTTCACACGAGGCGGTCTGGTTTCAGGCGGGGTTTCGGCCGGGTGTGCAAACAGAAATGCTCCGGCCGGCACATGCGGCAGAACATGTGCCGGCCGGAGCCGGAGGAGCTGTGGTCGAATCGGTCCGATCAGGCAGAGAGGGCCGCTTCCAAGGCAGCCGCGCGAGGGAACAGTATGTTGTTTTCCAGGTGGATGTGAATGTGTAAATCGGCTTCCAGCGCCTTCAGTGCTTCAAAAACCACCCGGTACGTCGTGCAGGCGTGCGGCGGCAGCGTGTAGTCCGACGTGAGCTTCCGCATGGATTCCAGGGCCTGGCCGGCGCTGTCGTGCTCGTGCTCCATCATGCGGATCGGGTTGCGGACTGTGCCGAAGGGCGGTGCCGCTACACCGGTTCCCGCTTGCGAAGCCTGCTCGTATCCGGCGATCACAGGGAACAGCACGGCCTCTTCCTTGTGCAGGTGCAACTCCAGTTCTTCACGCAAGCCGCGGTAGATACCGAGCAGCGCCGGGAGAAGTTCCGGTTCCTTATCGCCGTGAACCGCCACGACCTTGGCCAGGCGTGCGTCCAGCAGAGGCATCTCCTGGCGCAGATACTCGTGGTGCGTCGAGACGATGTGATTCACCAGGTCGCGCAAAGGCGCCGTTGCCCAGTCCCGGTCCACGGTGGCTCCGGCCATTGCCGACTCCAACTCCTGGGCCACCTGCGCCACCGGCAGTCCCTTCTTCTCGCAGATCTCGTTCAGGCCGACTTTTCCGCCGCAGCAGTAGTCGATCCCATACTTCTCGAAGACGCGCACCGCGCCAAGCGACGCCGCCGCAATCTCGCCCACAGTCTGGTTCAGTGTTGCCATCGGTTCCATCCCCCCTCTTTCGAGGTGCTTGTGAATTGCGCGCCATCCCTGACGCACTCCCAGAATGCGGCAGGAATCTGCACCAGACCGTGATTGCGATCACGGTGGAGGAACTTTTCTCGCGGCAACATGGGAATCAAGAGGGGAACATGGCAACCGCAATCCGACCCATCGAACGAGCAGAGAAGATGAGTGTCCCGCACCCGGTGACGTTGGAGCTATACCGCCGTATGCTGACCGTCTTCTACGTCGAGGAGCGCATCAAGACCTTCGTCAAGCAGGGCAAGGTCACCTTCCACGCCTCTACCCGGGGCCACGAAAAGATGCAGGTGGGCATGTCGCTGCTGCTTCGTCCGGGCCACGACTGGTTCTTCCCTTACTACCGCTCAAAGGCGCTGGCCATCGGGCTCGGCATGCCGCTCGAGGACATCTTCCTCCAGATGCTTAGCCGGGAGGGTGACCCCTCTGGCAATGGACGGAACATGCCGGAGCACTTCTCCTCGAAAAAGCTACATCTGGTAGGGCGCTCCGCCGTGACCGGATCGCAATACCTGCAAGCCGTCGGAATGGCAAGGGCGATCCGCGCGTCAGGCAGTGACGCCGTGGTCCACGTCTCCTCCGGCGAGGGCGCGACCAGCGAAGGTGAGTTCTTCGAATCCCTGAACTGGGCCTCTCGCGAGCAGTTGCCCGTCGTCTTCCTGATCCAGAACAACGGCTATGCAATCAGCACGCCTCAGCAGTGCCAGACCCGGACGGAGATCCATCACATCGCCTCCGGCTTCGGCATCGAAAGTCACGCCATCGACGGAACCTGGTTCGAGGACCTCTACGAGATCGTCCCTCCGGCCGTTGAGCGCATGCGCCGGGGCGGCGGCCCCCTCTTGGTTGAGGCGCGCGTCGTCCGGCTCGATCCGCACTCCTCGTCCGACGACCAGCGCAAGTACCGCGGCGCGCACGAGTTGGAGGCCCTGCATCCGCTCGACCCTGTGCTGCAGACCGAGGCCTACCTGCTGCGCCACGGTGTCATCGGCGAACCCGATGTCGAAGAGATGCGCAACTCGATCCGAGCCGAGGTCGACCGCGCCGCCGAATTCGCCGACTCGCGGCCGCAGCCTTCGGGCCACGACCTGATGGCGCACATCTACGCTCCGGACCCTGTGCTTTCAGGCCCTACGCCAATGCCGGACTATCTGCCCGGCGCCGAGGTGGCGATGATCGACGCTATCAACCATGGCCTGCGCGAGGAGCTTGAGCGCAATCCCAAGCTGGTGATGTGGGGTCAGGACATCGCCGACCCCAAGGGCGGCGTTTTCGGCGTCACGCGCGGCCTTTCCACGGATTTTCCCGGCCGCGTCTTCAACGCTCCGCTCGCTGAGGCCAGCATCGCCGGCGTCGCGGCGGGCATGGCGCTCGACGGCTACAAGCCCATCATCGAGATGCAGTTCGGCGACTACCTGTGGCCCGCGGCTCTGCAACTTCGCAACGAGATCCCGACGTTTCGCTGGCGCTCTCAGGGCGAGTACAGTTGCCCCGTCGTGGTGCGCGTCGCCGTTGGAGGCTATATCAAAGGCGGGCCGTGGCATTCGGCGAATGTCGAGAACTTCTTCACGCACATTCCCGGCTGGTACGTCGCCTATCCGAGCAACGCCGAAGATGCCAAGGGCCTCATCAAGATGGCCGCCCGCGCGCAGGACCCCGTCATGTTCCTCGAACACAAAGGCCTTTACCGAAAGGTCCAGGCCCGCACGCTCGAGCCCGGCGCCGACTACGTCCTCCCCTTCGGCCGCGCCGCCGTGAAGCGCGAGGGAACCGATGCGACCATCGTCACCTGGGGCAGCACCGTCTACCTGGCGCTGGAACTCGCGCGCCGCATGGAGAAAGAAGGCGTCTCGCTCGAGGTGATCGACCTGCGAACGCTCTTCCCGCTGGATGAGGAGACAATCTACCGCAGCATTCGCAAAACTAGCCGTGTCCTGATTGCGCATGAGGACACGCTCACCATGGGCTTCGGAGCGGAGATCGCCGCCCGTATCGCCGAGAACACCATCGGATCGCTCGACTCGCCGGTCGTTCGAGTCGCCGCGAAAGATAGCTTCGTCCCCTCGGCGTCAAACCTGGAATTGATGGTTCTTCCCTCAGTTGAGTCGTTGCGCGAAGGCCTGGATCGCGTCTTCAACTGGTGAGTGGCCAGCGGCGCTCCCGGTTCTCTTTCTATCACGGGAGCGTCGCTGGCGAGTGATGAAATCTACTGCTGCGCGTAGCTGAGTTCGGCAATTCGCGTCGCGGCCATGTTCTTCACCGAGACGGTCATGCCGGCTGCCTTGTCGCGCAATTTCCGAGCGCCTTCCACGCCCAGCGCGCGCTCAATCGCAGTGCCGCCTTCCATCTCGTTCCAGTCGTCGAAAAGCCCCAGAATGACGTACTGAACATTGGAGTCTCCGAGCACCGGAGTGTGGACCCACACCTCCTTCAACCCTGCCTTCTGCCACACAGGCTTGAGGTCGCCGGTTATGAACCCTTCAAACGCCGACTGCTTGCCGGGCATCACCTCGACAGTCGTCACCACGGCGTTCTTCGCCGCCTGGCGGCCGCCCGAAATCCCCAGGTCAGGCCGCGTGCGGACGAGAACATTCTGCGCGGAAGCCACAATCTTGGACATCTTCTGAATGTAGCGAGCGTACTCCGTGTCGTTCAGCATCGCGCGCACTGGGTTCGGCGAGTTGTATCGCGTCATCTTCCCCACCGGGAAGACCGTCACGAACATGGACTCGCCGAAAACCAGCGTCGACCAGACATCACGCCAGGGTGTGCCGGCCTTTTTGTGTGCATCGTTCTGAATCTTCTGCATCTCACGAAAGTCCTGAGCCATCCCCGGCTGGACCTTGTAGTAGGTGATATGCAGCATCTGAGACTGCTGCTGCGCCGGAAGCAGCAGCGGGATGGCGGCGGCCAGAACGGCCAGCCGCACAAATCGGGCCGTCATCGACATGGACGGTTCCTCCTTCTGACTGGGCCGGGGATCCCAGGATTCCCGGCAGTTGGGCGAAGGTATCATCCGGTCAATTGGGCGGCAAGAGTATCTTCTGTCTTAGATCAGATTCCAGGGCGGCCGGTACGTCCGGCCCAAAAGTGCACGCGCTTCGGGGGGGGCGTCGATCAGATCTTCCTTTTCTCCGTCCCATTTCAGCTTCAGCCCCGTCTTGTAGCTGATATTGCCGAGGTGAGGCACGATCGTCGACCTGTGCCCCGTGCGCACGTCCACGCCAGCAGGCAGTTTGCCGGCTCTCAGGTTGTGGATGAAGCTCTGAGCGTGCTGCCGCGTGGCATCCGCCCCCTGGTGCGCTCTGTAGGTCCCCCGGAACACGCGTTTCTCCGGCAGACTCTGGAGCGGCCACATGCCGCCGTCCTCGAGTTCCGGGTAAATCTCGTAACCGATGCGGTCGGCGAGTATCGTTCCCAGCGTGCCGAAGAAGGCCATGCCGTTCGGGCGGTCCCTCGGGCCGCGTGCGTTGTAGTAACGCCTGACGCCGGGCACCGCGGGAATGCCGAAGCCATTCATCATGATGCCCTCGTAGCTCAGCACGAAACCCGGATATTGGTAGCTCACCTGCAGCACGTCGGGAATCTCGCCTGCATCGTTAACCGAAAAGCGCCCGCCTGTGGCATGCGCCGACTGCGGCGCATCCACGCCCATGATCTGGTGCACCGTGTCGAAGCGATGCGTGCCGAAGTCCGTGATGTAGCCGCCAGAGTAGTCGAAGAACCACCGGAACGTCGCCAGGAAGCGCTTGCAGTTATACGGCCGCAGCGGTGCGGGCCCGCAGTACATGTCCCAGTCCAGGCCGTCTGGCGGAAGGCAATCCGGGTCCTTGCCGATGCCGTTCGGCGTGAAGTTGATCGTGTTCCACACCCGTACATAGCGCACCTCGCCGATGCCGCCGCCGCGAACCAGTTCCGCCAGTTCAGCGAAGTGCGGCGCCGCGCGGTGCTGCAAGCCCGCCTGGACCAGTTGTCCAGACTCCTTCGCCGCGCGGACCATCGCCTTGCCCTCTTCGATGTTGTGCGTCAGCGGCTTTTCGACATAGGAGTGCTTTCGGGCCTTGCACGCCAGCACGCAGGCCGCGGCGTGCCAGTGGTCGGGCGTCGCAATCACCACGGCGTCGATGTCCTTGCGGTCCAGAGCGCGCCGGAAGTCCTGGTAGACGGTCGCGCCGCCGGCCCACTGTGCCGCGGCCTCGGCGTTCCGGAGATACACGTCGCAAGCGGCGGTGAACTCGACGTTTTCCAGTTCCTTCATAAAGCCCGCCACATACCGGCCGCGTCCTCCGCAGCCGATCAATGCGAGCCGGATCCGGTCGTTCGCGCCCAGCACGCGCGCCGTGGGAAGCGCGGCGGCCGCGGCCCCTCTGACAAAGTGCCTGCGGTTCATGGTTGTGTTGGCGAGTGTATCGCAGACGGAGCGCAGGTTCAGCCGCCAGCGTGAAAGCCGTTGCAGTTCGAGACCACCACGACGCCGCATGGCGTGACGTGGTGCCCCGCGGCTCGGTCCTGGTCCAGGTCCTCGCCTACCACGGTACCCTCCGGCAGAGCCACGCCCGCATCCATGATCGCCCGTCTGACCCGGCTGTAACGGCCGATGCTGACGCCTTCCAGGAGGATGGAACTCTCCACTTCGCAGTAGCTGTGGACGCGCACGCCCTGCGACAGCACCGAGTGGTTCACGCGTCCTCCGGAGATAATCACTCCCGGCGACACGATGGAGTCTGTTGCGATGCCCATGCGCCGGCCCTCCTGCGCGAAAACGAACTTTGCGGGCGGGGCCTGCGGCATGTGAGTTCGCATCGGCCAGTTCGTGTCGTAGAGGTTGAACTCAGGACTCACCGACACCAGGTCCATGTTGGCTTCGTAGTACGCGTCGATGGTGCCGACGTCCCTCCAGTACCGCACGCTCTTCGCGTTCAGATCGCGGAAGTCGTAAGCCATCAGACGGCGCTTGCCGAGCAACAATGGAATCACGTCCCTGCCAAAGTCGTGGGAGGAATAGGGCAACTCCGCATCCGCCCGCAGCGCCTCCAGCAGCACGTCCGTCTTGAAGAGGTAAATGCCCATGGACGCGCTCACCATTTCTGAGTCGAAGGCGGAACGCGCCGGGCTGCTGTGCGCCGGCTTCTCCTCGAAGCCGCAGATCTCGTACGTTTCCGGGGCGATACTCACGACACCAAATCGCGCAGCCTCGCCGGGGCGGACCTGGATTGTCGCGATGGTCACATCGGCGTTGTGGGCGAGATGCCAGTTGCTCATCTCGGTGTAGTCCATCTTGTAGATGTGATCGGCGCCGAGAATCAGAACGTGGGCGGGGCGCTCAAGTTCGATGGACTCGATGTTCTGGTACACGGCGTCCGCCGTGCCGAGGTACCAGTCCTGGTGCACCCTCTTCATCGGCGGCATGATCTCGATGAACTCGCCGACCTCGCGGGCAAACAAGTTCCAGCCGCTGCGCAGGTGACGGTTCAATTCGAGCGCCTTGTACTGGGTGAGGATGAAGATCCGCCGCAGGCCGGAATTCAAGCAGTTGGAGAGGGTGAAGTCGATGATGCGATAGATGCCGCCGAACGGGACCGCCGGCTTGGCTGTATTGCACGTGAGAGGATGCAGTCGCTCCCCCGCGCCGCCCGCCATCAGGATGGTGAGGACATTTTCCATCCAGGCTCCAGGATACCGCCCCGTACTCACCCGCGCCGGGCCGGGAGACGGTCAACTGCGGGCTGCGAATGACTTCAGTCCACCCAGGCGGTTGATTCCGTCAAAGGCGGCCGTTTTGTAGCACTCGGCCAGCGTCGGGTAGTTGAAGACCGTCTCGACGAAGTAGTCCACCTTGCCGTCGAAGGCAAGCACGGCCTGGCCGATGTGGATCAGATCGCTGGCGCCTTCGCCGATGATGTGGACTCCGAGCAGCTTGCGCGTCTCGTTGTGGAACATCAGCTTCAGCAGGCCCGTCGTATCGCCGATGATCTGGCCTCGGGCGATCTCGCGATACCGGGCCTTGCCGACCTCGTACGGGATGCCGTCGTGCGTCAGTTCTTCCTCGTTGCGGCCAACCATCGAGATCTCAGGAATCGTGTAGATACCATACGGGAACAGCTCCGGCACGCTCTTTGCGGGCAGCCCGAATGCGTGACAGGCGGCCAATCGTCCCTGTTCCATCGACGTCGACGCCAGTGAGGGGAATCCGATCACGTCGCCTACCGCATAGATATGCGGCACATTCGTCTGGTAGTGGGCGTTGACCTTGATGCGGCTGCGCTCGTCGGGGTCGATGCCGGCCTGCGTCAGATCCAGCTTGCTCGTATTGCCGGTACGGCCGATCGAGTACAACGCCTTGTCGCTGACGATCTGCTTGCCGCTTTCCAACTGGATCAAGACCCTGTTGTTGCTCTCGTCCTCGATCGCCTGGACGCCGGCGACTGCCTCGTTCAGCCGGAGCGTGACGCGATTTTCACGAAGATGATACGCCAGCGTCTCGACGATTTCGGCGTCGACAAACGGCAGCAGCCTCGGGCGCCGGTCCACCAGAGTCACCCGGACTCCCAGGGCGGCGAACATCGACGCGTACTCGCAACCGACGACGCCCGCGCCGATCACGGTGAGCGTGCGCGGCAGCTCATCCATTTTT
Source organism: Bryobacteraceae bacterium (assembly GCA_050789245.1). Taxonomy (GTDB): domain Bacteria; phylum Acidobacteriota; class Terriglobia; order Bryobacterales; family Bryobacteraceae; genus PNKE01. The sequence continues at coordinate 90,898 of JBOZRR010000042.1, read as the reverse complement.
AGAATGTCGTCCGAGGTCAGAACGCACTTGCCATCGAACGGGATGTGATCGTCGCGGGTCGCTTCGGTGCCGGTGGCGATGACGACGTTGGCGGCTGTAATGTTGCGCTGCCCGCTGCCTTCCGTCATATCGAGCCGCAGAGTGTGCGCATCGACGAACGAGGCAGTGGCGGGCAGGACCTCGACGCGGTTGCGCAAAAGTTGGTGCCGCGTCACGTCGATCTCGTGCCGGATGACGGCATCCATGCGGGTGAGCAGTTCCTGCATGGTGACGCGCTGCCGGACGGTGTAGCTCAGGCCGTAGAACTCACGCTCCCGGTAGCCGGAGAGGTCCAGGACAGCTTCGCGCAGCGTCTTGGAGGGGATGGTGCCGGTGTTGACGGAGACGCCGCCAAGCACGGTCTTCTTTTCGGCGAGGCCGACGCGCTTGTCCAACTTGGCGGCTTGGATGGCCGCGCGCTGCCCGGCGGGGCCGGAGCCGATGACGAACAGATCGTAGTCGTACTTGGCTGATGGGATTCCCATAGGATCGCCGCGAGACTCTTCGACCCTACGATGGTATCAGGGCACCGGGCGCGCCGCCTTGGACCGAGCCGCGCGCCTGGGGGGAAGGGGTCTACTCTTCGATTTCGACTCGAACTGGCTGCTCGATGAGTTTCGGCTCTTTCCCTCGGGTCAGCAGCATCAGGCGGTAGCGAACACCGGACGATACGCCTTTCGGGATCTTGCATTTGATCGTGGTCGCCGTCTGCTCGAGCATCGGAGTCTTGAAGTCATTCGTGCCGTCGGTGAAGTAGAGCTCGGCGACGTTTTCCTTGCCGATGTTTTCGCCGGTGATGACGATATCGACACCCACCTTGCCGCTGGCGGGCTCAACGGAGGTGAAGCGGGGAATGACCTCTTGTGCCAACAGGAGCGGAGGAGCGGCCACTGCCAATAGAATGAGCGGGATGAACAGCTTCCAGGACAACCGCATCTCAATATCCTCCTGATTTGATCGTAGGACCCGGCATGAAGAAATGCAAGTGCTTTTGTCCGGATTGGGGGAGGAGGCCGGAGGGTGGGCGAAGAAAAAGCGCGCGGCCTGCGCCGCGCGCCGTGATTTCATGAGGTTGCGAACCGAATCAGCGGTCGGAGTTGTTGGTGTGCAGCCCCTTGTGGATGGCGTAGAGAGCCAACTCCAGGCGGTCCGAAACACCGAGCTTGTCGAAGATGTTGTGCAGGTGGTTCTTGACCGTCTGCTCGCTGATGAACATCTTCTCGGCCATCTCCTTATTCTTGTACCCTTGGGCCACCAGAGCAACGATTTCGCGCTCACGTGCGCTGAGCGGGGAACGCTCCCTGGCGCGTGTCGGCGGCGGAGGGGCCTGCTCCGTCGTAGCGGCGAACTGGCGCATCACAGCAGCGGTGGTGTGCGAGTCCAGCCAGATCTCCCCGGCGTGGACCTTTCGGATGCTCTTGACGATGAGATCCGGCGAAGTCTGCTTGAGAACGATGCCTGAGCAGCCGAGCTTCATCGCCTGAACGAATTCGTTCTTGTCTTCGGAAGCCGTCAGCACAATGACCTTCGACGCGCAGCCCATCTGCTGTAAGGTCTGGAGTGCGCTCAGCCCGTCAAGGTTCGGCATCCGGAGATCGAGAAGAATGATGTCCGGATCCTCCTGCTTCAACTTTTCAAGTAGCTCGCGCCCATCGGCCGCTTCAGCAATGACAGCTACATCGTCCTCGAGGCTGAGTAGTTTCCTGATTCCGTCACGCACAATGGGATGATCGTCTGCGATCATCACCCTGATTTTCGGGGCCGCAGGCGACTCGGAGCGTTGCATGCTGCTCATCGCTTCGCCTCCTCCTGATATTAAGCTCTCCAACATACCCATCTTTGTCACCCCTCTACTCGTCTGGCCACCCGCCGACTGGGAGGTATGGTACTTCCGAATGTTGTTACCGGGCTCGACTGCCCTTTCGCTCTATCTTAATGGAAGTGCGGCTTTTTTGGGACAGGGAAGTTACACGAATCCGCATTAAGGGCGCGATGGGGTGGCCGCAAGCACCCCGAAGCAGGGGCAAACAAAAGAGAAAGCAACCGGTACGAATTTCTCCGGTTCGCCCCGGACCGTCCTATTACGTACCCACCCACCGATGTCGCCATAGTGGCTGGACCGGCTAGGAGAATCACCTTAGGCCATTCTCCGGCAACAGGTTACAGACGACATCGGTGGCCGGAACGGCGACCTCTGCACAAGTCTCCGGAGTGAATTCGGCTGTTCTCCGCAGCGCTTTCCGTACCAGTGATGGGAGAGTCGAGCGGGACATCGACCCGATTCGGTCCGTCCGGGCGTGGACGCGCCAAATCAGTATTCTATCGTCAAGGTACCAGAGGGCAAGGGTCCCGGCATTGACCTGCGGTTATGACTCGAACGGCCGCCTTGCGAAACGAACCTAATCCCATAGCCGAACACTTGGTTGCAGTGCAGGAAACTTGTGTCGCATCCAGGGAATTTGACCTGCTGATGTTGCGTTCCACTCACCACAACGCTCAGGGTTGAACCTCGATCCCAGTCGCTGCGCGAAAGGGGATAAGCAGATTCCGGCGACGGGATGAGGTCGGGGATCGAGGCCCCTGCAGAACGTAGAATCAATAACTTACGGAGATCCGTGCGAGTCGAATGGCATGGTTATTCGGCAACCTGCCTCCCGCCCAAGACTGGAGTACCGACCGGTGTTCAAATGTGGCAAAGAGATCGAGGCCTCGATCAGATTGGCTCGTCTGCTCGCAGAAGTCTCAGGTGTCCAAGTCTTGATAGGATCTCTGTATGGCTTCAAAACAGAGCATCCTGTCCGCAATTAGGGAGATCGGCATTGTTCCGGTGGTGCGCACACCTTCGGCGGAGAGCGCGTTGAAATCCATCGAGGCGATCTATGCGGGGGGCATCCGCGCGGCCGAGGTGACGATGACTGTGCCGGGCGCGGTGAAGGTGCTGGAGAAGCTGGCAGACCAATTCGGCGACAAGATGGTGCTGGGCGCGGGCACGGTGTTGGACCCCGAGACTTGCCGCATGTGCATGCTCGCGGGCGCGGAGTTCTTCGTCACACCTGCGCTAAACCTGAAGACAATAGAGATGGCGCAGCGGTATTCCAAGCCGATCTGCCCTGGCGCTCTGACGCCGACCGAGGTGCTGACGGCGTGGCAGGCGGGGGCGGACATCGTCAAGGTGTTCCCGTGCGATAACGTCGGCGGAGCGAAGTACATCAAGGCGCTGAAGGGTCCGTTCCCGCAGATCGAGATGATCCCGACGGGCGGCGTGTCGCTGACAACGGCCGGTGATTTCCTAAAGGCCGGCGCGTGCGCGGTAGCCGTGGGAGGCGAACTGGTGGACGCAAAGACCATCAAAGAGGGCAACTACCAGGTATTCGAGGAGCGCGCACGGCAGTTCCTGGAGGTAGTCGCAAAGGCACGCGCGGAGATCAAGGGCGCGTAACGAGGCTCTGTTAGAATCAAGATTCGAATGGCAGTCAGTCAGGATTTGCTCGACATTCTGGTGTGCCCGGTCTGCAAAGAACCGGTGACGCTCACTGAGGACCAGGCGGGGCTCAAGTGCCCTGCCTGCAAGCGCGTCTATCCGATCAGAGACGACATCCCGGTGATGCTCGTCGACGAGGCGAAGATCGAAGAATAGGCGATGCCTCCGATTCTCGAGAGACTTCCCGCAGGCGCGCGGGTTCTGATCGTGCGCCTGCGATCTCTCGGTGATTGTGTGTTGACGACGCCCGCGCTTTCTCTGCTCAAACAACACAGGTCCGATCTTGAAATTGCAGTGATGGTAGAGCCGCGCTTTGCCGCGGTGTACGAAGGCAACCCGGATGTGACAGTGCTCGGGCCGTCGAAGCGAGCGGCGATACGTTGGCGCGCGCGGCTGACGGTGAATCTGCACGGCGGGCCGACGAGCGCGGTGCTGACGCTGGCGTCGATGGCGGGGATTCGAGCCGGGTTCGCGCATTATCGGCAGGGGTGGGCTTACAACGCGCGGATTCCGCGGGCGCAAGAGATTTTGGGCGAGGAGCGCAAGGTCCACACGGCGGAGCATGTCGCATCGGCGATGTTCTGGCTGGGTGTGCCGCGACAGGAGATCCCACGCGCACGGCTGTTTGCCGAGCCGGCCGGGCGCGGGGAACGTCCCGTGCTGGCGGTGCATCCGTTCGCGTCGGCGGCGTCGAAAGCGTGGCCTGCGGGGCGATTCGCGGCGGTCGCGAGGAAATTGCGCGATGTAGGCGGGATGGAGCCGGTGATTATCGCCGGCCCCGGAGACGACACGACACCGTTTGCCGAATTCCGGACGATGGCCGGGACGCTGGGCGACGTGAAATCGCTGTTGAAATCGGCGGCACTGTTCATTGGCAACGACAGCGGACCGGCGCACATGGCGGCGGCCTTCGGGTTGCCGGTGGTGGTGCTGTACGGCGCGTCAGATCCGGTGGTATGGGCACCGTGGCGGACGCGGTCGGAGACAATCGTATCGCCGGAAGGACTCGATCGAGTGGAGACCAGCAGCGTCCTCGAAGCCGTAGAGCGTCTGGGGGTGGCGGCGTGAAACGCTTGTGGCGGCTGCTGGCGTATGCGAAGAAATACTGGCCTGCTCTGAGCCTCTCAGTGCTGTTCATGGCCATCGCGGGCGTGATGCAGGGCATGCTGCCGATCCTGCTGGGGCCGATCTTCGACCGCGTGCTACGGCCGGATTCGCCCGAAGCGCGCGTGCCGATTCCGGTGCCGAAGTGGGCAGGCTTCGAGCTTTACCTGGACCAACTGGTTCCCTTCCCCATTCACAACATCTGGACGCTGGTGGCGGTGTCGATCCTGCTGGTGTTCCTGACCAAAGGAGTTGCGGATTACATCGGCAACTACTTGATCAACTATGTCGGTCTCTCCGCGGTGACGGACTTGCGGCAGCGGGCCTTCGACAAGGTGATCCGCGAGGAGCACGAGTTTTTCCAGCAGCATTCGACAGGCAAGCTGATGTCGTCGTTGATGAACGACATCGAGAAGATCCAGTTGGGCGTGTCGCAGATGCTGGCGGACTGGCTCAGGCAGATCTTCTCGGCGACGGCGTTCATGTATGTCCTGTTCCACGCGGATTGGCGGCTGGCCTTGGTTTCGACCACAGTATTGCCGTTTGTGCTGCTGCCGACAGCGCGGCTGGGCAAGCGGATTCGCCGCACGACGCGCAGCGCACAGGATCATGCGGCTGAGATGAATCAGATCCTCCAGGAGAGCTTCTCGGGGCACGTCGTTGTAAAAGCGTTCATTGCGGAACGAATCGAGAGCAACCGCTTCCATGCGGCGGCGCAACGGTTCAAAAAGGCCAGCTTGCGTTACATCGCGCTCCAGGCGCTGCCGTCACCGATCATCGAGTTTCTGGGAGCGCTGACAATCGTTGGCCTTCTGACGTACGCGCGCACGCAGATCAAAGGCGGCGACATGACGCCCGGCGAATTCACGAGCTTCGTGGTGGCGCTGCTGCTGCTCTACGAACCCGTGAAGCGGCTGACGGGCATCCACAATATCTTCCAGCAGGCGATTGGCGCATCGCAGCGCGTGTTCGAATACATCGACCGCCCCCAGAAGATCGTCGAGAAGCCTGGCGCGCACAAGGTGAAAGATTTCCGCGATTCCATCCTGTTCGACAACGTGACGTTCCGGTATCCGAATGCGCCGAACGGCTTCGGGATCGACGGACTGGCGCTCGAGGTGAAGCGCGGCGAGGTGGTGGCGCTGGTGGGGCCGAGCGGCGCGGGCAAATCCACACTGGCGGCGCTGCTGCCGCGGTTCTATGACGTGGACGGCGGCGCGGTGCGGATCGACGGCAATGACATTCGGGAAGTCAGCCTGGAGAGCCTGCGGAAGCTGATCGCGATTGTCGCGCAGGATACTTTCCTGTTCAACGACACGGTGGCAAACAATATCCGGTACGGGCGGCCGGGCGCCTCGGAGAACGACGTTCAGGAGGCCGCGAGAACCGCGCTGGCGGAGGAGTTCATCCTGGCGCTGCCGCATGGGTTCGACACTGTGATCGGCGAGCGCGGCACGAAGCTGAGCGGCGGCCAACGGCAGCGAATCTCCATCGCGCGGGCGATTCTGTCCGACGCGCCGATCCTCATCCTGGACGAAGCGACATCGCAGCTCGATACGGAGAGCGAGATTCTGGTGCAACGGGCGCTGGCGAACCTGATGCAGGGACGCACGGTAATCGTGATTGCGCACAGGCTGTCGACCATCCGTCGGGCGGACCGGATCGTGGTGGTAGACGCGGGGCGGATCAGCGAGGAAGGCACGCACGAGGAACTGGTGAACCAGGGCGGGATCTACCAGCGGCTGCACCAATTACAATATGTGGATCTGGAACACTAAAATATGAGCGTTCGGAGCATGACGGGGTTCGCGCGGGTCCGCCGGTCGGGCGAACCGGGCGAAGTGACCGTGACGGTAAAGAGCGTGAACCATCGCGCGCTCGACGTGCATTTGCACATCCCTTCCGAGTTGGAGGCGCTGGAGCCGGCCGTCCGGCAGGCCGTTCGAAGCAAAGTGTCTCGGGGCCACGTGGATGTGCGCGTGTCGTTCGCACCGGCGCACAACACGGGCGGCCATGCATTGAACAAGCCCCTGTTTGAAGCGTACCTAGAGGCGTTGCGGACGGCGTCCGCTGAATATGGCACTAGTGGCGTGGCGGACATCAACGCGGCGTTGCGGATTCCTGGGATGCTGTCGCCGCCACGAGATGAGGATGCTCCGGCGGAGTTGGAGCAGCTCGTGACGTCGGCGGTGAACGACGCGCTTGAAAGCTTCAATCAGTTCCGTTCCCGGGAGGGCGAGGCGATCGCGAAGCTGATGAAGGATTGCTGCGAGGCCATCGAGGGCCACGCCGTGGAGATCGCGGTGCTTCGAAACGACGTACTGCCCTGGATGCAGACCCGCCTTCAGGAGAGGTTGACCGAGGTGCTGGGCAACGGCAATCTGGAGCCGCAGCGGCTCGCTCAGGAAGCGGCTCTGCTGGCCGACCGCAGCGACATTGCCGAAGAGATTGGGCGCTTAGAGGTCCACGCGAGGGAGTTGCACTCGCTACTCAACAAGGGCGGAGAGATCGGCAAGAAGCTGGACTTCCTGCTGCAGGAGATGAACCGCGAGGCGAACACCATCCTGAGCAAGACGCAGGGCGCGGGGGAGCTTGGGTTGAAGTTGACGTCGCACGGATTGGAAGCGAAGTCGAACATCGAGCGAATCCGTGAACAGGGGCTGAACATCGAATGAGCCGGGTGTTCATCATCAGCGCGCCCTCGGGATCGGGCAAATCTACTCTTGTCAACAACTTGATGCAGCGGGACAAGAACCTGATCTTCTCGGTGAGCTACACCACCCGGGAGCCTCGCGGGCAGGAGCGGAACGGCGAACAGTACCACTTCGTCGGGAGAGAAGAATTCGAGAAGATGATCTCCGGGGACGAGTTCCTGGAATGGGCGCAAGTCTTTGGAAACTACTACGGTACGCACCGTTCGGTGATCGACCGGGGGAAGGCCGAAGGGCGGGATGTGATTCTCGACATTGACGTCCAAGGTGCGCGACAATTGATTGAGAAGATTCCCGAGGCGGTCACCGTCTTCATTCTGGCCCCTTCCCGCGACGTGCTGGCCCATCGGTTGCGCTCGCGGTCGGAGGATACCGAGGAAGTGATCGAGCGCCGGTTGGCGGGCGCCGCGCGGGAGATCGAGGATTTCCGCCGGTACGACTATGTGCTGGTGAACAAAGACGTTGAGATCGCCACGGACCTGCTGCAAAGCATCGTGAAGGCCGAGCGGATGCGCCGCAAGAGCCCCGATGTGACGGCAAGGGTCGAGGCGATCCTTGAAACGTTTACCGGCGGGAGCGCCCAGCGGAATTGAGAAGTACCAAGCAACGGAGAAGTTGAGCGAAATGACCGAACGGACCACCCGCAGCCCCATTCACGCGATCCCGGACGATCCGGAACTGAGCGCCTACCGCTTTATCATCGTGGCCGCGAAGCGCGCCCGTCAGATCCAGGGCGGACAGCGCAGCCTGCTGCCCAGCACGTCAAAGAAGCCGACCGTGGCCGCGATGGAAGAAGTGCGCCGCGGGCTGGTAAGCTACTACGACCCCATCGCGCAGGAGCCCGAAGCCGGGGCCGAAGAAACCCTCTAAATCCCTTCCGGCGAGCCCATGGAACCTGTTCCCGTATTGCTCGGCGTCGGTGGCGGCATCGCCGCGTACAAGGCCGCTGAGCTTGCGCGCGCGCTGATGAGGCGCGGCTGCACGGTGCAGACGGTGATGACACGGGCCGCTTGTGAGTTCATCCAGCCGCTGACCTTTGCCGCGCTCACCGGGAACAAGGTGATCACGGAGATGTTCGGCACGCGGACCGCCGACGAAGTGCTGGCGTCCAGCGTGGAGCACATCGCCGTGGCGCAGAAGAACCGGCTGTTGGTGGTGGCGCCGGCAACGGCCGATCTGCTGGCGCGCTTCGCGCACGGGCTGGCGGACGACTTTCTCACCACGCTCCACCTGGCGTTTCAGGGGCCTCTGGTTCTCTGCCCTGCGATGAACACAGCGATGTGGGAGCACCCGGCGACGCGAGCCAATCTCGAACTGTTGCGCGAGCGAGGCGCTCACATCCTGGAACCCGATGCGGGTGACCTGGCGTGCGGCACCGTCGGTCCGGGACGCCTGGCGGAGCCGGAGCGCATCGCTGAGTTCGTCCTGCGTGTGCTGAACCGCAAACACGACCTGGACGGCGAGACGGTGCTGGTAACGGCGGGGCCAACGCGTGAACCGCTGGATCCGGTCCGGTTCATCTCAAACCGGTCGAGCGGCAAGATGGGCTACGCCATCGCCGAAGCCGCGGCGCTGCGCGGTGCGCGAGTCGTCCTGGTGAGCGGGCCAGTGGAGATCCCCGCCCCAGAAGGCGTGGAAGTGCTCCACGTGCAGACAGCGGTCGACATGTATGACGCCGTCATGCGCCACTTGGACGAAGCAAGCATCGTGATCAAGTCCGCTGCCGTGGCCGACTATCATGTGGCGCAGATCCCGAAGCAAAAAGTGAAGAAGACGGCACTCCGACTCTCATTGGAACTGGACCCCACGCCAGACATCCTGGCCGAGCTGGGCCGCCGGAAGAAAGACCAGCTCTTGATCGGCTTTGCGGCCGAGACCGAGAACCTCCTGGCGGAGGCCCGGCGAAAGCTGAAGACCAAGAACTGCGACATGGTCGTGGGCAACCTGGTCTCGACTGACGGCGTGGGCTTCGAGAGCGACGTGAACGAAGTGGTGCTGGCGCTGTCCACTGGCGAGGCGATTCCGCTGGAACGCGCTCCGAAGCGCCGCATCGCCGATCAGATCCTGGACCACGCGCTGAAGCTGCGGCTGGCGCTGCACGCGAAGCAGTCGTGAGCGGAACGATGGATCGCGAGACGCTCAGAAAGCAACTGGAGTTCTATCGCGACCTGGGGATCAAGACGCTGATCTTGCCGGCGGGTGCGATGCCGGGCAAGTCGCCGGCGAAGCCCGCTGCGCCAGAGCCCGTCGTGGTCGCTGCGCCCGTCCCGATTCCCGAACCTGTCCCGACGCCCATGCCTTCATCGCTGCTGCCTATCGGCCCCGACGACGATTCCCTCGAGAGAATATCCACGGACATCGGCGACTGCCGCCGCTGCCGGCTGTGCGAGCAGCGGAACAAGATCGTGTTTGGGTCGGGGAATCCACAGGCGCGGCTGGTGTTCGTCGGCGAAGGGCCGGGTGCGGACGAGGACGCGCAGGGACTGCCGTTTGTGGGACGCGCCGGGCAGTTGCTGACGCAGATGATCGACGGAACCGCGTCGAAGGAAGGCCTGGCGATCCGGCGCGGCGACGTGTACATCTGCAACGTGGTGAAGTGCCGCCCGCCGGAGAACCGCACGCCGCAGCCTGACGAGATGGAGACCTGCGGGCAGTTCCTGTTCCGGCAGTTGATGGTGCTGAAGCCGAAGGCGATTGTTTGCCTGGGCGCGACGGCGGCAAAGGCACTACTTGGGTCGAAGGAAGGGATCACCAGGATGCGCGGAAAGTGGCATAAGTGGCGCGATATCAATGTGATGCCGACGTATCACCCTTCGTATCTGTTGCGGCCGTACAACCAGAACGCCAAGCGCGAGGCCTGGGAAGATCTGAAACAGGTACTGCATTATGTCTACGACTGAGCGGGGCCTGTTCGTCACGTTCGAGGGGCTGGACGGTTCCGGCAAAACGACCCAGATGCGGCTGCTGGCCGGACGTCTTCGTGAGCAGGGCGAGACGGTGGTTGAGACGGCTGAGCCAGGCGGAACACGCATCGGCGGGGAGATCCGCCGGATTCTGCTGGACCGGGCGAACCATAACCTGGGTTCGACGGCGGAGATGCTGCTGTACTTCGCGGCCAGGGCGCAGAATGTCGACGAGATCCTGGAGCCTGCGCTGGCGGCGGGGCAGACGGTGCTGTGCGACCGTTGGACGGATTCGACGTACGCGTATCAGGGCTATGGGCGCGGGCTGGGGACGGAGATCGTCGTGACGCTGGACCACGTCGCCTGCCGCGGCCGGCGGCCGGACCTGACGATCTGGGTGGACGTGGATTTGGAATCGAGCCTGGCGCGAGCGAAGACGCGCAACGAAGACACCGAATCCGCCGAGACGCGCATGGACGAGCAGGAACGTGGCTTCTACGCGAGGGTCCTGGAGGGATACCGGGCGCTGGCGGCGGCCGAGCCAGACCGGTTCCGGCGGGTGGATGGCTCTGGAACGGTGGATGACGTCTTCGCGCGTGTTCTGGCGGCGTTCGAGCGGTTCCGCGCGGAACGGCGAGGGGCGGATGTTCGATAACTTCTTCGGGAACGCCGCGGCGCAATCGGCGCTGGAACAGATGATCGCCTCGGGAAGGATTCCGCAGACGCTGCTGATCTCGGGGCCTGAGGGAATCGGCAAGGCGACACTGGTGCGGCGTTTCGCGCAACGGCTGTTGGACCATCCCGAGCGAATCGAGCACGACGACCTGTCGCTGGAACACAACCAGAATCTGATCGCCGAACGCGAGAAGTGGCCGAGCGACAAGCGGTCCGCCGATCCGCTGCTGTTCAGCACGCATCCGGATTTCGTCACCTTCTGCCCCGAAGGGCCGCTGCGGCAGATCTCAATCCAGCAGATGCGATTGCTGCGGGACCGCGCACAACTGCTGCCGCTGAAGGGGACGCACAAGATCTTCCTCATCGACCAGTTCGACCGCACCAGCCAGCAGGCGGCGGATTCGCTGCTGAAGACCCTGGAGGAGCCGCCGCCATACCTGATCCTGATGATGACGGCGGAGAATCCGTACGATCTGCCGCCGACGATCCGGTCACGGTCGATTCAGGTACACCTGTCGCCCCTGAGCGATGCCGAGATGCGCAGCTTCGCCGAAGAGAAGGGCCTGAAGGACGTGGAGAAGCGGATTGCGCTGGCGGCGGGGTCGCCGGGGCTGGCGCTATCCCTGGACCTCGCGGCCTACGAGAAGCGCCGGGCCGTCCTTCTCGCGATGCTCGAGTCGGCTGCCGGCGCCGCGCCGTTCGGAGCGTGGGTAAAGCAGAGCGAGAGCTTCCTGGCGAGCAAGTCAGAAAAGCTGGACCTCTACTTCCGGCCGCTATATTCCCTGCTCGAGGACCTCTTGATCCTGAGCAACGGCGGCGAAACTGTTCGGAACCGCGACCTGGAGCCGCAGTTGCGCAAGCTGGCCGCAACGGTGAGCTTCGACTGGCTGCGCGAGGCGGTGGAACACGTGGACGAGATGGTCTCGCTGCAACGGCGAAACGTGCAGAAGGGGCCGACGGTGGACAACTTCGTCGTCAGCCAGCGCGGTTTGGTTTAGCGCCTGGATTGGGGCCCGAACAGGCCCGCGCCAGACGGTCGAGATCCAAGACATCGCGCCATTTTTCTCCGAGCCGGATCTGGGCGGAGGAGTAATCTGTCGGAATCGCGGCGCGGAGCAGGTCCTCCGGAACAGCCTCGTAGCGCGAAACCGAATCGGCGAGCAGCGCGAACTGCGCCGCGGTGGGGTCCTTCTGTTCTCCCTGGCCGACAAGCAGCAGGCAGGAGCGCGCTGTGAGAGGGTGCTCCTTGCGGCTGAGCAGTTGATGAGGGACAACGACGGGCAATGCGCGGCCATGGACGCGGGCCATCCAGCGCGTGGCGCTGCCGGGCACGAAGGGCTTCAAGTCGAGATTGCGCGCCTGGAGCATGCCGACAAGGCGGCCTGCCTCGACCGCATACTCCTGGCCGTCGATGCGCACCACCAGAAACTCCGAGAGGCTGCTCATGCGTTGTTCATCGTCAGGACGGCTGGTTGGCGCTGCGCCGTCTTGTTTTCCTTACTTGGAACCAGGCAGAGGTGCACTTCGACGCGCTCGCTGAGGCACTCGAAGGGCACGACGATCCACTCGCTGCGCCCAACGCTGCGCGTCGTGAAGTTACGGCCATAGATCACGGTAGGGATGCTGAGGCCCATCGGGCCCAGTTCCTCCTCGAGTTGGGTCTTCACGCTGCCGAGCACCATGTTGGTCACTTCGCCGATGGCGTCAAGGACCTCCTCGTCCACGGCGGCGTATTCCTGCATCAGCATCTGGCTGGCGATCTTCTTCGCGGCCTGCGCCGAGCAGGAAAAAGTGCCTGATCCGGCCCAGTGTCCGGCCAGACCGACCAGCGCCAACACGCCCTCGCTGGGGCGTGGCGCGGACTCGTCGACGAAGGCCTCCCGCTGGATGGCCTCGATTCCGAGCATGGTCGAGAAGACCTCGGCCGTTGCCCTCTGGATCATCTCAATCAGCCTGTCTTGCGTCATGCGTCCTCCGACGGTTCCAGGCGGCCTCAGATCAGGCCCACCAGCTTTTCCTTGATCTGTTCCGCTGTAAACGGTTTGCGCACATAGCCCGCGGCGCCGAGATTGACCGCCTCCATCACCTTGGAAGAGCCGCCTTCAGTGGTGATCATGATGACGGGCACACTCTTCCACTCTTCCTTCGACTTGAGGGCACCCAGAAACTCCAAGCCGTCCATATTGGGCATGTTGATGTCGGAAAGGATCAGGTGAACCTTCTCCGACTTGAGCGTTTCCAGCGCTTCGGCGCCGTCCCCGGCTTCGAGGACCTTGCCGAGCGGCACGTCGGCCTGCACGAGCACCCGCTGCAGGATCTTACGGATCGCCGCCGAGTCGTCCACAATCAACACGTCCACACCAGGCATGGCCATAGAGCCTTGCACCTCCCGTTCTGAGACACCTATCGGCGAACGGAAGGGAAAAGTTGAGAGTGGATTTGAGGAAAAAGCCCGATCAGCCGAGGGCGGCCAGCAGTGCGGCGACGACATCGGCGGTCCTGGCCTGGCCTCCAAGGTCGGGCGTGCGGACCTTGCCGCCTGCAAGAGTGGCACGGACGGCCGAGTCCAGGGCGGAGGCAGTGGCGGTCTCTCCGAGGTGGTCCATCATCATCGCGGCGGCGAGCACCGTCGCCAGCGGATTCGCAACGCCCTTGCCGGCGATGTCAGGCGCGGAGCCGTGGACGGGCTCGAAGAGCGACGGGGCGCGGCGCGTGGGATCGAGGTTGGCGCTCGGCGCGAGGCCGATCGAGCCGGTGACGATCGCCGACAGGTCGCTGAGGATGTCGCCAAACAGGTTCGAGGCGACGACGACATCAAAGCTGCCCGGGCGCCGCACGAAGTTCATCGCGGCGGCATCGACCAGCAAAGACTCGGTGGCGATTTCCGGGAACTCCGAGGCGACTTCACGGAAAACGCGGTCCCAGAGCACCATGCCGAAGCCCTGTGCGTTGGACTTGGTGACGTTCGTGACGCGGCGCTTCCCTCCCCTGCGGCGGGCCAGATCGAACGCATGCCGGATGATGCGGGCGCAGCCGTGGCGCGTGAAGACGCCGGTCTGGATGGCCACTTCGTCGGGCAGGTGGTGGTGGACGAAACCTCCCGCCTGCGCATACTCGCCTTCGGTGTTTTCGCGGACGACCACCATGTCTATGGAGCCCGCCTCGTAGCCCTTCAGCGGGCTTTCGACGCCCTCGAACAGCACTGCGGGGCGCACGTTGGCGAATTGGTCAAAGGTGCGGCGGATGGGCAGCAGCAGGCCGTTCAGCGTGATGTGGTCGGGGATGTCGGGATGGCCGACAGCACCCAGCAGGATGGCGTCGTGGTCGCGGAGGCGCGTCAACGCGTCCATTGGCATCATCAGGCCGTGGCTGAAGTAGTATTCCGAGCCCCAATCATAGGCGGTGAAGTCGAAGCCGATTCCGGAGGACGCGGCGGCCTTCTGGAGGACCTCTCGAGCCGCGGGAACCACTTCGTTTCCGATGCCGTCACCAGGCAATAGGGCAATGGAATAGCGTTTCATTGACTCCATGCTAGCCTGAGTCCAATGTACGCAACGAACCCGTTCTCGCTCGCCGGCAAGACGGCACTGGTTGCCGGAGCCAGCAGGGGCATCGGGCAGTCGATCGCCGAGCACTTGGCGCGCGCCGGAGCCCACACCATCCTCGCGGCGCGCAACCTGGAGGCGATGGGCGCGATCGTCCGCGACCTGCGTGGCGAAGGCTGTTCGGCGGAAGCGATGCAATTGGATGTGGCCAACCGGGAATCGCGCGAGAATGCCGTCGGCGCGGCGGGCGCCGTCGACATCCTAGTGAATGTTGCGGGAACGAACTTGCGCAAGGCGTTCGTCGATTACAGCCGCGAGGAGTACGACCGGCTGCTCGAAACGAACCTGCACGGGCTTGTTGAGCTGACACAGTTGGTGGGCCGTGGGATGATCGAACGCGGCGCGGGCGGCAAGATTATCAACATCGGCAGCCTGACCTCGATGACGGGGTTGCCCTACGTGTCGGTCTACACGATCACAAAGGCCGCGCTGGCCGGGCTGACGCGGGCTCTGGCGGCTGAATGGGGCCGGCACAACATCCAGGTGAACTGCATCGCGCCAGGCTTCATCCTGACGGATCTGAATCGAGACATGTGGCAGGCCCCGGAGATGGCTTCCTGGCTGAAGGGCTCGCAGGCAGCGCCGAGAATGGGCAGGCCGCAGGACGTCGCGCCCCTGGCCGTGTTCCTCTCCTCACCTGGCTCGGACTACATCACCGGCCAAGTGATCGCGGTGGACGGCGGATTTCTGGAGACCTCCGTCTGGCCCTTCGAGCCGACTTCGAAAGAATGACGCGTCGCGACGCCATCGCTCTGCTCGCCAACGCGCCCGTTCTGGCCGCGCAGGAGCCTGATTCCCGGCCGGTGGATTGGGTTTGCCCAATGGACCCGGATGTGCGTGCGGACAAACCGGGCCTGTGCCCACGCTGCAAGATGAAGCTGGTGGCGGGCATCCCGGAGCCGGTCGAGTACCCCCTCAAGCTGGAAATGACGCCTCGCGCGTGGCGCGCGGGCGACCTGGTCAGGATGCGGTTCGAGGTGCTGCACCCGAAGACTGGCGAGCGCGTCGCGAATCTGCTGGAGATCCACGAGCGGCTGTTTCACCTGTTCCTGGTCAGCGGCGACCTGGAGTACTTCGCGCACGAGCATCCGGAACGGCAGGCGGACGGGGCGTTCGTCTTCGAAACACGGCTGCCGAAGCCGGGAGTCTACCGGCTGCTGGGCGATTTCTACCCGGAAGGCGGAACCCCGCAGATGGCGGTGAAGACCGTCTTCAGCGCGGGGTCTGAGCAGCTCGCGTTCCGGACTCCGAAACTGGCGGCGGAGCCTGGCCCCGCGCGGGCGGAGAACGTGACTGTCGCGCTTCGCACAGAGCCTGAACTTCCGCTGGCCGGGCTGAAGACTCAGCTGCACTTCGAGATCAGCCCGGGGAAGAAGCTCCAGACCTATCTCGGGGCATGGGGGCATCTGCTGGCGGCTTCGGCCGACCTGATCGATTTAATCCACACCCATCCATTCATTGCCGACGGCGGGCCGCAAATGCAGTTCAATATCGTGTTTCCCCGCCCCGGAATGTACCGCCTGTGGCCGCAGTTCCAGCGGGCGGGCGTTGTGAACACGGCTCGATTCACACTCCGGGTGGGCCAAGTCTAGAACCATGACAATTCCCCTGCCCCGTGTCTATCCGATTGCCGACACAGGCACGCTGGCGCGCTTCGGCATGGCGCCCGAGGCGTTCGCCGCGGCGCTGGCCGAGGGCGGCGCCACGCTGATCCAGTTCCGCCACAAAGGCCACTTCTCCCGTAACGTCTTCGAGACTCTGAAGCGCGTTTGCACCCTGGGCATCCCCGTGATGGTGAATGACCGCGCCGATCTGGCGCTGATGTTCGGCGCGGGCGTGCACGTCGGGCAGGACGATCTGCCGCCGCTACTAGCCCGAGGCCTTGTTGGAGAAAAGATCGTCGGATTCTCGACGCACAACGCGGAGCAACTCGCGGCCGGCGATCGTGAGCCCGTCGATTATCTGGCCATCGGGCCCGTCTTCACCACTGGGTCGAAGGAGAACCCTGATCCCGTCGTCGGCGTGGATGCGCTGCCGGAACTGCGAATGCTGACGGATAAGCCGCTGGTGGCGATCGGCGGCATCACGCGGGCTAGCGCACAGCGTGTCTGGGCGGCGGGCGTCGATTCAATTGCGGTGATCGGCGACCTGTTGCCCGAAGTAGCGACGCATCGCGCGGTGCGGGAACGGATGGAAGAGTGGCTCAACTTGTCAAAGGCCTAGGCCTCCTGGATGCAACCACGCTGGTGATGGGGTCGATGATCGGCTCCGGCGTCTTCATCGTGTCGGCGGACATCGCGCGGCAAGTGGAGTCGCCGGGACTGCTCATCCTGACGTGGGTCGTCACCGCAGTGATGACGATCACCGCCGCGCTGAGTTACGGCGAACTGGCGGCGGCGATGCCGAAGGCCGGCGGGCAGTACGTCTATCTGCGTGAAGCGTTCGGTCCGCTCTGGGGATTCCTGTATGGCTGGACGCTGTTCACGGTGATCCAGACAGGCACGATTGCGGCGGTAGCCGTGGCGTTCGCGAAGTTCTTGGGGGTGTTCGTTCCTTCGGTTTCGGCGGAGAACTGGCTGTTCAAAGTCGGGCCCGTGGGGCTGAACACACAGATGATAGTTGCCATCGCGCTGCTGATTGGTCTGACGTGGGTGAACACGCGGGGTGTCCGGACAGGTGCACGTGTCCAGAACGTCTTCACCATCGCGAAAGTGGGATCGCTGACGGCTTTGATCGGTCTGGGCGTTTTTCTTGGGCGTAATCCCGACGCAATCCAGGCAAACTTCACCGATTTTTGGCGCATTCCGGCCGAGGCGGAGGGCTCGGCCTGGCTGGTGGTAAAGCTGGTGGGTGTAGCGATGGTGGGCTCGCTGTTTTCGTCGGACTCATGGCATAACGTCACTTTTGCCGCTGGCGAGGTCCGGAACCCGCAGCGGGATCTGCCGTTGTCGCTGACCCTGGGCGTCGGCGTGGTGAGCGTGTTGTACCTGCTCTGCAACCTGGTGTACATGATGGCGCTGCCGTTGCCGGGCATCATGAACGCGCCGGAAGACCGCGTGGCTACGGCGGTGATGGCCCAGATGATGGGCGGCGCCGCGACTCAGGTGATGGCGGCCGCCGTCATGGTCTCCACTTTCGGGTGCGTGAATGGCCTGGTGATGGCGGGGGCCCGCGTCTATTACGCCATGGCGGAGGACGGATTGTTCTTCAAGGCGGTGAAGTATGTCGATCCGAAAACCCACGCCCCCACCACTAGTCTCTGGGTGCAGTGCGCGTGGGGGTGCGCACTGACGTTAACGGGGCGTTACAGCGATCTCCTCGACTATGTTATTTTTGCTGTTTTGCTGTTCTATGCGCTGACCATTGGCGGCCTCTTCGTCCTTCGCCGCCGAAGGCCGCAGATGGACCGCCCCTACCGGGCGGTCGGCTACCCGGTGCTGCCGGCCCTGTACATCGCCGCGGCCTTGGTGATCGAGATATTGTTGCTGCTCTATAAGCCAAACTACACTTGGCCCGGACTGATTCTGGTGCTGCTGGGGATACCGGTGTACTGGGGCTGGAAGGCACGAAGGAATGAGGAATAGCGGATGAGTCTATTTGCGACAAAGTCGCTGGAGCAACTCAGGGCCGAGTCCGATGTCGAGCATGGACTGAAGCGGACGTTGGGTCCGGTTCAGCTCGTGGCGCTCGGCATCGGGGCGATCATCGGCGCCGGCCTGTTTTCATTGACGGGTATCGCGGCGGCGCACCATGCGGGCCCGGCCGTGACGCTGTCGTTCGTGCTGGCCGCCTTTGGGTGCGCGTTCGCGGGGCTGTGCTACAGCGAGTTCGCGACGATGATCCCAATCGCCGGAAGCGCGTACACCTACTCCTACGCGACGATGGGCGAGTTCCTCGCGTGGATCATCGGGTGGGACCTGGTGCTGGAGTACGCCGTCGGCGCCGCGACCGTGGCGGTGAGCTGGTCAGGGTACGTCGATTCGCTGTTTAAGGATTTCGGCATCCACCTGCCGGGGCAGTTCGTGAATTCGCCGTTCACAAAGCTGACGCTGGCGAACGGCGAGGTGGTGCAAGGCATTATCAACGTGCCGGCGATCCTGATCGTCATGGCGATCTCCTCCGTGCTGATCATCGGCATCCAGGAGTCGGCCCGTGTGAACGCGGTGATCGTGCTGCTGAAGGTGACGGTGGTTATCCTGTTCATCATCTTCGGCTGGGGCTACATCAATCAGGCCAACTACACTCCGTACATTCCGGAAAACACCGGCGCCGTGGGCCACTTCGGGTTCAGCGGCGTGTTGCGGGCGGCAGGCGTCGTGTTCTTCGCTTTCATTGGATTCGATGCGGTGTCCACGGCAGCCCAGGAGGCTCGGAGGCCGCAGAAGGACATGCCCATCGGCATCATCGGTTCGCTGGTGGTCTGCACGCTCCTTTACGTGCTGTTCGCGCACGTGCTGACGGGCATCGTGAACTACAAGGATCTGGATTCGGCTGCGCCCGTGGCCGTGGCCGTCGACAAAACGGACTTCCACTGGCTGAAGACGGCAATCAAACTGGCGATCATCGCAGGATACTCTTCGGTGATCCTGGTGATGCTGCTGGGACAGAGCCGCGTCTTCTACTCGATGTCGCGCGATGGCCTGCTGCCGAAGCTCTTCAGCGATATCCATCCGCGCTTCCGCACCCCGTGGCGCAGCAACCTGCTGTTCATGGTGTTCGTGGGTTGCTTCGCCGCTTTCGCACCGATTCAGATCGTCGGCGAGATGACGTCGATCGGTACGTTGTTCGCGTTCGTGCTGGTGTCAATCGGCATCCTTGTCATGCGCAGGACGCATCCGGAATTGCCTCGGCCGTTCAGAACGCCGCTCGTTCCGCTGGTGCCGATCATGGGCATTCTGGCGAATACCGCGCTCATGTTCGGGCTTGGCAGGGACAACTGGCTACGGCTGTTCGTCTGGATGGCGCTGGGCATGTTGATCTACTTCCTCTACAGCCGCAAGCGCAGCCATTTGCAGTTGTCGCTGAAGTCGTCGAAGTAAACTGGCAGCGTGATCCTGCTGACCGGCGAGGAAGTGAGCAGCCTCCGCCTGACGAGGCGGCTCGATGCCGTGCGCGGCAGATACCTGCGAGCCGGTCCGTGGAGTGTGGCATACGCGCGGCCCGGCGGACTGACCTCCGCCGGGCCGAACGACTTCTTCAGCGAAGGTCCTTATTGGTGGCCCGACCCGGCCAACCCGGCAGCCCCTTACGTCCGGCGCGACGGCGAAACGAACCCCAACCGCTTCACTCGCAATGACGACGACCTCGGCCGCATGTCCGAGGCAATACTGTCGCTGGGGCTGGCGGCCTACGTGCTCGGCGACGGAGTGGCCGCCCTGCATGCCTGGGAAATTGCGCGTGTCTGGTTCCTCGATTCCCAGACTCGGATGAACCCGAATCTCGAATTCGGCCAGGCGATTCGCGGGCGCGTGGCGGGACGTGGCATCGGACTGATCGACACGAGACCGCTGATCTGGTGCGTCACCGGACTGAGCCTCTTGGAGTGGTCGTTCAACGACACGGAACTGACGGAGGAGATCAAGGATTGGTTCCGCAACTTCGTCCAGTGGATGCGCTGGAGCGGCAAGGGCCGGGACGAGATGTATAACGGCAACAACCACTCGACGTGGTGGGTGGCGCAGGTCGCGGCGTATTCGCTCTATTCCGACATTCCGGAGGCAGTTCAGACCTGCTGGGATCTTTTCTGCGACTACCTGGTGCCGGAGCAGCTTCGGCCGGATGGATCGCAGCCGCACGAGGAATCACGGACGCGCTCACTCAGTTACTCTCTGATGAACCTCGAGGGTCTGGCGCTCATCTGCCGTATGGCACACCGGCGCGGGATCGACTTGTGGAACTACAGGACCGTGGACGGCGCCGGGATCCTGGCGTCGATCGAATACCTATTGCCGTTCCTGGAGCGTCCGGAGACCTGGAAG
Organism: Bryobacteraceae bacterium; assembly: GCA_050789245.1. Lineage (GTDB taxonomy): Bacteria > Acidobacteriota > Terriglobia > Bryobacterales > Bryobacteraceae > PNKE01. The sequence goes on along the minus strand of JBOZRR010000042.1, from coordinate 70,402 downwards.
AAGCCTCAGATTCGCCCATTGGGCACGGCGCGGGGCTACGCTGTCGGGCTGGCGGGCCTGGATACCGGGCGTAGAAGATGGACGGAACTCCAGCGCGGATGGCCAGTGCCGGAGAGCGCGTGGGGCGTCATCCTCGAGCAGTTGCTCGCGCGGTGACGCCCCGTCTTCCTTCGGCTAGAAGTCCTTGAAATCGTCGTCCAGTGGGAAAGAGCGCTTCCGTGGCGCTCCGGCCAGAACAGGCGCCTGGGGCCGCATGGGACGTCGCTCCATCGAGTAAGACGGACGCCGCGCATCGCCGCCGACCATGTGGGTGAGGTCGCGGACGATCTCGTCGACGTTCTGGGCTTGGGCGCTGAGCTCCTCGCCGGCCGAGGCGCCTTCTTCGGCGCTCGACGCCACTTGCTGCGTCACTGATTCCAACTGCGTCACAGCCTTGGCGATCTGGTCGATGCCTCGGGCCTGCTCCTCACTGCCCAGGTTCACTTCCTCGGAGAGCGTCCGCACCTGCATGGCATTGGCAGTCACGGATTGAACCGCCTGCGTCACCTGGTCGAGCCGGGTCTTGCCTTCCTGGCTCAGTTGGATGGATTCCTCGATCAATTGAGTGGTGTCCTTCGCCGCCTGTGCCGAGCGCTGCGCCAGATTGCGAACTTCGTCGGCGACGACTGCGAAGCCCATGCCGGCCTCGCCCGCCCGAGCCGCTTCGACGGCCGCATTCAACGCCAGAATATTCGTCTGGAAGGCGATTTCGTCGATCACGCGGATGATCTTCGATATCTTCGACGACGAATTCACGATCTCGCCCATAGAACCGACCAGCGCATGAAGCGCCGAATTGGCCTGATCGATGCTCCTGGCCGCCTCCGCGACCTGCGTTACCGCCGACTTCGAGTTGTCGGCGTTACGCCGGGTCATCGAGTGCAGTTCCTGTGTCGACGCCGAGGTCTCCTCCAGCGCCGCGGCCTGTTCGCTCGACGACTGCGAGAGCGATTGGGCCGAAGCCGACACCTGCGCCGCCGCGCTCGCCACTTGCCGGGCTCCTTCGCCAAGGTCGCCCACCGCTTTTACCAGAGTCAGGTTCACACCCCTCACAACGTAAACGGCGACCGCGCCAACAAGAATCAGCAGTGCGACGAACGCTATGCCCAACGCCCGGCTCCACACCGTCAGCGTTTCCGCGGAAGCGCGTGCCTGAGCCAACAAATCCCTTTGCTGTCTCACCAGCTCGCTGCCGGCCTTGTCGAACTCTTCGACCAGTGGTGAAATCTGCGGCACCAGCGGCGCCACTTCCACGGCCCGTTCGTTTTCGCAAAGTTCGATAAATTGTCTCGCGATCGGCTCGAACCGGTTGGTGATTTCCTCCATCCGGTCCAGTGACCGCCGAGCCCCGGCTTCGGTCAACAATGGCCTCAGAGCGTTGATGTGCTCCCTGGTTCGTACGACAGCGGCTCTGTGCTTGGCCGCGAACTCCCTTGTGGTTTGCTGTTGTTGCAGCGTCGAGGTAAGGAAGACTCCCCTGGACATCGCGACCGCCTCCCACACGGAGGTCTGCATGGCGTTCACCTTGTCCAGTCGGACAGCAGTTTCCGACACAGCCCGATCCAATTCCCCCGCGATCCGGCCCTCCGTCAGCATCCCGACGCCCGCGAGCACCAGGGCTATGAGCAGAGTCGCGCCAAGACTCCCGTACAGCTTCGTCGATAGTTTCCAGTCACGCATGATGATGCAGTCTGAGTCCTTTCCGTAACCCCTGGCGCGCAACGCCTTCCGTATCGCCCGGACTGGGACGATGAAAGCGGGAACACGCTGTAACGCGCCCACCGCCCGGGGCTCGCGCCGCACATTCACCCTATCGGTGCAGGTGCATGACTTCTTTAGACCCATTCGTCCGATGTTCGCCTGCCGCCGATCCGGCGATGTCCCCATTCCAGTGGACCCCTCCGGTATGACACACTAGACGCTGACCCACATCATGACGGAGTCCTTGCCGTGACGGGGAAGACCGTCCTGCATTACAAGATCCTGGAACCGCTCGGCGAAGGCGGCATGGGTGTCGTGTACAAGGCCCAGGACACCAAGCTGGGCCGGAATGTGGCCGTGAAGTTGCTCGCGCCGCACATTGCGCCGGACGTCAACAAACGCCGCCGGTTTCTCCGCGAGGCCCGCGCCGCTTCCTCCCTGAACCACCCCAACATCGTGACCGTGTACGAGGTTCAGACCGAGGGCGATACCGACGTCATCGTTATGGAATACGTCAAAGGCCGGACGCTGCTCGACCTTTTGCGTACCGGGGCCGTGCCCCTGGAGTCTGGCATCGACTACGCCCTCCAGATGGCCGAAGGCCTGGCTAAGGCGCACGACGCCGGCATCATCCATCGCGACTTGAAGCCCAGCAACGTCATGGTGAACGACGACGGGCTGGTCAAATTGATGGACTTCGGCCTTGCCAAGCTCACCCAACCCGGTGGCGACGGCCCGGAGTCGGGTCAGCACACCATGACAGAGACGCTGACCGAGGCCGGCCTGATGATGGGTACTCTCGGCTACATGTCCCCGGAACAGGCGTTGGGACAGACCATCGACACTCGCTCCGACATCTTCAGCTACGGCGTGCTGGTCTACGAGATGTTCAGCGGCTCACGGCCCTTCGGTGGCCAGACGGCCGCGGCCGTCCTGCACGACATCGCCTACCGCCCGCACATGCCGCTCCGCGCCGTGAAGGGCGACGTGCCGCTCGCGCTCGAACTGCTGCTCCAGCGCTGCCTGGCGAAGAGTCCCGAGGAACGCTTCCACACGATGCACGAGGTGGTGGAGGTGTTGAAATCTCTGCGGGACAGCCGCCGCTCACCCACCATCGCCGGGAACACCGCCCTCGGCCTCTCGCCGAAGGCGACGGGACTGCTAACGGGTGAATGGAAGCATCTGCGCCCGCAGACATCCTGGAAGAAGCGCGCAGCGTGGATCGCGGCGGTCGTCGTGCTGCTCACGGGGGGTGGATACGGCGTGTACCGTTTCCTGCCAAGTGCCGTACCCGGATTGAGGGCGGCGGGGAGTCTGGACCGGCCGGCTCAGGTCCGAAACCTGCTCGACAACTTCCATCAGCGAGGCTTCATCGACAGGGCCGTCGAGCAGGCCCAGCAATGGGTGGGGGACGAACCGGACAATGCCACCGCGCATGCTGCTCTCGCGGAAGCGTACATGCGGAAGAACTCGGGGAACAAGGACCCGCTCCTCAGCAAGCAGATGCTGAACCATGGCAAGAGGGCCATTGAGCTCGAGCCGAACTCGGCGAGGGCGCAATGGGCCTACGGGGTCAGTCTCCTGACCGAACGCAACTTGGCGGAAGCTGAACCGCCGTTGCGGCGTGCCATTGAACTCGATCCGCTGAATCCGACTTACCATATTTGGCTGGGTACTCTCGAGTTGCGCCGCAAGTCCCCCAAGGATGCCGAGCCGCACATGCGCAAGGCTGTGCAGGTCAGTCCGGACTCATGGGACGCGCGAAACAGCCTTGGCTCCCTCCTGTTCGGACTCGGCCGCTACGAAGAGGCAAGGACGGAGTTGGAGGCCGCTCGCGCCATCTCTCCGAACAACCGCTTGATCGAGGTGAGCCTGGGAGGTGTGTATTACATGCTGGGACTGTTGCCTCAGGCGGCGAACGCGTTTCAACGCAGCCTGGACGCACAACCTAGCGCAATGCTCTACAACAACCTGGGGACGGTCCGTTTCTATCAGGCAGATTATTCCGGTGCCGTCCAAGCGCTTGAGACCGCTTGTGAGAAAGATAATTCGCGGGCTATGTTTTGGGGCGGGCTCGCCGATGCGTACCGGCACAGTCCGGATCCGAAGCATCGCGCAAAAGCAGGCGAAACGTATAACACGGCAATCGAGATGGCGCGGGAAGTGCTCGCAAAGACCCCCGGTGACATCGACGTCCGCAGTAGCCTCGCCACTTACCTGGCTAAGGTTGGAAGAGCCAACGAGGCGCGCGATGAGGCCCGCCGGGTCGAGGAAGAGCCCGGGCCAAAGAAATCCTCGATCATCCTCAAGCTTTGTATCGTGCATGAACTCACGCACGACCGCCAGGCGGCTCTGAAGTTCCTTCGCCAGGCCATTGAACTCGGGCATCCCAGCCACGAGATCGAATTCGATCCAGAACTACTACGACTCCGGGGCGACCCGGAATATCAAAAGATTCGCGCGCTTACTCCCCAGCCCGCTGCCGCCCGATAATTTTCTGGAATTTGACATCCAGATAGGGTATTCTTCCACGCGGGGCTTCTCTTTGAGGTTGGAGGAGAAGATATGCCGCAACCAACGTGGAACCCGCTCGAATTCGGACTTTATTGCGTGATCAACTCAAATAGCGGTTCGGCCGAGTTCGAGGATTTCATTTACATGCGCGAACTCTCGGGTGTTCCGCTAGTCAGGTGTTTCAAAGTCCACACTCCGGGACCACACTCACAAATCATGCTCGGCATCCACGCGCAGACAGGGGGGAAACTGTTCGGCTTCTCCATCGTGGACAAAGCCAACAACTCCAAGGTCACGCTGGCAAGCCTCAAGATCACGCACCAGAGTGGAACTTGGCTCTTCGCCGACCCCTCGCCGCTTCCGCCCCGTCCCGAATTGAGCCGCAGTGGTTCTATGCTCGATTACGATGGTGACAACACCCGAATCAGCCCGGCCACGTATCGCCTCTATCGTGGGATCGAGTCACGCCTGGTCGCGAATCTCGACCCTCTGAACGACGATCCTGCACAGGTGCTCAAGTTCAGCATCGAAGCGGTCATGAACACTCAGAGTGGACCCAAACAGTACTTCGCCGACCCCGAAATCGGCGTCGAAACAGGCGGCGACCATTAAGTACTATAAGTCCTGAATTCCAATGAGTTGATGTCGGCTCCTCCTTGAATCGGCTACTATGCGATGTAGTTGTCCGATTCAAGGAGGAGTCGTGCCAGGTCAAGCTTCACAGACCGCAGCGGGCGCCGCGCAGGGGTTCGCCCTTTACAGCGCGGCCAATACAAATTCGAACACAGGCGGCAACTTCGACGCCTTCGTCTACATGAGAAACAACCCCGGTTCTGGCCCCGGTTCGGGATGGCTGCCCGAATCCTCGGGTTTCGTCTCGGGCAGCGGCAGCAGCACGAGAGTCAAGATCGCTCCCGGCGCCAACAACAAGCAGTTCGTGTTCGCGTTCCTCGATCCGTCGAACCGTGCCGGAACGCTCACCAAGCTCAAGATCAAGCTCATCGAAGGTCCCTGGCTCTTCCAGGATGGAGGCGGAGCCAACCAGTTGCTGTTCCAAGGTTCGCTCGGGGGTACCACGATTACCGATCCGTCGAACCCGCCCCAGCAGGCACAGCTCTACGCAGCCATCACGACAAAGTTCCTGGCGAACCTCCAGCCCAACCTGAACCAGGTGATGAAGTTCAACGTCCAGGCGGTGATCACGGTCAACGGTCAGAGCTTTACTTACGGCCAGGACCCCGAAATCGGCGTCGATACCGGCGGCGACTCCTAGGTACCATTAGTCCCCAGGAATCTAATAGATACCTACTGACTCCTCCTTGAACCCTGTACGATCCCAACTGGATCGTTCAGTTCAAGGAGGAGTCATGCAGGACGAGGCAAGTTCACCACAGAAGGCATTCGCGCTCTACAGCGTCGCCAATACCGTCACCAACGCGACCCAGAGTTTCGAGGGGTTCATTTATATGCGCAAGCGCCCCGCGCAGCCCTGGGAGGACGTCCCCTTCCCGCTTTGCATCGGCAACGGCAGCATGCGGCCGCGGCTCAAGATCGCCCCAGCCGGGGGCGGCGCAAGTTTCGAGTTCGCTGCCCTCGACCCGTCGAACCAACCCGGCGACTTGAAGTACCTCAAGATCTCATACCGAGAGGGGACATGGCTGTTTCAGGACGGCGGCCCAGGCAATCCGCTGATCTACAACGGCTCGATTCAAGGCGTCCAGGTCGTGAACCCCATGGATCCCACGCAATATGCGACGCTCTATACCGCCGTTGCCACGAAGTTCATTCACCCTCTTCAGCCGTACCTCACGATGAGGATGCGAATGAAAGTCCTCGCGAAGATTGAAGTCAACGGCAAGCTCTACACCTACGGCGAGGACCCCGAGATCGGCGTCGAAACCGGCGGCGATCACTAACCCAGCCTTCGCGGGCCGGGCGGTGCGATCCTATTCCTCGTGGATCGCACCGCTCCCCGCTCGACACTGAAAACCCTCTCCTGGCCCGATTTCGGCGCCGCCGACACGCCCCCAGACTGGCGCGCCTCACGCGAAGAGTACGCCCGCCGCATCGGACTGGCCCGCGCCCGCATGCGCTCGCTCGGCCTCACCCATCTCGTCGTCTACGGCGACCGCGAGCACTTCGCGAACCTCCAATGGATCGCCGGGCTCGACCCTCGCTTCGAAGAGGCGCTTCTAATCCTTGGCCTCGACGGCGACCCATTGCTGCTGCTCGGCAACGAGTGCATCAATTACGTCCCCGCCTCCCCCGCGCCCATTCGCGTCGAGCGCTACCAGCCCTTTTCGCTGCCCGATATGCCGAGCGGCGATTCGCGCACGCTCGACGACATCCTGCGCTCCGAGGGCCTGGACGCCCACACCCGCGTTGGCCTCGCCGGATGGAAGGAATACGGCAATCCACAGCAGACCGACGCACCCTCCTACATCGCCGACGCCCTCCGCTTCGCCTGTGACTGGGAGAACGTCTCGAACGCCGCCGGGCTCTTCGTCAACACCCGCGACGGCTTCCGTTCCACCGCGTCCGCGCACGAGATCGCATTCTTCGAATGGACCAATACGCTCGCCTCGGACGGCATGCGGCGCATCGTCGCAGCACTTCGGCCTGGCGTCATGGACTACGAACTGCTCGAACACGCCCGCTACAACGGCGTGCCGCTCGGCTGCCACATGACCCTGAAGTGCGGCAATAACCGGGTCTCCCTCGCCAGCGCCCGCGGCGAGCGAGTCACACTGGGCGGCCGGTTTTCATCCGGCATCTGCTATTGGGGTGCGAACGTCTGCCGCTGCGGCTGGGTGGCCGAAGGTCCAGCGGATCTCCTCGCCGAGGCCCGAGACTACCTGGACGCCTTTGCCCGCCCTTACTTCCAAGCCATGGCGGCGTGGTTCGGCGAACTGCGCCTTGGAGCGCCCGGCGCGGCGCTCCATCATGCCATCCACTCGCGCCTGCCCCAGGACCGCTTCCACGTCTTCCTGAACGCCGGCCACTTGATCCACTTCGACGAATGGACCGGCTCGCCCGTCTCTGAGGGATCGGACATTCCGCTTCGCTCCGGCATGGTCGTTCAGTCCGATGTCATTCCATCGCACCCGGACTACTATTCGTCCCGCATGGAGGAGGGTTACGTCCTGGCCGATGCCGCTCTCCAGGACGAACTCCGGACCCGTTTTCCACAGATGCTGGCCCGGTGCCTGGCCCGGCGCGAGTTCATGCGAAACGAGTTAGGCCTCCCCATATCCGAAGATGTTCTGCCTCTCAGTAACATTTGCGGCTGGATTGCGCCTTTCCTGTTGCGTCCGGACCAGGTGCTGGCGATAGGCTAGGTGTGTCCGGGTCTTACAAGGAGTCTCATGAACCGTCGTACCCTGTTGATTACCCTGAGCGCCGCTCTCGTCCTGTGCGGCGCCGCCGCCGCGGCTGACAAGCCCGATTTCTCCGGTTCCTGGAAACTGAACGCCGCCAAGAGCGACTTCGGTCAGTTCCCCGCCCCCGACAAGTACGAGCTCAAGATCGACCACAAAGAACCCGCCATGAACGTCAACTCGACCATGGCCGGCCAGTGGGGCGAACGCACAACCGATTCCAAGTACACCACCGACGGCAAGGAATGCCTGAACGGCGAAGGCCCCAGCCAGTCCACCAGCACGCTGACCTGGGATGGCGCCGTCCTGGTCATCAAGTCCACCCGAAAGTGGAATCGCGACGGCGAATCGGTCGAGATCAAGGGTGAAGAGCGCTGGACGCTCAGTGAGGACAAGAAGGTCATCACCCAGAACGTCAAGATGACCTCGCCGATGGGCGAAATCGAGATGAAGCGGACGATGGAAAAGCAGTAGCGCCCCCCTGTCTGTGTTGCTGCTGCTTTTGTTGCTCTGCTCAGGCCCAGTGGTCCGGGCGGATTCGGATGCTTTACTCACCTCATCCGTTTCCGCCCACGGCCGGGCCGAATACGTTCGCCGGGTTGAGACCGTTCGCAAAACTCCTGGATTTGTCGCCCTCTGGGACTTCGTCAAGCGGGAACAAACCGCCACCGGTCCCGGCCGCTTCGATGCCCATCAACCCTCCGGCTCGCCCTGGGACTTCCGCCTCGACGTTTCCAACTACGTCCGGGACTTCTGGAACCAGGGCCCTCCCGCCTCTTACGCCGATTTCCCGCTGCTGAATCGCGGACCGTTCGGCCAGTCCGTGCGGTTCAACGCAGAAACCCGCCCGGACTTCCGTCCCCTGCTGCTGGTCCCGCGCCAGCGCCTCCACAACTCGCCGCTCGACGTGAAGGGCCCCGGCCGTGCCGTCTCCATGGTTGTCTGGATGATCTACGAGAGCGGCAATCACGCCATCGCCGGCATCTGGCACGAGGGCACGGACCTGCGCGAACGCGGCTCCCTCGCCGCCCGCGTCGAACCGGGCAAGCGGCAGTACGCTCTCTTCGCCGGGCTCGCCGCCAACCCCGGAGCCTCCGCCGTGCACGTCTCCGAAAACGGCCGCCAGTCCTTCGGCGACAATTATGCCCGCAACCTCGCCGTCACTCCCGAACGCATCCCTTCCGTCCCGGCGGATTCTCCCACCGCCACGCTCGACGCGGCATGGACCACCGTCGGCTTTACCTACGATCCCGCCCGCAAGACCGTCACAGCCTACCTGGACGGCAAGGCCGGTGAGTTTTGGATCGACAATCCCTCATCGCACCCCTTCTTCCAGTGGCCCGCGCGCGGATGGCTCCAGGCGCAACTCGACGCGATGCCCGGCGTGCAGCCCGGAGAAGATCCGAGCTTTCCCACTGATCAGTTCTATCAACCGCCCGAGCGCAAACCGCGTTCACGCCAGGTTCTCAGCCAGGACGCCGCCGAGCGCGTCGAACTTCAGGTCTTCGAATTCACTAAGGTCCGAGTAACGCTGGCCAAAGACGAGCGGGGCCGCTTCACCCGTGTCATCCGCCGCGAACTCACGGCCCTCAAGGCGAATCCCTTCTGGTTTCCTCACGGTCTCTACGAGCCCAAGACGCCCGAAGACGGCGGGCCCTTCACCATCGGCCGTGTGATTCACACTGGCCGCAACCCCGGCATCGCCGGATACATCGGCGGAGTCGCCGTCTTCAGCCGCGCGCTGAGTCCCGCCCAAATGTGCCGCCTTGCCGCGCTGCACCGCCCCGGCGTCCTCACCTCCAACGACTGACGCGCCTCCGCTTCTTGCTTCCCACCGCATTTCCGGCGAATCTGTAGAGATTCATGTCCTCGCCCGCGAACTTCCTGGCCACAGCCCGATCCCGCATGGAACGGCCGTCGCACAACTACCGCTTCCTGGACTTCTTCATCACGGTCTTCGTTGTCGTCCTGTTGATCTCCAACCTGGTCGGCTCCAAGATCTGTGCGGTCGGCCCGTTCCGCATCTCCGGCGCGCAACTCCTGTTCCCCGTGACCTACATTTTCGGGGACATCTTCACTGAGGTCTACGGCTACTCCGGCGCGCGCCGAGCCATCTGGATGGGCTTCTTCGGCTCCATCCTCATGGCGGGCTTCAGCATGCTGGTCGTGTGGCTGCCGCCCGCGCCGGACTGGAACGGCCAGTCCGCATTTGAGACCGTCTTCGGCTTCGTCCCCCGCATGGTCGCCGCCAGTCTGATCGCCTACTGGGCTGGGGAGTTCGCCAACAGCTTTGTCATGGCCAAGATGAAAGTTTGGACCAGCGGCAAACACCTCTGGATGCGCACCATCGGCTCCACCGTCGTCGGCCAGTTGGTCGACTCCATCGTCATCATGACGCTCGCCTTCGCCGGCCGTGAAAGCGTGGGCACCATCGTCAATCTCATCTTCTCCGGCTATATCGGAAAGGTGCTCTACGAGGCCGCGATGACCCCCGTCACCTACGCCGTCGTCAACGGCCTCAAGCGCGCCGAAGGCGTCGACGTCTACGACGTCTCAACCAACTTCAGCCCCTTCTCCACCGGCGTCGAAGGCGAAGAGTTCCGCCCCATGCGCTGAGCCCCCATGCCCCAACAACTCACCCTCCGCGTCATCCTCATCGCGCCACCCGCGGGTACGGACTTCGCCATCCAGAAAGGCCGCGGCTCCAACTACGAGACCATCCTCAAGCAGCGATCCAAAGGGGCCGACCTCACCTTCGAATTCACAGTCGGTCTGAAGCCGCCCGCCGACTTCTCCGGCCCCCTCGTCCAAGGCCCGCCCGCCGGTCGTTTCTTCTACATCGACATCGGCACCTACGCCGGTCAGGCAGACTCCTGCTGGAGCCGACGTCTGAAAGTCCCGCTCACCGGCATCACCTCGGAACTGGCCCACTCCGGAGCCGTGCTCGTCGCCCGCATCCCCGGCACCGCCAAAGACGGCGGCCCCACGTGCGGCACTGCGAAATCGCCCGGCTGGCGAACGGAATCTTAAGATTCCGGTACCCGGCATTGACCCCCTCCCCACCCCGCCGTACAATCCAGCCATTCAAGCCCGGATCGCGGGTCCGGGCACGTCCAGGATCAACCGTTCGAGTTGAGGAGGGTGAATATGCGAATTCTGTCTCTGATTCTGTGTCTATGCGCGTCTCTGTGCGTACCGGCCTTCGCGCAGGACGAAGGCAAATGCAGCGCCGTGCCCAACGCGCGGCAGCTTAAGCAGTGGCTCAAGGAAGCTGCGGCTTTGACCGATCCGCCCATCGGCGGCACCGTCGGAGGATTGTTCAACGGCACCCGCATGTGGTCCGCGGTCGTCAATCGCGATGGCGAAGTCTGCGCCTTTGCCACATCCACCGACGACCCCACTCAAGTCTGGCCCGGCAGCCAGGCTATCGCCAAAGCCAAGGCGTATACGGCCAACGCCTTCAGTCTTGATGACGTTGCCCTCTCCACCGCCCGACTCTATACCTTGACGCAGCCGGGCCATTCGCTCTGGAGCCTCGGCCAATCCAACCTCTTCAACCCAACTGCCCTCGCCGGCCCAGGCAACATGCCCGGCGGAAAAAATCAGGTCGCCGGCGGACTCATCTTCTTTGGCGGCGGAGTGCCCATCTATCGGGACGGCAAGATCGTCGGCGGCCTCGGCATCAGCGGAGACACTTCCTGTGCCGATCACGAAATCGCCAAACGCGTGCGGCACGTCGCCGGGCTAAACCCAGCCGGAGGCCCAACGGCCGACGACATCACCTATTCGTCGGTCGACGGCGCCTCTGTCTTCACGCACCCTTTGTGTCCAAACACTTATCGCAACGGCACGTCCATCGGGAACGAAGCGCCCGCCGCCGGATACTGACAATCGGACGCACGGGGAGTCCTTCCATGGGTCTCCCCGTGCGCCGTTTCTGCTATCGCCTGAGCCGCTCCCCCAGGGCCCGCTCCTTCTCCGCCTGCTCCGGCGTCAACACCTCCGGCGGGAAATCCTCGACCTCGAAGAATTGCCGCAGTTCGATGTTCGTCTCCTCCTCGGATTCGTGCGGAGCCGGCACCTTCAGCGCCCACTCAATCGCCTCCGCCTTCGACTTCACATCGATGATCCAAAACCCGGCGATCAGCTCCTTCGTCTCCGGGAACGGACCGTCCACCACACGGCGCTTATCGCCCTGGATATAGACCCGCGCACCCATCGCGCTCGATTGCAGCCCGTCCCCCGCCAGCAGCACTCCGGCACTCATCAGCTCTTCGTTGTACCGGCCCATCGCTTCCACCAGTTCACGGCTCGGCATCACGCCCGCTTCCGAGTCCTTGTTCGCCTTCACGATCATCATGAATCGCATCGTCGTCGCATCCTCTCCGCCTACGGGCCTACCGCGGTTCCGGCCCGAAATCGGCTAATTGCCGCAGCTCGGTCTCGATCTGGCACGACGATCCCAGCACTTCCCGATGCACCTCCAGGAACCGCATCCCGTACCCGATCGCCTCCTCCTTCGATTTCGCCCGGACAATCGCGTAGCCGCCCACCACTTCTTTCGTCTCGGGGAACGGGCCATCCGTCACGGAGATCTTGCCGTCGTCCAGCCGCAGCATCGCGCCCATTGCGCTCGGCAGCAGCCCGCCCGTTTCCAGCAGATAGCCGGCCTTCATCCCCTCCTCGGTCAGCTTCGCCATCGCCATCATCAGTTCCGGTTTCGGCGGTGCGCCCGCCTCGTACTCCCGGTTGCCTTTCACCATCATCATGAATCGCATTCCATAGCCTCCTGTTGTCTACATCGAACCATCCGGACACCATTCGACATCCAGCGTGCAAATCTCCGAAATTTCGCTTTGCAGGTGTAAATCGCCCTACGCGCCTGCCGCCCGCACTTCCCTCAGCCGGCGCTCCAGATACCGTCTCTCCGCATCGTTGCCCGCCAGCGACAGCGCCTTCTCATACACCTCGGCGGACTCCTCCAGCGCCCCCATCCGCCTCAACAGATCCGCGCGTGCCGCGTGCAACAAGTGGTACCCGTCCAGATCCCCTTCCCTGCTGATCAAGTCGATCTGCGCCAGCCCCTCCGCCGGCCCGTTCGCCATCGCTACCGCCACCGCCCGGTTCAGCAGCACAATCGGCGACGGCTGAATCGACTGCAACAGCGTGTAAAGCTCCACGATCTGCCCCCAGTCCGTTTCCTCCGCCGACCGCGCCTGACAGTGCAGCGCCGCAATCGCCGCCTGCACCGAGTAAGGCCCCGCGCCGCGCCGCAGCGCATTTTCCACCAGCGGCGCCGCCTCCCCGATCTGCGCCCGGTTCCAAAGCCCGCGGTCCTGCTCCTCCAAAGTCACGATGTCGCCCCTCGCGTCCAGCCGTGCCCCGCGCCTCGCGTCGTGCAGCAGCATCAGCGCCAGCAGACCCTCCGCCTCCGCCGGCGGCTCGTCCATCAGCGCCACCACCAGCCGAGCCAGCCGGATCGCCTCGTCGCACAGATCCGTCCGTACCAGCCGCTCTCCGCGAGTGCTCGCGTACCCCTCGTTGAAGATCAGGTAGATCGCGGTCAGCACCGCCCGCAGCCGCTCCGGCAGTTCGCTTTTCTCCGGCTCCTTGTAAGGAATCCCCGCCTCGCGGATCTTCTTTTTCGCGCGCACCAGCCGCTGTGCCATCGTCGGCACGGGTACCAGAAACGCTCTCGCGATCTCATCCGTCTCCAGCCCGCCCAGCGTCCGCAGCGTCAAGGCCACCTGCGCATCCAGTGCAATCGCCGGATGGCAGCACGTAAAGATCAGCCGCAGCCGGTCGTCGGGAATGTCGGTCAGGTCGTAGTTCGGAGTCCCCGTCGCCGGCTCCTGCCCCAGCGCCACCCGCTCCTCCAGCGGCTCTTCGAACTTCGACTTGCGCCTCAGCCGGTCAATCGCCTTGAACCGCGCCGTCTGGATGATCCACGCCCGCGGATGCTCCGGCACTCCGTCTTCGCGCCACTGCCGCACCGCTGCCGCAAACGCCTCCTGCGCGGCCTCCTCCGCCACATCGAAGTCCCCCACCAGGCGGATCAGCGTGGCCACAATCCGGCCCCACTCCTCCCGGTACAACGCCTCCACTGCCTCGTTGATCTCCATAGCCCCCGAACAATGATAAGTAATCTAGCCTCCCGCCTGTCGATTCCACTCGCTCCCAAACGACCCATCTCCAGGAGGCCCAAACCCCATGAAGTACATCTTTCTCTGGTATTGTGATGAACACGACTGGGAACGCCTCGGCGAGCAGGAGCAGAAGCGCCTGATTCGCAGCGGCCTGGAAACCATGCGCGAACTGAAAGCCTCTGGCCGGTACCTCGGCGGCTATCCCCTGCACTCCACCGCAACCGCCACCAGCATCCGCGCGCGCGGCGGCCAGACCTTCATCACTGACGGCCCCTTCGCCGAAACCCATCAGCAGCTCGGCGGCTACCAGATCATCGAAGCCGAAAACCTCGACGAGGCCATCGCCATCGGCAAGCGCCTCCACGGCGGCCATGCGCTCCATACCCTGGAGATCCGCCCCGTCCTCGACCTTTCCGCCCTCATGTAACAAGGCCCATTTGTTTACATTCCCCTGTCGAAAGGAATGCCGGGAAATCGATTAACTGATGTAGGAGGGACCAGAATGCAATATCTGCTGTTGATCTATCTCGAAGAGCGGGCCATCGATGACGCCGAGCGCGAGCAGTGCTACGTCGAATCCACCGCTCTCGCCCAGGACTTGGCCGCCAAAGGCCAGTTCCTTGCCGCCGCTCCGCTCGAACCCGTCTCCACGGCAGCCAGCCTCCGTATCCGCGAAGGCCGCGCCACCATCACCGACGGCCCTTTCGCTGAGACTCGCGAATATCTCGGCGGCTTCTTCATGGTGGAGGCCCGTGACCGCGACGAAGCCCTGCGCATCGCCGCCCGCATCCCGGCCGCCCGCTTCGGCACCGTCGAGGTCCGGCCCGTCATCGAAATCCCAGGATTGCCCGGCACCGGCGTGCCCCAAACCGCGACAACCGTTTCCGCCTGATCTACAATTCACTCCAGTCAGAGGAGCAACCTCAATGAAAGCTCTGAACACCTACCTGACCTTCGACGGCAACGCCCGCGAGGCCATGAACTTCTACCAGAAATCCATCGGCGGCGAGCTCTGCGTCTTCACCTTCGGCGAGTCGCCCATGCCCTGCGCCGAAGCCGACAAGGACAAAGTTATGCACGCCAGTCTCACCAACGGCGCGCACGTCCTGATGGCCTCCGACGCGCCTCCCGGCATGCCCTTGACGGCCGGCAACAACTATACTCTCAACATCGCCTGCGACAGCGCCGAGGAGGCCGCGAAGTACTTCAACGCCCTCAGCCAGAACGGCAAGGTGACCATGCCCCTTCAGGAGACCTTCTGGGCCGCCAGCTTCGGCATGCTCACCGACAAGTTCGGCATCAACTGGATGTTCAACTTCGAAAAGCCCTTCCAGCAGTAACGCTGCCGGGCCTCACCCCGCCGGCACGGACCAGTGTGTGTGCACAATCCGCCACCCCTCGCCTCCGTGCCGGTATACCTCTGTCGTGTGCCACACCGGAAACTGGGCGTCGTCCGAGGCAAACCGGAACGTCAGCACCGCCGTATCCCCAAACTCCTGCACCCGGGGCTTCAGCATCTCCCAGTGGATGATCTTGACCTTTCCCCAAATGGTCTTGTAAAGCTGCTCCAGCCCTTCCTTCGATTCGATCCGCTGCACTTGAAACGGATCGAAATACGTCACGTCCCCATCCGTGATCTCCAGGAATCCCCCCGGATCCCCCTTCGCCCACCGCCCCAGCGCCGCCCGTTCCATCTCCAAAATTACCGAAGAGTCAGTGTCGGACATACGCCACAGTATACGCCCAGTGTGGCTGCTATCTAATAGGGAATCTGCTTGATTTCAAACCGCTCCCGATGACAAACGATTACTGAGTTCCCTCGGCCACGCGCAGCCGCCCATCGGAGAGCCGGTCGACGAAGAACCGCCGCACCGCGCCGCCCTCCACAACCGCCGCACCGGAATCAGTCGACAGCAAAATCCTGCCTTCGCCCACGCGAACGATCCGCTGTATCACGTCGGGCAGCGCGAACCTGCGGTACGTGCCGGACGTCCGGTCGTACCGAAGCAATCCGCCGCCGTCTTCGCCGTACTCGCCACTCATCAACAGGCCGAGCCACACCGCCTCGGGCTCCACGAGAATCGCCGAAACCGACCAATCGGCCAGTTCTGGCGCGGTAAGCATGTCGAATCTCCGCGCTTTCGAATCATACGCGCCAAACCCTCCGACCCCTGTGATCCCCTCAGCGTCGTAGAAGGTCTTCCCAAACCAGATCCGGCCCTCTTCCCTCTGCCACGGTCCAACCCGTTCCTCGATTCGCGTATGCGCACGGGCATATCCGCTCTTCACCTTCTCCGCACGCGCCGCTGCAAACTGGTCATACGTCGACTGTGGAACCGGCGGAACTCCCGTCGGCGGCTTCATCGGCTCCTCGATAGGGACAGAGAGCTTGCGCCAGGCGGCCTCGTATCCCGTCGTTGGCTTGGCCCGCACGCGGTCAGTCCACCGCTGTGCCTCCGCCGGATTCAGGATGCGGAAACCCGGCTCCCGCTTTGGGTTGAATTCGAAAGCGACCAGGCGCTCGTCATCGGATCCAACCAGTACCACGCGATCCCCGTTCGTATAACTCCGGACCGTTTCAAACGGCGTGTACGAAAACTGACGCACCAGGCCTTTCGCGCGAATGTCATAAAGCCACTTATGCCGTAGACCTAGCCCCGGCCTCTCTGGGAGGCAGGAAATCACCACATCCGTCGCCGTCACCCGCTCGATCCGGACCCCACAGTCCGAGGAACCAGCCTGGATCGACAGCAGATACACCCTGGATTCATTGGCTTTCTCTTGCAGAAACAGGCCGATCTTTCTGTCTGCCCCCCACCAGAACAGTGCTCCTGGATGAACCGGCAACCTGCGAGGGTTGCCAAACGCAACTACCAGTTCCAGTTCTGCTGAAACACTTGTCCGCTGCAGGATGAGAACCTGCGCAATATCAGCACTGGCCTGACGGAAAGCGGTCACCACGGCTGTATCGGGTCCGGTAGCCGACAGGGTGAGAACGGTCAGGAAAAACAGGGCCGACATCCGCGAATCCATCACGCTACTCCGAACTCGAGTATTTAGACACCTAAAGCTTATATCAGACCGCGTCCTCGATATCCGGCCCGAGCCTTGCCTCCAAGTGGTCCCTCCGCCATACCCACTGATGATGGACCGACATCCGGTGGAGGAGTTTGTCGTTCCGCCCTGTAAGCGCCGGAAACGTCAATCCACCTTCCGGCGGATGGCAACCCAAGACCTCAAGAATCGAATAACGCCTGTGCTGGAGCGTCAACGGCTGGGGCGGCCGGGACTACTTCCCCTCGTCCTTGAAACCCCCGCCCGGTTTCAGCGGCTTTCCGGTCTCCAGATCGAGGACTTCCAACTCAGCAAACGAACTCGCCCCGTACAAGAGGTCCTCCCTCAGTGACCTCAGCCACCGGCGCCGCTCTTCCGGACTGGCAAAGGTCTTGTACCTCGGCTCCGCCGCGCTACCGGACGGCTGCTCGCGCTTGGGATCTTGGTCGCTCATCAGATTCTCCGGGCCTCCTTCTCCCGCCGGGAATCTTACCACCGCCCGCCACCCCCACTTCCCTGCAACCGCCCCGCCCCGCCGGGCGTCCAACCTTCGATGGCAAGCGGGTCTCAAAGGGTGTCTTCCGCCTTGACCTCACCGGGAGCCCGCCCTAGAATTGAGCTAAACTGTGGTAGTAGTGTCCCCGCTGGGATTCGAGACTGGTAGACCGCAGGTAACCGTATGATGAGCAAAGAGTTTCTCTCCGTGGGTCTCGCCGGCATTCTTGTGCTGGCCCCAGGTAGCACCGCCCTCGCCCAGAAGAAACAGAAGGGCGACGAGGGCCCGCGCGAAACCGTCTCCAAACCGCTGAGCGAAAAAGAGCTTCGGAAACGCCAGGAACGGCTCCGCAAGGAGCTGATGACGCCCTATCGCAAGTGGCTGAACGAGGACGTCGCCTACATCATCACCGACGAAGAGCGCAAAGCCTTCTCCCGCTTTGAGACCGACGAGGAACGCGAGCAGTTTATCGAACAGTTCTGGCTCCGCCGCGACCCCACCCCGGATTCCCAGGAAAACGAGTACAAGGAAGAGCACTACCGCCGTATCGCCTACGCCAACGAGCGTTACGCGTCCGGCATCCCCGGTTGGAAATCCGACCGCGGCCGCATCTACATCACCTTCGGCCCGCCCGATGAAATCGAATCCCGGCCCTCCGGCGGCACTTACGAGCGCCCCTACGAAGAGGGCGGCGGCACCACCTCCACCTACCCGTTCGAGAAGTGGCGCTACCGCTACATCGACGGCATCGGCACCGACGTCATGATCGAGTTCGTCGACACCACCATGACCGGCGAATATCGTATGACCATGGACCCGTCCGAAAAGGACGCCCTGCTCTACGTCCCCGGCGCCGGCCTCACCCTGATGGAACAAATGGGCATGGCCAATAAGGCCGACCGCTTCAGCCGCACGGACGGCACCCGCCTCGGCACCGGCAACATGCCCCTGCCTGCGCGCATGAACCAGTTCGAGCGCCTGAACCAGTACGCCCTGCTCCAGAAGCCGCCCCAGGTGAAGTTCAAGGACCTCGAAGCCCAGGTCAACTCCCGAATTATCTATAACCTGCTGCCCATGGAAGCCCGCGCGGACTTCTTCCCCGCCACCGGCTCCACCGTGATGACCAACATCACGCTCCAGTTCAACCGCAAGGACCTCCAGTTCAAGCAGGAGGATGAGGTCTCCAAGGCGGTGGTGAACATCTACGCGCGCATCACCACCATGACCCGCCGCGTCGCCAATATCTTCGAGGACGTCGTCACCGTTGACGTTCACAGCTCGCTGCTCCAGCAGGCCATCAACGGCGTCTCCATCTACCAGAAGTCCATCCCGCTGCCGCCCGGCATGTACCGCCTGAACATCGTCGCCAAGGACATCATCGGCGGCAACATGGTGAACTACGAGATGCCGCTGAACGTGCCGCGCATGGACGAGGACAAGCTGTTTGCGTCGTCGCTCGTGCTCGCCGACGTGCTCGAGAAGGTTCCGACGCGCGACATCGGCACGGGCCAGTTCGTCATCGGCACCTCGAAAGTGCGCCCGCGCCTCGGCGACAAGTTCAAGCAGGACGAGAAGATGGGCATCTACATGAAGCTCTACAACTTCACGCCCGACGAAAAGACCAACAAGCCTTCGGGCTCCATCGAGTACGAGATCGTGAAGAACAGCGACAACACGAAGGTGCTCGAGTTCACCGAGGACGTCTCGACGGTGGAGGGCAGCGCCGCGCAGATGACCATCGAAAAGCTTTTGCCGCTGGGTTCGCTCGCTCCAGGCCAGTACACCCTGAAGCTGAAGATTACCGACAAGCTGAAAAATGAGACCTTGACCCAGCAGGCTCATTTTTCTATAACGTAGGAAGAAACGGCGGGCTCGAAGGAGGCCCGATCGCAACGCGGATGTTCGGTCACACACGCGTAGCCCTGATGGCCGCCGTCCTGGGAAGTCTGGCGCCGGCAATCGCGTCGGACCTGCGCCTGTACGGTTCGATCGAGGGTGAAGTGCGCAATACCGAAGGCATTGCGCAGATGGGCGCGAACGTCTTCCTGTTCAACCGTCTCGAGCAGCCCGTCGACAGGGCGCTCACCGGGCCCGACGGCAAGTTCCGTTTCAACACGTTAAGACCCGACACCTACTCCGTGCGCGTGCAGCTCAGCACGTACGTTCCTGCTTCCCGGCAAAACGTGCCCGTCCGCGCGGGCATGTCGAGCTATTTGTCGATCCAACTTGCGACCATCTTCTCGACAATCGAGTTCGTCTACACGGCGCCGCTCGACACGGGCATCGTGAGCGACGAGTGGAAATGGGTGCTGCGCAGCGCGAACTCGACGCGGCCGGTGCTGCGTCTCCACGAGGGCTACGACGTCAATGTCCCCGGCGGAACGCTGGCGCGCGACCGCAAAGTCTTCTCGGCGACGCGCGGGCTGATGCGCGTGTCGGCCGGCGACAGCGGCATGAGCAGCACGCTCGGCAACGAGCCCGATCTCGGCACGGCGTTCGCGCTGGCGACGACGCTTTTCGGCGGCAGCGAACTGCGCGTCGCGGGCAACGTCGGCTACGCGACATCGACGGGCGCGCCGACGACGGGTTTCCGTACGAGATACGCACGGACGTCGGGCGCGGTGACGCCGGACGTCGAGGTGACGGTGCGGCAGATGTCGATGCGGCACTGGGTGGGTATGGGCCTGGCGACGGGCGCACCGGACTCGACGCCGACGCTGCGCACGATGTCGGTAAAACTTCAGGAACGCCAGCAAATCACCGATGAGATCTCGCTCGACTACGGCGTTTTGCTCGAATCCGTCGTCTTCCTCGATCGCATGAACCTGCTGAGCCCGTTCGCGCGGCTGACGTACGATCTCGGCGAAATCGGCACGATCGAGGCCGGCTATTCGAGCGGCGCGCCGGCGCTGGACCTGATCGCGGCGGGCATGCCGGAGACGGGCGTGCAGAACGATCTGCTCGGGCTGGCGATGTTCCCGCGCGTGAGCTTGACGGGCGGCGACGCGCGCGTGCAGCAAACGTCGAACTACGAGCTCGGGTATCGAAAAATCGACGGAAAGCGCACGTACTCGGCGGCGGTCTACTCCGAGCGCGTGCAGAACGCGGCGATCACGATGGCGGCGCCGGCGGGCGTGCTGCCTCCGGCGGACCTGATGCCGGACATTTCGTCGAACAGCTCGATCTTCAACATGGGCAGCTACTCGGCGCTGGGCTACATGCTTTCGGCGCTCCAGGACATCGGCGGCGGATGGACGGCGGGCGTGGCGTACGGCGCGGGTGGCGCGCTGGCGCCGGTGGCGCAGGGCTTCGAGACCGCGGCGGATCTGCGGGCCGCGCTGAAGACGGAACGGCGGCAGTGGGCGTCGGCGCGGATCTCGGGAATCCTGCCGAAGACGGGGACGCGGATCGCGTCGGCGTACGTGTGGACTCCGGACGGCGGGCTGGCTCCGGCGCACGCCTGGCTGACGCAGCGCTGGCAGCCGCAGATGGGCCTGAACATCCAGGTGCGGCAGCCGCTGCCCTCGATGGGGCTGACGCCGGGGCGCTGGGAGATGAACGCGGATCTGCGCAACCTGCTGGCGAGCGGGTACGTGCCGGTGGCGGCGTCCGATGGGCGGAGCGTGTATCTGATCCAGTTCCCGCGGTCGGTGCGGGGCGGTTTGAGTTTTATCTTCTAGGCCGCGCGGCCATTCACAAAAATCTTTGAGCTCGATGTGTCCTGGTTTCAACCAGATGCGGGTGGAGGTGTGTCCGGCTTGCACGATTCGCCCTCATAGATTGGCCTTCGGAGGTCGATATGACAATTGCGAGAGTGATTTGGGCCGCGGTTCTTGCGGTGGGCGTAGTGTTGGGGGCTCCGGCGGTGACGCAGGTGCAGGATGTGCTGTACAAGGCAGACGGGACTCCATTCACGGGCACGGCGGTGGTGAGTTGGGGGAGTTTCACGGCGGCGGACGGCAGCGTGGTGCCGCAGAACTCGATGGCGCTGCCGATCAAGGCGGGCGTGTTGT
The DNA here is from genome assembly GCA_050789245.1 of Bryobacteraceae bacterium. Classification (GTDB taxonomy): domain Bacteria; phylum Acidobacteriota; class Terriglobia; order Bryobacterales; family Bryobacteraceae; genus PNKE01. The sequence goes on along the minus strand of JBOZRR010000042.1, from coordinate 49,062 downwards.
TCGCGCGGCTGGTGCCGACGACGAACGCGTCGACGGGCGCGAAGTACACGGTGCGGTTCACGGCGGACGGGCGGACGCAGTTCACGGAGACATGGGCGGTGCCGCCGAGCGTGGGTCCGGTGCGGCTGTGGCAGGTGCGGACGAGCCAGTCAACGGGCGCGCCGGCGATCGGCGAGGCGCTGGTGATTGGGGACGTGGACGGGCTGGTGGCGGAGTTGGAGGCTCGGCCGGCGAAGGGCGTGACGTTTGAGCCGGGGCGGGCGGCGGTGATCGACAATCAGGGAGAGATCGGGGCGGCGGTGGGCGCGCCTGGGGATTGCGTGCGTGTGGACGGGACGGCGGGTCCGTGCGGCGGGGTGATGCCGGTGTGGGTGGACCTGGAGACGCCCGCGGGTGTGGTGAACGGAGTGAACACGGTGTTTGTGCTGAGCGGGGCGCCGTCGCCGGCGGGGAGCCTGCGCCTGTACCGGAACGGGGTCTTACAGCGGGTGGGTGTGGACTATTCGCTGAACGGGAGCACGGTGACGTTCAATGCTGTGGCGACTCCGCAGTCGGGGGACTGGGTGGTGGCGAGTTGGCGGCGGTGAGCTCTTCCCCTAAGATGTGAGAGATGGGCATCGACGAGCGCACAGTTGTGGAGATCGTGCGGCGGCTGCGAGGCGAGATGGAGCCGGTTAGGATCATTCTGTTCGGTTCGGCGGCGGCGGGGACGATGACGAAGGACAGCGACATCGATCTGCTGGTGGTAGCGGAAAAGCCGGCGAACACATGGGCGGAGCGGGTCCGGCTGCACAGGGCGTTACGCGGGCTGGGGACCCCGGTGGATGTGTTTGTCATCGGGAAAGAACGGTTTGAGGAGACGAAAGAGGTCTTCGGCGGCATCGCGTATCCGGCACACAAGTACGGCCGAGTGATTTATGAAGCAGCGTGAGGAAACGGTCCGGTGGCTGGTGCGGCAATGGCTGTCGAAGGCTGACGTCGACTTCCGCGTGGCGGAGCGCCTGATCCGCGATGAAGATCCGATTCGCGAGGCGATTGTCTTCCATTGCCAACAGGCAGTGGAGAAGTACCTGAAGGCGTTTCTGGTCTCCAAGCAAGCGGAGTTTCCGAAGACCCATAGCCTGGGCCAGTTGCTGGACCTGTTGGTAGGAGTTGAGCCAGGGCTGGCGGAGGCACTGGCGGAGGTGGAATCGTTGACACCGTTTGGTGTCGAAATCCGGTATCCGGGAGATTTTCCAGAGTTGTTGCCGGGGGAGGAGCGGCCAGCGTTCGAACTTGCGAAGCGGACAAGGGAGACGATTCTGGCTCGGCTGGGGACATAGTGGGTGGTTGTTTGGCGAGCGAGGAACCTCAACGGTTCCGCGAAGTGGACCGTTGACGGGACCCAGGTTGAGAGCTTCGCGAGGGAGGGCTGATTTCGAGATCACGCCGTATTGGATACTGCCGCTCGTAGCTCTTCGTAGCGATTAGCTGGGACGCGCCACGATGAGGCTAGACGCGGAAGATACCACGCAGGCGGGGCGGGAAGTGGAGACCTATGGACGGGCAGAGGAGCTATCCGCGATGCTGCTCCGCGTTTGTGGCGCTGGTATACCAACCGGCACGCCCTGCCACTCCGACCGCTGACATGGTGATCGGAACAAAGGAATCGTGATATACATGATGGATTGGACGAAGGGGAGAATTCGATGATGCTGAAGGCAACAGCGATTCTGACGCCCATCATCTGCATGGTGTGTGTCGCGCGCCCGGCTTACGCACAAGCCAGCCATGTCACACCTACGATCATAGAAAAGGCATCCAAATCGGTCGTCCTCATAAAGGGGATGACGGATGAGGGAACTTCCTTGGGAAGTGGTTTCTTGATCTCGTCTGATGGCAAGATTGCGACTAATCTTCATGTGCTCCGTGAACTGAGAACAGCTGCGGTCCAGTTGCAGTCCGGCGAGATCTTCGACACATTCACCGTCATCGCCTTTGATGAACGGAAAGATATAGCGATACTCAAAATCGCTGGCTTCGACCTGCCGACGGTCGAGTTGGGCAACTCTAACGCAGTGAAACCTGGTGAACCAGTTGTCGCAATTGGGAGTCCCCTGGGATTGAAAGGCACAGTGACAGCAGGGGTGGTCAGCTCAGTACGAGACGATCCTGCCTCTGCAGGATTCAAGGTCATTCAGACCGACGCGGCCTCGAATCCAGGTAACAGTGGAGGACCATTGCTGAACACGAGGGGCGAAGTGATCGGCGTGGTCACGTACAAAGTTGGGGCCTCCGAAGGTCTTAATTTCGCAGTGCCAATCAATTACGTGAGGGGCCTTCTCGCAACCACTGGCGATTCAATGACCCTGCGGGATCTGAATGCGAGGCTAACCACATCACAACCGACTGCGTTCGGAGAACAAAGTGCTTTGCCGACCCTGTGGAAGTCCATACGCACGGGCAACAGGTTTAGGCTACGGAGACAAGGCGATATTATATACGCCGAGTCTGTGTTGCCGGACGATGCCAGTCAAGCTGGTTTTCATTTCGGCTGGGAACTTCACAGACAAGGGAACACATATAATGGAAAACTGACGTCGGTTATCGCTTGCAGATACGATTGGAATACAAAAGTAAAACAATGTCAGTTTGAGTTTCCTGCCGAACTCACTTCGTTTACGAACACCCGCATTGAAGGGCGTACAAGTATGCCTCCACATGATGCTCGGCTCAATTGTGACAAATGCACTTATAACAAACCGCCGGTTTGGTCGCCTATAGTATGGATTCCGGAGTAAATGCAAACATCCGCATACGTAACCCACGAAATTATGTTCCGATACTGCCAGGGTATCTCCTTTATCGATCGACATCGGTTTGCCTCAATCTCCGGCCAGGATGGATGAAGCCATTGAAAGAGAGCCTCTTGTCTAATCGATGACTTACGACAGTCAGTGAACGCGAGGGAGCCGAACGAGAATGAAACGGTGAGAGCTTGACTCGAGACCGTTGCAACGAAGTCCGCTTGTGCTGTAACATTATGCCCGAGTAGCGCGTATGGATCAATTACAGCAGTTCTGGTGGAACTGGTGGGTTAACGCTGCCGTCGCTCTGGGAACTCTCGCTGCGGTACTCGTTGCCCTATTCGGGCGAGTACTTCAATCCAAGCTCTTCCCGCCCGTCCTTCAAATGAGCCTCGTGTGCCCTGAAGGGGAAAAGGGCAGGATCAAATACAGCCTTAGGGAATCTGTGTCATTTGAAGATGCACGCTACTATCACATGCGCGTTGAGAACCTCCGGAGGTGGTCGCCGGCTCTCGATGTGCAGGTGTTCATGACCCGGTTGGAAGAACCTGGGCCTGACGGATCGCTCCATGTTGTGTGGACTGGAAATCTGCCGATGGGTTGGCGACACCGAGAAATTTCCCCGCTGACGCGGACCATTGGCCCTGCCACTGACTGTGATTTGTGCTGCGTGACCAAGAACAAGCGACTGGATCTGCTGCCGCTGATCGTACCCTTGCAGCTCGATATCCGACGAACATCCAAGTGTCAGATGGTTGTCTCGCTCCAGGCGAAGTCACACCTCGCCGACTCGTCAGTGTATCGAGTCCAAATCGCGTGGGACGGTGAGTGGAACGACGGGGAGACGGAAATGATGCGCCACCTGCGGGTCACGGAAATCACAGTTGCCTGAAGATCCTGCTATCACTCCCGTTCTGGGCTACAAACGCGCGCTATCGCCGATGAGGACCCTTGAGGCTGGTGCGACTGTCATCGTATGGCCTCTCGGAGGAGCGGCACGTAACTCTTCTGGCGTCCCCCCCTACCGCCCCACCCGCAAAGCCACCATCTCCTCACTATTCCGCAGAAACAGCCGGTCCCCGACCACCACAGGATGATTCCAGGTCTTCCCTTCCAGCGCGGGGGTGCGGGCGACCTCGGTGAACTGTCCGGGCTCGGCGCGGACCAGCGCGAGTTCGCCTTCCTCGGCGAGCACGAGCAGCAGGCCCTGGTCGCGCAGCAACAGGAGTTGGCCGTTGCCGTAGCGGCCGCCTTTCCATTTGCGTTTGCCGTCTTTCAGGTCGATGCAGGAGAGGATGTTGCCGTCGAAGCCGTATGCGTGGCCTTTGTGGATGACGAAGTCGTTGAAGTAGGGCTTCAGGCCGTTGGTGGACCAGCGCTCCTCCACGGTCCATTTGCCGGAGCCGTTGGCGACGTGGAAGCGGCGGATGCCGCTGGAGTCGCCTGAGCTGATCAGCAGGTCGCCGTCGGGGGTGATGGCGGGCTGCACGATCGGCGCGCCGTTGGGCCAGGGGTGTTTCCAGAGGACGGCGCCGCCGGAGGGCTCGTAGCTGATGGTGCCCTGGTCGCTGGTGAGCAGGACCTGGGGGACTCCGGAGGCGGTGAAGAGGTGCGGAGAGCTGTAGCCTCCGCCGGCTTCGGGACCCATCCAGCGCGGGGCTCCGGTGGCCAGGTCGTAGGCGGCCATGCGTCCGGCGGCGGCGATCAGGACCAGATTGCCGGCGATCAGCGGCGAGCTGGAGAAGCCCCAGCCGGGGACCTTCTCCTTGGTCTCGGCGGCGACGTTGCGCGTCCACACGACGGCCCCGGTTTTGGCGTCCAGCGCGTTCAGGATACCCGTGGCTCCAAAGGTGTAGACGCGGCCGTTGTGGAGGGTGGGGGTGGCTCGGGGTCCGGCGCCGCCGTTCGATTCCCAGAAACGGGTGGCGTCGCGGTGGGCCCAGATGGGGTTGCCGGTGGCGGCGTCGTAGCAGGTGACCACTTCCTCTTCGCCGCGCTGCTCCTGGGTGTAGAGGCGATTGTGATCGACCGCGAAGCTGGACCAGCCGGGGCCGACAGGGCGTCGCCAGAGCTCGGCGGGTTTGGCGGAAGCCCAGTCGGTGGCGATGCGCAGGTTGGGGACGATGCTGTCGCGCGCGGGGCCGCGGAAGCCGGGCCATTCGGCGAGGGTGGGGAGGGGCGTGGGCTCAGGGAGTTTGACGGGGGCCGCAGTCTCGGGCTTGGGAGCGGCGGGTTCCGGGGTGGGCGCGGCGACGGGCTCCGGGGCGGGGGTCGGGAGCGTGGCGGCGGCCAGGAGCTGTTGTTCGGCGGTGGGGGTCCAGCGCCAGGTGAATTGGGAGGTCCCGGAGCCCATGATGCCGTCGGTGCGGAGCAGGCTGAAGACGCCGCAGGCGGCCAGGATGGCGGCGGCCATGGCGGTGCGGCGGGGAACGTCGGGGAGCCCTCGGGTGAGCGCGGCGGAGGCGACCAGGGCGAAGCTGACGACGGGGACGGAGTAGATCAGGGAAAGGTAGCCCATCATGCCGGTGGCCAGGGACTTGTCGAGGATAAGGGGCGTGGCGGCGATGGCGGCGATGATGAAGAGGGCGCCGACGTAGCGGTCCAGGCGGGGAGCGCGGCTGAAGAAGACCCACCAGATCAGGACGAGGGGTCCGCCGAAGAAGCCGGCGGCGACGCCGACGAGCATAGCATCCGGGTAGAAGGTGGGCAGGACGAAACGGAGGAAAAGCTGGAGGGCGACGATCAGGACTCCCGGCCAGAGACGAAGCGGGCGCTGAGTGTCGGTCATTCCAGATAGAACGCGAGAGGCGGGCGAGTTGTTCCCGCGAGTTGAGGGTGTGTTTTGCGCGGGATGAGGATCACGGTAAAATGGCAGATCGCGGCTTGCGCAAATCAACCCATGGCTGAACTTCAGATCCGGATGCCGGACGGCACCAATATGACTCGCGCGCTGGAGGGCCGGCGGATGACGCTGGGCCGGGCGCACGGCAACGATTTCCAGTTTGCGGCCGATCCGGCGCTGTCGCGGACGCACGTGGCGTTTGAACCCGAAGGCGACGGATGGTGCGTGGAGGATCTGAACAGCCGCAACGGGACGAAGCTGAACGGCCAGCCGCTGCGGGGCCGGGCCAAGCTGAACGGGGGCGATGCGCTGGAGGCGGGCGGCCTGTCGGTGAAGTTCGTGGATGCCCCCAAGGCGCAAGGCGACCGCACGGTGATCTTCACGCACCCGAAGTCGAGCGGGGAGGCGCTGGCGGCCAGCGTCCAGTTCAAGCTGACGGAGGCGATCGAAGATTCCACGCACCTGGAAAAGGCGTTCCTGCGGAGCGCTCCGGAAGCGGCCGCGATGCGGTTGAACGCGCTGTTCACGGCCGGGCGCGAGCTGGCCGGGCAGAGGCCGTTGGACGATCTGTTTCCGCTGATCCTGAAGCTGGCGGCGGACGCGGTGGGCGCGGAGCGCGGCGTCGTCATGACGATGGAAGAGGGGTCACTGCTGGCGCGTGCGGCGCGGGGCGACGAGTTCCGGATCTCGACGGCGGTGCGGGATCGAGTCGTCGGCAATCGCGAGAGCCTGCTGATTCACGATGTGGCGAGCGACGAGGCTCTGCGGGAGAGCAAGACGTTGGTGGCGCACCGTGTGCGGACGCTGCTGGCGGTGCCGCTTCAGACCGACGAGAAGGTGATCGGGCTGATCTACCTGGATTCCACCGCTGGGCGCCCGTTCAATCCGGACGACCTGACGCTGCTGACCGTGCTGGCGAACATCGCGGCCATCCGCATCGAGCACGCGAGGCTGATTGAGCTGGAGCAGGCCGAGCGCATCATGCAGGCGGAGCTGAGGCAGGCGGCGGAGATCCAGCGCGGGTTGCTGCCGAAGCAGGACCCGCAGCTCGCGGGCTTCGACATCGCCGGGCACAGCGAGCCGTGCCGCACGGTTAACGGCGACTACTACGACTACGTGCCGATGCCCGACGGCCGCCTGGTGCTGATCTGCGGCGACGTGGCCGGCAAAGGCATCTCGGCGGCGCTGCTGCTCTCCGCGTTACAGGCGCGCCTGCACACGATTTCGGAGGAAGAGCTGCCGATCGAATCGATCGTCTCCAGAGTCAACAACGGCCTGTGCACCAGCATGCCCGTGAACCGCTTCGTGACGTTCTTCGGGTCCATTCTCGATCCGCTCGACGGTACGCTGGCCTACACCAACGCGGGACACAATCCGCCGTTCCTGGTGAAGGCGTCGGGCGACGTGGAGCCGCTGACGGCGGGCGGGCCGGTGCTTGGCGTGCTGCGCTCCGCTCCGTATGACAGCGCGTCTATACGGCTGGAGACGGGCGATGTCGTGGTGATGTACACGGACGGCGTCTCCGAGGCGCACCCGTCCGGCGGCGAGGAGTTCGGCGAGGACCGCGTGAAGGAACTGGTCCGCGCGAACCGGCACCGGACCTCCGGCGAGATCATGAACACGCTGAAGGACGCCGTTCTGGAGTACATCGGCGACCAGGCGGCGGAGGACGACGTGACCGTCGTCGTCGTGAAGCGGAAGTAGCTCAGCGCAGGCCCGTCGCCAGATACAGATCGGAAAGAATGCGCACCACGTTGTAAGCGTAGGTGCGGCCGTCGGGACTGATGATCAGGTTCGGCACCGACAGCATGCCCGCCGGGTCCACAGGCCGCAAGGTGACGTGCGGCTGACGCTGCCCCGTGGCGAGATTCATGCGTTGAATGTCGTACGGAAACGCTTCGCCGGACCGCAGCCACAACGATGTTCCCTGCGCATCCCATCCGATCGGAATGTCATTCCACGCCAGCGAGTCCAACGGCCGGGTGCTTGCCGTCTCGACGTTCAGCAGCTTGTTACGGTTCATCGCATCGCGCACCACCAGCGTGCGGCCGTCGGGTGAGAGCAGCGTCGCCCACTCGCCCTCGTCCGTCACGGGTTCCGGCCTGCCGCCTGAAAGCGGGATGCGGTACGTTCGACGGCGGTGATTCGGTTCCGCTCCCGTGAAGTAGAAGGTCTCGCCGTCCGGCGAGAGCGCGCCGGGAATTGCCTGCGCCCTCACGGTTCCCAAGGGGATGGTCCACGTCTCCCCTGCCCCCACCGGCAGGACGTGCAACTGGTTTGGGCGGCTGGGCGCCACCGAGATGATTGCTTTCTCGCCAGGATGATACGCCAGCACCTGCCCTTCGCCCAGCTTTACTGGCGGCGATCCGTCCAGCGGACGCAGGCACGCGTAATAGTCTGTCGTCGGATCGACGTTGTACTCCGTGAACGCCAGCGAATCGCCCGCCGGGGACAGCGCCGACGCAAGGGTCCAGCCCAGCCAGGTGTAGTTGCGTTCCGACGTGTCGCCGTCGCGCCATGCCAGCATCTGGCTCGACACATCTTCGCGAGTCAGCAGCAGCCGTCCATCCGGCGCGATGTCCTGGACCATGGCATCCACCGGCCCGCGCCACACTTCGCGCACTGCGCCGCGGAGATCCACAGAGTAAATCAGCTTGTGCAGGTCCTTGCCCGTCGCGGCAAACCATAACTCGTTGCCCGCCGGCCGCCACGCCAGGCCCTCGGCGGAACCCCATTCCTGGGTCAACCGCCGCAGGTTGCCGTCCGGCTGGATCACGGTGACAAAGCCGCGGTCGTCGCCATAGATGGGGTGGTCGAGAAACGCCACGGAGCGCCCGTCCGGCGAGATGCGCACATGGCTCATGTAGCCGTCGGTCGAGTAGAGCACCTGGCCGATGGGAAACTCCAACTGCTGCCGTCCGTTCACGGTTCTGACAATCGCGAACGAACGCCCATCGGGCGCAATCGCGCCGTCGTTCACGTTCTCCAGCATCTCGCGCGGCGCGCCGCCTTCCAGGGAGATCCGCGCCAGCGTGCCGGTCTGGATCCAGTGCGTCACCATCCGCTGGTTCAGCAGGATCGCCATCTCACCCGAGTTCGAAATCCCCAGCAGCGTCGCGTTTCGCAGCCCCAACGGCCGGGACTCCAGGCTTCCGGGCCGCGTCATGAAGATCTCGAACGGCTGCCCGTTCCAGGCCGCCGCGTAGACCAGGTTCTGCCCGTCCGGCGCGAAGCGGGCCGAGATGATGTACCCGCGCTGGAACGTCAGCCGCTGGAACTGAGTCTCCTCCGGTGTCGCGGGCCGCGACGTGTATCGCCATGCTGCGTATGCTGCCGCCGTAACCAGCAGGACCGCCGCCGCGGCCAGTACCGCGGCGCGCCACCGCCTCGGCAGCCGTCCTGCGAACAGGCGCGGGGATGACGCGGTCAGCTCCGTCAGCGACGCCAGCGCGAATCCCAAATCTCCCGCCGTTTGAAACCGCTGTGATGCGTCCTTCTCCAGACACCGCTCGACGATCCGCTCGAGTCCGGGCGGCATACCCGGAGAGATCGTCGAAAGCTCCGGCGGATTGTCGCGCAGAATCGCCGACAGCGTCTCCGCCGCCGAGTCGTACGAAAACGCCCGCCGCGCGCCCAGCATCTCGTACAGCACAGCGCCGAAGCTGAAAATGTCCGCCCGCGCATCCACCGGCACGCCGCGCACCTGCTCCGGAGCCATGTAGCCCACGGTCCCGAGCACGGCTCCCGCCTCCGTCGCCGGACCCAGCGCCAGCGTCGGAGCCTCCGACCCGATGCCCGGCGTCGTCGACACACGCGCCAACCCGAAGTCCAAAATCTTCACCCGGTGGTCGCGCGTGATGAAGATGTTCTCGGGCTTGAAGTCGCGGTGAATAATCCCCTTCTCGTGCGCGGCCTGCAAGCCCTGCGCCATCTGGAGCGCATAGTCCACCGCGCGCCGCCTGGGAATCGGTCCCGCATCCAGCACCGCCCGCAGCGACTGCCCTTCCAGCAACTCGCACACCAGGTACGGCGCGCCGTCTTCCGTGCCGGTGTCAAAGATCGAAAGGATATTCGGATGGTTCAGCGCGCCAGTCGCCCGCGCTTCCAGTTCGAAACGCGCCAGTCGCTCGGAATCGCTGGCCAGCGATTCCGGCAGGACCTTGATGGCCACATCCCGTCCCAGCCGTGTATCGCGCGCACGATACACCTCTCCCATGCCCCCTGCCCCGATGATGGAGATGATCTCGTAGGAGCCAAGGCGGCTCCCGGGAGAAAAGTGCACGACGCACCGATTCTACCGCACCGCCTTAGCTTCGGCAGGCAAAACCGCGGCTACTTCTTCGCGTGAACCGTGTGGTGCTCGTGCGGCCCCTTGGTGGCATGAACCAGCAGTCCCTGGCCGCCCGCCTCCCAGACTTCAGAGAGCGTGTACACGCTCGCAACGTGGTCGAATACCAGGTGCGCATGGTCCGAAGTCGAGTGCGGCGGCGCCGACAGCATCGTCAGAACCGGGGCCAGCACCCCCGGGACCTTGCCGCTTCCCGTCCCCATCACCGTCACTTCATCGTTCAGCCGGTCGATCTTGAACTCGTAGCCGCCCGCCGGTAGCGCCTTCTTCCCGACATTGAACGCGAAGGGAATCTCCGCCTTCACCATCTCGGCGGCGAACGCGCTCGACGATGCAAACAAAACCAGGGCCAGTGCCGTCCCTGCGCACGGCAAGCCCTTCAGCCATCCAATCCGCTTGGACATTCTCTTTCGCTCCTTCGGTGGATTTACCACTTGTTCCGTCAATCGGGAAGACGACGAACCACGCACGGGGGCAACTCGCCTCAAGAGGGGATGACTGGTCGATTCGAGAGGCGATGGGGTAGTGCCGGGCGAGACGGTGTCGGGTCAGCAGAAAGTCAGCATTAAGCGAGGTGCTGATACTCAGAATCAGTTGGTCGAGGGGTGATCGACTTGGGCTAAGTCGTTGAAAGACTGGAGCCGGCGACAGGGATTGAACCTGCGACCCTCTGATTACAAATCAGATGCTCTACCAGCTGAGCTACGCCGGCCCTGGTTTTTCCAGAATAGCAGAGGGGCCCCGATGGCGATACTTGCCCCTCGGGCTGCTACCCTTTAAGTAGAAACACCCCATGGCAGAGTTCTTTCATCCCGTCCCGCTCTGGGTGGTGGTGGTGGCGATCCTGTTCGCAACCGGCATCACCGTCCTCGCCTGCCTACCCCACGATTGGGTCGGCCGCGCACTGCGCAGATTTCAGGACCGCAAGCCGCACTGAAGCGGCCCGCTACCCGCGCCCTGCCGCGGATGCCTTCTTCGCCGCACGAGGTGTTGAGTTCCCGTTCTCTCCCGCCGGCGTGCTCTCTTGAACCGGCGGAGGTTGAAGAATCTTCGGGCGTCGTCCGCGACGTGGGCCTTCCGTCGCGGCCAATTCCTGCAAGGCGATGATGGCACGGTCCAGCGCATCGCGCCTCTTCGTCAGGTTCTCGACAATCCTGTTGAGCAGGGGTCCAATCGGCATGAGACTAATCGCTGTCTGCTTCCGCGAGCCCAAATACCCGCGCTGAGCGCCTCCGACTTTTCAGACGCTTTCCGCCCAGCATACTCCAGATCAAGACAAAAGTACCCTACTGATTCGATGAAAAGGTACTACCCCGCGATAGCGAAAAGGTACTCTCAGCCCTCTGATTTCTCCGGCAGCCCTGCATATATACTTCATAAATGCGCGAAATCCTCGCCCTTGCCCTATTCGCGGTTACCCTCTCCGCCCAACCCCTCCCCCTGTCCTCCCCTGAAAAGGAGGGCCTATCGGGCGAACGGCTCGGCCGCCTCCACGACAACTTCGAGAAGCTCACCAAAGACGGCACCCGCCCCGCAGCCGCCACGATGATCCTCCGCAATGGCCGCATCGTTGATTGGCGCACCTTCGGCCTTCGCGACGTCGAGGCCAAACTCCCCATGGAGAAGGACACGATCTGCCACATCTACTCCATGACCAAGCCCCTCACCAGCGTCGCCATCATGATCCTGGTCGAAGAGGGCAAGCTCCAACTCTCCGACCGCGTGGACAAGTTCATTCCCGAGTTCAAGGACCTGAAGGTCTACAAGGGCGGCACAGCCGAGCGCCCGGACCTCGTGGCGCCTGAACGGCCCATGACCGTCAAGCACCTCATCACCCACACTTCCGGCCTCACCTACGGCTGGGGCAACGACAACGTCGGCGAAATGTATCGCAAAGCGAAGATCTTCGAGGTAGCGTCGCTGAAGGAGTTCATCGGCAAGCTCGCCAAACTTCCGCTTATCGCCAGCCCGGGCGAGAAGTACGAATACTCGGCCTCCATTGATGTCCTCGGCTACATCGTCGAGGCCGTCTCCGGCATGCCCTTCGACCGCTTCGTCGAAGAGCGCATCACCAAGCCGCTCAAGATGAACGACACCCACTTCGGCGTGCCCCAGGCCAAGCGCTCCCGCCTTGCCAAGGTCTACAGCCTCCGCGACGGAAAGCTCAACGCCGCCGACATGCTCGACCAAAAGGGCGTACCCTTCGGCGGCATGGGCCTCTTCTCTACCATCGGCGACTACGCCCGCTTCGCCCAGATGCTGGCCAACAGCGGCGAACTCGAAGGCGTGCGCATCCTCAGTCCCAAGACCGTCGACCTGATGATGATGAACCACCTCACCGGCCTCGCGCGCCCCACCACCGGCGGCGACGACGCCGACGGCTTCGGACTCGGCGGCGCCGTCCGCATCGAGCCCGCAAAGTCCGGTCGCCCCGGCACGCAGGGCCTCTACGGCTGGGACGGCGCGGCCTCCACTCGCTTCCGCGTCGACCGCAAGGAAAAGCTCGTCCTGCTGCTCTTCATGCAGTGGATGCCCTTCGACACTGAAACCCTCAACCGTTTCGAAACGCTCGTCTACCAGGCAATCGTGAACTAAGGCCACAAGCGCCCTGATTGGAGAGCCGCGCAACTCCCCAATCAGGCCTGGATATCCTTTAATATCATCTACTTGCGCACCGGGTCGGTCCGCCCTATAATCCTCTCTCAGTCGAACGTCCTGGCACCTTCGATGCACGAATAGATGCGAAGGAGGGGATCATGGCTGGTTCCGTTCCTGAGATCACTACTGGCTCAATTGTCGCCATGAGCGGATTGGACAAGCGGCCAGTTTTCTTCCTCACCCTGCGCGGTTCCCAGAAACCCAATCTTGTCGTCAAAGGCGAGGCAACCGCCAAACTCGCGCAGATGTCCGATGCCGACGTGCAAACCTCGGTCAAATGGGGCAGCAAGATGATGAAGAACGTCAACAACGCCCAGGTCAACACCAAGATCATGACCCAGGCGGAGATTGCCGTCTTCAAAGCCGCCGCCCGGCAGTTCCTGGCGGCCGGTTCGCCGCAACTCGGAAACGTCACAGGCTCTGAGCCCTACAACTGGGTGAAGATGCCGATGGTCGAGGATCTGACGGACGCCGAATTCTTCGCCAAAGGCAGCGCCGATGCCGACATGGCCAAGGTCAAGGACAACATCAAGCGCTTCAGCGAGCCCAGATTCTGGTACGACCTTGGCAAGGTCCTGGCCGTCGATGTCTTCAATGGAAACAGCGACCGCTTCAACATCACAACAGGCGCTTGGAGCAACTACGGCAACGTCCTGTTCCTCGACAAGGGCAAGACCGCGGTCATCGGCCTGGATACCTTTGACCCCAACGCAAAGGCGAAGGCCAACCTGAACCAGGGCGGCCACTTCGATGAGCTCAAAATCCTGATCGACCCGGGCCGCCGCCAGCAGTTCGCGAAGGCCTGTGCCCGCTCGGTCGGCCAGGAAATGAAGGACCGGCTTGCACGGAAGTTCGCCGACAACAAGACGACTTATTTCATCATCGAACTGCCCGGCCTCTTCGACCAGAAGGACATGCTAAAAGTCGAAGTCGCCAAAATGCACCACCTCTTCGACAAGTACGCCGCCAGCCTCGAGAAGGGGATCGCCGACGGAGCGGCCGAGCTGAAGACCTACCTCGAGAAGAAGGTCAACCCGCCTAAACCCGCCGCCTGGGTTGCCGCCGCGCCACAGAAGCAGGCTCTGCCTGCCTTTCCGTCCGCGGGGAAGCTGAAACTGCCCCCGCCGCCGCCCCCGTTGGTCCGAACGGGCCTGCCTCCACCACCGCCTCCCTTGGTGCAACCGCCTCCGCCCCCACAGGGAAAGCAGGTTCCACAGGGCATCATCGACCGAATGAAGTTCCTCGGCTGGAAAACCTAGCCGAACGACGAAGCGATCACACAAATCTTTGCCTGTGGAATCAACGACTTCCCGGAAATCCCTTGGAACCGTGGCGTATACTCTCCTGCTTGGCCGCGGTGCCGCCGCAAAGCGGCACAAAACAAGTGTCCGAAAATGGGACTAGGTTCGTTTCGAAAGGCGGCGCCTTTTCCCGCAGGTCATTGAAAACCGAATAGCTACACCTCGGTCCGGCGCATGGTTTGGGGGGCTAGGAAGGAGGGATTGGATGGTGGCCAGGGACGGACTTGAACCGCCGACGCCGGCCTTTTCAGGGCCGCGCTCTACCAACTGAGCTACCTGGCCATCGCGATCCTCTAGCAGTTTAGCAAATCGAGTCCCGCGTTGTCCCGCTGCGGCCTTATGCGGGCCGCAGCGCTTCCAACTCTTCGCCGGTCTTCTGCTCGATCTCCGCGTGCAAGCTGTTGCCGTGCGCGTCCATGGTGACGATTGCCGCGAAATCGCGCACCCGCAGGTGCCACATCGCCTCCGGAATGCCGAACTCCATCAGGTGCACGCCAAGCACCTCCTCCACCGTCTGGGCGTAATACTGCGCCGCGCCGCCGATGGCGTTCAAGTAGACCGCGCCGCACTCCTTCAGGCCAGCCAGCGTCTTCGGCCCCATGCCGCCTTTGCCGATCACGGCCTTCACGCCGTACCGCCTCAGCACCTCCGCCTGGTAGGGCTCCTCGCGAATCGACGTCGTCGGACCCGCCGCCTGCACCTTCCAGACGCCGCCGTCGTTCAGCATCACTGGACCACAGTGATACAGCACCGCGCCTTGCAGGCTCACCGGCGGCGCGTGCTTCATCAGGTGAGCGTGAACGGCGTCCCTGCCCGTGAACATCTCGCCGCGGATCAGCACAACGTCGCCCACCTTCAGCGTCCGCATCTGCTCCGCTGTCAACGGTGCTTCCAGAACCACTTCGCGTCCCGTCAGCGGGAATTCGCCCTCTGTCGCCATGCGCTTCACCGGCTGCTGCGGATCACGGTACAGCCAGCGCGTGATCGCCCCAGTGCTCGAGTTCAGCATGACGCCCAGCCGCCGGAAGGCCCAACAGTCATAGGCGACGGAGACGAAGAAGCTCGCCGGCAGCCGGTTGGCGGCCGTGATCTTGCACCCGATCAGCGAGGCTTTGCCGCCGAAACCCATCGCACCGACGCCGAGCTTGTTGGCCTCCTCCATGATCTCGGCCTCGAGTTTCGCGAGAGCCGGCTCCGGATTCGTGTCGTCCAGCGTCCGGAAAAGCTGCATCTTCGCCAGCATGTACCCGTGCCCGCGGTCGCTGCCGATGCACACGCCGAGCGCACCCGGCGCGCATCCCTGCCCCTGCGCCTGCCAAACCGCATGCAGCAGGCACTTCTTCACGCCTTCCAGGTCGCGCCCCGCGCGCCCCAGATGCTCCAGCTCGCAAGGCAGCGAGTACTGAATGTTCTTGTTCTCGCAGCCGCCGCCCTTCAGCACCAGCTTCACTTCGATTTCGTCTTCTTCCCACTGCTCGAAGTGGATCACCGGCGTTTCCGCGCCCAGGTTGTTGCCGCTGTTCTTGCCAGTCAGCGAATCCACTGAGTTCGGACGCAGCTTGCCGCGCCGCGTCGCTTCCGCCACCGCCTCGTGGATCGCGGCCTTGATCCGCAACTGGTTCACGCCGATCGGCGTGTGCACGATGAATGTCGGCATGCCGGTATCCTGGCAGATCGCGCCTTCGCCCACTTTCGCCATGTCGATATTCGTCGCGATGATCGAAAGCGCCTGATGCGACTGCGTGCCCGGCTCTTCCTCCTCCAACGCAACCCCCATCGCCGCGCGAACGTCCGGCGGCAAATTTGTCGACGTCTGAGTGATGAGTTCAAGAAGGCTGTTAGCGAGGAAATCCATGAAGTCCGACTCCTAAACTCCTATGTTAGCTTGAGCCGGACTGCGACATTCATTCCAGGACGGATCAACGGCGAAGGACTCGCAAACTCCACGAAAATCTGGCCGTTCTCCACCTTCGACACCTTGCCCGGCAGCCCGTCTCCAGGCAACTCGGCGATCACCACCAGCGCCTGCGATCCCGGCTGAATGCGCTTCAGCACGTTCTCTTCCGCATCGATCACCGCCTCCAGCGCAACCAGATCCACGCCGATCTCGAAGATGACATCGGCCTCCTTCTTCACTTCGTCGCCGGCCTTCTTCTTCACGGAGACCACCAGCCCATCCACCGGCGAGTGCATGTCCGAGGCCGCCAGTTCGTCCTTCGCCGTCGAATACTGCTGCTGCTCCTCGTCGAGCGTCTTTTTCGCCGCCTCGATATCCTTGCCGGCCTGCTCCACGCGCTCAGCGATCTGCCGCGACAGCGCCGTCAGCGTCGCGGATTCTTTTCGCGCCGCCAGGTATTCGTTCTCGGCGCTCTCATACGACTTGCGCGGCGTCGCCCCTTCGTTCCACAAAAGCTGCTGGCGCTTCTGGATGCGCTCCGTCCGCATCTCCTCGCTGCGGGCCCTCGACGCATCCGCCTCGGCCCGGTTCTGTTCGAGCCGTGCCGCGATCAGTGCGCTCTCCATCGCATTCAGCCGCGCCTGCGCCCTTTCGAGTTCGAGAGACGCTTCCCGCTCGTTCTGTTCCAGGGTTTGATTCGCGACCCGCCCCAGGATCTGCCCCTCGAAGACCTCATCGCCCGGCGAGACCGGCACCTCTTCGAGGATTCCGTCGATCGGCGCTTTCAGCACGACGATGTTGTGAGCGCGCAGGTGGCCCTGCAAGCTGATCTCGGCGCCCGGAGGCAACTCCTTCGCCGCCTCCTGCTTCGGCGCGGGTTTCGGCGCCGTCTGCTTCTTCCAGACGACAAACGCGCCACTCCCCGCCGCCGCCAACAGCACGATCCCACCGATCAGCAGCCACTTGCCACGCATACCTCGATCATACGCATTGGCAGGAAAGAACTCGATCCGGACTGCATGTTTGGGATATACTCAGACCTGTTTAGCTACGCCATGTGGGGTATACGGCTCGGAGATGACGTCGATGATTTTTGCACCAAGTGCAAACGTCTGACCAACCACGCGATTCTCTCGATCATGGGTGACCAGCCCGCCAAAGTGCGCTGCCGCACCTGCTACCACGAGCAGGACTTTCGCAACGGCATCGCACCCCCGTCGAAAAAGGACCTGAAGAAGGCAGAGTTGTTCAATGCCGTCCTCGGCCAGGCCCCAGGCGCCGCCGAAGCCGAGGCGGCCCCCGAGTCCAAACCCAAGGGCAAGGCGAAGAACAAGTAGCCCTTACTCCCGTCGCATCTCGCGCTGGATCTCGTCGATCACCCGCTTGCGATCCTCGCTGTCCAGTTCCTGCTCCAGCCGCCGCAGCGCCGCACCGAGCACGTCGCGGTGATGCAGCTTCGACCCGAAGCCCTCATCCTCGGAAAGCTTCAGCCACAGGTCGTGCAGCCGGTCCAGATCCTCCGGCCAAAGCCGGGGCGGATGCGGCCCCAGGTTGATGTACGACGACGGCCGGTCTCCGGAGATGATCTCGAGCGAAAACGCATGCCGCGGCTCCGGCAACTGCTCCCACGCCAGGCCGATGCGCCTGCCAAGCTCCTCAGACGCCATGGTCCGCGAGATGCCCGTTACCAGCCGCGACGCCTTCAGGTTCTGCGCCGTCTGCACCATGGCAAAGAACGGATCGTTCGAAGGCACCACCAGCAGTTCCACCGGCTTGCCCTCCTTCTCCGCCAGCGAAACGACGTGAGTGAACAGTTCTTTTTCGTAGGGGCTGAAGATCTGCTCCTCGGCCAGTTCGTATTCGCCCGCGCCGGATGAGATCGGCCGCACGGTCATCACGACAATGTCGTGACGGCGCAGGTTGGTCTTTTCGAGGATGCGCTTGAAGTGGTCCATGTGCGTGAAGTCCCGCACCGCCACCAGAATGCAGCCCGGCCGGGCATGCATCGTCGTCGGCGCCACCTCTGCCTGGTGATCGAGGTTGAACTCCTCCAGAGCATGGTCCTGCCTGGCCCTCTTCTTCGCGTTGATCCGCTCCGAGAGGTAGAACACAAGGAAGAGCACCAACGAGAACGAAATGCCGTAGACAGTGGCCACCTTCTTCGTGAACAGATTCGCGATCGCCACCATGAACAGCGCGAAGGTCGTCGCCGCCAGGCCCACGGGAATCTCGGTCTTCCCGATTCGCAGGTTGCCCGGGAACTTGTACTCCTGGTCATGACGCTGGAACCTCAGCGCCAGCACGCCCAGGCCCTTCAGCGCGAAGCTCCATACCACGCCGAACGCATACGCCTCGCCCAGCAGGTAGACGTCGCCGCGGCTGGCGAGAATCGTCAGAATTTGCAGAATGACGATCAGGTCGATGATGCGAGATGTCGTCCCGTACTTGCGATGCGGCTTGCGAAACCAGCTCGTCAGCACGCCATCCTCGGCAACACGGTTCAACACGCCGTTCGCGCCGATGATCGACGTGTTCACCGCCCCGCTCAAGATCAGCCCGCCGACAATGACGACGAAGACGTGAAACAGCAGCTTCAACATCTCCGGCCCTTCCATGCTCATCGCCAGCCCGCCGATCAGGTTGTCGTAATACTCCGGCCGTACCTTGTCCGGAATGATCATCACCGCCAGAAGCGAGACGAGGCCCGTGCTCAGCACCGCATACACGCAAACGATATTCGCGGTGATCTTCAGGTTTTTCAGCTTCGGATAGGCGATTTCCCGGTAAACCTGCGCCAGCGTCTCAAAGCCGCTCATCGCCAGCAGCGAGTGGCCGAAGGCGATCACCATCGCCGCCAGCCAGATGGTCGGCCAGAACGTGCCCTCCAGCCAGCCGAGCGAGTGGCTGTCGAACTTCAGCGTCTCAAGCGACGGCAGCGGCGGAAGTTCGACCCGGTCCTTCATCAGAAGCGTGATTGCCGACCAGAAGAGCAGCATGACCACCATGATTGTGGTGATCTGCAAGATCCGAAGCGCTTTGCTGCTGGATTCGTGAATCCCCTTCACGTTCTGCCACCAGAAGTAGACCGTCACCGCAATGCCGAACACCATTGCGAATAGGTGCGGCTCGATGTGGATGCCGGTCTGGCCCATCTCGTTCAGCTCGTTGAAGAGACGTCCGAGATACTGGCCCGCGCTGACACTCGATATCGGCCCTGTGAGGATGTAATCCACCACCAGCGCCGAAACTGAGATCTTCGCCATCGACGGTCCCATTGAGTCGCGTACAACGACGTACACGCCGCCGCGGACAAACATCCCGCAGCTTTCGAGGTAGATGGAGCGGACCGCGAAGGCGAAGAACATCACGGCCAGAACGAACCATGGCGCGGATTTTCCGATCGCTTGCTCCGTGATGCCGCCGACGTAAAACATTGTCGACGCCAGATCGCTGAGCACAATGGCGGCTCCGCGCCAAAAGGAAATGAAGGAGAGGGCGACTGTCGTGGCCACCACAATCTTGGCTGTGGTGGCCCCAGTTGGTTCTGCAGGGTCAGGCATGTACGATCCCAAGTTGGACCAGACCCTATTCTACGATCAAGAGAGCATGGCCGAAAGGTGCTCCATTCTTGCCCACAACGTAGCGGCCGTCCTCCGAGACGCCGGACACGCCGTTTTTCTGGTGGGCGGATGCGTCCGTGACCGCCTCCTCGGCCGGCCGGTCAAAGACTACGACCTCGCCACGGACGCTACCCCGGACCGCCTGCGGAAGCTCTTTCCCGGCGCGCTCGAAGTTGGCGCCCACTTCGGCGTCATCCTTGTCCGCGAGAACGGCGACCACGTCGAGGTCGCCACATTCCGGAGCGACCACGCATACGAGGACGGCCGTCGGCCCAGCGGCGTCACCTTCGAAACCGATCCGCGACAGGACGCCCTCCGCCGCGATTTCACGATCAACGCGCTTTTCGAGGACCCCTTCAGCGGCGACATCCTCGACTTCACAGGAGGCCGAGCCGACCTGGAGCAGCGCTGCATCCACGCCATCGGCGATCCCGCACAGCGCTTCGATGAGGACCACCTCCGGCTGCTGCGCGCCGTTCGATTCGCCGCCCAGCTGGGCTTTGAGATCGAGCCTGAAACTCAAGATGCCATCCAGCGCATGGCATCGCTGATCAACCGAGTCTCCGCCGAGCGCATCCGCGACGAACTCGCGATGATCCTCACTGAAGGCTCGGCACGGCGCGGCTTCGAACTTCTCGACGAGACCGGACTGCTCAGACAACTCCTGCCCGAGATCTCGGCCATGCACGGCGTCGCCCAGCCGCCGCAGTTCCACCCCGAGGGCGACGTCTGGATCCACACCATGCTGATGCTGGAACAGCTTGAGGCGGGCGCCTCCATCGAGCTTGCACTTGCCACCCTGCTGCACGACGTCGCCAAGCCCGTCACCGCCACGTTCACCGACCGCATCCGGTTCAACGGCCACGCCGAGAAAGGCGCGGAAATGGCCGCCGCAATCCTGACCCGGCTTCGCTTTCCGAACGATGTGATCGACACCGTGTCGGCGTTGGTGAAGGACCACATGCGCTTCCTGAGCCTTCCGAAGATGCGGCCCGCCACCGTGAAGCGCTTCTTCCGCCAGCCCCACTTCCCTCAGCAATTGGAACTCTACAGGCTGGACCTGATCGGCTCACTCCGGCCGGTGGAATGGTACGACGAGGTCAAGGCACGCCGCTCCTCGATGTCTGATGACGACCTCCGCCCACAGCCGCTGCTGACCGGCGATGATCTGATCGCGCTTGGTTACCGGCCCGGCCCGCTGTTCCGCCGCATCCTGTCTCATCTCGAAGACGCCCAACTCGAGGGCCGCATCAGGACGCACGAGGATGCGCTGATCTTCGTCCAGCGCGAATTCGACCTCAGCGCTGAAGCCGGTTAGGCCAGCTTTGCAGTGATCATCCAGCGCAAAAGTCCGCGCGGAAGGCGACCCTGCGGCTCGAGGTCGATGCGGACGATTGCGCCTTTCTTGAAGTCGACGCGCAGGGACGGCGAGTCCAGCAGATAGGCCGTGAGGGCGCTGAAGAGCGGTTCATGCCCGGCCAGCAGGATCTGCGCTTCGTCCTTGTGGGCGCGAATCTCTTCCCAGACGCTCTCCGGGTCGGACATCGGTTCCAGCGCGCCAGTCGTTAGGACTTCGCCCTTGTACCCGAACACCGCCGCCGCAATTCCCGCTGTCTCTCGCGCCCGCTTCAGCGGGCTGGAAAGGATCAGGCTCGGCTTCACCCCGGCGGTGGCCGCGCGCTGCAAGACGTCCCTCAGCTTTTTCCTGCCCTCGGGCGTCAGATCGCGATCGGCGTCCCTCATGCCCGCCGTGGCCACCTCAGCGATTCCATGCCGTAACAGGTAGATTTCCATAGACTTGTCGCGCTACTTCCGCTCCGCATCATTGTGTCACACTGATAGCTCCGCTTCCGCTGTGACTGCCACGCTCCATGATCGACTCCATGCCGCCGCACGCTGGAGCGCATTTGGCTCTGCCGCGGCGGCGGTCGCCTCCATCGCCGTCTCGCAGAGCCTGCTGGGCCTCTCGCTGCTGTGCCTGATCCTGCTCCGCGAGAAGCCTCGGCTGCCGCGATTCGCATGGCCGCTCGGACTGTTCATCCTGGGCACGTTCATCTCGCTCGCCTTCAGCCCGGACCCCGCCGCCGGTATCCCGCAAGTCCGCAAGATGTACGTGCTGTTCGGCCTGCTTGCCGTCTGTTCCACGTTTCGCGGTCTCCGCGATTCACGCTGGCTGGTGGGCGCCTGGTGCGCCCTCGGCGGAGCCTCAGCCCTCTGGGGCATAGGCCAGTTCGCCGTGAAGTGGTGGCATGCCCGCGCCGCCGGCGAGGACTTCTATGCCGCCTACGTCGCTTCCCGCATCACCGGCTTCATGAGCCACTGGATGACCTACAGCGGCCAGATGATGATCGTCTTCCTGCTGGGCGCCGCGCTCTTCCTTTGGGGAGGACTGCCGCGCTCCCGGCGGCTTCTGCTGGCCGTGATCCTCGCGCTGGTCGCTCTGGCCACTCTGCTCGCCATGACGCGTGGCATTTGGATCGCCACCGCGTGCGGCACGATCTACCTGCTCTGGATCTGGCGCCGGTGGACGGTCGCGCTGGTTCCCATCGTCGCCGTCGTCGTCTTCGCCGCCGGACCTGAGAGCCTGCGCACGCGCCTGCAATCGCTCGTGAAACCGCGCGGCGAGATGGATTCGAACATGCACCGCGTGGTCACGTGGCGCACCGGCATCCGGATGATTCAGGCTCATCCCTGGCTAGGACTTGGGCCGGAAATGGTCGGCCGCCAGTTCAACTCGTATGTGCCGCCCGACATCGGATTCCCTCTGCCCGAGGGCTTTTACGGCCACCTGCACAACATTTATCTCCAATACGCGGCAGAGCGCGGCATCCCGACGCTGCTCGCGCTGATGCTGATGTTCGCGCTGATGCTGCGCTACTGGATTGCCGATCTGAGCGCACTCCCCGCCGCCCCGGCCAACGGCCCCCCAGCGAATGCGCGCTGGCTGCTGCACGGCGGCATCGCCGTCGTGATCGGCGTCCTGGTCACCGGACTCTTTGAGCACAACCTCGGCGATAGCGAGATCCTGATGATGACGCTGGCCGCGATTGGCGCGGTGGAGAGGGGGACCCATGGAACAGACGTTGCGTGACAAGGAAATCATCGTCGCCGGCGGCGCGGGCGGCCTTGGCATTGCGCTCACCCGAATGCTGATTGCCGAAGGCGCCCGCGTCACCGTCAGCTACGTCCAGAACAAGGAGCGCGCCGAATCCATCGAGGGCGTCGCCAACGTCATCCAGGCCGATCTGACCCGTGACGAAGACCGTGCGCGCCTGCTCGACGCCGCCCCAAGCCTGTACGGCGTGGCCGTTTACTCCGGCATGGCGGCGCGCTCGGAAGACCTGATGGAAGAGTCGATGCGGGTCAACTACTTCGGACCCGTGCGCCTGGCCCGCGAAGCAGCGGCCCGAATGAAGGCCGCCGGAACGAATGGCAGCATCGTACTGGTCTCCACCATGCAGGCCCGCGCGCTGTTCAAGGACTCGACGGCGTACTCGGTGCCGAAGGCCGCCATGATCCACGCAGCCGGCGTTCTGGCCAAGGAGTGCCGCGGCCCCGCGAACATTCGCGTGAATGTCATCTGCCCCGGCGTGATCGAAGCGGGAATCGCGATGACGACGATCTCACAGGGCAAATACCAGCGGTTCCTCGACGACGGTTCGATCCCGCGCTACGGACGTCCCGAGGACGTCGCCCGCGTTGCACGCCTTTTCCTCGAGCCGGACTCCTACGTCACGGGCCAGGTGATGACGGTCGACGGCGGCCTTACTCTTTAGGCGCTTTCGGCTTCTTCGCCACCGTTCCCGCCCGCCGGAGTTGCGTCAATTCGTCATTCCGCAGTGGGCGCCAGTGGCCGATTTGCAGGTCACCGATGCGCAGGTGGCCGACGGCGATCCGGACCAGTTTCAGCACCTTGCTGTCCAGCGCCTCCACCATGCGGCGCACCTGGCGGTTGCGCCCTTCGGTGATGGTGATCTCGAAGAAGGTCCGGTTGGCCGAGTCGCGCACGCGCCGTACTTGTGCCGGACGAGTCATGCCGTCCTTCAGTTCCAGACCGTTGCGAAGAAGGTCGAGCTGCTCATCGGTCAGCAGCGTGGAGGTCTTCACCAGGTACGTCTTCGGGACGTGATGTTCGGGATTGGTGACGTGTTCGGCAAACTCGGTGTCGTTCGTCATCAGCAAAAGGCCGCTGGTGTCCTGGTCCAGCCTGCCAACGGGGAAGATCCACTGGTCGAGCTTAGCCAGCAGGTCGTAGACCGTTGGTCTCCCGTCCGGGTCCTTGTAAGTCGTCAGGTAACCCTTCGGCTTGTACAGCACGATGTGCAGCTTCTCTTTGGGCCGAAGCGGCTTGCCGTCAAGCAGGATATTGTCGCGGTCGAGGTTGACCCACGTTTCCGGATCGCGGACCGTCTTGCCGTTCACCTTCATCCGGCCCCGCGTGATCCATTCGCGCGATTCCGTGCGAGAACAGATGCCCGCCTTAGACAACACCCGGTCTAGCGTCTTGAGCTTCGGCTCAGCGTTCGGAGTCTTCTTCGGCGGCTGGGGCTTGGCCGCGTGCCTGGCCGCCTTCTTCCACTGACGTGCGTGCTTCAAACGATGGATTGTAGCGCGATTCTCAATCCGCGCCCTGTTCCTCGCGCACAGCGGCTGGGATGCCGGTGTGGTAGCTGGGGTAGCGAAGCTGGACGCCCAGAAGCCGGCAAACGGCGCGGCCGTCCACCCTGCGATTCGCGCGGCGCGTCTCGCTGAGTTCCTCCGGTCCGGCCGAGGGCGGCATGGGAAGGCCGAGCAACTCCGAGCAAAACCGGGCGATGTCCACCGAGCGTGCCGGTTCCTGGTCAGCGACGGGCCAGGCACCTCCGGTTTCGGACTTCAGTGCCGCCGCGGCCAGTGCCGCCAGGTCGTCGACGTGAATGCGGCTGACGAAGTTGTCGCCCTCGCCCAACAGCTTGAACTCGCCGCGCCGCATTGAGACGTGGATGCCGCGCCCCGGCCCGTAGATCGCCGCCGGCCGCAGGACCATCGCGCTCCAGGGGCCACCGAGGACGTGGTTCTCGGCTTCGACGCGGAGGCGCTCCCTCGGCGTGCGCGGCGCCGGCGAGTTCGTTTCGTCAATTTCCCGCTGCCCGCCGTAGACGCCCGTCGTGGAGAGATAGACGACGCGCTCCGGCTTATCATCTAGGATTTTCAACAGCTTAGGGGTCGGATCAGCCCAGGATTCGGCGGCTTTGACCAGTGGAACCGAGTGCAGGACTCGCGCACCGGGCTCGATTCGACTCGTCAGCGCCTCAGTAGCTTCCGGGGCATCCAGCGACAGCCGAATCAGATCGACGCCGGGCAGTGCCAGCCCCTGCGGGTCCCGAGTCGTCGCCAGGACACGGTGCCCTTCGGCGGCGAGCGACTGCGCCACCCGCCGCCCCGTATAACCGCACCCGAGGATCAGGAACACGCTACGCCTTCGGATACTTCCATGGCGCGCGGTATGCCCGGCTCAACAGGCGGTTCGCCTCCTTGTCGT
This sequence comes from Bryobacteraceae bacterium, assembly GCA_050789245.1. Classification (GTDB taxonomy): domain Bacteria; phylum Acidobacteriota; class Terriglobia; order Bryobacterales; family Bryobacteraceae; genus PNKE01. Next base: position 24,089 of record JBOZRR010000042.1, on the reverse strand, counting down.
TGGTAATCACCTCGCGGGCGCCGTCCCAGTCGAGGCTCTTCCCCGCCTTCGCGCTGGCCATCGCCAGCAGGCTGAGGTTCGTCGAGAGGTGCCCGGCTTCGATGTCGGACACCGGACGGCGGCCCTTCGCGATGGCGTCCAGGAAATCGGCCCACAGCTCGCGGATGTTCTGCTGGTCGGGCTCGTGCAGCGTCGGGTTTTCGTGGACCGTGGCCTTCTTCGCGTCGGAGGGATAGAACGTCCAGCCTTCGCGCCATCCGAGGTGCAGCGTGCCCTCGGTGCCATAAAAGTAGCAGCCGACCGACGCGGATTCGGCGCGGTTGCCCGCGTATGTCCGGTGCTCCCACTCGAGCGTGAAGTTGTCGAAATCGAAGGCCGCCACCTGCGTGTCCGGTGCGTCGGTCGAATCCTGGCGGATGCGCCGAGCGGCGGACGAATATACGCGCTTCGGGTACTTTTCGTCGGTAATCCACAGCACCTGGTCGAACCAGTGGATGCCCCAGTCGCTGATGGTGCCGTTGGCGAAATCGAGGAACTGACGGAAGCCGCGCGGGTGGATCGCCTTGTTGTAGGCGCGCGCCGGCGCGGGGCCCAGCCACAGGTTCCAGTCCAGCCCGGCCGGAGGCTCGCTGTCGGGCGTCCTCTGGCCCGCGCCGCCCGCGTTGTGCACGAACGCGCGGATCATGCCGACCTTCCCCAGCTTGCCCGCGCGGATGAACTCCCGGGCGCTGACGTTGTGCGGCGACACCCGCCGGTGCGTGCCCACCTGCACGACGCGGTTCGCGGCGCGGGCGGCGTTCACCATCGCGCGGCCCTCGTGCAGCGTGTGGCTGATCGGCTTTTCGACGTAGACGTGCGCGCCGGCGTTGATGGCCTCGATCGTCGCCAGCGGATGCCAGTGGTCCGGCGTCGCGACAATCACGATCTCCGGCTTCTCCTTGGTGAGCATCTCGCGGAAATCGGAGTACTTCGCCGGCTGGTCGCTGCTCAGCTTCCGGACTTTCTCATGCGCCGGGTCGAGCTGATTGCGGTCCACGTCACACATGGCCACCACTTGCGACGCGCCGGCCTCCATGGCCGTGGTGAGGATGTTCATCCCCCACCAGCCGGTGCCGATTACCGCCGTCCGGTACTTCCGGCCCTGGGCCCGCAGAAGCGGCGTTCCCAAGTCCAGAAACGGCACGGCGGCCGCCTGCATTACGTCTCTCCGGGTGAACTTCATGGCGGTAAGTCTATCGACTTAGCGGAACGTGCGCAGCTTGAAATCCACCAGGTGCGGAGTCGCGTTGAACTGGAACAGGTTGAGCTGGCCGTGCCTGCCGTGCAGGACGGATATGCCGGTGTTCATCGCCGCGCCGGCGAAACCCATGATCTTCCAAGGATCGGCAAGGCCGAGGACCTCGGCCACGCTGATCGACATCGGCGTCGCCGAGGTGAAGATCGCGACCTTCTGGCCATCCTTCAACGCTGTGAATTCCCTGACCGCATCGAGGACACGCGCCGTGAACTGCTGCCAGCTCTCGGTCTTCGTCGCGTAGCGCCCGGCGATCCAGGCCTCGACAACGCCCATGTCCGCCGGCGCCCACTGGCGATGGATCTCTGCGTTGCCTGATTCCAGCTTGCTTTGCAGCTCTTCCCAATGCGCGCGGAATGTTGCATCGTCCGCCGCGAGTTGCGGTGCCACCTCGGCATAGACGGCGTCGAGATCGAACTCCGCCCATCGCGGATCGGTCTCGTACGAGCCGCTGCCGAGCGCCAGTTCCGCCGTCTCCACCTGGCGGCGCAACCCGCCGCACAGGACCTTATCGAACTGGAGATGCTCCTTGCGAATCCATTCGCCCAACACCACGGCCTGTTGGCGGCCGAGCTCCGAAAGCCGGTCGTAATCGTCGCGCGTCCCGGCCTGGCCGTGCCGGAAGATATAGATCAGACTCATTGAAACAAGCAGGGTAGCAAACCGCGCCCACGCTCAGCCTACGCCGGGCCGCCCGCGTCTGCTAGTGCCGGCTTGAGTTCCAGAGCCTGCCGCCAGCAGTTGCGCGCCTCCTCGGCTTCGCCCATGGAGTCCAGGGCGTGTCCCAGGTTCAACAGGGCTTCCGCGAACGAAGGCCGGGCGCCTAGCGCCTCGCGGTACAGCGTCACGGCATCCTGATGCGAGCCCTGCTTCTGCAGCAGGACGCCCGTGTTGTAGAGCAACTCCGGCGTGCGCTGGCCTAGGTCGATCAGCGTGCCGTGCAGTTCGAGCGCGGTGTCTTCCTCACCGGCCTGTATCGCAATCAGGGCCAGTCCGCGCAGTGCCTCGACGCACTTCGGATCGATCGCCAGCGCAGTGGAATAGCTGGCGCGCGCCTTGTCCATCATTCGCAGCCCGGAGTACGCGAGAGCCATGTTGACATGCACTTCGGCCCACTGGACTTTCAGGCGGATGCAGCCCTCGAAGGCCTCCAACGCGCCCTTGAGATCGTTCTTTGACAGCCGGAGATAACCGAGCCGGAACCACGCTTCGGCCGAGTCCGGCGCAGCCTTTACGAGTTTTGCGTAAAGGGGTTCGGCGCGTCCTGCATCTCCCGCTTTCTCATGCAGATAGGCCAACCGCATCAATGCCCCCGCATTATCAGGCTGGAGCCGGAGCACCTGATCGAGGGGCTTCCCGGCGCCGGGCGAGTCATCGGACGCGAGCCGCGCCAATCCGAGGCGCATCCAGGATTCCACGTCATCCGGCCTCTGCTTCGACGCCTCCTCGTAGGCCTTGGCGGCGCCGGGGAGGTCACCCGCCTGCTCGAGCGCAAGCCCTTGATTGAAGCGGTGCTCGAATGCCTCAGGTTCGAGCTCCGCCAAGCGCCTGGAGTGCTCCGCCGCCACAGTGAAGTTCTTTGACTGGAAGGCCACCCAGGCGAGGCCCTGCAACGCCACGGTCGAGTCCGGGCGAATGGCCAGCAGCTTCTCCGCCCACGCGGACACAAGCTTCATATCGCCCTTCCGCACGCCGACGCTGACGACGTTCGACAGGGCATCCTCGTCCGAAGGGCGTTCGGCCAGCACCTGTTCGTAGAGCGCCCGGGCCTCGTGCAGCCGCCCGGCCAGATCCAACGCCACGGCCCGGCCGAAGATGAGCGCGGCGTTGCCGCCGCCCAGCGCAGAGCAGCGGTCGAAACAGACGAGCGCCCGCTGATGATCGCCAAGGTGCAGCAGGGCCATGCCCATACCCATGAGGGCGTCAGCATGCGCCGGGTCCTTCTTGAGGACTCTCTCGAAGCCCTCTACGGCCTCGGTCCACTTTGCCAGGCTCGCCAGGCACACGGCCCGGTTGTAGACCGGCCCAAGGTTTTCGGCGTCTAGTCCCGTCAGTTCTTCGAAGACCGCCGCCGCTTCGCCCTCGCGCCGCAGGCCGAAGAGGATCTGCCCTCGAAGGGCCAGTCCAGCCCTGGTTGCGCTCGACGGCCCATCCAGCGCTGCCAGCGCCTCCTCCAGGCGTCCCTCCTTCTCAAGGGCCAGCGCAGCCCCCAGGCCCTGCGACTCCTGCCGGGTCTTGAGTTCGTTTACGCTTTTTTGCTTCGACATCCTTACCTCGTTTCCGTCACCCTCGGCGGCGCCAGCAGAGCACAGAACCGCCCGATCAGGTCATCCTGGTACACCACGGAAACCCAGCGCAGCAGCGCCCGGTCTCCTTTCTCCGCGAAGAAACCGACACCGCCCTGCTTCAATCGGGCGTCGCTGAACGAGTCCACCACCTGGTCCTGAATCCGCGTGGTGAATGCGTCCGCTTGAATCTCTAAACTCACTGGATACAATGTGTTACTGGCTAGGCGGAGCGGCAGCGGCAGGCGTACCGGGCGCTCCGCCTTGCCCCCGATCACCGCATACCGGACCAACGATGCCTCCGGCACCCGGCTCTTCGTGGAAACCTCTAGCCGCATCGCATAGTAGGACTCGCGATCCTTGGCGCGAAACACCCAGTTCAGCCCGCGCGACTCCACTTGAGCCAGAAAGCTCAGCGTGTAGTCGCGAAGATCAAGCGAAGATTGATAAAGCGCGAGTTTGCCGGGTTCGACGAAGCCAGCGTCCGTGTATTTCCAGCTCTCCGCCCACCCGTCGTCGCCCGACCAACCCCGCAACCCGCTGCGGAAATCGTCCTCGAGCCGCACCGCCGCCCGTGAGGCGACGCCCTTGCGCAGCCGGGTCAGGATGCCGGTTTCCGGGGGCTTCACGCTGTCCCGGCTTCCAACCGCCACGGCCTTCTCCATCGGCATCACCGCAAAGAGCCCCACAATCGCGAGCGATGCGGCAACCCCGGCAGCCCATTTCCAGCCGCTTTTTGGAAGGCCAGGGGCGCGAAGCCACTGTAATCCGGCCGGCCTCCGAGCTTCGACAGGCAATTCGGTCCGGTTCAGAGCCCAGTTCGCCGCGCTGAAGTTGGGCTTCACTGACGGAGCCATCCGGTAGGCGGGGAGTGCGCCCCCGGCCGACGGAGCCCTGTCCGGCCGGGCTCCCAGCAGCACCGGAACGAGCCTTTGGGATATGGGGGGCTTTGGTTCAACTTCCGCGGCTTGAGGTGCGAGGCTAGGCGGGAAGTCGGGGACGACTGTGGTCTGCGTGAGCAGTCTCGGAAGGGCCTTCGAGGCTTCGATCGGCGTTGCTCGATCAGGGGACGCAAATTCGAGAGCTACGCATGGGGCGGGGACGAGTTCGAAGCACTCCAGTCGCCCTTGCTCGAGCCAAACGCGCGGTTGCGCGGGGCACACCGTCCATTCGCGAGCGGCGAGCGCCGCCCCAGGACACGGGCGGTCCAGCGGCCGCACAGCCAGGCCGGAGCCCACCTGCCGGTCCTGCCTGGGTGGTCCGGGCATCGCCGAGGGCTGCACTGAGAGTTCCGCCGGGAACTGGGGGAAGTTTGGGGCTGACCCGACGAGCCTGGGGGCGACGCCAGGATCGGCGAGCACCAGCGGGAGATCCGCGGGCTGCACATCCCCGGCGGCCAGCGGGCCCCGAGGGAGTTTGAATTGCTGCACTTGCCCGGAACTGCTTCGGATTCGAGGCCGAAGCGGAGGCATTCGCCATGAGGAATCCGCGCCACCCAGAGGACGATCCGCCGGTCCCGGCACCGCCTCGAAACCGATGGGCCGGCCGACGAACGGAGTTCGTTCCGTCTTTTCCGCGGCGAGCTTGAACGGTGCCAATGGGACGCGAACCGGCGGGGACGCGCTTCGAAGGACAGGTACTTCGACGAGGAGATCTGGGTCCCTCGTGAGGGCGGGCGCCTCCAGAGCCGCGAGCCCCGCCGCAGGTAGCCGTAATGCTCTGAGCCGCCTGTCGACCACCCCGAGCCATGTCGGCGCCGGACAGCCTCTCCACTCCGATATTGGGGCTGGCTCCTCAGCCCACTCGCGGACCTCCGCTTCGGCCGACCCGACACGTGCGAATTCTGAGCAGTATGGCGGAGCGCATTCAACAACTTCCGCAGCGATGGGAAGGATGGCGAGCTTCGAGGCGAGGATGCGGACGTCATGCCGCGACGTTCGGAAGCTCCCAGGCTCCGCATCCGGAACGTACCGCTCGCGAGCAATGGCGTGGATTTGCTCCGCGACGGTGCCGGCCGAAGGATACCGATTTACGGAGGGTGCGTCAGCGGCGTCCGGGGGCGTGGGTCTGGGTTGCCGCGCCTCGAGAAGACGCCCGAGTGCCAGTTCGCCCTCCAACCGCTCAAATTCCGCCCTGTGCGCGTTTGAACAGAAGCGTTCATCGTTCAAACGGCGCAGGAGCGGGATTTTCTTGCCGCAATGGAGACAGCGCACTGGGTGGCCCGGTTCCTTCCCTCCCCTCCAATCGAACGAACGGCCTCAGTACTTTACGGTGAATCTCGGGAAATTCCCTGGTGTCCAAAGACAAAACGCCCGCACAACGGGCGGGCGTTTTGCGAATTGTGACCGCTGATGATCTAGAGCGGTTCTGGGAACTTGAGTCCGGACTTGGCCAGCGCCTTGCCGAGCACGTCGACGGCCTCAGGCTCTCGCAGAGCGCGGGACGTCGCCAACTCGCTCATCAGCATCAGCCGCGCGCGCTCCAGCATCTTCTTTTCGCGGAACGAAAGCGGCTTCTGGCTCTGGAGGATGACGAGCGATTTCAAGACTTCGGCAACTTCCAGCAGACTCCCGCCCTGCATTTTGGCGGAATTCTCCTTGAAGCGATCCTTCCAGTCCGGACACCGCTTGCACTCCCCGGCAGCCAGGAAGTTGAGCATCTTGGTGACTTCCCCGTTCTTGGTCACCTTCCTAAGCCCTACGTTTTCAACGTGGGAGAACGGGACCATGACGGTCAGGCTGTTGTAGGAGAGCTTGAGGAGGTAAAACTTCTCGGAATGAGTGCCGAAGGAACGAGCTGAAATGTTCTCGATTGTGCCCACCCCATGGTTCGGGTAGACAACCTTCTCACCGACTTGAAAGGTCATGCACGGACCTCGCTGCCACTGACGTGGAGTTTATACTTCTACTACATCACGGTTGAACCCCAATGTAAATGAACTTTCCTGGGATGTCAACCCGAAAGGTCCACAACTCCATTGTTTTCATCATTTGGAAGCCTTAATGTAGTTTTCATTCTTCCGCGCGGAACTCCGTATTTCGGATAGACACCTCCCGTTTCGCCTTCCATAGCACTGCATGAAAGTGGCCATCGGATTGCTAGCCGGGAGTGGGCTTGTTCATTCAAATTCATCCACGTGAATCTTTGTTCATGAGGCCCCGGACGTAGCCCAGATTCCGCTTCATGTCCGCCTCCACCACCTTTGACGGAGCATCCGTCTCCAGGTTCGCCCACCCGGTAAAACCAATCTCCTGAATCCCTTGGATCAGCTCAGTCCAGCGAAGCCGCCCTTCGCCCAGGTAGTTCGGGTTGTCTTTGATATGAATCTGGCAAATGCGATCCGCCCCCAACCACCGCAGTTCCTTATAAGGATCGTGCCCCCAGTTGAACGCGTTGGCGGCATCGAAATAGACTTTGACCGCCGGACTGCCGATCTTTTCCACGATTCGGACGGTGTTCTCGGCCGAAATCGTGTTCTCCAATCCGAGCGTCAACTCCACCTTTTCGGCCTCTTTCGCCAGGTCTTTGAGGGCCGTCCATGTCGGCCTTCGTCTTCATTTCGCACTTGCCGAAGAACGGCAGCAGCATCACCTTTGCCCCCAACTGCTGGCTCATCCGGATGCCGTCGGCCACCCACTTTTGCGCCAGCGGGTCGTTCATCAGGCAGTTGACGTGCAGGACGTCCAGACAGGTGCCCGCCACACCGATGCCATGCTTCCTGAACGCCTCCTGGTAGGCGGCGATGGTTTCGGGCCGGTCCAGAGGCAACCGTCCGTCCACGACGCGGCCGCCGAAACTCACCTCGACGCCGTCGAAGCCGATGGACGCCGCCAGCGCCACGCTCCCGACGTTCGCGCCCTTGCGCAGATTCCAATCGGTGACACCGATCTTCACCTTGGCAGTGCCCTGCCCTTGCAGCGCGGTCGCTGCCGTCAGACTCGCGAGCCATTCGCGCCTGGTCATCCCCGTTTCCTCCCGCGGTTTCAGTCAGCCAGTTTCTCGCTGCTCAGCCGGACCACCGGCACCGGCTGACCGTCGATTCTCTCATCAAATGCGTGCACCTGCTCTTCGACCGGGGCCACGCGCGACGATCCTCTCAGCCCCAGCCGGCCGGCCGGACTCGCCCAATCGGCCTCAATGACGCCGGCCTTGTTCGTGAAGCGGCACTCGCCGCCGGTCGCGGCCCCCAGCGCCAGCGTGAACAGCAGCCACGACTCGCCCACCGCGCTCCACTTCACCTGGTGCGGACCGCCTTCGGGCAGGAGGTCGACGGTCAGCACCACGCTATTGGCCGCGGGCGTCAGTTTCAAACGCGGCGCCTGGCTGCCGAAGCGGCCGCCGCGCACCTCGAAGACGGCCTTTAGCTGGCCTGACTCCACGCTGAGCCGGTCGCCGTCGAGCGTGGCGCCCTGCCCTCCGCCTAGCCCTTCGAAGTCGAGTTCCAGCCACAGCCTCCCGGACTCGAACGCTCCATCCTTGATCGGATCCAGCGAGATGTGCCGGTTCCCGCCGGGATTTCGGAAGTTCACCAACCCCAGCACGCAATTCTGCTGCTGGACGCTGAACAGCAAGGCCGACGCGAAATCGTAGCCGTCCTTGATGAGGCGCATCTGGATGTTCCGCGCCGGCCGCGAGGCATCGCCCCAATACGCCAGCAGCGGCCGCCGCTGCGTCCAGAAGTCGCCGCGATTGATGGACCCGAGCGAGTACTCCTTCGTCAGATACGTGGTCCCCTGCACCGGACGTTCACCCTCGCGACCCGGCACGAAGACTTCGCGCACCTGGCGCGGCAACTCGGGATTCAGGAATTGCGACGACACGCTCTCCGGGCAGCGCAGGTCGTGGATTCCCGTATCGAGGTCCCCCGTCAGCATCTGCTCGCGCACCGCGCCGAGGCGACCCTGCAATCCCTTGTCGAGCCACATGGGCGAGCCGAGATCGGTCGAATAGCACCGGCTCATGGGACCCGCGAACTGCATCCGTGGCGCATCCCACCTCGCCGCCAGGTGCCGCCACAGCCGTTCTTCGATCCGCGCCGCTGTGCGCTTCGACGCTTCGTCCTTCACGTACATCCGGATGCGCGCCAGGTTCACCAGCGTCACCCTCGCGTAGGTCGGGCTGTTGTACTCTTCGAAGCTCCCTGTCTCGTCGATCGCACGCGCCAGCCGCTGGACGCGCTCCCGCGCATACGCCATCAAGTCATGGTTGCCGAGCATCTCGCCTGCCGCCAGCGTGACGAACGTCCCCATTGCCGCGATGTTTGTGTACGACATGCTGACGTTGCGCCGCATCACAGACCACGCGGCATGCAGGATCGCTTCGCGGGTGCGTGCGCGCAGTTCGTCCGGCAGCTTCGCGCCGTGCCTCAGATCGATCAGCAGCAGCGCGGCGCCGTTGAAGTCCGCCCAATTCCAATCCGCCGGAGCCATGCGGTCCGGCGGCTCCTCCATGTACCAGCCCCAGATGCCGTACCACTCGCTCTTCGGATCCCGGACCTGCAAACCGAGCACGCGACCGATCACGAGACGCGCGCGGTCCAGGCGGTCGTTGCCACCGATTTCGAGGAGTCCGAGGGCATAGTCGAGCGACTCCCGCGTCGGGTGGACGCGCTGCTCGCGGAGCTTCGTGTGGTAGCGGTACTCGGCCCCAAGCAGCCGTGTGACCATCTGTTCCTTGGGATCAAAGAGCTCGCTCTCGGCGCGGACGTACTTCTCGACCAGGATGCGGTCCCAGGATGCGGGCCAGCCGCCCTTCCGCGCGTCACTCGGACCTCCGCCGCATCCGCTCAGGGCCAGCGGCAGCAGTCCAACCTCGCGTCGGGTCATCGGCATGATCTTATTCTGGCGTGAAGAGAGGAGAGAGTCCCCGAATGGTAACGATCCTTGACCCTCCGAACACGGGGTGGGATAATCCCACCATGATAGTCACTCTGGACGCTAAGCGTCGGCTCACCGTGCCGGCGGGTCTTGCTCCAGCCTCGCCTGGGGACTACTTCGATGTGAGCTTCGATGCGGAAGAGGATGCGCTCGTGTTCAAGCGGCTCCCAAGCAGGGAGAACTGGCTGGACGTCCTCAAGTCCTGCCCGGTGAGTCCTGACGACGTACCCCCTCGCCGCAAAGCACCGGCTCGCCGGCGGAAGCTATGAACTGGTTGCTTGACACCGACGTCATCTGCCAACCGGCAAAGAGGAACGGCGATGGGCGGGTGATCGCCTGGCTCGAGCAGGAGCAGCACCGCTGTTACACCAGCGCCGTCGTCATCGCTCAACTGGCGTACTGGGTGCGATCAAAGGATGGACGGCAACGTCAACTCCTCCAATCCTGGCTAACGCGGCTCATCGATGCACTTCAGGGACGAATCCACGGATTCAACGTGTCAGTCGCGCACGTGTGGGCGGAGCAGGAAAGGATCCTCGACAAATCCGGCCAACGAATGCCAGTCGAAGACAGTTACATCGCCGCAACCGCCCGGCGGCACGGGTTGACCATCGCGACGGGCAACGATAAAGACTTTAGGCGTCCCGGGCTCAAGGTATTCAATCCGTTCCGAGAGCTTCCCTAAAGACGTCCTACCGGTCCCGGTCCGCCACCAGGTCGGTTGCGGCCAGCAGAGCGCGTTGCGCCGGGGATTCGGGGAAGACTGAGAGCAGCGCCCGCGCCTTCGAGGTGAACTCGTGGGCCCGAGTCCTGGCGCGCTCAATGCCTTCGTACTTGCGGAGAATCTCGAGAATCGCCTTCAGCGGCACGGTGTCGTAAGTGCCTTCGCGCAGCACCGTCGCGATCTTCTCGCGTTCCGCGTCGGTCGCGCTTTCCAGCGCGTAGATCAGCGGCAGCGTCACTTTGCCTTCGCGCAGATCGTTACCCACCGGCTTGCCGAGGATTGATTCGCGGCTGGTGAAGTCCAGGATGTCGTCCACCATCTGGAAGGCCATGCCGAGGTTCCAGCCGAAGTCGCCCAGCAGCGCCTGCTCGCGCTCGCCGCCGCCGCCCGCGATGGTGCCCAGCCGGGTGCAGGCAGAGAACAGGCTCGCCGTCTTGCGGTCGATCAACTCCATGGAGTCCGCTTCGCTGATACCGATCTTGCCGATCAGCTCCAACTGAAGCAGTTCGCCGTCCACCATCTGCTGGGTCAGCGTGATGAGCAGGTCGAGGATCTCGAAGCTCCTGTGCCGCAGCGCGATCTGGAAGGCTTGCATGTACAGCCAGTCGCCCGCGAGCACCGATGTGTGGTTGCCCCACACGACGTTCGCCGACGGCTTGCCGCGCCGGGTGCGTGCTTCATCGATGACATCGTCATGCACCAGCGTGGCGGTGTGGATCAGCTCGACGACAGCCGAAAGGCGGATGGCATCGGGGTCGGGTTCCTGGAACAGCCGGCACGTCACAAGCAGCAGCATGGGCCGCAGACGCTTCCCGCCATTGCCCTGTAAATACTGCGCGATCTGCGCAACCGCTTCCACGCTGCCCGTGGACTCAAGCTTGAGCGCAGCCTCCATCTTCTCGAGATCGCCTGTCACGAGACTGAAGATTTCGCGCGCTGTCAGTGCCTGGCCCAGCTTGCTGGTCATGGAATCTATCAAGTTTATCCGTTGGTGCGCTTTCCCTGCAAACACAAGCGCATCCAGTTAGCGGTAGTCGCCTGGGCGACCTGGTCGAAGGTTTCGCCCCGCAGTTCCGCCAAACGGCGTGCCGTTTCCACGACATACGCAGGTTCGTTGCGCTTCCCGCGGTGCGGCACCGGCGCAAGATAGGGCGCGTCGGTTTCCACCAGCAGCCGGTCGATCGGCGTCATCCGCGCGGCTTCGTGCACCTCCACCGCCTTCGGGTAGGTGACGATCCCTGAGAAGCTCAGATGGAAGCCCATCCCAAGTGCCTCCTCCGCCTCGCGTGGGCCGCCTGAGAAGCAGTGCATGATGCCGCCCAGCCCCGTGGGCGCCCATTCGGCCTCCAGCATTGCCGCTGTATCGTCCCACGCCTCGCGCGTGTGGATCACCACCGGCTTCTTCGCCTCGCGCGCCATCGTGAGCTGCCGCGCGAAGACCTTCCGCTGAAGGTCAGGCGGCGAGAAGTTGTAGTGGTAGTCGAGACCGATCTCGCCCACGGCGACCACTTTCTCATGCGCCATCAACGACGCCAGCTCCGTCCAGTGCTCCTCTTCGGCCTTGGATGCGTCGTGCGGATGCACGCCGACCGTGGCGTAAATGAACGGATACGCCTCCGCCAGGCGAATGCCCGACTTCAGATCCGGCGGACCGTCGCCCGTGCCGATGGCCACCAGCACCTCGACGCCGGCGGCCCGGGCACGCGCAATGACTTCGTCGCGATCCCCGTTGAACCGCTCGCCGTCCAGGTGGCAGTGCGAGTCCACCAGCACGGGCCGGGTCTCCGTCATTTCAGGCGCGCGCCCACGGGCACGTCTTCCAGGAATCCGGCAAGCACCGGAGCCCCGTCTTCGAGCGAGGCCGCAACAATCATGCCATTCGACTGGATGCCGCGCAGTTTTCGCGGCGCGAGGTTCGCGACAATCGCCACTTTGCGCCCGATCAACTGCTCCGGCGTGTAGGCCTTCGCGATGCCCGCAACGAGCGTGCGCGGCTCGGCTTCGGCCGCGTCCACCGTCAGCTTCAGCAGCTTGTCGGCTCCTGGCACGGGCTCGGCGGTCAGCACCTTCGCCACGCGCAGGTCGACCTTCACGAAATCGTCGATCGTGATGGTCTCCGCCAGTGGCGGGACGCCCTCGGGCCGCACCCATTCCTTAGGCTTCTCCTCAGCGGCGGGCGCGTCCTTCTTGCCCATCAGCTCGTTCAATCGGTCCACTTCCTGCTCGTCCAATTCGTGCATCCTTTCAATCGCCTTTGCGGCCTCAATGCGCGGGAACACCGCCTGCACTTCGCCGATCGCCTGGCCTTCGGCGAGTTGGCCCCACACGAGCCCGTCGATTCGCACGTCATCCACCTTGCCCGGCATGCCCAACTGCGCCCACAGCTTGGCGCAAGCCTCCGGCATCACTGGCGCGAGCAGCACGGTGACGATCCGCACGACCTCTGCCGAGGAATAGAGAATCTCGTCCAGCAGCCGCTGCGATTCGGCGTCTTCCTTCTTCGCCAGCACCCACGGCTGATACTGCACAATGGCGCGATCCATGAACGTGATCAGCGCCCAGAGTTGCTCCAAGCCGCGGTTGAATTCGAAGCCTTCAAAGCTCTCGCGATACCCCGCGATGGCCTTCGCCGCTTCCTCCGCGACGTTCGGAGCCGCGCCCTGCGCCGGGACCTTCCCGTCACGATACTGGCGGATCATGGTCAGCGTGCGGCTGGCCAGGTTGCCCAGGCCGTTCGCGAGGTCCGCGTTGCAGCGGCCCACCAGCGCGTCGTAGCTGAAGCTGCCGTCCTGCCCGAACGGGATCTCGCGCATCAGGAAGTAGCGCGTCGCGTCCGTGCCGATCACCTGGCGCAGAGGCTCCGGCCGCACCACGTTCCCGCGCGACTTCGACATCTTCGCGTTGTCCTTCAGAATCCAGCCGTGGGCGACGATCTTCTTCGGCAGCGGCAGCTCCGCGGCCATCAGGAACGCCGGCCAGTAGATGGCGTGGAAGCGCAGAATATCCTTGCCGATCAGGTGCACATCCGCGGGCCAGTAGCCGTCGCCATCCACTGCGGTCATGTAACTGGTGAGCGCGTCGAACCAAACGTAGAAGACGTGGTTGCCTTCCACCGGCACCGGGATGCCCCACTTGATGGACGTCCTCGTGATCGACAGGTCGTTCAACCCGCCCTTCACGAAGCTCTTGATCTCATTCAGCCGCGATGCAGGCAGCACGAAATCCGGCTGCTTCTCGTACAGATCCAGCAAGCGGTCCTGGAAGGCCGAGAGCTTGAAGAAGTAGTTCTCCTCCGTCACCGTCTCCGTTTCGCGGCCGCAGTCCGGACAAGGGTCGCCCGGCTGAGCGTCGTTCACGTACAGCTCGCAGTTGAAGCAATATTGGCCGGTGTATTTGCTCGGATAGATGTAGCCGTTCTTCAGGCAGCGCTCGAACAACGCCTGAACCACCTTGTGGTGCTTCTCGCTCGAGGTCCGCACGAAGCGGTAGTCCACGCCGAAGCGGTCCCACTGCGCCTGGAACTCGTTCGCCACCGCCGTCGCGAACTCCAGCGGCGACTTCCCCATCTTCTTCGCCGCCCGTTCAACGTTCTGGCCGTGCTCGTCGCTGCCTGTCACCAGCAGCGCGTCCTTGCCCAGCATCGACTGGTAGCGGCGGATGGAATCCGCCACCAGCGTCGAATAGCTGGTCCCCAGGTGGGGCGCCGAGTTCACGTAATAAATCGGGGTTGTCAGGTAATACTTGCCGCTCATCCGTTGCCTTTCTGATAGGCCGCCACCGCGGCGGCCAGCACCTCTCTCAGTGCCTTTCCACTCGCCTGCGCCAGCTTCCGGGCATCCTCGTACTCCGGCGCCGCATTTCCGTTCCCCGCCACTTTCACCCGCACCTTGCCGAATTCGGTTTCCACTTCCACCAACTTGCGCTCTTCCACACGCCGTTCCGCGGCCGTGATCCTCACGCCCAGGGTCGAGGTCTCGCGCATCAGCAACCCTGCCAGCAGGTCCTGCTGCTCCAGCCGCGCCAGCACCTGCACCAAAGTCCCCGGCCGCTGCTTCTTCATGAACACCGGTTGCAGTGTCACGTCCAGCGCACCCGCTTCCAGCAGCCGCTCCATTGCATAGCCCAGCACTTCGGGCGTTGAGTCATCGACGTTCGCTTCGATCACAGCAATCAGGGCGGCCTCCGGCGCGCCGGTCCGTTCGCCGATCAGCACACGCAGAACATTCGCCTGCCCCGGGAACTCCTTCGTCCCCGCGCCGAAGCCCGTGGATTCGATCCGCATCGGCGGCAGCGCGCCGTAGCCCGACGCCAACGCCGCCGCAATGGCCGCGCCCGTTGGTGTGGTCAGTTCCGTCTCCGGACCCTGCGCATACACCGGTTTGCCGCGCAGCAGCAGGGCCGTCGCCGGCGCCGGCACCGGCATCACGCCGTGGTCGGCCGTCACCGTACCCGAGCCGGTATTGATCGCCGACACGTGCACATCCTCGACGCCCAGCAGTTCCAGCGCCAGGCACGCGCCGACGATGTCGCAAATGGAATCCACCGCGCCCACCTCATGGAAGTGGACTTTCTCGATTGGCGTCCCGTGCACCTGCGCTTCGGCCTCGCCCAGCACCGTGAACACGCGCACGGCGTTCTGCTTCACCTTGTCCGAGAGCGCGCCCGCTTCGATCATCTTCACGATGTGCGGCAGGTGGCGGTGCTTCTTCTGGTCCTCGGCTTCCACCGTGAAGCGCGTCGCGGCGATGCCCTTCAGCTTCACCTTCTGCGCGCCGAACCTCGCACCCGTCCCGAGCGATGCCAGCCCTTCAAACACGGCCTCCGCCGGAGCGCCCGCATCGATCAGCGCGGCAACCGTCATGTCTCCGGCAATACCGGAAAAAGCGTCAAAATGTGCAATCTTCATCTCAAAATCCCGGGCAGGATCTCGCCTGCCTTGCCCCGCAGCGACAGCGTGACATGGCTGCTCTGCGGCGTCTCCTCCAAATTCACTTCAATCACATCGGCGCCGTGCCTCAACGCCAGCGGGACCAGTCCCGCCGCCGGATACACCTGCGCGCTCGTTCCTATGACCAACAGCAGATCGCAGTTCAGCGCCTGTTCCATGGCTCGTTCGAACACGCCTTCCGGCAGCGCTTCGCCGAACCAAACGACGCCCGGCCGCAGCAGCCCGCCGCATTCGCACCGGGGCGGCACGTCCGGCAGCGGCGCTCGCTCGTCGCGACCCCGGCGCCCGCATTCGATGCACCGGACCTCCCAGATGTCGCCGTGCAGCTTCAACACCCGGTGGCTCCCGGCGCGGTCGTGCAAGCCGTCGACGTTCTGCGTGATCAGCACGAAACCGTCGCCCAGCCGATCTTCCAGTTCGACCAGCGCCCGGTGGCCCGCATTCGGCTCCACCGTCTGCAGCCACTGCCGCCGCCAGTCATACCATTCCCAAACCAGCTTCGGATCGCGCTGAAACGCCTGAGGGGTCGCCAGATCCTCGGCCCGGAACGTGCGCCACAAGCCCCCGGCGCCCCGGAACGTCGGCACACCGCTCTCCGCGGAGATCCCCGCGCCCGTCAAAACCGCAACCCGGCGCGCACTCTTCACCAATTCCCTAGCATCAGGGGTCAACTTTCATTATGTCCCGCCGCCCGGATGGCCCGCTGAACGACCGAGAATCCCGCGAAATCCGGATCCAGCGGCCGTTCAGCTTCCTCTGGCCTTCGTCCAGTCCTCAAGCTTCAGGTCCTTGATCCTCTTGAAGGCCTGGTGATTCGTCACAAGGACCCGCCCGGTCGCCAGAGCGTGGGCCGCAATCATCATGTCAAGGTTTCCCATCACCCGACCCGCCCGTTCAAGCGCGGCACGCAGTCGCGCGTACTCACGAGCTTCGATCGAACTCCACGGCAGGATCGTTACCATTGCCAGGAATTCGTTGACGACCTCTTCCAGCCGCGTAGCATCCGGCCGTCGTGCCACACCGAAGCGCAACTCACCTTCTGTCACAGCGGAGATTGCTACACGCCCCATGGAAACCTGGGTTAGCCGGCGGCGGACAGAGGGAATGTTCCCCTTGATGATGAAGCTTGCTGTATTCGTGTCCAGCAAGTATTCGCTCGCCATCACAGGACGTCACGTTTCTGGGGAGGAGCGTCCACCCGGTCCGCCATATAGTCGTCCGGGACGCCCGCCGCATCCGCGAGCTGAAAGAAGTCCTCCCACGAACCAGGCCTGCGCGACAAGATGACATCCCCGCTCGCAGGGTCACGCCGGATGTAGACCTCACTCCCTGAAAACCGGAATTCGGATGGGAGTCGCACCGCCTGGCTTCGCCCGTTGCGAAAGAGCTTCGCTGTCTGTGACATCCTGGTCTCTTTTCGTTGGTATATACCACAGTATATTCCACAAGGACCAGGAACGCACGTCCCCCTCCTCAGACGCCTCGATGCCCTGCTGCCACGAGCGCCCTCACCGCCTCCTCCAGCCGCGCGCCGGGCACCAGCACCCAGTCCGTATCGAATGTCGAGAGCGCGAACACCGGCACGCCTGCGTCCGCGAGCGGTCCGACGAACGACGCCAGAATCCCCGTCAGGGCGAAATCGAAGGGCCCCACTAGCTCGAAACAAGCCCAGCCCTTCTCGGCCTTTGCATCGGCGGGGACGTTCTCCTCCGGGCACACCACCGACAACTCCCCCGGCGCGCCGGTCACAGTCCAGAACCACCCGCGCATCGCCCACTCCGGTGCCGCGCCGCCCGCCGGCAGTTGCGCCACCGCCAGCCTGCCCGTGTGCAGCCGGTACTCGAGCGACCGCCGCGTCACTGCGCAGCCTTCTCTGCCGCCTTCAGCCTGTACCGGCCCTCCATGTATTCGCGCCACTTGGCCATTTCCGGCCCGGCCTCGGCTGCCACAGCAGAGTACAGCTCCTGCCAGCTCACCGCCGCGAACGCGATGCGGTCCTGCCGCGCGGACATCGAGAACTCCTCCAACTCCGCCCGGTACTCCAGCCCGCTCAGCCCGCCCGTGTCATACCACAAGTGGAACAGGACGAACCCAAACGCCCCGTAGTGTTTCCGCAGCGCCAGCAACTGCCGTACCGTCTGCGCCGCGTGCAAGTACCGGTGATGCTCGTCGGAGGCCCCCTGCATCGCCTTGGCGATCCGCGTGATCCGCGGCCAATTCCCGAATAATTGCCTGCGAGTTAAATAGAAATCAGGCAGGCCGCGCCTTGGCTTTTCGTCATAAGGCTCACAGAATTTCGCCTCGACGGCCACCACGGGTAACCCTTTCGTCTTCGGCGTCAGCAGCAGATCCGCCGGCGGCGTCTCCACCCGCTGCTTGCTCAGCCTGAGCCGGGGATCGAACTCCCACTCGTACTGCGACTCCTCCACGCCCATCCCTTTGATCAACGCCGACGCGTCCCTTCTTCGCCAAGGCATGAAGAAGTTCACCGCCAGCGCCGAACTCGACGCCAGCGAGTACAGATGTCCCGACGCCCCCTCCGGCGGGTTCAACTCCCCGCCCGCGCCGCGCAGAAACTCGTTCCGCGACTCCGCGTCCAGCGGCTGAAAAAAGTTGTCTTTCAAGTCCGCGACCTGCCCAATAGGCCGGCCTTCCACGCCATTCTTTAACTGGACGCCTCGCGCCGTCGCCCATTCGAACTGCGCCTGCTCCAGCCGCCGTCTGATCTTCATGCCAACCTGATCTTCTCCCACCGCTCCAGCAAACGAAACTTCGTCGCCACGCTTTTGATGCTCTCCCCGCGCTGCTCAATCATCTCTTCATGGATCTGCCCCATCTGCTTCTCCAGCCCCGCCGCCATCGTCAGGTACTCCACCTTCATCGGATCGATCCCCATCACCCGGCACGCCGTCGCGTCCGCCGCCATCACGTCGCGGCTCGCCACGATCACGCCCGCCTGCTTCGGATCGCCCTTGATCGGCCCGTCGCCTTCCATCCCGGTAATGCCATCAATTAGAGCAAAAGTCTTCGCGTGAAAAATCTTATTTAGCTCCACAATCGACGTCGGAATTCCAATATGGTGAAGCTGATTCTTCGGCCAGCCGTACAGCGTCGACGGCACCACCCCGAAGAAGTTCTTCATCGAGAGCGTCGCCCCCGCCCAGTGGTGCGTCTTCATCTTCGCCAGGGAGACAATCACATCCGCGCCCAGCACCGCGTTCGGCAGCCAGAAATGCGGCAGCCCGCCGAAGCCCGCCACCTTTGACACATCGTCTCTGTTCAGGTCCGTGAACCGCTTCTCGAAGCCCGGAATCCCGCTCATGTACCCGGCCTCTTCCGCCAGGCCCCACGTGTCCCGCCGGTGCCCCGGCCCTTCGCCGATCCGCACCGACGCCGCACCCATCCCCTCCAACACCTCCACCGCCGCGCGCACCATCGCCGGATGCGTGTTGATCGATGTCGCCGCCGAATACTCCACGAAGTTCGGCTTCACCAGGACGTGCTTGCCCTTCACGTCCAGACCGCCCATCTCCATGGCCCGCCGCACCGGGTCCGTCAGGTCCTGTTCGTACGACGCCGCCTTCAAAATCACCGCGGCCGACTTCGCCCCCCGCACCTTCAGCGCCGGCGCCTCTTCCTTCCGCCCACACCCCGCCAGCGAGGCGATCCCGAACCCGACAAACGTCCTCCGCTTCATCGCTTGCCTCCGAGCCTCAGCAGTCCCCACTGTCCGTCCGCGTGGCCCATCGCTTCCCACGCCAGGTGGACCGTTTCCCTGCACCGCTCCGGCGGCGTCAGGTCCCGCTCCGCGAACTGAACCCCATTCATCCGCAACGCCATCCGCAGCACCGCGCGCCCCGCCGGCGGAATTCTCTCCTCCCAATACGCCTGCGCGCGCTTCACTGAGGCCGACAGATCCGCATCCGCCGCGCCGCACAACCCCATCAGCCCCAGCCCCGTGCACTCCGGATACGATCCCAGCGCCTGCCCCAGCACCAGCTTGTTCCCGTAGTTCCATCCGCCATCTGAGCACCGCCGGTCCATCAGCAGCTTCTCGCCATCGCGCAGCCGGGACTCCACACTCTCCAGTCCTGTCTTCGCCGCCGACAGCCGCAGCGCCACCAGCGCATGGGCCGTCGGCTCCACCCACGCCGCCGTCGACGCGCGCCACGGCCAGCCTTCCACCTCGAGATCCATCTCCCGCTCGCGCTCCGGCCGCAGCAGATTCAGCAGCCGGAACTTCCAATCCGGCCGCCACGGCTTCATCCCGGTCAGCCACTCCACCGCACGCCGCCACTGGTCATCGAATGTCCCGTGCGCGCAATGCAGCGTCACGGCCAGCGACGTCGCCCAATGCTCCTCCCTGACCTGCGCCGACGCCGCGAACGCCCCGCTCGCAAGCTGCCACCCGCGCACCAGCCCCCACGCCCGCTCCGCCGCCGGATCGCCGTGCAACGCCAGCGCCGCCCACACCGTCGGCTCCAGCCACGAGGACTTCCCGCCCTCGTACCCCCAACCCCCATCGGCATTTTGCCGGGCTTTCAGAGCCTCCAGATGTTCCCGCATTGAACCTTCCATCAAGCATAGCGTGGGCGGCAACGGTGGCAGGTCCAAGCCCTCTCCTCAAAACGGAAACAGCTTCCGGATCTGCTCCTGCGTCGGCTGGCTGCCGTATTCGCAAATCTCAAACGCCTGCGCGTACTGAACCTTCCGCGCCGCCGTTTCGCCGTAGAACTTCGTCAGCACATCCCGGTAATTGCTCGCGTGCCGCGCATACCGGTTCGCCAGCCCCTTCCGGACTGCATCGCGCCGCTGCTGCCGCCCGGTCCCGTCAGCGGGGAACAAGGAGGCGTTCCCATTCGCGCCGCCTTCGTGAATCTGCGACTCCATCACTAGCAGCGCGTCCAGCGTGGGCTCGATCACTTCGTCGATCGACACCGCCAGGTCCGGCGTGAACGGATACGGGCGCTTGAAGCGATCCGCCGAGTACAGGAACACGGGGTTCTTCTTGAGCGGCGGCACATCGGAACCGAAGAACGGCACGGTGACCATGAACGCCGAGTCCTGCACCAGAATCGACGTGTACCGGTGGTCCGGATGGTAGTCGTTCGGCCGGTTCGTGATCACCACATCCGCGTTCCATTGACGGATGAGCCGCGCAAACGTCCGACGGTTCTCGAGCGTCGGCATGATCTCTCCGTCGTGAATATCCAAAACCTCGGTCGTCACGCCCAGCTTTCGTCCGACTTCCATCACTTCCGCCTTCCGCCGCTGCGCCAGCGGCCCGCCGGCGATCTGCCAGTGCCCGATATCGCCATTGGTGGCCGAGACCAGCTTGACGTGATGTCCCGCCTTCGCCCACTTCATCGCGACACCGGCGCCGATGTACTCGGCGTCGTCCGGGTGCGCCCCGAAGATCATGATGCGCAGCTTGCCATCCTCCGGAGCCTGCGCCGCCACGGCAGGCGCCGCCGCAGCCAAGCTCGGATGCGGGCCGCTCAACGCCGACCCGACAACAAATCCCAAGCCGCCAACAGCCAGCAGCGTCAGCAGAGAATATCCAATACGGTTCTTCATGTAGTCCTCCCCACACAATCTACTCTCATCGAAGAGCGGACAGACGCGGCATAATGTTGGGCGGAATTGAAGCCGCATGAGCAACACGCTCCTCAAACTGCTGCTGGCCTCGACCCTCGCCACGAACATCGCCGCCACGGAGCCGCCCCAGTTCAAACTGAGTGTTCAGACCGATGCACCCGCAAGGTTCTATCTCGAAGACAGCATCGGAAAACCCTGGGCCCCTGAAGGCACGGTCGTCTATACGCAGCGCGGGGAACGGCACTTTGTCGCGAAGGCCGGCTTTCAGATCGACCTGCCTGCCGGGCGCTACACACTGATCGCGGAACGAGGGCCGGAGTACCTCCCATTCCGGAAGACCTTCGACGCCAAGGCGGGAGCGCAGCTCGTTCTCCGAGTCCAGCCAACCCGCTGGATCGGCATGAACCGGATGGGTTGGTACTCCGGGGACCTGCACAATCACCGCCGCCCGGAGGACATGCCGCTATTGCTTCTTGCCGAGGACCTGAACCTCGCGCCGACGCTCAGCGACTGGATCTGGGACGATGGCCAGCGTTCAACACCACCGCAAACCACAGAAGCCATCCGGAGCGTGGACCCGGCGCACGCCTACAGTGTTCTGGACAAGGAAGTGGAGCGGTTGAAGGCGGGCCCTGGCGCCGTGGATCTGCTCGGCCTGCGGTCGACGATCCCCTTTGACGGCGACTTGCTTCATCCGACCAATGACGTTTTCGCAAAGCAGGCGCACGCTCAAGGCGGTTGGGTGGACGCGGAAAAGATCGTGTGGCGGGATGCGGCTGCCCTGGTCGCGCTCGGGCACATCGATTTCGCCGGGATCGTCTATAACCATTTCAACCGCCAGGACGTTGAGCAGGAGACCGACTCCTGGGGCATGATCCCCAAATGGAAAGAGGAGTTCAAAACCCCCGCCGGCATGCCTCTCTGGGCCATGGAAGTCTACTACCGCTTCCTCAACTGCGGCTTCCGGCTGCCCGTTTCGGCGGGCTCCGCGTCCGGCGTGAAGGCCGCGCCGCTCGGCTATAACCGCGTCTACGTCAAGCTGGATGGCGCGTTTTCGTATGAGCGTTGGTTCCAGGCGCTCAAGGCGGGGCGGAGCATGGCGACCAACGGGCCGATGCTGTTCCTGACCGTCGAGGGTCAAGGCCCCGGCGAGGTGCTGCGTTTGCCTGAGGGGCCCGGACGCCAAGTCAGAGTTCGCGCCGAGGTCTCCTCGCAGAAGCCCATGGACCGCCTGGAAGTGATCTTCAAGGGCAAGGTGATCCGAACGGTTCGCGGCAGCCGCAAGCTCGTCGCCGATTTCCATTTCGACGCCGGCGAGACGGGATGGATCGCGGCCCGCGCGTTCGAGCGGCCCGATCACACCGTCCGCTTCGCGCACACGAGTCCGGTCTACCTGGAGGTGGCCGGGCAATCAGGTGTCGTGCCCGAGGACGCCCGCTTCTTCACCGACTGGATCGACCGGGAGATCACGCACTACAAAAGCCACTCCGGCTTTCGAGACCCCGCGCACCAGACAGCCATGTTGGAGTTCTTCACTTCCGCCCGGCGGGTCTACGAGTCGCTGGCTGCCAAGGAATCGCCCCGCTGATCGAGGATCCAGGCGAGACACGCGCCTGTCCCGGTCTCCCGGCGTAAGCTGGGGACCATGCTCACGCACTTCCCGCAGGCGGTTCCGGAGATCCCGGTCAGCCACGTCGAGAAGGCCGCCGAATACTACGTGAACGTGCTCGGCTTCCAATTCGACTGGGGCAACGACGAAGGCGGCATCGGCGGGATCTCGCAAGGGGACTGCCGGATGTTCCTGACCAACCCATCATTCCGCCAACACCACGGCAACAGCGGGCCGGTCGTCATCTGGCTCAACCTGAACAGCAAACAGGAAGTCGACGAACTCTACCAGCGCTGGACCGAATCCGGAGCGAAAATCCTCTCCGAACCCGAGGACAAACCCTGGCGCCTCCGCGAATTCACAGCCACCGATCTCGACGGCAACCAACTCCGTGTGTTCTATGACTTCTCGTCGAACGGGACCAACACATAAGCCCCACGCGAGATCAGCCAGTCAGGCAACGTCTGACGATTACCGAGAGCGACGGCATCCCCTCGATTTCGCGTCCCCCTTGACCCAAAGCACGTCACTTACTGTTCGGCCACTTCCATCCAGATTGGTGCAGATCGAATAAGACCCTTTTCCCGGCTCCAGAAATTCGTGGCCCTCTTGTATTTGCCGGGGACAGGGCTCTGATACTTCACTGAAATCCGATACTTCCCTGCGCGTGGAAACAGATTCGCTTGCCTGTCCGGTCGTTCAACGCCAAGGAAGTGACCGGGAACAAGCACGACAAAAGACTCGCTCGTAAACAGTGTGGAGGGAACAACCATATCATCATCGAGCTCGGCCGAGTGAACAACCTGCCCCTTCTCATCCTCGACCAGCAGAGTCAACCCACCACCCTCACCCCAGAGCAGCCGGCCATACAACCAGACCTTCTCCCGGCTAGTATTGACAAGACGCACCGAGAGCACAAATGACTCACCCAGTCGAATCCGCTCTCTCGATGAGGAGATCACAAGCTGCAGCAGCTCGCTCCGATCCGCCCGGTCGTTCGCACTGGTTTGACCAGCCCCAGAGAGAGCAGCTGCCGCGATGAGCATTCCAATCAATACTGAACGCCTGACGGTCATCGTGTGGGGGAAATTGGGGAAATTGGGGGGAAATTGGGACATACGAATTTTCCACAGTGACTCCTCCGTACGTACTGAACTCCCCCGCAGTCAGACTCGTCCGTAGTCGCGCCGCTTCCAGATCGACCCGCACTCGTAAGTCCAGCGCCGTGGAGATATTGACAAGCGCATCCAGTGAGAAGCGCGGGACCCGGCCTCGGAGAAGATCGTTGATCCGAGGCTGCGTTACTCCACACCGCTGAGCCGCCTCGACCTGTGTCCATCCCTGCATTTTCACATGCGCCGCGATCTGCCGCATCAACTCTGCCTGGGAATCAGAGGCCCGCGAGACCTCGCGCGGAGTGAGAGAGGTGAGAGGTGAGGCCCAACCCGCCCCGCTTGGGTATCCTGGAACCATGGAGTTGATCTTCGAGATTCGCGACGCCGAAGAGGGCGGCTTCTACGCTCGTGCGTTGGGCCATGCGATCTTCACGGAGGCCGATACCTGGGAGGACCTGCGCGCCGAGATTCTGGAAGCCGTCTCGCTGCACTTTGACGACGCTCCAGGAGGGAACGGAACAGACGCATCTCCCGCCCAAGGCATGCTCTTCCAAAACTAAACTCGTCTGTTTGAATGTCTATGGCTGGAGATGCGAGAAGGTTCTCCTGATGGTGTGATGAGTTTACACGGCGGTGCTGT
>JBOZRR010000041.1:0-34435 GCA_050789245.1 Bryobacteraceae bacterium | reverse complement strand
ATCGGAGTCAAGAGTTCACATCGACGCTCCGGTTTGGCACCTCGATGTCGGCTCATCGCATCCTGGGGGTGTAGAAGCTCCCAAGGGTTAGGCTGTTCGCCTATTAAAGCGGTACGTGAGCTGGGTTCAGAACGTCGCGAGACAGTTCGGTCCCTATCTGTGGTGGGCGCAGGAGATTTGAGAGGATCTGCCTTTAGTACGAGAGGACCGAGGTGGACGAACCTCTTGTGTTCCAGTTGTCACGCCAGTGGCACGGCTGGGTAGCGAAGTTCGGTCAGGATAAGCGCTGAATGCATATAAGCGCGAAACCTTCCTCAAGATGAGATCTCCCAAGCGAAAGCTAATAAGGGCCCTGGAAGACGACCAGGTTGATAGGACGGATGTGTAAGCGTAGTAATGCGTTTAGCTTACCGTTACTAATAGCCCGTTCGGCTTGACCATAAAATTTACACTTTGCACAGAGCTCCCGCTCTCATTTGACTAGTGGATTTCCCGTCAATATTCAGTTCTCTCGAAGCTCTTAACGGCTTTGGGTGACCGTAGCGAGAGGGTCCCACCCGTTCCCATCCCGAACACGGAAGTTAAGCCTCTCAGCCCCGATGGTACTGCATGCGCGAGTGTGTGGGAGAGTAGGACGTTGCCCAATATATGAAAGGCCCCAGCGGAAACGCTGGGGCCTTTCGCATTTCGGGGAGACTCTCCTTCCGCGGCGCCGATCCCAGAGGACGCCGGCGCTGCTGGCTCCGGCCTGCTCCCAGGAGCATTGATTTTCCATGACCACAGCAATGATCGCCCCCTTCAAGCCGATTTCTCTTGCATCGTAGCTTTCAAAGTGATATCACTAAGATAGTGAAGAGATTGCGGGGGCGGCGCGGCCGCAGATCCCGGGTGCTTCGCTTCTGGAGGACCTAAGATGTTGAAGGAAAAAGTGATCTCGGCGTGGAGCGGCATCCCCGTGCTGTTCGTCACGCTCGTCATGCTGGTTTTGCCGATTGTCGGCATCGTCGGAGTTGTTCGGGATTCCGTACCCGGGGAACGGCCAGCGGCAGTGATCGTCACCCTGATCGTGATCTGGTTTCTGGACTTGATGGCCTTCATCGGGTTTTTCACCGTCCAGCCGAACCAGGGGGTAGTGCTGACGTTGTTCGGCCGCTACGTTGGGACGGTCTCTGATGCCGGCCTGCGTTGGGCGAATCCGTTCTTCACTAAGAAGCACGTCTCGCTTCGTGTACGGAACTTTGAGACTAGCAAGCTGAAGGTGAATGATCAGGACGGGAACCCGATCGAGATCGCCGCAGTTGTGGTCTGGAAGGTGGTTGACACCGCCGAGGCCATTTTCCAGGTTGATGCATACGAGAACTACGTCCATGTGCAGAGCGAGGCCGCGGTTCGGAACCTGGCAACAACATATCCTTATGACACGCATGAGGATCACGTAGTTTCGCTGCGCGGCAATACCGCTCACGTCGCGACCGAGATGAAGCGCGAGATCCAGGAGCGGCTGCAGGTCGCCGGCGTCGAGGTGATCGAGGCGCGTATCTCTCACTTGGCGTATGCTCCCGAGATCGCGGCTGCCATGCTGCGGCGGCAGCAGGCAGGTGCGGTGATCGCCGCCAGGCAGAAGATTGTCGAGGGCGCGGTCGGCATGGTGGAGATGGCGCTTGAGCAACTCGCCATGAAAAAAGTGGTCAATCTTGACGGTGAACAAAAGGCCGCGATGGTCTCCAACCTTCTCGTTGTCCTTTGCAGCGAGACTCAGGCGTCTCCCGTGGTGAACGCCGGGACTCTGCACCATTAAAGATTAGCGGGAGCGATGGTCATGGCAGAGCGCAAAAGCTTCCTTCTCCGCATCGACGGCAAGGTGCTGGATGCGCTCCGCAAGTGGGCCGACGACGATCTGCGAAGCCTGAACGGGCAGATCGAGTTCGTTCTCCGCAGCGCATTACGAGACCGCGGGCGGCTTCGCGTTTCCGAATCCGAGCCGGAGCCTTCAGAAGATTTGACCCAGGAAGAACCTTAGGGAGTTCCTGGTCTTTCGCCCGCACCGGCACTTGCCCTCCCATTGTCGGGACCCGCCGGTGCGGGCACTTGTACAATGCGAAACATGCATGAGTACGAGAAGCTAGGCGCCTTTTACCTCGGGCGAGTGAAGGATTCCACGCAGACACTGCTGTACGATTCGAAAGACCTGGTAACGCACGCAGTCTGTGTGGGGATGACCGGTTCCGGCAAAACGGGGCTCTGCGTCTCGCTTCTCGAAGAAGCGGCGATAGACGGGATTCCGGCGCTCGTGATCGATCCCAAGGGCGACCTGGCAAACCTCCTCCTCGCGTTTCCCTCGTTATCCGCTTCCGATTTCGAACCGTGGGTGAATCCGGATGAGGCCCGGGCCAAGGGCCTGGATGTGCCCGCGTTTGCCGCTCAGACCGCCGAGAAGTGGCAGAAAGGCCTTGCGTCCTGGGACCAGGACGGCGAGCGCATCCGGCGAATGCAGGCGGCGGCGGACTTCACCATCTACACGCCGGGCTCGGACGCCGGGATCCCAGTGTCGATTCTCGCCTCCTTCCAGGCCCCGGACGAGACAACGCGAGGGGACCGCGAAGCCTTCCGCGATCGCATCAGCACCACGGCCACCTCGCTCCTTGGCCTCGCGGGGATCAACGCCGATCCTATTCAGTCGCGAGAGCACGTGCTGCTCTCGACGATTCTCGACTTCGCATGGCGCGACGGCCGTGATCTCGACCTGCCCGGCATCATCGCGCAAATTCAGCAACCGCCGTTCTCCAAGGTTGGCGTGCTTGATCTGGATAGTTTCTATCCCGCGAAGGAGCGATTCGGACTGGCCATGGCGCTCAACAACCTGCTCGCTTCGCCCGGCTTTGAGGCTTGGCTGGAGGGCGAGCCGCTCGACATTCAACGCTTCCTCTACACGCCTCAGGGCAAGCCGCGCATCGCGGTTATCTCCATTGCGCACCTGAACGACAGCGAGCGCATGTTCTTCGTCTCGCTGTTGCTGAACCAGACATTGAGCTGGGTGCGGCGGCAATCCGGCACATCGTCCTTGCGGGCCATCCTGTACATGGACGAGATCTTCGGCTACTTCCCGCCGATCGGTGAGCCACCGTCAAAGAAGCCTCTGCTCACGCTTTTGAAGCAGGCGCGCGCATTCGGCCTGGGTGTGGTGCTGGCGACGCAGAATCCCGTGGATCTCGACTACAAGGGCCTTGCGAACACCGGCACCTGGTTCATCGGCCGATTGCAGACTGAGCGCGACAAGATGCGCGTTCTGGAGGGCCTGGAAGGCGCGGCGACGGCCAGCGGCGGAGGGTTCGACAAGGCTGCCATGGAGCGCCTGCTGGCGGGCCTCGGCAACCGGGTCTTCCTGATGAACAACGTGCACGACTCCGAACCCGTGCTCTTCGAGACCCGCTGGGCCCTTTCCTATTTGCGCGGTCCACTGACTCGCCCGCAGATTAAGCAGTTGATGGAAGGACGGAAGACTGTCGCGGCCGCAAGCGCTGCTCCATCCGCGACCGCCGTTGCTGCCACGGCCGCAGGCACTACTTCGAAGCCCGTTCTGCCTCCCGGAATCACCGAGCTGTTCGCCCCGCTCTCCGGCGTGCTGCACTATGAGCCGTGCGTCGTGGGCGCCGCGCAAGTCCAGTTCACCGACGCGAAGTTGAAGGTGGACGAGGTGCGCGACGTCGTCTACGCCGCGCCCATCACCGAGGGAATTGTCCCGGTCGACTGGGCGAATGCCGAACAACTCGATGGGCCGATCACGAACTTTCAGCAGCAGCCAACGCCGGACTCCACGTTTGCGGACCTGCCCGCGGCGGCCAGCAATCCGAAGAACTACCCGGTTTGGCAGAAGGCGTTCGCGACGTGGCTCTTCCAGAACTCGAGCATCGAACTGTTCCGCAGCTCCGCGTTGGGCCGAGTCTCGAACCCTGGCGAGTCCGAGGCGGACTTCCGGGTACGCTTGACGCACGAATCGCGCGAGCAACGCGATCAGATGGCTGAGAAGCTTCGCCAGAAGTACGCTCCGAAGCTGACCACGCTCAACGACCGTCTGATGCGCGCACAGCAGAAGGTGGAGGCGGAAAAGCAGCAGGCTTCGGCCCAGACGATGAACTCGATGATCAACATCGGGACATCGATTCTTGGCGCGTTCCTCGGCCGCAAGACGATCAGCGCGACGAATGTCGGCCGAGTCTCGACGGCGGCACGCTCGGCCTCGAAGATCGGCAAGGAGAAGGCCGACGTCGCCCGCGCGGAGGAGACTGCCGAGAGCATCCAGCAGCAAATCGCCGACCTGGAAGCCCAGTTCCAGGCGGAAGTGGACACGTTGAGCGCCGCATCCGACCCGGCGACGGAGCAGTTTGAAGTTGTTACCGTCAAACCAAGGAAGACCGGCCTCACGGTGCGTCTGATCGCGCTAGGCTGGAAATAACTGGGTCTATGACTAGAATTTGCCTCGCCCTTCTCCTTGTGGCCACACTTGCCGGCCAGACTTTCCGTGGCCAGATCGTTGGCCGGACCGCACCGTCGGCCACCATCACCGTCACCAGCACGGACACCGCGGCCGCACGTACCGTCACGGCCGGTCTGGATGGGCGCTTCACGGTGCCATCACTCTCGCCGGGCGAGTACCGCCTGGACGTGAGTGCCGCCGGGTTCTCGCCCCAGTCACGCACGGTGACCCTCGGCGTGAACCAGGAGATCGACATCAGTATGCCGATGGTTTCTACCTCGGAGCGCCACGAAGTGGAAGTGCGGGATACCGCGCCGCTGCTCCGCTCCGATGCGGTCTCCGGAGGCTGGATCGCCAATCAACAGGTAGTGGACCTTCCGCTCGACGGTCGCAACTACTACGAACTTTCCCTTCTATTGCCGGGAGTGCTGCCGCCTGCGCAGGGCTCTGCCGGGAGTGTTCGCGGGGACTTCGCCATCAATATCAACGGATCGCGCGAGGACGGCAACCTCTTCCTGCTCGACGGCGTATACAACGGCGACCCGAAGCTGAACGGTGTGGGCCTGACTTCGCCCGTCGATGGTATCCGTGAATTCGAAGTTGCCGCAGCGAACTACGACGCTTCCTTCGGCCGTAACGCCGGGGGGCAGGTGAACGTGGTCATGAAGTCGGGCGGCAACCGCCTCCACGGCACGGCCTATCATTTCTTCCGCAACGATGCGCTGGACGCCCGCAACTTCTTCGCGCCTGCCGGGGAGTCCGACCCGAAATACCGCCGGAACCAGTTTGGCTTCTCACTCGGTGGGCCGATCGTCAAAGACCGCACATTCTTCTTCGGCGACTACGAAGGCCGCCGGACTCGTCAAGGACTACCCCGCCTGACGCGCGTTCCCACTGCCCTGGAGCGCAACGGTGACTTCTCACAATCGGGCCTGCCATACATCATCGACCCCTTTACGCAGCAGCCTTTCCCGGACAACAAAATCCCCGACTATCGAATTCATCCCGTGGGCCGCTCGCTGGCCGCGCTGTATCCGCTACCGAATCGCGCCGGATCTCAGAACTATGTGTCGTCGCCGGTCCTTCTGGACGATTCAGACAATTTCGATGTTCGACTCGACCACCGGTTGAGCGAGAAGTCTGAACTGATGGGCCGCTACAGCTTCGCCGACCGCAGCCTCTTTGAGCCCTTCGCCGGTCCGAGCTTCGCGCAAGTGCCCGGCTATGGCACGAATGTCCCCCGTCGCGCGCAGAATGCGGTCATCGGCTACACGCGGGTCTTCACGCCCTCGCTCATCAACGAATTGCGGCTCGGGTACAATCGCGTGTCTATCGGAGTCTTCCAGGAGAACATCAACAACAACCTGAACTCGCAGGTGGGCCTGCCGGTGCTGTCCGGGAATCCGCGCGACACGGGCCTGACCTTTGTCAGTGTCCTGGGCTACTCGCCATTGGGCGATGAGTACAACAATCCGCAGTCGTCCTCGTCGAACACCTACCAGGTACTGAACACCGCCACCTGGACGCAGGGTGCCACGCTATGGAAATTCGGCGGCGAGATTCGCAAGTTCGACCAGCGCGCTTACCGCGACGTCCAGTCGCGCGGGCTGATTCAGTTTGTCGGCTTCACCGGTAGCGCGCTGGCGGAGATGCTCCAGGGCCTGCCGGCCGCCACCGCCGGAGCCACGCTGGACAATCCGCAGAACCTGCGCGGGGAAAGCTATGCCCTCTTCGCCCAGATGAACCGCCGAGTCCGCGAAAATCTGACGATCAATCTGGGGCTGCGCTACGAGTACAACTCCCCGCCGGTCGATCCCAACGACCGCGCGTATGTCTACGATCCGATCTCTCATGGCCTGGCCCAAGTCGGAACCAACGGCGTGCCCCGGGCCGGATACCACTCGGACCGCAACAACTTCGGCCCCCGCATCGGCATTGCCTGGTCGCCCGGCGAGTCCCGTAAGACCGTCCTCCGCGGCGGCTACGGTTTCTACTTCGACCAGAGCGCGCTGGCGCCGAGTGAAGGCATGTATTTCACTCCGCCGTACTTCAACTTCCGGCTTTTCGTCACCTCGCAGGCCTACCTGCTGACACTCTCTAATCCGTTTCCCAGCGACTATCCGTACCAGATCCCCGGCTCCGCATTCTCCTTTGACCCCGGGATTCGGACGCCCTACGTCCAGCACTGGAACTTCCATGTTCAGCGGTCGCTCAGCAGCTCGACGGTCGCTGAAGTCGGGTACGTCGGCACGAAGGGAACGCGCCTCCTGTCGGCTCGGGACATCAACCAGCCAGCGCCCGGCACCTTGCCCAACAACGGCATGCGCCCCGATCCCCGGTTCGACGACATCAACCAGCTCGAAAGCCGCGCCAATTCGTCGTGGCACTCGCTCCAGGCTTCGCTTCGCCGCAGCTTGAGCCATGGCGTGTCGCTGGTCTCGTCGTACACGCTTGGCAAGTCCATCGACGATGCGTCGAACTTCTTCCCGTCCGCGGGCGATGCGAACTTCCCACAGGATTCGCGCAATGCCAGCCTGGAAAAGGCACGGTCGAATTTCGATGTCCGCCAGCGCTTCACGGCAGGCTTCTCCTGGCTGATCCCATGCCCGATGAAGTCCCGAGCGCGTTGGATCCTGGCCGGATGGCAGACGAACGGAATTGTTACGCTCCAGTCTGGCCGCCCGTTCACCGTCGCGCTGCCGCAGGAGATGGACAACTCCGGCACCGGGCGCTCCTCGCTCGGCTTCGGCGCCAACGACCGGCCGAACATTGTGGGCGATCCGTTCCTCGACTCCCGCACGCCGGAGCGCTGGTTCAACACGTCCGCCTTTGCCATCCCGCAGTACGGCACGTTCGGCAACGCCGGCCGCAATATTCTCGATGGCCCAGGGCTAGCATCGCTGAATCTCTCCGTGATGAAGAACATCAACTTCGGAGATGGCCTCACCGCTCAACTTCGCGCCGAGGCCTTTAACGCGCTCAACCGAACCAATTTCGATCAGCCGCAGAACTTCGTTGGCGGGGCCGGCTTCGGCTCTATCTCCAGCGCCCAGAACCCCAGACTGATCCAGCTCGGCCTAAAATTGCTCTTCTAGGCATACCGGATTTCCGTATAGTCCTCGACATATCAAAAGGATTAGGCCGGAAATACCATTGACAGATTCTCAGCCCCACTGTTAATCTGAACCCCGGTTTAACGGAGGGGGACCGCAGCCGTAGCGTCATCGATGCACGACCGGTTTGGGGCTGAAGTGAGGGTGCGCCATAGCGAAGGTGGCGACCGCCAGCTTTTCCTCGTCCGCGGCGCGTCCGTCGCGGTTCCAATTGCAGGCTACGTGCGCTCTCGCGGCGGAAATGTCGTGATGGAGGGCGCCAACTGGCTGCTCGCGGAGATGGCCGTTCCTCAGGCGCAGGCCCTGCGCCGCGAGGCCGGCATTCTCGCCGTGGGCGGCGTGCATGTCGACCCCGAGCGCTTCACGCAATTCCAAAAGCTGCTGAAGGGTCCAGGAATCCCGTTGGATTAAAGCTGGAAAAGGAGAGGATTTATGCCGAGTGTCGGTCAGGAACTTCTTGATGTACCGCTGCCTGAAATGGTAACCAAGCTCGCCCTGGGCATCGCTTCAGCCCAGAGCGCCCTGGACGAGGTTTCCGTCAATACCGCCCAACTGCTCGCGGATACTACCGTCCCCCTCGTTCTGCGCATCACTCAGAACATCGACAACAACGGGAATGTCACCTTCACGCAGGCGGACCCCGTGGATGTCTCTCTGCTGCAGATCGGCCTCCTGCCCACCTTCTACCAATTCGCCGAAGCCACCATCGAGGTCACCATGGACATCAAGACCACGATGAGCCGTGAAACGAACATCAAGGTGGCTGCCGAAGCCAAGGTCGGCTTCGCCATGTGGAGCGCCTCGGTTCGCGTCGATGTGGCCCACAACCGCAAGTTTCAGAAGGAAGTCCGCGGCACATCCCGTCTGCTCACACGCCTTGTGCCCGTGCCTCCACCGGCGCGTATCGCACCGGAAGTGGTGGTGGTGGACCAGCGTCAGGGCGGAGGTAACTGATGCCCATCGCGCTCAGGCCCCGCAGTCCGCTGGAGCCGGTCCAGGAACTGGCCGGCGGTTCGATCAGCGATATCCTCACGTCACTGGCGGAAGCTGTTGCGGAAGGACAGGCGCGGCTGGATCTGAGCTCGGCGGAGGTGGCGCAGGAACTCGCCGCGACGAAAGTGAAGGTGGTCCCGGCTGTCCGGCAGATCATCGAACCCGACGGCAAGACACGCTTCGAGCAGGCCGACCCCATCGAGGTCAGCCTGCTCGAGCTCGGCCTCCAGCCTACCTTCTTTGCTTTCTCCGAAGCCACCGCTGAAGTGGCCTTCGATCTCCAGGTGGTGGAGACAGTCAACTCCACCACCACGTCGAACGAGAAGAAACTGTTCGGCGCCACACGGTCGCTGCGCCAGGAACGGCGGCTGAACCGTGACCTGAAGATCTCCTCGAAGATCACCGCGAAAATCGTGCCCGTTCCCGGACCGGCGCTCATGCAGCCCGAGCGCACCGTCGATGACAGGCGCGAAAATGGAGGAGTCTGATGGCAGCGAAAGGTTCCATCCGGCTTGACGGACTGCTCGAAAACGTCGGGCAGAGCGTCCTCGACGCGCAGGTGCGTATCGACAAGGCGACGCTCGAACTGGCGGCCGGCGCCAACGGCCAGCGCACCGGCGTGGCCATCGCGGAGACTGAGGTGGAAGTGAAGCTGCTTTTCGACGAGGATCCGCAACAGCCCAAAGGCGTGGTCATCCGTCCGGTCTCTTCGTCGCTAACCCGTGAGGCCCAGCTTGACCCGGCGGTTCTTTCCACCTTGAAGGCCCGGCTGGTGGCCGTTCCCGACGAGCAGCAGCGCCCGCCTACACGAAGGCCGGCCGACGTTCGCGATGATATTCTCAAGCGGCCTGACCTTCAACGTCTCGCGCGCATCCTTGGCCCGCTTGAGGTCCGGACTACCTACGTGGCCGGCGCGCGGCGCTGGCTGGCTGATGTAGTTGAACCGGGCGGGCAGACCGTCCGCAGTTTGCAGGTGGACGATGTCAACCCGAAGTAAGCCAGTCAAGAAGGCCACGAAGAAGGCCGCAAAACCGGTGGCAAAGACGGCGACGGCGGAGCG
Source organism: Bryobacteraceae bacterium (assembly GCA_050789245.1). Lineage (GTDB taxonomy): Bacteria > Acidobacteriota > Terriglobia > Bryobacterales > Bryobacteraceae > PNKE01. The sequence continues at coordinate 24,795 of JBOZRR010000041.1, read as the reverse complement.
GCCCATCGCCTCATCCAACACGGCCAGCGATCTGGCTCAGATCCAGGAGCAGGTCCGGCTTCTCCTTGAAGAGAACAAGAGGCTTAGCGAGGAGATCGACCAGTCGCGCCAGCAGTCCGGGTCGCTCGAGCGCGCTACGGCCGAAGCCGTCGCTGCCCGGACGAAGGTCGAGAAAGAGATCCAGTCGATTCAGGTGAAGTTCGACGCCCAAACCTCGCAGCTCACACAACTCCAGGCGGCCAACCGTACACTGGATGCACAGGTGAAGCGGCTCAGCGTCCAGGTGCGTGGAACGGACCTTGCCCCGCTGTCGCCCGAGGAGGCTTCGGCGTTGATCCAGAAGACGGTCGGCTCATTTACATCGGGTACGCTTCAGGTGCAGGACATCGACCTCACCCTGAAGGTCTCCACCGGGCGACTCGGCACTGAGCCCGTGCTCGTCCTGCCCGTTCCCGGCAAGGCCGATGCCAGCACCATCCATGAGCTGAAGCTGAAGCTGCGCAACCCGGCCGCCCTCGAGGAGGCGTTGAAGATCAAGTGAGCCGTGTGCGTGCGACGAAGGCTGCGCCGGATTGGGCCGCGACCGCGGCAGAGGCCCAGCAGGCATACCAGAAAGTCGAAGTCGACCGCGCCGCACGCCTGTTTCGCAAGGCATTGAAGGAGGCGGAGGCAGCGAAGGTCGATGCCGTACGCCTTTCCATCCTCAAGAACAATCTCGCCGGGCTCGCTCAGGCCAAGAAGCAGTACAAGGCCGCCGAGCGCCTGTTTCTGGAATCGATCAAACTCTGCAACGGGAAAGGCGAGACCGTCGCCGCGCAGACCGCCGCCATTCGCGGCAATCTCGCCGAACTCTACCGGGTCTGGGACCGTTTCGAGAAGGCCGAGCCGCTCTATCTCGACGCCTCGCGCGATCTTGAAGCGGCCTTCGGATGCGCCAATGTGCAATGGGCGACGATCCAGAACAACCTGGGCGAGATGTACCGCGCAGTCGGCCGGAAGCAGGAAGCGCTGGCGGCGTACCGTCTGGCCGCGCAGTCCATGGAACAGGTTCTCGGCACGCGCAACCCGCAGGTGGCCTCCGTCTGGAACAACCTCGCTGCCTTGCTCGCCGACCTGGGCGACCTCGAAGAAGCGGACCGCCTCTATCGCCTCGCCATCGATGTCGTTCGCGCAACCCTCGGAGCGGCGGCGCCTCAACTTTCCGTGATGCTGCGGAACCGGGCGGCGCTGTTGGCCAGGCAAGCTCAGCGTTTGGAAGCCGACGCCGCCGCGCTCGAATCGGCCGGCACTCAGGGCGCAACGCGGTAGGCGGCCATCTCGGTCGTATTGCGGACCAACAACACGCCATCGGCCATCGCGGGCACGTTCCACGTCTTGCCGTCGATCGCCTCGAACCGTGCGACTTCCTCGTGACGCTCCGGCGATGCCTTCACCAGCACCACCTCGCCCTGCTCGCTGGTCACAATCAGGTGGCCTTGCGCAAACAGGAGCTGGCCGAACCCGTAACGCCCACCCTTCCACAGACGCTTGCCGGTGGCCACGTCCATCGCCGCCATGATGCCGTCATCGATGCCATAAATCGCCCCGTTATGGTGCACAGCGTTATTGAACTTGGCCTTGATCGCCTGGCTGGTCCATAGCTCCTTCGCGCTGAAACCGTCGCCCTGCTTCGTAATCTCCAGCAGTTTCGCGCCGGTACCGTAACCGGACGTCAGCACGATTCGGTTCGGCCCTACGACGATCGGCAACGCGCTGTTCACGCCGTACGACGTCACCCAAGGGGTCTCCCAGAGCAGTTTGCCGTCTTCAATCGACAGTCCCACGGCACGCGTGACCGTCAGGGCCACGATCTGCCGCTGGCCGGCCAGGGTGGCGACCATTGGAGCGGCATACGCGGCTCCATCGTCGAGCGTGCCCCATATCCGTTCGCCGGTGTTCTTGTCGTAGGCCACGATCGACCGCCCGCCGGAGCCGCCCGGCAGCACGATCACCTTGCCGTCCACGACCAGCGGCGAGGCCGACATCCCCCATTCCAGGTTCGGCGCCCCGTTGTCCTCCAGAATGTTCTTCCGCCACAGGACTTTGCCGCTGACGGCGTCCAGGCAGCGGAACTCGCCCTTCGCCCCCAAAGCGTACACGCGGCCCGCGTCGTACGTCGGCGTCGCCCGCGGCCCGTCGCCGCCCATCGATTCCTGGAAGAACCCCGGCCACGCGTCGGCCCAAACCTCGCGTCCGCTCGAGAAATCGTACGAGACCACCGTCTCTTTGTCTCGGCGCTGCTCGATGGTGTAGATGCGATTCCCGGCGACGGTCATCGACGCATAGCCGCCGCCGACCGGCCGCTTCCAGATCTGCTTCAGCCCGGACCCTGGCCACGCGGTGAGGATCGGCGTCTCTGTGTAATGGCCGTCTCGGTTCGGTCCGTAGAACGACGGCCAGGGCGCCTTCATTGCCACTGGTTCGGCTACCGTGGCGTTGGCTGGCTGCGGGACCGCGGCTGGAACTTGCGCGGGTGGGACGGGAGTCGCGACCGCGGCCAGCGCCGCCCGGTCTTCGGCCGCCTTTCGGTCGAGATCGGCGTACCGGTCGCCGCGCTCCCACTTGAACATCGGCATCGATCCTGTGCCGTCGAACTCGAATCGCAATCCGAACGCATACAGAACCGCGCCGAGCACCACCGGCGTCCCGAGAACGATTCCGATGAATCGAGCCGTCGTCATCCGCATGGCGTTATTGTCCCCGAAAAACCGAAAGCCCCGCCAGACCTTGCGGCCGGACGGGGCGAAATTCGAGGCTGCGGGAGCCGTCAGATCTTGGTTTCTTTGTAGACCACGTGCTTGCGGAGCTTCGGATCGAACTTCTTGATCTCGATCTTCTCCGTCTTGGTCTTCGGATTCTTGGTGGTGGTGTAAAAGTGGCCGGAACCGGCGGTGGAAACAAGGCGGATGAGAATGCGCGCCATTTGTAATCTCCTAGAACTTCACGCCCTGCTGCTTCAGCTCGGCGAGCACAGTGTCCACGCCGCGCTTGTCGATGGTCCGCAGACCCTTCGCGCTGACGCGCAGCTTCACGAACCGGCCCAGGGCCGGCGACCACAGACGCTTCTCGTGCAGGTTCGGCTCGAAAACGCGCTTGGACTTGTTGTTGGCGTGCGACACCCTGTTCCCGCTCACGGGCCGCTTACCAGTCACAGGGCAATACTTGGACATGAAAAAAACTCCGTGGGAATGTCTCGGGGAATGCAGGGAATCCCTTCCATGAATTATACATGAGTGAGGCGCGGTTGCGCCACACGATAGCCCTATGTTCTCAACCCTCTTTCTTTTCATGGCCTTAGCGGTCGAGATGACGCCCCCGGAGGCCAAGGCTTCAAACCTCTACTACCATTTCTCGAACTTCACCGCCGACAATCGCGCCGTGATTCTCGCCGTCGACGGCCAAGTCGCCAGCTTCGACGTCGCCACCCGCAAGCTTACGACACTCACCTCCGGCCCCGGCGTCCACGCCGCTTCGGCCTGCCCCCATCCGGACAACCCGCGGCTGATCCTTTATTTTCGCGGCAACTCCTTGATGGAGTTGGACATCCAGACTCGCGCCGAGCGCCGCATCGGTGACCTTCCGCAACCCCTGGTGGGCGGTTCCGGCCAGCCGACCTTTTCCCCGGATCGCAAATCGGTCACCGTCTCCAAGCAGATCAGCCCCACGGAATGGGAGATCGGCCTGGTGGACGTCCAGACCGGAGCCTACCGCACGGTCACCCGGCAGGGCTTCCGCATCGGCCATGTCCAGCACCATCCGAAGCTACCCATCATCTTCTACGTCTGGGAGACCGGCGGCTACGCGCCCCAACGGACCTGGCTGGTCAACACAGACGGCACCGCCAACCGCCCCTTTTATGCCGTCACCGACCAGAAGAAGTGGTTCACACCGCTGAAAGAGTGGGTGACCCACGAATCCTGGGTCGCCCAGACTGGCGACATGACGCTGATCCTCGACAAGACGGGCATCCTCATCGCCGACGTCGCCGGCAACGCGCGCCTGATGGCTGGTGATTACTGGCACGTCGCCGCCAGCCCCGATGGCCGCCAACTCGTCGCCGACGACTCCGCCGGGAACCTCTGGCTGATCGAAACCGAAACCGGCAACCGCCGCCTGCTCGACAAAGACATCCGAGGGGCCGCCCGTGTCCACGCCCACGCCTCCTTCTGCCGCCAGGGCCGCTACGTGATCTTCAACGATGGCCGCAAAGGCCAGGGCGTCAGCCTGATTGACCTCCAGTCGCTGAAATGACCGACAGCGTCCGGGAAAGGGTCCTCGCGATCGTCGCCGTCCATCTTGGGAAGCAGCCAACCGAAGTGAGCGCGGCCACCGAAGTCGACCTCCACTTCGATGCGGCCGGACTTCCTTCCGACGATCTGCTCGCTGCTCTAAGCCGCGAGTTCGGCACGGAGTTTCTCAGCGAACGGGCGTGGCGCGATAACGTGCACAGGGCGTGGCATTGGCCAGTGATCCAGCACTTGCTGGTTCCCGCCGCCGGAGTGTTGGCGGCGGCACTGGCGCTTTGGATCTTCGGATCGGAACTGAATTCCCGGATAGAAAAGCTTCTGGGTGCGGTGGTCTTCATTTTGATTGTCTGGATCTTCCGGCCGCGGCGTCCGGAGCCCCAGCCCTCCGTCGAACGAGTCACCGCCGGGAGGCTGATCGCTTCCGTGCGCCGCGGCATGAACTGACGACTTGACGAACCTGGGCCGGAATTGAAAGACTCTGCCTGATCGCCATGTCACGCACAGCCCTTCTTCTGGTTCTCGGCGCGGCGGCCGTCCTCGCGCAGCCGCCGCAGGCGCGCATCAAGATCGACACCGATCGTGTCATCGGAGACGTACACCCGCACGTCTTCGGCAACTTCGCTGAGCACCTTGGCCGGTGTATCTACGGCGGAATGTTCGAGGAAGGCAGCCCGCTCTCCGACCAGCGCGGCTTCCGCAAGGACGTAATGGAGGCCACCAAGCGGATGGGCGTCTCCATCCTGCGCTGGCCCGGCGGCAACTTCGCCTCCGGCTACCACTGGCGCGACGGCATCGGCCCTCGCGATCAGCGTCCCACACGTCCTGACCATGCCTGGGGCGCGACCGAATCGAACCGTTTTGGCACGCACGAGTTCCTCGACTACGTCGCCGCCGTCGGCGCGGAGCCGTACCTTTGCATCAACGCCGGCTTAGGCACCGTGGATGAGGCCCGCGAGTGGGTAGAGTACGTCAACGAGTCCCGCCCGACATCGCTTGCCCTGCTCCGCAAGCAGAACGGCCGGGAGAAGCCCTGGGGGGTGAAGTATTGGGGTCTCGGCAACGAAATTGACGGCCCCTGGCAGCTTGGCCACAAGAACGCGGACGATTACGCTACATTCGCACTCGAAGCCGCAAAGGCCATGCGCCGGGCCGACGAGTCCATCAAGCTCATCGCGTCGGGCTCGTCAAATTTCGGGGCGGACTGGGTCGAATGGAACCGCGTCGTGCTCGAGCGCCTGCGCAACGAGATCGACTACATCTCACTGCACACTTACATCGGGAACCGCGAGAACAATCTCGAGCGCTTCCTGGCTGCCGGCGCCGATATCGACGAGCGCATTCAGGTCGTGGCCGGGCAGATTCGCGCGGTCCAGGCCCGCATGCCGCGCCCGCGCCCCATCTACATTGCATTCGACGAGTGGAACGTCTGGTATCGCGCCCGCGCCACTGGCGGCGAGTACGCCACCGGCAGCACCGGTCTCGAAGAGATCTACAACTACGAGGACGCACTCGCCATGGGCACGTTTCTCAACTCGTTCATCCGACACGCCGACGTGCTGAAGATGGCCAACCTAGCCCAGCTCGTCAACGTCATCGCGCCGATCTTCACCAACAAAGAGGGCATGTTCCTTCAACCCATTTACTGGCCGCTGCTCGAATACGGCAAGCAGCGCAACCTCGCCTCGCTCGACCTGCTGGTCACCGGCCCGACGTACAGCTCCGGACGCCACCCGAAGGTCCAGTACCTCGACTCCTCGGCCACTTACGACGCCAAGTCGAAGACACTCTACCTGAACGTCCTGAACCGCAGCGAACGCAACGACATCGCCGCCCGCATCGACAACGTCACCGGCAGCGTTCAGCCGAAGATCGAGGTCTGGGAGATGAACCATCCCGACCTGAAAGCCACGCACACCTTCGGCGACGACAAGAAGGTGGTGCCGGTCACGCGGACCATCACCTCGCAGGTCGCCAACAACGGTCTGACGTATACGTTTCCCAAACGCTCACTGACCATCCTCAAGATGCAGATTCAGTAGGCTGCGTGTTTCAGCCGCTCGAGCCGGATCGCTTAAACTCGGGGTGTACCTATTGAGGAGGTTGGCGTCATGAGATTTGTCACCTTTACGATCCCCGGGGCCCCCGCGCAGCCCGGAGTCGTGCTCGAGAACCGGATTTTCAGCCTGCGCCCGGCTGGCTTTCAGGACATGCTTTCCGTGATTCGCGGCGGCTGGACCGCACGCGCGGAGATCGACCTGTATCTCAAGTCCGTGCCGCACTCCGTCTCCATCGACATTCAGAGCGCTATTCTGCTGGCTCCTGTCCCGCGTCCGCCCAAGGTGATCTGCGTCGGCCTGAACTACCGCGATCACGCCGAGGAGTCGAAGATGGAGATTCCCCAGGTGCCCACCATCTTCAATAAGTTCCCGACTTCAATCACCGGTCCCGGCTCGGCCATCATTCTGCCTAAGAATTCGGAGAAGCCCGACTACGAAGCCGAATTTGCCTTCGTCGTCGGGCAGGGCGGCCGCCACATCCCGGCGGAGCACTGGAAGCGCCACGTCTTCGGCTACATGTGCCTGAACGACGTCTCCGCCCGCGACTTTCAGATGGCCACCTCCCAGTGGCTGATGGGCAAGACCTTCGACACCTTCGCTCCCACCGGCCCTTGGCTCACCACGGCCGATGAGATTGCCGAGCCGCACAACCTCGACATCAGCCTCACCATCAACGGCGAGCAGATGCAAAGCTCCAACACGAAAAACCTGATCTTCGGCATCCCCAAGCTCGTCGAGTACCTCTCCTCAGTCTTCACACTCGAGCCCGGCGATATCGTCTCCACGGGCACGCCGGGCGGCGTTGGCTTTGCCCAGAAACCGCCGCGCTGGCTGAAGCCGGGCGACGATGTTGTCGTGAAAGTCCAAGGTCTCGGCGAATTGCGCAATCACGTAGTTGCGGAATCCTGAGTCATGTTCTCGTCGAGAACGCCAGGCAGCCTTGAAGCCAATCGCCTCAGTGTGGCTCTAGCTGCCCGGCGGGCTCGCGGGTTGAGTGTCCTCGACCTCACCCTTACGAACCCCACCCGAGCCGGCCTCGACTACCCCGTCGAAGAGATCCTCGCCGCGCTTCAGGATCGCGGCAGTGCCGAGTACGAGCCCACCGCCCAAGGCCTCCTCGTAGCGCGGGAGGCCGTCGCCGCTCACCATGCCGCCCAGGGCTATTCTGTCTCCCCTGAGCACGTCTTTCTCACTTCGAGCACGAGTGAGGCTTACGGCTGGCTCTTCAAGCTCCTCTGCGAGCCGGGCGAGGAGGTCCTGGTTCCGCGCCCGTCTTATCCGCTCTTCGAATGCCTGGCCGCGCTCGACGCCGTGCGTTGCGTGCAGTATCCGCTCATGATGGAGCCCGGCTGGCCCGTCGACTTTCACGCCCTCGAACAGTCCATCACGCCGCGCACAAGGGCGATCCTCTTCGTGAACCCGAATAATCCGACGGGCTCCTACCTCCAGCGCGGCGACCTCGAGCGACTTGCCGCTCTCGCCGCCCGCCATGGCATCGCGCTCATCAGCGACGAGGTCTTCTTCGACTTCGCTTGGGGCGCCGATCCCGGGCGGATCTCGGCACTCGCGCCGCACAAGGATGCCTTGGTCTTCACGCTATCCGGCCTGTCCAAGGCGGCGGGGCTGCCCCAGATGAAACTGGGCTGGATTCACGTCGGCGGCCCGGAAGCCCTGCGAAGTCAGGCGATTGAACGCCTTGAATGGATCGCGGATGCCTATCTGCCGGTCTCCGCTCCGGTGCAGTATGCGGCCTCTCGCTGGTTGGGGGTTGCTCCTGGCGTGCGCACGGTTATCATGAATCAATGCAGAGCAGCCCTCCAGGCGGCCATGGAGGAATTACCGCCGGAATCGGGTTGCCGTGTTTTACCCCCGCAAGGGGGCTGGTCCGCCGTTATGGAGGTTCCGAAAGTTCACTCCGAGGAGGAGTGGGTTCTCGGCCTGCTGGAGGAGTGCGGAGTACTTATCCAGCCGGGATACTTCTATGACTTCGAGCGTGAGGCCTTTCTGGTCGTCAGCCTGCTGGCGGCCCCGGAGGCCGTTCGACATGGGGTTCGGGAGATCAGGAACGGCGTTGGCCGGACGTTGAACGTTCGTCCGTCGTTTTGAGCAAGTTCGATTTAGGCCTGAGTAGCGTGGCCCTGATAGGACGTAGCTGCAGATCGTTCCCGGCTTGGCTGGCCCTTCTGGTGCTGGCGCCGCAGATCCACGCCCAGCGATATCCCTTCCGACTGTACGGTCCGGAAACGGGCCTCTCCACCACCTCCGTTCGATCCTTGATTCAGGACCAGACGGGCTTCATCTGGGTGGGGACCTCCAACGGCTTGTACCGTTACGACGGCTCGCGCTTCCGCGCGTTCCACACAGCCGACGGCCTGCCCGGCGAGTCCATTCGAGCCCTACATCAGACTCCGAAGGGCGTCTTATACGTCGGCAGCGGCGTTGGTCTCTCCAAGCTCGTGGACGGACGATTCCAGCGCGTGAACTTCGCGGGCGCGACCCTCGTCGACGAACGGCACGGGCTGGCCTCCGACAGCCGCTACCTCTACGTCGCCGGAAACAGCGCGCTCACCCTTGTCCCTCACGACAGCACGCTGCCGATTCAGAGCTACGGCGCACCCGACCAGTCCGGCCCCGGTGGCATCAAGGCCGTACATGTCGACGGCGACGGCGCGGTCTGGGCCACCTGCGGAACCAGCCTCTGCCGTTTCGACGGGAAGCAGTTGAAGATCGAGCCCACCCCGGGGTTGCCTCGCGACGCCTACGACGCACTCATCACCGATGGTACGGGCACGCTCTGGCTCCGCAGCCGAGGCCAGATGTTCACCCGTGCCCGCGGCGCCGCGGAGTTTCGGCCTGTGCCGGGCGACTTCCCCATCGCCAACGCCGTCACCAGCCTCTCGCTCGACCCCGAGAACCGGGTGGCCGTCCCGACGCAGTTCGGCGTCTATGTCAGCGACCAGGGCTCCTGGCAGCGCCTGGCCGAGTACAACGGCCTTCCGGCCGACCAGGTCAGCGACGTGCTGTGGGATCGCGAAGGAAACCTGTGGGTGGGCCTCGACACATACGGGCTCGCGCGGCTCCTGGGCCGCGGCGACTGGATGGGCTACACCAATCACGACGGCCTCAGCACCAATACCATCAAGTCCATCGTCCGCGACAAAGACCGCCGATTGTGGGTCGGGACAGCGTATGGCGTCAATCTCTTCATGGACTCCACGCGGACGTGGAAGCTATGGACCCGGCGCGAGGGCCTGCCCAACGATGACGTCAGCGCCATTGCCGCGGACCCGGACCGGGGTGTCTGGGCCGGATTCGGCGGTGGCGGACTCAGCTACATCGCCAGCCCGTGGGCCAAGCCCGTCAACTTCGGCATGGACGAGGGCCTCGATTCCGATCGCATCCTCAACCTCATCATGGAGACCGGCGGCCCGCGCGACGGCACGCTTTGGGTTCCCACGCGCAGCGCGCTGTTCCGTGCGAACGTCCGCCAGAAACCCATCCGCTTCGAGCGGGTCCGGGTTCCGACCCACATGGGCGAGTCGATTGTCCACGACGTTCTGCCTGCGCGCAACGGGACGCTTTGGGCCGGCGGGCGCCAGGGGCTGTTGAAGTGGACCGGTTCGGAGTGGCGCCAATACGGAGCGGCCGACGGGCTGCTGAATCAGAGCATTACGTTCCTGGCCGAAGACGGCGAGGGGGCCATTTGGGTCGGCTACGGCCCTGTGCTCGGCGTGTCGCGCGTCGTTGAGAAGGGCGGCAAGCTTGACGTCACCCACTACTCGTTCCCGGCGACACTGCCCTCCAACAATCTGAGCTTCCTCAAGTCCGATCCGCGCGGCCGCATCTGGATTGGCACCGACAACGGAATCAGTCTGTACGACCGGTCGCAGTGGATCAACATCAGTACCGGCGACGGCCTCATCTGGCAGGACTGTACAACGGGCGCGTTTCTCGCCGACTCGACGGGCGAGGTCTGGATCGGCACACGCCGGGGCCTCTCACGCTTTTCCGGAGCGCGACCGCTGGTGCAGCCGTCTCCTCCCGCGATTGTGATCACCGGCGTGGAGTTCCCTGACCGGACCATCTATCCCGGCCCCGGTACCGGCGTTCCCGAAATCCCCTGGAAGGATCGGTTCTTCCGGATCGAGTTCTCCGCACTGACCTTCGCGAGCGAAACCGATCTTCGCTACCGCTACCGCATCCCCACTCGCGGGGCGGGTTGGATTCCGGTGCCCACGCCGGAGATCTCGCTCCAGGACCTGCCGCCGGGCGACCATACCATCGAACTCCAGGCCCGGCTGATGGGCGGAGCCTGGGGGCCTACCGCAAGCTTCCTGTTCCAGATCCGCGCGCCGTGGTGGCTGAGCTGGTGGTTCCGCGCCGTAGCCGGATTCTTCGTCCTGGGTACCGCCGGCCTGATCTACCTGTCCCGGATGCGCGGCCACGTTGTCCGCGAACGCATGCTACAGGAGGCTGTCAGCGAACGCACACGGCAGATCGAGATCGAAAAGGCGCGCGTTGAGGAGCAGAAGGGCGACATCGAGCGCCTGCTCTTCCAGACGCAACAGGCAGGACGGCTCAAGGACGAGTTCCTGGCCAATATCAGCCACGAGATTCGCACGCCCATGCACGCCATCCTCGGGATGACGGCACTCACCATGGCGACTCATCTCAACAACGAGCAGCGGGATTACCTCGAAACGGTCGACTCCTCGGCCCGCTCCCTGCTTCATCTGCTGAACGAGATCCTGGACTTTTCAAAGATCGAGTCCGGCGCCGTCGAACTGGAGGACATCCCGTTCTCCCTGAGCGATGTTGTCGAAAACGTCACAAGGACGGTCTCCGCGCTGGCCCGCCACAAGAGCCTGAAACTCGAGCAGTACATCGATCCCGACGTCCCCGACGCCGTCGCCGGCGATCCCACGCGCTTGCGCCAGATCCTGCTCAATCTTCACAGCAACGCAATCAAGTTCACCGAGTTGGGTATGGTGCGTCTGGATGTCGTCCCCGTCACCGCATCCGGCGGGCGGGTCCGGCTGCGCTTCACCGTTACCGATACCGGCATCGGCATCCCGTCCGAGAAGCAGGATCTGATCTGGGATCCGTTCCGCCAGGCCGACGGGTCCACGACGCGCCAGTACGGCGGCACTGGACTCGGGCTCGCCATCTGCCGCCGGCTGGTGGAGGCGATGGGTGGACAGATCAGCGTCGAAAGCGTGCCGGGGAAGGGCAGCCGCTTCACCTTCGACGCCCAGTTCGGGATTGCCTCCGAAAGTGAAGTCACGCGGTTCAGCGCCGGGCAGTCCGACGCGTTTCCAACGTCACCCATTCCGCTGCGTGTCCTGCTGGTGGAGGACAACGATGTCAGCCGCCGTTTCGGAACGCTGCTGCTCGAAAAACAGGGCTGCACGGTCGCGCATGCCACCAACGGCAGCGAGGCCGTGCTGATGGTCCAGCAGGAGCGCTTCGATGCCGTGCTGATGGATCTTCAGATGCCGCACCTCGACGGCCTTGCCGCGACCGCGCTCATCCGCGAGCAGGACCGACGGAAGGGCTTTCACACGCCGGTGATCATCCTCACCGCCAATGCCAGCTCCGAGTCGCGCACGAAGGCGCTCGAAGCCGGCGCCGACGCCTATCTCACCAAGCCAATTGACCTCAACGCACTCACCGCGGTCCTGAACCGCATCTGCGCGCCAGCGGGGTCCAAGCCGCGCTCAAAAGAGCAATTCAGACCCGTTTGACTGAAATCGGACTCGCAAGATAAACTTCCGGGTAGAGACCGCATGACTACCCCGCAGCCCGCCTCTCATACCGATTCCGTGACCGCCGTTGACGCTCGCGTTCTGCTCCTTGTCGGACCCCCCGGCTGCGGGAAGGGAACCCAGGCCGAGCGCATCGCCGCGCGCCTTGGCATCCCGGCGGTTTCGACGGGCGAGATGATCCGCGCCGAGATCAAGGCCGGCACGCCGCTCGGCAAGATCGCCGCCGGCGTCACCATCACCGGCGGCCTGCTCTCCGACGACCTGGTGAACCAGATCGTCGCCTCCCGCCTGACGCAGTCCGACTGCGCCAACGGCGTGCTGCTCGACGGCTATCCGCGCTCGCTCGAGCAAGCACGGTACCTCTCCGGCATGCTCACGGAGAAGGGTTGGCCGCAGCCCACGGTGATCCATATCGACGTGCCGCACGAGCAACTGATCGCGCGCACCTGCCTGCGCCGCTTCTGCTCGCAGTGCGGCCACATCTACAACCTCGGCAGCCATCCGCCGAAGGTCGAGAATACTTGCGACCTCTGCGGCCAGCCGTTGTCGCAGCGCGCCGACGACTGCGAGGACACCGTCCGCAACCGTCTTGCCGCTTACGACCGCATCACCGCGCCGCTCATCGGCTTCTACCAGGCAGGCGACTACCATCGCATCGACGGCGACGGCACGCCCGACAGTGTGTTCGCGGGCATCGTGAAGGTGCTCGAAGGCTGACGCCCGGCCGCTTGACGCCGGGCGCGCGCTTCGACAAACTCTCTTGCATCCCCTCGCGAGGGGCATCTTCAACACGTCTCAAGGAGTCCGCCCATGAAGCGCGTCCTCGTCTGTCTGATTCTCTGCGCCCTCAGCCTCGCCGCCGCCGACATCTCCGGCACATGGAAGGCGACTGCGGAGGGCCCCAACGGGTCCATGCAGCGGACCTTCACCTTCAAGGTGGATGGCAACAAGCTGACCGGCGAGACCGTCAGCGAGAGGTTCGGCAAGTCCGCCATCGAGGACGGAAAGGTGGACGGCGACTCGGTCTCCTTCGCCGTCACCATCAAGTTCCAGGACAACGAGATGAAGGTGAGCTACAAAGGCAAACTCACCGGCGACACACTGAAGCTCACCGGCCAGTTGCCCCAAGGCGACACCACCATCGAGTGGACCGCCAAACGAACCCAGTAATCGTCCTGCTCACCGAATCAGGTGGTAGCGATCCTGCCGCCTGAGCACCCATTGGATGCGGCCTTCGGTGTCGAGGGCCGCATCCTCCTCCATGCCCACGAACAGTTCCTTGCCATCCCATTCGGGCACTTTGGTGCGCGTATTCAGTTCGATCGAAAACCAGGTGTTCGGATAGACGGCGATGTCACCCCGGCCTTCCACGCCCTCCTGCCGGTCCCACAGGCCGATCAGCGGGCCCGCTCCGTGGCCGTGGTCGCCGATCGGATGGGAATAGACCGAGCCCTGGATCCCTTCACGCTTCATCTGCGCCAATGCGGCTCGCAGCACGTCGTTGCCGCTGCGGCCCGGCCGCATCTGCTCCATCACGATCTCCTGAAGCCGCTGCGCGTTGGCCAGCGCCTTGACGATGCCCGGCGGCGGCGCCGTCTCGCCGTCCTTCAGCACGTAGCCCATGTGCTGCGTGTCCGTGTTCATACGCATCGCCGTCACGCCGAAATCGACGTGCAGCACGTCGCCGCGCTCGATGACTACCGCGGAATCCTCGGTGATCGGGCTGGTGCTCAACGAGGCTCCGGCCTTCTGCACGCGCACGGTCGGGTGGAACCAGGTGCCGTAGCCGAGGTCCTGCGTCCGCTGCCGCAGCCACCAGACGACGTCCTGATTCGTCGTCCTGCCGGGCGTGATCACTTCGTTCGAGAAGGCGCGGCCGATCAGCCAGTGGACCGTCTCCATCATGCCGCGATAGACGGGCAGCATCTCCGGCAGCCGCGTGCCGATGTACTCCACCGGCAGGTTTCCAGCGCGCACCACGCGCTTCATCCACTCCGGCCCGAGCGCCGTTTCAAGCTGTTGATACTCGCCAGCCGAGAGCCCGTCCGAGAAGGCGTGGATGTGCGAGATGTTCACCGCGATGCTCTGCGGACGGCGCTGTTCGACGATCTTCCGGAGCGTGGCCCACTGCGCGTCGCCGACGATCTCTCGCGCCGGATTGTCCGGATCTCGATAGACCGTATAGAGCCCGCCTTGCGAGCCGCCGCCCAGCGCCAGCCGTTCCACGCCCTTCTCGCCGCGGTCGTAGAAGACATAGATGGTGCGCCGGCGCGCCGCCATCATTGTCGGCGAGACCAGCGAGAAGAAGACCGGGTCCTCGTTGTACTCGCGGCAGACGACCAGCCACATCGCCACGCCGTGCTTGCGCATCAGCGAGGGCAGAGCCTTGTCGAGCCGCGCTTCCAACCAGCGCTGCTGGATCTGGGCCTGTTCGCGGAGCGGTGGAAGCTGCCATGGCGGCTCCGCCGCGGACAGCAGGGAGGCGAGGACGAGGAGTGCGGCCGGAGTGCGCATGCAACTATCATGCATCCAGAGGGTGAACAACGCGACGTGACGGGATTCCTGCTGAAGCTGATCGAAATGCTGGCCGCGGCGTTCCTCTTTGGGGCGTTCGCCGCCGGCGCCCCGGCGCGGACGCTGCGCGCGTGGGGCGTGGGCGCGGCTGTCGCGCTGGCGGCCGTGGCCGCGGCGCGTGGCACTCTTTGGATCTGGACTCCGCTCTACATGGGTGTGGTGGCCGTGTCGCTTGTCATGGCCGTCCTCGCCTGGCGCCGCAACCGGGCGGTACTCGTCTTTCTCTCTGCTCTCTACCTCGCATGGATGGCTCAACGGGGGTGGTGACATGTTCGAGCGTTTCACGGAGACGGCCCGCCGCGCCGTCTTCTTCGCGCGCTACGAGGCCTCGGAGACGCGCAACCTGACTATCGAAAACTGGCATCTGCTGTTAGGCATTGTCCGGGAAGATCCGCGGCTGGCAACCCGCATCCTGGGCGGCGCGACACTCGCCGAGTTCAGGCAGAGCTTCGCCGCGCATTTTGGAAACACGCCTTCGGCAACGTCCGGGGACATGCCGCTGAGCGCGGAATCGAGGGAGGCTCTAAATGGGGCCCTCGACGAGGCCGAATTGGCGCGCTCCGCGGCCATCGGCCCCGAACACATGTTGGCGGGCATCCTCCACACGAAGGGCCCGGCCGTCGAGGCGCTGACCGCGCGTGGCATCACGCTCGAGTTCTGCCGCGCGGAGTGGATCGGCGAATCCGGCGCCCCACGGCGTTCAGACATCGAGCTTCAGGCGGGCATGCTCCCCGAGGAGCGCCTGTTCGCCGCCGCGAAGATCCTCGCCTCCCTCTCCGCGCCCGTCGTGACTGTCGAGGTGACGACCACCGGCGACCACTACGTCATCCGCTTCCCGGAGGAACCCGCGTCGTGAGGCTCGGCGCCTTCCTGCTTGGCGTCGCCCTCGTTGGTCCGGCCTGGCCGCAGAGCGGCGCCGGCTCCGAGAAGGAGTGGCGCATCGAAGGCCAGGTGGTGGACAGCGTCACAGGCGCGCCCATCCGCAAGGTCCTGGTGAGGCTGAGCCTTGCCGATCCAGGCGCCAATCGCTCCAGACGGCAGCGCGAGTCGCTCGGCATCCTGACGGATGCGGAAGGACGGTTTACGTTCACTGGAACCGAACCGGCCACCGCGACGCTCGTCCTTGAGCATCCCGATTATCGCTCCCGCTTCATCCCTGAGCAGGGCACCAACGAGCAGCCCATTACCGTCGGTCCTGGCGAAAACAGGACGGGCCTTGTTCTGAAGATGACTCCATTTGCGGTCATCACTGGCCGCGTCGTAGACCAGGACGGCGACCCGGCGCCGAACGTACACGTGGAGATCCTTGGATTCGACTACACCATGCGAGGCCGCGAGTTGGGCAGACGCGGAGGGAGCATGACGGACGACCAGGGCCAGTATCGAATCGCCGAAGTGCCTCCGGGCCGCTACTACTTTCGCGCCACGCCGCGCAGGTCCGGCACGGGACGGGAGAGCGTTCGTCTGCTCAACTCGCCGGGCTCGGATCTGCCCACCTACTACCCTTCCGGCGCTGACCATCAGGCGGCTTTACCGCTTCAAGTAGCCCCTGCGCAGAGGCTGGAGGGCGTGGACATCACGTTGAGAAGGGGTCCCGAGGTCACTGTATCCGGCCGGGTGGTTGGAGCGCCAGCGGACTCCGGATACCTTGTGTTTCTCTCGTCTCGCTCGCAAGGGTTCGGCGGCACATCCAGGCATTTCACATCCGCGATGGATGGAGAGAAAGGCAGGTTTGCCCTGCACAATGTGCCGCCGGGCGAATATACGATCCGCGTTGAGATCCATAGAAATGGCGCCAGGCTGACGGCGCGTGTGCCGGTTGAGGTCAACGACCAGAACCTCGAAGGGATCGAACTCCGCCCGGCGCCAGCATTCGACGTCCGAGGCAAGCTCCAATTCGAAGGTCCGCAGCCGTTTCCTTCCCAACCGGCGGTAATCAATACGCGGAATGACGATGAAGTTTCCGGTAGTGCCAGCGCGGCGCAGGGTTCCCCGGATTTCGTGGTGCGGGGCGTGATTCCTGGTTCCCACTTCGTCGACGTCTTCTCGCCGCCCGGGGCCTACGTGAAGTCCGTGCGGTTGGGCGACAGCGACTACCTCGACCAGCCGATAGACCTGACCGCCGGACCGCCGGCGGAGCCGCTTGTTGTTACGCTCAGCACCAAATGTTGCGAAGATTGAAGGCACGGTGGATCTCGCGGGCAAGCCGCTGCCTAGCGCTGCGATGGCGGTACTCCTTCCGGCCTCGGCGAATTCACGCAGAATGCAGATCTTATCTCGGCAGACCGCCATCCAACCCGATGGCCGGTACAACATCCCCAACGTCGCCCCTGGAACGTATCGCGTCTATGCCTGGACTTATGGCAACATCACCGCCGCGCTCTTTGATCCCGATTACCTGAAGCCCTATTTGTCCTACGGCGCCGACGTCACCGTCGGGGAAGGCGGCCTGGCGAGCGTCACCGTCAAGCTGATTCCGCGGATCGAGGAGGAGTAGTCCGGCTGCGCCGGGGTTTAGAATTAGGACTGATGCTGAGCAGGATCTACATCGACAATTTCAGGTGCTTTGTGGATTTCGAGTACCGTCCTGCGCGCAAACAGCTCATATTGGGGGCGAATGGAACTGGTAAGACCTCGTTCCTGGAAGCCCTACTCACGTTGCGCAGGTTTGCCTACGGGGGGCATCGCACCAGCGAGACATTCCCGGCCTCGAAACGAACAAGGTGGATTGAGAAGCCGGAGCAACGCTTTGAAGTCGATGTGGTTCTTGACGGCGCGAACTACCGATACGAGCTTCAGTTGCATCATGAGAACCACCCTGAAGGCGCTCGCGTGGTTCGGGAGTCCATTCAGTTTGAGACCCGGCCCATCTTCGAATTCGCCGATGGGGAGGTAGCCCTCTACAGCGACTCGTCTGAACCGACGACGACGTATCCATTCAACCCCCGGCGTTCGGCATTTGCGGAGACTGTTCCTCAACCGGACAACAAGAGGCTGCTCCGGTTCCGCGATTGGATTGGCGGCGTGTACTGTTTCCAGCTCAATCCTTTCGAAATGGCAGCGGAAGCCGAGAAAGAATTTCCGGCGCCGGCCGGTGACTTCAGGAATTTCGCCGCATGGTACCGCCATCTTCGCCAGACGTTTCAAAAGCAGGATTACGCCTTTCTCGGCGATCTTCAATCCGCATTGGACGGCTTCATCTCACTGCACCTGGAACCGGTTGGCGAAAGCGTAAGGAAGCTGACAGCGGAGTTTGATGTGGCGGGGGGACATGCGGTCCGGTACAGCTTGACAGAGCTTTCCGAAGGCCAGCGCTGCCTGATATCGCTGTACGCCATCCTGCATTTCATCGTTGCCAAAGGCGGCACTGTCGTGATCGATGAGCCGGATAATTTCGTGTCGCTTCGTGAGATTCAACCCTGGTTGATGGCTGTCACGGACGCTGTGGACGATGGGTTAGGGCAAGTATTGCTGATCTCTCACCATCCTGAAATTATCGACCAGTGGGCACCCGAGTTTGGGGTGTTCTTTACACGTCAAGGGTCCGGCGCCGCGCGGGTCGAGAAGTTCAAATCCGAACCGGATAGCCCGCTCGCCGCGTCCGAGTTGATTGCGCGCGGATGGGCGCATGAGTAGGGCCTCGCGGCTGGTCGTCCTTGCTGAAGGTGCGCGGGATCAGGCATTTATCCGGGCGTACTTGAAGCGGCTGGGGTACTTACGGCACGAAGTGCGTTTCGAGCCGGTTTCGGGCGGTCTTCGCGGTTCAGGCGAAAGCTGGGTTCGAACGAGGTACGCGAAGAACGTGCAAGCGTTTCGCAGGCGGTCGGCGAAGGCCGCGACCGCGCTCGTCGTCATGGTTGACGCGGACATGGGCGCCGTCGCGCAACGTTCCGAGCAGTTGAGCGATTGCCTGAGACTTGTTGGTTTGGCGCCGCGCCGGAATGACGAACGGATTGCCCACCTGATCCCCAGGCGCGCCGTTGAGACCTGGATTCTCTGCCTGAACGGCCTCGCCGTCGACGAATCGACTGACTACCGCAACGACAGACGAGTTGAGGGCGGCGTCACCTCGGCGGCCAACAAGCTCTATATGGGTACACGCCAAAACGCCGATCCGCCGCCAGGCGCGGTTCCGTCTTTGCTGATGGCCGTCCCCGAAGTGCGGCGGATCGAGGAGGAGTAGTCCTCAGCAGCACTTGGCTCGCTGGTATTTGGCTCTGTGGTGGTGCTCGGTGAAGCGGCGCCATTCTTCGGCGGAGTGCTTCACTCCGTGGATGCGGAGGTGGCGGGCGTAGGCGTTCTCGTCGCCGATTTCCTTCAGGATGCCGAGCAGGATGGCGAGGAAGCGCCGCATGGTCAGATCTCCTCCGCGTTGAGCTGGGTGAGCACGAAGGGTGTCTCCGTAGAGCGGGCTTCGCGGCTGCCGCTCAGGATGCCTTTCCACACCAGGATGGAGTCCACCAGGATCGTCGTCACCAGCACGATGAAGACGCCGCAGACCACGGCGTCCAGGCGGTTGTTGAAGATCAGCGTGTTCGTCTCGGCGACTTTCGCGGCGGTCAGAGTGCCCGCGTCCAGCGCGGATTGAAGGGCGTTGGCCTGCGCCAGGAAGCCGATGCGCGGCGCGTCGGAGAAGATCTTCTGCCAGGCGGCGGTGTAGGTGACCACCACCAGCCAGCTCAGCGGCAGCAGCGTGATCCAGGCGTACTTCAGGCGGTGGGCCTTGATGAGGATGGTCGTCGCGACGCACAGCGCCACGGCCGCCAGCAACTGGTTGGCGATGCCGAACAGCGGCCACAGGGAGTTGATGCCGCCCAGCGGGTCCAGCACGCCCTGGATCAGGAAGTAGCCCCAGGCGGCGACGATCAGCGCCGAGGTCAGAAGAACGGAAGGCATCCAGGAAGTGCGGCCCAAGGGCTTCCAGATGTGGCCCAGGAAGTCCTGGAGCATGAAGCGGCCGACGCGGGTGCCGGCGTCGATGACGGTGAGGATGAACAACGCCTCGAACATGATGGCGAAGTGGTACCAGAAGCGCAGCACGGCGTCGCTGCCGGCGATGCGGGAGAAGATGCTGGCCATGCCCAGCGCCAGCGACGGCGCGCCGCCGGTGCGGTAGAAGAGCGTCTCCTCGCCGACGTGGCCGGCGAGTTCGCGCATCTGCTGCGGCGTCACCGGGAAGCCCCAGCTCGAGATGGTGGCGGTGGCCGCCTCAGGCGTGACGCCGACGATGCCGGCCGGCGAGTTCACGGCGAAGAAGACGCCCGGCTGGAGCGAGCAGGCGGCGATCATGGCCATCATCGCGACGAAGCTCTCAAGCAGCATGGAGCCGTAACCGACCGGCAGAACGTGACCCTCCCGGGCGAGCATCTTTGGCGTGGTGCCAGAGGAGATGAGCGCATGGAAGCCCGAGATGGCGCCGCAGGCGATGGTGATGAAGCAGAACGGGAAGATCTTGCCGGCGAAGATGGGTCCAGTGCCGTCGGTGAACTGCGTGAAGGCGGGCATGTGGAGTTCAGGCCGGACGAAGAGGATACCCACGCCGAGCATCAGCACCACGCCTAGCTTGACGAAGGTGCTGAGGTAGTCGCGCGGCGCCAGAAGCAGCCACACCGGCAGGGCCGAAGCGAAGAAGCCGTAAATGATGACGCACAGCGCCAGCGCCATGCCGCTCAGCGTGAACCAGGGGCCGAAGGTAGGATGCGCGGCCACCCACTCGCCGCCGAAGATACTGGCGACGACCAGCAGGAAGCCGATGACCGAAACCTCCAGCACCTTGCCCGGCCGCCAGTAGCGCAGATAGAGGCCCATGAAGATGGCGATGGGCATGGTGGCCGCGATGGTGAAGGTGCCCCAAGGGCTGCCTTTCAAAGCGTTGACGATGACCAGCGCGATCACGGCCAGCAGGATGATCATGATCAGCAGGACGGTGAGGAGAGCCGTGAGGCCTCCGATGCGGCCGATCTCCTCGCGGGCCATCTCACCGAGGCTCTTGCCGTTGCGCCGGACAGAGGAGAAGAGAATGACGAAGTCCTGGATGGCGCCGCCGAGCACGACGCCGATGATGATCCACAGCGTGCCTGGCAGGTAGCCGAACTGGGCGGCGAGCGTCGGTCCGACCAGCGGGCCGGGTCCGGCGATGGCGGCGAAGTGATGGCCGAAGACGATCCACTTATTGGTGGGCTCGTAGTCGTGGCCGTTGCGGAGGCGCTCCGCGGGCGTGGCCCGGTCGTTGTCGAGCGCCATCACTTTCGCTGCGACGAAGGCCGCGTAGAAGCGGTAGCCCGCCAGGTAGGTACAGACGGCGGCGACCACCAGCCATGCGGAGTTGATGCTCTCGCCACGCTTCAACGCGATTCCGGCCAGGCAGAACGCGCCAAGGGCCGCGATGGCGACCCACACCAGTTTTTTCATCACGAATGATTGTATCGACTTGAGCCCCGATCAGAAGGGCTTGAGCTGGCGCAGCAAGGGCGTGGTGCTGGCGCCGCGGGCGGATTCGACGCCATGCAGCACGGACCACGTCTTGCCGTCCCTCGACGGAGCGACGGCGCCGATGTAGCGGGCCGAGTCGCGGTCATTGCCCATCAGGATCACGATGTAACCACGCTCGGGATAGGCGAGGGCGCGGAACTGAATTTCACTGGTCTCGGGTTTCCAGCGGTCTTCTTTCGGATTGCCGAGCTTTCGGGTGACTGCGAAGACATCGTCGTCGCGATTCAGTTCCAGGTAGCTCTGGTCCTTGGCGACGAAGGAGGGCTTGGCGTCGGGGGTGAACCTGACAAGCGCCCAGAGCAGCAGTCCGACGAAGATGACGCTGCCGAAGGCGATGGCGATGAGTTTGGTGATGCGGCCTTCGGTGCCCTCGCCGCCAGTGCCCATGATGGCGCTGAGCCCCTTGGGCTCGTCGGCCTGGGCGACGGGCAGCACGCGGGGCGGAGCCTTCATCGGGTTGGCGGGCATCGAGACGACGCGGCGCTCAGTGGGCCAGACGGAGCCGGTCTTGTACTGCAACTCCTTATTGAGGCCGACGATCATGACGGGCTCATCGACCTGGGACACCGAGCCGACCAGCTTGCGAGGGATGGCGACTTCGAGATGGGTCTTGGTGTTAGCGACGACGACCTCCGACCACGTGGCCTCCTTCAGCGTCCATTCGTTGTGCTCGATGCCGAGAATGGGCGGGTAAAAGGAGAATTTGCGGTCGATCAGTTCATCGTGCAGTGGCGCCGGAGGCGTGGACATGAGGACCCTTGGCCTCAATCATATCCCGTCGTCCATGTAAGCCGCGCGGTCAGCCGCGCAGTGCTTCGGGTTTGCGCTCGACGGCGCGCGGCCACCAGAGGCCGGGGACGAAGAAGTCCTGCCACTTCAGGCCGCACTCCTTGATCATCTGGATGCCGTACTCGGAGCGGCGCAGATCCGGGGCTCCGGCGTTGTTGGTGCCGAAGGTGAACTTGCAGCCGGCCTCCTTGAAGACTTTGACGAAAGCGGCGCTCGGGAGCTTGTAGCGGTCGTTGAGTTCAACGGCAACGTGGTTGCGGGCGGCGGCATCGGCCACCTTGCGCATGCGTTCCGGAGTCCAGAGCTTGTCGTAGTCCTTGGCGATGACCTCGGGGATGAACGTGGGATTGACGTAGATGTCGACGGGTTCGTTGTTGAGGATGCCGACGGCCCGGGAGACGAGGGTGTCCATGAACTCCTGGGGGTCAGCGATCTGGCCGACTTCGGCGGGAATCCAGGTGCGCATGCGGCGGCCGCGGTTGTCGGTCCAGGTCATGGAGTCGGTGAAGACGTAATCGAAGAGCGCGGCGGTCTCCTTCGAGAACATGCCGGTCCATTCGCGGCCTTCGGCCTGCATGGCGATGTAGACGGGCTGGCCCTTCATGCCCTCCATGAACTTGCGGGCGCCTTCGTTCGATTCGACGGTGAAGCCCTTGCCGCAGTTGATGGCCAAGCCGTACATGAGGCCGTCGCGGCGGGACTGCTTCAGGGCGCGCTCCAGGGTGAGTTCGCCTTTGAGGTGGACGTGGTAGTCCACCATGGGGTAGTTGGCGGCGCCGAGCGTGAGGATGTCCTGGTAGGCGGCGTCCACTGTGGGGGCCTCGGCGTCGGCGGGCGTGGAGGTCGAGTCGGGGAGAGGGCGAACGCGGATGGAGCGGTACCAGGCTTTGGAGCCGGGATCGTGGCACTGGAGAGCGAAGGTGCCGGCGTCGATGGAGCGGCCGCGCTCGTTGTTCCCGGCGAAGACGGGGGGCGTGGGTTCAGTGAAGTCCACCAGCATCACGCCATTGATCCAGATGCGGACATTCTTGCCGCGGACGGAGGCGCGGAGGGTGAACCACTCGCCGTCCTTCGCGAAGGCTTTGTAGACGTTGCGGACGCCGTACAGCGAGCCAGTCTTCTTGTTCTCCCGGTAGCCGCCTTCGCCTTCGGCGGTGTTGTTCACCTGGATCTCGAAGCCTTTGGCGGGCCAGCCTTTGTCCTGAAAGGCGGTATGGAAGAAGATGCCGGAGTTCGAGCGGGGCGCGGATCGGATCTCGGCTTCGAGCTCAAAATTGCGGAAACGCGCGCCGTTGACGGGGCCGTCGTAGAACAGGTGGGAGCGGGGTCCATCAGCGAAGAGGCAGCCGTCCTGGACCTTCCAGGAGCCCGTGTTTTCGCTTGGTTTCCAGCCTTTTAGCGAGCTTCCGTCGAAGAGGGAGACCCAGTCCTGCTGCTGGGAAAAGGCTGCTGGCGCGGCGGCCATGAGGCCCGCGAAGGCGCGGCGGGTGATCCCGGATGCAATCATCTGAAATATCCTTCCGCCCCCATTGTATGTCCCGAGTGGGCTACGCTTTAAAGTGTCGGTGTTGTCGCCATCACTCTGGGAGCGACGGCGCCGGAGACGTCAGAGGCGGGAGGTTCCACCTGAAGCCAGCAGATATCGTTCGCGCCTGGGGCAAGATCCTGAAGGGTGAAGCTCCATCACTTTCCATTGAAATCACGCGGGAGTGCCCGTTACGCTGTCCGGGCTGCTACGCGTACGACGCGGGGCATCTGGGTGGTGGTGTGACTTTGCGGGAGCTGTCCGATTTCAAGGGCCAGGCGCTGATCGACGGCATCCTGCGCATCGTGGACCGGCACAAGCCTCTGCACCTGTCGATTGTCGGCGGCGATCCGCTGGTCCGCTACCGCGAACTGGAAACCGTGATGCCGATGCTGCTGGATCGCGGTATCCACGTGCAGGTGGTGACTTCGGCGTTCCGGCCGCCGCCCGCGGCCTGGGTAGGATTGAAGCGCCTGAACATCACGGTCTCCATCGACGGGCTACAGCCCGAGCACGACGTTCGCCGGACGCCGGCAACGTACGAACGGATCATCAAGAACATCCAGGGCCATCGCGTTGTGGTCCACTGCACGGTCACCGGGCAGATGATGGACCGCGAAGGGTACCTGGACGAGTTCCTGGCGTTCTGGACGCCGAAGGATGAGGTCGCGAAGGTCTGGTTTTCGATCTTCACGCCGCAGATCGGCGACGAGATGCCGGAGATCCTGACGCCGGAGCAGCGGGCGCGCGCGATTGCGCAGTTCCGCGTGCTTCGGAAGAAGTACCCGAAGCTGGAGATGCCGGAAGGCATGATCAACCAGTTTGCGGCGCCGCCCAACAGTCCGGATGAGTGCGTCTTCGCGAAGACCACGGCGACGGTGTCGGCGGACCTGCGGACTTCGATCGAGCCGTGCCAGTTCGGCGGCAAGCCGGACTGTTCCAACTGCGGCTGCGTGGCGTCGATGGCGCTGAGCGCCGTGGCGGCACACAAGCTGTGGGGCTTCGTCCCCGTGGGCGCGATCTTCAAGGGGTCGGTGGCCATCGGCACGGCGGTGAGCAAGCGCAAGAAGCGCGAGGCCGCCGAAGAGGCGAATCCGTTCCCAGTGATTCCTTAAGACCTGATACTCATTCCCGCGCCGCCTGGGCGACAGGACCGGCGGCGGGCTCGGACTGTTCGTCCCGGTTGGCCAGCTTGTTCCAGATGGACGGACTGGATTGGGTTCGTTTTGTCACAAAGTTGATGCGGATGGGCGGCAGGACGGGCGGCTCTTCTTCGGATTTGGGTTCGTTTTGCCGGCGGGCGGTCT
>JBOZRR010000040.1:0-118862 GCA_050789245.1 Bryobacteraceae bacterium | reverse complement strand
TGCGGCGGGCCGTGATGCTCTCTGCGCGTGCGCACATTCTGGCGCAGCGTCTGGGAGCGCAGCAGCAGCGGGTGGACACGCTGTTGCGCGAGGACGGGGAAGTGCGGCGGCGGTTGGCCGACGCACTGGCGGACGAGGCCGAGGCGCAGAGCGCCGTACTGTCCTGGGAAAAGCGCTTGAACGAGCAGGCGGCGAACTCGGGGTGGTTGGTTGAGTTCAGGGGCAAGCTGGATGCGGCACGGGTGGCGGCGGACAGAGCGGCGGCGTGGGGACAGCAGCTAAAACAACAACAAACGAATTTGTTTCACCTGATGGAACGCGAGAATGCGCGTCTCGAGGAGCTGAGCCAGCAGGTGACGGAGATCGAACGGGCTTTGCGGTAATCAACGGGCGAGTGACTTCAGGGCGTTGAGCAGCACGCGAGCGGTGTCAGGGTCGGGCGAGTTCACTTCGCCGTACCAGGCCTTCTTCGCGCCGAAGGTGAACGGCGGCTTCTCGTCCCACTGGGCCTTGGGGATGATGTAGCCGAGCTCGTCGTTACAGAGTCCGAAGACCATGGGGCTGCCGAAGGGGAGGATTTCGCCCTTGATGGCGGGCTCGCTGGGGGCATCGGGGTAGTCGGCATTCGGGTCGTGGGCGATGAAGCCTTTGCTGAGTTCGGGGTAGATCTCGCCGGGGATACAGGCGGCTTCGAGGATGGGCCTTCCCTTCCCCGAAAGGCGCAGGAGTCCGACGACGGTGGGCGAGGCCTTGCCGCCGTTGATGGGTCTGCGGCCCTTAAAGACTCCGGCGGCGGAGGCGGCGAGGAAGTTGGCGTTCGAAACAGGAACATCGACTTCCGTTTCCTTGTATTCCACGACATCGGGAGTCAATGGACGGCCGAACGCGAAGTTGGCGGGATCGGTGGCGGCCTGGGCGATGTCACGGCCGACGATCTCGGCGAAACGGAAGGTTTCGGGCTCGGCGGGCTTGCCGGTTTCGGGGTCGTTGAACTTCGCGCCGAGGGGAGACATCATTCCGCCGAGGGCGCCGTTGATGAAGACGGCGGGGGCGGAAGTGCGGGTCTGAATTTCGTCGTAGAGGTAGTGCGGCCAGTCGGGGGTAATGCGAGTGTTGCGGCTGCCGAGGGCCTCGGGGTGGGAGGCCCAATTGACGAGAGCGGCGATGCGCCGGCCTTTGAGCGTTTCGAGAGTGAGGACGAGGAGTTGGTCGTCGAGGACGACGGGCGGGCGGGAGTCGTTGAAGTACCTGCGCCAGTTGTACGAGATGCCGGCGGGCCGCACGACGGCGGGTTGGAGGGATTTCAAAGCGGCATTGGCGGCTTCGGCGGTGCGGTTGACGACGAGGGTGTTGTAGTCCTCGTCGATTCCGGAGACTCCGGGCTTGGGACCCCAGAGGCCCATGGTGTCGGGCGCCTCGTGGACGTGGGTGGCGGCGACGATGACATGGGCGTTGGGGACCTGCGCGCGGACGCGGCGGACGTCGTCGAGGAAGAGGCCGATGGAGTCCACGCCGCAGAGGACGACGGGCTTTGACTTTGCGCCGGCGAAGGCGAGGCAGCGGGTGGTGAGGGGATGTTCGACGGCGGTGGCGACGCGGCCGTTGTCGAAGCCCGCGAGGTAGACGGGGCCCTTGGCGAGGTCGGGGGTGATGTCACGGATCGCAATGCCAGCGCGGAACTGGGCATGGAGTGGGAAAACCAAGCCAAATGCGAGCAGGGCGAAGGTGCGGAGAGGCATATGCAGCAAGTTTAGCCTCAGCGCCAAATGGCCGTTAACAAAAATATTCGAACTCGATTTGGTTTGTTTTGTGCCACATGCGAGCGATGGGGTGACGAAGTTGCACGAATGCGCCGGTTACGGTTGTGGGCGTTGGAGGAGATAGCGAGATGAAACTGAGCACGGAAGAGAAAACGAAGTTCCTGGCGCGGATGGCGAAGGGCAGGGCGAGAGCAAAGGCGGAGCGGGAAGCGGAGGCGAAGGCGAATCCGGAACCGGAAGGGCAGGAGGAGTCGAAGGCACCGGGAAAGGCGAAACCTGTGAAGTCGCAGCGGTCGCTGGTGCGGAAGCTGATTTCGCAGATCGCGGCGAAGCTGGGGGCGGACCTGGGCAAGGCGACGCTGGGGGACCTGATCAAGCTGCTGCAAATCGAGAAAGAGCTGCCGCCGGAGACGAACGAGGAGACGAAAGAGATTCGCGTGATGTGGGTTGATCCGGAGAAGCAGGAGCGGCCGTGAAGGGGATACGGGAGCAGCCGATCCGGTACAAGGCGCTGCCGTCGCAGAGGAAATTTCACGAGACCCAGGCGCGGTTCAAGGGCTTTTCGGGGCCGATTGGATCTGGCAAGAGCGCGGCGCTGATTCAGGAAGCGTTCCGGCTGTCGGTGGTGAACGCGGGCCGGACCGGACTGCTGGGCGCACCGACGTATCCGATGCTGCGGGACGCGACGCTGCCGCACTTACTGGACCTGCTGAACGAGAACGAGGTGCGTTACGAACACCTGAAAGCAGAGAGCGTGCTGTGGCTGAAGGATTCGGGGTCGAAGATCCTGCTGCGGTCGGTGGACGACTACGAACGGCTGAGGGGCACAAACCTGGCGTGGTTCGGAGTGGACGAGCTGACGTACACGAGCGAAGAGGCGTGGACGCGGCTGGAAGGCCGTTTGCGCGACCCGAAGGCGGAGGAGTTGTGCGGCTTCGGGGTATGGACGCCGAAGGGGCATGACTGGGTGTACCGGCGGTTCATCGAACAGCCGGTGGACGGCTACTTCTGCGTGCAGGCGGAGCCGTTCGAGAACAAGCACCTGCTGAAGACGACTCCGGACTTCTATGAGCGGCTGCGGCACAGCTACGACAGCACGTTCTACGAGCAGGAGGTGATGGGCAAGTACATCGGCCTGCAAGAGCGCCTGGTGTACAAGCGGTTCCACCGGATGAAGAACGTGGAGACGCAAGAGATGGACTCGAAGCTGCCGCTGAAGTGGGCGCTGGACTTCAATGTGGACCCGATGTCGTCGGTGGTGGTCCAGACCGAAGGCGACGCGGTGCGGGTGCTGGACGAGATCGTGATGCGGCGGGCGAGCACTCGCGACGCATGCGAGGAGTTTTTGAAGCGGTATCCGAAGTGGCCGGCGGGGCTGGAGGTGTTCGCGGACGCATCGGCGTATGCGGACAAGACATCGGGGTGGTCCGACCGGGAAGTGATGGAGGAGTTCTTCGCGGAGAAGAAGCGGAAGAACGTAAAGTTCAGGATTCCGAAGTCGAATCCGGCGGTGCGGCGGCGGGTGGAGCTGATGAACGGGAAGCTGGAGGCGGCGTCGGGCGAGAGGCTGTTGAAGGCGGACCCGAAGTGCAGAGAACTGATTCTGGACTTCCAGAGCGTGACGTGGGTGGACGGGACGCACGAGATCGATAAAGCGAAGGACTCGCGGCGGACGCACCTGTCGGATGCGCTGGGGTACCTGGTTTGGCAGGAGTTCAACGGCAAGGAGCCGACTTACGGGTTCCGGGGCAAGCGGATTGTTTGAGAAGGGGACGGTGGTGGGCCGTGCGGGGACAGTCTCTGTCGGCCGCAGTGGGGGCTTGAGGGTGTTGTGGGAAAGGGAGAGTCCCCGTGGTGGGGGATGGGAAGGAGAGGAAGAGCGATGGAGATGTACCGGGAGCATCCGGAGTATGGGGCGATGCGGGAGGTCTGGGCGAAGTACCGGGACCTTTACGCGGGCGGCGAGCAATTCTCGAGAAACGCGAGCCACTACCTGGTGGCGCGGAGCCGCGAGCCTGGCGATGTGTACCAGGAGCGGGTGGCGCGGGCGTTTTACGAGAATTATGTGGGGTCGATCATCGACTGGTATGCGGCGACGATGTTCCGGCGCGAGCCGGTGCTGACGTACGAGGGCCAGGACGAGCGCGGGCGGGCGTTCTTCAACGAGTTCGCGGAGGATTGCGACCGGAGAGGATCGACGCTGAGCGACTTCTTCCGCCGGCAGCTTGTGGAGACGCTGGTGTGTGGTCGGAGCTACCTGGCGGTGGACTTTCCGCGGGGCACGAAAGCGGCGAACCGGGCGGAGGAGGACGCGCTTGGGTTGTCGAGAGCGTACCTGTGCGAGTATCCGGCGCAGGCGGTGGTGAACTGGGAGCGCGACGCTCGGGGCGAGTTCGAGTGGGTGGTGCTGCGGACGGAGCGGAAGTCCGGAGGAGAGGTGGAGCGGCGCTGGACGATGTACGACCGCGAGCGGTTTGAGGTGTGCGTCGAGCACGAACGCGAGGGTCGCAAGAGCGGGCTGGTGAAGATCGACGAAGGTCCGCACGGGCTGGCGCGGATCGGGCGTGTGCCGGTGTTCGAGTTCAGCATGGGCGAGGGGCTGTGGCTGATGAACAAGTCGGCCAGTTTGCAGCTCGAGCACTTCAACAAGTCGAATGCGCTGGGGTGGGCTCTGACGATGGGGCTGTTCGCGATGCCGGTGGTGTACTCCGACAGCGAATGGAAGCAGCAGATCGGCGAGAGCTACTACCTGCAGCTCGGCAAGGAGGACCGGTTCGGGTGGACGGAGCCGGAGGGTCATGTGTATGAGATCGCGCTGCGGAACCTGGACCGGCTGAAGGAGGAGATCTACCGGGTGTGCTACCTGCTGAGCCAGGCGGGCGGATCGATGACGAAGGCCACGGCGATGACGGGTTACAGCAAGGAGCGGGACTACTCGATTACGCAAGAGGTTCTGCGCGGCTTCGGCGACGGCGTGAAGGACATGATGAAGCGCGTGCTGAGGGCGATTGCGGAGGCTCGGCAAGACCGGCTGGAGATCGGAGTGTCGGGGTTGGACGAGTTTGACATCGGGGACTTTTCGAGCGAACTGGCGGATGCAGAAAGGCTGCTGGCGCTGGGGATTGAGTCTCCGACGTTGAAGGCGGAGGTGAAGAAGAAGCTGGCGATGAAGTACCTGTGCGATGCGCGGCAGGAGGTGAAGGACCGGATCGCGCAGGAGATTGAGGGGTAGGGGTTGGGGGTGGGAGAGGGGGACAGTCCCTCTCCGTCCACGTTGGGACGGAGGGGACAGTCCCCGCGAGGTGGGGTGGGGATTTCGAAAGGAGACAGGTGATGGATGGACAAGGCGGCGGCGCGGAGCTGCGGCAGTTGATGCGGAGTGTGCTGGAGGAGTTTCTGACTGGCGGACAGCCGGAGCTGGTGGAAGAGCGACGGCGCAGGGAGTCACTGGAACGGCGGGTGAATGAGCTGGTGGAAGAGAACCAGCGGGCACGCCGGGTGGCGGAGGAGAGCGAGCGGAGCGTGCAGGTGAGAACGGAGCTGCAGCGGTTGGGCGTGGCGAAGGTGGACCTGGCGTTCCGCGCGGTGAAGGACGACATTCACCGGGGGCAGGACGGGCGGCTGACGGCGAAGACGGCGTCGGGCGAGTTGGACCTGCGGGAGTACTTGTCGGGCTGGGTTCAGGAGAATCCGGAGTTTTTGCCGGCGCGGATTGCGGGCGGGTCGGGCGCGTCGTCGCCGCCGCGCGGATCTCAGGGCGGGCACGTGGTGGAACTGGAGAAGATCCGGCCGGGCATGAGCGCTGAGGAGCTTCAACGGGTGAGAGAGCAGATCTCGCAGGTGGCGATGCAGAGCCTGCGGGGCGAGTAGGGAAAAGAAAGAGGAGAGAAACGATGGCAGCAATTACTTCGGCCAACCTGGCCAACGCGATTGTGAAGCTGGTGGCCGTGGAGGCCTTGCCGGCATTGATGGGGAACCTGGTGATGGGGAACCTGGTGAACCGGGATTTCGAGGCGACGCTGGCCTCGGCGGGCGACACGGTGAACGTGCCGATTCCGCCGACGATGACGGCGAACAATATCGCCGAGGGCGGCAGCGTGGTGACGCAGAGTCCGAACGTGCAGACGTCGCAGATTATTCTGAACACGCACGCCGAGGCGACGTTCCAGATTCCGGACGTGACGAAGGTGATCGCGGTGCCGGACCTGTTGCGGCTGTACATGCAGCCGGCGATGATCGCGCTAGCCGAGAAGGTGGAGAGCGACCTGCTGGGGCTGTACGGCCAGTTCACGGCGAACACTCCGCTGGGCGCCGGCGGCACGGCTCTGACGGAGAGCGTGATTGACGCGGCGGAGACGTCGCTGTTCGAGGCGAAGGTTCCGTTTAACGAACCGAAGTTCCTGGTGGTGGACGGCGGCGCGTATTCGCAGTTGCGCCAGATCACGCGGTTCAGCGAATACGGCTCGGCGGGCGAAGCGGGACTGCGGGCGCTGGTGGACGGGACGATCGGCAAGTTGAAGGACTTCTACATCTTCCGGTCGCAGTTCGTGAAGAAGACGGGCTCCTCGCCGGTGACGACGAACAACGTGGCGTTCTCGAAGAACGCGATCGGCCTGGCGATGCGCCGCCTGCCGAAGCCTCTGCCGGGCACGGGCGCGATTGCCGAGTACGCCGAGTTGGGCAACTTCGGCATGCGCGTGCTGATGAGCTACGAGCCGAACACGCTGGCACAGCAGTTCACGGTGGACATGCTGTACGGCGTGGGCGTGCTGCGGAACACGCACGGCGTGCAGGTTCGGAGCTAGGGAGCGAGAAGGGGACAGTCCGCCTCCGTCCACGTTGGGACGGAGGGGACAGTCCCCAGGGAGTAGCAAAGGGGGGACAGAGATGGATGTGAAGAGTTACTTCAGGAATGTCCGCGAGCTGGAGGCGCAGTTGGCGGAGGGCGATCACGTGGTGGTGAGTCTGCGGACGGCCGATGGGGGGCGCGAGGGGGTGAAGAGCGAAGTGCCTCGGGAGATTGCGTGCCGAATGGTGGTGGAGAAGCGGGCGCGGCTGGCGAGCGAGGAAGAGCGCGAGGAGTTTCGTCGCGAACAGATGGAGGCGCGGGCGGAGTTCGAACAGGAGCGGGCGGAGCGGCAGTTGCAGGTGCAGTTGATCCAGGCACTGGAGCAGGCGCCGCATTTGAAGAAGCCGGGAAAGCGGTAAGGGAGGAGCAAGGCGATGGCGTTGGTGGCGGATGGCGGCATGAGCTCGATGGAGGACCTGAGGGCTCAGGATAGCGGCGTGCTGGAAGTAGCGCGGGTCGAGGGAATCGACGTCACGGCGAAGCTGAAGCTGGCGCAGGAGGAAATCGAGATCGAGCTGGGGCGCCGGGTGCGGCCGGAAGGCAACTACACGGCGAGCCAGATGGTGGCGACGCCGATGGTGCGGAAGTGGCACCTGATGCGGTCGCTCGAGATGATCTATCGCGACGCCTACTTCAGCCAGTTGAACGACCGGTTCGGCGGACGGTGGCGCGCGTATGAGAGCGAAGCCCGGTGGGCGATGCGGCGAGTGCTGGAGAGCGGAATTCCGATGGCGGCGTATCCGGTGCGGCGGCCGGAGGGCGTGAACGTGGCGGTGACGGCCGGGAGCCGCGAAGCGACGACGTATTGGATAGCGGCGACGGTGGTGGACAGCGCGGGTCATGAGAGCGCGATGTGCGAGACGACGGCTCTGCATGCGACGGCGGGACATGGGTTGAAGGTGGAGTTGAAGGGGGCGCCGGCGGTGGCAGCGGGTTGGAACGTGTACATCGGGACGAGCGAGAAGCGGATGCGTCGGCAGAACCTGGCACCGGTGGAGATCGACGCGGCGTGGGTGATGCCGGCTGGGGGACTGGTGGAGGGTCCGGCGGCACCGGGAGAGCAGGAGGCGGATTTCTACGTGGAGCCGCAGCGCCTGCTGAGGAGGTAGCGAGATGGCGGGTCCGACGCGAGTGGTGATTGAGAGGGTGAAGGAGCTGTTGAGAGGGCCGCAGGGGCTGGAGTCGAGCATCGCGCGGCTGCAGGCGGACGGGGGCGAGGAAGCGGGATTCGATGAGGAGCAGATGGGATCTCTGCATGCGCCGCCGG
Source organism: Bryobacteraceae bacterium (assembly GCA_050789245.1). Classification (GTDB taxonomy): domain Bacteria; phylum Acidobacteriota; class Terriglobia; order Bryobacterales; family Bryobacteraceae; genus PNKE01. The sequence goes on along the minus strand of JBOZRR010000040.1, from coordinate 110,986 downwards.
AACTGGTGGAGAAGGCGGGGCGCGGGTCGACGCCGTCGTACCAGGTGTACGTCGAGAAGATCCGGAACCGGATGACGGAGAAGTTCCGGCGGTTCTCCGGAACGGTGAATGTGGTGACGGAGGTGAGGCTGTCGCAGGACCGCATTGAGGGGTTGACGGAGCGGCTCCAGTTTCATGCGGACGCGGTGGCGGATGTGCTGGAACGCGGGCGCGGCGTGCTGGGCGAGGGGATGTTTCTGACCGGCAAGTACGAAGTGAGTTTCGAGCCAGTGAAGGGCGGCGGCCTTCATTTCCGGCAGACGGCGCGAGTGAGTTGCGAAGTGGACGTGAACCGCGAATAGAAGCGGCAAGGGAAGGAGTGACGAGATGGCGTGTTCGATATCGGTAAATGACAACCGGTTCTATGCGGCGCGGGAATCGAGCTACGGGGTGGTGGCGCCGGTGACGGCGGCAAACCGGTTTCCGGCGGTGCGGTTGGAGGCGCGGCAGGAGACGGAGATCCCGCGCAGGCGCGACAAGGCGGGGACGCGCACGTATGGAGGGGTGACGTCCCGGCTGAGACGGAGAACGTCGTTCGAAGTGGAGACGTACCTGATCAGCCGCGAGAGCGTGGCGACGGCGCCGGCTTACGGCGTGCTGGTGGAGGCGGCGCTGGGCGGGAGTCCGAGGCAGTGGATGGGCGCGGTGGTGAGCGGCGGGAGCGGCGTATCGCTAACAACGCAAGGGCCGCATGGGCTGTCGGAGGGGATGGCGGTGACGCACGGCGGAGAGATCCGGTTCGTGCAGGCGGCGGATGGGGCGTCGCTCGTCTTGAATGGGCCGTTCACGGCAGGGCCAGGCGCGGGGTCAGTGTTGGGACCGGCGGTGAGCTATGCGCCGGCGGCCGCGATTCCGTCGGTGAGCGTGTACGACTACTGGAGCCCATCGACGGCGATGCAGCGAGTGCTGCGCGGAGCGGCGGTGGATGAGCTGGAAATATCGGTGAACGGCGACTATCATTCGCTGACGTTCCGCGGTCCGGCGGTTGACCTGATGGACCGCGCGAGCTTCATGAACGGCGATGGCGGGTTGAGCCAGTTCCCGATGGAGCCGGGGTTGGGCCTGCTGAGCTACGAGCCGGTGCCGGGACATTTGGGGCAGGTTTGGATTGGCGTGGGGCCGTCGAGGTTCCACACTCTGACGAAGGCGACGGTGAAGTTGAAGAACAACCTGGAGACGCGGATCCGGGAGTTCGGCTGGGTGGTGCCGCGGTGCCTAGTGCCGGGTGATCGTGAAGTGACTGTCGAGTTTGAGCTGTTCAGCCAGGACAAAACGAGCTTCGATGAACTGTACCAGGCGGCGCGATGGCGGCAACCGATCACGACGATGCTGCAGATGGGCGAGACGGAAGGGCACCTGTTCGGCATTTGGCTGAAGAGCTTTGTGCCGGAGGTGCCGGAGTTGATCGATGAGAGCGACCGGCTGGCGTGGCGGTTCAGGGCGTCGAGGGCGCAGGGGACGGTGGACGATGAGCTTTACGTCGCATTCGGATGAGGCGGTGCGCTGGGAGAGCGCGGTGACGGTGGAGTCGAAGGAGTTTCCGGGCGTGCGGCTGCGGATTGCGAAGCCGTCGCTGATGCGGCGCGCGGAGTTGACGCGGCGCGTGCGGGAACTGGTCGAACGGGCGCAATGCCTGGCGGCGGGAGAGGCCCCGGCGGAGAAGTTGTCGGCGGCGGCGCTGAACCTGGAGGCGGACCGGCTCTATTTGGAGTGGGGCGTCCTGGAGGTGGAAGGCCTGACGATCGACGGCGAACGTGCGACGTTGCGGGCGCTGATCGAACGAGGCCCGGAAGCACTTTGCCGAGAGGCGGCGGAGGCGGTTCGCCGCGAGTCAGGGTTGAGCGAGGGCGAACGAAAAAACTGAGAGTCGCGTTCCACTTTGCGATTTCAAATCCGGCCGGGTGGGATTGCGAGAAATGCAGGATAGAAGGGCTGGAACGCCGGCGGCGATGCGGTTGGTTGCCGGCGGTCGAGGGCGAGAATCAGCGAGTCGTGTGGGCGAGAAAGGGCGTGAGGACGGAGGAGTGTCCTCGATCGGCGATCACGGCGGCGTCGCACGCATGGCTGGAGATGTTCGCGGTTTGGAGAAGGACAGGCGGAGCGGCGTGGGCATTGCCGGCAAAGGATGCGGAGGCGCTGGCGGTGCTCTCGTCGGAATGGGAGAAGGAGCGGGATGAAACAAAGTGACGGCAAGACGGATGAGAGCACCGTGCGGCAGTGGCTGGAAGGGCTGACGTCGCAAGTGGTGGGATCGAGCGGAGCGAAAGAGTCGAATGCAGCGGGGAGCTTGTTGCAGAGCGCGACCGCGCTGTCGTCGTTGGCGAGGACGATTGAGGCGGGGACGCGATCGGGGCAGGGGGCGTTGGGTTGGCTGGGCGTGTTGAGTCCGGTGGTGTCCGGGCTCATGAAGCTTTTCGGCGGCGGCGGAAAGAAGGAGCCGCCGCCGCTGTTGGAGTTCGAGCTGCCGCCATCACAGCGAGTGGTGGCTGGATTCACGGGGACGGAGTGGAAGCCGCAGAACCTGGACTACGAAGCCGGGGGGATGCCGCGCCCGATGGGCAGCCAGGCGCAGGGCGCAAATGTTGTGGTGCAGGTGCAGGCGATGGATAGCCGGTCGTTCCTGGATCACAGGGATGAGATTGCGTCGGCAGTGCGGCAAGCCCTGCTCGAGTCGCATGGTTTGAGCGATGTGATCTCGGAGCGCTGAGGAGGAGCCATGAGCATATTCCCAATACTGAAGACAGGGGTGATGGCGCAATACCCGATGGGCTCTGGATCGAAGTTCGAGACCGGAGTGCTGCGGTTTCTCGATGGGAGCGAGCAGAGATTCCGCAGCCGGAGGCGCGGTGCGCGGAGATGGAAAATCGCGCTAGACCTCCTGAGCGAAAGTGAATGCCGGGAAGTAGAGATCTTCGTGGATTCGCTGCAAGGCGCGCAACAGGAGTTCCAGTTCACCGACCCGCTGAGTGGCGTTCTCTATCCACGGTGCCGGCTGGCGAGCGGAGAAGTGGTGGTCCGGCTGAATGGAGCGCATCACGGCCAGACGAGTCTGGAGATTCACGAGGTGGAGGACTGAGATGTTGTTCTATCCGCAGGTGAGCGCCAGAGGCGTGGCTCAATACCCATTGGTGAAGTCGATCCGGCACCGGAGCATCGTGGCGGAGACGCCAGGCGGGCGCGTACACAGGTCGTCGGACACAGCGGCGCGCCTCGTGGTGTGGGACCTGGTCTACAGCGACTTGACCGCCGCCGAAGCGCAGACGCTGTCCAACTTCTTCGAGAGCACGGAGGGACGGCTGAAGGGCTTTGTGTTCGTCGATCCCATGGCGAATCTGCTGGGGTGGTCTGAGGAGTTGGACCATGCCGCGTGGCTGAAAGGTCCGATGCTCGGAGTGACCACAGGTGCTTCAGATCCGTTTGGAGGGACCGCGGCTTCGCATCTGTCCAATGGGAGCCTTGGCGACCAGTCCTTGATGCAGGCACTTCCGGTGGTCCCGGGGGCGAGGTATTGCGTGAGTGCCTGGGTGCGGTGCGGAGTGGATTCGCAGGTTTGGATGACGGCCGGTGGAGAGCGCAAGGCGGTGCGAGGCGGAGCGGAATGGATTCGAGAGACGTTCTCCGTAACGCCGCAGGGCGAGCCTTTGATGTTCGGGATCACGCTGGGAACCAGCACGGCAGCGAGTGTGTATGGGATGCAGGTTGAGGCGCAGGTAGGCGCATCAGATTACAAGCGGAATCCGGGACCCGGCGGGGTCTACACCGAAGCGCGATTCGACCAGGACGAGCTCGTGATGAATTACGACGGTCCGGATCAGTTCAGTGCGCGGGTAAGAGTGGTGGCGGGAAGGCAGGAGTAGAGCAAGATGACGGTCCACGAGATGAAGCAGAGGCAGGAGTTGGAGACGCCGCTCCTGCTGTTTGAATGCCGGCTGAGGGACGGAAGTGTGGAGAGATGGTCAACGCACACGGTGGTCCACGATGGGCAAGTGTATGAGGGGCGGGTGGTCCGGCACAATGCGTTCGAGCTGAAGCTTGGTGCGGATGACGGCATTGACACGTCGTCACGCATGTCGGTCACGCTGGCGAACACGGACTCCCGGATGTCGCAGGTCGAAAGAAGCCTGGGATGGAAGAGCGCGAAGCTGACGGTTCGATTCGTGTTCTACAACTTGCGGGACCAGGTGGCGGCGACAGAGCCGGTCGCGGTATTTCTGGGGTCCACGAACCCGCCGGAAGAGACGAACGAAAGCACGATGCGTCTGAGTTTCGTCAGCCGCCTCAGCCTGCAGCGCGTGAAACTGCCGAGTCTGCGGATTCAGCCGCGGTGCCCCTGGCACTTTCCATCGACACCGGAACAGCGGATGGAGGCGGTGGACGGCGGAGACTCCGGGCCGTATTCGCGAGTCTATGGCTGCGGGTATTCGGCGGATCAACCGGGAGGCTGCGGCACCTTGAATGGCGGGCAGGCGTACACTTCGTGCGACTACACCAAACAGGACTGCGAAGCCCGCGGGATGTACTCGACCGACAGCTCGGGGCGATCAACGGCGCGATTTGGCGGATTTCAGTTTCTGCCGGCAAGCGTGATGGTGAGAACCTCCGGTGAGCGCGACTTCCATACGAGCGTGATTTCGGACGGAAGGGCGAGGGCAAACGATGCCGTGCCGCTGGTGTATGGAACCGCGTGGTATAGGCCGTCTGTCGTGTTCACGCGCAATGACGGCAATCTGACGCACTGCGAGATCCTGCTTGGCGCCGGAATGATGGAAGCGGTTCACAAGGTTGTGGTGGAAGGCATCGAGGTTCCCCTAGGGATCACAGGCCGGGACATGACAGGGACGGGCTGGTACAACATCGTGAGCCTTGGCGAACGAAACGGCAGCTTCAACCTGCATTTCCGAGATGGCCAGGGGCGGCCGTTGGGCGATCCGCACGGAGGGATGGCAGTGCTCGCGGTGGCGGTGCCGAATCGCGTTCATGACGGTGCGGACATTCCGCGGGTGGAAGTGCTGGCGGACGGAGTGAAGCTGGAGCGCTACGACGAAGCGGGTGAGCCGCTCGGCAAGGCGTTCTCGAACAACCCGGCGTGGGTGCTGCTTGATGTGCTGAGGCGGAGTGGGTGGACGACGGACGAAATTGCGATTGAGAGTTTCGCGCGCGCCGCAGCGTGGTGCGATGAACTGATCGACGCGGTTGACACTCATGGGCAGCCGATTCAGACGCCGCGATTCCAATGCAATCTGGTGATTTCTCAGCGAAAGAGCGCGGCCGAGATTGTGCGTGGTATCCGGGCCGCCTCCGCGCTGATGCTGACGTTCAACGGTGATGGCCGTGTGTCGGTTTCGATCGAGGGGACGCTGGAACAGCAGCAGGGGTCGAAGCCGCCCGCATCGAACAGTTCGGAGCCGCTGAACGGCGGGTGGCCCGCGTACGAATTCGGCGATGGCACGAACGCGACGACAGGCATCCTGCGCGGGCCTGCCGGCGAGACACTCCTGCGGATGTGGTCGAGGCCCGGAAGCGAATCCGCGAACCGCTTGGGCGTGGAGTTCCAGAACGCGTTCAACGAATATCAGCAGGACGGCGTTTCGCTGGCCGACCTGGACGACGTGAGAGAGAGCGGGCAGGAGCTGTCGGCACAATTCCCAGGTTTGGGATTTCCGCACGTCGATCAGGCTCTACGGGTGCTCCGATTCCAGCTTCAAAAGGCGCTGAGGGGTAACACCTTCGTCGAGTTCGCGACGAGCGTCCATGCCCTGGGGCTGAGGCCCGGGGACTTGATCACGCTCACCTATCTGCGGGAAGGGTTTGACCGGACGGTGTTCCGAGTCCTGAAGCTGACTCCAGGCGAGAATTACCAGACAGTGCGGATCACCGCGCAACTTCACGACGACGCGTGGTACACGCTGTTGGGCGGTGGAGAGTTGGACGGCACTGAACGCGGACGGCACAGCGGGAGATGGGGCACTCTGCCGAGACCTCTGGCAGGCCGGCGCTTCAATGAACTCGGTGAACAGGAGTTCGAGATTGAAGAAACAATGATCCCGTTAACAGATGGGACTGCCTCCGTCGAATTGAAGATTCTATTCGCCCCGCCGGCAGCGCCTGAAAGCTCCGCGGCGGGCGTGCCATTGGTCGGGCTCTCTCCGAAGATCAAGACGGCTGGCGGGGCGCTGGCCGGAGGCCAGACGTGCTACTACGCTGTGAGCGCTGTGGATAGCGACGGTCATGAATCGGCTTTGTCCTTCCTGGTGAGAGCGACAATCCCATCGACGACGGACACGAACTGCGTAACGCTGCAGGGCATCAGTTGGGCTCCCGGAACCAGCGCCCTGCGCGTGTATCGTGGAGAGTCGCCCACTGAACTGTTGCGGATCACGGAGGGGGTCCCGCCGGCGCACGAGTTCACCGATGCGGGGTATGCGGCGGAACTCATGCCCCCACCGGATCCCAACTACGACCACGCGAATTTCCACTGGCGCATGGAGTTGATGCCTGAAGTTGAAGCATCGTTGCAGGGGCCGTCGATGGTCGGGAATGCGAACCTGGCGATGCTGCCGAACGAGTTCAAGGGCTCGGTGGTCCGAGTGACAGGCGGCAAGGGAGAGGGACAGGAGCGGGTGGTGGCGTCGAACGACGCAACGACATTTGCGCTGACTAGTCCTTGGACGGTCGCACTCGACGCTAGCAGCCGGTTCTGCGTTGCCGAACCTTCTTGGCGATTCGGCGGCTCAACTCGATCGGACGAGATCCGCTTCGAAGTTCCGAACCGGCACGACACGGTAGTCCAGATCAGCGGCAGAGCGGCGAATGCCCGTGATGTGGAGACCGCGGCTGAGATGTCGATACTGCACAGACACAGAATCGGCGGCGGTTCCGCGCTTTGGGACACGGCTGCGCCGACGGAGCCCGTCTTCGGCTTGAGCAGCAACGGCAAGGGCCGTGTTGAGCTGCTTGGCATCGGGTTTACCGAGCTGAAGAATACTCGGACAATCACCGCGGGGACGCTGACGCTGCACTACTGGAACGAACTCGAAGGTCTGACGCAGACCACGCTGGCGGCCCCAGCGGCTGCGACAGATGACTGGATCGCGCTGGACGGTCCGAGCCAGGCGATGGATAACGACATCATCCAGCTTGGCATGGAACTGCTGCGTGTACTCGAAAACAACAGCACCGGCAGCTACCGTGTGGAACGCGGCGTCTTTGACAGTCCGATGTTGGATCATGAGGCTGGAGCAAAGGTGTGGCACCTGTCGCGCCATATCGCGATTGCCCCGTTCCCTCGCAACTTCTTCGGAAGCCCGGCTAGCGGCGCGTACGTCTTCGTGATTCCACTGTTGAATGCGCGTGTCGCGGGAGCGGAGTTCTTCGTGACGAATCAGCATGGCGACAGTCCCACCGCGCGCGCCGCTTACTCATACTTCATGGATGAGGGGCTAAGGACGTTGGCCGGCGGGCAGTATACGCTCCAGTTGGCCGGGACCCCGGCAATTGAGAACAACGTCACACCCCCACTGATTGTGGAGAGCACCCGGTCGGTGGGCGATGTGTTCGCGTCGCTGTCGGAAGCGCCTGTGAACGGAAGTGTCGTCCTCCGGGTGCACATGGGTGGGGCACCGTACTGTGAGCTGGAAGTTCCAGCAGGGTTGAGGACTTCACCGTCGGTCTCAGGGGCTCTGCTGCCTCCCCTTCAAGAGGGAGCTGCACTCTCGATGGATGTCGTCGGAGTGCCGCAGGCACCGGGTTCGCATCCTGGCCGGAATCTGACAGTGACCCTGCGCCTGTAGTGACGCGTTGCGATATGCTCGGCTTCGTGATGACGAGGCCGAGCTTCCTCCTTTTTGCATGCCTGACGCTGACTGTGAACGCACAAACGCCGTGGAAGGAGCAGGGTGTTGTGCACGTTGCGCAGAGCCCTGAGGCGAAAGTCTTCGACGTGCCCGTGAGCGCAGTCAGAATGTATCGTGGATTCTGGACGGAACGGCGCCGCCTGAACACCGAGGTTAGCATCCCCACGCTCTACAAAGAGTTTGAAGAACGGGGGATCCTGAACAACTTCCGCCGCCTGGCCGGCAAGCAGGTGCCACGGCGCGGACCGCTTTACACGGACTCCGATGTCTACAAGTGGATGGAGGCCGTGGCATTTGAGATTCAGTCCGGCGAGACGCGCAACCAGGCGCTGCTGGAGGAATCGATTAGGATCGTTCTCGCAGCTCAACAGGAGGACGGCTACCTCAACACGTACTACACGTTGGAACGCGCCTCGGACCGCCACTCCAATATGCATCACGGGCACGAGTTGTATTGCCTGGGGCACATGATACAGGCTGGAATCGCATACTACAGGGCAACCGGGAAGCGCGATCTGATGGACGCCGGCATTCGATACGTGCGGTATCTGCAGGGCCGGTTCGGCCGAGAGAAACAGCCGCTGTTCGATGGGCATCCCGAGATCGAGCTTGCGCTGATTGAGCTGTATCGCACAACGGGAGATAAGTCGTTTCTGGAATTCGCTGAGTACTTCCTGGGCAGCGATGCGCGGCTGAAGATTTCGCGACGCGATCTGACCTACCTCAATACTGGCAAACCGTTCACCACTCGAGAGGAGATGGAAGGCCATGCCGTTCGGGCGGGGTATGCAAACGCCGGAGCGACTGACTACTACCTTGAGTCAGGGCGCAAGGAGTATCGAGACACTCTGGATAAGCTCTGGCAGGATCTGACGCTGCGGAAGATGTACATCACTGGCGGGACCGGATCGCGGCAATCGGGCGAGGCCTTCGGCGAGCCGTACGAATTGCCGAACCAGCTTGCGTATACCGAGAGCTGTGCGGCGATCTCGAACATGATGTGGAACTGGCGCATGCTGGCCGCCACGGGCGATGCCAAGTACACGGATGTTCTGGAGCGGGCCTTGTACAACGGTGTCAATAGCGGCCTGTCGCTCTCGGGGAGTACGTACTGCTACAGGAATCCTCTCGAGATGACAGGCAACCCTGCGGACAAGATTCGCAATCCGTGGTACGACACTACATGCTGCCCTCCCAATCTGGAGCGAGTGCTGGCTTCCCTGCCCGGCTACCTGTATGGGAAGAGCAAGTACGGGCTATACGTGCACCTCTCTCATTCAAGCGAGCTGAACTGGAAACTCGTTGACGGGGCGCCTATCCGGGTACAACAGGAGACCGATTACCCGTGGGCGGGAATCGTGACACTGAAGGTGAGTCCTGAGAGCTCGAAGGAGTTCACGTTGCATCTGCGGATTCCAGCATGGTCGAGGACAACAAAGGTCATGGTCAACGGGCAGGCGATGCAGGGAGTGAAGCCCGGCACCTATCTGCCAGTCACGCGGAAGTGGGCGGCCGGAGACACAGTTCGACTCGAGTTCGACCTACGCGTGCGTCACACACGATCGGACTTCAGAGTGAGAGACAACATCGGGAAAGTCGCTGTGGAGCGTGGTCCTCTGGTCTACTGCATGGAGGGACTTGATCAGCTTCCCGGTGCGTTCACCGCGAATCTCGCGCTGGATCTCTCCGGCCGCGATAGGGTCAAGACAGAGAATCGGCCGGATCTCCTTGGCGGCGTCGTTCTGGTGAAGCATCCTGGAGCGATGCTTGAAGACGCGCAGGATTCGCTGTATGCGCCCCTTGGAGAGACTCCAGCCCGGGCCAAGCCGATCGAGATCCGCCTCGTCCCCTACTACACATTTGCGAACCGCGAACCTACGCCAATGCAGGTTTGGATTCCATTCGTCGATGCCGTGCGGGCACCGACCAAAGCAGCAGCGCCGCAAGCGCAGCGGTAACCGATCCGAAGAAGAATGGAGCTGCGGCGGATACCCTCTGCCACAACAGACCTGCGACGACGCTGGCGACGAGTGAGCAAACCCCCGTCATCGCTCCGTGCCAGCCGAGCGCTGATGCTTTGAACTGAGCCGGAACGAGATCAACAACAATCGCCTTGCTCACGCCCAGCGCCATGCCATAGTAGGCGCCATAGAGGAAGAGCAGCGGCCAAAGCCAGATAGCGCTTCCCGCAAGGCCGAACCCCGCGTAGACCAGCGCGAACAGGGCGACTCCCAGGGACAGCACCTGACGGCGCGGAACGCGGTCAGAGATCCACCCCGCCGGCCAGGCGAAGATCACGCTCGCTCCGTTCAGCAGGGCAAAGAGCAACATGACCTCCGAATCGGTGGCGCCGAGGTTTCTGGCTCGCAACAACAGGAACGCATCCGCCGAGTTTCCGATCGCAAAGACAACAGAAATTAGAAGGAATGTCTTGAAGGCGGAAGGTGCGGTTGCCCATCGAAGTCGTGCACCGGCCTCGTGAGGGACGGGCCCGGCCCCCGTCTCTTTGGCCATGAAGATGACGGCAATTCCCAGCGCCGCCGGAACAAGCGAGAACAGAAACAGCTTCTGATAAACGCCGCCGAAGCGTGTTAGCAGGTATAGCCCCAGCAGAGGTCCGGCGACGGCGCCGATCTGATCCATGCTGTGGTGGAAGCCGAAAGCCGACCCCCGTCGTTCCGGCTCAATGCTCTCGGCCAGCATGGCGTCGCGCGCCGTGCCGCGAACACCCTTCCCAAAGCGATCTGCGACACGTGAAAGCAGCACCGCCGGCCAACTGCCTGCGAAGCCCAAGATCGCCTTGGCAAGCGCAGAAAGCGAGTAGCCCGCGAACACAAACGGCCTGCGCAGTCCGGCGCGGTCCGACCAGTGTCCGGAAACGCCTCGCATCAGGCTCGCAGTAAATTCGGCCACGCCTTCGATGATCCCGACGATCACCGGCGTCGCGCCGAGCGTGCTGGTCAGAAACAGCGGGATCACGGGGTAGATCATCTCGCTTGAAATGTCAGTAAAGAGGCTGACCAGTCCAAGCAAAACGACGTTTCTCGGGAGCGCCCGCGGAGCTTTCACTTGGGGTTGACGAAAGAGAGCGGCTGTCCTGTGGAGGCGAGAACCGCGCTCCACAGCGACCCGCTCTGACGAACCAGCTTGCGGCTTTCCGTTGCGAGCGGCGTCGGCACGTGGACAAAACGCTCATGAAGATAGCCGATGATCAGGCCGCTCTTGCCGGCCATTGCGGCATGCGCGGCGAAACGCGCCAAGCTGTCGCAGAGCATTGCGTCTTCCGTATTCGCAGCCTTGCTGCGTATGATGTAGCTGGGATCGATATATCGCACGTTAACGGGCTTGCCGGCGGCCTGAAAATGATCGCGAATTTGATCACGCAGAAAGAGCCCAATGTCCGCGTGCTTGATGTTTCCTGAGGCGTCCCGTTCGATGGTCCTTCTCGAGATCAGGTCCTGTCCGGCGCCCTCGGCGACGGCGATCACCGCGTGCGACTTTCGTGACAGACGCTCCTCAAGCACTGTCAGCAAACCTCTGGGACCTTCGAGATGAAACGGGATTTCGGGGATCAGGCAGTAATTCACCTCGCCGCTCGCCAGCGTTGCCGCGGCGGCGATGAACCCCGAATCGCGTCCCATGAGCTTGACCAACCCAATGCCATTCACGACGGCGCGCGCCTCAGTGTGGGCGCTGTCGATCACTCCGCGCGCCTCCTCCACCGCCGTTGTGAAACCGAAGGTTTTGCTCACACAGCGAATGTCGTTGTCGATCGTCTTCGGAATCCCGACAACCGATAGAGGATAGTTCTGCCGGACAGCTTCCTGATGGATCGCATATGCGCCGCGCTGAGTACCATCGCCGCCAATCGCGAAGAGCACGTTAATGCGCTCGCTGCGCATGTAGTTGACCATCACCTCTGGTGGCTCCGGCCCGCGGGACGTGCCGAGGATCGATCCGCCCACTTCGTGAATATCCGAAACCGTCGAGAGATCCAATATCATCGGCGCGCAGCCATTGGCGGGGTTCAGGCCGTGATAACCGTAGCGAATGCCGTACACGGCGGAGACGCCGTAGTGGTAATGCAGTTCGAGATACAGGGACCGGATGACGTTGTTCAAACCAGGACAGAGCCCGCCGCACGTCACAACGGCCGCGCGGGTTTCCGCCGGATCGAAGTAAAGGTATTCCCGCGGCCCGGCCATCTCGAAGTACATCTGCTCGCCGTCCGCGTGCCCGGTAGCGATGTGCAGCGGAATTGACGTGTCGTCGGAAATGAAACGATGCTCCAGCAGAGACTCCTGTTCGTGCCTGAGGAGAGGCGTCAGAATTCTGCGGGCGCCGAGTTGCGTGACCGGATGACTGGGATGTGGATTCATGGGCGCTTCACTACAAAGGGTAGCGAAACAGAGCGGCCATTCGGGTCCACAGGCTGGACAGATTTGACACCCAACGGAGTAACGACCATCTGATCTTCCTCGATGCGTACGTGCAGGAAGTGGAGCGTGGCCGCCCAGGCAGCGATGCCCGATTGCTGCATCTTGCCGCGAACATCGCCGGATCGAAGCTCTCCTCCAGCCCCGGTCAGGAACATGACCGTCGGGGCCATCGCGGTTTGCGCGGATGAGACCTGAAAGTTATGCTCATGGCCGCAGAAGTACGCCGCGACTCCGAGTTTGCGGAAGACTGGCGTGAACGAGCGCATCGGATCCGGATCGGGAGACCGGTGCCGCGGACCCGCATTGTATGGCGGGTGATGACCGTACGCGATCTTCCAGAGGGCTTTCGACGACCCAAGCCCGGTCTCCAGCCAACGCACCTGCTCTGCGGGTTCGTTCGTGAAATTCGCCGTGGTGTCCAGCGCGAAGAACTCGGCGAGAGAGCCAAAGCTGAACCGATAGTACGGCGACGGTGAATTGCCGGGGAAGAAGAAATTGTCGAACATCACGGGGACGTCTCCGCGCGACTCGGATTCCCCCCCATCGTGGTTGCCGAAAGTGGCAAAGAACGGGATCTCACGCAGCAGCCCCGCATAGGGCAGGAAGAACTTCTTTTCCCAGTGGTGATCGGAGTCTCCCGTGCCGGATGGGAGCGGAATCCCGAAGAGGTGGTCCGCGTAGACGTTATCTCCCGTGGTCAGGATGAAGCGAACCGGAGTCCCGGCCTTCTTGAGCCTCTGGTATTCCCGAAGCATCGCCGCCGCAATGTCTCGCTGGCCGCCGGAGCCGTTGCCATAGTCACCGATCACGAAGAAATCGAGACGCTTCGGGCGCACAGGCCACGTCCTCAATACACCTGATCCAATGACGGCCCCGTTGACTTTGACCTCGTATGGGTACTCCGTGTCTGGCTTCAGCCCCTTCACTTCGAGCCAGTTGCGATCGGTGACAGTGTGAGTGCCGCTGAGAGATACCGTTGCGCGGCCCATTGGGATGGATCCGCGGCCGATCGTGTTGCGTCCGCCATCCTCGGTCGTCCCCCAGGCCAGCAAGACGTTTTGGGCGCCGAGCGAAGCAACGTAAACATGGGTGCTCTCCGCAGCGCCGGCGAATGTCGCCAGCAACAGGAGTGCCGCTGCGGCCCTACCAGAGGCGCTCGATCCCCACCACGCTCCTAGTCCCGCCATTCGCGCGAAGATAGACCACCACCTTCTTTGCCGCATCGCTTCCTTGGATTGTCGCGGCGATGTAGTGTTGATCCGCCTGCGGGATTCGGAGGGAGTTCTCAGCAGGCAGATCATGGTGGGTTTCTTTCTCGTTGTCGAAGATGGTCCAGCGGACCAGGTAGGCAGGTTCTTTTTCGAAACCGTACTTTGCGGCAAGGTTTTCGAACGTCAACCGCCCGTCAACCACGTTGAACTTGTCCAGGGGAAGGACCTGTGAGAAATGCGCCCGGCCGATCTTGTCACGGCGCTTGATCAGGCACTCGATGATCCAGGCTTCAGTGCGCGGATCAGAGTACTTGCCAGACTTGACGATGGCACTGATCTGCTCGTCGGTAAAGGCCATGATCTGCTTCGCCATCCAGAAGGCATCGTCCGGCCGGCAGTTCATGAAGGCTGGATTCGGGTACTCAGGCTTCCACTTCAACGGATCAAACCGCTCGTATTCGAACCGGCCCGCGGAAGAGTAGTCCGGGTACTTCGCCCTGGCCCAGCCCGGCACGTACAAACCCAACGAGGCGAACTGCGCCAGGGCCGGCTTGAAGGACCACATGTACTCGAAGCCAGACCTTGGGCTGTTCGGCTTGCTGGTGGCACTGCCCAGCGTTGAGCCGAAGTCGATCAAATGGTGCCTGACAAACTTGCGATCACCCTCGGTGACAAGCGTGTCCAGCGTATTGATCGCACGTGAGTCATCATGGTTCACCCAAGCCGAGGCCACCCAGAGTCCACGCAGGTCGCGCCTGTGCTCGTGCGGCACGATGTCGTTCGGATCGTCCTTCCGGGTGCCCCAGAAACGGAACGGGCCTCTGGGCGACCCTGTAAGACTCAGGCTGGCGACTGCTCTATACTTGCCGTCACGAGTCTTCGGCGCCTTCATCAGAATCTCAGTCACGTCGCGATCGGTCATCGGGCGTTGCTGTCCGAGTTGGTCCTCGAGCAAAGTCCCCTCGGCGACGACCAGAATCTTCGGATCGAACTCGATCACATAGTTGTCCGGGACGTTGTATCCGAGCGCGTAGAACAGGTTCGACACCAAGACATCGGGCGCCGTGGCGATCTCGGGATGTTCGAGCGGGTCGAACTTGACGAAGTATGTGTGCTTCTTCGAGTCCCGGATGGTGAACCCTGGGGTGATGCCCTCGTTCTTGGCTCGAATCACTTCCCAGTGGCCTTCGAACGAGGGAGGCTGCATGCCGCCAGTACCTCGCGTCAGTTCCTCGATCGTCATCGGCTTGTAGTAGTGCCGGCGCTGCCACCAGGTCGAATCCATCGCCTCGTCGAGCGTATTCAAGGCCTGTGCCCGCGGAACCGGAGCTTTCAGGTCAGTTTGAGCCGGATTTCCGAAGGAGGAGACCACGAAATCGAAGTAGTCGCTGAACTTCCTCTTCAGAACGTCTTTCACGTTCATCGGAGGAGGTTCGGCGTGAACCGGATCGTCGCGATAGAAGCGTTTGGCGGGCAGGAGGACCGGTAGAAGTACGGCCGCCGCCAGGAGAAGTGCGATCTTGCCTCGGCGTTCCATCATCCCCTCACTGCACGATCTGCGAGCTCGACGTCGCAATGACGCGAGGCCTGAAGATGTCGTTGAACTTGATCCAGACCTGGAAGCCTTCGTGGCTGAAGCCCACATCCAGCCGGAGGAAGACGCTGTTCCTGGCATTCCAGCGGAACCCAAAGCCGGCAGACGATTCCAGACCGTGGAAGTTCACCTGAGACCGCTTCTGGGCGACCTTGCCGGCGTCGAAGAAGAGCGCCATGTCCAATGCGGGGAACACCTCCCAACGGTATTCCGCATTCCACACCATCATCTGGTCGCCATAGAAGCGGAACGGGCGGAATCCACGCAGATCATCGGAGCCGCCGACGATCGGTTGTAAGAAGTACGGAACCGCCCGGCCGGCATCCGCAAAAGTCAGGTTCGTCTTTCCCCGAATTGCGATCACACGGCGCTGATTAAAGAACGGGATGTACTGCTGGACCTCCAGGTCAAACCGGTCATGCGTGTACTGACCGCGCTCGCGGTCGATGAAGTGGCTGTAGTTGGCGACGGCATAGCCCCCGGCCCTCGGACCCAACCTGTTGTCGGTGCCGTCGTACTCGAAGAACCCGCCCACGCGTGCAAAATTGGGTTGCTGCTGGAGTCCGGGGGTGTCCTGAGGCGTGTACTGCGATTCGGTAGACGCCCACCGGTCGTCACGGCCCGGCCCTGTGTTGACGAACAGGTAGCCGCCGCTGCCGGCGAACCGGAGCCGACGCTGCGGTTGCCAGCCCAGCGTGCCGTCGAGCGCGACGTCCTCGTACAGGTAGTTGCTGCGACCGGTCTTCTTCGAATCGGGCCCCTGTCCGTAATACTGAATGCTCGGATAGTAGTGGCGGACGGTGTATGCCTGCCCGAACCACGGCTTGCCTCGCCTGGGTTCGGACTTCAGTTCCAGATCGTAGAGCTGATAGTTCCGGACGCTGATCGCCGCCGAGGTGCGGAAGTGCAGATCCCCGCCGAGCAAATCCTCGCGGTGGTATTCGGGGCCGATGGCGTATCCGCCCGAGGTCGCCGTGCCGCCCATCCGGATCCGGAATCCATTGATTCCCGCCTGGATCCGCTCCAAAACCTTGTTGTCCTTGATGTAGGTGAGCGCCGCTTCCTGTTCGCTCACTTTATCGGGCTCCAGATGCTTAGCCTTCTCCGCGCGGGCCTTCTCGATCTCCGCTACGCGTGACTCCTCCTGGCCAGCGACCGGGACGCAGAGTGCGACAACGAAGATAAGCCGAAGGCTCATGGCAGAGGCAAAAACTATTGTACTCGGCCTCAATCTTTTAGGCATGATGAGATGCGGCTGCATCATGAAACGCGGGCATGACACAACGACGAAGAATCGGCGAGAATGACGCAATGCAGGACTCCGAAGCCCGCTCACCCATCCGCCCTACCATACTGGACCGAATTTTCGGCCTAGTCTCGGAGGTGCGGCCCGGCGAGGCGACGGATGCGCTCCTGATGGCGCTGAACGTCTTCCTGCTTCTGGGCTCCTACTACCTGCTGAAGACCATCCGGGAAGCCCTGATCCTGGGAGAGAGCGGAGCGGAGATCAAGAGCTACTCCGCCGCCGGACAGGCGCTGCTGTTGTTGCTCGTGATTCCGATGTATGGGATGCTGGCCTCCCGTGTCCACCGCATCAAGCTGATCACGGTGGTGAACGGCATCTTCATCGCGTGCCTGATCGCCTTCTATCTGCTTGGAAAATCGGGGGTCCGGGAGGGGATCGCCTACTACCTGTGGCTTGGCATATACAACAACTTCGTCATCGCGCAGTTCTGGGCTTTCGCCAACGACATTCACAGTGAAGATGCTGGCAAGCGGCTGTTCCCGATCATCGGCATCGGTAGTTCGCTGGGCGCATGGGTGGGCTCAGTGGCCGCGGGCAATCTCATCAAGGATGTCGGCCTGTACGAAGTGATGCTGGTTGGGGCGGCCATTCTGCTCGTCTGCACGCTCCTCACCCGCGTTTCCAATCGCCGGGCGCTCGGCAAGAGCCAGGTGCAGCAGCAGGTGGCGGCCACGCCGCTGGGCGCCGAGGGGGGCTTCCAACTCATCTTCCGGGAACGCTACCTGTTCCTGATCGCGGCCATGATCCTGCTCCTCAATGTTGTGAACTCGACCGGCGAGTTCCTGCTCGGCAAACTGGTCACGGTGGAGGCCATCCAGACTTTGGGCGACGGCCCAGCCACGGAGGCGGCGCGCAAGGCGTTCATCGGTTCGTTCTATGGGGAGTTCTACGGCTACGTGAACCTGCTCGGCTTCCTGCTGCAAACCTTCGTCGCGGCCCGTCTTTTCAAGTACATAGGGGTTCGCGGGGCGATCTTCATCCTACCGGTGATTGCCTTCGGAGCCTACGGCCTCCTGCTGGTCTACCCACTTCTTTCAGCAGTTCGTTTCGTTAAAATCCTCGAGAACGCCACGGACTACTCCATCCAGAATACGGCCCGCCAGGCGTTGTACCTGTTGACCAGCAGGGAGGCGAAATATAAGGCGAAAGCGGCCATCGACACCTTCGTGGTCCGGACCGGCGACATGCTTCAAGCCGGCCTGGTCTATGCCGGAACCGCGATGAGCTTTTCGATTCAGAACTTTGCGGGCGTCACGCTCGTCGTGGCCGTCCTATGGTTGGCCGTGACCGGGATGATCTTCGTGGAGCACCAGAAGTTGGAGTCGTCCGTCGCCCTGGCCCCCTCAGGCGATTGAGAGAACCAGCCAGCCCAAGCCTCCGCCCAGTAGAGCCCCGGCGGCCACATCGCTCAGGAAGTGCATGCCGAGCAGGATGCGCGAGAGCGCGATGCTGAACGAGCAAAAGAAGAGCACCGGTGAGGCTTCCGGATAGTGCGATGCGAGCGGCACGCTGACTGCGAATGCCGTGATGGTGTGTCCGGACGGGAACGAGAACTGGTCCGGCGGAAGCAGGGTCGACCAGCAGTGCGGTTCCAAGTGGCAGGGCCTGCGGCGGCCCGTGACTCGCTTCAGCGCCATGAAGAGCGCGATCCCCAGAGTTGCGGCCAGCAGCGCTTGCAGCGCGGCGTGACGTCCCTCCGCGCCGCCGGCGAGCAGCAGCAGCACACCCAGGCCGAGCCACAGCCAGCCATCGCCGCCACGCGTGGCCCAGGTCATCCAGAGGCGGACCCATCGCGGGGCGCGCCAGCGATGGACGCGGCGCATGACCATGTGGTCCCTCATCTCAATGTTCCGAAGCATCCCCTGAGCTAAGTAGACCATGTTCCGAGCACCTCCTGGGCCTCCCGCCTCCTTTATCGGGCCAATGCGTTACACTGCGTTGAACTGTGGAAAAAACATCCGTGAATGCTCCTGGTTTGACCGGCAATGGAGCGACGGCTGTTCGATTCCGGACAGTTCAAGGCAGCCCTGATTCTCAACGGCCCAATATGTCAATGGGTTAGAGGTGGCACCGAAGATGCACTTAGAATCCACGGACGCAATGGGCACCCCAAGGATCCTGATCGCCGACGACCAAGCGGATGTGTTGACCGCACTCCGCCTGTTGCTCAAGTCCGAAGGATTCCAAACGGTATGCGTCGACCATCCGGATGCCGTGATGCAGTCGGCGCTGGTCGAGCCCCCCGCGCTGGTCCTGATGGACCTGAACTATACCCGGGACACTACTTCCGGCCAGGAGGGTCTGGACCTGTTGGCCCGGCTCGAGCGCCTCCCTGCCCCGCCGCCTGTGATCGTCATGACCGCGTGGGGCTCCATCGAACTGGCGGTGGAAGCGATGCGTCGCGGTGCGCGCGATTTCGTCTTGAAGCCGTGGGACAACGCCAAACTCCTGGAAACGCTTAGGAAACACGTCCGCGACGACGGGCCGGCCGACGGTGCGCTGGCTCGGGACTTGCAGATCGCACGCCAGGTTCAGGCGCAACTGCTGCCGCAGAAGAAGCCTGCGATGAAGTCGCTCCAGATCGACGGGCATTGCCTTCAGGCTGGGCTGGTCGGCGGCGACTCTTACGATTTTCTCGATCTCGGTTCCGGCCACATCGGGCTGGTGCTGGCCGACATCTCCGGCAAAGGCATTCCCGCCGCGCTGCTGATGGCCAACTTGCAGGCAGCCCTTCGAAGCCTGGCGTGGCAGGCGCCGCGAGGTCTTCCGACCCTGCTGCGGACGCTGAATCTCCAGTTCCTCGACGCGACGCCGCCCGAGCGTTACTCAACGCTCTTCTTCGGCGATTACGACGACTCGACCGGGGTTCTGCGCTATGCGAATTGCGGCCACCCCGCCCCGCTGCTGCTGCGCGCCGACGGCAGCGTCGATCACCTGGACTCCACCGCCCCGGTGCTGGGGCTTCTCGAGCGGTTTCAACCGGAAGTCGCCGAAACGCGGCTGGCGCCCGGCGATACGTTGATCGTTTACTCCGACGGCGCCACAGAGCCCTGGGACGACGGCGAAGAGACGCTATTGCGCATCTTTCGCGAGTCCCCGGTCAGCGACGCCGTGGAGTTGACCGCGAGATTAGCCGCCGCGCAAAAGGAGCAGATGGACGACATCACGCTCCTGATTGCGCGCTGCAGATAGCGGCCGGCTAGTAGCGCCAGCGCAGAGTCAGCATCCCGGTGCGGGCCGTGCCCGCCGGCGCGAAGATGTGGCCGGACGTGATGGTGCCGCCCTGCGACACATTCACGTTCAGGTTCGGCTGGCCGTAGTTGACCTGATTCACGACGTTCTGGAACGACGCGCCGATCTGCAGGCTCCCCAACTTCTCGAAGCTGGTTGTCTTGTTCACGCCGAAGTTCACCACCACGAAGCCCGGACCCTCGATGACGTTACGTCCCGAGGTCCCGAAGCGGCCGCCGGTCGGCACGGTGAAGGCCAGACGGTCGAACCACGCCGAGAGCGTTCCCGGATAGCTGAGGTCGCCCGGCAGGTCGGGACGTCCGCCGAAGTTGTTGGTGTTCGACGGATCGGATCCCGTGAAGTTCGGGTTCAGCCAGTGGCCGGACTGCAAGTTGATCAAAGCATTCAACTGCCAGCCGCCCCACAGCTTGCCCTTGCCGAACGGCAGCTCGTAGAGCGCGTTGTTCATCCACTGATGCGACGGCACGGAGTAGGTGCGGCCGCGGTCGCGGCTGCGATTGTAGGCGTCTTCGATGCGGGTGAACAGTTCGGCGTTGTCGGTATCGTCCACTTCGCTCAACTGCTTGGCGAAGACGTAGTTCGACGCGAACTGAAGGCCCTTCGAGAACCGCTTGGTCACGCCGATCTGCAAGCCGTGATACGCGTTGTTGGCGCCGTTGTCGGCGTAAATGATGTTGTTGAACGCCGGGTACGGACGGCGCGACTGCGCGAACGGCACGGTGGATGCCAGCGGCTGATTCACGTTGCGCATGTAGGCGAGTTGCGTCCCCTTCGTGCCGATGTAGCTGACCCTCAAGCCGAGACTCGAAGTGATTTCGCGCTCAAGCGACAGGTTCATCTGGAACGAGCGCATATTGAGCAGGTTCGGCACCAGGCCGTTGATATTCAGCGTGCCGCTGGCGCCGGGAACGGCGAACGGATTGGCGAGCGTGAACAGAGGCTGTCCACTCACGAACTGGTTGTTGGCCGTGGTCGAGATGGCGTACGGTCCGGATGTGAGCGAGCCCAAGGCCGCGACCGAGTAGCTGTTGTAATAGAAGCCCGCGCCGCCGCGCAGAACCGTCTTGCCGGCGGAATCCAGCAGGTAGGAGAAGCCGGCGCGCGGAGCCCAGTTATTCGTATCGGCCTTGCGCAGTGAGCGGTCCAGTCCGAGCTTGTCCGCCGTGATCACCGGCAGGCTGGAGGGGAAGAACGGGCTGAACCACTTCTTCGACTCCTCGGAAGGCACGACGATCGAGCCGCTGGCCAGATCGAAGCTGTAGAAGTTGTCGTCTTCCGCCGTGCCGGGCTGGTTGTATTCGTAGCGGATGCCGTAGCTGAGCGAGAAGCGCGAGCTGATCTTCCAGTCGTCCTGAGCGTAGAACGAGATGTTGTTCCAGCGGAAGCGCTGCGGCTGGAACGGGTCGAGACGGCCAACGGTGGTGGGCAGGCCCATCAGGAAGTCGCCGTAGGGCTGGCCGGTGAAGCGGTTCTGGAAGTTGAAGTCGCCGTATAGGCCCGCCGAGGAGGGCTGATAGCGGTTGACCATCCAGCGCGAGAACTCCACGCCGAACTTGAACGTATGGCGGCCATTCACCCAGGAGACGTTGTCGGAAAGCTGCCAGTGGGCGTCGATCACAGGGTTCAGCAGCGTCTGCCGGTACTGGCTGAGACCCGTCACTGAGAAGACCGGAACACCCGGGGCCCCGGGACGCGGCGGCAGGCCCTCAATGCCAATCCCATCCAGCAACGTCTGGCCCTGCACGTCCGCGGAGGACTTCGACGTCAGCGTCACAACGCCGGCGCGGAATTCGTTGAAGACGCTCGGCGAGATGGTCCAGGCGTCGCCCAGCGTGAAGAAGCTCATCTCGCGGATGTTGGTCGAGGTGCCCAGCGTGGTGGGTGGCAGCACGCCGCGCGCGCCGGGGATGTCGTAGTCGTCTTTCTTGAACTGGTAGCGCCCGAAGATGGAGTGGCCGGGCGTGAAGTAGTGGTCCAGGCGGCCTTCGAGGATGTGGTGAACCTCAGGTCCGGTGAACGAAGCGCGGTAGTTGCCGGCCGTCAGCGACGGAGCCCCGAAGTTCGGCAGCGGATAGAGCAGCGACTGCGCGCTCTGGGCTTCAGGCGTGATCCGCGAGGCCGGGATCACGTTGTTCGCGAAGGGCGCGTTGTTGTTGTAAGGATCGCGGACGATGGCGCTGCCGAAGTTACCCTGACGCCAGTCGAGCGTCGGCACGTTGGAGTTGAACAGGTAGCTGCGAACGCCGCGGTTGCCCTCATAGGTGCCGTAAAGGAATGTCTTGTCCTTCTTGATGGGGCCGCCCATCGATACGCCGTAATTGTGCAGATTCTGGAACGGCTTCGTGGTCTGGAACGCGTTGCGCGCATCCAGAGCCGAGTTCCGGAGAAACCAGAAGACGTCGCCGTGCCAGGAGTTCGTTCCCGCTTTTGTGACCGTGGTGACCGAGCCGAGGCCGCCGAACTCCGCCTTGTTCGACACGAGATTCGCCGTAAACTCCTCGACGGACTCCATCGACGGCTGCGACACGGGGTCGGCCGAGCCGAAGTTGCCGAAGTTCGTTTCGATACCGTCTACCTTCAACCGGAGACCGCCGGGCCCCGCGCCGGGCGACATCCAGTAGGCCCCATTGCCCATCTGGACCACGCCGGGGATGGTCATCGGCATGATGTTCGCGATCAGTCCGGAGTCGCCGGAGTTGTTGTAGATACTGCGCAGGTTGGTTGGCAACTCGAGGATCTGCCGGGTGGACAGGCCCGAGGCCACGTTCGGAGCCTCCTGCTGGATCACAGCGGAGGCGGAGGCCGTCACGTTCACTTCCGTGCTGACCGAGGCGACCTTGAACCCGAGGTCTTGGCGTACCGTTCGATAGGCTGCAACGGGGAATGTGGAGATTTCCATCGTGCCGAAGCCCTGCGCCTCGGCCGCAAGCGAGTAGTCACCTGGGGGCAGGTTCGTGAAGACGTAGTTGCCGGTCGCGTTGGTTCGCGTTTCGCGCTTCACGCCTGTCGCAGCGTTCGTCAGCGCGACCTGGGCCTGGGGGACAGGAGCGCCACTAGGGTCGGTTGCAAGGCCGGTCACCGAACCAAGCGGCGACTGGGCCAGCAGGGGAAGAGTACCAATGAGGAGAAAAAGACCTAAGACCTTACGCATCAATGCCATTGTCGCATTTCGCTGCGGCGCGGCTCTAGCAGGGCCCTGAAGCGCCGGCCCGGAGCCGTTTTGAGCGGTGCTCCGGAGCGTCAGGTCCGGCATTTTCCGTGTGTTAGATTGAATGAAGCCGTCATGCATAAAACCAGCAAAATCGAGGATCTGGCGGCAATCGCCAAACAGATTCGACGCCATATTATCGAGATGATCGGGGCCGCCAAGTCGGGACATCCCGGCGGATCCCTCTCGGCGGTGGAGATCGTCACTGTCCTCTACTGGGACGTGATGAACCATGACCCCGCCAACCCCAAGAAGGCCGATCGCGACCGCTTTATTCTCAGCAAGGGCCATGCAGCGCCGGTGCTGTACTCTGCCATGGCCGAGTGCGGCTACACGCCAGTGGACCAGTTGAATACCCTGCGCAAGCTCGGTTCCATCTATCAGGGCCATCCCGACGTCCGCTTCATCCCGACGCTTGAAGCCTCCACGGGCTCGCTCGGCCAGGGCCTGTCGCTGGCCCTGGGCATGGGCTTGGCCGCCAAGCTGGATGGGCTGCCGTCGCGGACCTACTGCATGTTGGGCGACGGCGAAATCCAGGAAGGACAGGTGTGGGAGGCGGCGATGTTCGGCGCATTCCACAAGGTGGATAATGTCGTCGCCATCGTCGATTACAACAAGATTCAGCTCGACGGTTTCGTGAAGGACATCATGGACCTGGAGCCGCTCGCCGACAAGTGGCGCGCCTTCGGCTGGCACACCATCGTGCTCGACGGCCACGACATCGCAGCGGTTCAGAAGGCCTTCGCCGAGGCTGCGGCCACGAAGGGCAAGCCGACCTGCCTGATCGCCAACACCATCAAGGGTAAAGGCGTCAGCTTCATGGAAAACAATCCGAAGTATCACGGCGTTGCACCGACGCCCGCCGAAATGGAACTCGCGCTGAAGGAGCTTGCCTGACCATGGCCACTCACACTGAATTTGAGTTGAAGATGGGCGCCGCCACGCGTGAAGCCTTCGGCCGCGCGCTTGTGGAGGTCGGTAAAGAGAACCCGAACGTGGTGGTCTGCGATGCGGACCTCTCGAAGTCCACCATGGTCACCTACTTCGGCAAGGAGTTCCCCGACCGTTTCTTTTCCTGCGGCATCGCCGAAGCCAACATGGCGGCGCTGGGCGCGGGCTTGGCCATGAGCGGCAAGATCCCGTTCGTCGCAAGTTTCTCTGCATTCGTGCTAACCAAGTGCTTCGAGCAGTTGCGGACCATGGTCGCCTACCCTGGCGTCAACCTGAAAGTGGTTGGAACGCACTCGGGCATTTCGATCGGTGAAGACGGCCCTTCGCAGATGAGCATTGAGGATTTGGCTCTGGCGGGCGCGCTGCCGGGCTTCTGGGTGCTATGCCCGGCGGACGAGGTCACCATGCGCGCCGCTGTGAAGTGGGCTGTGGCGCACCAGGGTCCGGTCTTCATTCGCGCGGGGCGCCCTAAGGTTCCGGTAATCTACCCCGCCGACGCGACCTTCGAGTTCGGCAAAGCCGTGCAATTGATCGACGGAACGGACATGACCTTTGTCGCCACCGGACTGCTGGTGGCCGAAGCGATCAAGGCCTCGGCAACTCTCGCAGCGGAAGGCGTCTCGGCGCGCGTCATCGACGTGCACACCATCAAGCCGCTCGACGAGCTGACCATCGCCAAGGCTGCCCGTGAGACCGGCGCGCTGGTGGTGGCGGAGGAGCATCTGGTGGATTGCGGTCTGGGTGCCCGTGTCGCCCAGGCGCTGAGCAAGCATCACCCGGCGCCGGCTGAATATGTCGGCGTCGAAAACACCTATGCGGAGTCCGGCACGCCGGAAGGACTGGTCGAGAAGTATGGCCTGACCGCACCGAATCTGGTTGCGGCGGCCCGGCGCGTCCTGGCTCGCAAGTAGTCGCTTTCACATCGCTACGCTGGGGGCAACGAACAAGATGATGAATACCCCATGGGGTGAACTGCAAGTCTGCGATGCACACGTTCACTTCTTCTCACACAGCTTCTTCGATGCCCTGGCGAAGCAAAAAGGAGACGGGGAGACCGTTGAATCGGCCTGCTTCAGCATCGGGCTGTCGGTTCCGCCGGAATCTCCCGAGGCGCTTGCCAAACTGTGGGTCGACGAACTTGACCGGCACAGCGTCTCGCGGGCCTGCATGATCGCCAGTCTGCCGGGCGACGAAGACTCGGTGGTGCGCGCCGTCGCGGCCTTTCCGGAGCGCTTCGTCGGCTACTTCTTCCTGAATCCGCTGGCGCCGGACGCCATGGAACGGCTGAACAGCGCGTTCGACAACGGCCTTCGCGGCGTCTGCCTGTTTCCGGCGATGCACGGCTACTCCGTCGCCGACGAGCGCGTCCGTCCGGTGCTGGAGGCGGCTGCCCGCCAGCCGGGCGCCATCGCTTTTGTTCATTGCGGCGTGCTTTCGGTTGGCGTGCGGCGCAAGCTCGGGTTGAAGTCGTACTTCGACATACGCTACTCGAATCCGGTGGACATTCATCCCGTTGCTCTGCGATTCCCGCAGCTTCCGTTCGTCATCCCGCACTTCGGAGCGGGCTACTTCCGCGAGGCGTTGATGGTCAGCGACTTGTGCCCGAATGTGTACCTCGACACGTCCAGCAGCAACTCCTGGATGAAGTACATGCCAAGCGCGGTGACGCTCGAGGAGATCTTCGTCCGCGCACTGGACGTCACCGGCCCGCAGCGGCTTCTCTTCGGCAGCGATTCCTCGTTCTTCCCGCGCGGCTGGCACTCGGCCGTTTACCAGCAGCAGGCGGAGATCCTGGAGCGGCTGAATCTGCCGCCAGCCGACGTCGCCGGCATCCTGGGACAGAACCTGCTCAGCCTGTTGAATCGCCCGCAGACGATGTGAGATTATTCGGCGCGATTGGGCACCAAATGGTAGAGGTGCCCATTGGCGACCACCCTCCTGACCCGATTCTTTCAGCCCGCCGGCGCGTCTACCGCCGCGGAGTATCCCCTGGAATACCCACTGGCCCCGGCGCCGCGCATCTGTGTGCTCGGCTTCGGGATTCGCCGTGAGAAGAACGTGATTCCGCTGGCGGGCTGGCGGCGGGACGCGCGGGAACTGGAACGAGCCGAATCCCTGGCGGGTTCGTTTCTGCAGATTTGGGAGGTTGGTGTGGCCGCCGCCCGGGGACTCATTCGGCTCCCCCGGCTCGCGTATCCCCTGGTGGTGATCACCCGGATCGGAGAGGCGCCGCTCGGCGCTGAGGAGCACGACGAGTTGTGGCGAACCTTCGGACTGCCCGTTCTGGAACAGATCCGCGACTCGGAAGGCCGCCTCCTGGCCTTCGAATGCGAGGCCAGGCGAGGCTTCCATACAACAAACCCCGAGGCCCTGGCCCCGGGGTTCGAGTCACTGGCCGGGCCCTGCCCTTGCGGCTTGCCCGAGCCTCTTGTCCTTCCTGTTCCGTCTACCAGTTGAAGCCGATGCCGACGGCCGGAATGAAATCGTTCATCCAGCCCGACAGCTTTCCGCCCGGAACCGGAGCGATCACTTCGTCGGGGCGCGTGCTCATGTAATCGCGCACTTCGACGCGCATGATTGCCTTTTCGCCGACCTTGAACTTCACGCCGCCGCCAAGAGAGATCAGAGGCAGGATCTGATTGCGTGCCGTGAATACGGCGAACTGGCTCAGAGGCTGGTATGCCTTTTCCGTGCCCGTCCCCTCGACCACCTTGATGCCGGCGCCGAAGGCGATGAACGGGCGTACCTTCTGGCCTCGATCCGCGAAATGCCACAGCAGGTCGTAGTGGACCAAGTGCTGCCGCGCGCTGAACGACGGCTTCTCGCCGCCGGATTCCAGATACGCCGATCCTCCGCGATAGAGATACCGGACTTCGCCGCCGAGCCGCTTATGCAGGTCGTTGCCGAACAGCACGCCGACGGCATAGGAGTCCTTGAACCCGGCATCAGCCTCCCCCGCGCTGGACTTGGCCTTCAGCTTCGTCTGGAACGCGTAGCCGCCAAGCCCGCTGATCTCCCACTCCTGGGCGAACGAAGATCCCGCGCTGACGAGCAAGAGCACGACAGGCAGGCAAAACAGTTTCTTCATATTCATCCTTTCAATCCCAACCTACAGATCAGATACCCACTACGCGCACAAGAGCAGTGGAGGATACTCCTCCCCCCTCCACGGTTAGCGGAATGTCCCAACCCCGGACACTCAGAGTGTCGGGTACCTTCACATCAATCCGGTAAACACCAATCTTGCCGGGCACTGCGACGGCCGAGGTCACTTCCAGCGCCGTGCCGCCCAAAGTGACCGCCGGCGGCGAAACCACTTCGGAGAGCGGAGAGGTCGGCGCCGGCAGACCCGGCGTCAGGTCCGGCGAAACCCGTCCCAGTCCGGTGGCGTAGAAGTACAGCGAATCGCCGGGCCGCACGGGGTTCGAGCCCGTCAGGATCTCGTTGTTCTTCTTGTTGTAGACGGCATACAGCCCGGTGAGAGGGCCGGCCGTGCCGTCGCGCTGGACCGCCGGAG
This sequence comes from Bryobacteraceae bacterium, assembly GCA_050789245.1. Taxonomy (GTDB): domain Bacteria; phylum Acidobacteriota; class Terriglobia; order Bryobacterales; family Bryobacteraceae; genus PNKE01. The sequence continues at coordinate 83,616 of JBOZRR010000040.1, read as the reverse complement.
CGGTGGAAAGAATCGTGATCGGGAACGGCTCGCTGCGTCCGCCGGTGCTTTGGACGATCAGCAGCGCATCCCCCACGGCACTGTACGGAAGCTGGCCGCGGATCTCACCGGGGGAGACGCGTCCCAGCGGAATCGCATTGCCATTCACCAGCACGCAGGACTCGCCCAGCGTCGCGGGCCAGCCGTTGTTTCCAGCCGATTCCGACATGGAGCTCAGCCTCTGGCCATTCACCTGAATCAGGCCGCCTGAGGCGATGTTCGTGCTGCCGTCCGCCGAATTCGTCACGCTGGTGATAACCGGCGCGGAGACCTCGGGCGGGTCGAAGGTCATCGGCAATACCATCAGGCCCGAAGTGCCGATGGACAGCAGCGTCTCCGGCGAAGGAACGTAAGCCAGCGAGCGCGTGAGATCAAGCACTGTCACTCCCTCGAGCCCGACGCCTTGCTTGTACGGACTGCCCGGACCGATTGGAGCCTCGATCGTGCGCGTGAAGCGGCTCTGCGAGAGTCCGTCCACTTCGATTCGCTCCAGGTAGCCGTAGCCGGCGGGATTCACGGACGACCGCATGAAGGCGTTGCCGGGAACCATGGTGGCGCCGGCCGGTTCGCCGTTGGAGGAATCGAGCTCCGCGTTGGGCACCAGGGCGTGATCCAGAAGATTGCTGCCGATCAGGTAGATGTCGTCCATCACCGACATGTATGGGCCCTTCAGGCCGTCAAAATCCTTACGGCCCAGCACCCACATATCCGACGAGGCCTCGTACATCATCACGCTGCCATCGGGTTCGACCAGGACGGCCGTGTTGCCGCTCTCGGAAGCCGTCAGGACGGCATCCTCGCTCATCTTGTTGCAGAAGATGTCCAGTTGTTCCGGGACGGTCACATTCCTCTGCTCAAAGTTCACTTTGAAGACGAGCCCCTGCGAGCCCGTATTGCCATTCGGAGGGGCCACTTCGCAGGTATTGAAGGGCTCGCCCGCCAGACGGGCAGTGCCCCAAAGCGAACCAGCCGTGTCCGCAAGAGTCCTTGGATACAGGCCGACGGGGAGTTCGATGGGCGGCGTGGGTTCCAGGGTATCCAGGTGAATCACGTTTGCCAGACCGGAGTTGTCGTTCCCCACGAGCAGGTATTGCTTGTCCTGTGTGAACGTCATCCGCACCGGCGTGTTGCCCGTGCGAACCTGGGCGATCTGCTCCATCGTGTTGGCATCGAAGACCAGAACGAGGTTCTTGTCCTGCCTCAACACATAGAACCGGCCGCGGCCCGGGTCGGCCACCAGATCCACCAAGCGTCCGGCAAGGTTGATCACCCGGCCGCGCTGGTCGGCGTCGCGGTTGTTGATGTTCAGCAGAACGTCGGGAATGTCGTTGACCGCCGACTTTGACTTCAAAGTCAGCGGAACCACCGTGGTGCCCTTTCTCGCCAAGTACGAGGTGAGGTCCACCTGCACAGTGATGACCGCGGGCGTCGTGCCCGACAGGGGACTGACCGTGATCCCCTGCGTGTTCTGCGGCAGGCTGACCTGGAAGTCCACCGGGGCGCCGTTCGGGTTGTGAACTTCAAATGTCTGGGTGATGACCGTTCCCGCGCATGTCGGCCCGGAGCCCTGGAAGTAGAGGGATTCCGCGGAGCTGTGCAGCCGCGGCGCCACCTGAATGCCATCGAGATCGAACATCAGCACGCCGCCATCAGCGATGGCGAACAGCGTACCCATGTCGGGCGTGAACACCGACCGGCCGCCGAGGAAACGCGGCAGCTTCAGCCGCTCCCGGATGGTCAGATTGTCCGTGTCCATCACGTGCAGAAACGCGGGCTGACTCGGCGTGGGTTGATTGGCGTTCTCTTCCAGTTCGGCCTGAGCATAGACCAGGCTGCGGCGCCAGTCGTAGGCGAGGGTGCCCGCATCCAGGCGGCCGCTTTGGTTGGCGTACTGCGCTCGGAGGATGAGTCTCGGATCCAACCCGAAAAGCGCCCAGCCGGCCATGACTTCGGTGCCGCTCTGATTGACGCTCACTTGCCGCGGACCCATCTCGGGCGAGCTGCTGAACAATAGCGTGTCCAGCGCACGGGTCGCCGTCGTGTACCGCAGCAGGACAAAGTGCTCCTCATCCGTGCCCTGGGCGATGATGTAGACGAACTCCCGGTTTCCCGACACCCCGGTGCTGGCACGGACAATAATCGGAGGGAAGACGCCCGGCCGGACAGGGAGGTCGCGGACCAGAGAATCGTTCGGTGCCACTTCCGTGACAGATCCCGTCGTCGATTCGACTAGAAGGAACCGCTTGGTCGTGACCACGACTCCGACCATGCTGTTGGCGTAGCCGACGGCTAGAACCGGCTCGTCCAGTTCAATGGTCCGGCGCTGCCCCGTATCGATTTCAATAATCAGGAGCTTGCCGTCTTTGTGCCCCACCGTGAGGTAGCGCTGGTCGCCGCTCAACGCAATGGTGGAGGGTTGCGCGTCCACCGCAATCGGCGCCAGCATGCGCTTTTCGGTGACAGAATACACTTCCACCCGGTTGGCGCTGAAGTTCGCGGCATACAGCCGCTGCCGCGACCAGTCGTGCTCGATGTCCGCAACGTGTCCCCTGACCGAGATCAGCGTCCCGACCGTGCCCGCATGGGCCGCCCCAATCCCTAACAGCGCCCCCAACAGGGCAAACACAGCGCTGAACTGACGTTTCATGCGCGTGAACCTCCGAAGCCCAAACAGAAGAGTCTCAGTAGCTCATATACCATGAAATCCCTGCTTCAGAACCCACGTCCTTAGTACTTTTTGAACATTGGTTAACTAAAGTAAGTATTTCGGTATCAGTAAATTACAGCGTTTCACACAGCAGAGGTTAGTATCGCACAAGCGCGGTGGGATTGGCCCCAGCTCTGGCAGGAGCCGGGCGACTCCTGATATCCTTTGGATGTTCCAACGCGGACGTGGCGGAACTGGCAGACGCACTGGATTTAGGTTCCAGCGGGGCGACCCATGGGAGTTCGACTCTCCCCGTCCGCACCACAACCCTCCCCGGCTCCCGCTACAGATCCCCGATAATCCTCCGGAGTTCGTTTTCGCTAATTGCCCTGGCGACCTTGGCGCCGAAGAGCTGAGCTTGGGCCTCGGCTAGCGCGGCCTGGGCTTCCTTGAGCGGCGCGCCGGTCGAAAGGCCGGCCTCCACCTGGTCGGACCTCAGCCTGAGAGCCTCCTGGCGGACGGTGAGGGCGGACTGCGCCACCTGGACCATGTCGCTGAGCTGTTGGATCTTGCGCTGGGCCTTCTCGATGTCCACCATAGTCCGGTTGCGAATCCGCCGGAGGTTCTCCTCGGCCTGGGCGAGCTGGGCCCGCCGTTCCCCGACCTGGGCGGCGCGGCGGCCACCGTCGAGGAAGGTGAAGTTCAGCCGGGCTGAAAGGATGCCGTTGTTGCGGGGCAGGAAGGGCACGCCACTCTGGTAGACGTGCTGCACGCCAACGCCGACATCGGGGATGTATTCGGCCCTGGCTGCGGAAACGGCCCGGCGGGCCTTCTCGACCGTCTCCTCGGCGGCGCGGATCTCCGGGCTGCCCGCCAGCGCGGCGGTCCGGAGCTCCTCGACCGGTTTCAAGGCTTCGGGCTCGAGGACCGGCTCGACGAGCGAGAGCTTCGTGCCGGTAGCGAGGCCGAGCATGTCGAGGAAATCGGCCTCGAGGTCGGCCAGCCGCGTCTCGGCGACCAACAGCGCGTTCCGCTGATTCAGAAGCCGAGCCTGGGCCTCCATCTCCTTGACGGCAAGGGCATTACCGGTTTCCACGGCATCGCGGGCCTCCTTGACGGCGGCCTCGGCCGCATCAACCTGCTGGCGCTGGCTCTCCACCTGACGGCCGAAGAGCATCATCCCCAAGTAGCCCTCCTTCACGCGGAGGGTGAGTTCGTTTCGTGCTTTCTTGAGCTCCTCGCCGGCAATCTTGACGTCCTGGTATGCGGCCTTCTGTCCGGCCTTAATGCGGATGATTTGGGTGACAGGCTGGCTGAGGGTGGTGGAAACGACCTCGAACTGGCTGAATCCTTGGATGACGCGGAGATCTTGCGCGGGCACGGGGCCGACTCCGGGAATGACGCCGAACGAACCCGTGGGGAACAGCAGGCTCTGTTCTTCCGCAACGCGGGCATAGATCGCGTCCGTGGACAATTGCGGGAAGAGGTTCGAGCGCACTCCATCGTGCTTCTTGCCCGCCTCGGTCACACGGAGCGAGGCAATCTTGACGAGTGAGTTGTCTTTAAGCGCCCGTTCCACGGCCTGGTCCATGGTCAACTCCAGCGCCTGCTGGGAGCGCGCCGGGACATTCAGGACAAACAGGGCCAGCAAAGCGACGGCGGCGGCAGGCCGTGGGCTGCGGCCCTCCACGAGGACATACAGGATGGGTACGACGAGCAGCGTGAAGAACATGGAGAAGATCAGCCCGACGGCGATGACGCTGGCCAGTGGTGACCACAGGCTGGACCCGGAGAGGATCATCGGCGTCACGCCGACGGCGGCGGCGGCGGTGGTGAGGAAGATCGGCCGCAGGCGGCGCTCACCGGCTTCGAGGGCAGCCTGTTCCAGCGGCACACCGGCGGCGCGGCGGTCCTCGATGTACTCCACCAGGATGATCGCGTTGCGCACGACGATGCCGGAGAGGCTGATGATGCCCATGAAAGCCGTCAAGCTGAAGGGGTTCTGGGTCACCCACAGGCCGGCGGCGGCGCCAAGCAACGAGAGCGGAATGGAGGCCATGATCACCAGGCTCCGGACAGCGCTGCGGAACTGGAATAGCAGGATCAGGAAGATCGCGACGAGGCTCAGGGCCATCACGATTGTCATTTCGCCGAAGGTCTCGGTCTGGCTCTCGAGTTCGCCGCCGTAGTCGATGGTGTAGCCGGCGGGAAGCGGGAGAGCCTCGATCGCGGGCCGGGCCTGGCTGAGCAGGGCCGAGGCGAGATGCTGGTGATCCGGAGTCACCATCACGGTCAGGGTCCTGACGCCGTTCCGCCGAACGATGCGGCTGGTGCGCCATTCGGGATGGGTGTCTGCAACGGCGCGGAGCGGAACGCGCGCTCCGGTGAGTGTGCTGACGACATAGTTGTCGGCGACGTTGTCGAAGTCGACGCGGGCGGTCTCGTCCAACCGCAGGACGACGGGCACGTCGCGATCGCCTTCCCAGAACGTCGTGACGGGCAGGCCGGTGAAGCCGCCGCCGAGTTGGAGGGACACGCCGGCGGTGCTTAGACCGAGCCGATCGGCGACCTCGTGCTTCAGGTCAACGGCCAGATCGTAGGAGTCCTCGCGATAGTCGTGGTAGTGGAAGTCGGCGCCTCCGGCGGCGCGGAAGATCTCCACCACCTGCTGGCCCAGTTGCTTCAAGACCGGGGTGTCCGGCCCCGAGATGCGAACTTCGATTGAGGCGCAGAGCACCTTGCCCTGTTCGAGCTCCTTCACGATGACGCGGGCTTCGGGGGCGATGGGGGCAAGCTCACGACGCAAGCGGTAGACCAGGTCCGGCGTCAGCGTGTCGTCTTTCGTGTTCACCAGGATCTGCCCATAGTTGTTGGCGGGGAACTCGGGGCTGACGTTGTAATAGAACCGCGGCGCGGAGCGGCCGACGAAGCTGCTGGCGTCGGTCACCAAACTGATCTTCGCCAGGTGGGACTCCAGCCTGCGGACCACGGCGTCGGTGGCCTCCAGCCTCGCTCCCTCAGGCAGCCAAATGTCCACGACGAACTGCGGGCGCTCGGCGGTGGGGAAGAACCTCTGCGGCAAGCCCTTCAGGAGCACGCCGGCGACGATCACCGACAGCACGGCGCCCGCCACAACCAACGTCTTGTGGCCCATGGCCCGCACGATGGTGGCGTTGTAGGCGGCCTGCATGCGGTCAAGAATCGTTCGATTGCCGCTTCCCTTCTCCGCGTCCTGGTGCAAGCCGCGGCGGATGAAAAAACGGCAGAGCAGCGGCGTCAGCAGCATGGCCACAAGAAAGGAGACGCTGAGCGAGACGGCCACCGCGATGGGCAGGGCCTGAATGAATTCGCCGACGTTTCCGGAGATCAGCAGCATGGGCAGGAAGGCAAAGACGATGGTGGCGGTGGCGGTCAGAACCGGCACAGTGAGTTCAGTCGCGCAGCGCCAGGCCGCCTCCTCACGCGCCACACCGCGGTCGAGCAGATCCACATAGTTGTCGGCGATGACGATGGCGTCGTCCACCACCATGCCGAGAACCACGATGAGCGCCGCGATAGAGACCTGGTGCAGTTCGATGCCCAAGGCGTCGAGCATGGCAAAGGTGCCGGCGACGGTGACGGGAATCGCGAGCGAGGCGATCAGGGCCACGCGGAACGGCAGCAGGAGCATCGTGACGAGGATCACCGAGGCGATGGCGATGCCGAACTCCCGGATGAAGTGCGTGATGCGGTGCTCCACGACGGACGGCTGGTCGGCGACAAGGTCGATCTTCAGGTCCGGAGGCAGCATGGTCCGGAGCCGGTCGAGTTTTTGCCTGAGTTCGTTTCCGAATTCGACGATGTTGTTGCCCTCCTGCATCTCGACGGAGAGCAGCAGGGCGCGCTCGCCTTTGTAGCGGCAAAGGGCGGTGGGATCGGCGTAGGTGCGCTGGACGTTGGCGAGATCTCCGATGTGGACGGGCTGGCCGGTGGGCGAAATGTCGATCACCACCTGCCGGATCTGGTCCTCGGTCTCGAACAGGCCGGAGGTGCGCATGGGCACGCGGCCCTCCCCGGTCTTCACATCGCCGGCGAACTGGACGACGTTGCGGCCGCGGAGAGCGCCGATGACGTGGTCGGGCGTAAGCGCATACTGGGCCACTCGCTCCATGGTGCTGCTGATGAGGATCTGCTCCTTCTGCTCGCCGAAACGCTGCATGCGGGAGACGGCACGCGAAGTCCGGAAGCCGTCCTCGATGCGCTGCGCATATTCCTTCAGGGCCTGGTAGTCGTAGTTGCCGCCGTGGAGAGCCAGCAGCAGAGCGACGGTGTCGCCGAAGCTGTCGTCGACGGTGGGCCCCTGAACGCTGTCGGGCAATGCGGTCAGGCGCAGCTCGATCATGGCGTGGCGCAGCTTCGACCAGAAGATGTCGGGCTGCGCGACATTGTCCTCCAGCTCGACGTTGATGATACAGAGCCCCTTGCGGCTGGTGGAGAAGGTCTTGTCCTTGCGGACTTCTTCGAAGCGGAACAGGCGGTCCTCGATCTTCTCGGTCACCTGCTCTTCCACTTGCTCGGCGGTGGCTCCGGGGTAGGCCGCGATGACGAGGCCGGTGCGGATGGTGATCTTGGGATCTTCGCGGCGGGGCATGGTTGCCAGGGCATGGAGCCCGAGAACGACGGCCGCCAGCGTGAGAATGAGTGTCACCTGCGGGTAACGCAACGACGCTTTGACGGGGTTCATTTCGCGGAGCCCTCCAATTGGACCAGCGCGCCTTCCCTCAACTTCTGCTGGCCGGCCACCACCACCAATTCGGAACCGTCGAGACCGGAGGCGATCTCCACCTCGCGGCCGGCGGGACGGCCGACGGTGACGCGTCGGAGATAGACTCTCTGGCGGTCCGGAAAGTAGACGTAGGCCTGAGTGGCGCCCTGCGGGTCGCGCACGATGGACTCGCCGGGGAGCGTGATGACGCGAACGCGGTCGGCGCGTTCGATCTCGGCCTCGGCGATCATGCCTGCGCGGAGCTCGAGTTTGGGATTGGGCACCAGGATGCGAACCGGGAAGGTCCGGGAGTTCGGCTCGGCGGCGAAACCGACTAGTTCGACCCGGCCTTCGAAGGAGGCGCCGCCGAGCGACGGGATGCGGACCACGGCGCGCTGGCCTGTGCGGACGCCGCCGATCTCGGCTTCCGGCACGCCGATACGCACGCGCACCGGATTCAGATCCATCACGCTGAAGACCGGCATCCCGGCGTTGATCATCTCGCCCGGATCGCTGAGGCGCCGGGCGATGACACCGGTCAGGGGCGACGGCAGGGATGTGTCGGCAACGCGCTTCTTCTGGAGATCGAGGTTGGCTGCGGCCTGGCGAGCCTGCGCCTCGGCGGCCTGGCGGTCTTCCGCACGGGCGCCTTCCTTGGCGAGTTCGAACTGCTGGAGAGCGGCATCGCGGCGGGCCTTGGCCCGTTCAAAGTCGTTCGGGGCGAGGCTCTTGCGGTCGAAGAGGAGTTTCAGGCGGCGGTACTCGTCGTCGGCCTGCTCGAAGGCGATGCGGGCCTGTTCGACCTCCTGTTTCCGTGCGCCGGCCTCCGCCTTGGCTGCCTGCGCGCGGGCGGCGTCGGACTGACCGGCGGCGACCTGCTCCCCGAGGCGGTAATCGGTGGGGTCGAGTTCGGCCAGCACCTGGTCTGCGCGGACGCGGTCCCCTTCGTCGAAGAAGACTCTGCGAATGCGCCCTGCTACCTGGAAGCCGACCTCGGCGGATTCGCGGGGCTCGACGCTGCCGCTGGCCCGCACTACCGATTGACGCTCCAGGGCGAGCGGCTTGCGCACCGCCACTGGAATCGCCTGCTCAACCGGCCCGGATTTCCCTCCCCCACCGCACGATTGGACGAACAAAACGCAGCCGAGCACGAACAAAGGCCGGATGCCAGGTCTCATGAGACAAGCCTCCTGCAATAGGACTATGCAGTCCTAATTGTCCACCAACAGGAGGCGAAAACTACGGTAGGACTTCGACGACCGTGCGGATGTCGCCGGCGGAGATGTAGAAGTGCGGGGAGAGCCGGACCCAGCCCTGGCGCGGGGCGCTGGTGATGTGGGCGTCTTTGAGCCGGGACCAAACGAGCCGGGAATCGACGCCCGGCTTCCGGATCGACACGATGCCGGAGGCCGTCTCGGCCGAGCGCTGCCCGAGGATTTCGTAGCCCTTCTCTCGAGCGCCCTCGACGAGAATATCCGTCAAATGCGTGACCTGTCTCGAGATGTTCTCGACGCCGACCTCGAGAATCAACTCGATCGACGCCCGGAGACCGAAGCAGCCGATGGTGTTCAGCGTGCCGCACTCGTAGCGGCCCGCGTCGGTACGAACGGCCATTTCGCGCGAGGCGTAATCGGCGTAGCCCTTCACTGTGGTCCAACCGAACTCGACCGGTTCGATGCGGTCCTGCCAGTCCTGCTGGACGTAGAGGACGCCGCAGCCCTCGGGGCCGAGCATCCATTTGTGGCCGTCGGCGGCATAGGCCTGGACGTTCATGGCCCGAACGTCGAACGGGTAGGCGCCGAGGCCCTGGATGGCGTCGACGAAGAAGAAGACGCCATGGCGGCCGCAAATGTCGCCGATGGCGGCGAGGTCGGCCCGGTAGCCGCTGAGGTACTGGACGAAGCTGATGGCGAGGAATCGTGCGCCGCGGGCGGCAGCCTCGATCTTCTCGAGCGGATCGAAGCAGGAGAGCCACTCGACCCGGACACCTTTCCATTCCTCTAACTTCTTCCAAATGTAATAGTTAGCTGGGAACTCCTCATGGAACGCGACGATGCGGTCGCCCGGTTTCCAGGGGAAGCCGAGGGCGACGGTGGCGATGCCCTCACTGGTGTTCTTGACGAGGGCGATCTCGCCCGGATCGGCATTGGAGAGCCGGGCTGCGACCGAGCGGAGGCCGTCGTAGGACTCCATCCAGGTACTGTAGTGCAGCGACCCCCACTGGCAGCCGTCGTCGGCGAGGTTTTTCATGGCGGCGGCGGCCCGCAGGGAGAGCGGAGCGACCGCGGCGTGGTTCAGGTAGATCAGGTTCTCCGCAACTGGGAATTCGTGCCGCCAGGCGGCGGAAATGTCCTGAAACCCATCTTTCTCGTAACCCATCTTGTACTTAGATCGTACCTAAGGAGTGAGGGGAGAGAGCGCCTACCGCTGCCGGAGCGTATACTGGCAGCAGAAGTGAACCCTCCCGGATACTGGAGCGATTCGATGATACTCAGCAGGTTGTCCCGAAGCTTTGCCGGCGCCGTGTTGGCGGTGGCGCTGGCCGTTCCGACGGTCATGGTTCAGCCGGCGCTGGCTCAGTCGAAGCCCGCGGATGAGAAACCGGCGAAGGAGATCAAGGACAAGAAAAAGAACCCCGACGCGATCGGCGACCGCGACGTGGACGGCAAGCTGAACTGGTATTCGCTGGAGAAGGAGATCGCCCTCGGCAAGGGTCTGGCGCAGGAGATCGAGCGCCAGGCGAGAATCGTGGACGACCCGGTGATCGCGGAGTACGTCAACCGCGTGGGCCAGAACATCGTGCGGAACTCAGACTGCCAGGTGCCGGTGACGATCAAGGTGATCGACACGGACGAGCCGAACGCAATGGCGCTGCCGGGCGGGTTCTTCTTCGTGAATACGGGCCTGGTGACTCTGGCGGAGAACGAAAGCGAGATCGCGGGCGTGATGGGCCACGAGATCGCGCATATCGCCGCGCGGCACGGGACACGACAGGCGACGCGCGGGCAGATCGTGAATCTGGCGACGATTCCGATGATCTTCCTGGGCGGCTGGACGGGCTACGGCATCCGGCAGGCGGCGTCGCTGGCGATTCCGATCGGCTTCCTGAGCTTCTCGCGCGCGTTTGAGTCCGAGGCCGATCTGCTGGGCCTGCAATACATGTACAAGGCCGGGTACGATCCGAACGGATTCGTGGATTTCTTCGAGCGCCTGGAGGCGATGGAGAAGCGCAAGCCGGGAGCGATCTCGAAGATCTTCCGTTCGCATCCGCCGACCGGGGACCGCATCGAGAAGGCCCAGAAGAACATCGCGGAGCTGCTGAAGGAGCGGCCGGAGTACGTGGTGACGACCTCAGAGTTCGAGGACGTGAAGGGCCGCATCCTGATGCTGGCCAGCCGCAAGCGGGCCACGCCGGAAGATCCGAACCGGCCGTCGCTGAGGAAGGCTCCGGGTTCGACGGACCCCGTCGAGGCGGAGAGCGGCAAGAAGCCGAAGGAAACCGAGGACGAGCGTCCGACGCTGAAGCGGCGGAACTAGATTGCTCTCAAGCTGCAATCTCTTGCTGGCTGCGGTCTTACTTCAATCCCGCCACGCTTGCGTGGCGGAACAGTAGCCCTGAGGCAGTGAACAACACCACCAAGACACCATGCCCGATAGCCTGCCTCTGCGCAAAGTCGGGCGGCGCGCCCGAAGGCAGCATCAAGGCAATCAGCGCAAGAATCGCCGCCATCACGAATAGCGTGCGAGCCAACCCTCGCGCCTCCAACCGAGCCAGCCAGGCCCCAATTAGCCCCACCACGAGCACGCTGTAGTACACCAGCAGCGCCGGATTCTCCGAGTCCGCGACGTGGACCATGTTGGACCATCCCAAGGCGAACCCCGCCACGAGCGCCACACCGACGCCCGCCTTGTACGACCACGCGCCCATCTTTCTCGCGATCAGGGCATACGCCATGCCCGTCCCGAAGAACAGGACATACACGAACACAAACGAGCCAGCGGGCCAGTTCCATCCAGGCACCAACCGCGACGCCACGAGCGGCACCATCAACGCTGCCAGCGCCCCGAGCGCCACGCGCAGCATGGTTTTTCCCATTTGCGACATATGAGTTGTGTTCTCCCTAACGATTCCTGCCGATGTCTCGAAAAAGATCCACAATGCGAACCCGAACAGTCCACGGTTGGCGTTTCGGCGCTCCCGGCACAGGTCGTGAAACGTCTGCGCCATCCCCTCGCCGAACCGGTCATGGAAGGGCCGCGGATACAGCCGCAGCAGCGTCTGATACCACGTCCGGTAGCGCCGGCCCACGACGTTAGTGGCCATGCGCCAGACGTCCTTCCGCCACCGCCACCACGCCACGATACCGATTCAGTTCCGCTTCCAGCGCCGCCCTCCCCGCGCCGGTGAGTTCGTAATAGATTCGCCGCTCGTCGTCCATCTCAGGATCGACCCGCTTATCGCTTTCCCGGATCAGTCCGGCCTCCATCATCCGTCCCATCGAGCCATACAGCGTCCCCGGGCCCATCTTCGCCTTGCCCTGCGTGTCCGCCTGCACCTGCTTCATGATTCCGTACCCGTGCCGCTCCCCAGTCGAAAGCGCCAGCAGGATGTGGAGCACTGCGGGAGTGAGTGGAGTGTGCGGCGTGCTCTTCTTCGCCATGCTCCGATACTATATCCGTTACGGATATATGTCAAACACAGAGGGAGCGGGGCGACGGCGCGGAAACGTTGGTCGGCGGATGCCAGGGCGGAATCGCTCTACACTGGCCGACTACAGATGGTCTACGTCGGCGGTCAGAATCGGGCGCATTATCCGGCAGCGCGATTTCCGGCGCATGAGCGGTTATCGACCAGCAGCAAGATGACACCTCACTTCCGCTGTCAGATTCTGCCATGACAGTGCACGGCTGTACTCGGTAATTGTTTCTTCATAGCCAGATTCATGTGTACGGCTTCGCCACGCCACGGAGCGGATCTTTGGCTGGAGCAGGCCTCGCCGGCAGAATCGACCATGTCCGTTTACCGCACCGACTGCTGCAGGCAGATGTCGTAGCCATCCGGGTCCTTCAGGTACAGTTGCTTCATCCCATAGTCGGTGATCACGGGGGCGTTCGCAGCCACACCGCGTTGCTGCAAAAACGCGTATGCAGCGTCGACGTCCTCGCAGCCGAAGAAGAGTGCGGTGTCCGCGTGTGCCGCGATGCGCGCCGGCTCTGGAGCGGGCGGACGATCATCGACCTCGTAGGCTGTATTGAGCATCAGCTCGGATTCGTATCGCTTCAGCATCACCCAGTCGCACATTCCGTCGTCGGGAGCGTCGCTCGCGACTTCAAATCCCAGTACGTCACGATAGAACGCCAGAGACGTCGGCATATCGAAGACCTGCAGCAGCGTTGCGAATCCGCCGATTCTCAAACTCATTCTCCACCTCCTTGGACTGGACACATGAAACGTTTCGGCGCACGGATGGTCCGAACTGGCGTGCTCGGCTATGCACGGGACGAGTACGATGTTCAGAATACCTGAGGTGTATCGATCCGATGCGTCTTACGCGGAGAACTCAGTTTACTGCAACGTCTGTCGCTGTTGTGATCGTTCTTTACTGCCTTCAGGTAAGCGGCTCGGGCCGTAGCACGGCTACGGCTTGGCGTCGAGAAAGTCGTTCACCATCGGGACGATGATGGATATACGCTGCATCAGTGTCACGTGAGTGGTGTCGGGCAGGATGGCCAATCGCGATGCGGAGCGCGGCTTGATGTCGCCGTGGACCTCCCCACCCTTCAGCCGGAACATCTCCGCGACGTGGTCTAGCCGGATGCCGTCGGCGTCGCCGAAGATGAACAACATAGGCGCCGGAGAGTCCTTCAGCTTGCCGGCATCCAGATCGTGCTCTTTAGAATTCGTGATGAGCACATGCTTGACGAACTTCGGAAAGTCGTCCGGCGTCGGGCTCAACTTCTTGTACTCCACTTCGAGCGGCGAGCCACTGAAGACTTCCGCCGAGAGGTTCGCTAGCGCGTCGCGCCCTTCCTTGACCACGCCGTCGCGACGGAACGGAGACGACATGACGACGACTTTCCGCACCTTGTCCGGGTGGCGGACCGCACACTGCATCGCCACGGAGCCGCCCATGCTGTAGCCGATGAGGTCGGCTCGCGCGATTTTGAGATGGTTGAGCAGTGCGGCCACGTCGTCGGCGAAGTTTTCGGAGGTCATGTCGCGATCGATGTCCGCCGTGCGTCCATGGCCTTGCATTTCGACGGCAATCACTTTCCGTGTTTTGGAGAGCTCGCCGATCCACCCGGCCCAGTTGTTGGTGATGGTCATGAACGCGCCGTGGAGCAGGACCACCGGATCGCCACTACCGTGGACTTCGTAGTACATCTTGAGCCCATTGACTGGTGCGTAACCCGTCGTTGGCTTCTGCTGCGCCGACACGTCAGTCGTAACGAGCGTCATTAGAAGGAAAGCCGTCTTCCGCACGGCTGAACGCCGCCCATTCTGTCGCCGGCCGCAAGCGTTTGTTTGATGGATTGGCTGCATCATTTTGTCTCCGTACTTGATCCCAGGCTGGCGAGAAGCTCGTCGAGCTGGTCGAGCACCTCGGGCAGCGCGCCCGTCGATCCGGAGTCAAGCGCTTCCTTCGAGGGATAGCGATCGTGCACGACCAGCAACGTCTTGCCCGCGTTTTCATCGAAGGTCACCGTGGTGACGGTATTGCCGCTGTCACCTTCCTCGTTGGTCCAAACGAGGCGCGAGTGCGGTGTCACTTCAAGGTACGTGCCGAAGAACTCCATCGTCGAATCTTCGTGGCGAAACACCAAACGATACTGCCCCCCAACGCGAACATCCATTTCGCAGGAAAGCAGGGTCAGCCCATACGATTTTGGCACCCACCACCTTCTGAATAGTTCTGCCTTGGTCCACGCCTCGAACACGAGGCGCGCAGGACCGTTGACGGTGCGTGTGACGACAAGTTCGAGCTCGGACTTCCGCTCCACCACCGTGCGGTTCTTCGTGGGGGTGGCCTCACTTTCTCTGCTTACGTCCATTTGCCTTCTCCTTTCGTTTCAATTCCTCGACAACAATGTCCAACTCGTCGAAGCGCGCGGCCCAGAGCTGGCGATATTTCTCGATCCATGCCGCCTCTTCTTCCAGTCCGCGCGGCCCGAGCTTGCAGGTCCGCACGCGCCCAACCTTCTCTGTGCTGACGAGCCCCGCTTGCTCCAAGACGCCTACATGTTTCTTCATGCCCGTTAGGGTCATGTGGAACCTCTCGGCGAGGGCTGTGATCGAAGCGTCCGCACGCCCGAGTTGCTCCAGAACGCCGCGCCGGGTGGCATCCGAGAGCGCGCCGAACGTGGCATCGAAGTGGGTTGGGATATACTGAACCATCCGGTTCAGTATATAGCATGGGCGACGGTATGCAATGAGAAATCAAGGGCGTAGTGTAAAGGATACGCCACCAACTCCCGGATTGCCGGCGATACGGAAGTTGAGCAGGATGTTGTTGTTATCCCAGCCGGTTACTGAATCCAGCCCAATCGCCGCAAGGTGGTGGAGGGCTCGTCGCCCTCGAAGACGGCGATGGGCTGGACCTGGCGGCCGTGCTCGAGGGCGACGGCGTAGGGGGGATCGGTGAACTTGAAGATCCCGCGGAGCTTGTCGACGTCGCTTGAAAGTTTGGCGTTCAGTTTGGCGTCGTTCAGGAAGTCCTGGCCCCATTGGGGGTTGGCGGTGGGGATGGCGATGACCTCGACGGCGTCCCATTTGTAGCCGGCCATGTCTTTGGCGGCTTGGGCGCAGTGGGCGCATTGGGGGTCAAAGAAGTAGAGGAACACTCGGCCGTGCTGGATGCTCTGGGACTTGCCGTCCACCAAGATGGACGGGGGCGCCTGAAGCCCCGACTGGCGGGCGAGGGCGACGCCGTAGACGACGAGTCCGAAGACGGCGATGGCAGCCAGGGGGATGGTGGCCATCTTCCAGCCTTCCGAGCGGCTGGCCCAAAGGTAGGCGACGACGGCCATGACGAGCATGATGGTGTCGCCGATGAAGAACTCCGGTCCGACAACGCGCTTGAGCCAGGGGAAGCAACTGCAATCCGCTCCGCGGAGGTCGTTGTAGAAGACCGCGAAGTAGACCATGAAGGCCAGGAGCATCAGCCCGGTGAGCAGCGCGCCCCAGCGGCGCCAGCGCGGAACAATGAGCAGGATGCCGGCCCAGATCTCGACGATGCCGGCCGCGAGCGCGGTGGCGGTGGCGAGTTTGGCGGGGATCAGCGCCTGAACCATGCGAGCCGAAGTGGCCAGCGGATCACTGAGTTTCCAGGCACCCGCGACAACGAACAGCAGTCCAAGGCCGAAGGCGCAGACGGTCCCCAGCCAGAACTTCCAGGCGGGCAAAGCGAAGCCTCCGGGTAAGCCGGAAGAGCCCGAATCCGCCTGTGCCATACTGTCTTCCATGCTCCCCATTGTAGCCCTGCTTGGAGTGGCGTTTGCCCTTCCAGCAGCGGCGCAGACCGCGGATCTGCTGATCGAGAACGCGGTGATTCACACGGCGAACAAACAGCAGCCGGCCGCGCGTTCCGTCGCGATCAAGGACGGTCGGATTCTGGCGGTGGGTGAGGATCTGTCGAAATATGCGGGTGCGGCAACGAAGCGCGTGAACCTGAAGGGCGCCGCGGTGTTCCCGGGTTTTATCGATGCGCACGGGCATATGCGCGGGCTGGGGGCGCTACTGGAGTCGAAAGATCTGCGGCATGTTCCGAGTGTCGCGGCGATTGCTGCGCTCGTGCGCGAGGAGGCAGCCAAGCGCAAACCCGGCGAGTGGATCCAGATGCGGAACTGGGACCAGACGAACTGGGGCGGGCAGTTTCCGAACGCGAAGGATCTGGACGCGGCAGCGCCGGAGAATCCTGTGTTTCTATCGCGCGTTGACGGCCATGCGGGCTGGGCGAACACGAAGGCGCTGACGCTGGCGGGCATCACGAAGGCAACGGCGGATCCCGCGGGCGGGAAGATCATTCGCGATGGAGACGGCAACCCGACGGGCGTGTTCATCGACCGGGCTCAGGGACTGGTGCGGGCAAAGATTCCAGCGGCGAGCTCCGAGCAGACGAAGCGGCAGCTTGCGCTGGCGGCAGCCGAGTGCGCCCGGCTGGGACTAACGGGTGTGCATGACGCTGGCGTTTCGGCCGAGGACCTGCGGGCGTACCACGAGCTGATTGCGGAGAACCGGCTGCCGGTGCGGATCTACGCGATGATCGGCGGCGAAGGAGCGCTTTGGCGGCAGTTTCTGGAGAAGGGTCCGGAGATCACGCCGAAGCTGACGGTGCGGTCAATCAAGCTAATGAGCGATGGGGCGCTGGGGTCGCGAGGCGCGGCGCTGTGGCAACCATACACGGACGACAAGGGCAACACGGGACTGCTGATTCTGACGAAGGAAGACGTCGAACGCGTGGCAAAACAGGCGGCGGCGAAAGGCTTCCAGGTGTGCACGCATGCGATCGGCGACAGGGCGAACCGCACGGTTCTCGACGCTTACGCCGCAGCGCTAGGCGGCAAGAACGAAAAGCGGTTCCGGGTGGAGCACGCGCAGGTGGTTTCCCTGCCCGACTTTAAGATGTTCGCGGACTACTCGGTGATTGCGTCGATGCAGGCGACGCACGCGACGTCGGACATGCGCTGGGCCGAGAAGCGGCTGGGGCCGGACCGCATCTCCGGTGCGTACGCGTGGCGGCGGTTCCTGTCGCTGGGCGTGCCGGTGGCGAACGGCAGCGATTTTCCGGTGGAGGAGGCGAACCCGATGCCGGGCTTCTATGCGTCGTTCACGCGCCAGGACGCGCAGGGCAATCCTCCGAACGGATGGACGCCGGACCAGAAACTGACTCGCGACGAGGCGCTGGAAAGCTGGACGCTGACACCCGCGTATGCCGCGTTCGAGGAGAAGTCGAAAGGCTCGATTGAACCGGGCAAGCTGGCGGACCTTGTGGTGCTGGACCGCGACATCATGACGGCGCCGGCTCTGGAAGTGCAGAAGGCGAGAGTCCGGATGACGATTCTCGGCGGCGAAGTGGTTTACGAAGCGAAATGACCTGGCTGCTTCTCACTCTGATGCTGGCAAACCCGGAGCGCGTGACGACGTTGCTGGACGGGGTGGTGGCGGTAGGCCCAGGCAAGATCCGGCACATGGACGTGAACGTGCCCCGGAAGGATGCGTCGATCGAATGCGCCTTCCGAGTGCAGGACGGCCGGTCGGGCGTTCGTGTCGCGGTGATCCCGCGCAAAGCGTGGGATGAGAGGCAGCGCACTGCACCGATTGCCGATTCGGGCTTTCTGCCGGAGGGCCGGGTTCATGTCCGTCCGCAGAAGCCGGGGCAGTACGTTCTGCTAGTTGAGAGTCCCGATGGGGCGCCGTCGACATCGCTGGTGCAGCTTCGCGTGGATGTGAAGCTGCCGAACGGGTCGCATGCCGATCCGGCGCGCGCGCAGATCGTCGTGTGGACTTCGGCGGCGATCTTTCTGACCGCGGGCGGCTGGGCGGGTCTGCGAATCAAGCGCGCCGTGGAGGCGCGGAACCGGCACCGGATTTTGTATTACTACTGACCCTGCTTATTGACGGGGCCGCTCGAGCTCCTTGGGGAACTCCGCCGCCTTCCCTCGACCGGAATGGCGCAGATTCTGAGAGCCGCCGCGATCGGGCCAGAGCGGCATCTGCATCCCTTGCGTTTCCTCCAGGGTCTTGAAGAGCCGGGCGCGCATCTCCGCGATGATCTTCTGGTGGTCGGGGCTGAAGATCAGGTTTTTCGATTCGATGGGATCTTCCTGGAGGTCGTACAGCTCATCGACATCCCAGATGCCGTGGTAGCGGATGAACTTGAAGCGGTCGCCACGGAGCGCATGGATGGTGGGCGTGTGCGGGAAATTGCGCTCCCAGTAGTATTCGTAGAGCAATTCCTTGCGCCAGGGGACGGTCTTGCCTTGCGCGAGCGGCAGCCAGCTTTGGCCGTCGCCGCCGGCGGGTGCGTTCAGGCCCATCGCGCCCATGACGGTGGGCATGATGTCGAGATTGGCAACCACCGGATCGACGGTGCGTCCGCCGGCACCGAAAAGCTCCGGGCAGCGGGCCAGCAAGGGCACGCGCATGCTTTCTTCGTATGCGGTGCGCTTGTCGATGAGGCCGTGCTCGCCGAAGGCGAAGCCGTTGTCACCCATGTAAATGACGAGCGTGGAATCGAGCTCGCCCCGGGACTTGAGGGCATCGAGGACGCGGGCGATGGAGTCGTCGACGCCGCAGAGAGTCTCCGCGTAGCGCTTGTAGTATTCGGCGATGTTCAGGTCTGAGTGATACGGGTAGTCGACGCCGTGCCAGGAGTTGCGCTGGTTCTGGACCCACATGGGGCGGCCCTGCGCGTACTCGCCTTCGGCGGCCATGGTCTTGGGGTAGACGAACTCCTTCGAAGCGTACTTGCCCTTGTGGCGCGCGGCCGGCTCGAACTCGGCGTGCACGGCCTTGTGGGACAGGTACATAAACCAGGGCTTGTCTTTCTTCTGGCGGTCGATCCACTCGAGCGCGTAATCGGTGAGCTCGTCGGTGATGTAGCCCTTCTGCGCAACGCGCTTGCCGTTGATGTTCAGGCCGCTCTTCGACGGTAAGTACGTGCCCTGGCCGCGGAAGCTGATCCAGTGGTCGAAGCCGGGCTGGGGATTGTCGCTTTCGCCGCCCATGTGCCA
Source organism: Bryobacteraceae bacterium (assembly GCA_050789245.1). Classification (GTDB taxonomy): domain Bacteria; phylum Acidobacteriota; class Terriglobia; order Bryobacterales; family Bryobacteraceae; genus PNKE01. The sequence continues at coordinate 64,453 of JBOZRR010000040.1, read as the reverse complement.
CTTGCCGATGAACGAAGTGGCGTAGCCCGCCTGCTGCAAGTGCTGCGGGAACAAGATGGTGCCCCGCGGGATGGGCGTGTTGTTGTCGACGATGCGGTGCTTGTGCGCGTATTTGCCGGTGAGCACGCTGGCGCGGCTTGGGCTGCACAGAGCCGTGGTCACAAAGGCGTTGCGGAAATGCACGCCCTCGCGCGCCATGAGATCCATCTGGGGCGTCTCGAGCCACGATTGGCCCTTCATGAAGCCCATGGCGTCGTAGCGGTGATCGTCGCTGAGGATAAAGACAACGTTGCGCGGCTTCGCGCCGGAGATGCGTGCGGGCGCAAGTGTCTGAGCAGAGGCGGAGGCCAGCCCCGCGAAGATTCCACCAACGGCCTGTCGTCTATTCATCGAAGAATGAGGCTATCGCATTTGCAGTGGCCTCGACGGAGGCCGCATCGTGCGCCGTGCCGATAAATGCCGCTTCGTACTGCGACGGCGGGAAGTAGACGCCGCGTTCGAGCAAGTGTCGGTGGAATGCGCCGAACCGCGCGGTGTCGCTCTTCGAGGCGGCCGTCCAATCCGTCACCGGGCCCTCGTTGAAGAAGATGGTGAACATGGAGCCGACGCGGTTCACGGTGATGCCGGGGCGTCCTTCGGCGGCGGCGCAGACCCTGGAGGCCGCGGCGCCGATCTGATCGTAGATGCCCGGGTTCGCCTTCAGGTGCTTGAGCATGGCGAGCCCGGCGGTGACGGCGAGCGGATTGCCAGAGAGCGTGCCGGCCTGATAGACGTTGCCAACAGGAGCGACCCGGCTCATGATGTCGGCGCGGCCGCCGTACGCGGCGATGGGCAGTCCGCCGCCGATGACTTTGCCGAAGGTGGACATGTCAGGTGTCATGCCGAAAAGCTGCTGCGCTCCGCCGTAGGCGACGCGGAAGCCGGTCATCACCTCGTCGAAGATCAGCAGCGTTCCGTGCTTTTCGGTGAGCGAGCGCATGGCCCTGAGAAACTCGTCCGAGGGCCGGATGCAGCCCATGTTGCCGACGACGGGCTCGACGATGACGGCGGCGATCTTGTCTCCGAAGTTCTTGAAGGCCTCTTCGAGCGTCTGCGGGGAGTTGTACGGCAGCGCGAGGGTGGTGGACGCGAAGCCCTCCGGGACACCGGCCGTGTCGGCGATGCCGAGCGTCGCCATGCCGCTGCCCGCTTTCACGAGCAGCGAATCGACGTGGCCGTGGTAGCAGCCTTCGAACTTCACGGTGAGTTCCCTGCCCGTGAAGCCGCGAGCGACGCGCAGAGCGGACATCGTGGCTTCCGTGCCGGAGTTCACGAGCCGGACCATCTCGCAGGATGGCGCGGCGTCATGGATCATTTCGACAAGCTCGATTTCACGTTCTGTCGGCGCGCCGAAGCTGGTGCCAACATCGAGCACTCCGCGGATCGCGTCCATCACGGGTGGGAAACAGTGGCCGAAGATCAGCGGGCCCCAGGAGCCGATGTAGTCGATGTAGGTGTTGCCGTCGGCGTCGGTCATGCGGCAGCCTTCGCCGCGCACCATGAACGGCGGCGTGCCGCCGACGCTACGAAAGGCGCGCACGGGCGAGTTGACGCCGCCTGGGATGGACTTCCGCGCGCGCTCCAGCAACGCGGCGCTTCGATCGAGCTTCAAACCTTACCCTCCTTGACCACTCTGTGGCCCAGCATGGAGCCCATGAAGATTTCGAGCGCGGTCCCGTTGAGGCTCTCCAACAGTCGGCGTTTCAGTTCGAGGTAGTTCTGCGTTCCGGCAAAGAGATCCTGGACGATGAGCGTCATGCTGTTGCTGCGTCGCATGAACTCGATCATGCGGCCGGGAACGCTCGAGAACAGGAACCGCTGCATGAAGAAGCGCTTAGCGAGGCCGGCAGCGAAGGTGAGATCCTCAGTGAAATCCGACTGCAGCGCGCGGCGGTAGGCCTTGTGCTTTTCCTGCGGCGCGTGCGCTTCGTTCAGGACCGTTTGCGCCGCAAGGTCGCCAGAACGGATGGCGTAGTATATGCCTTCGCCGGTGACGGGATCGACGAGGCCGGCTGCATCGCCGACGGCCACCCAACCATCACCCGCGATGCGGTTCCTGTGCCACGACGGGCGCTCGAGGGCGGGAAGCGCGTGGCCATAGAAGACGGCGTCCTTCGTCGGGATCTCCTGCTCCTGCATCCACCTTTCAAGGCGCTGACGCAGACTTGCGGCCGGCTCTCCCTTACCGCAGATGCCGACGGACAGATGCCCGCAGCGCGGGAAGACCCAGATATAGCCTTCAAAGCCGGGGAAGAACTGGATGTCGATGCGCTCGCGCTCCATGGGCACGTAGTAGCCAAGGGCGAACATCGTATCAGCGGCGGTCCACTCTGTTCCGAAGTTCTTCAAGGAGTTGCGCGCGCCGGTGGCGATGACGCAGTAGTCGGCTTCGATGGCGCCGCCGCGAGTCTGGATGCGCCACTTCGCGCCGGAACGCTCGACGCTGAGGACGCGCTCCTTCTCGATCCGGGTTCCCGCCTGCTCTGCACGCTCAAGGAGCATCCGGTTCAGGTCCATGCGGGAGTAAATCAACAGCGGCTCGGTCAGCTTCATGCGGACGGAGCCGTGCTTGGTCTCCGACAGGACCGTCTCGGTGACGACCTTCTTCGGTGTGGCGTTCTCGATCAGGAAGGGGTAACGGTGGTAGGCCTTGTAGGTGATGCCGCCGCCGCAGGGCTTTTCCCAGGCGAGTTTCTCGTCGAGCAGCACCGTATCGAGCCCTGCCGAGGCGAGCCGCGCAGCGGCCACCGATCCCGCCGGTCCCCCTCCGAGAACCGCCACCCGCTTCACTGCTTCGTACCTGGAGAAGCGCCACCGCCCATCGGCGGATGGCCCGGGGGCATCGCGCCGCCGGGGGCCGCCTGCGGGACAGTGCCGCCATGACCCATGCCGCTGTCGGCCTTCGACTTCACCACCCACTCGTTGCCTTTGCGCTCCAGGGTGTAGCGCATCTGCATGCCGCTGGAGGCCTCAGCGCCTTTCGGTTTGAAGGAGACAACGGCGTCGGCCTCGTTGTCGCGGAAGGTGACGCTGGAGATGTCGATATCCATGCCGGAGACCGAGATTCCCTTGTTCTTCGAGAGGTGCTCGATGAGTCCCTTCCGAACCGCTTCATTATTCTGGACGTTCTTCGCGCAGCCAATCAGCGCGAGAAGCGCAAGCGAGACAATAACCGGAGCCCGTTTCACACTCCGATTATATCCGCGCCCCCAAGCGTCGGGTTCTTACGGGCGGAAGTCCAGCTTCACCTTGTCGTCGAGGACACGGCCGTCGATCTCGGCGCGCTCGAAGTATCCGCGGCGCTCGTCGAACCGGAGCTTGATCTTGCCGCGGGCGGGCCGGCCGTTGAACTGGACAAGTTCGCCTTCGATGCGGTCGTCCTTGTATCTGCGAATGACGGCGCGGGCCACCTGGTCCCGGCCGCGAGCGGCGTCGAGCGCCAGAACAAGTTCGCCACGCTGCGTCTCGCGCACGAAGATGCGCTGGACGGGCATGCGACCGTAACTTTCCACGCGCAGGTCGCCGCGGCCGATCAGGGTGACTCCCTGGCGCAAATTGCCCTGGAATCCGTAGGATTGGTCGCGCTCGTGGTAGCGGTAGCCGTAGCCCTGGCCATACCGGCCACCCGGGCGCGAGTCAGACCACTGTCCCTGAAGGGGAAGCATCAGACCAGCCGCCAGAAATACCGGAATCCACGGTCGCGTTCTCATACTTGTGAGAGGCGATCCGCGGGTTTCCGGTTCCCAAAATGTTCGTCAACTCAAGGCAGCGCGGCAGCGAGCTTCGAGGCCAGCGCGGCGGGGTCGGCTTCCTTGATGTTGGTCCATCCGCCGACGTACGCGCCCTTGCGAAACAGGCTAACGGAGCCGAGGTAACGGTCCTGCGCGATGAATGCCTCATCGCCGGCCTTGGCTTCACCGGCGGGCGGGAAACGCTGCTTTAGCTTCGCGAACAGCGCGGCGGCGGCTTCGGGCGAGGCCTCAGTGACGACGAACGCCTTGCCCTGGTCGTAAAGCGCGAGGTATCCGCGACTCAGCATCCGCAGACCGAGGACGCTTTGCGGCACGAGCCGCGGCGAACCAGCTTGCAGACCGTCCTTCGGGAACCAGCCGAGTTGAAGCGGCTTGGCCGTGCTGCCGCCGATCTTCTTCTCAAACGCCGTGATGGCATCCCGCAACAGCGCGGAGTGCTCGCCCTCGGGTTCGGCGGCGATCTCGACGTAGTAACGGTCCTTGACGAAGACGGCCTTGCGCGGTGTCACCTGACCTCCGGCGCCGATGGCGACCTGCGGCACGCGCGGATCGGCATTGCCGGTGAACATGCCGTAGGCGCTCTCGACGTCCTTGAATGTGGACACGTCGAAGATCAGCTTCACCACGCCCTTCGCGCAGGTCACTCCCTGCATGGACTGGAAGCCGTAGAGGAAGTAACCCTCCGAGTTCCCGTTCATGTACTCGAAGAGCGTCTCTACGTCGAATTTGCGCAACGCGCCTTCCTGCGTCGAGCCGGGAATCACTCCGCAGTCCGGAACCTGCGCGAAAAGGGGCAGCGCCACTAGCGCCAGCAGCCACCTCATGCAAACAGCTCCTGGGCGCGTGCCACGCGTTGCGCGACATGCACACCGTTGGGGCAGCGGATGCTGCACTTGTCGCAATCGCCGCAGTGGACCGAGCGCAGTTCGTCGGGCAGCTCGTTGAAGTGGTCGCGCGCCATCGCGAACTGGCCGTAGCCTTCGGCGTAGCTGACGTAGCGGATGAGATCCTGCACGGGCAAGCCCTTCGCGCAGACGCCGCCGCACTGGTTGCACATGGAGCAATAGAGCGGACGGATCGCGTTCAACTGCGCGGCCAGGATCTTCTGGTCGGCGTCGCGCCAGCCGGACGAGACGGCCTTGAAGTTCTCGTCGAGCTGGTCAAGATCCATGATGCCGGGTATCGACGTATGGACGCTCGGCTTGCGCACAGCCCACTTCAGAGCGGCCGCCATGGCGCCGTCGCGCGTCAGACGCTCGTGCAAAGGCGTGCCAGGCTTATTGGTGCGGAAACCGCCGGCCATCACCTTCATCGCAACGATGCCCAGGCCCTTCGCCGAGGCATCCGCCAGAACCTGGTCCATCTTGGCGTCCATCGCGAAGTTATAGGCGGTCAGCACGACGTCGGTGCGGCCCTTCTCGACGAGCCACGGGATCAGCTCGGTCATGTTGCTGTGCGTCGAGACGCCCCGGAAGCGGATCTTGCCCTGCTTCTTCGCTTCATCCCACACGTCGAGAAGGGCGTCCGGCACGTCCTCCGCCTTCGAGCGCGCGTGCATGTACCAGATGTCGAGGTGGTCGGTGCCCAGTTCCTTGAGCGAAGTCTCAAGATGCTGCCAGGCCTGCTCGGGAGTTCGAGCCTGCGACTTGCTGGAGAGCACGATCTTGTTGCGGCGGCTCTTCAACGCCCCGCCCACCATGCGCTCGTTGTTGCCGCCCTGATAGCCGCGGGCGGTGTCGAAGTAATTGATGCCGGCGTCGGCGGCCTGCTCGATGACGGAGGGGTCGGAGGTGGTCATGCATCCGAACCCGAGCACGGAGACACGCAATCCGGTCTTGCCAAGCGTGCGGAACGGCATCGCGGGCGTTTGAGCGGAGACAGTTTGACCGGCCATCAGTCCAAGGCCGGCTCCAAGAAATCCACGGCGGGAGGCGTCGATCGGCATAGGTAAAAGTCCTCTGCCATCTACTTTACAGACTTTTGAGTCTGAAATTGACGGAATTGCTCGCGGCTAGCGGCGCTGCTCCAAAGCGGCGATCCGGGCCTGCACGTCGGCGGCGTCCTGCGCCTTAGGCGCATGGCGAAGGTAGAGACGGAGATTCTGGGCGGCTTCCGCGGATGCTCCGCGTTCCGCGAGTAGCATGCCGAGCAAGTGCCAGGACTTCGGATACCGATGCAGCGGATCGAGTTCCACGGCCTTGCGTGCGCTTTCCTCCGCCGATTCGTGCTGCCCGAGGTTGTACTGCGCCACGGCGAGATAGAGATGCGCTTCGGGGAATTCGACAGGGTTCATCCGGACGATCCGTCCGGCGCGTTCCGCCACAGCGGGCCACCGCCGCCCCGCCGCATCCAGTTTGACGATACCGAGGCTTCCGGGGAGATAAGACGCATCCGCCGCAATCGAGCGCTCGTAGGCGGCACGCGCCTCGCCCGGCTTCTCGATCCCGTGCAGCACGGAACCGAGCGCATACCAGGCTGAAGCGTATTCGGGATAGGCGGCCACGGCCTTCCGGCACTCCGCGACGGCGCTGTCAGGCTTCCCGGCCCGGCTGAACTCAAGGCCCTTCTCGTAGGCCTTGCGGGCATTCCTGGGCGCGCGCTGGCTGGTCATGCTGATGGACAGGCCCTGGACTTCCTTGAGGGGGCGGAGCCGGAGGATGCCCAGATTGATGGCGGCGCCGGGGTTGCCGCTCAGATCGACGACGACCGTCTGGAAGCCCGGCAGAGACGCGATGACGCGGCAGCCGGCCAGTCCGGTGACGGCGCCCGAACCCTCCACGTGCGCACGCCCGACAGACAGGCTGAAGCGGCCACGGGTATAAACCGTTGCAACCGTGGAGCCGTGGCAGAGGGCCTGTACGGCGGCCTTCTCTTCGCCGGGCCAATCTCCCTCTTCAAGGGTGACGGTTCCGGCGGCGAACACCTCCCGAAAGGACGCGGCGCGCCAGTCCGGCCCGGATCTGGGCCGGATGTCGACGGGATTCGTCGGGGCGGCCGGCTCCGCATCCTCCTTGGGCTGCTGGGACTGCGGCTGTTGCTGCTGCGGCTGCGGCGCCTGCTTCGCCGCCGCAACCCCGACGGCAAGAATGCCCAGAATTAGCAGCCGCACGACCGGGATTCTACCGCTCTCGTACGGCCGCCCGTCAATATCGGATATGAGAGCCTGAAAATACAGTACAGTTGGAGGGAGGATCAGCCATGAACCCGACGCTCACCCGACGTTCCCTCTTTGGCTCCGCCGCCGGACTCCTGCTTACCCGCAAATCCACGCCCGCCGCGCCGGGCACAGCCAAGTCGCCCGTCTCGCTGGTCCACGGCGATGAACGGCGCAAGAATATCGCCGAGTCGCTGAAGGCGTTGGACGCCGAACTCGCGCCGGTCCTGAAGCGCCGCAAGAGCGTCATCATCAAGCCGAACCTGGTATCCACGTCGCGCCAGCTTGCCGCGACGCACGCCGACGCGCTGCGCGGCATCCTCGATTACCTCGATACGCGCTGGCGCGGGCCGGTCTACATCGCCGAATCCTCGGCCGGCGACACGTTTGCAGGTTACGAGAACTTCAAATACGCCCCTATCGTCAACGAGTACCGCCGCATGAAGGTCTCGCTTGTTGACTTGAACGAAGAAGGACTCTACGACACCATTCACATCCTGAACGGCGACCTGCATCCGCAGCCCGTCCGCCTGGCCGCGCGGTTGCTGGACCCCGACGCTTTCGTCATCTCCGCGGGCATCTTGAAGACGCACAATGTCGTGGTGGCGACGATGTCGATCAAGAACATGACCCTTGGCGCGCCGCTCCACAACAAGAAGGGTGAGGCGCGTTGGAACGACAAGCGCGTTTACCACGGCGGCGTCCGGCAGACGCATTACGGCATTGTGCGTACAGCCGAGCGCATGAAGGCGAACTGGGGTGTTGCGGTGATCGACGGCTATGAAGGGATGGAGGGCAACGGGCCATCGTCGGGGACGCCGGTGGCATCACGAGTGGCCATCGCGTCGCCGGACTTCGTTGCCGCGGACCGCATCGGCGTCGAGTGCATGGGCATCAACCCCGAGTGGCCCGCCTACTTGAACTGGTGCGGCCAGATGCGTGTCGGCAAGTACGACCGGGCTGGCATCGACCTGCGCGGCGTCAACGTCGAAAAGGTCAAGAAGCCCTACCAGATGCACGGCGATCTCGACCGCGAACTCCAGTGGATGGGCCCGCTGACCGAGTTGCCGCCGAAGCTCGGCTGATCCTCGCGCAGCCGTGCGCGCTACGCTGAACTGATGAGAAACTCCAACTTCCGCCCCACCGCGGCGCTGGTCCTCATCTTGTCCTTCGCGGCTTGTTCGACGAAGGCTCCCGAGCAGGCAGACCGGAAGGCGGCGCCCGAGCCTGAACCGGCCCAGATCACCATGTTCTACACCTCCACGCCGGTGGTGGGCAAAGGCCAAGAGGCGATTCTCTGCTACGGCGTGACCGGGGCCACCCGGCTGACCCTGGAACCCGCCGAGACCGCCGTCGCCCCCTCCCCGAACCGATGCGTGGAGGTGCACCCCGCCAAGTCGCAGAGTTACACATTGACGGCCCGCGGCGTAGACGGCCGGGAAATGTCCCAGACGGTGGAGGTGCAGGTAAGCGGCCATGCGCCGGTCACCCAACCGCAGCCGAAGGACTCCGGAGTCCAGATCGCGTTCTTCCGGCGGGAATCAACGAGCGTGGAGGACGGCCAGACGTTCCATAAGCTGTGTTTCCAGACGTGGAATGCCGAAACGGTTTCCATCGTGCCGCCCGCCTTCCCGGCCGCGAAGATCTTCCAAGGCTGCTTCATGGTGGTACCGAAGCAGGAGACAACCTACAAGCTGACGGCGAAGGACTTAGCTGGCAAGTCCGTGACCAAATCAGTCACCGTTCAGCCATAGTAATCATAACTTTAGATATGAAATATGCAGAAAGTACTATAGGTACCCCACCAACACAAGATCTCTTGCGGTCATGTGCTGTATAGTCCACAAATAGGGTAGAGCTTATTGATGCTCGGATAGCGTCAGGACCGGTAGGGCCGTCAAGCGGGGGGAGCATGGATCGGGGCCTCCAGGGCTTGTGATTCAGCGCCGCTTAGACGGACCGGTCCTGTTGCTAGACCGGGCGGCGTTACCTACCCGCGCCGCTTACCTGATGGTGAGCGGCGCTTCTTCTTGTTCCGGCCTCTTTTCCCTTTCGTTCGCTCTGGGCGCAACAATCAACCGGGATCCCCGCTGCTTGCTCAAATAGCCCCAGACCCATTGCAGGAAGACAGAGACCCGCAAGTTGGGCAGGGCCAGGAACAGCACGTGGATGGTGGACCAGATCAGCCAGGCCCAGTAGCCCGCCAGTTTCCACCGGCCGATCTGCATCACGGCATAGTTGCGGCCGACTACGGCCATGGCGCCCTTATCGACGTATCGGAACGGCGGCAGCGCCACCATCTGCCAGCGGCGGTGCAGAATCGTCTTGGCAGCGTACTTGCCCATCTGGATCGCCACCTGGGCGACGCCGGGCAGAGGACGGCCATCCTGAACAAAATGAGCTACATCGCCGATGACGAAGACCTCGGGATGGTTCATGACGGTGAGATCGGCGTTGACCAGGACGCGGCCTAGACGGTCGGTCGGCGCACCGAGCCACTTCGCCACGGGAGACGGCGTGACGCCAGCAGTCCAGATGACAGTCCGAGAGAAGATGCGCTCCCCGCCGACGATGACGCCCTCTGCGTCGATGTGCTCGACAGGCTGGCCCAGCCGGAGTTCTACACCCATGCGCTGCAATCGCTTCTGGACCTTCAGGGAGAGCGATTCATCGAATCCGCCGAGGACGCGGGGGGCGGCCTCGACCAGGACGATACGCGCGCGAAGAGGATCGATGCGCCGGAAGTCCTTGCGCATGGTCATGCGGGCAAGTTCGGCGATGGCGCCGGCCATCTCGACACCGGTCGGGCCGCCACCGACGAGGACGAACGTCATCAACTCGTCGCGGTGGCGGGAGTTCGTTTCCACTTCCGCGGTTTCGAAAGCCTGAAGGACCTTGTTTCGGACGTCCGTGGCATCGGACATCGTCTTCAGTCCCGGCGCGAAGCGGGCGAAATCGTCGTGCCCGAAATAGGAGTGCTGGACCCCGGTGGCGAGGATCAGGAAGTCGTAGGGGATCTGGTGATCGTCGCGATCCGGGGTACTCACCATGACCTCGCGCCGCTCGATGTCCACACCGCGGACTTCTGCCATGACGGTGGTGGCATTCGCCTGGCCACGCAGCACCTGACGGATGGGCGCGGCGATCTGGCCGGGCGTGAGAACGGCTGTTGCGACCTGATAAAGCAGCGGCTGGAAGAGGTGGTGGTTTGTCCGGTCGATCAGAGTGATCCGGAATGGGGCGTTCTCGAGAGCGCGGGCTGCGGCGAGCCCGCCGAATCCGCCGCCGACGATCACAACATGAGGGTGATGGCCATCGCTTGCATCCATTTCCACTATTCTCTCCTGTTTCTTTGATGCGGCAGGAGAGCCCAGGAATCACAGTCCGGCGGGGATGAGCGTGAAATGCTTCACCGCGATCTTTGGGCTGCGGTCGACGCGCATTTTGGCGAGGTGGAAGACCACACGAAACTCGTTGAATTCATTGATCTCCCGTGCCGGCGGCAGGTTGTAGGTGAGGGTGAGTTCCACCGGCTCGCCAATGCTCCGTCGGAAAGCGGGACTATTTTCAACCGGCAGGCTACCCAGGGATGTGGCGCGCGGTATGTCGTGGGTGGTATCCACGAGCACCAATTCGACAGAAACCGTCGAGCGGTACTGGTCTCCGTTCGAGAGCGCGATCGCGATTCTCGAGCAGCAATTGAGGCGGATGCTCCGGCCGACGTCCTGCCGCGCCTCCATGCGGATAGGCCAGCCGCCGAGTGAGATGTAGCGGCGCAGGTCCGGGCTGCCGGTCATGTGGATGGAATTGGCAGGCGGCATCCGGTCCGGAGGACGGTAGAACCAATAGACGCCGGCAAAGGGGATTCGGAGTTCGTCGTTCTCGAGGATTTGTGGAGAGTGGCGATCATCGGCCATCAGAGGCCGAGGCGGCGGCACGACAGCCACGTCGATCAGCTTCTCCAGGTGCAGAATGACGCCGGTGTAGCTCTCCCGGGCCGTCGCTGGCGCGCCGCGCATCCTGTCACCCTGAGGCCGGCCTGCGAACAGCCCGAACCCGCCTGAGCCTCCGAAGTGCTGGTGCACTGTGTAGCCAACAAACAGAAATGCGAGAAGCGAGACGAAGTTCACAGTCCACCGGAAACGCCACCAGCGAGTTTCGCGCCGCGTGGCGGGACGGTCGGGATCGAGTTTCCAGCGGGTCTCGAGGAGGAAGACGGTGGCGACCAGGCAGACGGCCATCAACTTGATGTCCCCGAGGACGTACGCAGCCCAGACGGAATGGATTCCGGCGCCGGCGCCGCAGGCCAGCATGAACGCGCGCTCCGGTGAAGGTTTCACTCGCCCACACGCCTCCGGCATTGTGAGACACCGCCGGAGCGCGGACGGTTTCTAGAAAAATCGCCCCAGACGGAAGAACAGCCGCCGGTCGCCCTGGTCGCCGATCGCGCCGCCGAAAAAGACGACCCCGAGCGGGGTTTCGCCCATCAGGCCCAGCGAGCCGGAATGTCTCGGCGCGAACCAACCCTGGCCGAACCAGGCGTTGCCTGCCTCATACGAAAGCGCGGCATAAAAGCGGCCAAACGCGGAGATCTGCTGCGGAGTGAACGGGCGCAGCACGGAGGCTCCGCCGAAGTAGTAGTGATTCCCGAGAAGCTGGCTGCGCGCCAGGCTGCTCATGTTGAGGGGGCCGCCTAACCGGAAAGCGTTGAAAAGCGGCTGTTCATTGGGCGCCGCGCCGCCGCCTGCCCGTGTGATGAGCAGCAGGTGCCTCGGCAGGGTTTTGGCCCAGGACGCTTGCGCCTCACCCATGGCAAACTGGCGGTCGACCTCCGGGTGCTGCGTCACCCACGAACCTTCCACCACCGCCCTTACCCCACGCGATGGGATGATGGCGCTGTCCTGGCCCTCATGCGCCCAGCGCAGCCGGAAGCGTTCGAGCGCGCCTTCGTAAGCGAGTCCCTGGGCCACGCCCTGAGTCTGGTCGTTGGTGTAGTTGTGCAGGCTCCAGCCCACGCGAAACTCATTGAACCTGCCGAAGGCGTAACCCAAGTCCGCGCCTCCGCCGGCAAAGCGCGTGGTGTATTCCGCGATGCGGTCGGAGCCGTTGTAAATGGGATACTCCTGCTCTTCGTATCCGATTCTGGGCGCCACGAACCACTTGCCGCCGCGGATGCGGTAGTAGTACTCGGTCGCGATCTTGTTCAGGACGCCGATCGAAAAGTCCGTGCGCCATTCGGAGGCGGGACCGCCGAAATCGAGAAACGTCAGCCGGGCGCCGATGCCGAATTGGATGCCTTCACCCCGGTTCGCGTCCAACGTGATGGCCGGCTTCAAGAAGGGCGGGCCGTGTTCTTTCTCGTGCACGTTGAGCCGGACACCCTCCTGTCCGTTGCGGTCGAAGAAGGTGTAAGAGGCCGAATCATACCGGCCCATGCCGACGACCTTGTTCAGCTCCGCTTCCAGTCTGCTTTGATCCACGGGCTGGGCAGGATCCGCCGCTACGGCGTCGATGAGCGCATCGCGACGGCGGGGCGCCAGTTGGCTGGCGACTTCCACGACCTGCGGACGCACCGTCGACGGGCGCCGCTTCGCCTCGCGCGCCTTCCGCCACTCGGCATATTCCGCTTCGGAGACAGCGAACGGCTCCAGCATGCGCCGCTTGGCCTCCGCCGCCTTGTATCCGCGCTCGACCAGGTCTTGCCACTTGTTAAAGTCCGAGCCGCTGACGCCTTCCAGGTCCGGCATCACCACCAAGTCCGCCTGCCCCAAATTGCGGCGCTCATTCTGGATCACTATCACGCTCAGGCTGCGGCGGGCGACGCCGAACAGACCCGTCACTTCCTCCGCTTTCGGTTGCGGGATGTCGAGCGCGACGGCGATGACGATCTCCGCGCCCATGCTGCGCACAACGTCGGTCGGAAGGTTATTGATCATGCCGCCGTCCACAAGCAGCATGTCGTCTTTGCGGACCGGGGCGAAGATGGCTGGCAACGACATGGTGGCCCGCAGCGCCTCCGGCAGCGAACCCGAGTCGAACACTACTTCCTTCGACTTCACCAGGTCCGTCGCCACGCAACGGAACGGCGTCGGGAGGTCATCGAAGCTCTTCAACTCGCCGTAGGATGCGGCGAAACGGCTGATAATCAGTGAGACGCCATGCCCGCTGTTCAGACCCGAGGGAAATTGGAAGCCATCACGAAGTCCAAGTTCGATGGGGTTCGGATACTCGCGCTGATCTTCTTTGCGGCGGAACGAGGAATCGCGGAACGATGCGCCGGACTGAAAGGCCACGGCCCAGTTCACCTCGCGGATGAAGTCCTCAACTTCCACGGCCGAACGGCCCGTCGCATAGAGCCCCCCGACGAGCCCGCCCATCGACGTGCCCGCCACGAAGTCCACGGGAATCCGGTGCTCTTCGAGCCACTTCAACGCCCCGACGTGCGTCAGCCCGAGAGCCGAGCCCCCGGCGAGTGCAAGCCCGATTCGAGGGCGCGGCTCGCCGCCTTTCTTCTGTGACTGGGCGGGAACAGCGATGGCCACGGCTAGGAGGCACAGGGTGAAGCGGAGAAGAGGAGGCATATAGGGGGTAAACCCAAACCCTATGCTAACCTGAGGGATCGTGAAGGTCGAAGAGGAAAGCCAAGGGTCCGTTTGGTCGCCGGACTCATGGCGCACCCGAATCGCCCTTCAGCAGCCCTCCTATCCGGACCTGATCGCCCTCGAAGAGGTTCTCGACCAGCTCCGTGCCCTGCCCCCGCTGGTGACGTCGTGGGAGATCGTCGCCCTGCGCGAACAGATCGCTTCCGCCGCGCGCGGCGAGAGCTTCGTCCTCCAGGCCGGGGATTGTGCGGAACGCTTCGCCGACTGCACCTCCCGGCGAATCACAAACAAGCTCAAGATTCTCATCCAGATGAGCCTGGTGCTGGTCACCGGGGCGCGAAAGCCGGTCATCCGCATCGGACGATTTGCCGGACAGTACGCGAAGCCGCGATCTGAAGATCACGAGACCCGCAACGGCGTCAGCCTGCCGTCCTACCGGGGCGACCTGATCAACCACCCCGAGTTCACCGCCGAAGCGCGCGTTCCCAACCCGGAACTGCTGCTCCGCGCTTACGAACGGGCCGCGTTGACGCTGAACTTCGTCCGGGCGCTAGTGAAAGGCGGCTTCGCCGACCTGCACCATCCCGAGTACTTTGACCTGGACTGGGTCCGCCACTCGCCGCAAGCCAACGAGTATCACGGCTTCGTGCGTTCCATCACGAATTCGCTCCAGTTCATGGAGAATATCCTCGGGATCAAAGCGGGCAACACGGACCGTATCGACTTCTACACCGCCCACGAGGCCCTGCACCTGGGCTACGAATCGGCGCAGACCCGGACTGTGCCGCACCGTCCGGGGCATTTCAACCTCTCGACCCACTTCCCGTGGCTGGGCGTGCGGACCGCCGAGCCCGACGGCGCCCACGTCGAGTTCCTGCGCGGCATCGAGAACCCCATCGGGATCAAGGTCGGACCTTCGACGTCGCGCGAGCAGCTTATAAGGCTGATCGACACTCTCCACCCCGCGAATCAGCCTGGCCGCCTGACGCTGATCCACCGGCTCGGCGCCTCGCGCATCGGCGATCTGTTGCCTGGACTCATCGAGGCTGTTCAGCGCGACGGCCGCGACGTCCTCTGGATCTGCGATCCCATGCACGGCAATACGCGGACCACGTCGAACGGCTTCAAGACCAGGAATTTCGACGAGATCACCAGCGAGCTCGAACAGGCTTTCGAGATTCACCATGCGAACCACTCGCGCCTCGGTGGAATTCACATCGAACTGACGGGCGAGAACGTCACCGAGTGCACCGGCGGCGCGCGCGGCCTGAGCGAAGATGATCTCGCCCGCGCCTACGAATCTGAAGTGGACCCCCGCCTGAACTACGAACAGTCGCTCGAATTGGCCTTCCTCACGGCACGCAAGATGGTCGCCATGAACGGCAAGCATGCTGGCTGACGCCCTGCTGGACCTGGCGCTCCGCTTCATGGAGGGCCGTCCGGCCCCCGAGGACTGTGGTGCACAAGCCCGCGTCTGCGCCCTCTGGCCGGAGGCTGGGGACAAGCCGGGCGAGCTGCGCTGGCAGGACGACGGCGCCGAAATCCGGCTGCGGCTGATGAGGAACGGAGACCGCAACTTCGCGCTGATAAACCGCGGACCTCGCCCCGTCGCCATCGACGTCATCTGGAAGGAGCACGGGTTGTCGGGCTCGCCGCGCGTCTACGACGTCCCCACGGGCCAGGACCGGGGCAAGGTGCAAGGTGGATTCGCCGAGCGAATTGAACCCGGCAAGGCGATCCTGCTTCGGGTAGTCCGTTAGGCAGGCCTCTGTCAGAGGGGTGTAAACTCCCACAAAAGCAAATCTTTCGATAGTCACTGTCCGACGCTCGGCTACCTTTCGGCAGACTCTTCAGATTCGGAGAGTGATATGATCTGAGCACCATGAACAAGGGGTTCAGATTAAATTACCCGATTCATGCCCTCCTGCTAGGGCTGATTCTCTTTCTCCCGCAATTCATATTCGCCCAGGACTCTCGCGGTACGGTGTTAGGTCGTGTGACCGACTCCTCCGGAGCGGTTGTCCCTGGAGCGGATGTGCGCATCGTCAACGACGCCACCGGCGTCGCGGCAACCGCCAAAACCAACGACGCGGGCGCCTACGCCCTGCCCTATCTGTTGCCCGGCAACTACACGTTGAATACCGAAATGCAGGGATTCAAAAAGTTCGTGCGCCCAGGCATCCAGGTCCGCGTGAATGACAACGTTGAAGTCAACATCCAACTCCAGGTCGGTGACGCGACCGAGTCCATCGAAGTGACGGACTCGACGCCGCTGCTGAGCACGGTGGAAGCCTCGCTCGGCCAGGTGATCGACGAGCGGCGCGTCCTCGAACTGCCGCTGTTCGCCGGCAATGCCATGGACCTGGTCCACCTGGCGCCCGGCACCGTGAACGGCACCAACCTCCGCCTCCGCAAGGCCGCCTTCAACAACGCGCCGTCTCAGTTCTCAACCGACGGCTCCGGCAACTTCCAGAACGAGTTCGCGATCGACGGCGTCTCCAACACGTTCTCCGGCGGCACGCAGCCGCGCGTGGCCTTCTCGCCGCCGCAGACTGCAATCGTGGAATTCAAGGTCCAGACTTCGCAATTCGACGCCGGCATCGGCCACACCGTCGGGTCCAGCGTGAACGTCTCCACAAAGAGCGGCACGAACGATCTGCATGGCGAGATGCACTGGTGGGTCCGCAACCGCGTCTTTGACGCGCCGACCATCTTCCAGAACCGCTCCGGCCTAAAGATCCCGGTCTATCAGGACAACCGCTACGGCGCCTCCGCCGGCGCGCCTGTCGTCATCCCTGGCGTCTACAACGGCAAGAACAAGACCTTTTGGTTCTTCGCGTGGGAAGCCAACAAGTTCGGCGATCCGCAGACCGGTTCGGCCGTGTCGACCGTGCCCACGTCAAAAATCCGCGAAGGTGACCTCTCCGAGTGGTTGGCCCTCGGCAGCGGCTACCAGGTCTACGATCCGTTCTCGACGGTAGCGCTGCCGAACGGCCGCTACCAGCGCACCGCGATTCCCGGCAACATCATCCCGAGGAGCCACCTCAACCCCGTAGCCCAGAACATCATGAAGTACTGGCCGGGGCCGAACCAGGTGACCGGCAATGCCGAGCAACGAAACAATTACTACTTCACCGGCAAGGCTCTCGAGGACTACTGGGTCTGGCTTACGCGCCTGGACCACGCATTCAGCGAAAACCATCGCATCTTCGTCCGCCTGCACCGCGATTACTGGGAAGAGGACAAGAACCGATGGTTCAACGACGACATTACCGGCATCGTCCTGAACCGTAATAACAAGGGAATTGCCTTCGACGATGTATATGTCTTCAGTCCCACGTTCCTCGGCAATTTCCGCTACGGCCTCACCTACCAGGACTTCCCGGAGCGCCGCGTCAGCCAGGGCTTCGACCTCGCCTCCCTCGGCTTCTCGCAGAACTTCATGAGCCTGGTCCCGAGCAAGGACCTGGCCGTGTTCCCGCGCGTCCAGCTTACGCCCTACACTGCGCTGAGCAACTGGGAATCAGGTGACGGCGTGACGGCCTCCACCACCCACAGCTTTGTCGCGACTTTCACCAAGCTGAAGGGCAGCCACAACACGCGCTTCGGCGCCGAGTTCCGCGTCTACCGTGAGAACAACAATCGCTACCAGACGATGATCTCGCCAGACCTGAACTTCAACACGACGTCTTACACGAACGGACCGCTCGATACGGCTGGCGCTCCGCAGCTTGGCGGCCAGGTGACGTCGTTCCTGTACGGCATCGCCGCATCCAGCAGCATCATGTCCCGAATCGATAGCTACGCCGAGCAGGACAAGTACTTCTCCTTGTTCGTTCAGGACGACTGGAAGCTGAGCCACAATCTCACCGTGAACCTCGGCCTGAGGTACGAGATCGAGACGCCCATCACCGAACGCTACAACCGTGCGGTCACGAGCTACGATTCCGCGACGCCGAATCCCATCAATTCCGCCGCGCAGGCCAACTACGCCGCTATCTACGCCTCGACGCCCATCGTCGAACTTCCCCCGTCGCAGTTCGCCGCCATGGGCGGCCTCACCTTTGCCGGCGTCGGCAGCAACGGACGCCAGTACTGGGAGGGCGAGAAGAACAACTTCATGCCGCGCGCAGGCTTCGCCTGGCAGGCGCGGCCGAAAACCGTCGTCCGCGGCGGCTACGGCTGGTTCTTCAACTCCGTCGGCGTGAACCTGTCCAACACCATTCAGACGGGCTTCTCGCAGAATACGCCCATCCAGGCGTCGCTCGATAATGGCCTGACCTATCCCGCGCTGCTGGCGCACCCGTTCCCCACGGGCCTGATCGCGGCTCCGGGCGCGACCGGTGGCCTCAGCACCAACCTTGGCCAGGGCCTCTCGGTCTACAGCCCGAAGCGCCTGCAGCCTTATGCGCAGCGCTGGAGCTTCGGCGTCCAGCAGGAACTGCCACTACAGCTCATGGTTGAGGTCTCCTACGTCGGCAACCGCGGCACGCGCCTGAGCATCAACCGGCCGATCAACGAGACTCCGAACGAGTACCTCAGCAAGTCGCCGGTTCGCGACCAGGCCACTATCAACTACCTGGGCCAGAACTTCAAGAACCCCTTCCAGGGATTGAACCCCATCTACGGCGCCAACATCACCCGGGCAAACATCCTGCGGCCCTACCCGCAGTTCGGCGGCATCACGCTCGTCGGCGATGCGTCAGGCTACTCCTGGTACCATTCGCTGCAGAGCCGCTTTGAACGGCGCTTCGCCAACGGCTGGACGGTGCAGGGCTCCTACACCTTCTCCAAGTCGATGGAAGCCACCGAGTTCCTGAATGGCGCGGATCCCCTGCCGTCCGAGGTCATCTCCTCGCTCGACCGTCCGCACCGCTTCACGGCCTCCGGTATCTGGGAGATTCCCTTTGGCCGCGGCCGCAAGTTCGGTGGAGCCTCCCATGCCGTCACGAACTTCATCCTTGGCGGATGGCAGCTCAACGGCGTTTACATGCACCAGACGGGCGCTCCGCTGGGCTTCGGCAACCGCATCTTCAACGGCGACCTCGACAAGATCGTGAAGCCCAAGGGCGAGCGCGGCGTCGACGGCTGGTTCTATCCCGCCGCTCAGGCCGGTTTCGTCACGGCTTCCAATCAGCAGCTTGGCAGCAACTGGCGGCAGTTCCCCATCCGTTTCACCGGCGTCCGCGGCCCGACGCAGGACCGCTGGGACTTCGGCTTGATCAAGAACTTCAAGATCAACGAACGCTGGACCACCCAGTTCCGCGCCGAAACCTTTAACGCGATGAACCACCCGAACCTGTCGGATCCGAACACCGATCCGACCAGCGCGAGTTGGGGCCTGATCACCGGTCAGGACAGCGCGCGCTCCTGGCAGATGGCTCTGAAGATTACCTTCTAGCCTTCCGCGGGTTTGGCTGCTTGATACAGGGCGGCCGGAGCGCCCGCCGGGTCCTTGACCACGGCGTAGCGGCTCCGGTCGCCCATTTCTTTTGGACCCAGCACAACCTCCCCGCCCAGACGGCGGACTTCCGCCAGGCTCGCTTCAATGTCGTCGACAAAGATGTAGATCATCCACACCGGGGGCTGGTCTGCATTGCCGCCCCTGGCATGGCAAATGCCTCCCACCGGCTTTTCCGCTGACGGGGCCGTCATCACGTAGTCGCTGTATCCTCCCATCTCGATCGGGCTGTGCTGCCAACCCGCGACGGCTGAGTAGAAATCGCGCACCTCGTCGGCGTTCGGCACGGTCAGGTCCATCCACCCCACGGTTCCGGGAATCGGCTTCGGAGCTTCCGCCATGTTCATCCTCCTTCAGATCCGGTGGGACCAGATCACAAGATAGTGAATCAGCACGCCGGGTGTTACCTAGTCCACTCGGGGCGCATCCACATTAGTAGGCCATGAAGACCCTATACACGTCCATCCTCTGCCCCGTCGACTTCAGCCAATGCTCGGAAAAAGCGCTGCGCGTTGCCGCGAAACTGGCATCCGGCTCCGGCGTGAAGTTGACCGTCATGTACGCGCCGCACCTGGAAGTGCCGCCGTATGTGAATGAATCCGCTCAGGTGGAGATCGCCAAGCAGATGGTTTCGGCGCGGATTGCCGCCAAGGACGCGCTGGAATCCTGGGCCGCCCCTCATCTGCCCCCCAAGCTCGAGGTAGACTACGAAATCATCGAGCGCCCGCCGGTCGACGCCATTCATCAGGCAGCCGACGCGCTCGGCGACTGCTGGATCGTCATGGGCACGCACGGCCGTACAGGCCTGAAGCGCCTTTTCCTCGGCTCTGTCACCGAACGCACCTTGCGTGAATCTAAAGTGCCAGTGCTGACAATTCCGCCGGACGCCTCGCGGGAGTAGTCGCACGGCTCGGAATGAACGATTTTCTCCAAATCATCCTTGTGATCGCGGCTTATTGGGCTATCATGCGCTGGGTGCTCCCGCGCTTTGGCGTGCCCACCTGAATGGCCAATTCATGCGACGTCGAGTTGCGGCGTCAAGACAAGCCCAGACCTGAAAGCAGCGAGGAGAAGGAAGCCAACTCCGCGAGTTCACGCTAAATATGAGATCAGCCGCCCAGAGAACGTTCTGGAAATTGCGATTTTTTCAAGAACTTCGCGGATTTTCGGTAAACTATTAGAGTTGGCGGGGCCATTGGCACGCATGCTGGCTTGGCGAGATCGGTTTCCGTGTTCGCGCTGGGCGATCGGTGCGCTGGTCCTCTCCGTCCTCGTCAAGCTTGCTTTCATCATTCTGACGGTTGGCAGCATCGACGCCATTACCTGGGACTCGCACGCCAGCCAAATCTTCGAATATGGCGGGCAGAGTGTGTATGAGCGCCTGGTGCCGGTGTCTTACGAAGGATGCTACATCCAGGACCAGGTCTTCAATCATCCGCCGTTCATGGTTCATGTTCTGACAGGAATGGAATCCATTCATCAATGGACCGGCATTCCCGTCCGGAAGTGGATCAGGGTTCTGGCACTGTTCGCCGATGTCGGCCTGTTCCTACTGGTGCTCCTGTATTTCAGCCACCTCCGGCGTCCTGTCTCCCAGCCACTCCTTGTCCTGCTCGCTCTGGCTCCCGCGCACCTGATGATCACGGGCTTCCACGCAAATACCGACCCGGTGATGATCGCACTTACCGTGCTGGCGGCCTATCTCATTGAGGCGCAAAGAAAGCCGGTATGGGGTGGAGTTGCCATGGGGCTGGCGATGTGCGTGAAAATCCTGCCCATCGTCCTTTTGCCAGCGTTTTTCCTGTTTATTCCTGGGTGGCGTGATCGTCTGCGCTTTATCTTCGCAGCAATCCTCTTCTGGATGGCCGTTTCATTGCCCTGGCTCTGGACCAATCCCGCCGGTATCTATAAAAACACCTTCGGTTACGCCAGTATTTACGGCCAGTGGGGATTCTCGCTGCTGATGCAGGAGTTCGGTGCGGCTCAATGGCTGAACGACTTGTTCTATGCAAACGGCAGGTGGTTGCCGCTTGGCTGCGCTATGGTGCTGGCACTGGTTTTCAATCTGCCCCGTCCGCGTCTGAAACTCTTCTATCAGTGCGGCATCATCGTCTTCGCCTTCCTGTTCCTGACGCCCGGTTTCGGAATCCAATACCTCGCGTGGCTTACGCCTTGGATCATCATGGCCGGCTGGCCCTTCGCCGCGGCCCACCTGCTCGCCACCGGGCTGTATGCCCTGGCCCAATACATGACCTGGCAGGGCGGCCTGATCATGGACATCGCCAACACGCTCACGCTGGGCCTCTGGGGCCGGGCGCTCCCTGCGCTCAAATGGGCCGCGTGGCTGTCTCTCCTCCTCGTGCCGATCGGTTTTCGGTTGGCCCAAACGAGCAAGTTCGGCGAACCAACTCCGTCCCCTGGCGCTGAGTCCTAGCCAATCCACCGCAGGACCACGGAACCCGGCGCGGTGCCGCGGTGTCTATCCGCCAATGCTGGGTCTGCTTCAACACATCCTTCAGGACACCCGTGCCGCCCTTCGAGGCTTCCGCCGGCACCCGGCCCTCCCGGTGACGGCGATCCTCGCGTGCGCCCTCGGTGTGGGCGCCACAACCGCTGTCTTCAGCGTCGTGGATCGCATCCTGTTCCGGCCGCTGCCCTATGCCGACGGAGCCAGCCTGGTTTCCGTGGGACTGACGGCCCCGCTCGATAAGCACGAGTTCATGTTCGCCGGAGGCTACTTCGATCTGCGCCGCCATCCGGGACCGCTAAAGAATGTCACCTCGTTTCAGGCGGGCCTCATCCCGTGCGACCTCACCGAGAACCAGCCCGAGCGCCTGGCGTGCCTCCGCGTGGAATCGAATTTCCTGGAGACGCTCGGCGTCCCTCCTGCCCTCGGCCGGTCGTTCCTGAGCGAGGAGGATATCCCGAACGGTCCGCGCGTGGCCATGATCTCTTACGGTTTGTGGCGCTCGCGCTTCGGCGGAGACCCGCACGCCATCGGCCGGACCATCCAACTCGACGGCGCGACGGCCGTCGTGGTCGGCGTGCTCCCGCGGGATTTTGAAACTCCGACACGTACCCGCGCCGACATCTGGCTGCCGCTGGCATTGGATGAAGCCCGCGAGAGCGCCGGCCGCGCTCTGCGCGTCTTTGCCCGGCTCCAGACGGGACGTACCGCTGCAAGCGCCCGCGCCGAGATGGAACCCTATTTCCAGCGTTCGCTCGAGCAGGTGCCGCCTCGATTCCGAAAGGAAGTGGGCCTGCGCGTTCAACCGGTCCGGGACCGGCAATACGGGGAGTTCCGGCAGGCGTCCGTGGCGCTTTTCGGCGCCGTCCTGGCCGTCCTGTTGATCGCGTGCGCCAACATCGCCAACCTGCTACTCGCGCGTTCTCTGTCCCGCGACCGCGAACTCGCCATGCGCATGGCGCTCGGCGCATCCAGGGCCCGCATTGCGCAAATGGCTCTCGTGGAAAGCTCATTGCTGGGCATTGCCGGGGGCGTCCTCGGCTGCGGCATGGCCTATGCGCTGATCCGGATCTTCGCGAGCCTCGCGCCGGAGGGTCTCGCCGGCATCTCGGACGCGTCCATCGATTTCCGCGCACTGGCCTTCACCCTCCTGGTCTCCCTCGGCGCCGGACTCGCCGCCGGACTCGCTCCGGCCCTGCGAACCCCGTCGGACGGCCTGATGGGCGCGGCCCGAACTACACGCCCGCTTGGAAGCTGGCTTCGATGGGGGCTGGTGTCGGTTCAGGTGGCTGTCTCCCTCGTCCTGCTCGTGTCAGCGGGACTGCTGATGCGAAGCCTTTGGCGCCTCGAGAACGTCAACACCGGCATCGACAGCGGCAGCGTCCTTGCCGCGCGATTCGTCCTGAGTCCGCACAAGTACGCCGATGCTGCGCGGCAACTGGCCTTCTTCACAGAACTGGAGCAGCGGCTCCGAACAATGGCGGGCGTGGAGTCGGCCGCAATTACTGACTCGCTGCCTCCTGTTGGCGGCACACGCGGACGCCCTTACTCCACCATCGAAATCGAAGGCGAGCCCCCCATCCCCGAGGGAACAGGCGGCATGGTGACATGGCGCTACATCTCACCCGGCTACTTCCGGACCATGCGAATCCCCATCCGGAGCGGCCGTCCTTTCAATGAACAGGACCAGGGCGCGGGAACGTACTCCATCGTCCTCAGCGAGTCTCTGGCGCGAAAGATGTTCGGCACTGCGAACCCGCTCGGCAGGCGCATTCTGAAAGGACCGAATGGCGAGTGGTTTACGGTGGTCGGCGTTGCCGCGGATGTCCGGAACGAGGGATTGGAGAAGCAGCCGGCGCCTGAATACTATTTGGTGCGCAAGTCCGTCCCGGATGTGACCTTCCGAAATCAGGAGCCGCCGGTCGGCTGGCGCGGGGCGCACGTCATCGCCCGAACGCAGATCGCTCCCGGCCTCATGGCCTCCGCGTTACGGCAGGTCTTCGAAGCGATGGACCCGACTCTACCAGTCCAGGTAGAGACTCTCGACCAGCGGCTAGGCGGCGTGAAACAGAGGCCTCGTTTCAACACCATCGTGCTGGGCGCGTTCGCCTCCATCGGACTGCTTCTCGCCGCGGTGGGAATGTACGGTGTGCTGTCTTTCCTTGTGACGCAGAGGAACCGCGAGATCGGCATCCGCCTGGCCCTGGGAGCCACTCCGCCGAAGATCGTCGCGACCGTGCTACGGCATGCTGGCGCCTGGGTCGGACTCGGGCTGGCGCTCGGCATCACGGGCTCCTACTGGGCCACGCGCGGGTTTCAGTCCATGCTGTTCGGCGTCGAGCCACTCGATCCGCTGGCGGTTTCGGGCGCCGTCCTGATTCTCAGCGTCATCGCCATGCTCTCTACATCAGGCCCGGCGAGACGAGCTTCACGCGTGGACCCGGCGATCACCTTGCGCGACGAGTGACGGACCGCTTGGTTGAAGCGCGCAACGCTTGCACGGTTACGCTCGCAGCGGCGATCCGCACCGCCCCGCCGTGCGCACGGTACTTGCCGGAATCGATCAGCGTCGCGTGCGAAGGCTTCACCGTCTGGTACACCGCCTCCGCCTCCACCGTCAGCGTGCCGCCCGGCGCTCCGGCAATCCGATACATCGTCGTATCCGACCCCGGCAGGAAATCCGTGTCGCCCGAAACACCGGCCGGCAGGATCCGCTTGTCCGCCTTGGCGGCATCGAATTCCGCCGGCAGAATGCGGTTGTCCTTCGCATACTTCGCTGCGCGCAGCAGCGACACGGTGGGCCGACCTTGCAGATCGGCCAACTCCGCCTCATACACCTGAACCTGCGCCGTCTTCGTAATTACCGGGTGATGTGGCTGCGCCCCTGGCTCCGTTCCGCCGGACTCGAACACGACAAGGCCCTGGGAGTCGGATACTTTCACACGCAGCCACACTCTGCGGCTCGGAAAGGCCGTCGGCAACTTGTGGCCCGTCAGATTCGTCAGTTTCACGGCCACATCCAGAGCCCCCGGCTTGCGCTCGGCCTTAACCTCGATCGCCGCGGCCTCTTTGAGGAACTCCTTCACGGCCGCGCCATCACCCGCTTCCAGCAATCCTGGCAGCAGCGTGTTCCCGCCCAGGAACGTGTGCATCGCGAACGGCTTTCGCGGCCTCGTCGGCGGGAACGGTCCGCCCGGAGGCCGGTGCGCGATGTACTCCGCGCTCCCCACTGCTGGCACATGGCAGTTCTGGCACGTCATTCCGCCATCGGCGAATGATGACGCCTTCCATTCCAGGTACGGAGCCTGTTCCAGGAACTCGCCGCGCACGTTCCCCTCGGCGTCGACTGTCGGCGTGGTCACCGTGTGGCACGTCGCGCAGAGCTCCGGCTTCAGAACGTGCAACCCCTGGGTTGCAGATAAACCGGTGTGATGCAACATCGGCATCTGGAATGGCGCCTCATGCGGTCCATACGCTTCTCTCTTGGTATTGATACGGAACCCGCCGCCGAACGACGCCGCCGCACCCAGATTCCCAGCCTCGATCATGTGGCACACGGAGCACCCCACGCCTTCCCGGCCCTTCGCCGTTAACGCCGCAAGTTCCATCCGCTGGCCCGCCGCTTTCAGCCCATAATGTTGCGCCGGAGCATGGCAGGTGAGGCATTTGTCCTCGATCACTGCGGCCAAGCGCGGATTCTCACCCACCTCCGAGCTTACTTTCGCCAGCCAGTAAGGGTCGCGTGCGGCCATCGACATCGCGCTCCCCCGCCAAAGCGGGAACTGTCCCTGTTTCCCTTCCTTCCCTAACTGCGTGTGGCACAGGGCGCAGGCCGAGGCGGCAGGGATCTCTGGCGGTTCGCTCGCGAAAAACAGCAAAGCCAACAAGAACATATCGATTCAAGCACTTGCACGCCGCTCTCCAAACGGAATTTCAAGCGCCAGTGACCCGCCGACCTTCAGAACGTCACTCCGCGAACCCCTCACCGAGCTGCTGTTTCTTCGGAAAACCGGGGTCCGCCTTCACTTCCAGGATCTGCTTAGTGTGCCTGTCGGCATGCGCCGAGATGTAGAGCAGCCATTGGTAGGCGTCCAGCGGCTGGCCCAGCGGCGAAACCATCACGTGGTCCCGCAAGCCAGGTGTGGACTTGAGAAACGACTCCGTTCGCGCTCGGCTCGCTAGGAAATGATCCAGCAGTTCCTTGGGCTCCTTCCCACCCTGGGGACGGACCGGCTCCGGAGCCTGAACTCGGGTGCTGCGGTCGGCGATCGCCTTCAGAACCAGCGCATCCAGGCGCTTGAGGTCGCGGTCCGGAGAGCCCGCGGGCGCCTGCATCACTTTGTTGCTGGTCATCTCGAAGAGGAAGTCCTCGGTGACCCCTATGTGCTCCAGGATTTCGGCGATGGACCAGCGATCCGGCGCGGGCTTGAATTTCCATTGGGCGTCACTAAGTCCGTTCGTTGCAGCGATAAGTGCGTCGCGGGTCCGAGCAAGTTGCGCCAAGCCCTCCTGCCGGTCCGGCTCGCTCAGCGAGTCGGCCGCGAACAGACCGGGGAGGGCCAGAAGGGCGATTCCCAGGATGGACAGCGCGCGCTTTGCCGCCGGCTTTGAAACGTTCGAATGCTTCATTGTGAGGTGCTCCTTTTCGGGGTTGACTCCCACCTGGGAATCGAACGCGCATCTCGCGGATCGACATCACGAAGTCCTCAGCGCAATTTCGTTACATCGTGTTGCCGGTGGAAGAGCGCCGATAGAATGGATTATGGAGATCCCGATATACCAGGTGGACGCCTTTGCGTCCCGTGCGTTCGAAGGAAATCCGGCGGCGATCTGCCCGCTGGAGTCATGGCTGCCGGACGCCACCATGCAGGCACTGGCGATGGAGAACAACCTCGCCGAAACGGCCTACTTCGTGAAGACCGGCGACCGCTACCACCTGCGCTGGTTCACGCCGGCCATTGAGATCGACCTCTGCGGTCATGCCACGCTCGCCTCCGCATGGCTGATCCTGAACAGGCTGGAGCCGCAGCGCAATGAAGTCCGATTCGACACCAAGAGCGGCGAACTGGTGGTGACGCGCGACGGCAACCGCCTGAGCATGGACTTCCCTGCCCGCCCTCCGCAGCCAGTCCAGCCGTGGCCGAAGCTCGCGGCGGCAGTGGGCGGCAAGCCGCGCGAAATCCTAGCGGCGCGCGACTACCTGCTGGTCTACGAAACCGGGCAGGAGGTTCTCGATCTGCGGCCGGACTTCAACACGCTGCTCGACAGCGACCGGCTGGTGATCGTCACGGGACCCGGCTCGGATGGAATCGACTTTGTGTCGCGGTTCTTTGCTCCGGCGGCGGGCATCAATGAAGACCCGGTGACCGGCTCGGCGCACTGCACGCTGATTCCTTACTGGGCGGAGCGCCTGGGAAAGACTAGTCTACGAGCGCGACAAGTCTCTCAGCGCGGAGGCGACCTGTGGTGCCGCCACCTCGGCGAGCGCGTCACAATGGCCGGCCACGCCGTGCTGGTGCTGGAAGGAAAGGTCCTGCTGCCCTAAATTACTCCCATCGCAGAGCCGTCGCCGGATCGGCGGAGGCGGCCCTGCGGGCGGGCACATAGGCGGCGGCTACGCCGATCGCGAGCAGCATGAGCGCCGGGGGAAGCAGGCTCGCGGCGTCCAGCGCGCGCACGCCAAACACGAGCCTTTCAGCAAGGCGCGTCACGGCGACTGAGCAAACCATTCCGAAGCCGACACCACTACCGACAAGCACGATGGCTTGGCGTACAACCATCCGCGCGACACTCGACGGCTGCGCGCCGAGCGCGATGCGAATTCCGAACTCGGCGGTCCGGCGGGAGACGTCGTAGGCCGTCACTCCGAACAGGCCGAGGCAGACCAGCAGCGCGCCCGCAAGCCCGAACGCCCCAGAAAGCTGCGCCAGCATGCGATCCTGCGCGGTAGCGCCATCGACCAGTTGGGCCTGGGTCACGACGCGGCGGATGCGGAGGACTGGAGCCTCCTGGCGTATCTCGCCCGACAGAAGCCCGGCAATCCTCTCGGGGTCGCCTACGGTCCGGATGGCGAGATTCGTGCCCGCAATCGGTCCCTGCGTGTAGGGTAGATAGACGATGGGCGGCGCGGCATCGCGCAAGGTCTGGAAGCGCGTATCCTCCACCACGCCAACAACCGTGAGCGGCTGAGGGGAGCCGCCTACCTGGAACGACAACCCGACGGCGTCGGGCCGGCCGAGAAAGTATCGCGCCATGGCTTCGTTGACGACAGCCGCTCGTGGGCCCAGTTCGTTGTCGCGGGAATCGAAATCGCGGCCTGCCAGGAGACGCGTGCCCATCGTGCGAAAGAAGTGTGGTGAAACGATAAGCATGACAGCGTCGCGGTTCTGGCCAGCGACAGGATTGAAGCCCGGCGCCGCGATCGCTTCAGTCCACCGGCCGCCGCCCAGTAACGCCTCACTCGACAGGGCCGCCGACCGGACGCCCGGCACGGTAGCGAGCCGGTCCAGCACGCGGCTGAAGACCTGGGCGGCGGCGCGGCTTTCGAGTCCGGATTCGGGTGGCTCGACCGACAGAATCAGCACGTTTTCACGCTCGAAGCCCATGTCGAGCTCTGCGATCTGATGCAGGCTTCGTGCGAACAAGACCGCCACCGACAGCAGCACGCAGGAGATCGCCACCTGAGCCACGACGAGCAGCTTTCCGGATTTGCCTGCATGGGGCGCGGCAGTCCGCGAGGAGAAGCCCCCGCGAAACACCGGCGAGCGGTTCTGGCGCGTCGCGGCAAGCGCGGGCGCGAGTCCGAAGAATAGCGCCACGGCGAAAGAGACCCCGGCCGTGAACGCCAGCATGCGCGGGTCGATCGAGAAGTTGAGGGTCATCGGACCCATGGCCGAAGACAGAAAGCGGACGAGCGACCGCGCGGCCACTGGTGCAATGACCAGGCCGAGTGCGCCCCCGAGAGCGGCGAGAACGAAGCTCTCCGTGAGTAGCTGCCGGATAAGACGGCCTCGTCCGGCGCCGATGGAGAGCCGGATCGCCATCTCGCGATGGCGCTTCGCGGCGCGAACCAGCAGCAGGTTGGCGACATTCACGGCGGCGCACAGCAGCAGTAGCGTCACGATGCCCATCAGCACCCACAATGGGCGGCCGAAGCGCCGGCGAAGCATGTTCAACCCGCCGCTGGCGGTAGTCAGTTCCAGCCGCACGGGCTGATCGAAGTTCAATCCGGCGCTCCACTGACGGGCTAACAGCTCCACATTGGCCTGCGCCTCGCGTTCGGAGACGCCGGGCTTCAATCGTGCGATCGAGCGGAACATGAAGGCCACCGGGTTTTCAAGCGGCGCCCGGTCGAACCAAGTGATGGGCAGCCAGAGGTCGATAGAGTGTCCGGCGAGAACGCCATTGAATCCGGCCGGCGCGACGCCAACGATCGTGTACGGCCTTGCGCCAACGTGAACGACTGTCCCGATAACGGACGCATCGCCACGAAACCTTTCTCGCCACAGCCGGTAGCCGATGACCGCCGTGTTCGATGGGACCATGTCCTGTTCTGCAAGGGCGCGGCCGATAACGGGTGTGACGCCGAGCACGGAGAAGTAGTCGCCCGAAATCGGTGAGAGCTGGATGTCGCCGAGCTCACTTGATCCAGTGCGCAGGCTGGAGGTGAATCGTCCGGCTGACATGATCAGCGTATTCGAAAAGACGCCATTGCCTTCTTGGATGTGCCTGTAGAGGGGAAAGCTGATGGAGCCGCCGCCCACGCGGGTCATCTCCACAAGCTGCCGCGGCTCCTGAACGGGAATCGTGTTCAGCAGCACGGCATCGGCGAGGCTGAAGATGGCCGTGTTCGCGCCAATACCGAGGCCCAGCGAGAGAACCGCCACCGATGCGAAGCCGGGACTCCTGCGGAGAGTGCGCAGGGCGTAGCGCAGATCCTGCCCCAGTTGCTCCAGCCAGGTCCATTTCCACACGGCGCGTGTATCCTCCTTGATCAAAGTGTCGTTGCCGAGGGCACGCTGCGCGGCATAGCGGGCGTTGTCTTCGCTGAGGCCGGACTTCCGCTGGTCTTCAGCCTCCAGGTCCAGGTGGTCGCGGAGCTCGCGGTCGATGTCGCGATCTCTCTTTCTGCGCCAGAACGACACGGGCCACCTCACTCGTATCTCAGGGCCACAATCGGATCGACGCGCGCGGCCCGGCGGGCGGGGGCGAGTGCCGCAAGGAGTGCCACCACGCTGAGCAGAACACCGGCTCCGATCAGTGTTGACAGATCGTAGGGGGTTACCCCAAACAGGAAGCCGCGCATCACATACCCGGCCGCCAGGGCCAGGGGCACGCCAGAGAGCATTCCCGCCAGAAGCAACTTGAAGGATTCACCCACCACCAGCCGTAAAACGGAGCCGGGGCGTGCTCCAAGCGCCAGCCTCACGCCAATCTCTCTCGTCCGCCGGGCGACGGCATACGCCAGCGTCCCGTACAGGCCGACCGCGGCGAGAAGGAGCGCAATTCCCCCGAAGCTGGACGAGAGCGAGAGCGACAGGCGCTCGCGAGCGGTGGTCTGATCCACCTGGTCACGAAGCGTTGTCGTCTTTCGGACCATCAGGTGCGGACTCGTAGCGGCCAAGGCAATTCGCGCCTCACGAGTTACTGCGGCTTCCGCTCCGGGGTGAACACGCAGAGACACTGATGTGAACTTGAAAGGCGCCTGCGACAGCGGCACCCAGATCATGGGTTCCGACGCACTTTTGCGCAGATCGTTGTATTTCGAATCGCGCACAATGCCCACGATCGACCACGGCCGGCGGTCATCGGCGTACGTCATGACGAGTCTCCGGCCGATCGCTTCCAACCCGGCGGGGAGACGTTCGCGAACGTACGCTTCGTTGACTACAGCGACTCGGAGCGATCCCTCGCGATCGTCCGCCGTGAAGCCGCGCCCTCGCAGCAATCTCATTCCGACGGCCTCAAAATAGCGGGGCGAGGTGTAGTCGACCAGGGTGAACCGTCCACTTGCGGGTTGGTCCGCGTCATACACGTTCAGTCCGACATAGCTGGAACTGAAGAGCCCAAGCCAGGAGAGACTGGCGGCCTGCACTCCGGGAATTGCATTCATCCGCTCATCGAGCGTCCGGTACCGCACGGCCCGGCGCTCCTTCGCTTCGCTCGTGTCGACTTCGCCGAACTTCGCCGCGGGTTCCGTGTCCTTGATGTCCATCAATAAGACGTGGCTTGTACCGAAGCCAGGATCGACGGCCATCACGCGAACCATGGTGCGAAGCAGGAGACCGGCCGTGGTAACGAGCAACAGCGACAGCGCTAACTGCGCGGCGACCAGGGTGCGAGTAAGGCGCTGCCGCGAGCGTGCCGCGGTGGCGCGCTCCCCGCCGGCAACCGCCGAATGAAGGTCTTGGCGGCTCAATCGCCATGCGGGCAAAAGCCCGGTCAACAGAGAGGCAAACAGCGTTGCGGCAACCGCAATCGCCGCAACTCGAATATCCGGCGCTGCATCAAGCGAAACAGTGGCCGGCAGAGGCAGCACCCCAGGAAGCGCGGGCGCGGCAAGAAACGCAAGCCCGACACCCAGGAGTCCTCCGCCGACAGAAAGCGCCGCTCCCTCGAACGCCAACAGACGCATCAATCGCGCTCTGCCCGCGCCCAGCGCCGCCCGCGTCGCCAACTCCGTGTGACGAGCCGCGCCCCGCGCCAGCAGGAGGTTGGCGACGTTGACGGCCGCGATTAGGAGAACAACGCCGACCACGGCGAACGCCAATACCAGCGGTTGGCCGAGTCGGACGCGCACTTGGTCCAGACCCTGCTCGCCGGGCAGCACGCGCATCCTGAAGTCGCCTCGCGTTATCGGCGTCTCTCCAGGGTGAGGCGACGGCTGGGCCGCGGGCTGCAACCGCTGGTAGATCTCATTCAGTTCCGTCTCAGCCTGTGCGATGGTGACCTCTGGCCGTAGGCGGCCGATGACGCCGGAATAGAACGCCATTCCGCGGCTGGCCAGAAGATTCGGATCGGTGAGAGGTCTCAGCGGGACCCAAAGATCCGGCGCATAGCCGGCCTCGTGACTTCTATATCCCGCTGGGGCGACACCGACGATCGTGCAGTGCTTTTCGCGAACCACGACGGGCTGGCCTAATATGGCTGAGTCGCCTTTCAACGTCCGCTGCCAGAACGAATGGCTGACGACAGCGGCGCAGGACTCCACGGAAGGTTCATCGTCCTCCGCGGTGAACAGCCGGCCGAATGCCGGCGAAAGACCGAGCACCTGAAAGTAGTTTCCGGAAACGAGGCTGCCGCGAACGAAACTTGGAGAGGCGGAGTTGAATGCCGCTTTTAGATATGGTTCGTCCGACACGGCGAACATCCCGGAGAGCGATTGCTGGGAGTCGCGCAATTCCTCAAAGAGAGGGTTGAACAGAACGAAGCGCTTGCCACGAAGCTCTGGTCGAAGAACCACCAGGCGGTCCGGTTCAGCGACCGGCAGCGGCCGCAGCGCGACGGCGTTGAGAACGCTGAAGACGGCCGTGGCCGCGCCGATGCCCAAAGCCAGCGAGACCGTCGCTGTCACGCTGAATCCAGGGTTCTTCCATATGCCGCGAATCGCGTAGCGCAGATCCTGCCCCAGTTGCTCCAGCCAGGTCCATCTCCACACGGCGCGTGTGTCTTCCTGAATCAAAGTGGCGTTGCCGAGGGCACGCTGCGCGGCATAACGGGCGTTGTCTTCGCTGAGGCCGGACTTCCGCTGGTCTTCAGCCTCCAGGTCGAGGTGGGCACGGAGTTCGCGGTCGATTTCTGCGTCCTTTTTCCGGCGGCCCCACCAAGGCATCTCATCCCTCCTTTCCTAGCTCTGCTCGGCCGGCCCCATCACTTGCGCGATGGCCTGGGCCATCTGCTTCCACTTCGAGTCCTCAACGGTCAGTTGCTTTTTGCCGGCAGGCGTCAGGCGGTAGTACTTGAACTCGCGGTTGCGGTCCTTCGCCATCTCCCACTTCGACGCCACCCAGCCCTTCTTCTCCAGCCTGTGCAGGGCCGGGTAGAGTGAGCCGTGCTCCACCTGGAGGACGTCCTCCGAAGTGCGCTGGATGTGCTTGGCGATTTCGTGTCCGTGCGCCGGCCCGAACAGTAGCGTTCTGAGAATCAGCATGTCGAGCGTACCTTGCAGCAGTTCGATCCGGCTGGGCATTTCTTTTGGCATGGTGTTGGTAGACAGTCTACCTCCGTTCCTGCATCGAGGGTAGATCATCGACCATGAAATCGATGTAAACAATTCGCAACTGCCGCTTGACTCCGTACCATGGTCCGGACCGTAGCCTGGGATCAGAAAGGAGCTCAACCATGAGCGAAACCAAGTCCAACGCCTGCTGCGCGGCCTGCAATTGCACCGAGTGCGTGCCGGGATGCGGCTGTGGCTGCCCCTGCTGCGAGTAAAATGGTCGCCGGGATGCCCGGCGGCTCGAATGAAAAGCGAACCATCGCCCGAGCGGCGAAACAGGCCGGTGTGCACGTGGAAACCATCCGTTACTACGAGCGCATCGGCCTGCTGCCTCGAAAAGGCAGCGGTGGCGGGTATCGCGTCTATTCAGAAGACGATGTCCGCCGCATCCGCTTCGTCCGCAACTGCCAGGCCTATGGATTCTCGTTACGCGAGATCGCCGGGCTCTTGAACGTGCGCGAGGACGCGAACGCCACCTGCGACGACGTCTGCGTGCCCGCGCAGTTGAAGATCGAAGAGATCGAAGAGAAGATCCGCGCACTCATCGGCATCCGCGACGAACTCCGGCGGCTCACCCAGTGCTCGACGCCCTGTCTGCCCATCGAGGATTGCCAGCTCATCAAAGAGGCGGAGGAGAGGGAGTAGGATCGACGTGAGGTTCCAACTTGTGAGCCACACGTCTGTCGAGTCCGATGCGCTGTCGCTTCCGCGGCTTGCGGTGAAGTATCTGATTGCCACTCTTCTCGCGATTGCCACTCTGATCGTGGTCTCAGGCAGGTACGACTGGTACCGGGCGTGGATCTATCTCGCCATGATGACTGTGCTGCAGGCAGTGACCGGCTATCTGCTCTACAAGAAGTCGCCGGACCTGCTGGTCGAGCGGTCCCGGATTCAGGCCGGTACTGCGCCGTGGGACAAAATCCTGGCGCCCGTCATCGCGATCATCGGGCCTGTCTCCATGTGGATCACGGCCGCCTTGGACATGCGCCTCCACTGGCCGCCTGCCGTCCCTCTCCGATGGACCATTACTGGACTTTGCGTGTGCCTGATGGGGAGCCTGATCACGGCGTGGGCCATGCTAAACAACCGGTTCTTTTCCGCGACGGTCAGGCTGCAAACCGAGCGCGGGCACGTGGTGATCGAGGCCGGGCCGTACCACTATGTGCGGCATCCGGGCTACAGCGGCGCACTGCTGTTCACACTGGCATCGCCGTTTGCGCTCGGCTCATGGCTGGCACTCTATCCGGCCGTTGCCACTGCTGCCGTCCTCGTCCTAAGGACGGCACTCGAAGATCGGACATTGCGCGCCGCGCTGGCGGGCTACCAGGAGTTCAGTGGCCGCACGAGGTGGAGGCTGGTCCCCCTGGTGTGGTGAGCGGGCTCAAGCACGTTGAAGGAGAACCTCCGGCGGCTCGGCGTAAGCAGCGAACCATTCGTGGAGCGCTTCGCGCGTCGCGTGCGTCAACTGATGAATTGCCATCTCGGCGAACATGTGGAGGAAGACCGCATGACGCTCTTGTCGGATCAGTGGCATCAGCAGGTCAAAGACGCGCCCCTCGGACTCTCCGGCGCGGAGCGCGCGAACTGCATCGGCCGCCGCCGTTCGCATTAGGCCGAGCGACTCCCGGAGTTCATCGAACATGGCGCCGGTGTCCGGCCCAACGCAGAGCCCGTCGTCGAAGATCACAAAGTCGAGCGAGAGTTCCGCCGTCTCCGCTGAAAGCCCTCTGCCGGAGCTTTCGGAGAACCCGAAGACGGCGCCTCCGTGCAACCGCCCGTCGGCTGGGGGCCGGATGTCCCAGTTGGTTCCATAAAGGCCCTGCCGGGTGATCAGGCGTTTGGAGCCAGGCAGGATGGATGTATCAAGTTCCCGCACGGCGGACCGGCGCCCCAACAGGAATTCCAGTTGCACGCTGGAGTTCAGATTCTGGATGCGCCGCGTGACCGGCCGGCCCTCCGTGTCTTCCAGGCGCCAGAGAAATTGGAGAGCCACGACCGCCTTGCCACTCTCATTCAGGAGAATGGCCCCGTTCTCAATCTCGCTCGCGCCGGGCGCGGGGAAAGACGCCGGCTGAATGATGGAGGCATGCAACTCCGCAAACCGCGGGTCGCCGAAGGGGACGAAGTGCAGGCCGAACGCCGGGAGATCCAGCAACTTCGGCTGTGGCATAGCGTGCCCTAGTCCGCTTTGGAGTATTGCGCTTTGGCCTTCTCCGTCACTGTCCACAGGTAGACGGTGCGCCAGTCGATGGTGATCTGCTTGTCAGGCTTCCAATCGCCCATGTCGAACTGGTGGGAGACGATGCGCGAGCCCACCTTCAGGTCCTTCAGCAGCTTCGGGCGGAGCTTGATGTTCACGTCGGGCAGCAGATAAAGCGTGACGATATTGGCGTCGCGGAAGTCGGCTTCGAAGAGGTTGCCCTGGATGAACTTCACCTTGCCGGTGACGCCGGCCTGTTTGGCGTTCTCGTTCGCTTCCTTGATGCGCTCGGGATCGATGTCGTAACCGGTGCCTCGCGCCGCACCGAATTTCTGAACGGCCATGACAACAATCCGGCCGTCGCCGCAGCCGAGGTCATAGTGGACATCACCGGCCTTCACGTTGCCGAGTTTCAACATCTCCTCCACCACCTCAGGAGGCGTGGGGACATAGGGAACGTCCTTCTTGACCGGCGTCTCCTGTGCGGCTAGCGGAAGGGCCAGGAGCAGGGCCAAGGAAAAGCGAAGCGGCGAAGCAGTCGTCATGGGCGCGAGTTTAACACGGTGATTCGCCGGGTGGCGGCTATCGAATCGCCACCGGCGCGACAGTCGAACCTGTAGCGCCCTGCATCTTCAGCGGCTGAAGGATGAGCGCCGATTCATAGACGCGCTCAGCCGCCAGCCGGTCGAGCTTCAGGTTCTCGAGCAGATGGATGCCGTTCACGACGAGCATGATCTGGTGGACGGGGAGACTGATCTTCGGGTCCGGATTGGGTTGGATCTCAACCCCTGCGTTATCTGCGCCGACAAGCAAGGGGTTTTGGCGGGCCAGCCATTCCGCGGCTGCCACGCCGATGCCGGGCGAATGTCTGCCGTAGAGGGCATTGTCCTTGCCCCAGTGGCTACCCCAGCCAGTGTGGATCAGGACGGCGTCACCGGGCTCGAGCGTCAGGTTCTGCCGTCTGAGCGCGGCCTGGAGGTCGGCCGGAGTGATCTCGTAGTCATGCGGCAGAATGGCGGCTCCCTTCAATGCGGCGACGTCGATCAGCACGGCGCGCGTCATCAGCGTCCCCACCTTCTCCATGCCGAACTTTGTGAAACCGTTGCGTGTCGAGATGTCGTCGAGCTTCGCGCAGTTATAAAGGCTGTGGCCGATGGTCTGGTGGCTGAAGCCGTCGAACTGCGTGCCGATCTGGCCCATTTCGGCATAAACGATCTCCTCGTTGCTGCCGCGGCGGTCCGCGCCGGGGTTCATCACGGTGCGCTTGGTGGTCAGGTCGAACTTGCGCGTGCCGAAGAACGGCATGGACGCCGAGAGGACGTGCCCCAGTTCGTAGACCGTGCCGGTGCGGATCAAGCCTGCCGCACGCAGCACCGACTTCGGCGACATGTGGTTGGCGGAGCCGCGCTCGTCGCCCGAGCCCCAGCGCGACGGGCAGCGGTCGCTCTCGGCGGGCGGTTGCCAGGATTGGGCCAGCGCGGCAGGAGCACAGGCCAGCAGGGTGAAAAGACTGATCCAGCGAATGTGGCTTGTCATTCGCCAGATTCTAACCGAGGCGGCTCTCGACCTGAATGCTCGATGCTTGTGTCATTCAGATTTGCGGTCATTCGCAACGAACACATGCTGTGGCCCAAGCGTAGGCGTCAAGCCCGATGGGGTTCGCGCAAAAGCCAGCCAATCCTGCGATCCTGGCCCGTCGAAGTATAACTTCTCCAGCGTTGCGCTAATCTTCGCTGGACTCGTCAAAATCCCATCAATAGCCGTTTCCCCGCGCTCGTCAAACCACGTCAACCAGAACTCCACGGCACGAATTGCCTCATCCACGTCAAGTGTGTCCGCACCAAGAAGGCGCGCTTGCAGCATGCCAAG
Organism: Bryobacteraceae bacterium; assembly: GCA_050789245.1. GTDB lineage: Bacteria > Acidobacteriota > Terriglobia > Bryobacterales > Bryobacteraceae > PNKE01. The sequence continues at coordinate 27,691 of JBOZRR010000040.1, read as the reverse complement.
CAGGCCCTGAACAGCCCTGGAACGGTTTGGCCCAACCACCCAAGCATCGCGGAGGGTGCGGCCGTCGGCGCGAGAGAGACTCGCGATTCCAGGTACTTCGGTGACGACCCCTTGCAGTTTCGTCCATGTTTCAAGTGGGAACGCAATCGCCCCGAACTTCTCTATAGCGGTCGCGGGAAAGAGCTCGTCCCTTACTTCGTCGGACTGAGTCGCGTCTTCCGGCGCTGTCCAAAGCACAAAGTCGTCGAATACGGAGATGTGCACGTAGCCACCTGATGCACAGCCGACAGTACCGCAGACATCACACAACTCCACTTGAACAGGATTCACGAGCCAATCCGTCCACTCTAGCGAGTTGCACAGAACCGTTTGCTGGTGTCGGATTCGCGTCCAGTTGGGATGGGACTGCCCGGAACTGGAAAAATCAGGCGACCATCGTTCGATCAGCGGCTCATCGCATACGACCATGTGTCTCTGTTCGCACCATCGTAGCGTAGTCGTTGTGCGGTGGCGACTTGAGGCGATGGTGCGCTTGGTGTCAGTAGATCGGCGCCTCCCCCTCGGGCCTTGTTTTCCAGCGGCGGTGAATCCAGAGCCATTGGTCGGGGGCTTCGCGGATGGCGTTTTCTAGGGCCGTGTGGACGGCTTGCGTGTCGGCGAGGGCGTCTCCGGTCATCGGGATGGGCTCGTAGAACTTCAGGACGTGGCGCTGTTCGGATTCGCGCCAGAAAGCGAAGCCGGGGATGACGGCCGCGCCGGTACGAGCAGCCAGCCGGGCGAAGCCTGCGTCGACGCAGGCCTTCACGCCGAAGAAGTCGACGAAGACGCCGCGGTCGGCGGTGACGTTCTGATCGACCAACACGCCGACGGCCTGGTTCGCGTGCAGCGCCTCGAGCATGGGGCGAAGGAAGTCGCGGCGGCCGAGGATGCTGTTGCCGGAGAGCGAGCGGTACTCGGTTGAGATCGCGTCGAGCAGCGGATTGTCGAGTGGGCGAACGATGAAGCTCATTGGTTCGGCCATCAGCGCGTGGGCAAAGGCGCTGAGTTCCCAATTGCCCAGGTGGCCGGTAGCGAAGAGCACGCCCTTGCCGCGCCGCCGGGCCTCTTCGAAGTGCTCGAAGCCTTCGTAGCGGATCCAATCGTTTACGTTCGACCTGGTGATGTGGGGGAAGTGCGCCAGTGTCGCCAGCAGCCGTGAGAGCGACTGGAAGCAGCCTCCAATGATTGCTTCGTGATCGGGCTGTCCGGGGAGGGCGAGCGACAGATTGCGATGGGCGATGCGGCGCAGGCGCGGGAGCGCGCGGTCCAGCATCGAGAACGCCGAGCGCGCCGTGCGGACGGCGCCAGTCCAGGGCTGCGACGCCATGCGGCGCAGCAGCAGCCGCACGAATGCAGCTTCGATGTGGTTGCGAAAAGCGGACCGCCGGGCCAAGCGCCTATTCTATCCAGCCGCCGCCGAGGACGATGTCGCCGTCGTAGAGGACGGCGGCCTGCCCCGGCGTGACGGCGCGTTGGGGCTGGTCGAAATGGACCTCGACGCGGCTGTCGCTGCCGGTGGGCACGAGCATAGCGGGGGCGGCCTCGTGCTTGTTCCGGATCTTCACTTCGGCCCGGCGCGTTTCGGTAATGGGCGCGATGGAGACCCAATTCACGTCCTTCGCGACGAGCGTGCCGCGGAGCAGGTCGTCGTTGTGGCCGACGATGACGCGCTGGGAAATGGGCTCGGTGGCAATGACGTAGAGGGGCTCCGGCGCGGCGATACCGAGGCCCTTCCGCTGGCCGACAGTATAGTGATGGACGCCGGAATGCTCGCCCAGCACGCGGCCGGAGGTGTCGACGATCTCGCCCTGAGTTCGTTCACGCAAAATGCCCCGCTCCCGGAAGTAGGCGTCGATGAAGCCGGCGTAATCTCCGTTGGGGACGAAGCAGATCTCCTGGGAGTCGTTCTTGGCGAAGACAGGGATGCCGAGCTCCTGGGCCAGTGCGCGGACCTCCGGCTTGGTCATGCCGCCCAGCGGGAACAGCGTCCGGGCAAGCTGGTGCTGCTTCAGGCCGAAGAGGAAGTAGGTCTGGTCCTTGGCGCGGTCCCTGCCGGTACGGAGGCGCCAACGGGAGTTCGTTTCGTCAAAATCCGCGCGGGCATAGTGGCCGGTGGCGACATGGGAAGCGCCCACGCCGTCGGCCATTTCGAGGAACTGATCGAACTTAATGTGGTTGTTGCAGAGCGTACAGGGGATGGGGGTGCGGCCCGCAAGATACTCATCCACAAAGGGTTGGACGACTTCACGCTCGAAGCGGTCCTCAAAATTGACGACGTAGTAGGGAATCCCGAGGTGGGCGGCCACGGCGCGGGCGTCGTAGACGTCGTCGAGCGAGCAGCAGCGTCCGGTGGCGCCTTCGACTTGAAGCTCGGGCAGGCGGCGCTGGTTCCAGAGCTGCATGGTCATGCCGACGATGCGCCGGCCGTCGCGGCGCAGCATCCCCGCCATGGCGGAGCTGTCCACGCCGCCGGACATCGCCACGGCGATGAGACCGGACTCAACAGTCGGGTTTGTCATGCCTGATACGTGGGGCTCAGCTTACGGAGCCGGGCGACGGCGGTTTCCAGGGCTGCGACCAGCGCGTCCACCTGCTCTTCGGTATTCGCGCGGCCGAGTGAGAAGCGCATGGAGCTTTTGGCCTGATCAGTCGTGAGGCCCATCGCCAGCAGGACATGGGAGGGCAAAACGGCTCCGGAGGAGCAGGCGGCCCCGGTGGAGACCGCGAAGCCGGCGAGGTCGAGCGCGATGACAAGCGCGTCGCCTTCGATGCCGTCGAACCGGATGTTCGAGGTGTTCGGCAGGCGCGCCGCGCCGGCGCAGTTGACGGTAGCTCCAGGGATACGCGAGCAGACGGCCCACTCAAGCCGGCTGCGCAGGGCTGAGAGCCGCTCCATCTCGGCGGCTGCGTTCTGGCGGAGCCACTCGGCGGCGGCGCCGAGGGCGACGATGCCAGGGACGTTCTCCGTGCCGGCGCGGCGTTCGCGTTCGTGACGTCCGCCGAACTGCATGGGATGGAGTTTGACGCCGTCGCGCACATAGAGCGCTCCGGCGCCCTTCGGCGCGTAGAACTTGTGGCCGCTGATGGAGTAGAGATCGACGCCGAGGGAATGTAGCTTCGCGGTGACGCGCCCGCAGGCCTGAACGCCGTCCGAGTGCATCAACGCGCCGGCCTCGTGGGCGATGGCGGCGATTTCGGCGACGGGCTGGACGACGCCGGTCTCGTTGTTGGCGTGCATCACTGAGACCAGGCGAGTATCCGGACGAATCGCCTTGCGAACGACGTCAGGATTAAGAACGCCGTCGCCATCCACCGGAAGGACGGTGACCTGGACGCCATGCCGTTCCAGTTCGTGGGCGGCCCCCAGGATCGCCGGGTGCTCGATAGCGCTGATGATGACGTGGCCGGTGTCGACGGCGCCGAGCAGCGCGAGGTTGTCAGCCTCAGTGCCGCCGGAGGTGAAGACGATCTCCTTGGGGTCGCAGACGAGCAGGGCGGCGACCTGGGCGCGGGCGTGTTCGACCGCCTGGCGAGCCTGCTGGCCGGGGGTGTGAATGCTGGAGGGGTTGCCGAAGATCTCCGACGCGGCTTGAGCAAGGGCAGCCAACACCTCAGGCGCCGGCGGCGTGCTCGCATTGTGGTCGAAGTAAAAGCTCATCGTGACGGATCACCCCAGCCCGCTATTCTTAAGTGTATCAAGCCATGCCTCCCGCGACTCCCAGGATCATCACGCTGCTGACGGACTTCGGACACCAGGACCCGTTCGTGGGGGTCATGAAGGGCGTAATCGCGGGGATCGCACCGAAGGCCCAGGTGATCGACCTGTGCCATGAAGTGCAGCCGTTCCACATCGGACAGGCGCGGTTCCTGCTGTCGCAGAGCCGTGGATACTTCCCGCCGAAGACAATTCACCTGGTGGTGGTGGACCCCGGCGTGGGGACTGAGCGGAGGCCGCTGGTAGTAGAAGCGGGCGGCCAGTTCTTCATCGGACCGGACAACGGGGTGTTCACCGATGTGCTGGAGTTGCCGAAGGCTCGAGCACGGCAGATAGCTAACCTGGAGTATCACCTGAAGAATGTCAGCGTAACATTCCATGGAAGGGATATTTTTGCCCCAGCGGCGGCGCACTTGGCGTCCGGCGTGACTCCGTCGAAGTTTGGCCCGCAAGTGAATGATCCGGTGCGGCTTGCGCTCGGCAGGCCGGTCCGGACGGGCAAGCGGTTCTGGGTGGGCGAAGTGGCGCACATCGACAGATTTGGGAACCTGATCACGAACCTGCCTGTGGCGGAGTTCCCGACCCTCGCGCAGCGGGGATGCGTGGTGAAAGTCGGCCTGGAGGCGATTGAAGGTCCGTCGCCGAACTACGCCTCGGGCTCACCTGGTGAGCCTTTGGTAGTAGTGGGCAGTTCGGGGCATTTGGAGATCGCGGTGAACCAGGGGCGCGCGGACCGGAAGTTAGGGGTCGCGATCGGCTCTCCAGTAGAACTTGAGGTTCTGTAGCTAACTCCATGCCAGAATTACCAGAAGTCGAAGCAGTCACACGCAACCTGCGTAGCATGGCGGTGGGGGCGGTTATTACCGGCGGCGGGGTGTACCGACCGGGCGTGGTCCATCCGCAGACGCCGCGCCGAGTGCTGGGCGGGGTGCGAGGGCGGCGCATCGACGCCTGCGAGCGCCGGGGCAAGAACATCCTGGTGCTCTTCGACAACAGCCACTTCCTTCGCATCCACTTGCGCATGACCGGGAACGTGGTGGTCCTGCCCGATTTCCGCCTGCGGCCGGCGACCGCGCGGCTGTGGCTGGAGTTCGAGGACGGCCGGGGGATGATTCTGGACGACCCGAGGGCCTTGGGCCGCGTCACGCTTCATGCTCCCGCCGAGGCGGAGACGTTGTTCGCGGACCTGGGTCCGGAGCCCTTTTCGGACGCCTTCACGGAGCGCCATTTTCTGGAAGCGGCGCGCCGGACGCCGAAGCCGGCCAAGATCTTCCTGATGGACCAGAGGGCGGTGGTGGGGCTTGGGAATATCTATGCGGCGGAGGCGCTGTTCCAAGCCAGAGTGAACCCGGCGCGGCCGGTACGCGAAGTCAGCGCGATAAAGCTCAAGGCCCTTTACCGCGCGATTGTTGAGGTCCTGGGCGTTGCGGTAGACTCGGCAATAACCGCATACACGCGGCCCGGCGGTTTTGAGGAGGGCGAACTTTTCCCTGTCGCCGTCTATGGGCGGGAAGGTGAACCGTGCCCCGCCTGCGGAACCCGGGTCCGCCGCATGCCGCAGGGAGGGCGCTCCACGTATTACTGCCCGCGCTGCCAAAAGTGAACTTCGATGAATTCTACCGTCCAACCCATCTCCAGAGCCGCTGAGTTTCGCGACCGCCTGAGCACCCGCGCCATGGTGGCCGATGGGGCCATGGGCACGATGCTCTACCAGAAGGGCATCTTCATTAACCGCTGCTTCGATGAGCTGAACGTGCTGCAACCCGACCTGGTGAAGGAGATCCACCAGGAGTACGTCCGCGCGGGCGCGGAAATTCTTGAAACAAATACGTTTGGGGCCAACCGGCCGAGGCTGGAGTCGTTCGGAATCGCCGAGAAGCTGATGGCGATCAACATGGCTGGGGTACGTCTGGCGCGCGAGGCGGCCAGCGAACGGTCAGACGTCTTCGTGGCGGGCGCCATCGGTCCTCTGGGGCTGCACCTGGAGCCGCTGGGACCGACGAGTTTTGCCGAAGCCCGCGCTTTCTTCCGCGAGCAGGCCGAGGCTTTGCTGGCTGCGGGCGTGGACCTGTTCATCCTGGAGACGTTCACGTCGGTCGCGGAGATTCGGGAGGCGGTGGCGGCGGTTCGCGAGGCGGCAGGCAAGGAGATGGTGATCGTCGCTCAGGTGACGATCAACGACGAAGGCCGCTTGCACGACGGCACCGATATCGAGACGTACACCCACCTGTTGGACACGACCGACGCGGACGTGATCGGGCTGAACTGCTCAGTCGGGCCGAAGGCGACGCTGGAGACGCTGGAGCGGATCATGAAGTACAGCTCAAAGCCGACCAGCGCAATGCCGAACGCTGGCCACCCGACGAAGGTGGAGGGCCGCAACATCTACCTGAGCTCGCCCGAATACGTGGCGCAGTACGCACGGCGGATGCTGTGGGCCGGGGTGAAGATTGTCGGCGGCTGCTGCGGCACGACGCCGGAGCACATCAAGAGCATTCGCTCGGAAGCGCGGTCGCTCCAGCCGGGCATCCGCTCACTGGAAGCGACGGTTGAAGAACCCAAGGCTAAAGAACAGGCAATGGAGAAGTTGCCTGTCGCGCAGAAGTCCAAACTAGGGGCGAAGATCGCGGCTGGTGAGTTCGTTGCGTTCGTCGAGATTCTGCCGCCGCGCGGCGTGGATGCGTCGAAGGAGATCGCCGGGGCGAAGCTGTGCAAGGAAGCGGGCATCGACGTGATCAACGTGCCCGACGGGCCGCGCGCCAGCGCCCGGATGAGCGCTCAGGTCACCTGCCAGTTGATCGAGCGCGAGGCGGGCATCGAATCCGTTCTGCACTTCTGCTGCCGGGATCGCAATATTCTGAGCATTCAGTCGGAGCTGTTGGGCGCGCACGCGGCCGGCATCCGGAACCTGATCTGCATTACGGGGGACCCGCCGCGCATGGGAGCGTATCCCGACGCGACGGCGGTGTTCGACGTCGATGCCATCGGCCTGACCAACATCGTCAACAACCTGAACCATGGGCTGGATATCGGCGGCAACCCGATCGGCTCGCAGACCACGCTGCTGCTGGGCGTGGGGGCGAATCCGGGCGCGCTGAACATCGAGGAAGAGATCCGGCGGACGCGCTGGAAGGTGGAAGCCGGGGCGGAGTACATCGTGACGCAGCCGGTCTTCGACGTGGCGCAGCTCGAGCGGTTCCTCCAGCGGATCGACGGATTCCGGATTCCGGTGATCGCCGGAATATGGCCTCTGACCAGCCTGCGCAACGCCGAATTCATGGCGAACGAACTGCGGGTGACCGTGCCGGAGGAGTACCTGGAGCGCATGCGCCAGGCGGCTTCGCCGGAGGCTGCCCGCGCCGAGGGCGTGGCCATTGCGCAAGAGATGGTCCAGCGCGTTAAGCCGATGGTTCAGGGCGTTCAACTGAGCGCGCCTTTCGGCCGCTATTCGATGGCCGTCGAGGTTGCCGCAGCCATCGGCCCGCGCTAAACTGGCACTCTTGTCTCCCCGCCCTCACTCGGACTGCTGCCGTGGCCACTGACCTGATTGAAATCGACCAGGAGCAACCCTCCGTAGAAGCCATTGAACGTGCCGCCGTGGCGTTACGCCGCGGCGAAGTGATCGCCATCCCGACCGACGCGCTGTACACGCTGGTGGCGGACCCGTTCAACCTGCATGCCGTGGGGCGCGTCTTCGCCGCAAAGGGCCGCGAGCCGCACCGTTCCCTGCCCCTGCTGGTCTCGGACTTCCTGATGGCGGAGGACCTGGTGGCGGAGCTGCCGGCGCGCTTCTACCTGCTGGCCCGGCGCTTCTGGCCGGGGCCGATGACGATCATCGTGCCCGCATCGGCGAAGGTCCCCTTGAAGGTGACCGGAAACACGGGGCGGCTGGCGCTGAGGCAGTCGCGGTCGAGGGTGGCGCAGGCGCTGATCGACTGGCTGGGGCAACCGCTGATCGCCACGAGCGCGAACGTCTCCGGGCAGCCGACGTGCGCGACGGGCATCGATGTCTTCGGAATGATGGACAGGCGCGTGGACCTGGTTTTGGACGGCGGGCTGTGCGTTGGGGCGGGCGCGACGACGGTGGACATCACCGAGCCGTACTGGCGGCTGATCAAGGAAGGCGCGGTGACGGAGCGCGAGATCGCCGAGTGCCTGAAGGGCGCGTAGTCTAGCTAGTCCCTAGGCGTGCGTGCCCGGCCAGGACGGCGGATCACTGGCGGGAAAGGATGCGAGCGAAGCGTGGTCCACCAGGTCAGCGTCGCCGGCTGGGGGATGGACGAGGGTTCGCGCAGGCCGTTTCAGAAGGAGCAGGCCGGCAGTGACAACCGATCCGAAGACGAACCAGAAGAGATAGCGTTTCATCGCATTCCCCTTACGCGTGCAAGGTAGCAGATGGCGCGCAGGGTTGCGACCGTGCATCCGCGGGGCGAGAATCTGAAGCACACAGAGAGGCACGCCATGCCTGATTCCAAAGTGCGCGTGATGCGCGACAGCCTGGGCGAGGTGCGGGTCCCGGCCGACGCGCTGTACGGCCCGCAGACGCAACGGGCGATTGAGAACTTTCAGATCAGCGGAATGCGGTTCCAGAGGGCATTTCTGGCGGCGCTGGGGCTGATCAAGAGCGCGGCGGCGGAGGTGAACCGGACGCTCGGTTTGCTGGAGGGAGATACGGCCGCGGCGATTGCGGAGTCGGCGGAGGAGGTTCGGCAGGGACTTCACGATTCGCAGTTCGTGATCGACGTTTTCCAGACCGGCTCCGGCACCAGCACGAACATGAATGCGAACGAGGTGATTGCGACGCTGGCCTCGGCGCGTTGCGGGAAGCCTGTGCACCCGAACGACCACGTCAACCTCGGCCAAAGCAGCAACGACGTGATTCCCTCGGCCATTCACCTGAGCGCGGCGATGGAGGTGGCGGGACGGCTGCTGCCCGCGCTGGAGGGGCTGGCGAACGCGATCGCGGCACGGGCGGCTGAACTGGAAGGCGTGGTGAAGACGGGTCGCACGCACCTGATGGATGCGGTCCCCATGCGCATGAGCCAGGAGTTGGGCGGGTGGGAGGCGCAGGTCCGCGCGGCCGTCCGACGGATTGTAGCGACGCTACCGGGAATCTTGGAATTGCCGCTCGGCGGCACGGCGGTGGGCACGGGGCTGAACACGCATCCTGAGTTCGGAGCGCGGATCGTCGCGCGGATTGCCGCCGCGACTGGGTTGAATTTCACCTGCAGCGCCAACAGGTTCGCGTCGATCAGCAGCCAGGATTCGGCGCTGGAGTTGAGCGGGCAGTTGCGGGCGGCCGCGGTCTGCTTGCTGAAGATCGCGAACGACTTGCGCTGGATGAACAGCGGTCCCAAGTCGGGGTTGGGCGAGATCCGTCTGCGCGCGTTGCAGCCGGGCAGCAGCATCATGCCGGGCAAGGTGAACCCGGTAATTCCGGAGGCGGTGGCGATGGCCTGCGCGCAAGTCGCGGGGTATGACGCCGCCATCCTGATCGGGGCGCAGTCGGGAAACTTCCAGCTCAACACGATGCTGCCGTTGATCGGCTGGAACCTGCTGGAGAGCATCGCGCTGCTGGCGAATGCGGCGGCGGCGTTGGGGGAGAAGGCGATTGCCGGCTTCACGGTGGACGAAGCGCGGCTGCGGGACCTGGCGGGGAGGAATCCGATTCTGGCGACCGCCCTGGCGCCGAGGATCGGCTATGACGCCAGCGCGGCGATCGCGAAACAGGCTGCGGCCACGGGGGAGAGCGTGCTGGAAGTTGCGCTGCGGGAGACCAGCATACCGGAACAGGGGTTGCGAGAGTTGCTGGACCCGGCTCGGATGGCGGACGGCGGGGTCCAGGAGTAGGCCTGGGCCGAATTCCCTCTGAAATTCGACCGGTGTGCGTTATCCTTTCCTCTATGGGGCGTTCCTGCAAAGCAGGCCGCGGTCTCAGCAAATTGATCCTATTCACTGAATCTGGAGTTTGACTCGGATGAAGCGCCGGTGAGCATGCTCCGAGAGGAGAAGCCTGAAGGCGCTCGGCGGACTCCCCCCGTGTTAGACCGGGGTCGATTCAGAGGCCGTGGCGGCCCAGTGGTGCGCCTCCCTCTTCCCCGCCCCTCAGCGGAAAGCACGTCATGAATATTCTGTTCATCGGAGACATTTTTGCCTCGCCCGGACGCCGGATTGTGGCCGATCAGATCCAGCGCATTGTGAGTGAAGAGCGCATCGACCTGATCATCGCCAACGGCGAGAACGCGGCTGGAGGCTTCGGCATCACGCCGCCCATCGCTCAGGAGTTGTTCGGCCTGGGAGTCGAGGTGATTACGACCGGTAATCACATCTGGGACAAGCGCGAAATCTACGACTTCTTCCAGCGTGAGCCGAGGCTGCTGCGCCCGGCGAACTACGCGGCGGATCTGCCGGGGACGGGGTTGTATATCGGAAAGGCGCGTAACGGCGTTCAGTACGCGGTGATGAATCTACAGGGCCGCGTACACATGCCGCCGCTCGACTGCCCGTTCCGGAAGGCCGATGCGCTGATCGAGTCGATTCCGGACGACGTCCGAGTTCGTTTCCTCGATTTTCACGCCGAGGCGACGAGCGAGAAGGTCGCCATGGGCTGGTACCTGGATGGGCGCGTCTCGGCGGTGGTCGGGACGCACACGCACATCCCAACGGCCGACGCCCGGGTGCTGCCAAAAGGCACGGCGTATCAGACGGATTCGGGCATGACCGGGCCGTATGAGTCGGTCATCGGCGTCGATAAGGACATGATTGTAAAGCGTTTTCTGACGCAATTGCCGATGCGTTTCGAGGCCGCCAAACGCGGCGTGGAACTGCGCGCGGTGATCGTCGGTGTGGACGAGCAGACGGGCAAGTCGACCGGCATCCGGCCATATGTCGTGTTGGACGGAACCGTTGGTACGGACTAATCCGAATCACTTTTGGCCTGTTGATCAGTTTTTGGATAAAGTAGTCCTGAATGGGCAGTCAGAATCCCGGACTGGGAGCCGCGCTGGAAGCTGCGGGACCGGATCTTTGGCGTGCGGGCCGGCTGGCTTGCCGGTTGACCGGCGGTACGTTCGGCGGGCTGGCCATCCGGAGACGCGACGAGGAGTGGCTGGTGGGGCCGGAGTCGTTCGTGCGCGCGCCGGAGGGAGTATCCCTCGTTCAGTTGTCGGTTGCCGGTCCTCCGCGATGCGTTGATGCCGAGGAGGCTTCGGCGCTGGGCGGCCATCCCTGGTCGCTGGAAGGACTGGACGCAGAATGGCTGATGGTTCATCCGTTTCACGTCGTGCCCGGGTCTGAGGCGGTTCTTGTGGCAGCGGGCCGCGGCAGGCGCCCGGCGGTGGACTCCCTGGACGACATGGCGATTCTCTCGTCCCGCAGCCTGCGCCGGCTGCTCGAGAAGTACGTCCGCGAGGAGTACACGGAGCGCTACAACCTGCTGGCGCGCGCGACCAGCGACGTCATCTGGGACCTGGACATCAAGACCGGCGAGGTGCACTGGAACGAGAATCTCCAGGCCATCTTCGGGTACCGGTTGGATGAGGTTGACCCGACGGCCGAATGGTGGGAGGATCGGCTGCACCCGGACGACCTCACTCGGATCCGAGCCGGTTTTCAGGCTTTGTTCGAAACCGATCTGGATACCTGGACCGACGAGTACCGCTTCCGGCGCGCGGATGGAAGCTATGCGCTGGTGCTGGACCGGAGCTACATCGCGCGGGACGAGGGCGGCCGCCCGGTGAGGCTGATCGGATCCATGGTCGATATGACGGAGCGGCGCCGCGCTGCCGAGGAGCGCGAGGAACTGATCCGGGAGCTCGACCGGGAGCGCAGCGCGCTGGCGACGCTGATCGAACAGCTTCCGCTCGGCCTAGCCGTCGCGGAGCTGCCATCACGGGAGATTGTCATCGCCAATCCGGGCATGGAGCAACTGCTCGGCGCCGGCCCGGAGAAGTTCCCCAGTGTGAGCGAGACGATCTTCGCCGCGCAGTTCGAGCGGGTGCTTGATGGAAAGACTGTCGCGAACGAGGAGATGGTGGTCCGGCGCGAGGACCGCGAGGTCTCCCTGAACGTGAACGCGTCGCCCGTCCGCGACCAGGAGGGCCGCATCATCGGGGCGATTCTCATCGCCAGCGACGTGACGGAGAAGCAGCACACGCTCGCCCGCATCCGGGAGAGCGAGGCCCGGCACCGGCTACTGTTCCAGGAGAACCCCGTCCCAATGACGGTGTACGACGGCAGCACGCTCCGATACATGGCGGTAAACCGCTCCGCCCTGGAGATGTACGGGTACACGGAGGAGGAGTTCCTAAAGCTGACCGTGCCTGAGGCAGTGCCCGCTGAGTTGCGGGAGGCCACGCGGAAGCGCCTTCTGGAGGCGCCTCGCGAAGGGGCGCGGTCGGGCGAGTGGATCCACCAGCACAAGGATGGCACGAAGCTCGTCCTGCGAGGCTGGTCGCACCCGCTGGTGTTGGAAGGGCCTCATGCGCGGCTGGCCGTGGCCGTGGACATCACGGAGCAGCGTGGCCTGGAGGAGAAGCTTCATCAGTCGCAGAAGATGGAGGCGATCGGGCAGCTCGCGGGCGGCATCGCCCACGATTTCAACAATCTGCTGACGGTGATCAACGGGTACGCGGCGCTGACCATGCAACTGCTCGGCGACGAGAGCCCACTGGTGCAGAACCTCGAAGCGATCGAGGCTGCCGGGGAGCGCGCCGCGCGCCTAACGCAGCAACTGCTGGCCTTCAGCCGCCGCCAGGTATTGAGGCCGACAACATTGAATCTGAACGACGTGCTGCTGTCGCTCCAGCCGATGTTGCGCAGGCTGTTGCGCGAGGACGTCGAGCTGACGCTGATCCTGGACCCCCAACTGCGGCTGGTGCGCGCCGACGCGACACAGCTCGAGCAGGTGGCGATGAACCTGGCGATCAACGCTCGCGATGCCATGGAGACAGGCGGCAGGCTGACCATCGAAACGTCAAACATCGATCTGGACGAGAGTTACGCCGAGAGCCACGCGGAGGTCACGCCGGGAGAGTATGTCCTTCTGGCGGTGAGCGACAACGGCTGCGGGATGGACAGTGCCACGCAGAGGCGCATCTTCGAGCCATTTTTCACCACCAAGACCAAGCGCGGCGGCACGGGTCTTGGGTTGCCCACCGTCTACGGCATTGTGAAGCAGAGCGGCGGGCACATCTCGGTCTACAGCGAGAGGGGGACGGGCACGGCGTTCCGGATCTACCTGCCGGTGAGCACGGCGCCGGGCGATTCGCTGCAGACACGCGCGGGGAGCCCGCGGCCCGTCCACCGCGGATCGGAGACCGTGCTGCTCGTAGAGGACGACTCAGGCGTCCGGCGCTTCTCGACCATGGTGCTGAGCGACCTGGGCTATGCGGTGATTGCGGCGGAGAACGGACGGGAGGCGCTGGATTTGGCCGCGAAGTTCAAAGGGGACATCCACCTGCTGCTGACCGACGTCGTGCTGCCCCGGATGTCCGGGCGCGACCTGGCCCGCGCGCTCGCCCCGCTACGTCCAACGATGAAGTCGCTTTATGTCTCCGGATACACGGAGAACGCGATTGTGCACCACGGCGTGCTCGACCCCGGCATCGACTATCTGCCCAAGCCGTTTGCGGCGGAGAGCCTGGCGCGCAAGGTGCGGGAGGTGCTGGACAAGCCCGCGCGAGCTCGCGGCATCCTGGTGGCCGATCCGGACGCGGAGTTCAGAGTCAAGGTCATCCGCCATCTGCCCGCGAACGGATATGCCGTCCACGAGGCGTCGGACTCGCGTGACGCCGAGCAGCGCTGCGCCGGCGTACCGGTGGACCTGGTGCTCTCCCGCGCGACCGAAGGCTTCCGCGAAGTGTTTCCCCACGCCAGCATTTCGGAAATCCCCCGATCGCTCGCGGGACTTCCGATGCTGGTGCGTTCGTTAATCGGGTGAGCGGGAGGAAGTTCCCGGCTCAATCCTCGTCATGCTGCGAGGCGAGCTTGGTGACCACGCTCAAGTCTTCGAGCGTCGTCACGTCGCCGGAGACGGTGTGGGAGGTGACGATCTCGCGGAGCAGACGGCGCATGATCTTGCCGGAGCGCGTCTTGGGCAGGGCTTCGGAGAACCGGATCTCCTCCGGCCTGGCGAACGAACCGATCTCGTGCGCGACCCACTTGCGCAGCTCCTGGGCGAGGTCGTGATGGTTCCAATCGCCCTGCTTCAGCGTGACGAAACAGCAGACGGCCTGGCCCGAGATCTCGTGCGGTTTGCCGACCACGGCGGCTTCCGCCACGGCCGGATGGCGCACGAGCGCGCTTTCCACTTCCATCGTTGAAAGCCGGTGTCCGCTGACGTTCATCACGTCGTCGACGCGGCCCAGCACCCAGAAGTAGCCATCCTCGTCGCGCCGTGCGGCGTCGCCCGTAAAGTAGATTCCGGGAATACGGCTGAAGTACTGCTGCTCGAAGCGTTCGGGATCGCCCCAGATGGTGCGGATCATGCCTGGCCACGGCCGCCTGATGATGAGGAAACCTTCCTGGTTAGCGCCGACGGGGCTGCCGTGGAAGTCGACGACGTCGGCTAGCACGCCCGGCATGGGCAGCGTTCCCGAACCCGGCTTCAGCGGAACAGCGCCGGGCATGGGCGCGATCAGAATGCCGCCCGTTTCGGTCTGCCACCACGTATCAACGATGGGGCAGCGCTCCTTCCCGATCACGCGGTAGTACCACTCCCAGGCGGCGGGGTTGATGGGCTCACCCACGGAACCGAGCAGGCGGAGGCTCGAGAGATCGTGGCCGTTCGGCAGAGCTTCGCCCTGTTTGAGGAGCGCGCGGATGGCCGTCGGCGATGTGTAGAAGATGGTCGCCTTGTACTTTGCGATGATCCGCCACCAGCGATCCCAGGCCGGATAGTCCGGCGCGCCTTCGTACATGATCTGCGTGGCGCCCACCGACAACGGTCCGTAGACGATGTACGTGTGTCCGGTCACCCAGCCGATGTCGGCGGAGCACCAGTAAACGTCTTCGGGCTTGATGTCGAAGACCCACTTCATCGTCATCGTGGCGTGCAGCAGGTAGCCGCCCGTGGTGTGCAGAATGCCCTTGGGCTTGCCGGTGGTGCCGGAGGTGTAAAGGACGTATAGCGGGTGTTCGCTGTCGAGCGGTTCGGCTGGACAATTGTCGCTCTGCCCGGCTTCGGCGTCGTGCCACCACAGGTCGCGGCCCGCGGTCATGGGCACATCGGAGCCGGTCCGCTTCAGCACCACGACGTGCTGGACACTGGGGCAGTCCGCCACCGCTTCGTCAACGGCGCCTTTCAGATGCACTTCCTTGCCACGCCGCCAGCCGCCGTCAGCGGTGATGACGACCTTTGCTTCCAGGTCCTGGATGCGGGCCTTCAAGGCTTCGGAGGAAAATCCACCGAAGACGACGCTGTGCGTGATACCCAGCCGCGCGCAGGCCAGCATGGCCACCACGGCCTCCGGCACCATCGGCATGTAGATGATGGAGCGGTCGCCCGCCTTCAAGCCCAGGGCCTTCAGGCCATTGGCGAAGCGGCAGACATCGGCGAGCAGTTCGGCATAAGTCACTGCGCGCGAGTCGCCGGGTTCGCCTTCCCACAGCAGCGCCACTTTGGCGCCGTTGCCGGCTTCGACGTGGCGGTCCAGACAGTTGTAGCTGGCGTTGGTCTTCGCCCCGGCGAACCACTTCACGAAGGGCGGATTCCACTCGAAGACGTGGTTCCATTTCTCGAACCAATGAAGCTCTTCCGAGGCAAGTTTGCCCCAAAAGGCTTCAGGATTCTCTTCCGCCTGGCGGTACAACTCGCGGTAGGCGTCCAGGCTGCCGACGTGGGCTTTCGCGGAAAACTCGGGCGAGGGCGCAAACACTCGATTCTGCTCTGACATGGCTTTCTAGGGAGTTTACCAACAACTGAAAATAGGGTTTACGCACCCGAATTCGTCAATTTCCAGGCTTCAAATAGCGAGCCAGAAAGGCCCAGATTTCGGCCCTGGAGTCGCGCGCCAGCTTGGTGTCCAACCTGTTGAAAGCATGGCCGCCGGGCGCGTTGTCGTAGACCTTGGACTCGAACTGCTTGCCCGCTGCCTTCAACGCCGCCATCAGACGCTGGACTTCCAGCACGTTCACGTCTTCGTCGTTCGTGGTGGTGTGGATCAGCAGCGGCGTGGCCAGCTTCTGCGCGTGCGACACGGGCGACCGTCGCAGGTACTCCTTCACGTCCTCGTCGGCCGTCTTACCGATGTGGTACTTCGCCGAGAACAGCCGGCGGTAGCTGTCGCTCTTGTAGCCCATGCGAGCCACCAGGTCGCTGACAGGCACACCGGCGTAGGCGACGGCGAAGGCATCGGGATGCTCGAAGATGTTCATGAGCGTGATCATGCCGCCGTGCGACCAGCCGAGAATGCCGACGCGCTTGGGGTCGAGGAAGTCGTACCGTTCCAACATCCACTGGCGCGCGGCCCAGACGTCGTCGTTCTCGCGCCCGCCGTAGTCGATCTGCTCCCAGAAGCCACGGCCATAGCCGTTGGAGCCGCGGTATTCGGGGGCGATCACCACATAGCCGTGCTCCACCATTTCCCGTATCAGGTTGGCCGCCGTGCTGGCGTTATTGCCGTGCACTCCACCGTGAACGTAGACCAGCAGCGGGTGCTTCTTCGCCCGGTCGAGTTTCTTCGGGATGTACGTGTAAGCCGGAATGATCACCGGGTTCCCCGCCCCTTGCGCCGTGGAGTTCTGCTCCTTCGCCGGCGGCAGGCTGGTGAAGCGGACGTGCTCCACCTGCGCGATGTCGTCGAGCTTGACGTGCCACATGAGGTCGTCCACCGCTTTCAGGATGCGGTCCACCGCGTGGCTGTCCATCTCCTGAGGCGGAGGCACGGGGATCTGCGGCGTCGTCTGGCTGAACAGGGGGATGGCGATCGCGATGGCAAGCGGGACAAGTCTCATGCAAGCAAGGATACGCCGGGCCGCAATGTTATGGTTGAACTGAGGGACCTGAGAGACCTTCCATGGGATTCGCCAGCCGCAGTTATGCACCCCCTTCGCTGCCCAGCGTGAACTGGGGCGTGAAGTGGCTGCTGATTTCGAACATCGGGCTCTTCGTCCTCGGCTTCTTCCTCTACCGCGCGGGGATGTACGAGATCTTTCTGCCGTTCTCGCTGGTTCCGCGCTCGGTTCTCCAAAGCTTCGCCCTGTGGCAGCCGTTCACGTACCTATTTCTCCACGACCCCACCGGTTTCGGCCACATCCTGATGAACATGCTGGTGCTCTACATGTTCGGTTCGACGTTGGAATCGGTGTGGGGCACGCGGCGCTTTCTTCGGTACTATTTCGTCTGCGGAGTGGGCGCGGGGCTGTGCGTGGTGGTGGCGAATCTGCTGTTTGGCGGAATGGATACGCGGACCATCGGCGCCTCCGGCGCAATCTACGGGCTGATTCTCGCCTTCGGCGTCCTCTTCCCCGATGCCACCATTCTGTTCATGTTCATCTTCCCGATGAAGGCGAAGTACTTCGTGATGATCATCGGGGCCATCACGTTCATGAGCTCCATGGCTGGGTCGAACAGCGGTGTCAGCCATGTGGCGCACCTCGGCGGCATGGTGGTGGGCTGGTTCTATCTGCGGTCCGCACTGATGCAGCGCAGGGCGAGCGCGGCGTCCATGGATATCTCCGGGAACCTGCGCCAGCGCTACCGCGACTGGAAGATGCAACGCGCCAAGCGGAAGTTTCAGGTATACCTGAAGAAACACAATTCGGGCACGGACCGTTGGACACAGTAGGCGGCCAATCGCGGGATGCGCAACCCTTGCCGCCCGGCCGTCGTCAAATGGAGATGATGAGGGGAGGGTGAGAGAGAACGCCATGCGAAACACGACACGCCGCATCTTACGGATTTTGCTAGCCGCTTCCCTTGTTGTCGGCGGATTCGTTTACGCCCAGCAGCAGGGCCCGCGCCGCGAAACCGGCGACACCGTGGTGCGCCCGCGTCCGAAGGCATCGGAAGGCGAGGCCGTTCCTCCCAAGCAGGAAGAGCCTAAGATCCCTTCGCGCATGAAGAAGGCGGCGGAGAAAGCCGAGGAGACCACCGGCCCCACCTTCCGCAGCGATGCGCTTTCCGTCACGGTGGATGTCGGTGTCCTCGATAACAGGGGGCGCTTTATTCCGGGCATCCCCGGCGGCAATTTCCGCATCCTGGAAGACGGCGTGCCGCAAAGGGTGAATGGTTTCGCCACCGGCGAAACGCCCATGACCATCGCCATGGTCATCGAATTCTCGGGATTGTTCCAGCAATACTGGTCCTGGGGCTGGCAGGACACGTTGCAGGCCTGCTACGGCTTCCTGGAGACTCTGAAGCCTGACGACACCGTGGCCGTCGTTGCCTTCGACCTGCGCCCCGAGATCCTTTCGGACTTCTCGACAAACCGCAAGGACACGTACGAGGCAATGGCGCGGCTTCGCATCCCTGCGTTCTCCGAATCGAACTTGTACGACGCGCTCACCGACACCGCCGACCGCATGTCGGGCATCGAGGGACGCAAGGCGATCTTCTACATCGGCTCCGGCATGGATACGTTCTCGAAGATCACCTTCGATCAGACGCGGCGCAAGCTGCAGACCGCCGGCGTGCCGATCTACTCCCTTGGGACTCTTCAGTCCATGCGCGAATGGTACGACTCGCGCGGCGCGCTTGGCCCCATCGCGCGCCTGGACTTCCTGCAGGCCGACAATCAGCTCCGCACGTTTTCGAAGGAGACAGGAGGCCAGGCTTGGTTCCCGCGCTTCCTTGGTGAATATCCCGCAATCTTCGCGCAGATCAGCCAGGCATTGCGCAACACCTACACGCTGACTTATTCGCCCACAAACACGGCGCGCGACGGGAAGTATCGCAAGATCAAAGTGGATCTCGTGAATCCCGCGACAGGCGAACCATTGCGCATTGTGGACGAAAAAGGCAAGTCAATGAAGTACCAGGTTGTCGCCAAGGCCGGCTACAACGCGCCGCGCGAAGTGGAGTAACGCTTCGCGCGAACAGACGCACGTCGCATCGTCGAAGTCAAGCAATGAATCTCGCCACGGATGAGTGCGATACGAGTTCGTTGACAGCGTAAGCGCCGCTTTGTTACCTTCAGCCTTCACCGATGGCCTCCAGTTCCGCGTCAAAAACGCAAGTACCCGCTCGCATCCTTCTCGTTGACGACAACGCCGCCGGCCTTGCCGCGCGCCGTGTGGTTCTCGAGGAGCTTGGCTACGCCACCCACGGCATTAAGAATCCTAAGGACGCGCTATCGCACTTTGAGCGAGCCGCTGAAGATGGCACTCCCTACGACCTGGTGGTGACTGACTTCCGCATGCCCGATTACGACGGCATCGAATTCATCCGCCGTATTCGCGCGCATACGCCCGCAATGCCGGTCATCCTGATCTCCGGCTTCGTCGATGCGCTCGGCCTCACCGAGAAGTCCACTGGCGCGAACGTCGTCATCATGAAGAGCGCGAATGAAGTCCCGCACCTGATCCGCGCCGCGAACCGGCTGCTGGGCTCCACCGCGCGCAAGAAACCGCCGACACGCGCGGTCATCGCCAAACGCGCGGTCAAGCGTACGGGCACATCCTGAAACTCGTTCATTCCTGATAGCCTTGTGGAGATGTCAGGCCGCCACGGGCTTCGCATTGCACTGGCACTCTTGCTGGCCACGGCCTCTCAGGCTGAGCCGCGCACGTCGAACGACATTCCTCCGAAAGCACGCCAGTGGATGCGTACGCTCACACTGCGCCAGAAGGTGGCGCAGCTCGTGATGATCCCCTTCTACGGCGACATACCGAATCCGCGCACGAAGGCCTACAAGGAATTCAGCGCTCTGGTGGCCGACACGGGCGTCGGCGGCATGATTATCCTCAACCGCGTCCGCAACGGCGCCGCGGTCCGGGCCGAGCCCTTCGCCATGGCCGCTTTTCTCAACCACATGCAGCGGCTCGCGAAGCTCCCCCTCATCGTGGGTGGTGACTTCGAGCGCGGCGCATCCATGCGCATGATGTCCACCGCGCCGTTCCCTCATGCCATGGCTTTCGGCGCCACCGGCGACCCCGCGCTCACCCGTGAGCTTGGCCGCGCCACGGCCCGCGAATCCCGCGCCATGGGCGTTCACTGGGTCTTCGCGCCGGACGCAGACGTTAACAACAATCCCGATAATCCGGTCATCAACATTCGATCATTCGGCGAAGATCCCAAGGCCGTCTCCGCGCATGTACGCGCATTCATCGAAGGCGCGCACTCCGATCCCAGCCACCAGGTACTTGTCACTGTTAAGCACTTCCCCGGCCACGGCGACACGGCTGTCGATTCACACCTTGGCCTCGGCACGGTCACAGCCTCGAAGGATCGTCTAGACCGGATAGAGCTGGTTCCCTTCCGCGATGCCATCGCGGCGGGCGTTGACTCCGTCATGACCGCGCACGTCTCGGTTCCCGCGCTCGAACCCGACGCGATTCCCGCCACTGTCTCCAGAAAGATCCTCACCGGCCTGCTGCGCGACGAGCTCGGATTCAAGGGACTGCTCACCACCGACGCGCTCGACATGCAGGGCGTCACGAAGCTCTTCGCTCCGGGCGAAGCCGCCGTCCGCGCGCTTGAAGCGGGAGCCGATCTCCTGTTGATTCCTCAGGATCCACGCAAGGCGATCGAAGGGGTCATGCAGGCTCTCGCCTCGGGCCGCCTCACGAAGGAGCGCATCGACTACAGCCTCGGCAAGCTGCTATCCGCGAAGCTCCGCGTCGGCCTTGACCGCAACCGCTACGTCAACCTCGAGGAGCTGAACGGCTACATCAACACGCCCGAGGACATCGACCTCGCGGACCGCACGGCCGCCAAAGCCTTGACTCTGGTCCGCAACGAAGGCGCGGTGCTGCCCCTGAAGCACCCCATCTCGACATGCTTCTTCCTCATGCCCGCGCTGCGCTTCTCGACACAGGGCCGCGATCTGGAAGACGAGCTCGACGAGTCCATCCCGGAGGCCCGCGTCGAGTTGCTCGATCCCCTGCTCCCGCTGCGGGACTTCGACGACTATGCGGCCGACGCCGCCAAGTGCGACACCGTTGTGCTGATCGCGTACGCCCTTTCCGCGACTTATCGTGGCGGCGCGCCGCTGCCCGGCAACTACCCGGCCTTTGTCGACAAGGTTCTCGCGACGAAGACGCCCGTCGTGCTGGTCTCGCTCGGCAACCCCTACCTGCTCCGCGCCTACCCGCAAGTGCAGGGCTACATCGCCGGTTATTCGACCGTCGCGCCCATTGAAGACGCGCTTGCGAAGGCGCTTCTTGGCAAAGCGCCCTTCAGCGGCAAGCTGCCCGTCAGCATTCCCGGCATTGCCGTCATCGGCGACGGGATCTCGCTCCCCGCAAAACAATAGAATGGCCTTCAGAGGACATTCGCCATCATGATCGACATCACCTGGCTCGGCCACGGCACATTCGAATTCGGCTTCCCTTCCGGCGAGGTGGTCCTGATCGACCCCTGGCTCAACGGCAACCCCAGGCATCCCGCCGGCCACACGCTGTCGCGGCTGGACGCGATGCTGATCACGCACGGCCACTTCGACCACATTGCCGACGCCGTCGAACTGGCGAAGAAGTTTAAGCCCAAGGTCATCGCGAACTTCGAGATCTGCACCTGGCTTGAATCCAAGGGCGTGGAGAACTGCTCCGGCATGAACAAGGGCGGCGGCCAGGACGC
Organism: Bryobacteraceae bacterium; assembly: GCA_050789245.1. GTDB lineage: Bacteria > Acidobacteriota > Terriglobia > Bryobacterales > Bryobacteraceae > PNKE01. The sequence continues at coordinate 6,200 of JBOZRR010000040.1, read as the reverse complement.
GGGCCCGCTGCGCGTCACCATGACGCACGCGCTGCACAGTTCCACCATCATGGACGACGGCAAGATGGTCCCCGCGGGCGATCCGGGCGGCTACATCCTCCATATGCCCGACGGCCGCAACGCCTACTTCGCCGGCGACACTGCCGTCATGTCGGAGATGGCGCTCTACGCGACGCTCTACAAGCCCGAACTCGCCTTCCTGCCCATCGGCGACCACTTCACGATGGGCCCGAAGGAGGCCGCCCTCGCCTGCGCACTGCTCCAGGTGAAGAAGGTGATCCCTATGCACTTCGGCACCTTCCCCGTCCTGCACGGCAGCCCCGGCGCGCTCGAGAAGGAGCTGAATGGCAGCGGAGTCGAAGTCTGGGCACTAGAACCGGGAAAGACCGTCCGGTGGTAACGCGCCGGGCGGTCCTCAGAACATTCGGTGCGGCGCCTGGCATCCTCCGCGCGCAGTCCAAGTCACGCCCGAACCTGCTGCTGTTGATGTCCGACCAGCATCGCGGCGACTGGTTCGGCGCCGCCGGGCTGCGCGCCATTCGAACGCCCGCCATGGACCGCCTGGCCGCCGAGGGCGTGATGTTCCGCCACGCCTACTCCACCACGCCCACCTGCACGCCCGCGCGCGCCGCGCTGCTCACCGGACAGTCCCCCTGGAATCACGGCATGCTCGGCTATGCGAAGGTAGCGCAAAAGTACCCTGTCGAGATGCCCCGCCTGCTTGCCGATGCCGGGTACCACACCTTCGGCATCGGCAAAATGCACTACTCGCCGCAGCGCAACCCGCACGGCTTCCAGGGCTTGCTGCTCGACGAAAGCGGCCGCGTGGACTCGCCCGAATTCCGTAGCGACTACCGCGCCTGGTTCGCCTCCGAAACGCCTAACCTGAACCCGGACGTCACCGGCATCGGCTTCAACGACTACAAGGGCGGTGTCTACCAGCTCCCGGAGCGTCTCCACCCCACGCGCTGGACCGGCGACTGCGCTGTCCGCTTCCTGGAGTCGTACTCGCGCTCCGAGCCCTTCTTTCTGAAGGTCAGCTTCGCGCGTCCACACAGCCCCTACGATCCGCCGCAGCGCTTCCTCGACCGTACGCTCGCCGCAAACCTGCCGGCCCCGTCCATCGGCAAGTGGGCCGCGAAGTACGAACCTCGCAACACGACGCGCGACGACATCTGGCATGGCCGACTGTCCGCCGGGGAGGTCCGCCTCAGCCGCGCCGCTTACGCCGGATCCATCGAATTCGTCGACGAGCAGCTCGGCCGCATCCTGGAGACGCTCGAACGCCGCCGCCTGCTCGACGAGACCCTGATCCTCTACATCTCCGACCACGGCGACATGACCGGCGACCACAACCTTTGGCGCAAATCCTACGCCTACGAACCTTCGGCCCGCATCCCGTTCCTCGTGCGCGGTCCCGGCGCCGCAAAGGGAACAGTCAGCACCGTCCCTGTCGAGATCCGCGACGTTCTACCCACGTTCCTTGCCGCCGCCGGTGCACCCGTCCCGCAGTCTGTCGACGGCCAGAACGTGCTCACCGCGCGCCGCGATTGGATCGACCTCGAGCACAACGTCTGCTACTCGCCCGAGAACCACTGGAACGCGCTCACTGACGGCTGCGTGAAGTACATCTATCACGCGCAGAAGGGAGAGGAGCAACTCTTCGACCTTGCCGCCGATCCCGGTGAAACACGCGATCTCTCCGCCGATCCCGCTCACCAGGCCACGCTCCGGACATGGCGCGGACGCCTGACCGAACACCTCGCCCCGCGCGGCGAAGCCTGGATCAAGGGCGGCAGGCTCGTTCCCCGCCCCGAGGGCCAGAACCTCTCGCCGAACTACCCAAGAAACCCCGTATGACCTCCTCGGACGAAGGCGGCAAATTCGTTCTCTTCGGCCTGCCGCACCTGGTGGTACTGGTCAGCCTGCCGGTCGTCTCCATGCTCCTGGCGCGTCTTGCGCGATCGTCGCCGGCACGCGGCCGCGCCTTGCGGATCGCTTTCGGCATCTTCCTTGCGGTGAACGAACTTACGTGGTGGGTGTGGCGCCTCCATAAGGAGGGGTTCCGCTTCCCCGAAGCCGTCCCCCTCCAGTTGTGCGACCTCACCGTCTGGTGCGCCGTCATCGCCTGCCTGACGCTGAACCGCTGGACCGTCGAAGTGACGTACTACCTTGGGCTCAGCGCCACGCTTCTCACCGTCGTCACCCCCGACCTCTGGGCCCCGTGCTGGACCTACCCGACGATCTACTTCTTCGCGGCCCACGGAGGCGTCGTGGTCGCCGCGCTGATGCTCCCCTTGAGCGGACTTGCCCGCCCGCAACCCGGCAGCGTCCTCCGGGCCCTGATCGTCGTCCACGGCTGGGCCGCCCTCGCCGGGAGCTTCAACTTCATCTTCAACACCAACTACATGTACCTCTGCCACAAGCCCGACGACGCCACAATCCTCGACCTCCTCGGACCCTGGCCCTGGTACATTCTTTCCGGTGAAGCCATCGCCATCGCCGCCTTCTTCCTGCTCTGGCTGCCCTGGCGGCGGCGAGGATCCTGAATCTTCCGCTGCCGCGCTGCATCTCTCTGTAGTTTCACCAGGAGTTCCAGCGCATGGCCAAGGCAAAACCAAAGACTCCCCCCGCCGCGGCGATTCCGGTATCCGAAACGGCCGAAGGCCGGCGTTTGACCGAAACCAGGGGCCGCCCCCTCCTATGGCGCCGCTGGGGCCCCTACGTCAGTGAACGCTCCTGGGGCACGGTTCGGGAGGACTACAGCCCGAACGGCGCGGCGTGGGACTACCTCTCCCACGACATGGCGCGAAGCAAGGCGTACCGCTGGGGCGAGGACGGCATGGCCGCTATTTGCGACCGCTACCAGATCCTGGTCTTCAGCCTGGCGCTCTGGAACGGCCACGACCCCATCCTGAAGGAGCGCGCCTTCGGCCTCACCCCCGGCGAAGGGAACCACGGTGAGGACGTCAAGGAGTATTACTTCTACCTCGACAGCACGCCCACGCACTCGTACATGAAGTATCTGTACAAGTACCCGCAGGCGGCCTATCCCTACGACCAGGTGGTGGCCGAGAACCGGCGCCGCGCCGGCAGCGGATTCGAGTATGAGCTCCTCGATACCGGTGTCTTCGACGAGGACCGCTACTTCGACGTTTTTGTCGAGTACGCCAAGGCCTCCAGCGAAGACATCTGCATCCGCATCGAGGCCGTGAATCGCGGGCCGAAGGCTGCGACCATCCACCTGCTGCCCCATCTCTGGTTCCGGAACACCTGGGCCTGGACGAATCCTCCCGGCCCGGCCCCCTCCATCGGCATGGGCAGCCCTTCCAAAGGCACCGTCTGCCTGGTTGCGGACGACTCCGGCGCGGAGCCGCTCAGGAACCTACCGTTCGAATACCGCCTGGGGAAGCGCTACCTGTATGCGGACGCCAAGGGCCGGCCGCTCTTCACGAATAACGAAACGAACACGCTCCGTCTTCAAGGAACCCCAAACCACACTCCCTACTGCAAGGATGCCTTCCACAACGCCATCTCCGGCAAGCAGACGGACGCCGTCAACCCGGACCGCACCGGCACCAAGGCCTGCCTGCAATACAAGTACACCGTGCCCGCGGGCGGCTCCGTGGTTCTCCGGCTGCGTTTGGCGCCTGAAGCCATGCAGGCGCCGCTCGATGACGTCGACTCCGTTGTCGCGCAGCGCCGCGCGGAGGCCGATGAGTTCTACACCGCCATCCACCCGCCGAAGGCCACCGAGGATGAGAAGCGCATCCAGCGCCAGGCCTTCGCCGGGCTGCTCTGGACCAAGCAGATCTACCTGTTCGACGTGGCCGCGTGGATGGATGGAGACAACCCCAACAATCCCCCTCCTGCGTCACGGCAGAACATCCGCAACAAGCACTGGCGGCACTTGAACTCGATGCGCATCCTGTCCATGCCGGACAAGTGGGAGTACCCCTGGTTCGCCGCATGGGACCTGGCCTTCCACACGGTGCCGTTCGCGCTGATCGATCCGGAGTTCGCCAAGGAACAACTGTTCCTGATGCTCTTCGAACAGTTCCAACATCCCAGCGGCCAGATCCCCGCTTATGAATGGGAGTTCTCCGATCTGAACCCGCCTGTCCACCCCTGGGCCGTCTGGCGCGTGTACAAGATGGACAAGGAGCGGTCCGGCACGGGCGACCGCGAGTTCCTCGAGAAGTGCTTCCACAAGCTGCTGATCAACTTCGCCTGGTGGGTGAACAAGGTGGACAGCGAGGGCAACAACGTCTTTGAAGGCGGCTTCCTCGGCCTGGACAACATCACCGTCATCGACCGCAGCGAAAAGCTGCCCGGCGGCGCCGTGCTGGAGCAATCCGACGCCACCGGCTGGATGGGCATGTTCTGCCTGAAGATGATGCAGATCGCCCTGGAACTGGCCGCCGGCAACAAGGCTTACGAGAGCCTGGCCCTGAAGTTCTTCGAGCACTACATCTACATCGGAGCCGCCATGAAGAACATGGGCGGCCGGAACTACTCGTTATGGGATGAAGGTGACGGCTTCTTCTACGACGTGCTCCACCATCCGGACGGCAGCTTCGAAAAGTTCCGCGTGCGCTCCCTGGTCGGCCTGATCCCGCTATACGCCGTGGAAACGCTGAAGATGGAGAAGGTCGAAGCCTTCCAGGAGTTCAAGACGAACTTCCTGTGGTTCCTCAACAACCGCCGCAATCTGACGGAAAGCTGCTGTCACTACATCGAGCCCCGCAAACAGTTCGAGCTCACCATCGTGGATGAGGAGCAACTGCGGCGCATGCTCCAACGGCTGCTCAGCCCCCAGGAGTTCCTGTCCACTTACGGTATCCGCAGCCTCTCGAAGTACCACGAGAATCATCCATTCGTGTTCGGGACAAGCGAAGTACGCTACGACCCCGCCGAGTCCGACAACAAGATCAAGGGAGGCAACTCCAACTGGCGCGGCCCCATCTGGTTCCCGACAACCTTCCTGATCATTGAAGCCCTGCGCACCCTCGGCGCGGGCTATGGGAACGACTTCAAGATCGGAATCGCGGACGACAAAGCCACTGAGCGCAATTTACTGGAGGTCGCCGAGGAGGTCGCCAACCGCATGATCCGGATCTTCACCCGCGACGGCCACGGCCGCCGCCCGGTCTACGGAGGCAGCCGCAAGTTCCAGGAAGACCCGCACTGGAAGGACCTGATTCTCTTCTACGAGTTCTTCCACGGCGACAACGGCGCCGGCATCGGAGCCTCCCACCAGACCGGTTGGACCGCGCTGGTCGCGGCGCTGATTGATGAGTGGCGACGGTAAGGGGGGAGGGGCGGCGGAGTTCAGCGCCGCCGCCATCACCGCTTTCCGCCCGCCGTCGCCCCTTTCGCGACTAACGGGCGAGCGGGTTGTGACTCCATCCGCCGCACTCTCACTTTGACATCCACTCGCGCACCCAGCCGGTTGAGGATGGTGATCAGCCGATCCACCGTGAATCGTCCGAGATCGGCGTTCCGAATCCGCGAGAAATCGGCCGCCGCGATCCTGGTCCGGCGATGCGCCGCCCGCACCGTCAATTCTTCCTTGTCGAGAGACTTGATGATCTCCGCGGCAAGAATCGATTTGAACTGTTCCACATCCGCGTTTTCGTGCCCGAAATCACGGAAGACATTCCCGCTACCCCGCACTACGTCCAGTTTTTCTTTCATCCCAACATCTCCTTCAGCCGGCGCAGTCGATCCTTGACGAGATCCAGTTCCCGCGTCGGCGTATTGCTGCCCCGCGTCGACTTCTTCTGGAATGCGTGAATCACCCAAATCTCGTCGCCGATTTGCACCGTGTAGACAACGCGGAACGCGTCCCCGTTTTGTGCATTAGCTGGCAACCCAATAGAGTAATGCTCCGCCGATCCACACTCCGTACACCCCCAGCAATGACTGCGCCAAGACTGGCCCCCTCCGCACGGCCACCCATTGGACGAGTCTGCCGAGGAGGAACCACTGAAGCGTACCCCCAACCAGGATGAAACTCGCGAATGCAATGGTAATGAGACCACCGGTATCAAGCGAGAACCATTTCGCGTTGAGGCTGGCAACCTGAATGGTCAAGTCGAAGGCACTCCTGTCCAAATTAGCTGACCTCCGCCGACACGCCTGTTGATTTCGCTGGGTTTGCAGACTCCGTTTCGCCGATTTAGGAACCAGGTTGGGGG
>JBOZRR010000039.1:0-111521 GCA_050789245.1 Bryobacteraceae bacterium | reverse complement strand
GTTACCGCTGGACTGGTCCGGCAACGGTGGCCTCGAACACCCCCAACCTGGTTCTGAAATCGACGAAACGGAGTCTGCAAAACCAGCGGAATCAACAGGCGTGTTGACGGAGGTCAGCTAATTTGGACAGGAGTGGGGAATACCTAGGTATTTTCACTGATTTGACCCGTTTGCACGCGCTTATTCGCGTAAACAGGTACTCCGGGCCTTGCCCAAAATGATAGGCTATGGGTCGCAGGAACGCTGCGCGCAAAACAGAGCGTGCAGGTTCTGTGGAGTCAATACAAAACTACTAAGAGGAGTATTTAGTGCGACTATTGTGTGCATTCTTGACGGCGGGATTAATGCTGTTTGCCGCTGAACCAGGCCGGAACGCTCGGGTCAACCAAGAAGACCGGATCATTCCCCACCTGGGAGTTGGAGGCTCCTGGACGACGGAGATCACGTTGGTGAACGTGTGGGGTGCGCCCGCGACGGTGGATCTCCGGTTCTTTGACGGCAACGGAATGCCGCTGAATGTGCCGGCGGATGGGTACGGGAACACGTCTCTGGTCCGGGTCAATCTTCAGGTCGGCGGTTCCCAGCGCGTTGTTCTGAAGGGTGGCAACACGACCTTAATGGGTTGGGCCCGCGTGGATTACGATTGGGCCATTTCCGAGGTGGCCGTCTCAGCAGTCTTCCGCCAGTCCGTCGCCGGACGGCCCGACTTTGAAGCGCTTTCGCCCGCGAGTTCCGGCGAATACCAGCTTCGCGTCCAGTTCGACGAGACCAACGGCTACACCACCGGGTTCGCGCTGGTGAATCCCGAAACGGTGGGAACCACACTGGAATTCATCGTCCGCCGGGAGGACGGCGACGAGATCAACGTCGAGCCTGTGACGATCACGCTCCCCTCCCAGGGGCACACTGCATTCACGTTCCGTGATCATCCGCAGCTTGGGCCTCTGACCCGGGACCGTAAGGGAGTCATCGACGTCAGGACGCAATCCGGGCGCGACGTTGCCGCCCTGGGGTTGCGCTTCTCGCCTTCGAATTCCTTCACCACTGTCCTGCCTTACGGTTTCAGCGACTGATCTGCCGCATGCGGCTGGGCCCATCGGAGGTCCAGCCGCACCTCATCCGGCTTACATCTCCCTCAATGCGGCGAGCGAATCGATTCGCGCAGCCCGGCGTGCCGGGGGAAAGGCCGCCAGTGCGGCTGTTCCCAGCAGGAGGACGATCGCGACAATCAGCGATGCCGGATCGTGCGGCCCGACGCCAACCAGCAGGCTCCGCAGCAGCGGACCGGCCGCCAGTGCGCCCGCAAGCCCCAGGGCCAGTCCCAGAGAAACAAGCGCCAGCCCCTGGCTCAAAATCATGCGCATCACGTCCGCGCTGGTGGCGCCCAATGCAGTGCGAATCCCGATTTCCTGTGTCCGTTGGGCGACCTGCCAGGACATGAGCCCGTAGATGCCCATCATGGCCAGCAGCATCGCCAGGGCGCCAAACGCGCCGATGAGTGACGACAGGATGCGAGGCACGGCGAACGACTCAGAGCGGATCTGCTCCATCGTGCGCACCTCGCCCGTCCACGCAGACTTGTCGACTTCGCTGACCACGTGCTGCGACGTCTCACTCAGCGTCACAGGATCGACGGCCGTCCGAAGCGAATAATACCCGTCCTGAAATGGCGACTGCGCTTGCGGGACGTAGATTTCAGGCGAACGGCGATCCACGTCGCCCCTGCCCAGAGCGTTCACCACGCCGACGATCTCCCACGTGAGCCAAGGGCCCAACTCCCGCGTTCCAGGACGCAATTCCTGCACTCGCAAGTGCTTACCCAACGGATCCTCTCCGGGCATGTAGCGACGGGCAAAGCTCTCGTTCACAATCGCGACCCGCGTGGAGCCGGGCGTGTCGTCTCCGGAGAATGCGCGGCCCCGGCACAGCTTGATGCCCATTGTCCGGTGGTAGGCCGGCGTCACGATCTGAAAATGGGCGGCGGGCCGTTTGGACTCTGCCTGAGTGGTGTGCTCGACAATGTCGAACGGCATCCCGATGGCCCAGCCGCGCATGGGGAGCTGAGTCGAGAAGCCCGCTGCCTCCACGCCCGGCAAGGCGCTCAATCGTTGAAGGGCATCCTCGTGGAAAGCGCGAATCAGTTCGGGCGAGTTGAACCGCTCCGGAGGCAGTTCCACGCGCATGGTAAGCACGGAGGACGCGTCCAATCCGACCTGCGCCATTCCTGCGTTGGCGAGACTGCGCAGGAGGAGTCCGGCGCCCGAGATCAGCACGAAGGACAGAGCGACTTCGGCGACGGTCAGGGCGGATCGGAACCGAGCCCGGGCCTGTCCTGGCGCTCCTCGCGAGCCTTGGGCGAGGCCCCCGCTCAGATCGACCTTTGAGGCGGACCAGGCGGGGATAAGCCCGAACAGCAGGCTGGTGAGCACGGATAGCACAAGGGTGAAGGTGAGGACCCGCTCGTCGATGCCGATCGCTCCCGAGACTGGAAGCAGACGCACAGGAATCACCCGCTCGATCAGTTGGACAATCCAGGCGGTCAAGGCCACGCCCAGCGCGCCCGCGGGCAACGCGAGCAGCAGGCTCTCGGAGATCATCTGCCTGACAAGCTGCCACCGGCCGGCGCCGAGCGCCACGCGAACTGCCATCTCCTTCGAACGGGCCGCCGCACGTCCCAAGAGCATGCCGGCCACGTTGGCACAGGCGATCAGCAGCACGAAAGCCGATGCGCCGAGCATCAGAGGAAGGTCCGAGCGCGGCCCGTTCGACAGGCGTTGGTGGAGGCCTTCGACCGAGGCGCTCCAGCCCTGCTTCTCCTTCGGATGAAGCCGCGCGATATTCGTCGCAATGGCTCTCATCTCGGCGCCGGCTTGCTCGAGGGTCACGTGCTGTTTGAGCCGTCCGATCACCAGCAGGTCGTGGAAGTCGCGAACCGCATTTGCTCTGCTCAATGCCAGTGGTAACACCACCTCGAAGGGCCGGAAGAAGCGAAATTCGGCAGGCAGAACCCCAACCACTGTGTAGTCCCGGTCGTTGAGTTGGATTGTCCTGCCGGCCAATGATGGATCGCTGCCGAAACGGCGCTGCCAGACTGCGTGGCTCAGGATGACCGCTGGCGGGCCGCCGGGCTCGAATTCCCCGCCGGCAAAATTCCGTCCGAGCGCCGGTGTGAGGCCAAGAACCTCGAAGAACTCCTCAGACACACGGATTGCGGGGACTTTCTCAGGGCGTTCCCGCACGCCGATAGCGACGCGTTCGCCTCGGATGGCGGCGAGAGCCTGGAAACTGGTGCTCTGGGCCGCCCAATCGAGGAAGTTTGCCGCCGCCACGGCGTTGGACTCGCCGGTCGAAGTCCGTTCCGCAACCAGCACGATCCTGTCCGGATCGGGATATGGCAGAGGCCGGACCACGTAGGCGTTGAGCAGTGAAAAGATAGCTGTATTTGCGCCGATTCCTACAGCCAGAGCGAGGATACAAACCAGGGCGAGAGCGGGCGTCCGGGACAACGTCCGGGCTGCAAGCCACATTTCGGCCAGCATGGGCATTTTCCTGTTTCAGATAACGCGCTCCGATTCGGTTTTGTTCTCGCCGCCAGTGCAACATTCCTCGTCCCCGCGCTTTCCCGCGATACAATGGCCAGATACTCCCCTTCACGCCCAGGCCGCGGGCCGGGCGCACCGGGAATCAGCACTTTTACAGCATGGGACAACAGATTTCTCTCGATTTTCTCGGCGACATTCGCCGCACGCACCATTGCGGTGCGCTCCGCGCCGCCGATGAGGGCGCGCGCGTCATCCTGATGGGGTGGGTGCATCGCCGCCGCGATCTGGGCGGCGTCATCTTCATCCACCTGCGCGACCGCGAAGGCGTCACACAGGTGGTCTTCCGCGCTGAGAGCGACGGCGCCCTGCACGGGAAAGCCGAGCAGCTCCGTTCGGAGTACGTGATCGCCATCGAAGGCATCGTCGAGAAGCGCACGCCTGAAAACATCAATCCCAACATTCCCACCGGCGAAGTGGAAATTGTGGCGGAGAAGATCTGGCTGCTGAACACGTCCGAAACGCCGCCCTTCCCGATGGAAGAGCACATCGAAGTGAGTGAAGACGTCCGGCTGAAGTACCGCTACGTCGACCTGCGCCGTCCACACATGCAGCGCAACATCATGCTGCGGTCGCGGATCGCGCTTGCGGTGCGCGAAACGCTATACAACCAGGGCTTCCTCGAAATCGAAACGCCGTTCATGACGCGCTCCACGCCGGAGGGCGCGCGCGACTTCCTGGTTCCGTCGCGCGTTCAGCCGGGGAACTTTTACGCGCTTCCGCAATCGCCGCAGATCTTCAAGCAGCTTCTGATGATCAGCGGCTACGACAAGTACTTTCAGATCGTGCGTTGCTTCCGCGACGAAGACCTCCGCGCGGACCGCCAGTATGAGTTCACGCAGATCGACCTCGAAATGTCCTTCCCGCAGGAAGAGCAGATTGTCGAGGTGGTGGAGCCCATGGTCATCCGCGCCTGCGCCGAAGCGGGGCACAAGGTGGAAGGCCCATTCCCGCGCATGAGCTATGCCGAGGCGATGGAAGGCTACGGCATCGACAAGCCCGACCTCCGCCTGCCGCGCTTCTGGCCCGTAGAGGACCTGTTCCCCGAGGAGGCTCAGTTGACGCGCCCCGGCCTGCCGCTGGTGGCGATCCATATTCCGAAGACGGGCCAGCTCTCGCGCAAGGAGCGTGACGAACTGAAGGCCTACGGCCAGGAGCGCGGCCTGCGCGTCTACGACGACGTCAAGCGTCTGGAGCGCGATTACGCCGAACCCATGGCCAAAGTCCGTGAGCGCACCGGCGCCACGGAGGACGACCTGCTGCTGATCTGCGGCTGGCCCGGTGAGCGCAAGGGGCATCGCCCCGAGGAGACCGTCTTCCAGGCCTGCGGCCAGCTTCGCCTTTACGCCGGGCAGAAGTACAACGACCGCCATAAGCTGCTGGACCCCAACGTCTTCAAGTTCCTTTGGGTCCTGGATTTCCCCATGTTCGAGTGGGACGAGGAAGAGAACCGCTGGATGGCGGCGCATCACCCGTTCACGTCCCCGAAAGATGAGGACCTGGAGAAGCTGACGAACGATCCGGCCCGCTGCCGCGCCCGCAGCTACGACATCGTGCTGAACGGTGTAGAGCTGGGCTCGGGCTCGATTCGAATTCACCGCCAGGACGTGCAGTCGCAGGTGTTCAGCGCGCTCGGCATGAGCCCCGAGGAGGCGAAGCAGCGCTTCGGCTTCCTGCTGGAAGCGCTGACGTATGGCGCCCCGCCGCACGGCGGCATCGCGTTGGGTTTGGACCGCCTGGTGATGATCCTTGCCGGTGAGAACTCGATCCGCGACGTCATCCCGTTCCCGAAGACGGCCAAGGGAACCGACTTGATGTGCGAAGCCCCCTCGCCTACCACGGAGCGCGTGCTGCGCGAGTTGGCTATTCAACTTCGCCGCCAGCAATAGTCCTTCACAAGAAAGACAAGGGGCCCGGCCGATTGCGCATCGGCCGGGCCCCAGTTGTTTGCTGGCCGCTGCGCTAGTAGGGCATCAACGCGCTGATCTTCGTGGGGTCGTCGTTGAAGTTCACTTCGACATCGCCGAAGGAGACCTTCGGCAGCGTCAACTGGGGGCCACCATTTGACTCCTGGGGTGCAGTTCAATTCAGTCGCTCAAGCTGTCCTCCGTCCTCAGGATGGCCGTGCAGCTCAACCGGACCAATAGCACCTCTCAGCGCTTTTTGGCTTTTCGCATGGCCTGTGGCACTCTGGCATCACGGTGCCCGAACTTCCCGATATCACCATCTACATCGAAGCTCTCGAGGTCCGGATTCTCCACAAACGCCTCGAACGCGTCACGCTGAACACGCCCTTCCTGTTGCGAACCGTGACGCCGCCGCTTTCCGAAATTCAGGGCAGGGAAGTCATCGGACTGCGCCGCGTGGGCAAGCGCATCTGCTTCGGCTTCGACAATGATCTGTGGCTCGTGTTGCATCTGATGATCGCCGGCCGCCTGCATTGGGGACGCGCCGGACGCAAGCCGCTTGCGCTCTTTGAATTCGACTCAGGTTCGCTGTCGTTGACCGAGGCGGGCACGCAGCACCGTGCGTCGCTGCATCTCGTCGCGAGCGACGAGGGCCTTCGCACGCTCGACCCCGGCGGTCTGGAGCCGCTGGAGGCCACCGCCGCTCAATTCGCCGCCGCGCTTACCCGCGAGAATCACACGCTGAAGCGCGCCCTCACCGATTCGCACCTGTTCAGCGGCATCGGCAATGCGTATTCGGACGAGATCCTCCACACCGCGCGCCTTTCGCCAGTCGCGCTCACGCAGAGGCTCACGCCGGGCGAGGTTCAGCGCCTCTACGAAGCCGTGTGCTCTACGCTTCTGGACTGGACGCGACGACTTCGTGACGACGCCGGCGGCAAGTTCCCCGAGAAGGTCACAGCTTTTCGCGAAGGCATGGCCGTCCACGGCAGATACAAGCAGCCCTGTCCCGTCTGCGGCGCGAAGGTCCAGCGCATCCGGTATGCGTCGAATGAAACCAATTACTGCGCGCGCTGCCAGACCGGAGGCAAGCTCCTCGCCGACCGCTCTCTCTCCCGCCTCCTTCGGGACGACTGGCCGCGCTCCATCGACGATCTCCCCTGACCCCAAACCCGCGACATAATCTACGCATGGATCGTCGCGCATTTCTTCTTTCGTCCACCGCAGCGGCCGCCGCTGCCGCTCAGTCCGCACCGGGACGGCCGAAAATCGGCTGCACTGCCTTCGCCTTCCACCCCTTCAATACTGAGGGCGTCCCCGATGAGGCCATCGACATCATCGGCGGTATCGGCTTCGAGGGCATCGAGCTGATCGTCAACTCGCGCGAACAGTTGCGCGACTATTGGACCACCGCAAAGTGCGACGAGCTCAAGAAGAAGTTGGACCGCTGGAAGCTCGAAGTCTCGCAGTTCATCCTCTTCCAGCCTGTCGTCGAAGGACTCACCAGCCTCGACCGCGCCGAGCGCGACCGCAACCTGGACTTCTTCGAGCAAGGCTGCCGGCTCGCCAAGCGCTTCAACGCACCGCTCATCAACATCGTTTCCCCGTGGCCCCGCGAGCTCACCGGCCCCACCACATACCTGCCGCGTTACTACGACATCGAAAAGCCCAAGCCCGATGAGAAGTTCCACATCGATGTCGCCTCCTCATTCGACTGGGAGCGCCTCTGGTCCGCTTACGTCGCCACCACAAAGGAATGCCTGGTGCGTGCCAAGCGGCACGGCGTCAGGATGAGCATCGAACATCACACGCACACGATGATTCATGACGCCTCCGCGTTTCTCTCGCTCTGGAACGAGATTCGCGATCCCGCGCTCGGCATCAACCTCGACGTCGGCTGGGTCCTCGCCCAGCGTGAGTACCCGGTGGTCGCCATTCACAAGGTGAGACGCCAACTCGTCAACGTGCACATGCGCGACATCGACGGCCTGATGCGCCGTTTCCCGCACATCGGCGAAGGCGTCATGGACTTCCGCCACATCTGCCAGACGCTCAAGCAGACCGGCTTCCGCGGCTTCGTCAGCCTTGAGCAGGACAAGCACCCCGGTGACATGAAGGCCACCGCCGCTCGTTATCTCGCGCTCATGAAGGAGTACCTCGCATGACGCGGCTCCTGGCCGTGCTTCTCGCCTGCGCCGGCCTGGCGTTCGCGCAGGCCGATCCGCCGAAGCCGCGCGTCATCGTCCTCACCGACATCTCCAATGAACCCGACGACGAGCAGTCCATGGTCCGTTTCCTCGTCTACTCGAACACGATGGATGTGGAAGGGCTCATCGCTACCACTTCCGTCTGGCTGCGAGACAAGACGCGCGAGGACCTCATCCGCCGCCAGATCGACGCTTATGAGAAGGTCCGCCCGAACCTCATGCTCCACGCGCAAGGGTGGCCGGAAGTCGCACATCTCCGCGCCGTCACGCGCTCGGGTCAGCCGGGCTTTGGCATGGACTCGGTCGGCGACGGCAAGTCCTCGCCCGGCTCGAAGCTCATCATCGAAGCCGCAGGCAAAGACGATGCGCGCCCGCTCTGGGTGCTGGCCTGGGGCGGCCCGAATACGCTCGCTCAGGCCCTGTACGATCTCCGCAAATCACGCCCGGCGGCCGAAGTCGAAAAGCTTGTCGCCAGGCTGCGCGTCTACACCATCTCGGACCAGGACAACTCCGGCCACTGGATGCGCAACGAGTTCCCGTCGCTCCACTACATCGTCTCGCCCTCCACTGTCGACAACGGCGACTACCCCACCTCCACATGGGGCGGCATCTCCGGCGACCGCTTCTACCGCAACGCTCCCATGGAGGACTTCCACCTCGTCGACAATCCCTGGCTCGAGCAGAACATCATGCGCGGTCACGGCCCGCTCGGCGAGCTGTATCCAAAACTCGCCTTCATCATGGAGGGCGACACGCCTTCGTTCCTCAACCTGATCCCCAACGGCCTCGCCGGCGATCAGGACCCGCGCTGGGGCGGTTGGGGCGGACGCTATCGACTGCGCCGTCCGCACGGCGAATCGCGCCCCATCTTCACGAATGACCGCGACACCGTGACGCTCCGCAACGGCCAGCAGCACACCTCCAACCAGGCCACCATCTGGCGCTGGCGGGAGGCCTATCAGCACGACTTCGCCGCTCGCATGGACTGGTGCGTCCAACCGCGCGGCGGCGCCAATCACAATCCTGTCGCCGTCGCCAACGGCGTGGCCGGCCGGGCGCCTGTGCTCGTTACCGCTCGCGGCGGAGAGTCTCTCAATCTCAGCGCCGCCGGCTCCTCTGATCCCGACCAGAACAAAATCACCGCGAAATGGTTTGCCTATCCCGAGGCCGGCACCGTGCGTGAACCCGTTCAGATGGTCACTCATTCGCCCGACGAAATCACCGCCTTTGTGCCCAAGGTGAAGGAGCCCGCCACCGCGCACATCGTTCTTCAAGTCACCGACGACGGCACGCCCTCGCTCACCACCTACCGCCGCGTCGTCATCACGATTCAGCCATAATCGTCGTCATGAGACTCCTTCTCTCGCTCGCCGTGGCCATCACCCTGGCCGGTTGCGGCACCGCCTCCAAACCTACCGTCGAGGAGGCCCGCAAATTCATCACCGAAGCTGAGACCAAGCTTCTGGACTTAGCCAATGAGGCCGGCCGCGCCCAGTGGGTGCAGTCCACCTACATCACCCAGGACACTGAGGCTCTCGCCGCCGCCGCCAACGAGCGGCTGATCGCCGCCAACGTCCGCTACGCCAAGGAAGCCGCGAAGTTCGACGGCCTTCAGTTGCCTGAAGACGTCGCCCGCAAGCTATTGCTGCTGAAGCTGGCAATCACGCTGCCCGCGCCGTCCGACCCGAAGGAGTCCGCCGAAATCACCAAGCTCGCCGCCGGCCTCGAAGGTGCCTATGGCCGCGGCAAGTACTGTCCCGGCGGCGACACCACCAAGTGCCTCACCATCGACGACATCACGAAGATCATGGCCTCCAGCCGCGATCCCAAGCAGCTCTACGATGTCTGGAACGGCTGGCACTCCGTCGCGCCGCCGATGAAGAAGGACTTCGCCCGCCTCGTCGAACTCTCCAACAAGGGCGCGAAAGAACTCGGCTTCCCTGACACCGGCGCGCTCTGGCGCTCCAACTACGACATGCCGCCGGACGACTTCTCCAAGGAGCTCGACCGCCTCTGGGAGCAGGTGAAGCCTCTCTATATCCAGCTTCACGCCTACGCGCGCTGGAAGCTGAGGGAAAAGTACGGCCCGAACGTCGTCCCGGCCGACGGCCCCATCCCCGCGCACCTGCTCGGCAACATCTGGGCCCAGCAGTGGGACAACCTCTATCCGCTGCTCGCCCCCAAGGGCGCCGACCCCGGTTACGATCTCACCGCCATCCTGAAGTCGCGGAAGACCGACGCCAGGCAGATGGTCAAGTATGGCGAGGGCTTCTTCACCTCACTCGGCTTCGCGCCGCTGCCCGCCACCTTCTGGGAACGCTCCATGTTCGTCCGGCCGCGCGACCGCGATGTCGTCTGCCACGCCTCCGCCTGGGACGTCGACAACGTGAATGACCTGCGCATCAAGATGTGCATCGACATCACCGCCGACGACTTCAACGTCATACACCACGAGTTGGGCCACAACTTCTACCAGCGCGCCTACAACCAGCAGCCCTTCCTGTTCCGCGGCTCCGCGAACGACGGTTTCCACGAGGCCGTCGGCGATACCATCGCGCTCTCCATTACGCCCGAATATCTCGTGAAACTCGGCCTGCTTCCCAAGGCGCCCGACGCGTCGAAAGATATGGGGCTGCTGCTCTCCCGCGCGCTCGACAAGGTCGCTTTCCTGCCCTTCGGCCTGCTCATCGACCAGTGGCGTTGGAAGGTCTTTTCCGGCCAGATCACCCCCGAGCAGTACAACGCCGCCTGGTGGGAGCTCCGCCGCAAGTACCAGGGCGTCACCCCCGCCTCCGACCGTCCCGCCGATGCCTTCGACCCCGGCGCCAAGTACCACGTGCCCGCCAACGTCCCTTACACGCGCTACTTCCTCGCCCACCTGCTCCAGTTCCAGTTCCACAAGGCCCTGATCGACACCGCGGGCTGCAAGGACCCCGTCCACCGCTGCTCGATCTACGCCAATACCGAAGCCGGAGCCCGCATGAAAGCCGCCCTCGAGATGGGCGTCTCCAAACCTTGGCCCGACGCGCTTGAGAAACTCGCCGGCACCCGCCAGATGGATGCCGCCGCCCTCCGCGCCTACTTCGCCCCGCTTGAGAAATGGCTCGAGGAACAGAATAAGGGCAAGCCGGTGGGCTGGTAACTCAGGGCTCGACGATGCGCCCCGCAAGGTCCGGTGCGACGGCGCGAAAGTCCTTCGCGTTGAGCGTGCAGATCTCTGCCGCCTGGATCTTGCGGGCGCATTCCACGAGCAATCCGTCATAGATTCGCCCGCCGCCGATGCCCAGAGCCGCCATGCGTGAGATGGCGGCCCACTCCTCTTCAGCCGTCAGTTCGATCACACGCATGCGCGTACGCACAATTTTCAGCATCTCGATCGCCTGTTCTGGGAGGATCCGAGCCTGGGTGGGCATCCGAGTCAGGACGCTATAGATTTCCGCCACCGTCCGCGCGCCGATGGATGCATTCTTCGGAGATGTGCCCGCGATGCGTGCCTGGCAGCGTTGTTTGTAGGGATGCTCGGCAATTAGAACGGGAATCAGGACCGACGTGTCGTACAAAGTCATAGCCCGAGGAGTTTCTTGTCCCTTTCCTCGCGGTCCTGCTCGATCCATTTCTGGATGTCGGTCTCTCCGTCAGGCAGACTGACGTCTGCGATCAGGAATCCGTTCTCCCATCTGAGTGTCGCCGCTTCGCGCACAGGGCGAAGCGTAATAGACTCCTCCCCGGCCTCAACATCGAGCACATCCCCCGGCCGGATCTGGAGCCGGGTCCGGATCTCATGTGGCACAACCAGGCGGCCTGCCTTGTCGATGGTAATCCGCATTGGTAAATCCCTATGCCATTATGACATGGCATTTGCCATTTGAGACGAAAAAAGGCCGGAGCCTCGCGGCCCCGGCCTCTCTATCTGTTCTTTTAGAAGAACTTACGCGCGCACCGGCTTGTCGGTCATCTTGAACTTCGCTTCGTCGAAGTACAGCACCTTGCCCTGCCGGTAGCTGTGGACCGCCAGCGTGATGGCGACCTGCGCCCGCGCGGCCGTCTCGACGTTCAGCGTCGGCTGCTGGCGCGACCGGATGCAGTCGAGGAAGTTCCCGATGTGCGTATCCATCGAATCCTTGTTCTCGACTTCGATCTTGATGGGCTCTTCGCCCCACTTGGCCTTGTATTCGGCACTGATGATCCGCTTTTCAGGCTTGACCGTGATGTTCGGGGCGTAGCCTTCGAAACGGCCGTGCTCCACCATCACCAGCGTGCCCTCGTGGCCGCGGATCAGGCCCGGAATGTGCTCGCTGTTCGCCATCGACGAACTCAGCACCACCGAATAGCCCTTCGCGTACTCGGCCACCAGGTGGAAGGTATCCGGCACTTCGCGCTCGTCCTTGAACTGGTAGATGCCGCCCGAACCGATCACCCGGGTCGGGAACTGCGGTTCGCCCCAGCAGATGTTCATCGGCGCCATCACGTGGAAGAACAGGTCGGTGGCGATACCGCCCGAATAATCCCAGTACTTGCGGAAGCGGAAGAAACGGTCGGCGTCATACGGGCGCTTGGTGGTGCCCGGCGCGCCAACGAACATCTTCCAGTCGATGTAGTCCTCGCCGGACTTCGTCGGCCCGGCTTCCTGATCGATCTTCCAGTTCCATTCGCCTTCGGTCGAGTTCCGGTGATACGAACCCTGGCTCATGATCTGGTGGCCGATCATGCCGTCGGCAATCGCCTTGCGCGCCTTCCACCACTGGTCGCCGGAGGTCGTCTGCGAACCCACCTGCACAATGCGCTTCGTCTCGCGCACGGTGTCGATCAGGCTCTTCACCTCTTCCACCGTGTGGCACATCGGCTTCTCGAGGTACACGTCCTTGCCCTTGTCCATCGCCGCCAGGGCGATAGGCGCGTGCCAGTGGTCCGGGGTCGCGACGATCACGGCGTCCACGTCGGAGCGGCCCAGAATCTCGCGATAGTCCAGCGTCCCATCGCACTTGAAGCGCTCTTTGCCGCGCGTCACGCGCTTCTGGTACACGTCGCACACGGCGACGATCTGGCAGGAGTTTTCCTTGACCTTGTTGTACTTGTCGAACTTGTCCGCGACATAGAAGCCGCGGCCGCCAGTACCGATTACGGCTACATTGATGCGATCGTTCGCGCCGATCACCCGGCCTTGGGCCGCCTTTGTAGCGCTTTTCGCCATGGCATTTCCGGCCAGCGTCATGGCTGCCGCGGAAGCTGCCACAAACTCTCTGCGATTCGTCTTAGCAGACATGGGCTGATACACCTCGAGGGGTAAGGATTCCGCTACCAGCATATCCCCCATCCGAGCGAAGGTCAAAGCGGACATCTTCGTCCCTTACCGTGAGTGCGCCCGCCCGCCTCTTGCTGTATGATCCTTCAAGCAAGGAGGACTGCCCCGCTCGGGGCGACTCGTCAATGGAAGCGCTCTCGTTCACTTGGTGGTTCTGGGTCGTCGCCGGGCTCATCCTGATGGCCGCCGAAATCCTCACGCCGGGTGGATTCTTCATCGTCTTCTTCGGCTTTGGCGCCGTCGCCACCGGCGTTCTTAAGCTCTTCGGCATGGAAGTCGGGACCGTCCTGGAGATCCTCATCTTCGTTGTCATCTCCGTCGGCGGGCTCTTCCAGTTCCGCCAGAAGCTGTTGGACCAGTTCGGCAAGCCCGCGAAGGAAGTGCCGGACGTCGACTCCCTTGTCAGCCAGGTCGCCGTTGCCATCGACGATCTCGTTCCGGGCCAGCCCGGCAAAGTCGAGCTTCGCGGCACCGCCTGGAACGCCGAGAACCTCGGCGCCGAGCCCATCCTCAAGACCCACCGCTGCCGTGTCGAGCGCGTCGACGGCCTCACCCTCTACGTTCGCGCTATTTCCTGATCCCACTCAAGGAGGAGATTCTTCATGGAACTCACTGGCTCGTTGATCGTCGTATTCGTCCTATTTCTGCTGGTTCTGATCGTCATTGCCAAGACCGCCGTCGTCGTTCCCCAACAGTCGGCCTATGTCGTCGAGCGCCTCGGCCGCTATGCCGGCACCCTTCAGGCGGGTTTCCACATCCTCACGCCCTTCGTCGATGTCATCCGCTACAAGCACACACTCAAGGAACAGGCCATCGACATCCCTGAACAGATCTGCATCACCCGCGACAACGTCCAGGTCGGCGTCGACGGCATCCTCTATCTGAAGGTGCTCAACCCAGAGCGCGCCTCCTACGGCATCTCCGACTTCTACTTCGCCATCCGCCAGCTCGCCCAGACCACGCTCCGTAGTGAGGTCGGCCGCATCGACCTCGACCGTACCTTCGAAGAACGCACCAACATCAACGCCAGCGTCGTCAGCGAGCTCGACAAGGCCACCGAGCCCTGGGGCGTCAAGGTCCTGCGCTACGAGATCAAGTCCATCACGCCGCCCGCCGACATCCTCAGCGCCATGGAAAAGCAGATGCGCGCCGAACGCGAAAAGCGCGCCACCATCCTGAACTCCGAGGCCGTCCGCGAAGCCGCCATCAACACCGCCGAAGGCGAGAAGCAGAAGGTCATCAAGGCGTCCGAAGCCCGCAAGCAGCAGCAGATCAACGAGGCCGAAGGCCAGGCCAACGCCATCCTCGCCATCGCCACCGCCACCGGCGAGGGCATTCGCAAGGTCGCCGAAGCCATCGAATCACCCGGCGGCTTCGAGGCCGTTCAGCTCCGCGTCGCCGAACAGTACATCGGCGAGTTCGGCAAAATCGCCAAATCCACCAGCACCGTCGTCGTGCCGTCGAACCTCTCCGACGTCGCCTCCATCCTCACCGTCGCGATGAACGTCATCAAGGGCCAGAAAGGCGGAGCCGAAGCTCCTCCCGCCCGTGGCTGATTCCGCCAACATCAACCGTGAAGTCGAAGTGAAGCTCGCCGCCGCGTCCGCCGGCGCGGCGCGGGCTTCGCTTGAACAGGCCGGCTTCCGCGAACGCGCCCCCCGCGCTTTCGAATCGAACGAGGTCTTCGACACGCCCGAAGACGCCCTGCGTCGCTCCCGCCGGCTCCTCCGCCTGCGCGAATTCGCTGGCGACGCCATCGTCACCTACAAAGGCCCGCCCGAAGGCGGCCCGCACAAATCGCGCGAGGAGATCGAAACACGCGTCGAGAACCCCGAAGCCTTTCGCAGCATGCTCCAGCGGCTCGGCTACCGCCTCGTCTTCCGCTACGAGAAGTACCGCACCGCGTTTGACCGCCCCAACGAACCCGGCCACGCCGTCCTCGACGAAACCCCCATCGGTGTTTTCCTCGAGCTCGAAGGCCCGCCCGATTGGATCGACCGTACGGCCCTCGAACTCGGCTTCACCCCCGCCGACTACATCACTGCCAGTTACGGCAGCCTCTGGCTCGCACACCACGCCAAACACAACCTCACCGAACCCCACATGATCTTCCCCCACTGATTTCCCCTCCGCCCGCGATTCCAGCACAGCCTCACAAAGCATTCCCCGCCCCGTTCTCCGTATGTCAAACAAAACAACGACAAAAAAGTCCGAAAAAACTTGTGAATGCCCACGGTACTGTCACCTCCGTCCCAACGTGGACGGAGCGTGACTGTCCCCGCTCCCCTCACCTCTCCCCATTTCCCCCGCTGCCATACAATGAAGGCGTGCAGCAAAAGATAACCCCGGCCGATGCCGTCGCGCTCCTGAACCGTGTCCGCTCTGAAATCTCCAAAGTCATTGTCGGTCAGCAGGATGTCATTGACGGCGTTCTCACTTGCCTCCTCTCCGGCGGCCATGTCCTTCTCGAAGGCGTGCCGGGCCTCGGCAAGACCACGCTGCTGCGGACGCTCTCCCGCGTCCTCCACCTGAAGTACTCACGCATTCAGTTCACCCCGGACCTCATGCCTGCCGACATCGTCGGCTCCATGGTCATGGAAACGGGCGAGGACGGCCACAAATCCCTGCGCTTCCAGCCCGGCCCCATCTTCTCGAACCTCGTGCTTGCCGACGAAATCAACCGCGCCACACCCAAGACACAGAGCGCGCTGCTCGAAGCCATGCAGGAACGAACCGTCACTTCCGGCACGACGACTCACGAGCTCGACCGTCCATTCCTCGTGATGGCCACGCAAAATCCCATCGAGATGGAAGGCACCTACCCGCTGCCCGAAGCCCAGCTCGACCGCTTCCTGATGAAGATCCTCGTCGAGTACCCTTCGCGTGACGAACTCAGCCGCATCGTCGAGCGCACCATCCAGCGCGACGAGCCCGAGCTCGAACAGGTCATCGACCGCGACACCATCCTCCAGATCCGCTCCCTCTGCCGTGAAGTCCTGGTAGCGCAGCACGTCCAGGATTTCGCGGTGTCTCTCGTCATGGCGACACAGCCCGGCACGCCTGGCGCGCATCCGCAGGCCAATCGCTACATCCGCTACGGTTCGTCTCCACGCGGAGCCCAGGCGCTCGTCGAATGCGGCCGCGTCTCGGCCTTCATCCAGGGCCGGCTCCACCTCAGCGTCGACGACGTCGCGCGCGTGGCCCCCGCGGTGCTCCGCCACCGCATCATCCTGAATTTTGACGCGCACGCCGACGGTCAGACTCCGGAGACGCTGCTCAAGGAGATCGTCGCTTCCGCCTCGGCGAACGTCGGCTGATGGCGACGCGAAGCGCGCGCCCCGCCATGAAGGAACAGATAATCGACCGTGAGCTTCTCGAGAAGCTCGAGCGCCTCACTATCCGCTGGCAGCGCTCGTTCCGCGGCCTCGTGGGCGGGCACAATCCTTCGCGCTACTCGGGCCCCGGCCAGGAGTTCCTCGACCACCGCAACTTCCACTACGGCGACGACCTCCGCGCCGTCAACTGGCGCGCTTACATGCGCCTTGAAAAGCTCTTCCTCAAGATGTTTCAGGTCGAGCCGCGCACGCCCATCCGCCTGCTGCTCGATGCCAGTGCTTCCATGACCGCCGGGGAGCCCGGCGGCGATCTCTCGAAGTTCGACTACGCCCGCAAGCTCGCCGCCGCCCTCGTCTATGTCGGCCTTGTGCGCCACGACACGCTCCTGGTCCAGCCCTTCCACGAGAAGTTCGACGACATGTTCCTGGCCAGCGGCGGACGCCACCGCTTCGGTCCCGCGGCCGACTTCCTGAACGCCATCCAGCCCGGCGGACGCGCCTCGTTCCTGGAGATGTCCCGCCTCAGCATCAACGCCTGGCAGAAGCCCGGGCTGCTGGTCATCCTCTCGGACTTCCTCGACGACGAAGACGCCCTGAAGCCCTTGCAATACCTCGCCGACTTCGGCCACGAGCTTCTGCTCGTCCAGCTCTGGACGCCCTTCGACCGCGACCCCGGCTACGAAGGTGAAGTCTCGCTCGTCGATGCCGAAACCAACGCTCAGCTCGAGTTCGCGCTCGACGAGCCGGCGCGCCAGCGTTATCTGGAAGCCTTCGACCGCTACTCCGGCGCGCTCGAGGACCTCGCCATCCGTAGCGGTGGCCGCTATGCCGGCTTCCCGACTTCCGTCCCCCTCGAAGAGGCCATCTTCAACGCCCTCGACTGGGCCGGCGCCGCGATGGCTGCCAGGAGGGGCGCGTAAATGTTCTTCGCCAACCTCACGCTGCTCGAGTTCCTCGGCCTCTTCGCCCTCGCCGGAGGCGCCACCGTCGCGCTCTATCTCCTCACGCGCACCCGCCGCCGCTTCGTCGTCTCTACCCTGAAATTCTGGCGCGACGCCGGACGCACGCCGGAGCAGGCCCACCGCCGCCGCATCGACCAGCCCTGGTCGCTGCTCATGCAGTTGCTCGCCATTGCGCTCCTGTTGCTCGCCCTCGCGCAGCCCCGCCTCGGCAAGCCTGATACCTCCGGCCGCGATCACGTCCTGCTCATGGACACTTCCGCCTGGATGGGAGCAACGACGGGTGGACGGCAGGCGAACGCAACGCTTGAGGGCGAAGCCATCCGCCAGGCCCTCGGCTGGGTCCGCAACCTCCCAGCGCAGGACCGCGTCATGGTTGTCCGCGCCGCCGCGCTCGCCACGCCAGCCACGCCGTTCGAAAGCGACCGCGGCAAGATCGAGGCCGCCATCCGCGCGTCGCGCCCCGGCGCGGATGCGCTCGACATCGAGCAGGCCTTTTCGCTCGCCACGCAGGCCCAGCGTCTCGAGGCCCGACAGCCCGGCGAGATCGTCTACGCCGGCGCTTCGCGCGTCGCCGCCCGCGATCCCGAAACCATCGCCGCGCCCCCGAACCTGCGTATCCTGCCCGTCGAGGCCTCGGTCGATAACATCGGCTTCACGCGGCTTTGGCTTCGCCGCGCGGAGGGCCAGCCCGACCTCTGGCAGGTCTACGTCTCCGCTCGGAACTACGGCCGCCGCCCGCGCACCGTGCCGGTGACTCTCGCCCTCGGCGGCGGCGTCATCGCCTCGCGCGCCATGGATCTCCCCTCCGGAGGCGAAGCCACCGCCACCATCGAGGTCCGCACCCGCGCCGCCGGCTGGCTCGAAGCCCGCCTCGAGACCCGCGACGCCATCGACGCCGATAACACGGCGCGCATCGAGATCCCCGCGCAGCCTGCCCTCCGAGTCGCGGTCTATACGCCTCAGCCCGAACTCCTCCGCCCGCTGCTCGCCGCCGACAAGCGCGTCGAGCCGCGCTTCCTCGGCTTCGCGCAGTACTCGCCCGATCCCGCCGACATCGACCTGATCGTCCTCGATCGCTTCGCCCCGCCCGAGCCCCCGAAGAAGCCGGCCATCTGGATTCAGCCGCCCGCCGCCGCCAGCCCCATCCCGGCCCACGCCAGCCAGGGCACACTCGAACTAGTCCGCTGGAACGCCTCGCATCCGCTCGGCGCCGGGCTCCGTGCGCGGGACTTCCGTCTCACGCAGGCCCTGTTGTTGACCCCCGGCCGCGGTGACGTCGCTGTCGCTGAAGCCACCGGCGGCGCGTTGATCGCCGCACGCACCGCCGCGCCACGCGCCGTCGTCCTCGGCTTCCATCCCGTCCTGTCGCCCATGCGCTACGAGGTCACCGCGCCTCTGCTCATGGCGAACATTTACCACTGGATGGCGCCCGAGGTCTTCATGCGCCGCGAAGTCCTCACCGACGCGCCCGGCTCCATCTCCGTCGAGATGGACGAGACTCCCGATCCGCAGGCCGTGCGCGTCCTCGACGAACAGGGCGCCGCATTGCCGTTCACCGTTGACGGCCGAACCGTGCGCTTCTTTGCGCCGGAGCCTGGCACCGTCCGCGTCGGTGCGGGTTCGCTCGAACGCGTCTTCTCGCTCTCGCTCCCCTCGCTGGGCGAAAGCCAGTGGGAAGCCCCGGCCACGGCGGGCCGCGGCCCCGGCAGTCCGCAGCCGTCAACGCCCCTGCCGAAGGAGATGTGGCGCTGGCTCGCCATCGCGGGCGCGGCGCTGCTCGCCGCCGAATGGTGGATTTACGGCCGCAAGCGCACGCTCGATCCGCTGCACATGAAGGTCGCCACGGCATTGAAGGCCGCCGCCGTCATTGCCGCGCTCGTCTCCGTCTTCGAACCGGCCATGGGCGTGCGCGAACAGAAGATGTCGGTCACCGTGCTCGTCGACACATCGGCCAGCGTCCCCGGCGCCGATCTCGCCAGAGCATCCACAATCGCCCGTCAGATCGAGGGCGACCGCGGCCGCAACCTGGTCCGCGTGCTGCCGTTCGCGCGCGGCGTGCGCGGCCTCGACGTCGCCGAATCCGCTGGCGGCCTGAAGCTTCAACGCACCGCCGGCGAGGGCGGCCGCGCCACCAGCCTTGAAGCCGCCATCCGCGAGTCCGTCACCACTCTGCCCACCGGCCTCGTGCCGCGCCTTGTTCTCATCTCCGACGGCCGCGAAACGCTCGGCTCCGCCGCGCGCGCCGCGCATCAGGCGCGGCAGTTGGGCATCCCGGTGGATACGTACGCTCTCGCCGGACGCGCCGAGCCGCGACTGAAGCTCCTCGCGCTCCGCGCCCCCGCCGTCGCCTTCACCGGCGAAAAAGCGCCCGTCGAGCTCGTCGTCGAAAGCCCCGAAGCCGCCGACGGTGAGCTCGAGATCCTCGCCGAAGGCAAAACGCTCGGACGACGGCCCGTCAAACTCGAGCCGGGCGTGAACCAGTTGCGCATCACGGCCTCCATCGCCACGGCCGGCGCCATCGACTTGAGCGGCGTTCTCCGCGCCGGCGCGCTCGGCGAACTGCGCTTCGAACAGGCCGTCTCTTTGCGCCGTCCACGTGTGCTGTACGCATCGATGGACGCGAAAGGGCAGGGCATGGAGGCGCAGTTGCTCCAGGCGATGGCTACCGCGCAGTTCGAGGTCAAGACCGACGCCGACGTGCGCACCGCACGCCTCGACGACTATCAGCTCATCGTGCTGAACAACTACGACATGGAGTCGCTCCCGCCCGCGCGCAAGACCGAGTTCGAGCGATACGTCCAGCGCGGCGGCGGGCTGCTCGTCATCGGTGGCGAACGCAATATCTACGTCGAGAAGAAGGACAAGACTCTCGACGCCCTCGACCGCGCCCTGCCCGCCACCATCGCGCCCCCGCGCAGCCCGGAGGGCACCTCTGTCGTGCTGATCGTCGACAAGTCGTCGTCGATGGAAGGACGCAAGATGGAGCTGGCGCGCATCGCAGCCATCGGCGTCGTCGACAACCTGCGCCCCATCGACTACGTCGGCGTTCTCATCTTCGATAACTCGCACCAGTGGGCCGTGCCTCTGCGCCGCGCCGAGGACAAGATGCTCATCAAGCGCCTCATCGCCGGCATTACGCCCGACGGCGGCACGCAGATCGCCCCCGCGCTCGCCGAAGCCTACAACCGCATGACCCGCGCCACCGGCGCCTATAAGCACATCGTGCTGCTCACCGACGGCATCTCCGAGGAAGGGAACTCGATGGAGATCGCCAACGCCGCCGCGCAGTTGCGCGTCACCATCTCCACCGTCGGCCTCGGCCAGGACGTCAACAAGGCCTACCTCGAGAAGGTCGCGGCCACCGCCAAGGGCAAGTCCTACGTGCTCACCGACCCCTCGGGCCTCGAGCAGATCCTGCTGAAGGACGTCATGGAGCACACCGGCTCCACCACCGTCGAGATGCCCATCAAGCCCATCGTGAAGAAGCAGGCCGAGATCCTGCAAAATGTCGGCATCGAGCAGGCTCCCGCGCTGAAAGGCTACGTGCGCTTCGACGCCAAGTCGCAGGCCGACACCATCCTCACCGTCATCGGGGAGGAGAATCGCGAGGACCCGCTTCTCGCCCGCTGGCAGTACGGCCTGGGCCGCACGGCGGTCTTTTCTTCAGACGCGAAAGCGCGCTGGGCCGAAGCGTGGATCGGCTGGCCCGGCTACGACCGCTTCTGGACCAACGTGCTCCGCGACCTGCTGCCTCACGCGCAGTCCGGCGAATCCACGCTCACGCACGACCCGGCCAACGGCCAGTTGATCGCCGAGTACCGCCTCGCCAGCCACGTCACCGAGCCCGCGAAGCTCCCGGCGCTCTACGTCATCGGTCCCGACGGCTTTCAGAAGGCACTCGAAGTGAAGAAGGCGGGGGACGGTTTCTATCGAGCCGTCGCACCCATCGGCGCACGTCAGGGCCTATTTCGCGTACGTCCGCTCGAGGAATCCCGCGCATTTCCCGAGATCGGCGTCTACCTGCCCGAGCCGGAGCTTTCGACTTACGGCAGCAACCCGCAACTTTTGCAGCAGATCGCCGGCTACACCGGCGGTCTCTTCAACCCCGCGCCCGGCGATGTCTTCAACGCCGGCGGACGCTCCGTCCCCTCGTCGCTGCGGCTCTGGCCGGGGCTGCTCGGACTGGCCATTCTGTTGAACTTCGCCGAACTCGCCTGGCGCAAACTCAGGAGAGCTTGACGCGCGCATGGCGGGACTGAACGCGAGCGAACTTCCGTTCCTGTCGATCCCGGCGAACCCTCGGGCGAAATACCTCGATCGCCCCGACTATTCCCGAGCGAAACTCGAGTTGACTCCCGAGCAGCGCGCGAGAATTCTCGATAAGCTCATCGTGCTCTACGGCGAGGGCCTCGCCGACGCGACCATCGGCGAACTCGAACGCATTCTTCGAGTCCACCACGCGCACAAGTCCGAAGAACTCCTCGAGCAGGAGTGTTCGCTCGACCCGTCGCAGCGCATCACTGAGCGCGACGTCATCGGCATCACCTACGGCGAAATCGTCTCCGACGTTCAGCGCCCGCCGCTCGAGATTCTCAACGATCTGCTGGTGCTGTTCCTGCGCGGCGTCATCAACACGGTCCACATTCTGCCGTTCTTCCCGTACAGCTCCGACCGCGGCTTTTCGGTAATCGACTACAAGCAGGTGGACCAGCGTCTGGGCTCGTGGCGCGACATCCACGAGCTGCACGGCCGCTTCCGGCTGATGTTCGACGGCGTGGTGAACCACATCTCGTCCGAGAGCGAGTGGTTCCGCGAGTTCCTGAACGGCAACCCCGAATACCGCGACTTCTTCTCGAGCTTCGACACGCGCGACGGCATCAGCGAGGAGCATCTGCGGCTGATCCTGCGGCCTCGCGTCACCGACGTTCTGACGAAGTACGACACGCTCGGCGGCACGCGCTGGGTGTGGACCACGTTCAGCCGCGACCAGATCGACCTGAACTACGGAAACCCGCGCGTGTTGCTGCGGATGCTCGACGTGCTGCTGTTCTACGTCCGCCAGGGCTCGGACCTGCTGCGGCTGGACGCGGCCACGTATTTGTGGGAAGAACTCGGAACGACGTGCGCACACCTCGAGCAGACCCACGCCATCATCCAGCTTTTCCGGCTCTGCTTCGACATCGCCGCGCCGCACACGGTGATCATCACCGAGACGAACGTACCGCAGGACGACAACTTCTCGTACTTCGGCGACGGCACGAATGAGGCTCACGTCGTCTACAACTTCAGTCTGCCGCCGGTGGTGCTGCACACGTTTCTGAGCGGCGACGCTCGCCGCTTGAGCCGCTGGGCGGCGCGGCTGCGCACGCCCTCGCGCGAAACCACCGTGCTGAACATGCTCGACACGCACGACGGCATCGGCCTGCTCGGCGCTCGCGGCGTGCTGTCGGACCGCGAGATCGACCACCTGGTCGCTACGACGCAGTCGCACGGCGGGCTGGTCGGCTACCGCACGGACCGCCAGGGGCGCCAGAGTCCCTACGAGCTGAACATCCCGTGGTTCCAGGCATTGAACGGCTTCGACGGAAACGACCCGCAGGAGATGCAGGTGGCGCGGTATCTCGCCTCGCGCGCCGTCGCGCTGGTGCTGAAGGGCATCCCGGCCGTGTATCTGCCGGGAGTTGTAGGCAGCCTGGATGAAGTGCGCGACCACGCGAAGCTCGACGAGCCGCGCAGCATCAACCGCACGCTCATCAGCGAGGAGGCGCTGATGCACCGGCTGACGGACGGAACCAGCGTCTACAACCAGGTGATGGTGCGCTTCCGCCACATGGTGGCCTGCCGCACCTCCCATCGCGCGTTCCATCCAGAGGCGCCGCAGCGCGTGCTGAAGACGCCGCACACCATCTTCGCCATCGAGCGCCGCGTCCACGAGCCCGGCGGCGCAAACGTCATCTGCCTGACGAACGTGACGCGCACGGAGCAGTGGCTCTCGCTTCCCGTCACGCACGCTCTGTGGCGCGACCTGCTGAGCGGAAGGTACTTCCGCGCCACAGGCGTTTCGTTGGAACTGACGCTCGCGCCGTACGAAGTGCTCTGGCTCGAACCCGCGAGGGATTAAGCCGCGCTCTTCTCAATCCGGACGACCGTTTCGATGTGATAGGTCTGCGGAAACAGATCGACCAGCGTCATCGACGTGACGGAGTAGCCCGCGGCCAGGAACGCGGCCATGTCGCGCGCCAGAGTCGCCGGGTCGCAGCTCACCACCACCATCTTCGGCGGCGCGAGGCGCAGCAGGTGCTCCACGGTGCGCTTGCCGAGACCGCTGCGAGGCGGATCGGCCACAACGACATCCGGCGTGCGGCTCAGCGTCTCCAGATACTGCTCGGACTGCATGCGGTGCGCGTGGACCGTGACGTTGCGCGCGGCGGCGTTCACGTTCAGGTCGTCGACCGCGCTGGCGCTGGTCTCCACGGCATCGACACGCGCGAAGGACTTCGCCAGCGGCAGCGAGAACAGGCCTACGCCCGCATAGAGATCGAGCGCGGACTCGCCCGCGAGCCCCTCCGTGACGTTCGCGACGAGTTCGTCCACCAGGAAACGATTCACCTGGAAGAACGAATCGTGGCTGACGCGAAGCGGTCCGGCGGCGGTGGGGTAGTCGACGGCGCCGAGGTTCGCGCCGGGGATGGATTCGGCCATCCAGTCGAAGAAGCCGCGAGCGAGGCGGCGTCCGCCTTCGGTGTCGAGCACGTTCATCATGACGGATTCGCCGTTCGTGAAAAGCTCGATCTCCTTGACGAAGCGCGGCCAGCGGCGGTCCTTGATGGCTTTGCGCAACACGGTGAGCGCGTCGTTGATGCGCGGCGCGGAGATGGGGCACTTCTCGACGGGCACATGCTGGTGAGAGCCGGCGGCAAGGAAGCCGATGTCGGAGCCGCGCACGTGAAACTGCGTGCGATTGCGGTAGTGCCAGGGCTCGCCGGAGAGCGTCGCAACTTCGGCGGGCGCGTCGAACTTACCGACGCGGCGCAGCACTTCGCGGAGGATCTCGACCTTGCGCGCGAGCTGATAGTCATACGGCGCGTGCTGGTAGTGGCAGCCGCCGCAGCGCGTGAAGTAGGGGCACTCGGGCGCGATGCGCTCCGGGGCGGGGGAGAGGATCTCGCTCGGCAGCCCTTCCAGCATGGACGACTTCTCGCGGACGACCTCCACGCGCACCTGTTCGCCGGGGAGAACAAACGGAATCATGGCCGCCCGGCCTTCGGGGCGGGCCAGCCCGGCGCCGCCGTAAACCAACTTTTCTATCGTCAAATCAAGCGTTTTCGCGGGCTGCGCGGGTTGTTTGTTGTGAGGTGTACGGATCACTTAGGATGGAGTTTACCCTTCTACCGCATGAGACCACGAGTACTGTCCGGAATCCAACCCACCGGATATCTGCACATCGGCAACTACCTGGGCGCCCTGAAGAACTGGGTGAACATGCAGGACGACTACGAATGCATCTTCTGCATCGTCGACCTGCACGCCATCACCGTTCCACAGGACCCGAAGGAGCTGCTCCAGAAGATTGAACAGACAGCCGCCATCTTCCTGGCCGCGGGTATCGATCCGAAGAAATCGGCCGTGGTGGTGCAGTCCACCGTGCACGGCCACGCGGAGCTGGCCTGGCTGCTGACGTGCGTCACGCCGCTTGGCTGGCTGGAGCGCATGACGCAGTTCAAGGACAAGGCGGCCAAGCAGGAGTCCGTCGGCGACGGCCTTCTGCAATACCCCGTGCTGATGGCCGCCGATATTCTGCTGTACCAGGCGGCGGTGGTGCCGGTGGGCGACGACCAGTCGCAGCACCTGGAGCTGACGCGCGACGTGGCGCAGCGCTTCAATTCACTGTATGGCGACACGTTCGTGATGCCTGCGACGAAGCTGCCGATGGTGGGCGCGCGCGTCATGGGTCTGGACGACCCGACGAAGAAGATGTCGAAGTCCGTCGAAGGCGCGTTCCACGCGGTGGCGCTGCTCGACGAACCGGCGCTGATTCGCAAGAAGATAATGCGCGCCACCACCGATTCGAACCCCAGCGTGACGTTCGATTCCGCCGGGCCCGGCGTGCTGAACCTGCTGAGCATCCACCAGGCCTTCACCGGCTGGACCGACGACCAGATGAAGCAGCACTTCGAAGGGATGCGCTACGGCGATCTGAAAAAAACCGTGGCGGAGGCCGTGGTGGCCGGGCTGGAGCCGCTGCAGGCGCGCTACCGGGAGATCATGGCCGAGCCGGGCTATTTGCACGGCGTGCTGCGCGAGAGCGCAGAGCGCGTCAGCTCCATCGCCAACGACACCGTGCGCCTGGTGAAGCAGCGGATGGGCATTTACACCGGCTAGGCACACCGGATGAATCTAGCCGGAACCAACTCGTGGTCCCTTGCGGCCTATGGCCGCTTACTGCGGGAGAACCGCGACTTCCGGCTCCTTTGGTTCGCGCAGATCGTTTCCGAAATCGGCGACTGGTTCTATTCCGTCGCGCTCTACTCCATGCTGCTGGAGTTCACAGGCAAAGCTGAAAGCGTGGGCTTTGCCGTGGTGCTGCAACTTCTGCCGCAGGTCTTCATGGCGCCGATGGCCGGCGTCATCAACGACCGCCTGAACCGCCGCGCCGTGATGATCTTCGCCGACTTGGCGCGCGTCTTCATCGTTCTGGCGATGATCCTGGTACGCACGCCGGACCAGGTGTGGATGATCTGGGGACTCCTGTTCCTGGAAACGGGAATGTGGGCGCTGTTCGAGCCAGGCCGCAGCGCAATTATTCCAAGGCTGTGCCGCTCAAAGGACGAGCTGCTGGTGGCGAACAGCCTGGGTGCGATGACCTGGTCATTCAACCTTGCCATCGGTGCCGCCATCGGCGGGCTCATCGCGTGGAAGTTTGGCCGCCAGACGGTCTTTGCCATCGACGCCGTGACGTTCATGTTCTCCGCGTGGCTGCTGTGGCGGATGAAGGTCCGCGAGACGCACACGGACCACCTGGAGCCGCTACGCGTGAAGGACCTGTTCGACTATACGCCCGTCTGGGAAGGTCTGCGCTACGTCAGCCACAACGCGAAACTGCTGACCACGCTGCTGGTGAAGACGGGCATGGGCCTGCTGGGCGCGCACTGGGTGATCCTGCCGATTCTGGGCGAGCGCGTCTTCGTGGCGAAGGAGTCCGGCGTGCTCTCGATGAGCCTGCTGATGGGCGCTCGCGGCGTTGGGGCGCTAATCGGGTCGCTGGCCAGCGGCGGGCTGGGACGCCACGATCCGAGCCGGATGCGAAAAGTGATCTTCTGGGGCTTCGTGCTGGTCTCGCTTTCGTACGTGGGTCTGGGCAGCGCGCCGACGTTGTGGATCGCGTGCCTCATGGTGATTCTGGGCCACGCGGGCACGTCGCTGAACTGGATCTATTCGACGACGATGCTCCAGCAGATGACCGAGGACCGCTTTCGCGGGCGCGTCTTTTCGACCGACTTCGCCGGGCTGTTCCTGCTGATGAGCGCCGTGTCATATCTGGCGTCGCACCTTGTGGATCTCGGGATCTCCGTGCGCTGGGTTGCGGCCGGCACGGGTTTGCTGGGTTTCGTTCCAGCGGTGTTGTGGGCCGTGGCGCGGCGGCGCTACTGGAAGGACTAGCTTCCGCGCATCACGGTGACGCGGCGGAAGCCTTCGTTGACAGACGGCGGCACCAGTCGCGCGGCCATGCGCTGCATGGCTTCGTCCGGCACCACGCGGTGGCGCGCGGCGTTGCGGCGAAGGCACTCCTCGAAGGGCACGTCGAAGAAGACGCATTCAATCTCGCAGCCATGGAGCTCGGCAAAGCGGATCCAGGAGCGGCGCTCCCAGAGCGCGAGTGCTGTGGAGTCGATGTAAGTCACCTCGCAGCCGGCCTTCAGGCGCGCGGCGCAAAGCCGGCGCAGCGTCGAAAAGATCAACCGGTTGTTGGCCTGGTTGGTGACGTCGCCGGTGAGTTGGATGCGCGTCGAATCGGACGACAGCGCGGGCAGCCTGTTTTGCTCGAGCCAGTACGATTTGCCCGAGCCGGGCAGCCCCGCCAGCAGAACGATCAGCATCTCAGAACAAGTATCGGCCGGATTCGAGCAGCCGAGTGGCCAGGCGGCGGCGGGCGGCGATGGCGTCGATGAGCTCGTGCTTCGACAGGCGGCGCAGCGCGGCGAGGCTGACGCGCAGGTCGTCGCCCTCCCGGCAAGCGGCGAGCGCGAGCCTGGCGGCGTCCTCGACGGTGCGCATGGCGTCTCGCACGAAGACAGCGGAGATGTCGCGCGCGGCATCCCCCTTCGGCGTGCCTTCCAGCGCGGCGCAGCGCAGCGCGACGCTCTCCATCACGCAGGCGTTCATCGCGCAGTCGGTGATCGCCGCCACCACTTCCTGCTCCTGCTCGATCTTCTCGCGGTACTTCGCGTAGGCCGCGCCCAGGCAGAGTAGGGCAATCTTCTTGGCGTTTTCCGCGATGCGCAAGTCCTCATTGGCGGCGGACGCGGCGGGCGCGGGCTCCATCAGTTCGGCCTGGACCTTCTTCACGGCGCCGATCAGATCGAGCTGCCCTCGCTGCGCGCGCTTCAGCAGCATGCCCGTGGCGAGCAGCCGGTTGATCTCGTTCGTGCCTTCGAAGATTCGGTTGATGCGCGAGTCGCGGTAGGCGCGCTCGACGGAGTAGTCGGCGTGATAGCCGTAGCCGCCGAAGATCTGCACGCCTTCGTCGACGACGAAGTCGAGCGACTCGCTCGCGAAGACTTTGACGTAGCTGCACTCGGCGGCGAACTCCTCGACGGCCTTCAACAGCGTGGCGGCTGCTTCAGGCTGCGACCAGCTCCAGTCCGCCAGCCGCGATTCGATCATGCCGCTGACGCGATAGCTGAGCGTCTCCGCCGCGAAGATGCGGATGAGCATTTCTGCGAGCTTCGACTGAATCATGCCGAAGCGCGCGATGGGTCCGCCGAAGGCGCTGCGTTCGCGGGCGTAGCGAATGCTGTCGGCGAGCACAGCCTTCGCGCCGCCCGAGGCGAAGGTGCCCAGCTTCAGCCGGCCGAGGTTCAGGATGTTGAAGGCGATGATGTGGCCGCGGCCGATTTCGCCGAGCACGTTCGACGGGGGCACCTTTACGTTGTCGAAGTAGACGGCGCAGGTGGACGAGCCCTTGATGCCCATCTTCTTTTCCTCGGCGCCGACGCTGACGCCGGGGAAGGCGCGCTCGACGAGGAAGGCCGTGAACTTTTCGCCGCCAACCTTGGCGAAAACGGTGAAGAGATCGGCGCGGCCCGCGTTGGTGATCCACATCTTCGAGCCGTTCAGCACGTAGTGCGAGCCGTCTTCGGCGAGGTCGGCGCGGGTGCGCGCGGCCAGCGCGTCGGAGCCGGCGTGCGGCTCGGTCAATGCATAAGCGCCGATCAGTTCGCCCGTGACGAGGCGAGGCAGGTAACGCTGCTTCTGGTCCTCTGTGCCGTAGAGCAGCACGGGCAGCGTGCCGATGCCGGCGTGCGCGCCGTGCCATCCGGCGTAAGAACCGTCGCGCGCCAGGCCCTCGGCGACGATCAGCGCGGAGGTCAGGTCCATCTCCATGCCGCCGTAAGCTTCGGGCACGACGACGGCGGTGAGGCCGAGCTCGCAGGACTTGCGCAGCACGCGCAGAGCGGCGTCGTGGTCGGCGTGCTGGATCTTGTCGAGCTCCGGCACGACCTCTTTCTGCCAGAATTCGTCGACGGCGCGCGCGATGTCGCGGTGCTCGGCCGTAAAACGTTCCGGGGTGAAAATGTCTTCGGGCCCTGCGGGCCGGATGAGGAATTCTCCGCCGTTCATAGTCTTTCGATGACTCCCGCGGCGCCTTGGCCGCCTCCGATGCACATGGTGACCAGGCTGTAGCGGTGGCCGCCGCGCTCCATCTCCCGCAGGATGGTGGCTGTCAGCTTCGCGCCGGTGCAGCCCAGCGGATGGCCAAGCGCGACCGCACCGCCGTTGACGTTGACCTTGTCGAGAGGCAGTTGCGCCTCCTGGATGACGGCCAGCGCCTGTACGGCGAAGGCCTCGTTCAATTCGATGACGCCGATCTGGTCGAGCGTGATCCCGGCCATCTTTAGCGCCTTGGGGATGGCTTCCACGGGGCCGATGCCCATGATCTCCGGGGGCACACCGGCGACCGCGTAACTCACGAGCCGCGCCTTCGGCTTCAGGCCCAGTGCGCGGGCGCGCTCCTCGGACATGACGAGCGCGGCGGCGGCTCCGTCGGAGGTCTGCGACGCGTTGCCCGCCGTGACGGTGCCGCGCGCGTGAAAGACGGGACGAAGTTTCGCGAGCGCCTCGGCCGTGGTGTCGGAGCGCGGGCCCTCGTCTTTCGTCAGGCCGTTGATGGGGACAAGCTCGTCGTCGAAACGGCCCTCGGCCTGCGCCCGAAGGGCGTTCTGATGTGAGCGCAGAGCGAAGGCGTCCTGCTCGTCGCGCGAGATGTTGTGCTTCGCCTGAAGGCGCTCAGCGGTGAGGCCCATCGAGATGTAGATCTCGGGCCATTCGTCGACCAGTCGCGGATTCGGGGCGAACTTGTAGCCGCCCATCGGGATCATCGACATGCTCTCCGCGCCGCCCGCGAGAACGACATCGGCGCCGCCCGAGCGAATGCGCTCCACGCCGAGCGCGATGGCTTGCAGGCCCGAGGAGCAGAAGCGGTTGATAGTCATGCCGGGCACGCTGACGGGCAGCCCGGCGCGAAGCGCGGCGATGCGCGCGAAGTTCATCCCCTGCTCGCCTTCGGGCATGGCGCAGCCGAGAATGACGTCGTCGATGGCCGAGCCCTCGACTTGCGGATAGCGGTTGAGCAGAGCGCGGATGACGGCGGCGGCCATGTCGTCCGGGCGCACGTCGCGCAGGGCGCCGCGCGGCGCTTTGCCGGCGGGAGTGCGAAGGCAATCGATGATGACGGCGTCGGGCATGGCTAGTTCCTTAGGGACTTGCCGGTCTTCAGCATGTGGCTCATCCGTTCCTGCGTTTCGCGCGTGCCGCAAAGGCTGAGGAACGCTTCGCGCTCCAGGTCGAGCAGGTGCTGTTCGCTGACCGCGCGGGCCGACGGGCTGGCGCCGCCGGTCAGGATACGGGCCAGGTGCTGGGCCAGGCGGAAATCGTGCTCGCTGATGTGGCCGGCTTCACGCATCAGCCACGCGCCTATCTTCAAGGCTGCGAACGCGGGATCGCCGCCCACCTGGATGTCGGCGCGCGGCACGCCGGGCCGGTAGCTACGCGACATCGAGAGCGCCAGCGCCTTGGCGTCCTCCAGCACGCGGCGCGGGTTCATGGTGATGCCGGCAGCTCGGTCAAGCAGGCCGAGTTGCTTCGCGTCTTCGGCGGAGGTCGAGACCTTCGCGAGGCCGATCAGCTCAAAGGCGCGGCGGGGATCCTTGAGGCGCGCGATCATCTCCTTGCATCCGCCGGCGGCGGGGATGACGCCGACGCCGAGCTCGACCAGGCCGATGTAAAGTTCGGCCGAGGCCTGCACGCCGCGCGAATGGAGAACGACTTCGCATCCGCCGCCGAGGGCGCGCCCATGCGGCGCGGCGACCACGGGGCGCGGCGCGTACTTGATGGCCATGTAGGCGTTCTGCAATTCGCGCACGGCGGCGTCGAGCTCGTCCCACTCTTCGTTTTGCGCCAGCATCAGGACGAGCGCAAGGTTCGCTCCGGCGCTGAACATCTCGCCGTTGTTGGCGATGACCATGGCGTCGAAATCGCGATCGAGATGCGCCAGGCCCGCGTGGATCATCTGAACGGCGTCAGCGCCGAGGACGTTCGCCTTCGAGTGGAATTCGAGTTGAAGCACGCCGTCTCCGATGTCGATCAGCGAAGCGCCGGCGTTGCCCGCCACCTTCGTGACGCCTTCGCGCGCGGCGGGCGCCTTGCCGTCGAGCGCGTCCTTCAAGGCGAAGGGGCCGAAGGTGTGGTTGTAGCCCCACTGCATGGCGCGGTCGATGTCTTCGGGCGCGTGGGCAATCTCCGGCGCCATGGCCGTTGCGTAGGCGATGACGTCCTCGAACAACGGACGCAGGAACGCGCCGGCCTTGCCCTTGCTTGACACGAGAAAGCGCAGCCGTGCCGGCAGATCGGCGATGGCGTAGGCCTCGTCCAATTCCGGCAGGCGAACCTTCGCGGCCGGATGGTATTCGAACGTGCGCCAGTCGAGCGCGTGGATCTCCTTCTTCGGCCCGACGCGCTTGTAGAAACCCTGACCCGACTTTTCGCCGAGCCAGCCGCGCTCCAGCATCTGCTGCATGAAGCCCGGCAGGCGGAACCGCTCGCGCCACGGGTCGCCGGGTACCAGGTCGTAGAGGTTATTTGAGACGAAGGCCCAAATGTCGAGGCCGACGATATCGAGCAGCCGGAACGACGCCGAGCGCGGCAGGCCGATCAGCGGGCCGGTGAGCGCGTCCACTTCTTCGACGCTCAGCCCCTGCTCCTCGGCGAGCTTGTAGACCGTCGCGCCGTAAAAGCTGCCGATGCGGTTGGCGATGAAGTTCGGCGTGTCCTTGCATCGCACCACGCCCTTGCCCAGCACGACGTCGCCGTAAGCCGCGGCGGCGTCCATCAGCGCGGCGTCGGACTCCGGGCCTGGGATCAGCTCCAGCAGGTGCATGTAGCGCGGCGGGTTGAAGAAGTGCGTGCCGAAGAAGTGGCGGCGAAAGTCCGGCGAAAAGCCTTGGCAGATGGCATGCAGCGGGATGCCGGAGGTGTTCGTCGTCAGCAGGGCGCCAGGTTTGCGATGTGCATCCACGCGCTGCCAGAGGGCGCGTTTCACCTCGAGTTTCTCGGTGACGGCCTCGATGATCCAGTCACATCCGGCGAGTTTCGGCAGATCGGCGTCGAAGGAGCCGGGCGTGACCAGCGCGAGCCCGGCCTCGGTGAAGAAGCCGCCGGGGGACTGCTTGCGCGCGGCGTCGATTCCGGCGCGGGCCTGGTCGACGGTCAGGTCAAGCAAAAGCGACGGCACGCCTGCGTTGGCGAAGTGCGCCGCGATGCGTGCCCCCATGGTGCCCGCGCCCAGCACCGCGACCCGGCGGACATGGATTCTGTGGTTTTCCGTTGGCATCCCTCTCCGGTTCCTTCGGGAAAGTGTACCTTACCGGCGGGCGGCGCCAAGCCGGGCTGGGACTCGCGTTAAACTGGTGAGTCCACCAGGAGGAGTCTACTGATGTCGCTTCAAGTTGAGACCCGCGCGAATGGAGATGTCACCGTCATCGACTGCAAGGGAGACATCCGGCTGGGGGAAGGCACGACGCTGTTCCGGAACACGCTGCGTGAACTGCTGAAGGCCGGGTCGCGGAAGATCATCCTCAACCTGGCACAGGTGAACTATCTGGATTCGACGGGCATCGGGGAATTGGTGGGCGGCTACACGTCCGCGCATGCTTCCGGCGCCAGCATCAAGATGGCCCAACTTCCGCAGAAGGTCTACGCGCTGCTTCAGATCACCCGCCTGATCACCGTCTTCGAAATCTACGACACCGAGGAGGAGGCTCTGAAGAGCTTCGCATAGCTGATGAACCGCCGGTTCTTCCTCTCCCTTTCTCTCCTTTCCCTCATTTCCTTTTCCCAGACAGCCAGCGCACAGGAGGCTCCGGACTTCGGCGGCCTGCGCCTGCGCGCGGTCGGCCCGGCGCTGATGTCGGGCCGCGTCGTGTCGATCGCGGTCGATCCGCGGCACAAGTCCACCTGGTACGTGGGCGTGGCGTCGGGCGGCGTCTTCAAGACCACGAACGCCGGCACCACTTGGACGCCGGTCTTTCAAAACGAGGGCTCCTATTCGGTTGGCGTGGTGACGCTGGACCCGAAGAATCCCGAGACGGTCTGGGTGGGCACGGGCGAGTCGAACAACCAGCGATCTGTAAGCTACGGCGACGGCATCTACCGCTCCGACGACGGCGGCCGCACGTGGCGCAACCTCGGGCTGAAGCAGAGCGAGCACATCGGCCGTATTGCCATTGATCCGCGCGATACGAACGTCGTGTACGTCGCGGCTGTTGGGCCGTTGTGGGCTTCGGGCGGCGACCGCGGTCTGTACAAGACCATCGACGGAGGCAAGACCTGGACGAAGGCGCTCGACATCTCCGCCGACACCGGCGTTACCGATGTCGCCATCGATCCGAACAATCCCGACGTAATTCTCGCCGCCGCGCACCAGCGCCGCAGGCACGTGTGGACGCTGATCCACGGCGGTCCCGAGTCCGCGCTTTACAAATCGACCGACGCGGGCAAGACGTTCCGCAAGGTGCGTACCGGGCTGCCGGGCGGGGAACTGGGCCGCATCGGGTTGATGTTCTCGCCTGCGCAAAAGGGACTTGTGTACGCGCGCGTCGAGGCGGCGGACAACGGCGGCGGTATCTACCGCTCGAACGATTCGGGCGAGTCCTGGACGAAGCGCAACCCGTTCAGCGGCCTGCCGATGTACTACGCGCAGGTGGTGGCCGATCCGGCTGTCGCCGACCGGCTCTACATGATGGACACGATGGTCCGCGTCTCCGACGACGGCGGCGCGAACATCCGCAATGTGGGCGAGCGTTCGAAGCACGTCGATACGCATGCCTGGTGGATCGATCCCGACGATTCGGATCACATCATCGCCGGCTGCGACGGCGGCGTCTATGAGACGTGGGACCGCGGCGCGCTGTGGCGCCACATCACGAATCTCTCAATCACGCAGTTCTACAACGTCGAGGTGGACAACGCCTCGCCGGTCTACAACATCTACGGCGGAACGCAGGACAACAGCACCATCGGCGGGCCGTCGCGCACGCAGCGCGTGCAAGGCTCGACCAACGGCGACTGGTTCATCGTCACCGGCGGCGACGGCTTCGTGGCGCGCATCGATCCCACCGATCCGGACACGGTCTACGGTGAATCGCAGTACGGCGGACTGGTTCGTTACAACCGCCGCACATCGGAGCGGGTATCGATCCGGCCGGTCGAGGGCAAGGGCGAGCCGGCGCTGAAGTTCAACTGGG
This sequence comes from Bryobacteraceae bacterium, assembly GCA_050789245.1. Taxonomy (GTDB): domain Bacteria; phylum Acidobacteriota; class Terriglobia; order Bryobacterales; family Bryobacteraceae; genus PNKE01. Next base: position 77,188 of record JBOZRR010000039.1, on the reverse strand, counting down.
AGTCGCCGTACATCATTTCCCCGCATGCCCCAACGCGGTTGTACTTCGGCGCGAATCGCGTCTTCCGCTCCGATGATCGCGGCAACTCGTGGACGGCGGTGTCGCCCGACCTGACGCGCCAGTCGAACCGCGACCAGTTTCCCGTGATGGGCAAGATCTGGCCGCCGGAGGCGATCGCGAAACACCAGTCGACTTCGACGTTCGGCAACATCACGGCGCTGGCCGAGTCGCGCAAGCAGGAGGGGCTGATCTACGCCGGAACCGACGACGGCCTCGTCCAGGTGACCGAGAACGGCGGCAAGACGTGGCGCAAGATCGACAAGATCGCGGGTCTGCCCGACCTCGCTTCCATTGGCGACATTGGCGTTTACGTGCAGCGCCTCGCGCCGTCGAAGCACGACGCGAATACCGTGTACGCGCTCTTCGACAATCACAAGAACGGCGACTTCAAGCCGTACATCTTCAAGTCCGTTGATCGCGGCAGGACGTGGGCATCCATCGCCGCAAACCTGCCGGAGAACGGCCCAACACTCGCCTTCGCCGAGGACCACGTGAATCCAAACCTGCTCTTCGTGGGCACGGAGTTCGGCCTCTATACGAGCGTCGACGGCGGCAAGCAGTGGGTGCGGTTGAAGAACAACCTGCCGACGATCGCCGTGCGAGACCTGGCGATTCAGGAGCGCGAGAACGACCTGGCCATCGCCACCTTCGGGCGCGGCTTCTACATCCTGGACGACTACACGCCGCTGCGCCACTGGAAGCCCGAGACGGCGCAGAAGCCCGCCGAACTCTTCCCCGTGAAGAAGACAACGCTCTTCGTGCCGGATACCGGGCGTAACCGCGGCTCGCAGGGCGAGCAGCTCTGGATGGCCGAGAATCCGCCATTCGGCGCCACCTTCACTTACTGGCTGAAGGAAGGGCTGAAGTCGAAGAAGCAGCGCCGCACCGACGCCGCGAAGCAGGCCGAAAAAGACAAGAAGACCCTGCCGTATCCGTCGCCCGCCGAGCTGACCGCCGAAGCCGACGAGGAAGCGCCGCAGATCCTGCTGACCATCACGGATTCGTCGAACAAAGTCGTGAAGCGCATCACGGGGCCTTCGGCCAAGGGCCTTCAGCGCGTAACGTGGAACCTGCGCGGACCGGCCGCCTCGGGCGGAACGGGCCAGCGCGGCTTCTTCGACGAGAACGAGTCGGCACAGATCAACGCCGGAGGCGCGTATGTGCGGCCCGGCACGTACAAGGTCGCTCTGGCGAGCCGCGTGGATGGCGTCATCCAGCCGCTGAACGCCGAGCAGACGTTCGTGGTGGAGGCCGATCCCGCCGCGCTGGTCCGTCCCGAGGACCACCGCCTGATGACCGAGTTCCAGCAGAAGGCAGTGCGGCTGCAGCGGGCGGTTTCCGGTGCGATGGACTCGGCCAACGAAGCGAACACGCGCCTGGGCGCCATGCGCCGCGCACTTCTCGATTCGCCCGCCGAGACGAAGCTGATCGACCAGGCCGCGGCATTACAGAAACGCCTGACCGCGATCCTCAGGAGCTTGCGCGGCGACGAGACGCTGCGCGGTCTGGAGAGCGGCAGCCCGTCGAGCATTCAGTCACGTGCGTCGTCGGCCGTGCAGGGTTCACGCAACCTGCTGGGAGCGCCGACCGGCACGCAGGAGATGAATTACCGCGTGGCGCTCGAGGAATTCACGGCGGAGCAGCCGAAGCTCAAGGGACTGCTCGACGACCTGAAGCGCTTCGAGCAGCAGCTCGACGCGGCGGGTGTGCCCTGGACATCGGGCCGCACGCCGGACGCGCGCTGAGCGAATCCGCCCCATTCAAACAGAAAGCCCCGCCGGGTGTGTGAAATCACCCAGCGGGGCTTTTGTCACGCAGCCGGCGGAAGGAGGGGGACGCCGGGGCTGAGTGGATAGAAGCTACTCGTTCACCAGCGTGATGACGGCAGTGGGACAGTTCGTCACGCAATCCTCGCAACCATCACAATTCTCAGGGTGATCCACGCTCGGCTTACCGTCTCCGTCGAGGCCGTACACGTCCTTTTGGCAGTATTGCAGGCACGCCTGGTCGGCGATGCAGTCGTCAAGGTTGATAACGGGATGAATGGCCATTGCGACTCTATCAGTGCACGCATCATGCCAAAACCGTCAAGGTGGGGAGTTTGCCGAAAACTTGGGCTCTGGAGTTGAGTTTTCAGACATCGGAATCGGAAAATGGATAATGAAAGAGAGATTTCCCTCAGGAACCCCGATATGAAACCTTTTGGCGTCCAGAAACCCGAATCCGCGCACGACATCCTGAAGCACGAGGCGAATCCGCTCGATCCGTTCTTTTCGCCGCGCAACGTGGCCGTCATCGGCGCCACGGAAAACGTGGGCAGCGTCGGGCGCACCACACTGTGGAACCTGATGAGCTCGCCGTTCGGCGGCGCGGTCTTCCCGGTGAACCCGAAGCGCGACAGCGTGCTGGGCATCAAGGCCTATAAGACGGTGAAGGACATTCCGGCCGAAGTCGACCTGGCCGTTCTGGTGACGCCGTCGAAGTTCATCCCATCGCTGATCGACGAATGCGGCGATGTCGGCATCAAAGCGGCTGTCGTGATCTCCGCCGGATTCAAGGAGGCGGGCGACGAAGGCAAACTGCTGGAGAAGCAGTTGCTCGAGAATGCGCGCAAGCACCAGATGCGCATCATCGGTCCGAACTGCCTGGGCATCATGGTGCCGCCGTCGGGTCTGAACGCGACGTTCGCCTCCGGCATGGCACGGACGGGCAACGTTGGGTTCCTCAGCCAGTCCGGCGCACTGTGCACGGCGGTTCTCGACTGGTCGATGCGCGAAATGGTCGGCTTCTCGGCGTTCATGTCGATCGGCTCGATGGCCGACATCGGCTGGGGCGACCTGATCTACTACCTCGGCAACGATCCGAAGACGCGCTCGATCCTGATCTACATGGAGTCGGTCGGCGATGCGCGGGCGTTTCTCTCCGCCGCGCGTGAAGTGGCGCTGACGAAGCCGATCATCGTCATCAAGGCGGGCCGCACGGCCGCCGGTTCGAAGGCCGCGGCGTCGCACACGGGTTCGATGACGGGTTCCGACGACGTTCTCGACGTCGCCTTCCAGCGCTCCGGCGTGCTGCGCGTCAGCAACATCGCGGACCTGTTCTACATGGCCGAAGTGCTCTCGAAGCAGCCGCGCCCGAAGGGCCCGCGCCTGACGGTGCTGACCAACGCCGGCGGCCCCGGCGTGCTGGCGGCGGATTCGCTGCTGCTCGGCGGCGGCGAACTAGCCGAGATCTCCGAGGCGACCATCGCCGAGCTGAACCAGATTCTGCCCGCGAGCTGGAGCAAGGGCAACCCGATCGACATCCTCGGCGACGCCGAGCCGGAACGCTACGCCAAGGCTCTGGAGATTGCCGCGAAAGATCCGAACAGCGACGGCATGCTGGTGGTGCTGACGCCGCAGGCGATGACCGACGCCACTCAGACCGCCGAGCACCTGAAGCCCTACGCCAAGGTGGCCGACAAACCCGTGCTGGCGTCGTGGATGGGCGGCGTGGACGTAGCCGCCGGCGAGCAGATCCTGAACGCTTCGGGCATCCCGACGTTCTCCTACCCCGACACCGCGGCGCGCATGTACAACTACATGTGGCAGTACGCGAAGAACCTGTCGGCGCTCTATGAAACGCCGCGCCAGGACGACGATCACGAAGCGCAGCGCAGCAATGCCGCCGCGCTGATCGAAAAGGTCCGCGCGTCGGGCCGCACGATTCTCACCGAGATCGAGTCGAAGCAGATCCTGGCCGACTACGGCATCCCGACGCTGCCTTCGGCCATCGCCACGACGGAAGACGACGCCGTGGCCGCCGCTTCCGGCATGGGCTACCCCGTCGTGCTGAAGCTGCACTCGGAGACCATCACGCACAAGACCGACGTCGGCGGCGTGATGCTGAACCTGAAGGACGACGCGGCCGTGCGCAACGCCTTCCGCTCGATCCGCGACTCGGTCACCGCCAAAGTGGGCGCCGAGCACTTCGACGGCGTGAACGTGCAGCCGTTCGCGAAGCTCGACGGGTACGAGGTGATTCTGGGATCGTCCGTCGATCCGCAGTTCGGCCCCGTGCTGCTGTTCGGCATGGGCGGGCAGCTTGTCGAGGTTTTCAAGGACCGCGCCCTGGCGCTGCCGCCGCTGAATTCCACGCTGGCCCGCCGCATGATGGAGCGTACGAAGATCTACACAGCGCTGAAGGGCGTTCGCGGCCGCAAGCCGGTGGACCTGGAAGCGCTGGAGCAGTTGCTGGTGCGGTTCTCGCAGCTCGTCGTCGAACAGCCGTGGATCAAGGAGCTGGACATCAATCCGCTTCTCGCCTCGCCGGACCGGCTGCTGGCGCTGGATGCGCGCGTCGTGCTGCACGATCCGGACACGAAGCCGGAAGCGCTGCCGCGGCCGTCGATCCGCCCGTACCCGACGCAGTACGAGAGTCCGTGGGTGATGCGCAACACCGAGACCGTGCAGATCCGGCCCATCCGCCCCGAAGACGAGCCGATGATGGTCCGCTTCCACGAGACGCTCTCCGAGCGCACCGTCTACCAGCGCTACCTGCAATTGCTGAACGTTAGCCAGCGCACGGCGCACACCCGGCTGACGCGCATCTGCTTCATCGACTACTCGCGCCAGATGGCGCTGGTCGTTGTCCGCCGGAACCCCGAGACGGGTGAGGACGAGATCGTCGGGGTCGGTCGCCTGCAAGGGATCTGCGGCCCGAACGACGCCGAGTTCGCCATCGTCGTCACCGACACGTACCAGAAGCAGGGCCTCGGCACGGAACTGCTCCGCCGGCTGATCGAGATCGGCCGCGCGGAAGGCGTGAAGGCCATCACCGCCGAGATCCTCACCGAGAACTCCGCCATGCAGAAGGTGAGCGAAAAGCTCGGCTTCAAGCTGCTGCGCGAGACGGGCGACCCGGTGGTTTCCGCGCGGCTCGAGCTTTAGACCGGAGCCGTCCGCGGCCGAGTCTGGCGTTAGAATGAGGGACATGCGGAACGAGTTCACGGCCATCATCGAGCAGGACGGGCCGTGGTACATCGCCTATTGCGCGGAAGTCCCCGGTGCGAACGGGCAGGGCAGAACTCGCGAAGAGTGCCTGGAGAATTTGCGTGAGGCGATCGCACTGATCCTCGACCACCGTCGTGAGGATTCCCTGCGTGCGATGCCGGCCGACGCCCAGCGCGAACGTGTCGTTGTCGGATGAGGCGAGAAACACTGCTTCGTCACCCGCGCAGATACGGCTGTGTTCTGCGGCGGGAGGGCAAAGAGCGTTCTCTCTGGGAGAACCCACGGACCGGACACTCCGAAGCGATTCCGCGCCACGCGGAGATCTCGAATCTTCTCGCGAAGAAGATCTGCCGTAGGCTCTCCCTGCCCGATCCCCCTGGTTAGCGCCCCGTCCGCGTCCGGTAGATCTCGTACACCGTCCCGTTCGAAAGCGACACCAGGAACAGGTTGCCGTTGGGACCCGTGTGGATGTCGGTCACGACGCCGAAGTTGCGGCCGAAGAGCAGGCTTTCGCTTTCAGTGATCTCGAACTTCCCGAGATTATCGGCGACGCGGTCTTCGAGGCGCGGATCGTCGACGCCGATCTTCAGCCGGTTGCCGGTCAGGTTGAAGTGAAACAGGTGGCCGCCTTCCAGAGTCGGCCGCGCGCCGCCCATGAAGAGATCGCCGTCGTACTGAGGGCCGAGCGCGGACCCTTTCATGAAACCGATTCCGGCCGGAGCTACTTCGAACTTCCAGGTCATTTCTGGATCGCTGAAGTGCGCGCCGGGGAGCATGAACATGCGCGAGAGCGCCTCCTGCGGCGTCGCCGCGATGTTGTCGGGGCTCCAGCGGGCCTGTTGCAGGCCTCGGAATGGCGCATTCGTTTCGATCTCCCGGAACTGCGCCACGCGCGACAGCGGACCCTGCACCTGCACCCAGCCCGAGTTCATTCCGGGCTCGACGCGATTCAACTCGCTGAAGCTGTCGTCGCCGTTCTCCTCGGCCCACAGCCAGCCGCTGTATGGGTCGAATGCCATGCCGAAGCTGTTGCGGACGCCATAGGCGAAGATCTTCTGGATGTTCGCTCCCACCTCGCCGCCCATTGAAGCGCCAACGGCGTGGAATGGGTTGTCGGCGGGCGTGGAACCGTCGTCGTTCAGCCGCAGGATGACGCCCGTCAGATGAGCATTGTCGGGTTCAGGACCACCGAAGTTATCGTCCTGCACGGTGGGACCCGGGCAATCCGGCGTCGGGCCGCAGGGCAGGTTCTGGAGCCAGCCGCGCCGGCCGGTGTCGCCTTTGATGATGTAGAGCTTGCCGTCCGGCCCGAAGCGGAGCACGCCGCCGTTATGGTTGCCGCGGCCGGCGGCAGGCGTTGGTTCCCGGTCAAACGCGGGTTGCAGCGCGCGCAACTGGATGATGTTCCGGTCGAAGGTGAGCGTCGTGCCATTCCAGACGAACCGGTCGACGCGGTTGCCGAGCAACGAGGTATTGGCGAGCACGGTGGTGTCGGCGCCGGTCGTACTCTCCGTCCAGTGCAGGTAGACGCCGGGATTCTCGGGGAAGTTCGGATGCAGCGCGATGCCCAGCAGGCCGCGCTCCGATCCGGAGTTGACCGCAAGGTCCAGCACGGTGGATTGAACCGTACCGTCCACCACGCGCTTTACCTGGCCCGAGGCTTTCTCGAGGATGAAGAAATCGCCCGGCCCCAGAAAGGCCATGGTGGTGGGCTGGTTCAGCCCGCCGACCACGGTTCTGACGGCCAGGTTGTGGTCCACGACACTCGGTTCCTGGGCCAGGGCGGCGGCGGACAGTCCGAGCACAACGAGCACACTGCGACGTAACTTGCTGTATGGGCGCACCTTGATGCCTCCTGATCGATTTGGGGCGGGCAGGACCCCCCAACCATCCCGCCCCTACGGGATAGTAAGCCGGGTGCGCGGTTGAGATCGTAAAAGTATTGTAAATTCGCCGTAAATTCCGGCTTTTCGCCCCTATCGCCCCGCGTAATTTCGGGAGTAATAGGTCTGATATTCGCCTGACCGGACGCGGGCGATCCAGGCCGGGTTCGAGCGGTACCAGTCGATGGTGCGCCGCAGTCCTTCCTCGAACGGCACCTGCGCCTGCCAACCGGTGGCGCGCGCCAGTTTCTCAGTGGTGATGGCGTAGCGGCGGTCGTGCCCGGGGCGGTCTTTTACCGTGGTCATCAGTGACCTCGGCTTGCCGATCACGTCGAGGATCATCTCGACCACCTCGCGGTTCGGCAGCGCGCGCGATCCGCCGGCGTTGTAGATCTCGCCCGGCGCACCGTCCTTCAGTGCGGCGAAGATCGCGCGGCAGTGATCGTCGACGAAGAGCCAGTCGCGCACCTGCATGCCGTCGCCGTAGATCGGCAGCGGCTTGTCCTCGAGCGCGTTCGAGATCATCAGCGGGATCAGCTTCTCGGGGAACTGGTACGGGCCATAGTTGTTGCTGGCGCGCGTCACGGTCACCGGCAGTTTGAAGGTGGTGTAGTAACTGAGAGCGAGAAGGTCCGAGCCGGCCTTCGACGCGGAGTACGGACTAGACGCTTTCAACGGATACGATTCGTCGGCGTCGAACGGCTCGTCGATCGAGCCGTAGACTTCATCGGTCGAGACGTGCAGGAAGCGCGGCGTCTTCGCGGCGCGTGCCGCTTCCAGCATCGTGAACGTGCCGCGCACGTTCGTTTCGACGAAAGCGGCGGGCCCGAGAATCGAGCGGTCCACGTGCGATTCTGCGGCGAAGTGGACAACGGAGTCGGGCTGCTCGTCGGCGAACAGGCCTTCCAGCAGCGTCTCGTCGCAGATGTCGCCGTGGACGAAGCGGTAGCGCGCGTCGCCTTCGATCTCCGCCAGGTTTTCGAGGTTGCCCGCGTAGGTCAGCTTGTCGAGGTTCACCAGGCGCGTGGCCCAGTTCTCCTGGAGCGCCAGGCGCACGAAGGCGGAGCCGATGAAGCCCGCTCCGCCGGTCACGAGAATCTTCATTTGTGTTGCAGTTCCCAGTCGTAGTTGATGCCGGGGTCGTTGTAGCCGATCCGGCCTTCGTCCTCGGGGTTGTAGAAGCGGTCCGTCAGGTAGACCAGCATCGCGGGCTGCGTGCCGATCACTTTGTAGCCGTGCCCTACGCCCGGCGGAATCAGGATCTGCCACGGGCGGAGTTGTCCGGCGTACAACGTGTTCCGCGCGCCGAAGGTGGGCGAGCCGGCGCGGAGATCCACCAGCGCCACCTGGAACATCCCCTGCACCGGCAGCCAGACGTCGGTCTGGTGGCGGTGAAAGTGGAAGGCCTTGATCGCGCCCGGATAGCTAAGCGCCGCGCTGATCTGCGTGGTCTCTGCTGGGAGGCCGGCGGTCAGTCCCTGGCCCATGCGCGCCACTTCCATGAAGTAGCCGCGGTCGTCCGGCCACAACGCGCAGGGCTCGATCTTCACGCCCTCAATCAGGTCTTTCGACTGCGGATTCAGAATGACTTTTCCGATGCCATTTTCGCAGGCTGGCGTCTTGATTTCCGGTAATTTCGCGCTCATTCGGAGTATTTCCCAGGTTGGCTCTGCGAAACCAGGTTGCAGGCGCGCAGCAGCGAATCGAAGGTGCCGGCGTCGGTCCACCAGCCGTCGAGGTGCGAGAACTGCATCGTCCCCTCGCGGATGTAAGCGTTGTTGACGTCGGTGATCTCAAGCTCGCCGCGCCCCGAAGGCACAAGCGTCGAGATCTTCTCGAAGACGCTTTCGTCGTAGAAGTAGATGCCGGTGACGGCCAGGTTCGATTTCGGCTGCGTCGGCTTCTCTTCGATGCCGACGATGCGGTGCCCATCGATCTCCGCGACCCCGAAACGTTCGGCGTCATGGACCTCTTTCAGCAAAATACGCGCGCCTTTTTCCTGCGCCCGGAAGGCGTCGGCCGCGGCTTTGATCGGTTTCTCGATGATGTTATCGCCGAGAATCACGCACAATTTCTGCCCGTCGGCGAAGTGCCGCGCCAGGTCGAGCGCCTCGGCGATGCCGCCTTCGCCCTCCTGGTAGGTGAAGTCCAGGTGCGTCAACCCGAACTCTTTTCCATTGGCCAGCAGCCGCAGGAAATCCCCGGCGTTGCTGCCGCCAGTGACGATCAGAATGTCGCGAATGCCCGCATCCACAAGGGTCTGGATGGGGTAATAAATCATCGGCTTGTCGTACACCGGAAGAAGATGCTTGTTAGTGATCTTCGTCAGTGGGTGAAGGCGACTCCCTTTGCCGCCGGCGAGAACAACGCCCTTCATCAATGCTCCTGTTTGAGAGTCTCAGGCCATGATAGCGCAAGGGCTTGCAGTCACAGGTGTTACGCTGCCTTCATGAAGGTCCACGACTGGAACAGCCTGCCCTCCGAGCAGATGAACAGCCTGCTCTCGCGCCGCGTAGTGCACACCGGCCGGATGACCATCGCCAAACTCGTGCTCACGAAGGGCGCGCACGTGCCGACGCATAGCCACGAGAACGAGCAGGTCTCGATGGTCGAAAGCGGGCGTCTGCTGTTCCGGTTCCCCCATGGTGACATCGAAGTCGGCCCGGGCCAGAGCATGGAGATTGCGCCGAACCTGCCGCACAGCGTGGATGCGCTCGAGGACACGCTGGTTACCGATCTCTTCGCCCCGTGCCGCGAGGACTGGATTCGCGGCGACGACGCCTACTTGCGCCGGTAGACGCGCTTCACGCCGTCCGCGTGGATGGCATAGACCTCGCTGTGAACCTCGACCAGCGCGAGCGTCGCGAACCCTTCGGCCAACCGCGTTTCGCGCCATCCGCCACCGGTGCGGCGCAGCACGGAGACGCGCGTGCGGTCGCCGATCAGGATCTCCCGGCCCACGACGATCAGCCCCTTCGGCTCGTTCCACTCGCCCGGCAGCGGTTCCGCGTCCCACAGCTTCTCCGGATTCTCAGGCTGATGCAGAATCACGGCCCGCGCCGGCGCCATCCGCGCCTGCACCCACACGAGCGACGGCTTTTCGCGCCCCGGCAACGGGAGCAGCGCCACGTGCGCCGTGGCCGAATCGGGCAACTCGTAATTCAGATTCGTCGCGAACAGATGCCAGTGTTCGCCCGCGCGCGCTGGCGCCTGCATCCAGTAATTCCCGAGGAAAACGTCGGTGCGCCCGTCGCCGTCGACATCCCTCGCCAACATGCCCGCCTGCCGCGACGGCGTGTAGATGGAGTACACATCGCGTGCCTGCCAATCGGGATAGGCATAGTGCCGCACCTGCGCGTATAAGTGCGGCGCCAGCACGCCCTTGCGCCCGTCGAGCGTGAACGCCAGGCAGTCCAAGAACTCCGTGCCGGTTTCGACCGTGCGCGGCTCGAAGCGCGGCGCTTCGAGATACAGCATCCGCGACACGCCCGGCTTTTCCTGGACGAACAGGTCGTCGCGCCCATCGCCGTTCATGTCGGCGGCGCAGCCTCCCGGGCCATAGCCCGCTTTGTCGCGCAGTACTTTGGGCTTGTCTGACCGCGGCCGCCACAGCAGCAGTTGGTCGCCCCACGTGACGATGGCCGGCTCCGGCTCGCGCACCGCCGCGCCGCCGCGAATCTCGGCTGTCAGCGTGACGGCGGCGAACAGCAGCGCCAGCGCGGAGTTAGTGGCAGCCCTTGCAGGTGAACTTGCGGCCATGACACGAGTGGCACTCGGCCTTGTTCGCGATCTTGTTCGGCTCGGAGTGCGTATCGCCGAATGTCGCCGTGTGGCTGGCCGGGCGCAACGTCATCTGTGCTTCGTCGTGGCACTTCTTGCAGGACTCCGGCGGATTGATCTGGTTGTGGCACACCAGGCAATCCGCCATGCGCGGATAGTTCGCCTTGCCGGTGGCCTCGGTGATGTTCTCCGACTTGTCGATGTCGTGGTGGCAGGCGACGCACGAGTTCTTCGTGTTCACCTCTTTCGGCGCCTGTTCCGGCAGGCCCAGCCACGTCTTGCTCCTGATGGCCGCGGCGATCAGCGGCCCAGGATTCGCCCCAACGTGCACGGAGTGGTTGAACTTCTGCACGTTCGTCTTGCGCGGCTCCTTGATGTGCACTTCGTCGTGGCAGCGCGCGCACTCCGTCTCGAAGGGCAGGAGGTTGTCCTCGGCGCTAGTGGAGGCCTCGGCGCCTGTGTGGCAGCCCTGGCAGGTGGCCACTTGGGTTAGATGGTATTTGTGCGAGAAGGGCCGCCGCTGTTGGGCGGCCCCTTGCGTGATCGCGATGGTGAGCGTGAGCAGGACTATTTTTTGTATGAGATTCGCCACAGTTTATTCCCGCCGTCGTCGGAGACCAGCAGGCTGCCATCAGCGAGCTGGAGCAACCCGACGGGGCGGCCCCAGACTTCCTTCTTGTTCGGGTCGAGCATGAAGCCGGTGAGGAAGTCCTCGAGAGGACCGGCCGGTTTGCCGTTCTTGAACGGAACAAACGTCACTGAATAACCGATGCGCTGCGCGCGGTTCCACGACCCGTGGAACGCCAGGAACGCGCCGTTGCGGTACTTCTCCGGGAACATCTTGCCCGTGTAGAAGCGCGAATCCAGCACGGCGACGTGCGCCGGCAGCACCACGTCCGGCACGATGGTCTTCGCCACCAGCGCGGGATTGGCGCCCTTCAGCCGGGGCTCTTCATTCGGACCGACATACGCAAACGGCCAGCCGTAGAAGCCGCCCTGTTTGATGGAGGTGAAATAGTCCGGCACCAGGTCGTCGCCCAGGCCGTCGCGCTCCTGGATGGCCGCCCACAGCGTGTCGGTGCCAGGGACGAAGGCCATGCCGATGGGGTTGCGCGTGCCCGCGGCGAAGATCTCGCAGCCCGTGCCGTCCGGGTTGCAGCGGCTGATGGCCGCGCGTTGTTCGGGCTCTCCGGGACTGACGTTCGACGCCGAGCCAATGCCCAGATAGAACTTGTCGCCCTTCGCGTTGAAGATGATGGTGCGCGTCCAGTGGCCTTTCGCAAACTCCTTCATGTCGACGATGGGTTCGGCCGCGCCCAGCTCGAACTTCTTCGCGTCGTACTTGTAGCGCTTCACTGCGGTGCGCTCGGCGATGTAAAGGTAGTCCTTCCACAGCGCCAGGCCGAAGGGCCGGTCCAGGCCGCCGATCAGTTTCTTGCGGTCCTCGGCCTTGCCGTCCTTGTTGCGGTCGAACAGCGCGTAGACGCTGCCGTCGGGATCCACGCTGTCGCTCAGCAGGATCTCGCCCGACGGGCCGTTGATCATGTAGCGCGGCCGGTTGAAGCCGTCCGCGAATTCTTCAATCTGAAAGCCGGCCGGCACTCGCAACGCGGAGCCATCGGGCCGTTTGACGACCGTCGGCGCGTTCGATGCGGACGGGGAGTGGTAGGGCTCGGGAAGTTTCACCGCCGGCGTTTGGCCGGCGGCGGCGGACATGGCGCCCAGAGCCAGTGCCGCCAAGGAAAGTGGAGCCAGAATTTGCATTGATCCCATTGTATGGGCCGGGCGCGCTTTGCGCTGAGAGAGGCTATCCAATGCGGGTCGTCTGTCCTTCGTCTTCGCCTTCCGGCAAATCGCCGGCCGATTCTGTGTCTGGCCGCACGTCGCGATAGACCAGGCTCAGCAGCGGCGGCGCGACAATCGTCGTCGCCACGGCCATGAAGACCGCCACGCCGTACGCGTCCTGCGAAATGGAGCCTTTGCTCAACCCGATCTGAGCCACCACCATGCCCACTTCGCCGCGGGGCACCATGCCCACGCCGACGCGCAGCGCGTCGCGCAGGCCCATCGTGTACGCGCCCAACCCGCAGCCAACGCCCTTCGACACCACTGCCGCCAGCAGAATGGCCACGCCCAGCGCGAGCGTCGACGGTTTGCTGAAGACGCTCAAGTCGAGCTGCAATCCGATCGACGCCAGGAAGAACGGAACCATCAATTCCGCCGCGCCCAGCACCAGCGTCGTCGTGCGCCGGGCCACGGTCTCCCCCAGCGTCATGCCCGCCAGGAACGCGCCGATGATCGCCGCCACGCCGGAGACCTGCGCGAGCAGCGCCATGAAGAACAGGAAGCTGACCGCGACGGCGAACTCGGCCTCCTGCGAGCGCAGCCTCGCCAGCACCTTGGGCAGCACGAAGTTCACGGTGGTCGAACCGTACTTCACGACGGCGAGGATGAAGACGACGGAGATGCCCGACGTCGTCAGCAGGCCGATGTAATCAATGCCCCGTCCTTCGCCCATCGACGACACCACGGCCAGCACCAGCAGTCCCAGGACATCGTCGATCACGGCCGCCGCCAGAATCACGCGGCTGGTCTGGTGCGACAGCAGGCCCTTGTCCGCCAAAACCTGCGCGGTGATGCCTACGCTGGTGGCCACCATCGCGGCGCCCATGAAGATCGCCTCGATTTGCCGGTGCCCCGCCGCCGAAAGAATGGCCCAGCCAAAAACAAATGGAAAGATTACGCCGGAAACCGCGACAACCATCGCCGTTTTTCCGACATTGATCAGTTCCGACGCGCGGATATGCAGCCCCACCTGGAACAGCAGAAACATCACGCCAAGTTCGGCCAGCGCATGGAGCAGGTCGTTGTAACGGATCAGTCCCAGGCACGACGGGCCGACCAGCACGCCCGCCAGCAGTCCGCCGACGATGCCTGGCATCCGGAAGTGCTCGGCCAGTTCCGCCAACAACTTGGCGGCGCCGAAGACCACCAGCATGGAAAGCGGCAGGTTCAGGCCGCCATCGGCGGCCAGCAGGAAGGCGAACGGCACGGGGATGTGACTCATAGAAATTTTCGTTCGACCCGAAAACTATTTTCTGTCATCGAACCGGGGCGTGGCGGTCTAACATGGAGGAAACCCCCGTCCGGTTCCTTGGTTCCTTTCACAATTCAATGACAGTCGATTTGAAGCAGCGCTACACCTCCGCACTGGACGAATGGCAGTCGCGATTCATGATCACCGGGCAGGCCATGCCCGTGTTGAAGGAGCGCACCGTCACCGTGGATTCGGTCGTCCAGGAAGCGTACGCTGCCACCGTGGGGACGTCGGCCGCGGAGGGCACCGCTCTGCTCGCCGTGGGCGGATACGGACGCCGCGAGCTGTTCCCATACTCCGACGTCGATCTGATGGTCCTGGTGCGCCGCGCTCCGGACCAGGCCGTTTTCAAGGACGCGCTCTCCGATTTCCTTCGCAATCTCTGGGACGCCGGGCTGCGCGTCAGCCAGAGCGTCCGCACCGTCGAGGAATGCTGCCAGGTGCCGAACGGCAACTTCGAGATGATCGTCAGCCTGCTCGACGAGCGGCTTCTGGCCGGGGACCGCACGCTCTACGCGCTGTTCCGCGAGCGCTTCGGCAAGTTCATTCAGGCCGAACGCCGCGACCTCACGCGCCGCCTGTGCCGCATGACGCGCAGCCGCCACGCGCACTTTCACGACACCATCTACCGCCTGGAGCCGGACGTCAAGGAATCCCCCGGCGGCCTGCGAGACTTCCACGCCATGCGCTGGCTGCGCATCTTGCGCGGCGAGGACCCCACCGCGTTCGACGATCCGCGCCCCATCGAATTCCTCTTCTCCACCCGCTGCTTCCTGCACTTCCAGGCCGGCCGAGACCAGAACACGCTGAACTTCGAGATGCAGGATATGATCGCCGCAACCGTATTCTCGCCGTGGCAGGAGCCCGCCACGTGGATGCGCGCCTGGTTCCGCAACGCGCACGGCGTCTATCGTGCAGTCCTGGCGGAGCTCGAATCCGCCGAATCCCAGGACCGCTCGTTGATCGCCAACTTCCGCGACTGGCGCTCGCGACTTTCGAATTCCGACTTCACCGTCTCGCGCGACCTGCTCTTCTTCCGCAACCCGAACGACCTGGAGTCGGATTCAGCGCTGCCGCTGCGGCTCTTCCAGTTCGTCGCGCGTCATGGTGTCAGGCCTTCGAGGGCCACCGAGCAGCGCATTGTCACGCACCTGCTGCGCTTCTCGCAGGTCTTCCGTCAGGATCCCCCGCCCGCGTCGTACTGGAAGGATCTGATGTCGCTGCCTCACGTCGCGCTGGCCTTGCGGACCATGGCCGCCACGGGCTTCCTCGGCGCGGTGCTGCCCGAATGGGAACGCATCGAGCACCTTGTGGTCCGCGACTTCTACCACCAGTACACCGTTGACGAGCACACCATGGTGGCGATCGAGGTACTCGACGACGTCACGCGCGGCGACAACCCAGAAGCGAAGCGCATGGCCGAGCTGGCCGCCGAATCGTCGGGCGACATGTGGCTGCTGAAGCTTGCCATGCTGCTGCACGACATTGGCAAGGGCAGCGGGCGCGACCACACGCTGGAGTCCATCGATCTGACGCGCGGCTTCATCGCGCGGTCGAAACTTGCGCCGGAACACGCCGAGACAGTTCTGTTTTTGATCGACCGGCATCTCGCATTAAACGCCACGCTCCAGGGCCGCGACTTGCAAGACCCCGCCACCGCCAAGTCCGTGGCCGAGCAGGTGAAGACAGTCGAGCGCCTGCGCCTGCTGACCCTGCTTTCCTATGCCGACGTCAGCGCCGTAAACAACTCGGCGATGACGCCGTGGCGGCTCGAGCAGCTTTGGCGGCTGTACCGCATGGTGCACCGGGAGCTTGTCGGCGGACTGAGCAACGACCGCGTAGAGACCGCCGAGCAGGCGTACGGCGACGTGCCCGTGCCGCTCGCGGAGTTTCTCGATGGCCTGCCGCAGCGCTACTTGTGGACTCACAATCGCGAGCAGGCTGCGGCGCATTGCAATCTCTTCCAGCAGGCGCGGCAGACCGGCTCGGCCGTCGCCGTCGAGCGCCGCGAAGGCGCCTTCCGCGCCGACATCGTCACCAACGACCGGCCGTTCCTGCTGGCCTCGCTTGCCGGCGCGCTCTCGAGCTTCGGCCTGAACATCCTCAAAGCCGAGCTCTTCTCGAACAGCAGCCAGTACGCGGTGGATTCGTTCGTCTTCACCGACCCCACGCACGGGCTGGACCTGAATCCGCCGGAGGTCGAACGGTTGCGCAGCGTGTTGAAGCGCGTCGCGACCGGCGACCTGCGCGTCGAGGATTTGCTGAAGTCGAGAGTGTGGAAGGCCCGTCCCGCGCTGCTGGCCGGCTTCACGACCCGCGTGAGCGTCGACGCTGACTCGTCGGCCACGGCCACCGTCTTCGAAGTCATCACCCAGGACCGCCCCGGCCTGCTCTACTCGCTGGCGACGGCCATCTCCCGCCACGGCGGCAACATCGATGTCCTCATCGCCGGCACCGAGGCCCACAAGGCCATCGACGTCTTCCACGTCACCCGCGACGGCCGCAAACTCACCGCCGAGGAATGCGAAGTCACCCGCGCCGCGCTGTATGACGCTTGCCAGCCGGGCTAGGGACCTGGGCTAGAAGTGCATCCCCCCGCCGCAGATCAGCACTTCGCCGGTGACGTAGTCCGAAAGCGGGGAGCAGAAGAAGAGCACGGCGCCGGCGGCTTCTTCCACCGTGCCGGGGCGGCCCAGGGGGCACACCGACTTCACGACTTCCAGCACCTGCGGCTGGACGCCGGCCGCGATTTTGCGGCCTCCGACTTCGATGAAGGAGCCTTCGGGCTTCATCACCTGCGTCAGGCGCGTTTCGATGATCCCGAAGCCGACGGCGTTCACGTTCACGTTGTAACGGCCCCACTCCTTGGCCATCGTCTTCGTCAGGCCGACCACCGCTGCCTTGCCGGACGAATAGCCCGCCTGCCCGGCGTTGCCGTCCGTACCTGCGATCGAGGTGATGTTCACCACTTTGCGCATCACGCGCAGGCCTTCGGCCTTCTCGCGCTTGGCCGTTTCGCGCAGCCAGCCGGAATAAGCGCGCAGGACGCGGAACGGCGTCGTGACATGAATGTCGAGCATCGCCTGGAACTGCTCGTCGGAGGTCTTCTGGATGACGTTGTCCCACGTGTAGCCCGCGTTGTTGACGACGATGTCGATGCCGCCCAACTCCGCGACGGCGGCGTCGACCAGCCGCTGTGGAAAAGCCGGATCGGTGAGATCGCCGGCGAGCGAAGCGCCATCGGTCAGCAGCGTGGCCGTCTCGGCGAGCACATCGGGATCAAGGTCGTTCACCATCACGCGCGCGCCGCTGTCGTTCAGCCGCTTCGCAATGGCGCGGCCAATGCCGCGGCCCGCGCCGGTGACGAGCGCGGTCTTGCCGGTCAGTGTGAATGGCATGGCTCAAGGACCTCCGAGAGGGCACCGATCGCGGTTTCGCAATCCTGGCGGGAAACGTCGTAATGTGTAACGGCCCGCATCGCCGTCGACGAGATGCCGTTGATCAGCACGCCGCGCTCTTTCAGCGCCGCGCTGATCTGCTGGCTCGTGCGGCCCGTGCCGGAGATGTCGAAGACGACGATGTTCGTCTCGGGTTTCGGGTTGCGCACGGTGACTCCGGGCAGCCCGGCGAACTTCTCCGCCAGCAGCGCGGCGTTCGCGTGATCCTCGTTGAGGCGCAGCGGCATTTTTTCGAGCGCGATCAGGCCCGCGGCCGCGAGAATTCCGGCCTGGCGCATGCCGCCGCCGAGTCGCTTGCGGTACAAACGGCCCTTGTCGATCAGCTTCTTCGGGCCAACCAGCATCGATCCGGACGGCGCGCCGAGCGCCTTCGACAGGCAAAACATCACGGTGTCAACCTTCGCGCAGATCTCGCGCGCGCTCCGGCCGGCCGCCGTCGCGGCGTTGAACAGCCGTGCGCCGTCCATGTGCACGCCGAGGCCGAGGGCATGGGCGCGGTCGCAGATGTCGTCGATCACCTCCTGCGGATAGACTGTGCCGCCGGCCATGTTGTGCGTATTCTCGATCTCGATGCAGCCCGTCGGCGCGGCGTGCGGCCCCAGCGGCCGGTAGTGCGGCGCGATCCGGTCCCATGTCAGGATGCCGTTCGGCGCGTCGATGGCGCGAATCAGGCATCCGGCGAACCACGCGGTCATCGAGAGCTCGTAGTTCATCAGGTGGCCGTTCGCGTCGCAGATCACCTCCTGGCCGTGGTCGGTCAGCAGCTTGATGGCGATGGTATTGCCCATCGTGCCGGTGGGCACGAACAGCGCGGCCTCCTTGCCGAGCACGGCGGCGGCGCGCTTCTCCAGCCTGTTGACGGTGGGATCTTCCTGGTAAACGTCGTCGCCGACCTCGGCTTCGAACATCGCCTGCCGCATCTCCGGCGTGGGCCGGGTGACGGTGTCGCTGCGCAGATCAATCACGGGCATGATTCGATGAATTCTCCGAATACTTCATTGGACAACAGCACGCCGCGCGGCGTCAGGCGCAGGCGTCCCGCGCACAACTCCAGCAGGCCCGCATCCAACAACGGGCTGATGCGCTCGCGGTAGCGCGCCCAGTCTTCTTCCGTGGGCTCGATGCCTTCCATCAGGCGCAGGCCGACGAAGAAGCGCTCCTCGTGCGGGATTGCCTCGGTTTCTTCGATGCGCGCCGGGAGTTGCCGCGCGCGCCGCGCGACATACTCGGCGGCCGTTTCGGCGTTCTGCCAGCGCGTGCGGCCGTCGAAGGAGTGCGCGTCGGCGCCGAAGCCGAAGTACGGCTCGAGCCGCCAATACTTCAGGTTGTGCAGGGATTCGAGCCCGGGCCGCGCGAAGTTCGAGATCTCGTAGCGCTGCAGCCCCATCACACCGAGGCGCCTCACGGCCGTTTCGTAGTTTTCGACGATGTCCGCTTCGGTGGGCACGTCGCCCGCGCCGTAGCGCACGCCGCCGAGCAGCAATTCCTTGCCGAGGCGCGAATCGTCGTCGACTTCGAGCATGTACACCGAGACGTGCGGCACGCCGAGCCGGGCGATCCAGTCGAGCGAATGGTTGAAACTCTCGAGAGTCTGCCCCGGCAGACCGTCGATGAGATCGACGGAGATGTTTGAGATTCCGTGCTCGCGAAGCAGCGCGACGTCGCGCTCGACGGCGGCGGCGTCGTGGCGCCGGCCCGTGCGGCGCAGTTCACGTTCATCGAACGACTGGACGCCGAGCGAGACGCGATTGATGCCCGCACCGGCCCAGGCGCGGACCTTTTCGGGCGTGAGCGAGCCGGGCGCGGCCTCGATCGTCGCTTCCGTCCACGGGCGGCCTGGGATGCCGTCCAGAAGCCGCGGGAAATCCTCGGGTTCCACGGTGCTCGGGGTGCCGCCGCCGATGTAGACGGTCTCGGGCGTCCAGGGCCACTCCGTCGACGCGATTTCGGCGTCGAGAGCGTCGAAGTACTCCGCTTCAAGAGCCTTTGGGAAGACGCCCGAGGCGAAGTTGCAGTACGTGCACTTCTGGCTGCAGAAAGGAAACGAAATGTAAACGCCTGGCACTACAGCGTGAATTCCGGGATCCGTTTGCGGATGGCATCCGCCATCAGTTCTTCCAGCGATTGACCGGTTGCGCCGAGGACGAAGGCCCGGCGTGAGTCGTTCCAGTCGAGTTTGAAGCTTTGCACGTGGGCCGAGACCCAAATCTGGCGCACCGGGGAGTTGGGGCTGACGACAAAGCGCTCGCGAGGCTCTTCGAACTCCACGGTGAGCGCGCCGGCGTTCATATCGACGTCGAAGTCGTAATCGTCGGCGGCCGAGGCGAGCGCGCTGTAAAGATTTTGCAGAGCGTCACCGGATTTTGTCTGAAAATCCGCTTCTTCCATACCTGTAGAACAGTCTAATGGAAGGCGTGCGGCTCCGGCCGGGCGCGGCGGTTTGGTACGCTCATGAAAGGAACACCGGGGCCCGCCCCTCACTGCATGCGCAGCATCTGCCTCCCCCATACGGAACTGCCCGGGACCAGCACTCTCTTCTCGGACTATTTGTACCGATTCGACCGCGTTTCAAGGTTTTACGGGCATGATCCGCACAATCCCGACGACCTGAAGCGGGCCGCGCTCTCAGTGCAACTGCCCGACGAACGCCGGCAGCGGCTGGTGGCTGCGCTCCGCAAGACCAACGGCGAAACGTCGGCTCTGGACCACCTGGATCTGCCGGAAACGGTGGCGGTGGTGACGGGCCAGCAGGTTGGATTATTCTCGGGTCCGGCGTACACGGTCTACAAGGCGCTGACGGCGGTGCGGCTGGCGCGGTCGTTGACGGAGAACGGCATTCCGGCCGTTCCTGTCTTCTGGCTGGCGACCGAAGATCATGACCTGGCTGAGGTGGACCACGTCCACGTCTTCGACAGCCGGCGGCATCCGCTGCGGCTGACGGCGAAGTCGCGCGGCGCGGCGGGACAGCCGGTGGGCGGCGTGGAGATCGTCGAGCCGCCGATTGAAGGATTGAAGCAGGCGCTGCACGGCTTGCTGTACGCCGACGAGGTGGTCGGGCTGGTGGAGGAATGTTACCAGCCGGGGCGCACCTACGGAGAGGCGTTCCGGCTTTTCCTGACGCGGCTGCTGGCCGGATATGGGCTGGTGTTCTTCGATCCGATGCAGCTGGAGATCCGCGAACTCGCTGCGCCGTTCCTGCACAAGGCGATTGAGCACGACGGCGAGCTGTCGGCGCGTGTCATTGAACGCGACAACGAGCTGAAGGCGGCGGGCTACCACTCGCAGGTGTTGTTCGAGCCGCACACGTCGCTGTTCTTTCAATTGCGCGACGGTCGGCGGTTGGCGCTGCGGCGTAACGGCACGGACTACTTCCACGAGACACGCAGGGTGGCGCGCGGCGAGTTGATGGACGCGCCGAATCACCTGTCGCCGAATGCGCTGCTGCGGCCGGTGATGCAGGACTACCTGCTGCCGACGGCCGCGTATGTCGGCGGCCCGGCGGAGTTGGCGTATCTGGCGCAGTCCGAGGTGCTGTACGAAAGCCTGTTGGGGCGGATGCCGGTGGCGGCGCCGCGGTCGGGGTTCACGCTGCTGGACGAGCGCGCGCGCGGGCTGATGGACAAGTACGACGTCTCGTTGACGGACTGTTTCCACGGCGCGGAGCGGCTGAAGGAGCGGATTGCGTCGAGGCTGATTCCGTCGTCGCTCGGCGTGACGTTCGAGCAGTCGGCGAACGAGGTACGGGCGGCGGTGGACCGGCTGCAAGGCGAGTTGAAGTCGTTCGACCCGACGCTGGGCGCAGCGATGGAGAAGAGCAAGACGAAGATCCTGTACCAGATCGAGAAGAACCGAAGGAAGGCGGCGCGCGAAGCGCTACGGCGCGACAGCCTGGTGACGGGCGGCGCGGATTACCTGCTGGGGACCGTGTATCCGGAGCGCCACTTGCAGGAGCGGTACTACTCGATTCTGCCGTTCTTAGCACAGCATGGTCTCGGTCTACTGGACATGCTGTACGAGAACGTGCACACGAACTGTCCGGACCACCTGCTTTTGACGGTCTGAACGCGAAATGGCATAATCACGCCATGCGGTGGCTCGTAATTGTTTGCCTCGCGCTCGCGTGCTGCGTCCGAATTGAGCACGTGAAGCTCGGATGGGGACATTACTACGCGGTCCATTTCGTTCCCCCGTGGTCGCGCCTATGAGCCGGGGGCGTGAGCCCTCAGCGAATCACGGCACGGTCCCGACCACCTGCTTTTGACGGTCTGAGCGCGATATAGCGGTAGCAGCGGGCTGCCACAAGCTCGCAGGAATCTCGATCCGGTTCCCGCACGGAAATGCATGCCTCGCCGCGCGCGCTTCCTGCCGACGCGGGTGGCACACCAATTCACAGCACGCGGGATCCTTGGTCAGTGCTCAGTCCGGCCGAGGTCTTCATGAGGGCGCTGGCGATCATCGAAGGGGCAAGAAACAGTAGAGCCGGCTGCAGGACAGGGTTGGCCGTATGCCAGAATCTAGTGTGACGGCCGAGCGGGAATCGCGTCTGTGCCTTACTCCGGCGGCGGCAATCCTGGCTGCCCGCGAGCCCACCGACGGCGGGAGAATCCAATGATTCGCAGAATTCATGTCACGAACTACAAGTCGCTGCGCGACGTTGACGTAATCCTGAAACCGCTCTCTGTGCTATTTGGTCCAAACGCGGCGGGAAAGAGTAACTTCATCGACGCGCTACAACTCCTGTCTCGCATTGCTGGTAGCCGAAGCCTCAAAGAGGCCTTCGAGCCGCCCTACCGGGGAAAACCGATGGAGTCGTTCTCGTTCGACGACGGCGGCTTGGAGGGCCTGGCGAAGAAGGAGTCCGCCTCATTTCAGATGGAAGTGGATATCGAGCTTTCATCGGCGGTGATCGAGGCGGTAAACAAGGAAATCCGGGAAACGAAACGAGGTCCAGGAGCGGAAGGCGCCGAAGGAACGACTAAGCGGCCACATTCGTTCATTCACCACAACCGCCTGCGATACCGGATCAAGGTGGGCATCTCGCCTCAGTCCGGAGTGCTGCATGTTGACGATGAGTACTTGGCTCCGCTAGGGAAGGACTGGGAACCAAAGAAGAGCCCGCGACCATTTGTGGAGGGCTCCGGCAATCGCATCCATCTGCGGATGGAGGGCCAATCGCACCCAACCTATTTCGAACGGTATCTCGACCACGCGATTGTGTCGCGCCCCCACTACGCTCCGCACTATCCCCACCTGACGGCGCTGAAGAGGGAGCTTCAGAGTTGGTTCTTTTACTATTTTGAACCACGCGAGAGAATGCGCGCCGCCTCCGGTGTGAAGGAGGTTCGGCATATTGGACTGATGGGCGAAGAACTGGCAGCCTTCTTGAACACCCTTCGCGCGCTCGACCCTAGCCAGTTCAAAGCCGTCGAAAAAGCCCTGCACAGCCTGATTCCCTCTATAACAGGCATTCGCACGGAAGTGAATAAAGTCGGAGAAGTCGAGCTTAGTCTGATGGAAGGGACCACCGCCATGCCAGCGCGAGTGGTTTCGGAAGGGACCCTGCGAGCGCTCGGATTGCTTGCTCTAAGCGGCGTGAAGGAACCGCCCGCTGTCATCGGATTCGAGGAGCCGGAGAATGGTGTCCATCCCAGGCGAATTCGCGATATCTCGAAGATTCTTGTCAATCGGGCCGAGTCCGGGCAAACCCAGTTGATCGTCACGACTCATTCACCCATTTTGCCGGATCATTTGCCCAAGGAGTCCTTGTTTGTGTGCCGGAAGAAGGAGGGGGGTACGGCGATCGAGCCTTTTTATACTTGGGGTCCACTCAGCCGTGAGTCGGATATTGCCGCTGCGCTTGATGAGGGCGAAGAGAGCCTGTCCGTTTCCCAGCGGATGCTTCGGGGTGATTTCGATGCCTGAGGTCACTCTCTTCTGCGAGGACTCCTTTCACGAGAAATTCATCGGCGCGGTGCTCACGCGGTTTCGGAAGGAGCAACGCATTTCCATGAATGCCAGATTCCTGAGCTCGCAAGGCGGGTTGCCGCGAATTCAGGGAGAGTTCAGGGATTTTCTCCGTGATCTGAGCAAGGAGAACACTTCAGTCCCGGACGCGATCATCGTTGTTGTGGACGCAAATTGCAAAGGCTACAACGAACGTAAGAGAGCGATGCATGGAATTGTGGCCAGCTACCCCGCGTTTGAGCCGTTGATCTCCTACGCCATCCCGGATCCTCACATTGAGCGATGGATGCTTGCCGACCCGCAGGCGTTCCGCACTGTATTTGGCCGTGGCTGCACCATTCCGGCGGTAAAGTGCGCCAAGGATGAATACAAACGCCGTCTTCGGGAGGAGATTCGCCAAAGTGGGATTGAAGCGCCTCTGGGCGGCGAGGAATACGCCGAGGACATTGTCCAGGCCATGGATCTGGCTCACGTTGAAGGGACCGAGCCTTCGCTAGGGTTGTTTCTTCGTGACATCAAGAGACTGTTCAACGGGTGGAGGGTTCGAGGGCCGAAGCAACGCTAGAGTGAAGCTGACCGCGAAGGCAGAGTGGCAGGGAAAAGTGGCGCGAGGTGGATGGCCACTTCCTCGATGCACGGTCCCGACTACCTGCTTTTGACGGTCTGAACGCGATATAACAGTCCCTCATGAAGACGAATACGGTGAAGCGCGCCCTGAAGCAGGGGCGGTTGCAGCTTGGGACGGCGTATCAGCAGTTGCGCTCACAGGACGTGATCCGCGCGCTGGCGGCGGCGGGATTCGACTGGGCGTTCATCGACATGGAGCATGGCGGGTTCGGCATCGGCGAGGTGCAGGACCTGTGCCGGATGGCAGTGAAAGTGGGGCTGGCGCCCATCGTGCGTGTGCCGGACCTGCAATACGCGCTGGTGGCGCGGGCGCTGGATTGCGGCGGCGAGGGCGTGATCTTCCCGCGAGTGGAATCGCCGGAACTGCTGGAGCGGACGGTGTCGTGGACGAAGTTCCCGCCGGTGGGAATGCGCGGCTGCGGGCTGACGCCGCTGCACATCGATTTCGAAGCCGCGTCGATCGCGCAGATCATGGAGCACTCGAACGCGGAGACACTGGTGGTCCTTCAGATCGAGACGGTGAAGGCTCTGGAGGCGCGCGACGAACTGCTGAGCGTGAAGGGCGTGGACGCGGTGATGGTGGGTCCGGTGGACCTGTCGATCTCTCTGGGCGTGCCGGGGGAGTTCGAACACCCGAAGATGATCGACGCGGTGGAGAAGATCTTCGCGAGCTGCGTGGCGCATGGCGTGGCTCCGGGCGCGCAAGCGAGGAATGCGGCGCTCGCGAAGCGGTGGAAGGAGATGGGCGCGCTGTTCCTGGGCTGTTCGAGCGAGATCCAGATGCTGTACGAGAAGGCGCGCGAGAACGCGAGTGCCCTCAAGTCTTAACTGGTTGCGGCCGCCGAAGCCGTACGTGCTGAACCCTCGAGAGCAGGAGCGCGCCGCGCCGCTGGGCCGGTGGAATCTCTACATCGGCGGGGCGCGGCAGAAGGTGCCGGGGTACGTGAATCTCGACCTGTTCGCGATGCCGGGCGTGGACGTGCAGGCGGACGCACATCTGCTGCCGTTTGCCAACGGCGTATTCACGCGTGTCGAGTGCGACGCGGTGCTGGAGCACGTCGTCGATCCGGAGCGCGTGATGCGAGAGATCGAGCGCGTGCTTGCCGAGGGCGGGCAGGCGCATATCGTGACGCCGTTCTGCCATCCGTTCCACGAGTATCCGAAGGACTTCCGCCGATTCACGCCGGACGGCCTGCGGCTGATGGCGGGCGGCCTGGAGGTAGAGGAGACGGGCTGGCGCACGGGTCCGGTGGCGACGATGCTGGTCTTCGGGCTGGAGTTCGCGAAGTTGCTGCTGCCGTGGCGCTGGTGGCGCGTGGCGTCGCACGGCGTGCTGGGCTGGCTGGTGTGGCCTCTACGGTACCTGGACCACGTGTATTTCAAGGCGCCATACGCGCAACGGCTGGGGAACCACTGCTACGCGTGGTTCCGGAAACCGCCGGGGCCGGGCAGCGTGCGGGTGTGATTGAACGTGAACTCGCCGAGCAGGCGCTCGCCGCCGCGTTGGTCGAGCGCGAGGAGGCGCAGGTTGAAGGTGGTGGTCGGCGCAGCCTTCGCGAAGGTGATGGATTCCTGGTAGATCACAGCACCGGCGTCGCGCTCGACAGGGATGTCACGGAGGCGGTATTGTTCGGCGCCGCTTCCGTCGTACATGGCGAGGTCGACGCGCTGGACCGCGCCCAAGTCCGCGGCGAGACGCGCGATGAGGAGGTCGTCTCCGGCGGTCACCGTGCACTGGATGCTGCCGCCCGAGGGGACGGAGTACTGCCGAACGCGCAAGCCCTGTTCGGCGGCGCGTTCGAGAAACTTGTCGCTCACCACCATGCGCAGATCTCCACGGCGCGCCAATTCGCGGATGCCTTCGGCGAGGGCGATGGTTTCGCGGAGACGGTCTCCGCAATCGTCGCAGGCGAGCAGATGCTCGGAGACGGTGTCGTCCTCGGCCGGCGTCAGGGCGGCGAGCCAGTAGTCGGCGAGGATGGCCGGATCGATGGGATTGGCGCAGTGGTTCATGTCAGCCCCAGGCAGCCGCGCAACTGGCGGATGGCGCGATGGCGGATCACGCGCACGTTGGCTTCTGAGATGTGAAGGAAGCCGGCGATGCCGGCTCCGGTCTGCTCGTCGTAGAAGGTCATGACGACGACGGTTCGTTCACGCTCATTCAGGTTCTGGACGCAATGCGCGAGCCGGGCGCGGTCGACTAGGGGCGTCACCGGAGCGGCGGGGGCGGCAAGATCCTGGCCGTAGAGCGACAGCAGGCGTTCGGCCCGGCGCGCGCCGCGAACGAGGTTAAGAACGGTCATCCGGCAGATGCCGAGCACGAACGACGCAAGGCGTTCCGGTTCCCGGAGGCGTCCTTCGCGGATGGCTTCAAGAGCGGTGAGGAGCACCTGCTGGGAGAGGTCCTCGGCGGCGTGTTGATCCCGAAGATGCCTGAGCCCGTAAAGGCGGACGCGCGGTGCCATGCGGCGGTAGAGCTCAGCTTCGGCGGCGGTGCCGGCGCCCGAGCTGATTTCCCGGACGAGTTCGGCGTCGGTTTGCTCCAAGGCCATCCGCACACATTTTACGTGTAACGCGGAGGCGGGTCGTTACACATCCGGGTATCAGACGGCAGACGAGGCTGAAGACGAGGAGCGCTTAGATGATTACGAACTCGGAAACGGGGACGCGGGTGGACGAAGTCGCCGCGGGGATTTATCGCATCAGCACGCGGCTGGACGTGATTCCGGGGGGATTCACGTTCAACTCGTACCTGGTGGTGGACGACGAGCCGGTGCTTTTCCACACGGGGTACAGGAAGCTGTTTCCCGTCACGCTGGAGGCGATCCGGAAGGTGATGCCGGTGGAAAAGCTGAGATGGGCGGGCGGGTCGCACTTCGAGAGCGACGAATTCGGCGCGCTGAACGAGTTGCTCGCGGTGGCTCCGAATGCGACGCCGTTCGGGTCAGAGGTGGGCGTGCTGACGTCACTGAACGATTTCGCCTTGCGGGAAGCGAGGGGTTTCTCCGACGGCGAGGAGTTCTCGATCGGCAGTCGCCGGATGAAGTGGCTCTACACGCCGCACGTTCCGCATGGCTGGGACTGCGGGATTCTGTTCGACACGGCCACGGGGACGCTGCTGTGCGGGGACCTGCTGACGCAGGCGGGCGGGAATCCGCCGCCGGTGACCGAATCGGAGATCTTGACGGCGAGCGAGGGTATGCGGTCGATGATGGACTACTACGCCCATGCGACGAACACGACGGCGATTCTGGAACGGCTGGCGAGTCTGAAGCCGTCGATGCTGGCTTGCCAGCACGGCAGCGCCTACCGGGGTGACGGAGCGGCGCTGCTGCGGGCGCTGGCGGAGACGGTGGAGGGCGCGGTTCAGGCCGGGTGAGCGGCGAGGAAGCCGCCGATCTCGCCGATCTCATCGGCGCTGAGGCGGAAGCTGGCGGCGCCGATGACGCCGGTGAGTTGTTCGGGCGAGCGGAGCCCGACGATGGCGGCGGTGACGGCCGGGTGGCGGAGCGTCCAGGCGATGGCGACCTCGCCGGGTGTGCGGCCGTGGCGCTGGCCGATGGCGCGCATCACCTCGACCAGTTCGAGGTTGCGCGAGAGCTTGGGCTCCTGGAAGTGCGGCGTGCGCTGCCGGAAGTCGTCGGACGGCATGGCGGCGATGCGCTCGCGGGTCATCTTGCCGGTGAGCAGGCCGGACTTCATGGGCGAATAGACGATGACGCCGATGTTGTTCTGTTCGCAGAAGGGAAGCTGATCGTTCTCGATTTCGGGCGAGAGGATGGAGTACGGCGGCTGGAGTGACGTGATGGGGCCGAAGGCCTGGGCGCGCTTCATCTGGGCGGAATTGAAGTTCGAGACGCCGATCCAGCGGACTTTGCCCTCTTCCTTGAGGCGGACGAGGGTCTCCCAGCCTTCCTCGATGTCCTCGTCGGGCTCGGGCCAATGGACCTGGTAGAGGTCGATCACATCGACGCGGAGGCGGCGGAGAGAGCTCTCGCATTCCTTGCGGATGGCGTCGCGCTTGAGGCTGGAGAAGATCTTGCCCTCGCCGGTCCAGTTGCGCTCGCATTTGGTGAAGACGTAGGGGCGGCGGGCGATGCCATCGAGAGCCTTGGCGACGACTTCCTCGGAGTGGCCGAGTCCGTAGACGGCGGCGGTGTCGATCCAGTTGATGCCGGCGTCGAGGGCGGCGTGAATGGCGGCGATAGAGGCGGCGTCGTCCTGGGGGCCCCAGGCGAACTGCCAGCCGCCGCCGCCCATGGCCCAGGCGCCGACGCCGAGCGGGGTGATGTGGAGGTCGCTGTTGCCGAGTTGCTTGGTTTGCATGGCTGATTTTCTTTGTACCACCGTGGGGCGGGGAGGGTCAGTCACAACAGATCGACAGAATCTTTGGATAGGTATACTGTATTGAAAGCAAAGGTGTTAGTTCGTAGTTGGGGGAAGTTTCGGGGAGCTGCGATGTACGGAGTTGCGAGGTAGGCGGGGCGATGGTTTTGGGTGGAGGCGGAGATGATGGCGGGCGGAAAGAAGACGGGAGAGAAGACAATGCGGAATGGGTGTATCCCAACGGGCTGGCGGATGCGTCAGACTCAACGTATGAGCCGCGCACTTTTCTCCCTGCTTCTTCTGGCGACGGCCGTTGTGCCCGTTGGCGCCGCCGATCCGGCAACAGTTCAGGGCATGGCAACGGTGGGCCAGAGGCTGATTCCGCACTACGGGGCGGGCGGGTTCTGGACGACTCGGGTG
Organism: Bryobacteraceae bacterium; assembly: GCA_050789245.1. GTDB lineage: Bacteria > Acidobacteriota > Terriglobia > Bryobacterales > Bryobacteraceae > PNKE01. The sequence goes on along the minus strand of JBOZRR010000039.1, from coordinate 48,582 downwards.
CGGGTGATGAACCCGACGCCGTCGCCGCAGACGTACCGGTTGTCGTCGTACAACACGGACGGGGCGGCACAGACCCTGCTGTATGACGGGACGAATGCGACGCAAAAGCAGGCGACGATTCCGGCGTTTGGCGTTTCGGACACGGTTCTGTATTCGAACGACGGGTTGAAGACGGGGCTGATGTCGGTGGAGTTCTTGAGCGATCCGAGGCTGAAGTTGCCGGTGACGATGTTCATGCGGGTGGTGGAGCCGTACAACACGGAGGGGGCGGTTTCGTGGGATAGCGCGGCGGGGCTTCTGTCGTCGTTCGTGCAGTTCGACAACACGTCGGGCGGGCAGACGGGCGTCGCGGTGGCGGATCTGACGCCGCTGCCGGCGACGGGGAATCCGAGGGTGGAGATGAACTGCTTCAGCGACGCGGGCGGGCAGTTGGGGACGGTGACGGCGCTGACGGCGGGCAAGCAGCAGAACGCCTTCGACCTGGGGACGGTGATGGGGGCGACGGCGGGGTTCAAAGGGCTGTGCACGTTCAAGTACATGGCCGACGGGGTGACGCCGCAGGATTGGATGCTGTCGGTGCTGGCGTTGCAGTTCAAGGGCGTGAACTTCTTGCCGTTGAAGTAGGTGGCGGGGCGGCCTAGTGCCGCCCGTTCAGTTCATCTTTGATCGCGTCGAGTAGTTCGCTCCCGCGCCCGGAGTTCAGATCGCCGGCCATTCTTCTCAAGGCGATGCCGACGATGTCCCGGTGGTGAAGGCGCGCGCCGAACTTCCGGCTGAGATCCAACCACAACTGGTGCGTGAGATCGATGTCTTCGGGCCAGAGTCGCGGCGGGTGGGGGCCGAGATCGTAAAATCTGGCTTCCTTTCCAGACAAGACGACTTCGAAAGTGACGGATGGCCGAGGCTGAGGGAGCCGCTCCCAGGCCGCGCCAGCCCTGCGTGCCTGTTCGTCGGGAGTCATCTTGCCGGACTGTCCCGTCACAATCCTGGAAGCTTTGAGACTGCGAGCGATCTCTAGCCAAGCCAACTCGGGGTCGGTGGCGGGGACGGCGAGGAGGCTGACCGGCCTACCCGCCTTTTCGGCATGGGCGACGACACGGCTGAAGAGCCTGGTCTCGTCCTCGGCGAAGATCTGGTTCGAATCAAGCGCGTACTCGCCGGAGCCGGCGGGGTCGATGAGCCGGACGGAGAGAGCGACGATATCCAACTTCCTCGTATCGGTCCTGGCGAGGACGCGGTTCAAGTGGACCAGACGATCGGGATTGCGGACCGGAACGATGACGCAGCCGGGACGGATCTGGAGCGACTCCAGTGATACGGTGTCCGAGGCGTGGATCGAGAATTTCTCCAGCTCCGCGCCGTGCTGCACTTTCCGATTCCGGTAGTAGCGCTCGGAGAGGACAAAGATCGCAAAGAAGACGAGCGTGAAGCCGACACCAGAGAGGGTGGCGGTCTTCTTGGTGAGCACGTTAATGGTAGCGAGCAGGAAGAGGGCGATGGTGATGAGGCCCAGACCGAGGGGGATCTCGATGCCGCGGACGCGGAAATTGAGGGGGACTTTCCATTCTCGCTGTTCCGGCCGCTTATAGCGCAGGACAAGGACGGAAAGCGACTTCATGAAGAAGCTCCACATCACTCCGAAGGCGTAAGCTTCGCCGAGGAGGTAGACATCTCCGCGGCTGAGGAGGATGGTGACGATTTGAAGCAGGACGACCAGGTTGATGATCCGGTGTGTCGTGCCAAATCTCCGATGAGGGTGCCGGAACCAATCAGGCAGGACGCCGTCTTCGGCGACCCGGTTCAGAACGCCGTTGGAGCCGATGATAGAGGTGTTCACGGCTCCCGCAAGGATGAGGGTTCCCGTGAGGACCACAAATCCGTGGAAGAGAAGCCGCAAAGGGGCCGGACCAACGAGGAAGATGGACAGCCCGCCGATCAGGTTGTCGAGATACTTCCCCCGTTCGGCGTCCGGGATGATCATAACGGCGAAGAACGAGACCAGTGAAGTGAACAGCAGGCTGTAAACGAAGATGACAAAGCCGGCGCGCTCCAGGTTTTTGAGTTTGGGGTGAGCGATCTCGCGGTAGACCTGGGCCATGCTCTCCTCGCCGCTCATGGCCAGCAGGGAATGGCCGAGGCCGATGAGGATCGCGATGACGGTGATGGATGGCGCCAGGGTCCCCTCGAGCCAGCCGAGAGCATCGTGGCTGAAGTGCATGTTGGAGAGGGTGGGCGCGGGGACGGGGTAGTAGCCGCGAGTGAAGATGGTGACAAGGCACCAGGAGATGAGGACGACGACCATGACGGTGGTCACCTGCATGATGCGCAGCGCCTTCTGGCTGGACTCGTGGATGCCGATCGTGTTCTTACGCCAGAAGTAGAGCGTGATGAAGATGGCGAAGACGCTGGCGAACTGGGGCGGATGGACTCGGACGCCGTTGAGATGAAGGAGTTCGGCCGTTTCATTGATCAGCCCGCCCAGGTAAAGGCCTGCGCTGACGCCACTGATGGGGCCGGTCAGGACGTAGTCGAACATCAGGGCGGAGACGGAGAATTTTGCCAGGGTGCCGCCCATGGCTTCGTGGACGACGCGATAGACGCCTCCGCGAACGAACATGCCGCAACTCTCGATGTAGATCGCACGGACGGCGTAAGAGAAGAGCATGATGGCGAGCACAAACCAGGGTGCCGCCTTGCCGATGGCGGTTTCAGCGATCCCGCCGACGTAGTAAGCAGTGGAGGCGAGGTCGTTCAGGACGATGGCCGCGGCCCGCCAGAAGGAGATGAAGGAGAGCATGACGGTGGTGGCTACAACGACTCTGGCCGCCGTCACTGGTTGTTGAGTGGTCACGAAAGTGCTCCGTTTCACCCGTTCCAGGGGTGACTTTCAAATGGGCCTGCGAGGTTAGCTGACGGGCTCGGGCTCGAAAGTACCCTGTCCGCAGAGCGGACTACGCCCCGGGTTTTGGTTCCCCCGCCTCAATGGATTGAGTTCGGCATTCGGAATTGCAGTACGTTCTGACTGGGCGTGCTTTTGTCGGCCCCCTTTTCCGGCGTGGCGAAGACGACGGTATGGCCGTTGGCCTGCAACCATCGCGCCAGCCTGTCTTCGGGAGATCCCCACCACCTTGGTCCACCGGAACCAAGGACAACTAGAGAGCGAGGCGGCAGGTGGTCCCGCAGAGCTTCATAGCGGTCGCGACAGAGGTAGAGGTCGGCCGCGGTATCGATGGCGCAGTCCGACGCGACACGGCGGATCAGGCGGCCGATCGATTCCAGTGACACAGGCGGGCGGTTCAGCGGCAGAGGATATGGCACGAGCAGCGTGACGACAAGCCTGACCGGCTCGCCGGGCTTGCCCGAGAGGCGCCAAGCAGTTTCGAGCGCCAGAGACGTTGCCGCCGGAGTGGTGTACAGGGCCACGGCTCCATGACTATGTCCGGATCTCATCCTGCCTGAGTGTAGGCAGTGAGGCGTAAAGAAGGCATAAAGGGCGAGGGCGCGGGGTTAACTCTCAGGGACTTGAAGGCGGTATCCAACCCACGGTTCCGTGAGGAGGAATTGCGGTTTGGAGGGGTCCGCCTCGATCTTTTTGCGCAGCTGATTGACCAGGACCCTGACGTATTCGACTTCGTCGCCATACTCAGGTCCCCAAACGGCCTGAAGGAGCTCGCGGTGAGGGATGACGCGGTTGGGGTGGCAGACGAAATACCAGAGCAGATCCAACTCTTTCGGCGCCAACCGGGTTGTGACGTGAGAGGAGGAAACGCGGCGAGCCAGGAAGTCGATTTCTACCTGCCCAAGCCGAATGGGGAGACCGGTGAAGGGAGGCGCCGAGGGGGCTCTTCGAAGCGCGGCCCTGATGCGCGCGAGCAGTTCGGGCGTGCTGAAAGGCTTCGTGACGAAATCGTCCGCCCCCGCGTCCAAGGCGGCCACGATGTCCTGCTCGGTGTTGCGGACCGTGAGCATGATGATGGGCACGTCACAGGTCGCACGGAGCGCGCGGCAGGTTTCCAGACCGTTCATGACGGGCAGATTGACGTCGAGCAACACCAGATCGGCCGGGTCGTCGTGGTGCTTTTGGAGGGCGTCTTCGCCGTTTCGGGCCTCTGACACCGCGTATCCGTGCACGGTCAGCGCGGACCGGATGACCCGTCTGATTTGGGGTTCGTCATCAACGATCAGGATTTGGACGCTCATGGGTGTTGCCCCTCGCCCGGGAGGGGCAGGTGGAAGGAGAATTCGCTTCCCCGGCCGAGTTGGCTGACGGCCATGATGTCTCCGCCGTGGCCACGAACGATCTCGCGTGCGATTGCCAACCCGAGGCCCATGCCGGGCACCTGTCCGCGGGTCTGGGCGCCGCGGTAGAACTTGTCGAAAATCCGGCCAAGGTCCGCCGGGGCGATCCCTGGTCCGTGATCGGCGACAGATACGATGACTGCGTCTCCATTGGACGAGGCACGAATCACAATTGGCGAGCCGGGCGGGGAATATTTCGCCGCGTTCTCGATCAACAGTCTAAGCACGATTAAGACAAGCTCGCGGTCCGCGGGCACGGTGGGGAGGCCTTCGTCGACGAACTGTTGAACATTCCTCGATTCCAGCAGGCCCGACATCCGGTGGAGGGCCTCGCGAATGAGTGGAGCAATTGACACAGGCTGTTTGCGGACCTCCATGCGGCCCGCCTCGATTCGAGCTATCTGCACAGCCTCGTCGACAAGCCAGATGAGGCGGTCGGCGTCCTCCTCCAGAATCAACAGCAACTCTCGGTCAGAGGGCACGGACGATGGGCGGCTGAGCAGGGCCGAGACGGCCGCTTTGATCGCGGTTAAAGGGGTCTTGAATTCGTGAGCGAGTGCGTCGAGCATTGCGGACTTCATTTCCTCGCTCTGGCGCGCCTCCTCTGCCCGGCGGGTGGCGTCTTCGGCATGCGCTTGTGCAACGGCACGGCGTTTTGCACTGGCGGACAGGTGGCTTGCGAGCGCGGCTGTGATCACAAACGTGACAAGCGCAACCCAGTTGTCGGGATCCGCGATCGTCCAGGTACGGACAGGAGGCAGGAAGAGGTAATTGAAGGACAACATGGCCGCCACGGAAGCGGCGAGCGACTCAAGAAGTCCCCACCGAGTGGCGATCCCGAGGATGGCAAGGAGGAGTGTGAGCGCAACAGTGGCATTATTGACTCTCCCAAGGACGAATTCCGCAAGGCTGATGCCAATGACGATTACCAATGCCAAGGAAACCCGGAGAGTTCTGCGGGCAAAATGAATTGCCTGCCGGTGCACGGTTCGATAGTAGCGCACGCGGAGCGGACACATGCCAAGCCTGGCGCGGTATTGTGTTAAGTCACGCCATGCTTCGACTTGCCATCCTCTTCCTTCTTTCGTTTTCTCTCTTCGCGCAGGAGCGCGTGGGGACGGTCCAGGTTCGGGTTTCCACCGACAGGGCCGATTGGCTTTACGAGCCGGGGCAGCCGGTGCGGTTCCGGATTGCGGTTGTGCAGGATGGGCATCCGCTGAGCGGGGCGAAGGTGACGTACCGGATCGGGCCGGAGATGCTGCCTCCGAAGATCGATCAGAGCGCGACTCTGACGGGGGAAGGGCTAACGGTGGACGGCGGGACGATGAATGAGCCGGGGTTCTTGCGGTGCATCGTCACGGTGGAGCACAAGGGGCGAACCTATCGGGGGCTGGCGACCGCGGCGTTCCGGCCCGATCTGATCAAGCCGACGCAGCAGGATCCCGCGGACTTCGAGGAGTTTTGGGCGGCGGGGAAGGCGGCGCTCGCAAAGTTGCCAGTCGATGCCCGGGTGACGCCGCTGCCGGAGTATGGCAACGCATCCGCCGATTGCTACCACGTCAATTTGCAGAACGTCGGGCCTTCCAGGTTCTACGGCGTGCTTTGCGAGCCGAAGGCTCCGGGCAAGTATCCGGCATTGCTGAGCGTGCCGGGGGCCGGTGTGCGGCCGTACCGGGGGCTGGCGGAGCTGGCAGCCAAGGGGATCATCACGCTGCAAGTGGGCATCCACGGCATTCCGGTGACGATGGAGCAGGGGGTGTATGACGATCTGCGCGCTGGGGCGCTGGCGAGTTACAACACCTATGGCCTGGACAACCGAGAGCGGTATTACTACCGGCGGGTCTATCTGGGGTGCGTGCGGGCGAACGACTTTCTTGTCAGCCATCCGAAGTGGGACGGGCAGAACCTGGTGGTGACGGGAGGGAGCCAGGGCGGGGCCTTGTCGATCGTGACGGCCGCGCTGGATCCGCGAGTGAAGGGGCTGGCGGCGTACTATCCAGCACTGTCCGATGTCACCGGCTACCTGAACAATCGCGCGGGCGGCTGGCCGCACATGTTCCGGGCGGCGGAGGGCGTGGCGTCGCACCGGTCGCAAGACAAGATCGAGACAACGCGGTATTACGACGTCGTGAACTTCGCGCGGCGCGTGAAGGCGCCGGGGCTGTATTCGTGGGGCTTCAACGACGAGACGTGCCCCCCGACGTCGATGTATTCGGCGTACAACGTGATTCCGGGACAGAAGAAGCTGCTGCTGGCGCTGGAGACGGGCCATAACCAGGTTCCCGAGCAGGTGGCCGAGGTTCAGGAGTGGCTGCTGACGTTCCTGAAGGTGGCTGCGCCGGGGAACTAAAGGACGGCGGAGCGCCATGCACGAGTTCGGGCCGTTCCGTTTCGATTCCGGGCAGCGGGTGCTCTATCGCGGAGAGCAGCTGGTGCCGCTGGAACCGAAGATCGCCGACACCTTGGAGGCGCTGCTCGAGCGCCGGGGCGAGGTGGTGGGAAAGGCGGAACTGATCCGGCGCGTGTGGCCGGATTGCTCGGTGGACGAGGCGGGCCTGGCGAGGAACATCTCGATCCTGCGGAAGGCGCTGGGTGAGGAGGGCGAGGCCTACATCGAGACGGTCCCGAAGAGAGGCTACCGATTTGTGGCGGCGGAGCGCGCGGCAGAGCCGTCTCCCGTCAAGAGGCGTTCGCGGGGTTGGATTGCGGCGTTGGGGCTGACACTGCTGGCCGGGTTCATCTATTGGCAGTTCTACCTGCCTTCCGCGTATGTGCCGCGTTCAGGAGAGGCGGCGCTGGTGGCGGTGATTCCGCCGGAGTGCCTGAGCAAAGAACTGGAGCGCGATGCTTTTTGCGAGGGATTGGCGTCGACGCTGGTGGCGGAGTTGTCGTCGTTCAAGGGAATCCAGTTGGTCTCGCCGAGCACGGTCGCGCGTTACCGGCGCGTAGGCATCCCGACGGCGATCATGACCCGTGTGCTTGGGGTGCAAGTGGTTGTGGAGGGAACGGCGCAGGTGATGGGCGACCGGGTGCGGATCGCGATGAGGATGTCGGATGTGCGGGCGGGGCGGCTGATCTGGGCGGAAGTGTATGAATCCGAGGCAGGGGACCGGCGCCAGGGCCAAGCGGAGGCGGGCCGGGCGGCCGCCGGGCGTATTGCGGCGCGTCTCAACGCAAGCCGTTGATTCCGAATGGATCTTCGGAGAATCCGAGGGATTTCCGAAGGAGTTTAGTGCGGGCTTTTGGGGCAGGATGGAGCCGGGAGGTTTGATCCATGACCGACACCACCCGACTGATTCTGCGATGGGCGCCGCGCGTGCTCTCTATCGCGTTCACACTCTTCATCAGCTTGTTTGCCCTGGATGTTTTCGAGCATGGCCGTGGGTTCTGGGAGACGCTCAAGGCGTTGCTGATGCACCTGGTCCCGTTGTTCGTCCTGCTGGCGATGGTGATTCTGGCCTGGCGGTGGGAGTGGGTGGGCGCGGTGGTTTCGGCTGCACTGGCCGCGCTCTTTCTGTGGTGGAACTTCACGGTGCGGCACAACGTGCCGGGCGCGGTGTTGGTGATCGCGGGACCACTTGTCCTGATGGCGGGCCTGTATCTGCTCAACTGGATCAAGCGCGACGACGTACGTCCGCGCGGTGTGTGAGTGGCCGGCAGCTATTGCTGTCCGTTCTTGAGCGACTCCTTGGCCTTCGCGCGTTCCGCGGCCTGTTCCGAGAGCAGCTTATACCCGAGGTAGTACTTGTAGATGTTGCTGACGTAGGTGACGGTTTCGCGGCCGATCTTCTCGGCGGCGATGAGTTCCACGTTGTTGAACCAGACGTTCCGATCCAGCCCGCGCTGCTCGGCGATCTTGCGCAACTGCGAGATCCGGCCGGGGCCCGCGTTGTAGGCGGCGAAGGTGAACAGGCCCTTGTTCAGGGGCGTCATGTTCTCCTCCTTGCCGAAGTACTGGTCCATCATGAAGCGGATGAATTTCACACCGGCGTGGACATTCGGATCGACCTTGGTGATGTCGCCCACATTCATCTGTTTGCCCGTCGCGGGCATGACCTGCATGACCCCGATGGCGCCGACGGGGCTCTTCACGGTCTGCCTCAATGTCGATTCCTGGTAGCCTTGCGCAGCCATCAAGAGGGAGTCCATCCCGTATTTTTCGCCATATTTGTGGAAGAGCTCCCTCAGGTTTTCCAGCCTCGCCCGGTCCTCTGGCGAGGTCGCCGCCTTCGCGAACTTGGTGCTCTTCAGATACGACGCCAGCAGGACGTTCCTGGCGGTGGAACCCTCGGGGTATTTGGCGATGAAGGCGTTCAGTTCGGCCTTCAGTTTCGGGCTGTCCTTACGGATGGCCCACGCGATCTCGCCGCTGGTCTTGATGGCGGCTGCCTTATTGACTTTCAGTTGCGGGAAGACTTGCGCCCAGAAGGACGCGAGGTAGTCGTGGGCTGCGGTCGCCGGGACGATTCCGGCGTTCACCATCTCGAGCAGGTCCTCGGGAGCCAGGCTGTCTGGCGCTTCGAGCAGCGTGATGGGGGCCTTGCCTTCTTTGACGAATTTGTCGCTCAGATCCCTGACTTCTTTCCAGTAGGCCCAGGACTTGCCAAGGTAGAGGGTCTTCCCCGAGAGCTCATCCACGCTGGCGATCTCCGGCCCGCCCGGACCTGTGACGATCACCTCGGAGACGTTCTTCTGAGTCGGGTCAGTGAAGTCGAACTGCCCTTTTCGCTCCTCGGTAACGAGAACAGGCGTGGCGACGATATCGCCCTTGCCTTCCAGCAGGCTCTTGCCCAACTCATTTATGGGCGTGGGGATGACGACGACCAACACCTTCATGTTGCCCGTCTTGAGTTTGAGGTTCAAATCGGTCTCGAACTTCTTGAAGAGGTCGTAGACCAGCCCCCGGGTGACACCGGCGTGAACAAAGTAACCGGTTTTGGAGTAGGGGGTCAGGACCCGGATGAGACGCCGCTTGACCATGGCGTCAAAGTCCCCGGTGAACTGCCGGGTCGCTGTCGCGAGCGCGACGGCAGCTTGGCCTTCGGCTCTGACCGCCTTGGAGGCCGAGGTGGGCGGGGCCTGGCCGTGGACCGCCCCCGCGCCGGAAAGAAGACACATCAGAGCCAACAGTTGCTTCATGTTACGCCTCCATAGAGCCGTATCGAGCCAAAATTGATTATAGCTAGGATGCTCTCAAATGGACGGACTTCTCCCTTTCTTTAGATAGGTATGGGTCCGCTTTCAGAATCGGATTTCGCGCGGCGCAAGCATGTGAGATCGCATGCTGCACTCACCTCGCGGCTGCCGGCTTCAGCCCTCTTTCGGTAGTGAGATAAACGGCGAAGGAGCCGAGCCAGTGGCCGCCTTCGTAATGTTCGCCGGTGACGGAGTTCAGCCCCGCCTCCCGGTGCGCAGCGGCGTGTTTCAGGACCAGGGCGCGGCGCGGGTGGCGCTCAGGGAGTCGGGCGGCGATGCCTTCCAGCATCCAGGCGCGCGAGAGGTTGAGGCCATCAAGGTGGGCGAGTTGGCCGTCAGTGGGGTCGGTCACCTTCTCCGGTCGAAGTGGGATACGTGGCAGGAAGCGGTTGAGCCAGGCGGCGAACTCGGCGGGTTCGAGAACCCGGCGAACGGCGTCGGCTTCGGCGAGGCAGGGGGAGAGGAAGTCCTGGCCGGACGGTTCGTAGGAGATGGGGCAGGCGTGGTCTTTCAGGTAGTAGTCGCGGATGCGGGAGGCGACCATGCTTCGGAACCCGGGGTCGTGCGCGGAGAAGTCGTAGTGGAGCCCGAGGGCGAAGGCGGTCTGGGAGTGAACGCCGGTGCGCTCGGGATGGGAGAGCTTGGGGAGCCACGCTGACAGCCGCGCGACGGCGGCGCGCTCGAGCGGCTGGAGATTGGCGGACCAGCGGCGGGCATCGGGGTCGTCCCATTCGCGGAGCTCGGCGGCGAGTTGCAGTAGCCACGCGAGGCCGTAGGGCCGTTCGAACGTCTCGCGGCCTTTGCCCAGGAGGTAGGCGGATTCCTGGCGGATGCTTTCAGGGGTGAGATGCGCGTCGAGCACGGCGCGGGCTTTTGCGGCGAAGGGCGCGCCGGGGAACTGGCGGGCGAGGCGCGCGAGCAGCCAGTGGCCGTGCACGGAAGAGTGCCAATCGAAGCAGCCGAAGAAGGCGGGCGTGAGGCGGCGGGGCGGGTGAACGTCGTCGTCGGACTGCATGACGTGTGCGATTTTGTTGGGGTATTCGCGATCGGCGCAGGCGAGGGCGAGAGTGGCGAAGCGCTCGGCGGCGGTGGGGTCGAGAGCGGCTGCCAGAAGCAGGGCGAGCATGCAGGTGATTGTAGAACGGGGGGGCGGGCCTTGCGTTTGAAGGCTGAGTCGCGATAGAGATAGGCGCACTTGAGACACGGAGGCCTCTTCTCATGCGCTTGGTCCTGGCTGCGATGGTGATGACGGCGGGAGCGGCGGTGCTGCCCGCGCAGACGGCGGCGGGTTGGGAGAACCCGTTGAAGGTGTCGATGCGGGCAGGTAAACCCGTCCTCGGCATGACTGTGACCGTGCCGAGCGCGGATGTCGCCGTGGCAGCGGCCGCTGCCGGATTCGATTTCCTGTGGATCGAGATGGAGCACAGCCCCATCACGCTGGAGAGCGCGCGGGACATGATCCTCGCGACAAGGGGCACGGCGACGATCCCGCTAATCCGTGTGCCGGTGAACGACCTGTGGACGGCGAAACGGGCGCTGGACATCGGTGCATTGGGCGTGATCTTCCCGTTCACGTCGACGCCGGAACTCGCGCGGCAGGCCGTGGCGGCGTGCAAGTATCCGCCGCTGGGCAAGCGCGGCGCGGCGGCGGGACTGGCGTCGATGCGGTGGCCGGCACCGGGCGGGTATGCGGACTTCGCGGATAACAACGTGCTGGTCGTGATCATCATCGAGCAGAAAGAGGCCGTGGAGCGGATCGACGAGATCCTCGACGTGCCGGGCATTGACGTGGTGTTCGTGGGGCCGAACGATCTCGCATACTCCTACGGCGAGCGGGGCAAACAGACGCCGCAGGTTCTGGCGGCGATCGATAAGGTGCTGGCCGCGGCGAAGAAACGCGGGATTCCAGCGGGACGAACTGGTTCGCTGCCGGGACTGCCGGAACTGGCGAAGAAGGGATTCCTGTTCTTCCAGGGGCCGAGTGAACTGGCGTTGCTGCGAGGCGGCGCGACGCCGCTTCTGGATGCGCTCGGCAAGAAGGCGCCAGACCAATCGGCGCGGCCGCTCTACTGAAGATGCGTGGGAAAGGAGACAACTCGTGATTCGCTTGTGCACTCTAATCGTGATGCTGGCGGCGGCGCTGCCTGGGCAAACTCAGCAGAAGAAGGTGGTGATCCTGCCGACGGCGATTCACGGCACGCCACTGACGGCGGAAGAGCTCGACGTGATGAGGAAGGCCGCGCCGTCGTTGCGGATCGTGGCCCCCGCGGAGGAGAAGGCCGCCGAGGAGTGCAAGGACGCGCACGCGATTATCGGACCTGCGCCGACGCCGGTGATCGAATCGGCGAAGAACCTGGAGTGGTTGCAGGTGCCATCGGCGGGAGTCGAAGGCTACCTGACCCCGGCCTTCAAAGCACGCAGGTTCACCTTCACGAACGGACGCATCGTGCAGGGGCCGGAGATCGCGGATCACGCCTTCGCGCTGCTGCTGGCGCTGACTCGCGGATTGACACGGTACCTGCCGCAGAAGGACTGGTCCGGCAGGACCGGCGTGCCGCTGCTGGAACTGCGCGGGAAGCGTGCCGTGGTGGTGGGCGCAGGCGGCATCGGCACGCAGATCGCGATCCGGGCGAATGCGTTCGGAATGAAGGTGACCGGCGTGGATCCGCAGGACCAGCCGTTGACGCCGTACTTCGAGAAGGTTGTGCGGCCTGAGCGGTTAGACGAGGTGCTGCCGGGCACGGACGTCGTCTTCATGTCCGTGCCCCATACGCCGCAAAGCGAGCGCATGATGGGCTCGAAGCAGTTCGCGCTGTTGCCGAGGAGCGCGTACTTCATCGCCGTGTCGCGCGGCAAAACCTATGACGGCGCGGCACTGGTGGAAGCGCTGGACTCGAAGCGCATTGCGGGCGCGGGGCTCGACGTCACAGATCCTGAGCCGCTGCCGCCGGGTCATGCGCTGTGGAAGTTCCCGAATGTCGTGATCACGCCGCACATCGCGGGGCGCAGCGACGGCGAACGTGCCCGGTACATCGAGTTGTACAAGGAGAATCTGCAGCGTTTCGCGAAGGGCCAGACGCTGCTCCACGTCGTCGACAAACAGAAGGGCTACTGACCGGCCGGGGCGGACATATAATCCGGGTATGAACCTGACCAGGCGTGGCTTTGTGGGCGCGGCTGCCGCCGCGGCCCTTCCCTTGCGTGCGGCGAAGCTGTCGGCGATCGGCTGCCAGCTCTATACGCTGCGGATGGTGTTACCGAAGAGTCCATTGGAGACGCTGAAGGCCCTGGAAGGCCTGGGCTACCGCGAAGTGGAGGCCGTGGGCGGCGGTCTCGACGCGATTTGGGACTCGCTGAAGCAGACGAAGCTGAAGCCGGTGAGCGTGCACTTGGACACGGCGCTGTTCCTCACGAAAGTCGCCGACCTGCCGGCGGCGCTCGACAGCATGAAGGCCAAGGGCTTCCAGTACGTCGTGTGCCCTTACGTGCCGCCAGGCGAGCAGCGTAGCGTCGACAACATGAAGAAGCTGGGCGCGAGCCTGAACAAGGCGGGCGAGCAGGCTAAGAAGCTCGGCATGACGCTGTGCTACCACAACCATGCCTTCGAGTTCGCGCCGCAAGGCAACACGACCATTCTCGACAGCCTCATGGCGGAGACCGACAAGAAGCTGGTTCAGCTCGAACTGGACATCATGTGGTCGCAGGTGGCGGGCGTGCCTCCGGCGGAACTGGTCGCGAAGTATGCCGGTCGCGTGCCTTTGATGCACTTGAAGAACGTCGCTCAGGTCGAGAAGCGTTACGACGAGCGCGTGCCGCGCGAAGCGTTCAAGGAAGTGGGCAACGGTGTGATCGACATCCCGGCTGTGCTCAAAGCCGCGCAGAAGGCTGGCGTGAAGCACTTCTTCGTCGAGCAGGACCAGACGCCGGGAGATCCGCTTGCGAGCCTGAAGCTCAGCGTCGAATACCTGAAGGGCCTGAACTTCTAACGGCCTGGCGATGAAGAGCTACCGCAAGGAGCTGTGGTTCGAGGTGCCATCGCGGCGCGGCTTCGTCAACATCACTCCGCGCGTGGATGCTTGCCTGCGGGAGAGCGGCGTTCAGGAAGGCCTGTGCCTGGTGAACGCCATGCACATCACGGCATCGGTCTTCATCAACGACGACGAAAGCGGGCTGCATCACGATTACGACGTGTGGCTCGAGAAGCTGGCTCCGCATGAACCCGTCGAGGGCTACCACCACAATCGCACCGGCGAAGATAACGCCGATGCGCACATGAAGCGCCAGGTGATGGGCCGCGAAGTGGTCGTGGCCATCACCCAAGGCCAGCTCGACTTCGGGCCGTGGGAGCAGATCTTCTACGGCGAGTTCGACGGACGGCGCCGCAAGCGCGTCCTGGTGAAGATCATCGGCGAATAGCGTGCTACGCCGCGTTCATCGCGGCCAAACGGGCAAGATCGAGGCGCCCCGTGTAGATGGCCATGCCGAGCGCGGCGTGGATGTTCATCGCCTGGAGCGCCTCGACGTCCTCGTACGTCGTGATGCCGCCGGCCGCCGTAATCTCGCGCGTCGTCGCGGCGCGAAGCGAACGGAACCAGTCGAGATCGGTTCCCTGGAGCATGCCCTCCTTGTCGACGTACGTGCACAGGAAGCCGCCGCAGTAAGGTTCCAGCTCCCGAATGACCTGCGTGGCCGTGAGATCCACCGCCTCCGTCCAGCCCTTCACGACGATGCGTCCGCCCTTGGAATCAAGCGCGATCAGGATTCGTTCCGGGGTAACGGCGGCGGCGATCGACGCGAGCAGGTCGTGATTCACGCCCGACTTCGTGAAGGCCGACGTGCCCACAATGACGCGGTGCGCGCCGCAGTCGAGCAGCGTCTTCGCGCGCTCCGGGGTGCGTACGCCGCCGCCGACACGGGCGCGGCAGAGGCGGGAGACGCGCTCGACAATCGCATTATTCTCCCCGCGCCCGAGAGCGGCGTCGAGGTCAATCACTTGGATCTCGGGAAAGGCCTTGAAGCGGTCGAGCATCACTTCCGGTGCGTCGCCTTCCAGGGCCTTCTCGCGGCCTTGCACAAGCTGGACGACCTTGCCGTCCATCAGATCGATACAGGGGATGATCAAGCAGTTCTCCTGACGGGGATGCCCGCGGCTTCCAACTCCTGCTTGAGCTGATCGACCGTGTACGTCCCGTAGTGAAAGATGGAGGCGGCCAGAGCTGCATCGGCCTCGCCTTCGGTGAGGACCTTGACGAAGTGCTCAGGCTTTCCCGCGCCGCCGCTGGCGATGACCGGGATCTTCGTGGCGCGCGAGACGGCACGCGTCAGGGCGCAATCGAAGCCGTCCTGAACGCCGTCAGTGTCCATGGAGGTCAGGAGAATTTCCCCGGCTCCGAGCGATTCGCCGCGCGCGGCCCATTCGATGGCGTCGATGCCTTCATCGACGCGCCCGCCCTTGGTGAAGACGTTCCAGCCGCCGGTCGAGTTGCGCCGCGCGTCGATCGCGAGCACCACGGCCTGCGCGCCGAACTCGTTCGAAAGCTCAGTAATCAGCTCCGGACGATGCACCGCGGCGGTGTTGACGGAGACCTTGTCCGCGCCCGCATGCAGAATACGCCGCGCGTCGTCCACGCTGCGGATGCCGCCGCCGACGGTGAGCGGAATGAAGACCTTTCGCGCGGTGCGGGCAACAACATCGGCCATTGTGTCGCGCTCGTCGCTGGAGGCGGTGATGTCGAGGAACACAAGTTCATCGGCGCTCTGCTGGTTATAGCGATCAGCAAGCTCCACTGGGTCGCCTGCGTCGCGCAGGCCGACGAAATTGACGCCCTTGACGACACGTCCGCCGGTGACGTCAAGGCAAGGAATGATTCTCTTAGCGAGCATGGGTCAAAGCTCCACGAAGTTCTTGACGATCTTGAGGCCGAGCGGGCCAGACTTCTCGGGGTGGAACTGGACTCCGAAGACGTTGTCGTGTTCGAGGACAGCCGTGTAGGGCACGGCGTACTCGCACGTGGCGGCGGTTTCCGAGACCACCGGGCAATAGTAGCTGTGCGCGAAGTAGACGTAGGGCTTCTCGCCGAGACCCCGCAGCAGCTTCGACGAAGCTGCTGGCAGAAGCTGGTTCCAGCCCATGTGCGGGACGCGCGCCTCTGCCGGAAATCGCTCGACACGGCCGGGGAACAATCCGAGGCCGTTCTGTTCCGGAGCTTCGGCGCTGTCGGTGAACATTGCCTGCAGGCCAAGGCAGATGCCGAGGAAGGGAACTCGCGCGCCGATGCGGTCGAGGATCGCGCCGCGCAGGTCCATCTGGTCCAAAGTCCGCATCATCTGGCCGAAGTGGCCGACGCCGGGGAGGATCAGCTTCGACGCGCATGCGATGCCCTCGGCCGTCCGCGTGAGCTCGTACGGCGCGCCAAGTTCCGCCAGCGTATTCTCGACGGAGCGCAGGTTCCCGGCGCCGTAGTCGATGATCGTGATCATAGGAGTCCCTTGGTGGAGGGCAGTTGATCCTTGAGCCGCGCGTCCTTCGAACAGGCGAACTTCATGGCACGGGCCCAGCACTTGAAGATGCCTTCGACTTTGTGATGATTCGAGCGGCCATGAAGGATCTTGGCGTGCAGGTTCGCTCCCGCGTGCGTCGTGAAGCCGTGGAAGAAGTCCTCGAGAAGCTCGGATTGAAGATCGCCGACCAGGCGTGTCTTCACCTTGTCGTCGTACACAAGGTAAGGACGGCCGCCGAGGTCCACGGCGACCACGGCCAGCGTCTCGTCCATCGGCACGACGTAGTAGCCCGCGCGATTGATGCCCTTGCGGTCGCCCAGCGCCTGCGAGAAGAGCTGTCCGATCACGATGCCCACGTCCTCGACCGTGTGGTGCTGGTCCACGTCCAGATCGCCCGTCGCCTGAATCTCCATGTCGAAGCCGCCGTGCTTGGTGAAGAGCTCCAGCATGTGATCGAGGAAACGCACGCCCGTCGATATGGTGTAGCGGCCCTTGCCTTCGATTTTGAGAGAGCCGCGAATCTGGGTTTCGCGGGTGATGCGTTCGAGCTTTGCGGTTCTCATGCGGGGAGCACTCCTTCGATCTGGTTGATGTCGCTGAGCACGGCGATGGCGCCTTCGGATTCTAGGACCGCGACCAGGTCCTCGCGGCGCGGACTGGCCGGCGAGGCGATACCGATGAACGGCACGTTCGCCGCGCGAGCGCTTCGCGCGTCGTCGACGGTATCGCCGACAAAGACGAGTTTCGCCTCGGGGTATTGGCGCTGGATCATCAGAAGACCGTCCGGCGCGGGCTTGCCGTTGGCGACATCTTCAGCGGTGACGACGGGGCTGAAGACGCCGTCGAAGGCGAAGCGCTTCATCGTGAAGGCCAGTTCGCGGCGGTCGCGTCCGGTGAAGATGGCCAGGCGGCTGTGCGATGCGAGCCGCTCCAGCAGGCCATTCCGCGGCAGCCACTTCTCGCGCAGGACAAGCCCGTCGTTGTTCTCGCCGAAGAAGAAGAGATTGAAACGATCGACGACGGTCTCATAGGAAACATCGACGCCTGCCTCGCGGCAGTAGTGGTGGCACAGCACCCAGTCGTTGTTGTAGCCTCCGCGATTCTTCCAGTCCTGGATCGTGTCGTTGTCGATCGATTGGCCGGTGAAGAAGCGGATGGTCTCGACAATGGCGGCGCGGTAGCTTTCCGTGACCTCCACCAGGACGCCGTCCATGTCGAAGACGATGATTGATCGGGTTATTTCCATATTTCGTCGAGTGCGTTGAAGAAGCGTTCAACCTGGGCCGGCGTACCGGCGGTGACTCGGACGCAGCCGGCGATTTCATAGCTGCGGTCGCGGACCAGGACACCGCGGTCGCGCAGCCCGTCTCGAACCGCAATGGAGCGGTCGCCGATTCGGAACAGCACGAAGTTGGCCTGGCTCTGGTAATAGGCGATGCCGCGCTGGCCGAAACCGGCGTAAAGCAAATTGCGGGCCTCAATGGCCTGCGCGACGTAGTTTTCGATGTAGTCGCGGTCCTCGACGGCGGCGCGCACCGCGATGGCCGCCAGCATGTTCACGCTGTAAGGCGACTGCGCTTTGTGCATGTAAGCGACGTTCTTCGCCTGAGAAAAGAGACATCCCACACGAAGCGCCGCCATGCCGAAGACCTTCGAAAACGTGCGGCTTACAAACAGGTTCGGATACTGCTCAGTCAGCCGCAGGGCAGTGACGCCGTAGAACTCGTAATACGCTTCGTCGATCAGAACGGCCGCGTGGGGCGCGCGCTCCAGGATCTGAATGATGGGCCCGACGCCAATCGCCGTCCCCGTCGGATTGTTCGGGTTGGAGATCAGGATGGCGCGCGTCTTCGGCGTGATGGCGTCCAGCAGCTCTTCGAGAGGGAACGCCAAGTCGCCTGCTCGGTAGTCGAGCGTCTTCACCGCCGCGCCGGCCACTTCGGAGTAGAAGCGATACATGGCGTAACTCGGGTGCAGGATCAGCACTTCGTCGTTGTCGTCGACGTAGGTGTTCACCAGCACCTGGATCGCTTCGTCGGTGCCGTTCGTGATGAGGAACTGCGACTCCGGCACCTGGAAGTAATCTGCTAGCGCCGCCCGAGTCGCCTCGTATTCCGGATAAACGGTGAGCTGCTCCTCACTCAGTTTCTTCTTGAGCAGCGCCGTGACGCGGGGCGAGCAGCCGACCGTATTCTCGTTGAAGTCCAGGCGCAGCTTGCCTTCGCGCCCCGAACTCGGCGGTGAGTACGGCGCCATGCGGATGACCGCGTCGCGAGGCTTCAAGACGTCAGACACGGGTCCGCACCTCAACGGAACGCGCGTGGGCTTCCAGGCCCTCGGCGCGGGCAAGCGTGGTGACCGTTGGGTCGAGCGCCTTCAATGCCTTCGCGCTGAGCTGTTGCACGGAGATCACCTTGACGTAGTCCGCCGCGGAGAGCCCGCCGCGCAGTCGGGCCGCGCCGGACGTCGGCAGAACATGGTTCGGGCCGGATGCATAATCGCCAGCGGCCTCGGTGCTGTACGGACCCAAAAAGACACTGCCGGCATGGCGAACGCCGGGCAGCAGCGCCGAGTCGTGCAGGCTCAAGTGTTCCGGCGCGAAGCGGTTCGAGAGCTCGACGGCCTCCTCGTCGCTCGACACCAGAATCACGGCGCTGTTGCGGTCGATTGCCTTGCGCGCCACGGCGGCCGTCGGAAGTATCGCGAGCTGCGCCTCCACCTGCTCCGCCACGGCCAGCGCCAGCTTCTCCGACGTGGTCAGCAGAATGGCCGAAGCGTCAGTGTCGTGCTCGGCCTGCGCCAGCATATCGGCGGCGAGCCAGAGGGGGTCACCGTCGTTGGCGATGATCAGCACCTCCGTTGGCCCGGCGATAAAGTCGATGCCCACTTCGCCCGCAATCAGCTTCTTCGCGGCGGCGACGTAGATGTTGCCGGGGCCGACGATGCGGTCCGCGCGGGGCACGGTCTTCGTGCCGTAAGCGAACGCGGCGATGGCATGAGCCCCGCCCATCTCGAAGACATGCGTAGCTTTCAACAGGTGCGCGGTTCCGAAGATCTCATCCACCGGGCGCGGCGCGCAAACCATGATGTTCGTCACGCCGGCCACCACGGCGGGCGTCACCGTCATGATCACCGTCGAAGGCAGAGGATACCGCCCCGCCGGAATGTACGCGGCCACGCTCTCCAGCGGCCGGATGATCTGCGACAGCTTCAACCCCGGCGCCGGCTGAATCTTCTTCGCCTGCGGAAGCTGGAGCTTCGCATATGCTGCCACGTTGCGTGCCGAAGTGTGGACCGCCTTCTTGAACTCGCGGGACAGGCGCGAGGCAGCGGCCTCCAAATCCGCGCCCGGTACTGCTACCGTTCTGCGGCCGAGGTTATCGAACTTCCGCGCATACTCGAGCAGCGCTTTGTCGCCTCGGGTTCGCACGGCGTCCAGAATCGGCCTGACCGTGTTCTCGGCCTCGGTGAGCCGCGCGGCGCGCCGCCGCAGCAGCTTGGGAGCTTCGGAACTGGGAAGGATGCGGAGCATGGCGTTCTTTCGTGCGGCCTACATCACAATCTTGTTCAGCGGATACTCGACAATGCCCTGCGCCCCCGCCGCCTTCAGCCTCGGGATAATGTCGCGCACGGTGGTTTCGTCGAGAATCGTGTTGACGGCGAACCACTCGCCCTGGCTCAGCGGCGAGATGGTCGGGTTCTTCAACGCGGGCAAGACCGCGATCACAGCGTCCAGGTCGCGCTTCTGCACGTTGAGCATCAGGCCCACTTTGCCCAGCGCCGCAATGGCGCCGTCCAGCAGCATTCGCATGTCTTCCAGCTTCTGGCGCTTCCACCCGTCGGCCCACGAATCCTTGTTCGCGATGAGCTGCGTGTTCGACTCCATCACGGTCTCCACAATCCTCAGCTTGTTCGCGCGCAGCGACGAGCCGGTCTCCGTGACTTCGACAATCGCATCCGCCAGCACCGGCGGCTTCACTTCCGTCGCGCCCCAGGAGAACTCAACCTTCGCCGTCACGCCGTTCTTCGCCAAGTACTTCTTCGTCGCGCCGACCAGCTCCGTCGCGATGATCTTCCCCCCCAAATCCTTCACCGACTGCACAGGCGACGATTCCGGCACCGCCAGCACCCAGCGCACTTTGCCGAAGCTCTGCTTGGCGTAGATCAGATCGGCGACTGTGACGACATCGGCGTCATTCTCGATCACCCAGTCGTAGCCCGTCAGGCCTGCGTCGAGGATCCCGTCCTCCACGTAGCGCGCCATCTCCTGCGCGCGGATCAACATGCACTCCACGTCGGGATCGTCGATCGCCGGGAAGTAGGAGCGGCTGGAGACGTTGATGTTGAACCCCGCGCGCTTGAACAGGTCGACTGTGGCCGTCTCAAGACTGCCCTTGGGAATACCGAGTTTCAGGCGGCTCATGGAACTAGTTACCTCCATACACGGCTTTGGGATCGTAGGTCCGCTCTTCGGTGACCTTCCAATCGCCGTTCTCAAGTGTGCGGAAAAAGCAGGACTGGTAGCCTTCATGGCAGACGCCGGGGCCGCGGGCCTCGACGGCCACCAGCACGCAGTCGACGTCACAGTCCGTCTGGATCGACTTCACCACCAGGCGGTGGCCGGAACTCTCGCCCTTCAGCCACAGCTTGTTGCGCGAGCGGCTGTAGAACGTGGCAAAGCCCGTTTCGACCGTCTTCTTGAAGGCCTCTTCGTTCATGAAACCGACCATCAGCACGCGGCCGGTTTTGTGATCCTGAATGACGGCCGGCAGGAGGCCGCCGAGTTTGTTGAAGTCGAGCTGCATCTGAATCAAATCCTCTTAGGAACGTGAAAAGGCCCGCCGGGTTCCGGCGGGCCTTTCGAAGTCTTGCGAATCGCTGTTGAAGCTAGCGCGCAGACCGCCCGCCCATCCCGTGATGGTGATGATGGCGGTGGCTGAGCCCAGCGGCAAACATGAAACTCCAGCGTAGCATCTAGCCAAGGGCCTGTTCAAGGTCGGCGATGACATCCTCTACGGCCTCAATGCCCGTCGAGAGCCTCACCAGGTTCGGACGGATGCCCATCCGCTCCTTCTGCTTCGGTGGCACATCGCGGTGCGAGCTGATCCACGGATACAGGATCATCGAATGGACGTCGCCAAGCGAAGTCGCACGCACGATCAGCTTCAGCCTGTCGAGGAACGCATAGACATCCTCGCGCTCGGCGCCTTTCAGTTCGAAGCTGACCATCGCTCCGGACAAACCTTCGGGCAGCAGGCGCGAGACAATCGCGGCGTCCGGGTTGTTCGGATCGTCCGGGAAAAAGACCCGCTCCACTTTCGGATGCGCGCGCAGCCAAGCCGCCACCTTGCGGGCGTTCTCGCATTGCCGCTCCATGCGCAGCGCGAACGTCTTGATGCCACGCATCGTCAGGTAGCTCTCCATCGGCCCTAGCACTGGTCCGGAGATGCGCGACAGCCGCCGCACGGCTTCCAGATGTTCCGCGTCGCTCACCACCAGACCCCCGAGCGTATCGCCGTGGCCGCCCAGGTACTTCGTCGAGCTGTGCACCACCAGGTGCGCGCCCAGTTCCAGCGGCCGCACCAGCAGCGGCGTGGCGAACGTGTTGTCGACGATCAGCGCGGCGCCCGCCGCGCGGCACAGTTTCGCAATTTCGTCGATCGCGCCCACGCGGAGCAGGGGATTGGAGATCGTCTCCATCACCAGCGCGCCGGGTTTCTCAGACTCGATCGCACTGGCGACCGCCGCGATGTCGTTCGTATCGACGAAGCGCGTCTCGACGCCGAACGGCCCCAGCACGTCCATCAGCATCTTGATCGTCGCGCCGTAGATGTCGCGCGCGCACAGCACCGTCCGGCGCCGGTCCAGCAGGGCCACGATGACCGAATGCTGCAGCGCCGCCATGCCGGAGGCGCACGCCAGAGCCCCCGCGCCGCCCTCGAGCGAGTTGATCAGATCTTCCAGTGCGTCGTTAGTCGGGTTCTGATATCGCGAATACGAGTAGCCCTTCTCCTCATCGCCAAAGATGCGGTCGAGTTCGGCCGTGTCTTCGGTGATCCAGCTCGCCGCGAAATGAATCGGCGTCGAAACCGGGATTTGGGGCTGCGGTTTCTTGCGGTCTCCTGCGTGCACCGCACGTGTCTGAATCTTCAAGGCCTTAGTCCTACTTCCTCTTCCACCGGACGCCGTCGCGGGTGTCCTCGATGACAATGCCTTTGTCGAGCAGCTCGGCCCGGATGGCATCAGCGCGACCGAAATCGCGGTCCTTCTTGGCTTGCGTGCGCGCGGCGACCAGTTCATCCACCTGCGCGTCGCTCAGGGCGCCCTCTTTCTCGCTTGGGCGCAGAACGTCAAAGATGGCGTCGAAGTGCGCCAGCAGTTCGAGCGTCGCCGCGACGTTGCCGGCTTTGAACTCGCCCGCGTCCATGGCGGTGTTTGCGTCGCGGACGAACTCGAAGATCGCGCCGAGCGCATCCGCTGTGTTCAGATCGTCGTCGAGCCCCGCGTCGAAATCGGCCGCCGCCTTCGCCGTGCGCTCCACGAACGACTCGTTCAACCCGTCGTCGAACCGCTCGTTCCGCAGCCGCAGGTCGAAGTTTCGCAGCCGCTCGATCGACGTCGCCGCTCCCTTCAAGTTGTCGAACGTGAAGTTGAGCTGCTTGTGGTACGGCGTCGAGACCAGCACGTAGCGGATGGCCTCTGGCGAATAACCCTTCTCCAAAATGTCGCGTAGCGTGAAGAAGTTCCCCAGCGACTTCGACATCTTCTGGCCTTCCACCATCAGGTGCTCGGCGTGCAGCCAGTAGCGGACGAACTGCTTGCCCGTCAACGCCTCGGACTGCGCGATCTCGTTCTCGTGATGCGGAAACACCAGGTCCACGCCGCCCGTGTGAATGTCCAGCGTCTCGCCCAGGTACTTCATCGCCATCACCGAGCATTCGATGTGCCAGCCCGGACGCCCGCAGCCGATCGGCGTATCCCAGCCCGGCTCGCCCGGCTTCTGCGCCTTCCACAGCACGAAGTCGCGCGCGTCGTCTTTCTCGTATTCATCGACGTCCACGCGGGCCCCGGCGATGTTGCCGCTCAGGTTGATGTGCGACAGCCGCCCGTATTGCGGGAAGCTCGCGATCTTGAAGTACGTGGAGCCTTCTGTCGTGTAGGTGTGCCCGCTTCCGGCCAGCTTCTCCACCGCCTGCACCATCTCGTCGATGTGCTCGGTGGCGAAGACGAAGCGCTCGGGACGCTCCAGCCGCAGTGACGCGGAGTCTTCCAGGAAGGCATCCGTGTACGTCTGCGTGTAGTCCTTCAGGCTCAACCCGCGCTCCATGGCGTTGCGGATAATCTTGTCCTCCACGTCGGTGATGTTCATGACGTGCTGCAGCGTGTAGCCGCGCGCCCGCAAGGTCCGTCGCAGGATGTCCTGGAAGCTGAACGTGCGGAAATTGCCGATGTGGACGTAGTGGTAGACCGTCGGCCCGCACGTGTACATGCGGACGGTCTTGCCGTCCAGGGGCTGGAACTCTTCCAGCTTCTGGGTCAGGGTGTTATAGAACCGCAATGCCATGGGGAGATAAACTATTTAGTTTAACCCTTGCCCGCCCTCCGCTTCGAAATCCAGGCGAAATGCCCCGTCACCGGCGCCCGTGCCGGACTCCTCCATACCCCGCACGGCGTCGTCGAGACCCCCGTCTTCATGCCCGTCGGCACCCAGGGGACCGTCAAAGGCGTCATGCAGCGCGATCTCGCCGACGAGCTAGACGCCAAGATCATCCTCGGCAACACCTACCACCTCTACCTGCGCCCCGGCCACGAGCTCATCCGCAACTTCGGCGGCCTCCACGGCTTCATGAAGTGGGACCGAGCCATCCTCACGGACTCCGGGGGCTTCCAGGTCTGGTCGCTCAGCCAGCTCCGGCGCTTGAAGGAGGAGGGCGTCGTCTTCCGCTCCCACCTCAACGGCGACCAGCACCTCTTCACGCCCGAATCCGTCGTCGATGTCCAGATGGCGCTCGGCAGCGACATCATGATGGTCCTCGACGAGTGCACCGAATACCCCTCCTCGCACCAGGCCGCGAAGAAGTCCATGGATCTCACGGTGCGATGGGCCCGGCGCGCCTTCGATCACTACCGCCGCATCCACCAGGACCGGGAGATGCGCAATGCGCTCTTTCCCATCGTCCAGGGCTCCATGTTCGCCGATCTTCGCACGCAGTGCGCCGAACAGCTACTCGAAGTCGACGCCGAAGGCTATGCCGTCGGCGGACTGAGCGTCGGCGAGCCTCGCGCCCTCAGCATGGAGATGACTGAGCTCACTGTCCCCATGCTACCCGCGGACCGCCCCCGCTACGTCATGGGCGTCGGCATGCCCGAAGAACTGCCCGAGTACGTCGCCCGCGGCGTCGACATGATGGACTGCGTCATGCCCACGCGCAACGCCCGCAACGGCTGCCTGTTCACCCGCCAGGGCAAGCTCATCATCAAGCAGTCTCAGTACCGCGAAGACCCGCGCCCCGTCGACGAGATGTGCTCCTGCTATACCTGCCGGACCTTCTCCCGCGCCTACCTTCGACACCTGTTCCAGGCCGGCGAGATGCTCTTCAGCACGCTCGCCACCATCCACAACCTAGCCCATTACCTTGACATCATGCGGCGGATGCGTAAGGCTATCTTGTTTGGAACGTTCCCCGAGTTCCTGAAGGAAACACGCACGCTGCCAGTCGACGCCGGATAGAGCTTCCGGTCATTCCGGTCCGGTTCTCCTTTCCCGATCCGTCTCTCCGGTCCACGGCTGGCCATGCGTCGCCCCCAGGGACAACGGTTCCTGAAAGAGAAAAGGTCCGGATTATGAGCTTCATCCTTCTTCAGACTCCCGCTGCTCCACCCGCCTGGATGCAGTTCATCCCGATCATCGCCATCTTCGGCATCTTCTACTTCCTCCTCTTCATGCCCATGCAGCGGCAGAAGAAGAAGCAGCAAAAGATGCTCACCGAGTTGAAGACCGGCGACAACGTGCTGACCAACGGAGGCATCATCGGCACCATCGTCTCCATCAGCGACGACGACACGCTCGTTTTGCGGGTGAAACCTGACGGTGTCAAACTGCAAATGGCCCGCGGTTCCGTCGCCAGCCTCCTCACCGAGAAGTAGAAACGCGGGAAATTGCGGCTTCGTGGCTCCAAACTGTTGAGGATTGACCTTTGAGTGTGATACGTTCGGGAATTCCGATGGCTGGGTCCCCAAATGAGTGGATGGTCGGACGGGCGGTTTGCCGGGAAGATGGGCTGATGAATCATCGATCCTCAACACCGTTCTGCCTCCCCTGCACGAAACCCGCTTCCCTCAATCCCACGCTGGTATATACTGCTGTTCGCCGGGCAGAGATTGGGGTGCCGGAAATGGGGATCGCCCAGGCCGTCGCGGAGCCAGAGCTTGATGGTGGGTTCGTCCACCCTCTCCGGATCTCCCTTCCTCTCCCCGAGTTGGGGCCAGGGTCCGGTGAATGCCCGCCTTCGCGTGCGAAGGCCGGTGCAGGACTAAGAAAGTTGGCGCCATGGATGCCGGGCGTGGGAACTTATCCGGCGATCCGGTGTCAGTAAAGTTGAGAACCGCCCTTGGACTGTCCAGGGGCAAGGACCCAAGGAGAAGGTAGCCCAATGTTCGAACAATCGTTCGTCGAAGGGACAGCGAAAACCAACAGAAGTTGGACCGTCGTCCTTTCCTTCATCCTGCAGGTCGGGTTGATCGTGGTCGGCATCATCGTGCCGCTGTTGAATCCCGAACTGCTTCCGAAGACGGCGCTGTCCACGATGTTGGTGGCACCCCCGCCCCCTCCTCCTCCTCCCCCCCCTCCTCCGCCTGCCTCCGCTGTGGTGAAGGTGGTGAAAGTCATTCCCCGGCAGTTTGACGGCTCCAAGCTGATGGCCCCCAAGAACGTTCCGAAGGAAATCGCCATCA
The DNA here is from genome assembly GCA_050789245.1 of Bryobacteraceae bacterium. GTDB lineage: Bacteria > Acidobacteriota > Terriglobia > Bryobacterales > Bryobacteraceae > PNKE01. Next base: position 22,632 of record JBOZRR010000039.1, on the reverse strand, counting down.
TCAAGGAAGACGATCTTCCGCCGGCCGCGGGTGTGGGCGTGGTGGGTGGCGTCCCCGGCGGTGTGCCGGGCGGCACTCCTGGAGGTGTCATCGGTGGCATCATCGGCAGCGTGGCATCCGCGGCGCCGCCGCCTCCGCCACCGGTCAAGGCTGAGAAGCCGGCGGCGCCGAAACGCATCACCGTGGGCGGCAACGTCCAGCAGGCGATGCTTGTCAGCCAGCCGAAACCGATCTACCCGCCGCTGGCCAAGCAGGCGCGCATCTCCGGAACCGTACGCTTTACCGCCATCATCGGCCGCGACGGCGCAATCGCGAACTTGACACTGGTCAGCGGCCACCCGCTGCTCGTGCAGTCCGCGACAGATGCGGTGAAGCAGTGGCGCTACAAGCCGACTCTGCTGAACGGCGAGCCGGTGGAAGTGCTCACGCAGATTGACGTGAACTTCACGTTGAGTCAGTAGTCGTTCTTTCGTTTAGAGAAAATCAACTCGCAGGAGAGATAAGAAGATGCTTCTTCAGTTGCAGATTTGGGCCTTCCTGTTGCTCCAGGAAACCGGGGCCGTCGGCTTCGACCTCCGTTCAATGTGGGCACAGATGGGCTGGATGGCGAAAGCCGTCGTGATCATTCTGTTCATCATGTCGGCGTGGTCGATCGGTGTCATGATCGACCGCCTGATCGTTTTCAACGCCGCCCGCAAGCAGTCCCGCCTCTTCGCTCCGGCCGTCGCCGGCGCGCTGCGCGAGGGCAAGCTTGATGAGGCCATTAAAATCGCCGACCGCTACAAGAAGAGCCACCTGGCCAAGGTCGTCGTCGCTGGTCTGCAGGAGTTCAAGGCTCACCAGATGAGCACGGAGATCCCCGGCGAAGACGTCGACGCCTCCAAACGCGCCCTCGAGCGGTCCAGCGCCATCGTGCACTCCGAACTCGAGCGCGGTCTCGGCAACCTCGCCACCATCGGTTCGACGGCCCCGTTCGTCGGACTGTTCGGCACGGTCGTCGGCATCATCAACGCGTTCAAGGGCATTTCGACCGAAAAGTCCACTGGCCTCGGCGCAGTGGCCGGCGGTATTTCGGAAGCCCTCGTCGCCACCGCTATCGGTCTGTTCGTCGCCATTCCCGCGGTCTGGATGTACAACTACTTCGTCACCCGCCTCAAGGGCTTCGACGTCGAGATGGAAAACTCCAGCTCGGAATTGGTTGACTACTTCCTGAAGCGCGCCCAGATGAGGGCGTCCTCGAAGTAAGTCCGTAGACACGACGTTCAGATCCGGCGAGTTGATCACCGGCAGCCTGGAAGCGCTCAAAGGCGCTTCCAGGACGGCCGGGAGAAAGGCAAGCCGAAACCGGACTGGCAGGAGACAGAAATGGCAGTCACAGCGAAAAAGAAGAAAAAGAAAGCCGGCGTGGTCGTTGACATTAACGTGGTGCCGATGATCGACATCATGCTGGTCATGCTCATCATCTTCATGGTGGTGACGCCGATGCTTTCCAAGGGCGTGAGCGTCGACATGGTGAAGACCTCCAATCCTATTGCCATGCAGGACGCCGACAAGGAAGACGCGGTTCTCGTCGCGGTCACCCGCGATGGACGCACCTACCTTGGAAGCGCTCAGTTGCCCGCGGCGGATCTCCCCGCCAAGGTGAAGGACCTGCTGACGAATAGGTTGAATAAGACCGTGTACGTGAAGTGCGATCAGCGTGCCCGGTACGAGAAAGTCGTTGAAGTCGTGGACAACCTGCGCGCCGCCGGTGTCGACAACATCGGTCTCCTCACCGAACTCGACGCAAAGGCAAAACAAAAGCAGGATGCGGCCGCTGCGGCCACGGGCATGTAAGCCCGAAACGCAGCATAGAGTTTCAGACTGAGGCCAGGGGTCCTCGCCCCTCAAATTCAGGGCCGTGGCCTTAAAGGAGCTTTCCTATGGGAATGAAAGTTGGCGATTCTGACGGTGCTGTTGCGGATATCAACATGATTCCGCTCATCGACGTCCTTCTGGTCCTCCTCATCATCTTCATGGTCATCACGCCATTGACGCCGAGGGGCCTCGAGGCACTCATCCCCCAGCCGCCGCCGGATAACGCACCGCCGCCGCAAGGGCCCGACCGTACGGTGGTCATTATTATTAACAAGGACCGCTCGATGATGCTCAACACCGAGCCAGTCAATGAGGACCGGCTCGCCGAACGCCTGCTCGACGTCTTCAAGACCCGTGCCGAGCGTGTCTGCTTCGTCAAGGGCGACCCGGACCTCGAATTCCAGTACGTCGCCAAGGCCATCGATATCGCCAAAGGCGCACAGATGGACAAGGTCGGCCTGATGACCGCCAAGATGGAAGCCGGCGAGTAACTGGGAGAGGATGAGATTCAAATGATGCGCAAACTGGCTGTCGTCCTCGCCGCCGTCGCCGCCCTCACCCTGGGTGGGCTGACCGCCGGCTGCAAAAAGCTGGAAGCCCGCGACAACCTCAACAAGGGCGTCCAAGCCTTCAAGAACGCGAAGTACTCCGAAGCGGCAGATTTCTTCAAGACCGCCCTCGAACTCGACCCCGCTTACCCCACCGCCCGCTTGTACTTGGCCACGGCTTATATGAGCCAGTACATCCCGGGCGCCGAATCTCCTGAGAACCTCGCCAACGCGAAGAACGCTCTTGAGAACTTCCAACTCGTCCTCGACGCCGACCCCACGAACGCTACCGCCGTCGAGTCCATCGCCTCCCTCCACTACCTGCAGGCCCAGGGCATGCAGAAAATGGAGGACAAGATCGCCAAACTCGACGACGCCCAGAAGTGGTACAAGCGCCTCACCGAGGTCGAGCCCACCAAGAAGGAAGCCTGGTACAGCCTTGGCGTCATCGCCTGGGCCAAGTGGTATCCCACCTGGATGGAAGCCCGCACCAAGGCCGGCATGAAGCCCGAACAGCCTGGTCCGCTGAAGGACAAGAAGGCGAAGGAAGAGCTTCGCGCCAAGTACCTCGAGATGATCAACACCGGCGTCGCCAACCTGGAGAAGTCGCTCGAGATCGACAAAGAGTACGACGACGCTATGGCCTACATGAACCTGTTGATCCGCGAACGCGCCGACCTGGCCGAATCCGACGCGGACTACAACAAGGACATCGAGTCCGCCGATAATTGGATGCAGAAGGCCCTCGAGACGCGCAAGATCAAGGCCGAGCGTCAACCGAAGTCCGCCGGCATCATCTCCGAAGAAGCAAAGTAAGCCTCCGCCAGAGGCAATCGGAAAGCGGTAAGCTAGAATAAAGGCGAGGCGTCCAAGGACGCCTCGCCTGTTCTTTTTCGATTCGATGGACTCAGCGCCAGCCAGCAGCAGCCCCGCCACCGGCGCAAACCCGGGTACCCCACCCTCGCCCGCCATTCCCGAAGTGCTGGAAGCCGCCTATCAGCGCCTGGAAGAGACCATTCTCGCCGTTCGTAAGAACGAAGACCTTACCCAGCTTCGCAAAGCCTTCGTCTTCGCCTGCGAACGTCACGCCACGCAGTTCCGGGCCAGCGGCGAGCCCTACATGATCCACCCCATCGCCGTCGCTCAGATCCTCGCCGAGCGCAGCATGGATCAGGTCGGTCTCATCACCGCCATCCTCCACGATGTCCTCGAGGACACTGACACCACCGTCGAGGACCTCAAGAAACTCTTCGGTGAAGACGTCGCCCGCTGCGTCAACGGCGTCACAAAGCTCAGCAAGATCGGCCTCTCCAGCCGCGAAGCGCGCCAGGCCGAAAGCGTCCGCAAGATGCTCCTCGCCATGGTCGAGGACATCCGCGTCATCCTCGTCAAGATTGCAGACCGCCTCCACAACATGCGCACCCTCGACTCCCTCTCGCGGGAGCGCCAGGAGCGCATCGCCGCCGAGACCATCGAGATCTACGCCCCCATCGCCCACCGCCTCGGCATGGGTAAACTCCGCGCCGAGCTCGAGGACCTCGGCTTCCGCTACCTCGACCCCGAAGCCTACGCCGAAGTCACCAACGCCATCGAAACCCGGCGGCAGTCCAACGAGAACCTTCTCGATCAGATCCGCCGCACCGTCGAGCGCAAGCTCTCTCACGAGATGATCCCCGCCCGCGTCGAAGGCCGCGTCAAACGTCCCTGGTCCGTCCACCAGAAGCTCAAGCGCCAGAAGATCGACATCGACCAGGTCTACGATCTCCTCGGCATCCGCATCATCACGGACTCGGTGAAGAACTGCTACGCCGCCCTCGGCGTCATTCACAACGAATGGCACCCCATCCCGGGCCGTATCAAGGACTTCATCGCCATCCCGCGCCCAAACCTCTACCAGTCTCTTCACACCTCCGTCATGGGCCCCAAGGGTGTCGCCTTCGAGGTCCAGATCCGCACCGAGGAGATGCACCGCATCTCCGAGGAAGGCATCGCCGCCCATTGGAAGTATAAGGAGGGCAAGCGCGGCCACGCCGAGGACGACCAGCGCATCGCCTGGCTCCGTCAGCTCGTTGAGTGGCAGCGCGAACTCCGCGACCCCGGGGACTTCATGTCCAACCTCAAGGTGGACCTGTACCCCGAAGAGGTCTACTGCTTCACCCCGCGCGGCAAAGTCGTCGTTCTTCCCCGTGACGCCACCCCCATCGACTTCGCTTACTCCATCCACACCGACGTCGGCCACACCTGCATCGGCGCCAAGGTCAACGGCCGCATGGTGCCGCTCAAGCACCACTTGCGCAACGGCGACATCGTCGAGATCCTCACGCAAAACGGCGCCCAGCCTAGCCGGGACTGGCTGACTTTCGTCAAAACCACCCGCGCCCGAAACAAGATTCGCCACGTTATCAACGCCAACGAGCGCGAGAAGGCCATCGACCTCGGCCAGAAGCTGCTCGAGCGCGAGGCGCGCCGCCTCGGCGTCGCCCTCAGCCGCGTCAACAAGGCGCAGATGGAATCCGTCGCCGGCGAATACGGCTACAGCAAGATCGACGACCTCCAGGCCGCCCTCGGTTGGGGCAAGTTTTCCGCCCGCCAGGTGCTCGCCAAGCTCGCGCCGGAGATCGTCGAACCCGAAGGCCAGACCGCCGCTCAGGCCGCGCCCGCCGATGCCCAGCCGCAGCAGGCCCGCGGCGACGGCAAGGACTACGTCATTCAGGTGAAGGGCATCAACGACCTTCTCACCTATCGCGCCAAGTGCTGCAACCCCATCCGCGGCGAACCCATTGTCGGCTACATCACGCGCGGCAAGGGCGTCGCCGTCCACTCGCGCTCCTGTCCCAACGTCACGAACCTCATGTACGAGGCCGAGCGCCGCATCGACGTCGAATGGGCCCGCGGGGCGGGGGAGTCCTTCAACGTCAAGCTCGTGGTGCATACCGACGACCGTACCGGTATGCTCAACCAGCTCACCCAGATCCTCTTCGACGAGGAGATCAACATCCGCAGCGTCGAAGCCCGCGCCGACGAGCGCCGCCTCGACTCCGCCATGGTCGAAATGACCGTCGAGGTCCGCGACCAGAAACAGCTCAACCGCATCGTGTCCGCCATGCGCCGCGTCCCCGGCGTCCGCGACATCGAGCGCGTCCACTGATCCTCATGTCCGCCTCTATTTCCACCGATCCGCTTCACCTCGCCATCTCCAAGTCGAAGGGCGTCTCCATCGACTGGACCGACGGCCACACCAGCAACTACTCCAACGAGTACCTCCGCGACCACTGCCCCTGCGCCTCCTGCACCGGAGCCCATGGCACCGCACCGCAGCGCACCAATTACGCCAACCCCGGCGCCGATCCCTTCCCCATGTTCAAGCCCAAGCTCCGCATGGACGACGTCGAGGAGGTCGGCTCCTACGCCATCCGCATCCGCTGGAACGACGGCCATAGCGCCGGCATCTACTCCTTCGAGCACCTCCGCCAAATCTGCCCCTGCGACGCCTGCGCCGAGGCCCGCCGCCAGGATTCACTCTGACGCTCTGCGCCGCTTCCGTTTGTACGTCAGCGCCACCAGCCACTTCGAGTAGGACTTGCATTCCCCCAGCGTGAAGTCGCGTTGCGGGAACCCGCTTGGGAACAGGGGAATCCCCTCGCCCAGCAGAACCGGCACGATGCCCAGGTACAACTCGTCCAACTCGTCCGCCTTCAGGAACTCGCGCGCCAGTTCGCCGCCGCCCATCAGCCTCACTCGCCCTTCAGCGCGGCGTCCAGAGTCTTCCGGCCCATGATCACCGTGTCGATCGTCGCGAAGAACGGTTCCATCGAATAGTCCTTCGGCATGAACAGGAAATCGACTGACCCGTCCAGTCTCGAGATGTAGCCGTCGATACTCATTCCCAATCCCAGCACCACTTTGCGCATGAGTGGATTCTACCCCCGACCCCAGCGCCGCACCCCTCGCGCCCGCCCGCTGGATATAGTGAATCCATGCTCTCCCGACGCATGTTCCTCGCCGCCCCAGCGGCGCTGGCCGCGGCCCCCATCGACCCCCGCACCCGCCAGTGGAACGCCCGATGGATTCACCCCGCCGGCGCCGACCCCCACGGCTACGGCGTCTACCACTTCCGCCGTTCTTTCACTCTCGACGCGAAGCCCGCTCGCTGCCTCGTCCATGTCTCCGGCGACAGCCGCTACGAACTCTACATCAACGGAGTGAAAGTGAGCTGGGGCCCCGCTCGCGGCGATCTCTCCCACTGGCGGTACGAAACCGTCGACCTTGCTCCTCATCTCGAATCCGGGGCGAACACCCTCGCCGCCGTCGTCTGGAACGACGGTCCTCACGCCGCCGTCTCCCAGTGGTCCAATCGCACCGCCTTCCTCCTCCAGGCCGCCGACTCTGACCACGAGCGCCTCGTCAACACCGGCCCCGATTGGCGCTGGTCCATCAATCCTGCCTACGAGCCCGTCCCGGTGCCCACCTATCAACCCACCGGCTACTACGCCATCGGCCCCTGCGAGCGCTTTGACGCTTCGCGCCACCTCTGGGGTTGGGAGACTCGCGGCTTCGACGATTCCTTCTGGCGCCCCGTCGAAACCGGCCGCAACGGCTCACCGCGCGACCAGCGAGATGCCCCCTCGCGCTGGATGCTCGTTCCCCGGCCCATCCCGCCGATGGAAGAAACCCCTCAGCGCCTCGCCGCTCTCCGCGAAGCGAAAGGCATCCCTCAGCCCGCCGGCTTCCCCGCCAAACGCGAGCCCGTCACTATCCCCGCGAAGACCACCGCCACTCTGCTCCTCGACCAGGGCTTCCTCACCTGCGCCTTCCCCGTCCTCGAGTTCAGCGGCGGCCGAGGCGCGCGCATCCAACTCGCCTACACTGAGGCGCTCTTCCAGGAAACCCGCCCCCGCCGCCGCAAGGGCAACCGCAACGAAGTCGCTGGCAAGGAGTTCATCGGCTACGCCGACACCATCATCGCCGACGGCGAAAGTCACAAGTGGCGCGCCCTCTTCTGGCGCACCTACCGCTATGTCCGCGTCACCGTCGAAACCTCTGACCAGCCCCTCACCCTCGAGGACATCCACGGCATCTACACCGGCTATCCCTTCACGCCCAAAGCGAAGTTCGATTCAGGGGACCCGCTCCACCAGCGCATCCTCGACACCGGCTGGCGCACCGCCCGCCTCTGCGCCCACGAGAGCTACATGGACTGCCCCTACTACGAGCAACTCCAATATGTCGGCGACACCCGCATTCAGGCGCTCGTCTCGCTCTACATGACCGGCGACCACCGCCTCATGCGCAACGCCATCGAGCACATCGACTCTTCGCGCACCCCCGAAGGCGCCACCTACTCCCGCGCGCCCTCCGTCCTTCAGCAGTACATTCCGCCCTTCTCGCTCTGGTGGATCGGCATGGTCCACGACTATTGGCGCTACGTCGACGACCCCGCCTTCGTCCGCGACATGCTCCCCGGCGTCCGCGCCATCCTCGCCTTCTACGAGCGCTACCAGCGCGAAGACTCGCTCCTCGGCGCAATGCCTTGGTGGAACTACGTCGACTGGGTTCAACAGTGGCAGAGCGGCACGCCGCCCTGCGAGCCGGAGATCATGGGCGCCACCATCCACCTCCAGCTTCTGCTCGCCTACCAGTACGCCGCCGATCTCGAACAGGCCCTCGGCGATCCTGCGTTCGTCGAACGCTGCCGCAGCCGGGAAGGCAATTTGAAGCGCGTCATCCAGTCCCGCTTCTGGACCCCTGACCGCCGCCTCCTCAGCGAGGACCTTGCCCACAAGCACTTCTCGCAGCACGCCAACGTCCTCGCCGTCCTCGGTGGCGTGCTCCCCGGCCAGTCCGCCGAAAAGGAACTGATGGAGCGCGTCGAGCCGGACACCACCCTCTACAAGTGCTCCGTCTACTTCCGCTATTACCTCGACCGCGCCATGGCCAAAGCCGGCCTCGGCGGCCGCTACCTAGACCGCCTCGGGACCTGGAAGTTCATGCTCGACGAAGGCCTCACCACCTGGGCCGAGCAGGACAACCCCTTCTCCCGATCCGACTGCCACGCCTGGGGCGCCAGCCCCAACGTCGAGTTCTTCCGCACCATCCTCGGCGTCGACTCCGCCGGACCCGGCTTCTCCCGCATCCGCGTCCAACCCCAGATCGGGAATCTCGAAAAAGTCTCCGGCATCGTCCCCCACCCCAAAGGCCTCATCGAAGTCGCCATCACCAAATCCCCCGCCGGCCTCGACATCAAGGTCAACGCCCCCCAGGGAGTCCCTGTGGACATCATCAAATAAGAAAAGGGGACAGTCCCAAAAACACTAAGGGGACAGGCTTGAGCCTGTCCCCTTCACCAAATTCGCTTCTAGCTCCCGCCCTTACAGCAGCCTGAAATTCACTTCGACGTTCGCCTGGACCGGAACCGGCTTGCCGTCCTTATAACCCGGACGGAAGCGCCACTTGCTCACCGCTTCAATCGCCTTCTCGTCCAGGCCCATGCCTAGCGAGCGGACCACCCGGATATTGCGAGTCCGGCCGTCCTCGTCCACGACGATCGCCAGCAGCACGGTGCCCTGGTACTTCGCCTTGCGAGCTTCTTCGGAGTACTCCGGCTCCACCTTCATGATCGGCACGGGCGCAGAGACGCCGCCGCCGATGCGGAACGCGCCGCCGCCGACACCGCCGCCTTCACCGGGACCGAAGCCGCCGCCGCGGCCCGATCCAACGCCGCCGCCCGAACCGGTACCGATACCGCCGCCCGAACCGGGTCCGTTCGACGGTGGCCCCAGCCTCGCCAGCGGGTCGCCGTAGTTCGGCATGTTCACGTTCGGCAGGGTGACGTCGGGAGGAACAATGATCGTCGGCTCCATCACCAGCTTCGGATTCGGATTATTCACCACCGCCATCGGCGGCGTGAACTGCTTCAGAGACTGCCGTGGCAGACGGCCCTTGCTAGGGGGCAGGGGAGAACGGTCTCCGCCGCCGCCACCGCCGCCCATCGCCTGCTGCTTCACTGGAGCCTGCGGCTGGTACGGCTCCAGGTCCGTCGGCGTGAACACCGTCACCGTGTTCTTCACGGCGTTCTGAACTGTCTTGCTCGTGCCCAGCGTGAATGCCAGCGCCACCAGCGCGATGTGCACCATCACTGAGATCGCCTGCGAACGGCCCTTGTACTCGTCCTTGCTGAAGATGTCCCGTACCTGAACGGGCTGCGAAGTCAACTGCAAGGGCGGCAACTTCTGCGGGAATAGCAGATCCTTGAGGTTCGACCCGAACGACTTGTACCACGGCTGCTCGGCCGAATCGACGTCCGCCAGCGTCGAACTCATCTCGAGCATCTCTTCCCGCGTCAGCGGGCGCGACGTCATGTCGGCCATCGACGGCCGGCTCGTCAACGCCGCGAAGTTCGCCCGGACTCTCGCGAAGAAGCCCTCGGGCTCCACGTTCATTTCGGCAACCCGGCGCAGCATCGGGTCGTCGCTCGACAACAGCTCCTCCGCCGTCGGCGGCCGGAATGACACTTGCAGCGGGTCCTGTTTCGGCGGGTTGATGATGTCTTTCAGGTTCTGAAACAGGCTGACGTACCAGGGCTTGCCCTCCGGCAGCACCAGCACGCGGCTGAGCTGGTCGTCCAGATCTGCCGGGCGGGACGCCTTCGGATCCGGAAAAACTGGTTCGTTTTGCGCCGACATACCTTTATCTTTTCATCCGCCGGACGCTCCTACCGCGCCCGAGGGACCGCTTGCCCTCTGCAGCCTTAGACGCAGCGTGATATGTAAAGTTGCACGAAACCACGCCACGCCTACAAATCTCTTCCCAAAAATTGTATCACGAACGGCAGCGAGTGGAGCCTTCTATGGCTTTTGGTAAACCATTCAAAAGACAGGCCCGTCCAAAATCACTGCATCCGCCGATACCCAGAATGAGGGGCGCTCCCCGGCTTCCGTGCGTTACCGGGCAAATGTCTCATTCAGCAGCTTGGCCAACCGCACGCCCGCCCGCTCGAGTTGCCGCTCCACCACCGGCTTCGCCTTGGCTGCATACTCCGCGTCAAGCTGCGCCGGACGCTCATTCGGCAGATTCCTGTACGCCGTGTCCCGCGATGCGTCCCGCGCCTCCCACAGCCAGCCGTCCAGCGTCCCTTTCCGCATGGAACGCCGCGTCCAGTACCCCGGACCCTGCAGCAGGCGGTTCTTCAACCCAGGGTTCGCGTCAAAGTAGCTCAGCAGCAGGCCCGTATCCCACACGCTGTGCAGGTTCCCGGCCCGGTTCCGGTAGACGATCTGTACGTCGTTCCCGCCCCTGTCGCCGTTGTCGCCCGTATGCAGCGGCTGATGCATGTCCCCAACAAAGTGGATCAGGAACTTCAGCGCATCCGCCTTCTCCTGACGGCTCGCCGACGCCGACCGCAGCGTCTCCTGCATCTTCGGAATCACGCCGATCACGCACCCCGTCGCCGGGCAGTACGCCTTCCAGTCCCCTCGCGGCGCGTTCAACGGGATGTTGATGTAATGCCACGTGCCCGTCTCCCGCCGCTGCGGCCGGATCTCGTCGCCCCACGACGCGACGGACCCCATCGTCTCGCCCTTCTCCAGAAGCTGCGCCACCTGCGCCCGCGCCTCCTTCGTCAGGTACTTCTCCGCGATCCTCGCGATAATCTCATGCCCTTCGCGGCCCCACCCGAACGCCGGGGACAGGCTCATCAACGTCAGAAAGCTCGCGAGCGCCGCTGGTCTGTGCATACACTTTCAGTATCCGGTGCGCCGCGCATCCGCCACAACTTCTCCGATCAAATGACTGATTCCTCCGCAAGATTCTGGGTGAGCTGCTGCGCCACCAGCACCATCCTCATGCTCTCCACCGTCGCCTGGCTCTGGCAGCTCCCCGCCACCCTCTTCCCCTTCGATGGGGGCTCCATCCTCGCCGACTGGGCCGCCTTCGTCATCCTCTTCGGCCTCTACACCGTCGTCATGGTGCCCTTCGATGTCGCCGCCGGCCTCTCCATTCCCCGCTCGAATGCCGGCTTCCTGTCCTCCTGGCTTCGCTGTATCTCATTGCAAGGATTGGTGATGACCCTCTCCGCCCTCGCCGTCTACCACGCCGGACGCGGCCTGGGAATCTGGGCGGGTGCCGTCGCCCTCGCCCTCTGCCAGGGCCTCCTCGCCGCCTTTTTGCGAAAACGAACTCCCGCCGGCCCCCGAGTCATCGCCCTCGCCATGCTTTGGAACCTCGCGGGCTTCCTCCTGGCTGCCAACCTGCCCGGCGCCGGCGTTGCCCGCCTATGGGAGTTCGTCACCACGCTCCTCGCCCTGAACCTCTGGGCCGCCCTCGGGCTCGCCGTTCTGCCCGTCCTCGGCCGTCAACTCTCATGCCATCCGTCGCCCGTCGCGGCCTTCCTCTCCTGGGCCCACTTCGGCATGCTCTCCAGATCCACGCCCTCCGCCATCGGCCGCTTCGAGCCGTTTCCCCGAGAATCCGCCGGCTAGATCCCGAGAAATTGCCGCGTCCCCGCGAGCATCTCCTCGACCACGTTCAGCAGTTCATGGTCGGAATCCACCTCGTGCAGAGTCACGTTGGCCCGCCCCCGCGCGTACTGCCGCGACGCCTCCACCGGCACCACGTCGTCGTGGACCCCGTGATAAATCAGCACCGGCTGCTTCACCTCCGGCTCCGCTTCGTACTTCGCGGCATCGTCCAGCAGCGCCCAGCTTAGATCGCACTCCTCCCCCAGCCCGTAGTGCATCATGCGGTGCACGCCCGTTTCGCGCCATCTCTTTACCGTCTCTTCGCCCAGGCTCGCCGTCCACCGGGGGAAGAAGCCGAACGCCGGCGCCATCAGCACGATCCGCTCCACTTGCAGCTCCCGCGCGGCGTAGAGCGCCGCCAAATACCCGCCCATGCTCGAGCCCACCAGCACGCACGGCTCACCGCCCGCCTCGCGTCTGATAATCTCAAGCTGGTTCGTTATGGTGAGTTCGCGAAAGTTCCCGCCATCCAGCGCCGGCACCGCCAGTTCGTGGCCCCAGGACTTGAATCTCTCCTGGAACAACCGGGCCTTCTTCGACGCTGGCGAAGACGCAAATCCATGCAGGTAAATGAACCGGGGCATTTCCCTATCATCGCAACTGGGACCCGCGCGTCGGAAATTCGGCTGCAACTTCGTTGCATTCCCATCGGCTAATCGCTAGAATCGGTGCTTTGTGGTCTCATTGGAGGTTTTCATGTCCGTTGAAGCGAAAGTGAAGCAGATCATCGTCGAACAGCTTGGCGTCGACGAGGGGCAGGTGGACGCAACCGCCTCATTTGTCGACGACCTTGGCGCCGACTCGCTCGACATCGTCGAGCTCGTCATGGCGTTCGAAGAAGCGTTCGATCTCGACATCCCCGACGAAGACGCCGAGAAGATCAAGACCGTGAAGGACGCGGTAGATTACATCGACGCGAAGGCCAAAAAGTAAGGTCGCCCTCCGGCGGCCTTCCCCCCTTTCATCCATTTCCATTCCGGGAGAAAACACTTGGCACGTAGGGTGGTAGTAACCGGCGTTGGTCTTCTCTCCGCTCTCGGGCGCGGGACGGAGGAGACTTGGGCCGGCGTTCTCGCCTCGCAGAGTGGCGTTGGTCCCATCACGCAATTCGACGCCTCCGACTTCACGACGAAGATCGCCGCCGAAGTCCGGGGCTTCGATCCTCTCGAGTTCATCGACAAGAGGGAAGTGAAGAAGGTCGGCCGCTTCATCCAGTTCGCGATCGCCGCGAGCGATTTCGCGATGAAGATGTCGGGGCTCCAGGTCACTCCCGAGAACGCCGAAATGGTCGGCGTCTACATCGGCAGCGGCATCGGCGCCTTTGAGGTCATCGAGCGCGAACACCGCAACCTGCTCGAAAAAGGCCCCAGCCGCATCAGCCCGTTCTTCATTCCGGCCACCATCGTCAACCTGGCTTCGGGCAACGTCTCCATCCGCACCGGCGCCAAGGGCCCCAACTCGGCCACGGCCACGGCCTGCACCACCAGTGCCCACTGCATTGGAGACTCCTTCCGCCTCATCCAGCACGGCTACGCCGATGCCATGATCTGCGGCGGCGCCGAAGCCTGCATCACGCCGATGGGCGTCGGTGGATTCGCCGCCCTGCGCGCTCTCTCCACCCGCAACGACGACCCCACCAAGGCCTCCCGCCCGTGGGATCGCGACCGCGACGGCTTCGTCGTCGGCGAAGGCGCGGGCATCCTCATCCTGGAAGAGCTCGAGAATGCCAAGGCCCGCGGCGCGAACATCCTCGCCGAAATCATCGGCTACGGCATGTCGGGCGATGCGTATCACATCACCGCTCCTTCCGAGGACGGTGACGGCGCTTACCGCGTCATGCGCAACGCCATGAAAGATGCCGGCCTCACCCCCGATCAGATGGATTACATCAACGCCCACGGCACCTCGACCCCCGTCGGCGACCAGATCGAAGCCACCGCCATCAAGCGGACCTTCGGCGAGCACGCCAAGGACATCGCCGTCTCATCCACCAAGTCGATGAGCGGCCACCTGCTCGGCGGCGCCGGCGGTCTTGAGGCGGGCCTCACCGTTCTCGCCATCCGTGACCAGATCGCTCCGCCCACCGTCAACCTCGATAATCCCGGCGAGGGCTGCGACCTGGACTTCGTGCCCCACACGGCGCGGCCGATGAAAATCGACTACGCCCTGTCGAACTCCTTCGGGTTCGGCGGCACCAACGGCAGTCTCATCTTCAAGCGCTTCGACAGCTAGAATAGGCAAGGGAAACGGCTTCACCCCGTTTCCCTTTCTCGTCCCATGAAGATCTTCGTCGCTCTCAAGCAGGTCCCCGCCCGCGACTCCCAGCTCAAGCTCGACGCCGCCGCACGCTGGATCGATTCCTCCGATCTTTCTTACGAAATCAACGAGCCCGACGCCTACGCCCTGGAAGCCGCCCTCCAACTCAAGGAAAAGCACGGTGGCGAGGTCGTCGTCCTCACCGCCGGGCCAGCCTCCGCCGCCACTTCCATCCGCGAGGCCCTCGCCAAAGGCGCGGATCGCGCCATCCACATTGAGGAAGACGACCTCTCCGCCTGGGATACCCTCTCCGTCGCGCGCCTGCTCGCCGAAGCCGCCCGCGCCGAACAGCCGGACCTCATCCTCACCGGCCTCCAGTCCGATGACCTCGGCTCCGGCCAGACCGGCGTCGTCATGGCCGAACTGCTGGGTCTCCCTCACGCCACCATCATCATGCACGTCGAGGTGGAGGACGGCTCCCTCCGCGTGAAGCGCGAGCTAGAGGACGGCTGGTTCCAGAACGTCACCCTCCCGCTCCCCGCGCTGCTCACCATCCAGAGCGGCATCAACAAGCTCCGCTACGCCACGCTGATGGGCATCAAGAAAGCGCGGTCTAAGGAGATGAAGGTGCTCAAGGCGGCCGACCTCAACGTCGCGCCAGCACCGCAGCTCACCCTGGAGCGCATCTCCGCCCCACAAAAATCAAAGCAGACGGTCATGATCACCGGATCGCCCGCCGAGCAGGCCGCCAGGCTGGTCGAAAAGCTGAAGTTCGAGGTGCGCGCGCTATGAGCCGGATTCTCGTCGTCGCCGAAGTCACCCCCGCCGGCCTCCACAAGATGTCGCTGGAGACCCTCGCCGCCGCGCAGTCCCTCAACGGCTCAGTCACCGCCGCTGTCTTCGGCGCCGGAGCCTCCACGGCCGCCGCACAGCTTGCCGCCTACGCGGTGGAGAAGGTCGTCGTCCTCGACGGCCCGCCGCTCGCGGACTACACCGCCGACGGAGCCACCGCCGCCGTCGCCTGGCTCATCGGCCAACTCCAGCCGGACATCGTCCTCTTCCCGCACACCTACCAGGTGCGCGACTACGCCCCCCGCCTCGCCGCCCGCCTCGGCCACCCCCTCGTCAGCGATGTCGTCTCCATCACGAACGAAGCCTCCGGCCTGCTGCTGAAGCGCCAGCTGTTCCAGGGCAAACTGGTCGGTGAGTACCGTCCCACTCCCGGCATCGTCTTTGCCTCGATCCAGGCCGGCGCTTACCGCACGGACGCACTCACCGCCGGCGCAGCACCAGTCGAGACTCTGACGCCTCCCATCGACGCCTCCGCCATCCGCCAGAAGCCCGATGCGCCCTTCCGCGAATCCGCCCGCGAAGTCGACCTCGCCGCCGCGGAGCGCATCGTCGCCGTTGGCCGTGGCATCAAGGAGGAGGGCAACATCGATCTCGTCCGGGACCTCGCGAACGCCATGGGCGCGGAACTCGCCGCCTCCCGGCCCATCTGCGACAACGGCTGGCTGCCAATGGAGCGCCAGGTGGGCAGCTCCGGCCAGACCGTCGCCCCCAAGGTCTACATGGCTGTCGGCATCTCCGGCGCCATCCAGCACCTCGTCGGAATGAAGGGCTCCGGCTGCATCGTCGCCATCAACAAGGACCCCGACGCCCCCATCTTCGAAGTCGCGGACTACGGTGTCGTTGGGGACCTCTTCGAAGTCGTCCCCGCGCTCATCGACGAAGTGAAAAAGGCGAAGGCCTAACCGCGGTACGACCGCAGCACTCCAGGCACCCTCGGCCCCGGATGCTGCGCCGGCCCCGGCGGATGCTCAATCGCCGACTTCGCCGCCCACACCAACAGCACCATCGCCGCCGCAAACGTGCCCAGGAACAGATAAACCACCCGCCGGCCCACGCGGTTCTTCCACGCGTCGAGCGAATCAATCTCCGCGATCAGGCGGGCCATCGCCCGCTCTTCATCCCGCTCCTGTGTCTGCATCCCTTGCCTAAAGGATGGACCCGAAGCCTTCCGGGGTGCAAACAATCCTGCGGTCAGGCCGCCTTCTCTTCCACCGCCTCCGCCGCCGCCAGGCGCTCAAATCGCCGTCCGGCGTAAACGCTGCACGCGATCATCACCGCCATCGCCGTGATGGTGATCAAACTGAAGTAGCGCGAATCCACACTTAACGCGATCAGCCCCAGGCTTCCGACGATGCTCACGCCCTTCGCCGCCCGCTGCACGAACATGTTGGTGAACGCGCGCGCCTTGTACTTCTCCTCCGGGCTCGTCACGACGTACAGCGACTCGCGCGTCGTCTGTTGCAGCGAGTAGTTCAACCCGTTGTCGGAGATCACCAGCAGGCTCGCCATGTACATCGTCGGCACCGCCAGGAAGCCCAGCGAGCTTATGGCAATCGCCACCGGCATGATCAGCAGCGCCACCGTCGCCCCGAACCGCCGCAGAATCACGCTCACCAGGAAGATCTGCATCACCACTGACAGCACATTGGCGTAGAAGTAGACGTTCGTCATGAACGACTGCGTCGCCTCCACACCCTCCAGCAATTCCACCGAGTGCTTGAACTGGTAGTCCATCAACTGCGACGCAATCTCATAGCACGTCATGATGCCCATGATCGCCGCCAGGTACGGTGACCGCAGCACCAGCCGCGCGCCGTCCATCGCCGAGCTCAGCCCGGACTGCTTCGGCTGCTGCTCAACCACCCGCAACTGCGGCTTGAACGCGCCGCCCAGCCGGATGTTCCGCTCCGTGAACGCCGTCGCCGCCATCGGCACCAGCATCAGCGCCACCGCCAGCAGCAGCAGCCCCTCCATGTGGATTGACTTCAGCAGCGCCCGCGCGAACGCCACGCCCGCCCAGCCTCCCAACACGCCGCCCGCGCCGATCAGCCCGAACAGCCGCTTCGCCTGGTCCGCCGTCGAGATGTCCGTCAGGTACGCGAAGAACGAAGCCACCATCAGCGTCGACACCAGGTCCCCCAGGATGTACATGCCCCAAATCGAAACCTCGCCCGGCGACTGCAGCGCAAACCGCAGCCACAAGAACGCGGCGATGAAGAACCCGCACAACGTGTAAATCAGCCGCTCGCGCGAAAGCCGGTTGTACAGCCACGAGAACACCACCATCGCCACCGCCGCCGCGACAATGTTCAGCAGCTTCGCGTACAGCTCGCGGTCCGCGCCGAAGTGCTCGATGAACAATCCGTTCTTCAACGGCTTCAGGATCTGAAAGACCGCGATTGCCGAGAAGAAGAACGAGAACAGCAGCGTCACCACCGGAATCTCTTCCCGGCGGAAGTCGAGGAGGTGTCGAAGGTTTTTCATCTAGAACTGCCTGACTACGTTCGAAATCTGATTCAGGTCCAGCGTACGGGCCCGCTGAAGAATATCAGACGAATGGACGTTCTGGAGGCTCTTGCCCCGGTCGAACATCGCCGCGAACACCTGCTTGAGCTGCTCCATGTCGATCGTCCGCCCCGCGCTGTAATACTGGATCGCCACCTGCCCCAGCGCGTACGTCGTCGCGAACGAGAACGCTGACCCAGCCGCCACGCTCCCCAATCCGCGCAGCAGCCCGCCGCCCACCGCGCCCAGCAGCCCTCCGATCAGCTTCCGCCCGAACTGCTCCACGTACTGTCCCGTGAACCCCACGCCCAGCGTCGCCGCGAACTCCTTGATGTGCTCGCGGTCCAGTTCGTACCCGTACGCCTTGCCGATCGCGTAGACCATCTTCATCTGCAACGGCAGAATCGCCATCGACGCCAGAGACTGCGGCAGCAGCTCCAGCGCGCCGTTCAGAATCGAGTAGTTCAGCACCGACTTGTCCAGCTCTTCACGGCTCACGTTCGCCGTCGCGCCAACGTGCAGCGGCGTCGCCGCCATCTCGTCCGCCTGCCGCGCAAACGCCCCGGCCTGCCCCGCATCCAGCCCCAGCGCCGCATGCAGCTTTTCGAGAAACGCGGCCTCCGCCGGAGTCCGCGCTCCGTCCGCGTCGCACACGCACACCGCCATCTCGTAAGCGAACTGCCGGCTCTCGGCGCTCGCCAGCCCCGACGCCGCGTCTTCCACCGTCCTGCGGTTCAGCAGAACGTCCTGGTACAGCCCCGTCATGTCCACCGGCGACCCCGGCGCAAGGCTCTCCGCGATGCGCTTGATCTGGTCTCGCTCCCGGTCGTCCTTCGCGCCATCGGCGAAGGCCGCCATCAGGCACACCGTCATCACGGAATGTTGTTCCTGTTCGCTCATGCTCTACTCCTCTTTCAGTGACCGCTCCATCAACTCGCGCACGGCCTCCATCGGAGACTTCCCCAGCTTCAGCACCGCGTGCATCTGGCGCGTGATCGGCAGCTCCACGCGCAGCCGCTCCGCCAGGTCCATCGCCGCATACGTCGTCTGCACGCCCTCGGCCACCATGCGCATCCCGCTCAGGATCTCCTCGATCTTCCGCCCCTGCCCGAGCTGGAATCCCACCGTCCGGTTGCGGCTCAACTCGCCGTTGCACGTCAGCACCAGGTCGCCCAGTCCGGCGAGCCCCGCCATCGTCCGCGCCTGCCCGCCGGCTGCCACCGCCAGCCGCGTAATCTCCGCTAGCCCGCGTGTGATCAACGCCGCCGCCGTGTTCGCGCCCAGTCCCAGCCCCGCGCAAACGCCCGCCGCAATCGCAATGACGTTCTTCAGAGACGCCCCGATCTCCACACCCACCGGGTCGGCGTTCGTGTACAGCCGGAACGTCGGACCCGAAAACGCTGCTTGCACCACGCGCGCCAGTTCCGCGTCGTCCGACGCGATCACGATCGCCGCCGGCTCGCCCCGCGCCACTTCCTTCGCGAACGTCGGCCCGCTCAGCACGCCGACCCTCGGCTCGAACCTCGCGCCAATCACCTCGCTCATCACGGCCGAAACGCGTAGCAGCGTCCCGTTCTCCAAACCCTTCGTCGCGCTGACAAACAGCATCTCCGGCGTCAGGTACGGCAGCAGCTTCGTGTAGATCCCCCGCGCATGGTGCGAAGGCATCACGCCCAACACCACATCGGCGCCATCCACTACATGAGTGATGTCCGAAAGCGGCTCCACCTGCGACGGCAGCACGGCGCCCGGCAGGTAGACGTCGTTCTCGCGCGCCGTCCGCATCCGTTGCGCCAGGTCTTCCTCGTACACCCACAGCCGCACGCGCTCGAATCGCGGAGCCAGCACAATGGCCAGCGCCGTGCCCCAGCTTCCGCCGCCGATGACGGCCAGGTTTCTCACTTCTTCTTTCCTCCGAAGCTGAAGACGTTCTCCGTCCCCGCGCGCAGCCTCTCAATGTTCGACGCGTGCCGCCACACAATGAAAGCGCCGCAGAACGTGCACGCCGCCATCACCGGCCACACCGGATGATAGATCAGCCACACCGCCAGCGGGAACAGCGCCGCGCCCAGAATCGACCCCAGCGAGATGAACCGCGTCTTCGCCACCGTCGCGATGAACACCACCACCACCGCCCCCAGCGCCATCGGAGCCAGTGCCGCCGCCACGCCCACGAAGCTCGCCACCGCCTTGCCGCCCTTGAACTTCAAAAAGATCGGGAACGCGTGCCCCAGCACCACGGCCACGCCCGCCCCGCTCATCCACATCGGGTCCATCGCCGTGCAATGCCCGGCCAGCCACACCGCCGCCCAGCCCTTCACGATGTCCAGCAGCAGCGTCAGCACGCCCAGCCCGCGCCCCGTCGTGCGCAGTACGTTGGTCGCGCCGATATTGCCGCTGCCCTCCGAGCGAACGTCCTTGCCCGTCTTCAACCGGACAAGCAGGTAGCCGAATGGGATGCCGCCAATCAGGTAAGCGGCAATCAGAAGAAAGATGGGATGAGTCATGCGGGGAAGGGGAACGATGCCAGTTTCGTATAGACCGAGCCGCCGGGCCTGAGTTCGCTCTTGTACAGATGAAACGCCGCCGCCGTGAACGCGCCGAAGTCGACGCTCGGCAAATCCGCCACGGCTTTCTTCAAGTCGAACAGCGGCTGCGGTTCGCGGATGCGCGCCAGCGTCAAATGCGGCTGATATTCGCGCTTCTCCGCTTCGACGCCCAGCCGCGCGCACGACGCGTCGGTCTCCTTCGCCAGCGTCGCCAGCTCCGCCCCGGACTGCACATCCACGAAGAACACCCGCGGGTTGTGCGGGTTCGGAAACCACCCCAATCCGCGGATCGCGATCTTCAGCGGAGCCGGCCTCGGCACCGCCTCCAGCGCCTCTCGCAACTCGCCGAGCCGCTCCTCCGGCCACTCCCCGATGAACTTCGTCGTCACGTGCAGGTTGTTCAGCGGGCTCCACGAGATGCGGGCCTTCGGCTTCAGGTGTTCCAGCAGCAATTCGAGGTTCCGGCGCATCTCATAGGGCACGTCGAGACCAGTAAACAGGCGCATGGGCGTGATACTCTCACCTAGCGTAGCGCGAGATGCCCGCCGACATTCTGCCCCGCAAATTCTATGCCCGCTCCCCCGTCGATGTCGCCCGCGACCTGCTCGGGTGCCGCATCCGTTTCCGGGGCAGGGAAGGGGTCATCCGCGAGGTGGAAGCCTACCTCGAAGACGGCGACGAAGCCGCCCACGTCTGGCGCGGCAAGACCCCGCGCACCCAGGTCCTCTTCGGCCCGCCCGGCCACGCTTACGTCTTCCTCAACTACGGCATCCACTACTGCCTGAACGTCGCCTGCGAACCTGAAGGCAAAGCGGGCTGCGTCCTCATCCGCGCCGTCGACGGCTGGGGCGACGGCCCCGGCAAACTCACAAAAGCCGTGGGCATCACCCTCGCCGAAAACGGCTGCGACCTCCTCAAAGGCCCCATCACCATCCACCGGCGCACGGCCGAGCCCCGCGAGATCGAAGTCACCCCCCGCATCGGCATCCGCCGTAGCGCCCACTTGCCCCTGCGCTTCGTGGGAAAATGAAAGTCTCGTCAGCAGGAGGCCACGCCCTCCACCCACCGCTTGGGGGACGACATCCGGGACGGCCCGGTCCTTTGAACAAAGGAGGGCCGTAATGGCTTGGATTCTTCTCTTTTTCGCCGGTCTGCTCGAAGTCGTCTGGGCATTCACCATGAAACTGTCGCAGGGCTTCACCCGCCCCGCCGCCTCCATCGTCACCCTGGCCGCCATGTTCGCCAGCTTCGGGCTCCTCTCCATCTCGATGAGATCCCTCCCCCTCGGCACGGCCTACACCGTGTGGACCGGCATCGGAGCCGTCGGAGCCTTCGTCGTCGGCATCATCGCCCTCGGCGAGCCCATCAACCTCACCCGAGTCCTCGCCGCCGCGCTGATCGTCGCCGGGATCGTTCTCATGAAGCTCTCGTCCGCGTCCTAGACTCGCAAAACCGGTGACAGGCGGGACGTTAAGTGGGGCCGGTTGTCAACCGGCGCGGGATTGTCAATCCCGCCAAATCCCGACAGGAAAAGCGGACCTTTATTCGCGAGTGACGCCTCCACTCGTTCGCCTGCATCGGACAAGCGTCGCCAAATTCGTTTCGCCGCGCCGACCCCACCCGTCCGCATCGGACGGCGGCGGGGAAGCGGCCAAGGACGGAGACAGCCGCGTGGCGCGGGACGACCGGGATATGATCGGTATGGGAACCGCCGCGTGCCAGCATTTGAGGACACTATCACGGGCCTGACTCACACCGTGCCAGGTTGGAGGGCGGCCGACCCAGGGCACTTCCATATCAAGAAATAGCCATGGACAAGATCACTAAAGGCTTCCAGTCATATTTCAAACCCGCCGCGACAACTGGATGGGAAGTTGGCCAGTATACATCGGAGGAAGTAGTCTATCAAATTCTGGCCAAGCTTGAGTTCTCTGGCTATTCAAAAGCTATCCAGGTGTGCTATGTTTTCGGCTCAGGTGGTCAGCCGAAATCCGTTTATTTAGAAATGGGTGGCCAACCGGGAGTCCGAGTGGTGCATTTCGAGAGCCTTCTTCCTCGCGGTCTGCGTTTCATTCCGAGCTATCGCGGCTTGGTGAGGATCGACGAGCCATCTTCCCTGGGCTGTGTCTTCATGAAGGTAATGGAACAAGCATCCGCAACTACGTTGATCTTCAGTGCAGATCTGGAAGAGGAATTCATCGCATCGGTCCGAAACATCGATAAACACACCGACTATAGTTTTGGTATCAAAGCCGATCCAGGCTACATGCTCTACCTGGTAGATGAAGACCGCGACGACTCACCGACCGGGATGGCCCAGTTCCTTTCTTATGGCACGAAAGGCCCATGGAAACAACTTTTCGAAGCCGGTTCAGACTCCATCGAGCCATTCTGAGAGTGTCGTCCGCAAGAATTCCATTGGTCAGCGGCCCGAAGGGAGAAAGGGGGAGAAAGGGGAGAAAGGGGACATCCATGCTAGGGGTAAGTCAAGGGGGAGACGGAGATCCCCTTGCCCCAGGCGGTGGAGGGTCCTGAGGTGTGACGAAGCGG
>JBOZRR010000038.1:0-48462 GCA_050789245.1 Bryobacteraceae bacterium | reverse complement strand
TCATCCGCTCCATTTCTCGGGCGGGGATCACCACCTGGCTCGGTTCCACCTCGCCAGCATCCCCTCCCGGCCTGGACCGGACAACTCACGTGCTAACGACACACGCGGTGAATCAGGCATGACGATGTACCAAACCCGATGATAGAATTCCGCCCATGTCCATGACACGCCGCGCGGCACTGGGCGCCTTGACCGCGGCATCCTACAGCCGGGTCCTCGGCGCGAACGAGAGGGTGGGCGTCGGCTTCATCGGGTATGGCCTGATCGGCGCTCAGCACGTTTTTGACTTCAAGAACCAGGACGACGCGAACCTGGTGGCGCTCTCCGAGACCTATGAACCACGCATGCAGCAAGGGTTGGAGACGATCAAGGCCAAGCCGGGCATGAACCCGCGGCCCTATCGCGATTTCCGCCGGCTGCTCGACGACAAGGACGTGGAAGCGGTGGTGGTCTCGACGCCGGACCACTGGCACGCGCTGATGACGATGATGGCCTGCGCCGCCGGCAAGGACGTGTACGTCGAGAAGCCGCTGACGCTCTTCGTCCGCGAAGGCCGCTGGATGACGACCGTCGCGCGAAAGCACAAGCGCGTGGTGCAGGTAGGCACGCAGCAGCGCAGCGGAAAGCACTACCAGATGGCCCGGCGGCTGATGCGGGAGGGATACCTCGGCAAGATCCATTCGATTCGCATGGGCTCGTACCGCAACATCATGCCGGGCTTCGGGCGTCCCGAGGGCGCGCAACCCGCGGACTTCGATTACGACATGTGGCTGGGTCCCGCGCCCGCAAGGCCGTATCAACCGCATCACGGCCTTTACCACTTCCGCTGGTTCTGGGACTTCTCCGGCGGCCAGATGACGAACCTGGGCGCGCACGACATCGATATTCTGCTGTGGTCGATGAACCAAAAGGGGCCGCTGGCGGTGAGTTCGTCGGGGGGGCGATACGCGCTGGAAGACGACGGCGAGACACCCGACACGCAGGATTCCACCTTCGAATTCCCAGGATTCACGGCGGTGTGGAGCCATCGCGAGGCCTCAATGGGCACCGTGGCGACCCGCGGAGCACAGTACTTTGGGACGAAAGGCGCGCTGACCATTAACCGCTCCGGTTTCGAGGTTGTCGGCGACATGAAACGCCCTCCGGAGAATGCGATCCCGGTGTTTCAGGGTCAGCCGACCGGCGGGCCGCAGCGGCAGGAGCGGCAATACGATGTGTGGACGCCGCCGATGAAGGTGGCGGGCTCGTCGGAGGAGCAGTTCAACCTGCACGTGCGCAACTTCCTGGATTGCATCAAGTCGCGCGAGCGGCCCATCGCGGATGTCGAGGACGGCCACCGCACAACGCTGACGTGCCACCTGGCGAATCTCAGCCTGCGTGTGGGTAGGAAGTTGCGTTGGGACCCGGACAAGGAGGAGATCCTGAACGACAAGGAGGCTTCGGCGATGCTGGAACGGCCCTACCGTAAGCCCTGGGACAACGTGCTGCGGAGCCTGCTGGCATGACACGCTCTCCGCTGGGCATCGCGTCCACGTGCTACATGACCGTGCGGCGCTTTCGCGATCCTCTGGAGTTCCTGGCGCACGCTGAATCCATCGGCGCGGCGGGCATCCAGACCGGGATGCGGCCCGAACAGGCGGCGGCCGTGCGCGCCGCGTGCGAAGCGAAGGGGATGTACTTCGAGGCGATGGGCGCTCTGCCAAAGGGCGACCCGGCGCCGTTCGAGGCGCTGATGCGCGCGGCGAAGGAAGCGGGGGCGCTCTGCTTGCGCGCGGCGTGCTTGAGCGGACGCCGTTACGAGACGTTCAAGTCGATGGAGGACTGGAAGCGTTTCGTCGCGGATTCGAGGGCGTCGATCAAAGCGGCCGCCGATGTGGCAGCGCGCGTGAAGCTGCCGCTCGCGCTCGAGAATCACAAGGACTGGACTCTCGACGAGATGACGGCGCTGCTCCGCGAGTACGAGAGCGAGTGGCTCGGCATCTGCCTCGACACGGGGAACAACATCTCGCTGCTCGATGAGCCGCATGAGTTCGTCGAGGCGACGGCGAAGTACGCCGTTTCGACACACATCAAGGACATGGCGCTGTCGGAGAGTCCCGATGGATTCCTGCTGGCCGAGGTGCCGCTCAGCGCCGGGCAGCTCGACATGAAGCGGATTATCACGGCCATCCGCAAGGCGCGGCCGCGGACGAAACTGACACTGGAGATGATCACGCGAGATCCGCTCTCCGTGCCGTGCCTGCGCCCTGAGTACTGGGTGACGTTTCCCGACCGCCGAGCGCCAATGCTTGCATCGACTCTAGCCCTGGCGCGGGCGAACCGCCGGCCCATCCCGACGATGGGCGAACTGCCGCCTGACGCCCGAGCTAGCTGGGAGGACGGCAACGTGCGAGCTTGCCTGCTGTGGGCGCGTGAGAATCTGACCGCTTAGCCCGCGTGATCAAACAGCGCCATCTGGCCGCCGGTGTGCCAGAAGAGCACTTCGCGAGCGCCCTTGATCTGACCATCCCGAACGTGCGCCAGCAGGCCCGCGAATGCCTTGGCGGAATAAACCGGGTCCAGCACGATGCCTTCTGTGCGAGCGAGCAGCCGCAGCGCCTCGCTGCCTTCCTCGGACGGCACGCCGTATCCCGCACCGGTGAAACGGTCGTCGACAACGACCTTCCCTTGAAGTGAGCATGGCGGCGCGTCGAGCATCAGCTCGATGCCAGCGACGATCGACTGTACCGTCTCCTGAATTTCGGCGGCGGGATCGTCGGCGCTGATGCCGAGCACCTCGACGCCTTCGACACAGAGCAAGCGCAACCCCGCAACCAGCCCGGCCTGTGTGCCGCCGGAAGAGGTCGAATGGACGATTGCGTGCGGCCGGATCTCGAGTTCCTCAATCGCACGAATGAAGCCCAGCGCGCCCAACGGCGTGGAAGCGCCGAGCGGGATCTCCAAGGGGCGGCGTTCCTGCGCCCGGAGCTCTTCGCCGAGGGACACCATGCGGGCATTGCGCGCTTCCCTGCCCTCGACCGGGTGAATGACGGCGCCATACAATTCGTCCAGCCACAAGCTGGCTGGCATGCCGTGCTTCACCGCCGCGGGGTTCAGCACCAAGTGGCACTCCAGACCCAGGCGCGCCGCGAGCGCGGCCGTCACGCGGCAGTGATTCGACTTCTCCCCGCCGCAGGTGATCACTGAGTCATAGCCCTGCTGCAAAGCCTTCGCGAAGTAATACTCCAACTTGCGGACCTTGTTGCCGCCGAAGCCGGGGCCGGACCAGTCGTCGCGCTTGATGAAGATTCGCGTCTCGCAGCCGAGGTGGGCGCGCAGGCGCTGCAGCTCCTGAACGGGCGTCGGGAAGTGGCCCAGATCGAGCCTCGGGATTTCACGAAATCGCTGCAACGGGCCGCTAGTGACCATGGGGCACATGGCGCTCACCGCACGGGCCAGAAGACTTCGGTCTGCCATTTGGCCGGATCTGGCTCGGAGCCGGGATCGGTGATGTAGGACTCCCACGCCGGTCCGGCCGTCTCGTAATGGTTCTGCTTGATCCACACGCCTAACGCCATGTGGGCGTCGCCGAGTTTCTCGTACGGACCCGAGTGGACAACACTGACGGCGCGGCACTCGGGCAGTTCCAGCAGTTCGACGCTGCCTTCGGCCGGCAAAGGCAGCGCCACCGGAATGCCGGCTTCGATGTCCACCACGCTGTCGGCATTCCAGGCCAGATAGCGAGTGAAAGGCGGGCCCGCGGATTCGCCACTCCGTGCGGTGACGAAGCCCCAAACTTCGTGCAGGATCTCCGCCAGGGCGTTGCCGATCTCATCGATCTCCACCGAGCGCCGGATGACCATGGCCGTCACCGGCGGCACCGTCTTCACCTCGATCTCTGAGAGCATGCCGTCAGCTTCTCCACTTCATGCCCACGCCCAGTGACTTCATGGAATACTCCAGGCTGCGCTCCAGGTCGAGTTTCTGTTGGGTCTTGAGCGCCGCCGTGTACTCCGCCGGACGCGGCCCGGGGGCATCGGCGACGATCATTGGCTTCATCAGCGGGCTGCCCTGCTTCACCAGTTCCACGAACCGCGCGAACTCGCTGGCTCGCGCCTTCGGGAAAGCCTTCCAGAACTCCTGTTCGAGGTAAGGAACGATCCGGGGCGGGCGGCCGGTGATGATCTCGAGTTGCACAGACGCCTGCGGGCACAGCTTCCGTTGCAGATCGAGGAAGCGCCTCATGTCGACGCAGCCATCGCCGACGGCCGTCCAGTGCGCCGCGCAGCCGCGCGGATGCTCGAAGATGGCCGTGTCACGGATGTGCGTGGTGACGGTCAACGGCCCAAGGACTTCCATCGTCACTTCCGGGTGCTCGGCGCACCAGATGGGGTTCCCGGTGTCGAGGCACGCCCCGACGTAGTCCTTGCCGGCCTGTTCGATGATGGTCTTCACCTCCCAGGCCTGGAGGTCGCCCGAATGGTTTTCGATGGCGATCTTCACGCCCGTCTCCAGGGCCGCCGCCTTCGCGCCGTTGAACACCTTGATGGTGTTCTCCATGTGCTGCTCGATCGGAATGGGCCCCAGCCGGTCCACCTGATCGCCGAGGTAACAGCGCACGGATCTCGCGCCGACCGCTTTCGCCACGCGCAGCGCCTTCGACAGATGCTCGGACGGGTCACCCATCGATGCGCGGTACGCCTTTGCCGTGGGGCAAATGCAGCCGGTACCGGCGTCGATGGTGACATTCAGTTCCTCGGCGCGGCGCCGCACTTTTTCGAGGTGTGCCGGTTCAAGGCTCTCGAAGTCGTTCAACGACGAAATCTGGATGGTGTCGAGCTTGTGCTGCGCGCAGAAGTCGAGATGCTGCATCGCCTTCCAGCCCCAGGCGCGGAGCGAGTACGTGTCATAGCCTAGCCGCAGGCCCGGCGATTGCGCCCGCAGCGAACGGAGGAACGGCGCACCGATGCCCGCCGAAAGGAACGATCTTCGCAACAGTCTCATGATTTCTGTGCCATCGTATCAGGATGAGATTGGCGCTCATCGCGGCATTCGCGGCGTTTCCGCTTCTTGCCCAACCGCAGGGCGACCCTGGCCCAAAGCCCGGTGAGCAAATCCCGCAGTTCGAAGCGCGCGACCAGCACGGGAAAACGCGCACCTTCGACAATCTGAAGGGGCCCAACGGTCTGATGCTGCTGTTTGTCCGTTCGGCGGACTGGTGACCCTGGTGCAAAACCCAGTTGGTCGAACTGGAAGAGAAGAAGGCCGAGTACGCTCGCCGGGGGATCGGCATCGCCTCCCTTAGCTATGACAGCGTCGAGGTACTGAATGACTTCGCGGCACGCAAGGGCATTTCGTATCCTCTGCTTTCCGATCCCGACTCAAGCGTTATTCGCGCCTTCGGCATCCTGAATGCAACCGTGCAGGCGGGCACGCCGTTTTACGGTGTGCCGTGGCCCGGCACCTTCTTAGTGGATGCGAAGGGCGTCGTCACAGCACGCTATTTCGAGAAGGACTACCGTGAGCGCTACACGGCGGGCAACATCCTGCTGAAGGTGACTCCGCCGGACTCGATCGGCTGGGCGGAGACGAAGACGAAGCACCTCACGGTGCGGCACGGGGCCAGCAACCAGAACGTGCGTGGCGGCGACCGCGTCGCCCTGGTGCTTGAAGTCACACTGCCCGCGAAGATGCACGTCTATGGGCCGGGCGTGAAAGGGACGTACATCCCGATCTCATGGACGATCGATCCGCCGGCGGGCGTGAAAGCGGCCGACGCCGCCTACCCGGCCTCGAAGATGCTGCATCTCGCTGCGATCCGGGAGACGGTCCCCGTGTACGAAGGCCGCTTTCGTGTGACGCGCGACATCACGCTGCCCCAGCAGAAAGAGCTGCTGGCGCTCGCCGGAGAGGGCCGCACGCTCACGGTGAAAGGGGCTTTCAAGTACCAGGCCTGCGACGACAATGTCTGCTACACGCCGGTCACCGTGCCGCTGACCTGGACCTTCCGCGTCGAGGAGCACGACCCGCGCCGCGTCCCCGAAGCCCTGCGGCGCAAATGGCTTACGGGCAAGGCAGGCGGAGCCCGAACACCGTGCCGCGCTCGACTGTGGATTCGAACTGCACGGAGCCCTTCAGGTAGTCCTCGGTGAGGAGCTTCACGCTGTAAGTGCCGATTCCGCGGCCGGCGCCTTTTGTTGTGAACGACCGCTTGAAGATCTGGCGACGGACGGAGTCCTCCATCACGCCCGTGTTCTGGACCTCGAAGAGGACCTCGCCAGCGGCGCACCGCACGGAGATGCCGATCCAGCCCTCCGTGGGTGTCGCTTCCAAGGCGTTCAGGATCAGGTTCGTCAGCACGCGGCGCAGGAGAGTCCGGTCCGTCATCAGCGGGATCGGTAGGGAGGGAATCCCCGCGCGGATCTCGCGCCGGTGGGCCAATCCGCTGTGCCGCGCCAGCGAGATGGCCTGCTGCAAGATCTCCCCGGCATCCTCATCCGTTAGGCGGAGTGCGAGCTCGCGCCGTTCGGCGGCCAGCAGTATCCGGTAACTCTCGACCTCTTCGACCAGCAGGTGAGCGGCATCCTTCAGCAGGTCGAGCAGTTCAGCGGCCTCCGGTGCGGCGCTTCGGTGTTCCGTCTCGAGCATCTCCGCCGTGCCCCGGATCGCGCCGGCCGTGTTCACCAGGTCGTGGAGGAACGTCCGTTCAAGGAGTTGCCGCCGGTTGCTGTCGCTGGTGTCCTGCATCCCGCAGGCGATGAAACCGGGGCCCAAGCCCGGCATCGGCAATGCGGTCGCCAGCAGTTCCGCCGCTGGAGAGCCCGTCTCGCCGTCCCTCAGCATCAGGCAACGCTTGGAGAACTTCCCCCCGCCGATGGCCGCCTCAATCGCGCGTGCCGCGCCACACTCCCGGCAGTATTCGGACGTTCCGCACCCGCCGGGTCCGTCCCACGCATGGACGCAGCCGAGAGCCTCTCCGAGCCGCTGGCCCTTCAGCTCATCCGCCGGCCGCGCCAGCGCCTCCAGGGCACTGTTGTGCAGCACAATCTGACGCTGGGCGTTCAGAATGGCCAGGGGTGATGGTGAGGCGTCCAGCAACTGCTGGACCAAGGGCATGTCCCGGAGCCTGGACGCCTGCCTCTCTACATCCTCCACAGAGAGTCGCTCCGCCGGCAGGAAGCGGGTTTCCATCAGCGTTTCCATTATCTTCGGGCCCTATTTTCCCATATCGGCGGCGCGCCACTCCAAGGCCAGCCCGGATATCGCGGTGGACCAGGTGGTAGCTTCACTAGAAGGAAATCGACAAGGAATCGAACGAATGACTCGCGTAACCCGCCGCTCCGCCCTCGCCGCACTCGCCGCGGCCGCCGCACCCGCCTGCCGCCGTGACACCCGCCGGGTGATCGGCGTCATCCCTCAGGGGCGGACACATCTCTTCTGGCGGACCATTCAGGCGGGCTGCCTGACTGCCGCCAAGGAGCTGAACATCGAGATCAGTTGGAACGCACCCCAGACGGAGACCGATTACAACGGCCAACTCCAGATGGTGGAAGCGATGATCAACCGCCGCGTCGACGCGCTCTGCCTGGCGCCCATCGACAAGAAGGCGATGGTCAGCGCAGTGGAACGCGCCGCCCGCGAAAAGATCCCTGTGATCATTTTCGACTCGGGCGTCGAGACCGACGTCTACACGTCCTGGATCGCCACGAACAACTACCTTGCCGGGCAGATGGCTGCAGAGCGCATCGGCGAGATCCTCGGCGGCAAGGGGAAGGTTGCCGTCGTCGCGGCCGTGCCGGGCGTGGCGTCCACCATGGCACGGGAGCAGGGCTTCGAGGAGAAGCTGAAGGCGGCCTTTCCGGGGATAGCAATCGCCGACAAGCGATTCGGGAACTCGGACTTCGCGCGTTCGATGGCCGTCGCCGAGAACATGCTCACGGCCATCCCGAACCTGGATGCGTTCTTTGCGTCGAATGAGTCGTCCACCGTCGGAGCCGTTCAGGCGCTGAAGTCTCGGCAGTCGAAGGTGAAGCTGGTCGGCTTCGACTGGAGTCCGAACCTGATCGACGAATTGCGGTCCGGCACGATGGATGCGCTCATCGCGCAGAACCCATTCCAGATCGGCTACCGCTCCGTCACTTCAGCGATGAAGGCGCTGCGAGGCGAACAGGTCGAAAAGGTCCAGAGCCTCACGCCACGCCTGATTCGCCAGGCCGACCTGGAGACTCCCGAGGTGAAGGCGCTGCTCAACCCCGACCTCAGCCTGCTGCAGAACGCCGGTTAAACCGGAGTAAAAGATCCTGAACAAAAAATAATGAAAAAGGGTATTGCAGATCCGGAGGTCTTCAACGCATAATTGGATCAACACATAAGTCGTCATCGACTTAATTGCATCCCCGCGAGGAGGCCCAGCTCCTCGCAAGCCCCTCTGACAGAGGCCCTGAGATCTCAAATCCCAGGGCCTCTACGCCTAAACATGGGGCCGGATCCCCTCCCCGGCCCCTCCTCCACTTTCTCCACCTCCGATCGATTCGCCTTGGTAGACTGCTTTTTGAGAGGCCTCTCACGGAAAACCCCCTATGAAAGTCTTTGTCACCGGTTCCACCGGCTACATCGGCTCCGCTGTGTGCGATGCCCTGAAAGCGCAAGGCCACGCCATCCTCGCGCTCGCCCGGTCGCCGGAGAAGATCAACGTGCTCCAGGCTCGCGGGTACCAGGCGGTGCTTGGCGATTTGAACGATCCTTCGACGCTCGCCGCAGGATGTGCGTCGGCGGATGCAGTGATCCACACGGCAATGCAGTACGACGGCAACTCCGGCGCGCTTGACCGCGCGGCCGTCGAGGCCATGCTTGGATCCCTTACCGGTACCGGCAAGCCGTTCATCTACACGAGCGGCGTCTGGGTGATGGGCGATACGCGCGGCCGCATGCTGGGCGAAGTGAGCGTCCTTCGCCCCCCGACTTTTGTCGCCTGGCGCCCTGCCGTTGAGGAACTGGTAATGGCCGCGCGAGAGAAGGGCGTGAAATCGATGGTCTTCCGTCCGGGGATGGTCTTTGGGCGCAAAGGCGGCGCGCCCGGGCAGATGTTCAAGGAGGCGCGCGAACACGGCATCGTTCACTTCATCGGCGATGGCGAAAACCACTGGTCCTGTGTCCACGCTGACGATTTGGCGGACCTCTATGCGCGGGCGGTGGCCGAGCCCGCTCCGGGCGAGTTGTTCATCGCCTGCGGAGGGATGCCGCAGCCAGTCAGGAAGATCGCCTTGGCCGTGGCCAAAGCCTCGGGGATTGAGGGCAAGATCGAGGGCATCCCGGTGGAGACGGCGCGCCAGCAGATGGGCGCGATGGCCGATTGCCTGGCGATGGATAGCAAAGTAGGCAGCACCAAAGCCGCCCGCTTTTTCGGCTGGACCGTCCGCCACCCGTCGATCTTTGACGAGATCTTTTCGGGATCTTACGCGGCGAACTGAGCCTGTTTGCCCTCTAGGATCATCGAGGCCGTTCCGCCTTCGGTCACCACACAGGCCCTGGGTCCGCCGAAGTAAGCCGACAGGCCGACATCCGCGAGCAGCACTTTACCGTCCAGGCGGCTCTTCACGGGGCCTCGGAGTGGCGTATGTCCGACAACCATGCGCTGCGCGCCCCATTTCCCGAGGACCTGGTCCACCTGGGGCGTCAGAGCTTCATCGGTGTCGGTCGCCAATCCTCGCCACCAGAACGGCCCCAGATCGTCGTAGAGATACGTGGTGGTGTCCGCGCCGGGAGTATTCACGTCGGAGATCATGCGCTCACGGAAACGGTCGTCGTTCCACATGACGTACTTCTCGCTGATTCCGCCATGGACGATCAGGTTCCCGCCGGCCACGACGGCCACGGGGCGCTGACGCAGCCACCGGCCGTACCGGCCCTTTATGCCAAAGCCCAGCATCATCTCGGCGAAGCCGAGCGGATGCTCTTTGTCCCACTTCTGCCGGTAGCCGAGCTGCAGATCCTGCCTCTGTCGGGGATCTTCCGTCAGCCCCTGTTCCTTGGTGAGTCGCTCGAACAGCACGTCCCGGAGTTCCTGTGAGCGGTTCGTCTTGAATTCCGCGTACTCGCCCTCGGAGACGTAGCGGTAATCGCCCACCATGCGCATCACTTCGTGGTTGCCGAGAATCATCTCCACCTGGCCACCTTTTTTCGGAGCCTGCTTCTGGAGGTCCATCAGCAGATCCAGCGCCTTGCGCGAGAGCGGTCCGCGGTCCAGCACATCGCCCACCTGCACCAGGATGCTGCTGCCGCCGGACCATTTCCGCTTGCCGTCCACCAGCCCGGACATCATCAGGACGTCGACGAAGCGGTCGTAGTCTCCGTGGACATCGCCCACCACAACCACGCGCGAACCGGCAGCCCCCAGCCGGACCACGCCCACGCCGAAGGCCAAGCCGGCCGACAGCGCAAAGAAGCTCCTGCGGCTGATCTGCCCGGTCGTCCCGCCGTTATTGCGGTAGCCAGTCATAGAGGACCTCCTGTTCGCCAACCCGGCCGATTCGTTCTTCCACGCCTCTCACGATCAGGTCACGGCGGCCCATGAGGCCGTCAATCTGCTGCCTGGAAAGCCATGTACCCAGCTTCGCCTCGACCTTGGAGCGGTCCAGCGCCTTCAGTCTCGCATAGAGTACGCGGTCAATCCGTTCGATGTCGACAGGTTTCGTAAGTTTCACCCAATCGCGAAACGACCGGGTATGGTCGATCATCCACAGCTTCCAGTGCTGGTCGATGACGATGTTCCCCACATTGCGGTCGACGTTGTAAATCAACTGGTCGAAGACCCTCATGATGCGAATCTGCCGGCTCCAGGCCCACGCATCCGGCGGGTCGATCTTCTTCGCCAGCCGTTCGCGCTCGTTCATCAGCGTGTCGTCGACCCACCAGGTCACCGACAGGCTGGTACCGTCCAGCTTCCGGTAGACCGTCACAGGCACCATGCCGAGGCCTAGCAGCCGGTCCAGTTCGTAAGCCGCGATGTTGTACCTATAGCTGTCGGTGAAGCCCGGTTCCAGTCTTGCCAGCGACTCGAGCGGCTGATGTTGGATGTCCACGTCCTGAAGGTGGGCGTCATGCACGAAACCGCCCAGCCGCAGCGTGGCGCGCTTGGAATCCGTGGTCCCTTCCCTTAGGGCAACCCACTTCACGACCTCCGCGTCGCGGAGGAACCGTTCGCGCTCACCATCCGTCTCCGGACGGGTTTGCGCGAGCGCGGCGGCGCAGCCAAGCATCACCAGCCACGCCGCCGCCGCTCGCATTACCACTCCATCGCGAGTCGAATGAAGGTGCGCACGGGGACGCCGGAAGGCCCTTTCGCCAGGAACGGTTTCTCGTCGTCCAGCCACGCGGTGCCGGCGATGTCCAGGTGCACCCAGGGCTTCTCCTCGACGAAGGCCTCCAGGAACTTCGCCGCGGTAATCGAACCGCCGTACCGACCGCCGATATTCGGTAGGTCGGCGAAGGCGCTCTTCAGGTAGTCGTTGTAGTCTTCGTCCATCGGCAGCGCCCACATGCGCTCGCCTTCGGCGTCGGAGGCCGCCAGCACCTTCGCTTGCAGCGCTTCGTTGTTCGAGAAGACGCCCGAGCGCAGGTGCCCCAGCGCGACGGCGATAGCGCCCGTCAGCGTGGCCGCGTTCACCAGGTGCGTCGCGCCCTGCCGGGAGGCATAAGTCAGCGCGTCGGCCAGGATCAAGCGCCCCTCGGCGTCAGTGTTCAGCACCTCGATGGTCTTGCCCAGGTACGATGTCACGATGTCGCCGGGGCGCTGCGCCTTGTGGCTCACCATGTTCTCGACGCATGGAGCGTACGCCGTCACGGGGATTCGCGGCTTGAGCGCCGCAATCGCGCGCATCGCGCCGATGACGGCGGCGGCGCCCGACATGTCGTACTTCATCTTCTCCATGCCGTCGGCCGGCTTGATCGACACGCCGCCCGTGTCGAACGTAACGCCCTTGCCGACAAGCGCCAGATGGTCGCCGGACTCTGGAGTCCGTTCCGGAACGTACTTCAGCACGATCAGCGCGGGGGGCTCCGCGCTGCCCTGCGCCACGCCCAGCAGGGCGCCGAAGCCGAGTTGGCGCATCCGGGCTTCGTCCAGAATCTCGCAGCCCAGGCCGCAGGACTCAGCCATCAGCCGCGCCTGCTCGGCCAGACGCGCCGGGGTCAACAGGTTGGCGGGTTCGTTTGCGAGAAATCGCGTCAGGTTCTGCGCCTCGCCGATCACTTTGCCGCGCTCCAGCGCCGCTTGCAGGCTCGCGGAATCTTCGGCGGCGACGACTGTGAACTGGTCGATGCGCTTGTCGTTCTTCTTCGGATCGGTCTTGAGCTGATTCGGCTCGAAACTGCCTAGGATGGCGCCCTCTGCCAGCGCTTCGACGAAGCTCTCCGTGGCGAGCGGTCCGGCCACTTGGAACGCGAGTGCTTTGACGCCCTTCGACTTCAGAATCCTGACGGCCACGCCCGCCGCCTTGCGCGCGTCGGAGGTCTTAAACTTCTCCTGCTCACCGCCGCCAATCAACAACAAACGCTTTGCTTTGAATCCTTTAGGGCTGTGAAGCAGGAGGGTCTCGAGGAGCTTGCCCTCGAACTCTCCCGACTCTCTTACCTCGCTGAACCAAGCTAGAGTTTCGCCTCCCAGCGCAGTTGGCTCCTGGCCTTTGAAGCAGACAACCGCCAGAGCGTCCGCTTCGACTTCCGTCAACGCACCCGCTTTCAGCGTCAATTCCATGGGTATGCCTAGTCCTCCCTGTAGCCGGCGTTGCGCTGGCTCATCGCCTTGCGCGCCTGCATCTCTTCGTCACGGGCCTGGATGGCCTCGCGTTTGTCGTGTGTTTTCTTGCCCTTACAAACGCCCAGCTCGCACTTGAGGATGCCGTTTTTCAAGTACATCTTCAGCGGGATCAGCGTGAGGCCCTTTTCACGCGTCTTCCCCAGCAGTTTTTCGATTTCGCGCTTATGCAGCAACAGCTTACGTTTCTTGGTGGGTTCGTGGTTCCAGATGTTGCCGTGCGTGTATGGGCTGAAGTGGGCGTTCTTGAGCCACGCTTCCCCGCCCTCCACGTCGGCGTAACTGTCGCGTAGTTGGACCTTCCCCCCGCGTGCGCTTTTGATCTCAGTCCCCGTCAGGACAATACCCGCCTCGTACTTCTCCAGGATGAAGTAGTCGTGGTACGCCTTCCGGTTGTCGGCGATCAGCTTGCTCCCGCTCTCCGCGGACTTCGTCGCGGCCAATGAACTTTGCCCTCCACGCGCTGGCACCATTCAGCGTCAAACGTTCAGAGAGACTACTGTCGAATGGGACGCGCCTTGCTTCAGTGTACCATGCCCGTATCCGGCCGACTCTCCTCTAAGACCATGATCCTGAACCGCTTAGCCGTCTTGGCGGCGCTGGCCGGACTATTGCTGGCCATCCCCGTCCCGCTCGATGCCCGAACTCGAAAGGGCGATCAGTTGATGAAAGAGGGCCGGGAGGCCGAGGCTCGCAAAGAATACGACAAGGCGCTTGAACTCTACGAGAAGGCCCTGCAAACCGACCCGATGGACGCCGCCTATTCGATGTCCATGAACCGCGTCCGGTTCCAGGCCGGCCAGATGCACCTGTCGCGCGGCAAGGATCTCCGCGCCGAAGGCAAGCTGGAAGAGGCGCTGATCGAGTTCCAGAAGTCGTTCGCCATCGATCCGTCGTCCACCATCGCCGAACAGGAGATGCGCCGCACCGTTCAGCTCATCAACGAGCGCGACAAGGCCCCCGCCGACAAAAAGACCGACTACAACCTCTCCCCAGCCCAAAAAGTCCGGCAGGAGGCTGAAGAACGAGCCGCCTCCATTAGAGGCGTCCCCGAGCTGAGGCCGGTCACGCCGATGATCACCAACCTCAAGATCGTCAACCAGAGCCCCAAAGTTCTGTTCGAGACCATCGGCAAGCTCGCCGGCGTCAACATCCTCATCGATTCCGAATATCAGGACCAGGGCAAGCGCTACTCTCTCGACCTGAACCGCACCACACTCTCCGAGGCGCTTGACTACGCGTCCTTGCTCACCAAGACCTTCTGGAAGCCCCTCTCCACGAACGCAATCTTCATTACGGCCGACACTGTTCCGAAGCGCCGCGACTATGAAGAGCACGTCACTCGCGTCTTTTACCTCCAGAACATCACCACGCCGCAGGAGCTTCAGGAAGTGATGACCGCGATGCGCCAGGTCACCGACGTCCGCAAGATCTTCCCGTTTAACTCTCAAAGCGCGCTGGTGGTCCGCGGAACGGCAGACCAGATGGCCCTGGCGGAAAAGGTGATCCTCGATCTCGACAAGCCGAAGCCGGAAGTCGTGGTGGACGTTTTGGTCTTCGAAGCCTCCAGGACGAAGACCAGGGAACTCGGCATGGCCTGGGCAGGCGGCGGACTCAGCATTCCCATCACGTTCACTCCGGGCGGCACGCCACCCAGCAGCGGCAGCGGAAGCGGGGGCTCCGGCGGCGGCTCGAACAGCATCCCGCTCGACCGGCTCAACAACCTCTCCAGCAACGACTGGTCCGTGGTGCTCCCAAGCGCGACCCTGACGGCCCTCCTCTCCGACGGCCGCACGCGCATCATGCAGTCCCCGCAGGTGCGAGCCACCGACGGCCAGAAGGCATCCCTCCGCCTGGGCGACCGCTACCCTTACGCGACGGGCAGTTTCCAGCCGGGCGTCGGGGCCGTCGGCGTCTCTCCGCTTGTTTCCACCCAGTTCCAGTTCGCCGACGTCGGCGTGAACGTCGACGTCACCCCGCGCATCCACGGCAGCGACGAGGTCTCCATGCAGGTCGAGCTCGAGATTTCGAACATTAAGGAGCGCATTAACGTCGGCGGCCTGGAGCAGCCGGTCATCGGCCAGCGCAAGGTTTCCCACATCATCCGCGTGAAGGAAGGCCAGGCGACGCTGATCGGCGGCCTGATGTTGACCGCGGACCGAGTCACAAAGACAGGCATCCCAGGTCTCGCTAATCTGCCTGGTATCGGCTGGCTGTTCGGCAGCGAGAAGATCGAGAAGACCGATAACGATCTGCTGGTCGTTCTGCTCCCACACATTGTCCGCTACCCCGAACTGCGGCCCGAGAATCTGAAGGCGGTCGCTTCCGGCACGGACACCATCTACAAGATCAGCTACGCGCCAAAAGAAGAGGCCGTGCAGCAGCCTCCAGTTCCGCAGACCGGCCCGGATAAGCCCCAGCAAGTCCCCTTCGCCGTCCCCATTCCGCCGAATCCGGCAGCGGCCCAGACGCCCGCCGCGCCGGAGACCAAACCGGCCGGAGAGCAGCCCGCGGCCCCAACGGCGCCGCCACCGCCGCCCCCGGGACAGACCATTCAGGCGACCTCGACAACGCCGCCCACGGCGCAACCTCGCGTCGTCATAAGCGCGACTCCGCAGGAGTTGCCGGTGAATGCGGTGTTGACCGTTCGCGTCAACGTGGAAAACGTCAAGGATCTGTTTGCAGCGCCCATGCGGATCGCCTTCAATGAGAAGGCACTGAAACTGGTGGAGATCCGACGCGGCCCCTTCCTCGGCGGCGACGGCGCGCAGATCACCTTCAACGAGACCAAAGTGGAGAGCCCCGGCATGGCGATCATCGGCATGAACCGGCTGCCCGGCTCCGGCGGCATCAGCGGTTCCGGAACTTTGGCGACGCTCGTCTTCCAGACGCTCGCCGCCGGCTCCACGGAGATCAAGCTCGAAGAAGTCACCTTGCGCGACGCGCTGCTGCAAACCATCCAGGTCCCTCCGCCGAGCGTGGCGGTGACGGTGAAATAGGAGACGCCTCCGATGCCCCGCCGTTTGCGGCAACGCGGCCTGACGCTGGTTGAGCTGATCGTGGCCTTCACGATCATGAGCCTGCTGGCCGGCATGGCCGTGCCGCTGGCCCGCTACCGCGTGCGGCGCGAAAAGGAGCGGGAGCTGCGTTACACCCTGCGTGAGATCCGCACGGCCAT
Source organism: Bryobacteraceae bacterium (assembly GCA_050789245.1). GTDB lineage: Bacteria > Acidobacteriota > Terriglobia > Bryobacterales > Bryobacteraceae > PNKE01. The sequence goes on along the minus strand of JBOZRR010000038.1, from coordinate 32,491 downwards.
CGATAAGTACAAGGACATGTGCGACCAAGGCGCTCTCGGCCAGAAGCTCGGAACGGACTGCTACCCTGAAACTCTCGAAAGCCTGGTGGATGGCGTCACTCTGGCCAACGACGCCAGCGGGAAGAAGGTCAAGTTCCTGCGCCGCATTCCGCGAGACCCGTTTACCAACTCAACCGATTGGGGCATGCGCTCAACCCACGACGATCCGCAAGCGATGGCCTGGGGAGGCCAGAACGTCTTTGACGTCTATACCAAAACCATGGAGAGGACGCCCGATGGCATCGCATACTCGGACTGGTAATCGCCGCCTCCGTCGCGGGTTCACGATCATCGAGATCATGATCGTGATGACGATCATCAGCATCCTGGTCGCCATCGCCGTACCGATGTACAACAAGTCCGTCGTGCGCGCTAAGGAAAGCGTGCTGAAGCAGAACCTCTTCTCGCTCCGCACCGTGATCGACGAGTACTCCTACGACAAGGCCAAGGCCCCGCAGTCCCTCCAGGAACTGGTCGACGAAGGCTACCTCCGCCAGATCCCGATTGACCCCATGACCGGCGAAGCGGACTGGACCGTCATTATCGAGGACGCCGTCCAGAGCGTCAATCAGAGCGAACCCGGCATCTTCGATGTGCGCTCAAAGTCAGATAAGAAGAGTCTTGAGGGGACGCCCTATACGGAGTGGTGACGGGGCCACTCGTGTCCAAATTAGCGGCAGATGGCGGTAGGTGAAGCTCCGGCTAGGATGAATGATGCTCCGGCAAGAACGAGTTCATCCAGTCTTCGGGGACTTCACCACGAATCGAGTATCCAGCATTCTCAGCCAGCTTCTCCAGTTGGTCCCGCGGCACCCGTTTGAGCGCTCCGTGCGGAAGCAAAAGGGCGAGCGCTACGCGCACGGCTTCAGGTGTTGGGACCAGTTCGTGGCGATGCTGTTCTGCCAGTTGGCGCAGTTTTGAGTTTGCATGGCACCGTGATCGATCTGTGCGCTTCGGTCTTCGATTGGGCGCACTACGCCATCACCAAGGGCACCGTGAGGCTGCATCTGTTGCTGTATCACGATGGATCGCTACCGCCTACGCCGTCCTCACTGACGGCAAGCGCAACGACATCTCCGGGGCTCGCGCGCCGCAAGAACACCCTCTGCTCTTCCAATGGTTGAGGACAAATCCCAGCGACAATGCAATTGTTGCTGGAGGCATGGAGCCAGGATTTTGGCTGTATGCAGACCGGCGGGCCATCAGGGGATATGCGTACAATCCGCTCCGTCTATACTATCGAGCTTGGGCAGTGACATCCGAGGACGAGGGCGCCCGGCCTCTGGAGCATGTCTGGCGGGTCCGTCGTGTTGAAGATCTCGTCTGCGGGGCTATTTCGAGGATGGCGAAAACGAACGTGTACTATGCGCGACTAGGGGTGCTTCGGGAGCAGGGCTGCTGGAGCCCGTGTTTGCTACCCCGGGCGGCGACATTCGCGTGTTTCGCGGTGGACCGGACAAACGGCCTGAACTTGATTGCTCGCAGCGCGTTTTCTCCTCGCGCGGGAGCTGAACTCAGCCGTCTTCGTTCACGGGCCGCACCGTCCACCGCCCCTCCATATACCGCAGCAACGGCGACGGGGCGGGGTCGAGGGCAGCGGCGGAGCGGAGGTAGGGGAGGAGGGCGGCGGGGTCTGTGGGGAGGGGGAGGCGGCGGCCTCGGTGGAGGGCGAATGGGCGGCCGTCGGCGAGCAGGAGGGCGGCGGGGAGGGCGTTGTAGGCGGCAGAGATGCCGCAGTCGATGACGATGACCTTGCCTCCGAACCGAGGGAGGATGGCTGGCGCTGCGAGGGTGTGGCCGATGACGATGCGAGCGGCGGCGTGGCGTTCGAGCAGGGCGTCGACGTGCGCGGTGAGCGGGGCTTCGTCGCCGAAGGCCAGGCCTCGATACCAGAGCGGTCCCTGGACGTCGGTCGAGATGCTGAGTTGGAGGGGGTCAGCCGTTTCGAGGTCGGCGCGGACGGCGGCGTTGGTGGAGTCGATGGAGGCGCCGGCGTAGGAGGGGCTCAGGCCGCCGTGCACGTAGAGCGTGCCTTCGAGTTTCAGGACGGCCGAGCACGCGCGCAGCCAGCGGCCGACAGGTCCTTCCGCGCTGAACGCTTGCGCGTGCTCCAGCCAGCCGAGGGGGTGGTCCTCCTCGAACATCTCGCGGAGGCGCTGTTCCGAGACGCCTGACGGGCGGGGCACCGCGAGCACTTGATCGCGGAAGAAGGCTTCGCGGCGGCGGGCGGAGTCCGGGGCCTTCCAAGAGGCGAACTCTTCGGGCGAGACGTAGCGCAGATCGCCATAGATGTTCATGGCCTCGTGGTTGCCGAGGACGACATGGACCTGGCCGCCGGAGCGGGGCGCGGTGCGCTGGAGCCGCATGAGGAGCTCGAGGACTTTGCGGGAGTGAGGGCCGCGGTCGACGATGTCGCCGACCTGGACAAGGCGCGTATCTCCGCCGGTCCATTGGAGCGTGCTATTGACAAGGCCGGCGTCGCGGAGGATCCGTGTGAAGACGGCGAGGTCGCCGTGGATGTCGCCGACGGCCAGGGTCCGCGGGCGGCGCGGCGCGGGCAGCACCGGGGCAAACGAGGCGGCCAGGAAGTGGCGGCGGCGCATCGGATCGTGGGGGACGGGTCCCACATCCATAATAGTGAGATGGCGCAACCCGAACCTTGGCTCAGTGGGAGCATCACGGACCTGCACCCGGTACAGGCGGCGGTGATCTACAGTTACCGGCAGGTCCTTGAGGATCTTAGGAAGTGGACAACGGAGGTCAGCGACGGCGAGGTGTGGCAGAGGCCGTCCGGGCTGGCGCCGCTGGGCTTCCAGTTGAAGCACATCGCCGGCAGCGTCGGGCGGCTGACAGCGTACTTGGACGGCGGGCAGCTCAGCGACGAGCAGCTTGCGGCTCTGAAGCAGGAGATGGAGCCGGGCGCTACGCTCGGCGAACTGCTGGACGCGGTGGACCGGAGCCTGGCCGCGTCAGAGGCCGTGATTCGCGCGATGGGCCCAGAGAGATTCGCGGAGCCGCGCGGGGTCGGCCGCAAGATGCTGCCGACCACCGTGGCGGGCCTGATGGTTCACCTGGCGGAGCACACGCAGCGCCACCTGGGCCAAGCGATTACGACTGTGAAGGTTCTGAAGGCGGCTGGCGCTTGAGGGACGAGTAGAGCGCGAGTCCGGCGACAATCGCATTCGCGCCGACGACGGGCATGGAGCCGATGGCGGCTCCGTAGCCGATCCACATGAGCGCGGCGAGCGCCTGGATGCGGCGCAGCAAGGCCGCATCCTTGACGAAGTACGAGACGGCGAAGACGCAGGTGGCGAACCAGCCGATCATGTCGAGAACGGCGCGGTTCACTGGTGAAGCTCCGCGACGGCGGTGCCGGAGATGGTGAGCGAATCGGTGCGCACCTTGGTCCAGTCTTGCAGCGTGAGGCCGTGAGCTTCGAAGAATCCGCGGATCTTCGTGGAATCCCAGTCGAGGACTTCCTCGAGAATCGGCACGACAACGCTGAGCGCATCGTCGCTGAGAATGGTGCGGCGGGCGATCTGCGTAACGAAGGGCGATTCGGAGACGGCAATGGTGAGGCCGTCGCGGCGATTGACGTGCAGCATGACGTGGACGTCGGAAGAGCCGTCGCCGACGTAGACAACGCGATCGTGGCTGATCTGGAGCCTGAGGCGCAGGTCTTCGAGTTCGGCGACTTTACCGTAGCCGGCGGTGACTCGTTCGATGGAGGCGATGCTGCCCGTGGCCTCGTCGTACTGGAGCCGGGTGCCGATGATGTGGTCGGGCGGCACGATGCCCTGGAGAGCGGACTGGATGACCTCCTCCGGCGCGGCGGAGATGACGTAGAAGTCGAAGTCGAAGCTCTCGATGTTGCGGATGAGCGTGGGCAGGCGCTGGATGTTGCCCTTGAGCCGGATGTGCTTGCCGGCTTCGACAAGGTGTTCGCGGCGGACAGCGCGGAAATCGGGGTCGTGGACGAGGAGATAGGCGAGTTCCCCGCCCTGTTGGACGAGGTGCGTCCGCGAAAGATCGGCCACTTTTTGATGGAAGTTACGAACGCCGAGCATGTCGCAGAGGACGATGCCGGAGTCGTTAAAGCTCAGCGTCTGGTCGAAATCGCTGGCAAGGAGATAGCGCTTACGCGTAAGGTTCATAGGGTTCATGATCTGGTTCCGGACCTCCCGCCCGGTGGAAACCTGGGAGACAGTCTCTCGGCGAAGAGAGCGTGATTGGGAGAAGAATCAGACGGGGTGCGACGGCTTCAGGGCCGTTCTACGTTTCCTATTTTACCCTACCTGCGTGAAATTACGATGAACGCAAGGAAGGCCAATCGGGCTTTCGGTCTTCTTGCATGGCGCGGACGCCTTCCTGGAAATCGGCGGTGCGGCAGCAGTCGGCGAGCAGATCGGCGCCGAAACGCGTGGCGGCATCGTCGTCCATGTGGATCTGTTCGGCGGTGAACTGGAGGCCGCGGCGGAGCGCGTCCTGGCTGGATTGCGCGAGGTGGTGCGCGATGGCGGTGGCGCGGTCGTCGAGTTCGAAGGGCGGCGTAATCTCGTGGATCAGGCCCATTTGGAGTGCATCCGTCGAGGAGAAGATACGGCCGGTGGCCGCGAGGGCCGTGGCGCGGCGCGCGCCGATGGCGCTGGCGATGGCGGGATAGGAGACGAAGGGCCACGAGCCGTAGCGGATCTCCGTCATGCCGAACTGAACGCCTTGCGCGGAGACGGCGATGTGCGCGCCGGCGACAAGCCCGACGCCGAGATCGAGGCACGGCCCCTGCACGGCGACGATCAGCGGACGCGTGGCGTGGATGCCGTGCGTGCAGATGCGCTCCAGCACGCGAAGGAACTCGCCCTTGCACTGGCAGGAGAGGTCGATGCCCGCCGAGAAGTAGGGTCCACGCGCCTCGAGGAGCACGGCGCCGATGGTCCAGTCCTCCTCGGCGGCGGCGAACTGGCGAAGGAGCGCGAGAGCGAGATCACTGTCAAAAGTGTTGCGGTGATTCGGGCGGTTGAGCGTGAGGCGGAGGACGCGGTCTTCCCGGGTGGCAATGAGGTGGTCCACGAGGCCAGTGTATGCCAGCGGAGGGGTCAAGCGACGTTTGCGGTGCGCCGGTCGTTTTGGGATACTGAGTTTGACCGTTGTTTGATCTTCCCACCCCACTGGATCTTCGACATACTTCGCAGGGGTTCAACCCTTCTGTAGTCCACTGTTGAGGTTCGAGGTGTCGGGAACGGTCGTGCAGAACAGGAGATGGTGTAGTGAAAGAAAAAGGTGTTGTGAAGTGGTTTAATGCCGCGAAGGGATATGGCTTCATTCAGCGGCAGACGGGGGAGGACGTTTTCGTCCATTTCAGCGCAATCCAGGCGAGCGGCTACCGTTCACTGGAAGAGGGCTGCGAAGTTGAATTCGAAGTGAAGACCGGGCCGAAGGGTCTTCAGGCTGAGAACGTCATCCGCGTCTGAGCGCGTCATCAGCAGTCCAAACAGAAAGGGCCGCCCTTCGGGGTGGCCCTTTCGTTTTCTAGCGAGCGTCGAGGAATGAGCGCAGCTTGACCGGATACGTGCGTTCCGCGCCCGACGGTTCGCGGATGACAAGTGTCTCCGGTTTCATCGAACGAGGCCACGCGAAGTGGACGCGCAGGTCGGAGGCAGAGAGATAGGAGCCCGACGTGGAGGCCCTGCGCTGCATCAGCGATTGCCCGCTTTGCAGGAGCCGTAAGAGTGCGCCGTTGGATGACGGACGCATCCTGACGACGAGCCACTCACCGGCGGCAACCTGATTCAGCAGCAGCCGCGCGGGTCCGTTGTTGTTGTTCACGAGGATGTCGATGTCACCATCGTTGTCGACGTCGCCGAAGGCCGCGCCGCGTGAGACCTCCTCGGCGGCGAATTGGGGTCCTGCTGACTGGGAAACATCCTCGATGCGGCGGTCCCTTGGCGATTGGCGCAACAGCAGATTGCGCTGATGGAACGGATACGGCTGGCCGCGCAGTGAGGCGAGCTTGGTCACGGCGCCGTTGGCGATGAAGAGATCGAGCAGTCCGTCGTGATCGAAGTCGAACCATTGGAGCCCGAAGCCGGTAAGCGTGAGGGTCGCGGGGCGTAGAGCGGTGGCGAGAGATGCGTCCGTGAAGTTGCCCTTGCCGTCGTTGCGGTAGAGAGTGCCGCCTTCGTTCATGAGGTTGGCGATGAAGACGTCCTCGTCGCCGTCGTTGTCGAAGTCGCCCGCGGAGATGCCCATGCCGGCCTTGGCCACGCCGTCCTCCGAATACGCGGCGCCGCGAATCAGTCCTTCCTCTCGAAACGTTCCGTCGCGCTGGTTCATCCACACCAGGTTGGCCGCGCCGTCGTTGGCAATGTAGACGTCCAGCCAACCGTCGTTGTCGAAGTCGGCGACTGCCACGCCGAGGCCGGGTCCGAAGGCGCGGTCAAGCCCCGACTTGACGGTGACGCCGGTGAATGTACCGTTGCCGTTGTTGTGGAAGAGCGAGTCCGGCACGGCATTGTACACCCGCGGCGCGCAGTAGTCGGGCTCGCCGTTCTGGGTGAAGCAGTCCTTGTGGTTGGTGAAGGAGAAGTCCGTGTAATTGAGAACGATCAGGTCCTGCCAGCCGTCGCGATCGTAGTCGAAGAATGCGGCCGAGGTGGACCAGCGCGGGTCGTCCACGCCGGCCTTCTTCGTGACGTCGGTGAACGTGCCGTTGCCGTTGTTGTGGAAGAGGTAGTTCGGGCCGAAGGTGGTCACATACAGATCGAGGAAGCCGTCGTTATCGAAGTCCCCTGTGGCTGCGCCCATGCCGACGGCGCGGAGGCTGAGCCCGGAATGTTCGGTCACGTCAGTGAAGGAGAGCCGCCCGGATGGAATCAGCTCGTTGCGAAAGAGCATGGACGGGCCGGAATCGGGATGCCCTTGAATGATGAAGGCGTCGAGATCGCCGTCGTTGTCGAAGTCGAACAGAGCCGCGCCGGAGCCCATGATCTCAGTCAGGTAGTAGCGGCCGGAGAGGCCTGGATTGTGCGTGAAGCGGAGGCCGGTTTCCGCCGCGGCGTCGCGAAACCACTCCGTGGGCTGGGGGACTTTCGGAGCGCACGCCACGAGCCCGACAGACAGAAGCGCCGCGGCGGCCTTCATCGAGACGCGGCCTCCAGCATTTGAGTCGCGGCCTGAGCCAGGTCGAACTCCTTGCGCGACGTTGCGGCGTCGCGCGCCCGTGCGAGAAATGGCGCGGCTTCCGTCCCCCGATGAGCTTCGTAAAGCACGCGGCCGAGATGGTAGAGGGCAAGCGGATAGTCCGGCTGAAGCCGTACCGCCTCGCGAAAGTGATGCTCCGCGCCTCGGCGGTCGCCGGACATCTCCAGGCAGAACGCCAGATTGTTGTGCGCCTCGGCGTACTGTGGATTGATCGCCAGGGCGCGCTCAAATGCCTTGCGGGCGGCCGGGATGCGACGCGCGGCGAACTCCAGCACGCCCAGGTCGTAGTAAGCGTCGGCGCGGTTCGGCGCGAGCTTGACGGCTTCGTTGAAGTGCTTCAGCGCGTCGTCGTGCTTACCAGCGCGGCCATAGAGGCTCAACAGATTGACGTGGGCCTGAACCTGGGTGGGATCGGCGGCCAGCGCCTTGTGGAGCAGGTCGATCGCCTGCCGCACGTCTCCGCCGCGCTCGGCCTCCGCGGCCTGCCTGATCAATGACACAGCCGTGAGATTCCTGTCAGCGATTGCGCGCTCCGCGGGATCGTCGAGCGAGGGTTGAACAAGCTGGTACTCCTTGTGCAGAGCGAAGTGGCGCTGGGCCTCCTTCGTGTCGCCTTGCTTCGAGAGCATCAACGCGAGCGCATAGTGCGCCGATCCGAATGCCGGGTAGACGTCGACCGCTTTGCGGAACGATGCGATTGCCGCCGCGGTGTCGCCGGTCGCCTGCTGAATGCGGCCCATCGCGTAGTGCGCTCGCGGCTGAGCGGGCTCGCGCCTGAGGATGTTGTTCAAATGACCTCGGGCTTCATCGAACTTCGATGAGTCGACCAGCAGCTCAGCGAGCCGCAGTTCCGCCGGAAGTGAGTCCTTGTTGTGGGCCAGCGCACGGCGGTAAGCATCCGCCGCCTCAGCTTGTCGGCCGAGCTTCTCGAACGCGAGGGCGGAATAGTAGTTCCACTCGAAGGCGTCCTTCAGACTCCGGGCGCGGTCGTAGCATTGAAGCGCTTGGGCGTAGTCGGCGTGCGCGTGAAGGACTATGCCGAGTTCGCCGAGCACGGCGGGGTCATCGGGCCGTTCACGGGCCTTCTCGTAGGCGGGACGAATGGCGGCGGCCGCGGCGCCGGAATAGCTGTCCAGGCGCACAACGGGCAGTGGAGGCAACGTCGACTTAGAGCACGCCCCCAGAACCAGAAACGCCGCCCCGGGTAGGGCGGCGCTCAGGAGTCGTCCCAAAACCACTCAAAAGAGTTTACTTCGCGGGCGGCGGCGCCGCACCCAGCGGCTGTCCCGTGGAGGGGCGGATCGGTTTGTTCAACGGGGCGCCGGGGAAGGACTGAACCGGCTGCTTCAGATTGCTCGGCAGGACGGTCTGGCGGGTTCCGATGTCGAACAGGGTGAAGATCAGGAACACGGCCAGGAAGAAAAGCCCGCCGACGAAGATGACGGCATTGAACTTGTCGTGCCGGAGGTGCATGAAGAACAGCGCGACCAGCGTGCCCTTCATGGAAGCGATGAGAAGCGCGACGATCGTATTGAGCGCGCCGAAGTCGAACTGGGCCACCCAGACAGTGATGATCGTCAGCACCAGCAGCCCGAGCAGCACGGCGGAATAGGTCTTCGGCCCCGTGATGTGGTTTTCGTGTGCGTGTGAGTTTGCCATATCGCGTAAGCCTCTTCTAGGTGATCAGGTACATCAGCGGGAACAGGTAGATCCAGATGAGATCGACCAAGTGCCAGTAGAGCCCGATGGTGTCGACGGGCGCGTAGTACTGGCTGGAGAAGTCGCCGCGGACCGCGCGGAAGATAAGCCAGCCGATGGCGATCATGCCCAGCAGCACGTGGATGCCGTGCAGGCCGGTCATCATGAAGTAGAAGCTGAAGAACATGAACTGGCCGGGGACGGTGTCGCCCTGGTGGGAGTAGAAGTAGCCCGGCAGCAGCCCTTCGTGGAACTTGTGGCTGTACTCGAAGAACTTCACCACCATGAAGACGCCGGCCAGGACCACCGTGGTGGTCAGGAAGCCGATCAGCTTCTTGCGCTGGCCCGTTTGCGCGGCCCAGACGCCCATGACCATGGTCCACGAGGACAGCAGCAGGACGATGGTGTTGAGCGCGCCAAGGCGCCAGTCCAGGTGATGGTGCGCGGCGACGAACGCCTCAGGATGCTTGGCGTGCATGATGCCGTAGCCGACAAACAGGCCGCCGAAAAGCAGGACTTCGGTGACGAGGAACAGCCACATGCCGATCTTGGCGGCATCGAACTGCTGCGACATTTCGGTGAAATGGTGCTGCAGTCCAGGCGTGTGTTCGTGGTCTGTGTGGACGATGGGAGTGGCTTGACTCATGGTCGGATGTCGGTGCGCGGCTTAGTGCGCGACTCCTTGTCTTTGAACCGCCACCGGAACCGGCTGCGGACGATAGTCATACGGCCCGTGGACGCAGACGGGCGCTTCCTCAAAGTTGTGCGTGATGGGCGGCGACATCGCCTCCCACTCAAGCGTCTTGCCGCCCCAGGGATTCGCCGGGGCATTCTTCTTGCCGCGCAGAGAGGCCGCGAGGTAGGCGAGCGTCAGGAAAAGGCCCGCCGCAAGAATCCAGCTCCCCACCGTGGACAGGATGTGGAGCAACTGGAACTGCTCCAGGTAGTTGTAGTAGCGGCGCGGCATCCCGCGGGAGCCCAACAGGAACTGCGGCAGGAACGTGGCGTTGAAGCCGAGGAAGATAAGCACCGCTGCAATGGAGGCCAGCCGCTCGTTGTACATGCGGCCATACATCTTGGGCCACCAATAGTGCAGGCCCGCGAGCATCGCGATCAGGTTCGACCCGGCCATGACGTAGTGGAAGTGGGCCACGACGAAGTAAGTGTCGTGCAGGTGAACGTCGGTGGAGAGCGCCGCCAGGAACAGGCCCGTCAGGCCGCCGATGGTGAAGATCAGCAGGAAGCTGATGGCGTGCAGCATCGGCGCCCGCAGCTCAATCGACCCGCGCCACATGGTGGCGATCCAGTTAAACACCTTGATGGCCGAAGGGATGGCGATGAAGAACGTGATGAAGGAGAAGATCGCCGCGGCGAAGAGGCTCATGCCGGCCACGAACATGTGGTGCGCCCAGACGAGGAAGCCGAGCAGCGCGATGGCCACGGAGGAGAAGGCAATGGCCTTGTAGCCGAAGATCGTCTTCTTCGAGAAGACCGGAACCACTTCTGAGATCACCGCCATGGCCGGCAGGATCATGATGTAGACCGCCGGGTGCGAATAAAACCAGAAGAAGTGCTGGAACAGCACCGGGTCGCCTCCGAGCGCTGGATCGAAAATGCCGACGTGCCACACGCGCTCCATCACCAGCAGCAGCAGCGTGATTCCCAGCACCGGGGTGGCCAGGATCTGGATCAGCGCGGTGGAGTACATGCCCCAGCAGAACAGCGGCATTTCAAACCAGCCCATGCCCGGCGCCCGCAGCTTGTGCACCGTGGCGATGAAGTTGATGCCGGTGAAAATCGACGAGAAGCCGAGAACGAACGCAGCGAGGACGATCATCGTCACGCCTCCGCCGGTCGTCGTGGCGTAAGGCGTGTAGAACGTCCAGCCCGTATCGACGCCGCCCACGGCCAGCGTGCTGAGCGCCATCAGCGCCCCGGCGACGTACACGTAGTAACTGAACAGGTTCAACCTGGGGAATGCCACGTCTTTCGCGCCCAGCAATAGAGGCAGGGCGAAGTTGCCAAGCGCGGCGGGGATGCCAGGAATGATCACCAGGAACACCATGATCGCGCCGTGCAGCGTGAAGACGCGGTTGTAAGCCTCGGCGGTCATGATGGTCTGCCGAGGAGTGAGAAGCTCCAGCCGGATCATCAGCGCGAGCAGCCCGCCGGCGACCATGAAGAAGACGACCGACCAGAGATACATCAGGCCGATGCGCTTGTGGTCAACGGTGGTAAGCCAGCTCCAGAGACCTTTGGGGTCCTCCAGGTAATCGCCGTGGTGAGCGGCGTGCCCGTTGCTTTGAAGGACATTCTCATGCGCCATAGACTTGCTCCCTAAACCCTTTGTTCCCTACTGCAACGACTTGATGTACTCGATCACGCCCATGATTTCGCGCTCGCGAAGCAGCCCCTGGAACGTCGGCATGATCGGTTCGAATCCCTGAACCACAGCGGCCTGAGGCGTTAGGATGGACTGCCGGATGTAATCCGCGTCCACCTTGTATTCCTTGCCGTCTGTGGCCTTCTGAGCGTGGCCCCAGATGCCCTTGAACGAAGGACCCTGGCCGCGCGTGCCGTCGATGGAATGGCAGGTCGCGCAACCCTTGTTTTCGTAAACGAGTTTGCCGAGATCCTTGAGCGGCATCTGGCGGACCTGCTCGTCGCCTTCCCTCAGGAACACTTCGTACTGCTCCGGCGTATCGACGTAAATCTTCGCCAGCATGTCGGAGTGGCTCCGGCCGCAATACTCGGCGCAGAAGACCTGGTGCACGCCCGGCTCGGTGGCGGTGAACCACAGCTCCGTGTAGCGGCCGGGGATGACGTCGCGCTTCAGGCGGAACGCCGGGACGAAGAAACTGTGAATGACGTCCTCGGAGTGCATCACCAGCTTGACCGGCTTGTTCACCGGCACATGCAGGTCGTTCAGCGCGCGGGTTCCGTCCGGATACTCGAACTCCCACAGCCACTTCTTGCCCGTGACGACGATCTCGATGGCGTCGTTCGGCGTCACCCAGGCGTTGACGTAGCCCTTGAATCCCCAGAAGAAGATGCCCATGACGACGATCAGCGGGATGATGCTCCAGATCAGCTCCAGCCGCGTGTCGTGGGTGATGTGAGGCGTCACCTCGTCGTCCGAGCGCCGGCGCCAGCGGCGGACCGCATAGAAGATCAGAGCGCCATTGAAGAAGAAGAAGAAGATGGTCAACAGCGTGATAAAGATCAGCAGACCATCGACCTCCGAGGCGTGGGTGGCTGCCTGTTTGGGCAGTATGAAATCACGGAACCAGTTCATTTCGCGTTCACCATGATGCGGGACGCGGCCGCGAGCTGCCGCTCACGCCGCCAGAAGCGATACAACACAAAACCGAAAATCAGCAGCACCACAACCCCGCCGGAGCGCATCATGTTGCGGGCGAAGAGCGTGTAGGACTTCGCCGCGGGATCGTAGTGAAAGCAGTAAAGCAAAAACTTCTCGACCGTCATTCCGGTGCGGCCCTCAGCCGCCTCCGCGAGCGACAGCCGGATATCGAGGGGTTTGAACTTCACGCCGTAGAGGTAGCGGCTGATCTTGCCCTCGGGCGTCAACACGAAGATCACGGCGGAGTGCGCGTACTGGCCAGTGCGCTCGTCCAGGCGGTAGCCGAAGCCAACCTGCCTAGCCAGGCGAGCGACGTTGCCGTTGTAGTCGGTCAGGAAGTGCCAGCCCGGAGCTTCACGCTCGAAGCTCGTCAGGTAGGCGGCCTTCTTGTTCCGGGCGATGCCGTAGTTCTCCGTCGGATCGATCGAGATCGTCACGATCTCGTACTCCTTGCCCGGCGTCCACGGAATATTGCGGATCGCCTCTGTCTGCGCATTCAGCACCAGGTTGCACAGCATCGGGCAGGTGTAATACACCAGGTTCAGAATTACCGGGCGGCCCTTGCTGAAGTAGCTCCGCAGCGGCTTCTGATAGCCGTCCTCGGCCGTGAACGTCAGATCGAGATCGATGTTCCCGCCGAGTTTCTCCTCCACGCCCACACCCTGCAACTCAGCCGGGTGTTCCTCGGCGAGCCGCTGCGCCGTCGCGGGCATCACTGCCAGCACGGCGGCCAGGGCGAAGATGGAGTGGCGTGCGAACATGGCTCTTACTTTGATGCAGCAGGCGCGGCCGGAGTAGCAGCGGGAGCGGCGGGAACAACGGCGGCAGACGCGCCTGCGGCGCCGCCCGGCGGTTCGGGCTTGGCGGCATAGGCCGTCGTGTTGTAGGAGACCTTGCCGTCCTGCTGGTATTCAGCGGCGATCAGGTCCATCGCGCGGTCGATCGGAATCCGAACGACGCCCTTCTCCTTGTCGATGAACGCGTAGCGGTACAACTGCTCTTCCTCGCGGTCGTGGATCGCCTGCAGTTCCTTACTGGCAACGCCCGAATACTGCTCGTACTCGACGACGTCGTAGGCGGTCTGGTAGAGCCAATAGACGCCGACGATCATCACCAGCAGCAGCACGACGGTCGAACCCGAGATGATGGCGATCAGGCCCGCCTTCGCTTCATGCCGGTCATAACCGACGTCTGTGGGGAGTGGAATCTGATTCTGGTTGTCTGACATTTGGATTCTCCTTTCCCCGCTTAAACGTTGTGGAATGCCAGGCACTGCTTCAGCCGCGGATCGCCAACCGGCACCAGCGGTTTTTCGCGGAAGCCCGACCAGAACAGCAGGCCGAGCGTGCCGCCGACGGCGGCCAGCGTCGCGACGCTGACCCAGCTAAAGGCAAAGCCGTCCTTATGGAAGGTCGGCATCACCTGCCAGTAAAGGTCCAGGTAGTGCATCACCAGCATCCAGCCGGCGAAGACCCGCATCGCGGTCAGATTCCGCTTCACGGCGCGCGGCATCAGGCTGAAGAACGGCACGATGAAGTGGCCGACGATCAGCAGGAACGACAACCCCAGCCAGGAACCGTGAATCCGGTGCTTGAACCACATCGTCTCCTCGGGCAGGTTGCCGTACCAGATGAGCATGTACTGCGAGAACGAAACGTAGGCCCAGAAGACCGTGAAGGCGAACAGCCACTTGCCCAAGTCGTGATAGTGCTCGTCCGTCACGCTGTGCCGCAGGTAACCCGCCGAGCGGAAGGCGATGGTCACAAGAATCGCCAGCGACATGAAGCCCAGCGCACCGCCGGACAGGAAGATCACACCGAACATCGTCGAGAACCAGTGCGGGTCCAGCGACATGATCCAGTCGAAGGCCAGAACCGACCCGCCGATGAACAGCAGGATGAGTCCGGGCGCGCTCCAGCGCTCAAGCGAACGGGTCTGTAGGATCGATCCCGAGTCGTCCTGCTTCCGCGACAGCGACCACAGCCGCGTGGCGAAGATGCTGAGAAGCGCGAGCACGACGACGGTGCGGATCAGGAAGAAGTTGTCGTTCAGGTAGCCCAGCTTCTGCTTCAGGATTGCGTCCTGTGCCGCTTCGGGATGCGCCCAGTGGTAGAGGTCATGCATGCCGAACGCCACCGGGACGAACAACAGAAGAAGCAGCGGGATGGTGCGCATCTTGTTCTCCATCAGCCGGCGGACCGTGACGCTCCACGCCGAACCGGTCAGATGCTGCACCATCACAAAGAACAGCGCCCCGAACGCAATGGAGGCGAAGAAGAGGAACGCCATCAGGTAGGAGGGGAAGAAATCCTTGCGGTTCATGACGAAGCCCGCGGCTGACCCGGCCCACCCGAGCAGCGTGATGAAGGCGAGCGAGTTCCGCACGCGCGTCCAGGTGTCCGGCGTCAAAAAGTAGTTGTCGGCGGAGTGCGCGTGTCCGTGATCTTGATGCGTGTGCGCCATCAGTTACCTCACCTTGGCCTGGAGTTCGGCCGGAACGTCGTTCATGGTGCCCTTCCAGGAACGCTGGAGGGCGCGGACATAGGCGACAATCGCCCAACGGTCCTTCTCTGAGACCTGCAAGTGGTAGCCGGGCATCGTGCGGCGGCCGCTCGAGATGACGTGGTACAACTCGCCGTCGACGAAGTTCAGGATGCGGTCATCGTGCAGGTTGCCCGGCACCCAGACAGCCTTCGCGGGAACAATGCCGCGCCCGGAACCTGTGCGGTCGTGGCAGGGAGCGCAGTACGTGTTGAAGCGCTGCTGGCCTCGGTCGAGCACCTCGCGCGTCAGCGGCTCGGGATTCTTCGCCACATACATCCCGGCGTCGGTGATGCCGGTCGAATACGCAGTGTCGGGACGGTAGGTCTCCTGAGCGACCGTGCCCTCGACAGGAGTGCGGCTGGTGCGTCCGTCCTCGAAGAATGCGCCTTTCATCTGCGGCTTGTACTTGTCTTGCTTCTTCATGTCGAACCAGACCCAGATAGGCGGCTGGCGCGACGTGAAGTTGGAGCAGGCCGACGAGAGCCCCGCCAGGGCCATGACGGCGAGCGTCAACGCCGCCCGTTTTCTCAATGTGAAGGGGTTGAACGTCATTGTCGGATCTCTAGGCCTCCACCAGTTCGGCGTCGCTGGCGCCCAGGGAATCGAGGAACGTCTTCACTTCCTCGGGGTTGAACTTCGGGTCGGTGGATTCAATCACGAACAGGAACTTGTCGTTCGTCGCGCCGGCCCACTTCGAGAAGTTGAAGGCCGGGTGGTAATACTGCGGCAGCTTGTTCAGAGCCAGCATGCCGAGCACGGCGCCGAAGGACGCCAGCAGCACGCTCAGCTCGAACATGATCGGAACCGACGGCTCCACCGCGAACAGCGGCTTGCCGGCGATCACCAGCGGATAGTCCACCGCGCCTGTCCACCATTGCAGCAGCACGGCCAGCGTTAGCCCGGTCAGGCCGCAGCAGATGACGATCTTGCCCAGCGGCGAACGGCCCTCGCCAAGTGCCTCGTCGATCCCGTGAATCGGGAACGGCGTGAAGGCGTCCATCTTCGAGTAGCCCGCGGTGCGCGCGCTGCGAATCGCCCGCAGCAGATCCTCCGGAGTGGCGAAACTCGCCATCACCCCGTAGTGCCTTCCGGCGTCCGCGGCCTTCATGAACGACGGAAGCGGAAGCTTGCCGATCAACTGGTCCAACTGGGTTGCCATCTTAGTGCGCGACCCCCTTTTCCTGATTGATCTGTTGGTGCAATACGCCCTTCACTTCCGCGATGGCGATGGCCGGCAGGAAGCGGATGAACAGCAGGAACAGCGTGAGGAACAAGCCCATGGTGCCCACGAAGGTGCAGATGTCCACCCACGTCGGCGAGAAGTAGCCCCAGGACGCGGGCAGGAAGTCGCGGTGCAGCGACGTCGCGATAATCACGAAGCGCTCGAACCACATGCCGATGTTGATGAAGATCGCGATGACGAACATCGCCGGGATCGAGTTGCGGACCTTCTTGAACCAGAAGAGCTGCGGCGAGATCACGTTGCAGGTAATCATCGTCCAGTACGCCCACCAGTACGGTCCGAACGCCCTGTTCAGGAACGCAAACCGCTCATAGGGATTCGCGCTGTACCAGGCGATGAAGAACTCCGTGCCGTACGCGAAGCCCACCATCGTGCCCGTGGCCAGCATGATCTTGCACATGTTCTCCAGGTGCTTGATGGTGATGAGGTCTTGCAGGTTGTAGACCCAGCGGGCCAGCACCAGCAGGTTCAGCACCATCGCGAAGCCCGAGAACACGGCGCCGGCGACGAAGTAGGGCGGGAAGATTGTGGTGTGCCAGCCCGGCAGCACCGACGTCGCAAAGTCGAACGAAACGATCGAATGCACCGAAAGCACCAGTGGCGTCGAAAGGCCCGCCAGCAGCAGGTACGCCAGTTCGTAGTGACGCCACTGCCGCGCGCCGCCGCGCCAGCCGAAGCTCATGAAGCCGAAGATCACCTGCCGCACCCGCGTCGTCGCGCGGTCGCGCAGCGTCGCCAGGTCCGGAATCAATCCGACGTACCAGAACAGTGCCGACACAGTCGCGTAGGTCGAAACCGCGAAGACGTCCCACATCAGCGGCGAACGGAAGTTCTGCCACATGTGCAGCAGTTCGTTCGGCATCGGGAACAGCCAGTAGGCCGCGCGCCACGGACGGCCCGTGTGGAACAGCGGATAAATGCCCGCGCAGGCCACGGCGAACAGCGTCATCGCTTCCGCCGAGCGGTTGATCGACGTGCGCCACCGCTGCCGGAACAGGAAGAGAATCGCCGAGATCAGCGTGCCGGCGTGGCCGATGCCGATCCACCAAACGAAGTTCGTGATGTCCCAACCCCAGCCCACCGGGTTGTTGTTGCCCCAGACGCCGATGCCGGTCGACACCAGGTAGCCCAGGCAGCCGAACAGCATGACGGTGAGCACGCTGGAGATGCCCAGAGCGTAGTACCACTGCTTGGGCGGAGTCCGCTCCGTGATCGCGGCCACCTTCTCGGTGACGTCCGCGTAGGTCATTCCGCCCGTCACTAGGGGCGGATTCAGTTCCATGCGAGGATCGATAGCGAGATCGGCCATGGTTTATGCAAGCTCCGGATTGGGGTTGCGCAACTTCGCGAGGTACGTTGTGCGCGGCTTGACGTTCAGTTCTTCGAGCAGCGCGTAGTCGCGGTCGAGCTTCTTCAGCTTCGCCACGCGCGATTCGGGGTCGTTGATGTTGCCGAAGGCGATGGCATCGGCGGGGCACGCCTGCTGGCAGGCGCTCATCACTTCGCCGTCCTTCAGCGTCCGGCGGTTCTGAGACTTCGCTTCGATCTTCTTCTCCTGGATGCGCTGGACGCAGTAGTTGCACTTCTCCATCACGCCGCGCATGCGCACGGTGACATCGGGGTTGAAGACCATCTTGCGGCTCTCCTCGATGTCCTTGTTCCAGTTCAGGAAGTTGAAGCGGCGAACCTTGTACGGGCAGTTGTTCGCGCAGTACCGGGTGCCGACGCAGCGGTTGTACGCCATGTCGTTCAGCCCCTCCGGCGAGTGCACCGTCGCCGCCACTGGGCAGACCGATTCGCACGGCGCGTTCTCGCACTGCTGGCACGCCATCGGCTGCATCACCACCTGCGCGTCGTCTTCGTTGCCGGTGAAGTAGCGGTCCATGCGGATCCAGTGCATCTCTCGGCCGCGCCGGACCTGGTCCTTGCCGACCACCGGAATGTTGTTCTCCGACTGGCACGCCACCAAACAGGCATTACAACCGATGCAGGCGTTCAAGTCGATCGCCATGCCCCACTGGTAGCCCTTCGAGTAGTCGTGCTCCGGGAACATGGAGATCAGTTCGGGCGTGTGGACTTCGTGATGGATGAAGTCGGGGTGGCTCTTGTAGTGCTCCAGAGTCGCCTCGAGCACAATCGGCCGTCCCTCCATCGAGTGGTGCTCCTGTGTAGTCACCAACTGGTAGGTGCCGCCGGCCTTCTTCACTTCGACCGCCGCCGCAAATCCGAAGGCATCCGATGTACGCAGCCCTTCCACGCGGTGGCCGACGCCCTGTCCGACGCGCCCGCAGGCGGCGCGCCCGTAGCCGAGCGCCAGCGAGATAGACTTGTCGGCGTGGCCCGGCAGGATCATCGCCGGCACCTTGATCTCCTTGCCGTTGCGCGAGAGCGACAGGTAGTCGCCGTCCTTCACGCCCAGTTCCTTTGCCGTCGCCGGGCTCAGCAGCGCGGCGTTGTCCCACACCAGCTTCGTCAGCGGGTCCGGCGCCTCGTGCATCCAGGCGTTGTTGGCGAAGCGCCCGTCGTAAGCCGACGCGCTCGGATGGAACGTGACTTCAATGCCCTGCCCCGGAACCTGAATCGCCGCCGACGCCTGAGCGAACGAAGCGGCGGCAGTCACCGCCGGGCTCACCGTCTCGAGCTTTGTGCCCTCGACGAAGCCGTCGAACAGCGACTTCTTCCAGCGCTTCTCCGCATCGGCGCCCCACTGCGCGGCCCAGTAGGACTTCAGGAGGTCGTGGCCCTTGGTCTTCTCCGACCCCGCCACAATCGCCGCCAACTCCAGCACCGACTTGCCGCCGTACAGCGGCGCGATCAGCGGCTGCTGGATGGACACCGTGCCGTCCAGCGCACGCGCGTCGCCCCACGCCTCGAAGGCATGGGCGGCCGGAAGCCTCCACTCGGCTTCGGCCCAGGTTTCGTTCTCGTCGTCGAGCAGCGCCACCGTCGTCGCTCGCTTCATCGCGCCGGCGAAGTCGAGATCCGAGGGCAGGCTGTAGACCGGGTTGCCGCCGAGAATCACCAGCGTCTTCACCGCGCCGCCCTTCAGGTCGGCCGAAAGCTGCTTGATCTGCGCCAGCGAATCGGTCGGCTCCACCACGGGGCGCGTGTAGGACACGGTCGCCCCGGCGTTGCCCAGCGCCTGGTTGATCAGCGCCACCAGTGCGTGAACCGCGGCGGGCTGCCGCGGACCGGCGATCACGACCGAGCGTCCGCGATGCGCGGCCAGGTCCTTCGCGATCGCCTTGATGAACTTCGCGCTCTTGTCGGTCTGGTTGCCCAGGACCTTCAGTTCGCCGCCGGAGATGTTCAGCTCCTTCGCCAGAGCCAGCGCGAACGCGCCGATCTCCGAGGAGCGGATGCGCAGCCGGTTGTCGGCCATGCCGCCGGTGATCGAGAAGTTCGACTCGGCCACATACAGCCGGTTCATCTCGTCCTTTGGCGTCTCCACCTTGCGGCGCGAGGAGAACTGCTTCACCGGGAGAATGGTCGGCGAATCCAGGCCCAGGAAGTCCGCGTCCAGAGACACGATCACGTTGGCCTTGTCGAACTGGTACTGCGGCTCAAGCTGCTGGCCGAAGGCCATCTGCGTTCCCAGCCGCGCGTTGTCCAGGTTGACCGAATCGAACTCTACCCACTGCGCCTTGGGGAACTTCTTGGCGATCTCGCCCTTCACCGATGCCAGCGCCGGAGAAGAGGATCGCTCGGAGAGGATGCGGAGCCCCGCGCCGTCGCCCTGCTTCGCGGAGGAGAACTCCTCGCGGGCCCAGGCGTTGAACTCGTCCCAGGAAGACCTTGCGCCCTTGCGCTGCACGTGCTTAGCGCGGTCCGGGTCGTAGAGGTTCAGCACCAGCGCCTGGGTGTGCGCGTTGGTGGCGCCCAACGAGTACGGGTGCCGCGGGTTGCCTTCCACCTTCGTCGGACGGCCGTCGTGGCATTCGACGATCAGGCCTGTCGCTGCGCCGCTCGTGGAAACGGCCGTGGCGTAGTGCATCGGCTTGCCGGGGATGTAGCCCTCGACGCCCTTTGAAAGCGGCAGGATCTGCTCCACCGGTCGGCGGCAGGCGGTGGCGCCGGCCAGTCCGAAGCTCGCGGCCATCAGCTTCAGCAGCGTACGGCGCGAACCGCTTTCCAGCATTTCAGATGCATTTTCCTGAAATTCGCGTTCCACCCACTTGTTAAATTCGGGAGTGTTCGACAGCGAATCAAGACTGCGCCAGTACTTATGTCCGGTCTTATCGGAGTTTTGGATCTGAATAAGGTTGCTCATTTGTGGATTCGGCGCCATTTGATTATCTGTGGCACCCCGAGCACTGCTGGGGCGGGTTAATGTTCTTGGCCAGCCGGATCTGCCGGCCCAGCTCGGCCGGATCGCCCTCGGGCTTCCAGTCCAGCTTGGTCACGTATTCCACGGGCCGGATGTTGGCGTCGGGATTCCTGTGGCAGTCCAGGCACCACGCCATCGACAGCGGCTGCACCTGCTTGACCTCCACCATCTGGTCCACCCTGCCGTGGCAGGAGACGCAGGAAACGCCCGACGTCACGTGCGCCTGGTGGTTGAAGTACACGTAGTCCGGCAGCCGGTGCACCTTCACCCAGGGAATCGGATTCCCTGTGGCGTAGCTGTCGCGCACCATCTGGAGCTTCGGATCCTTCTCCCTGACGCGCACGTGGCAGTTCATGCAGGTCTCCGCGGCTGGGATCGCCGCGTAGGCCGCTTTGTCCACCGTCGTGTGGCAGTAAAGGCAGTCCATGCCGAGGTTTCCGGCGTGCAGCTTGTGGCTGTAGGCCACCGGCTGGACCGGCGTGTAGCCCGTGTCGAGCTGCTTCGGGTGCAAGAGATAGGCGAGCACTCCGCCGGCCGCGCCGAGCGAGAGTAGCACAACGCCGGCCACGACGCGAAGGTTCGTGTCAAACTTCCGGGAGAAGATTGCGCTCATTCAAATTGTCTTCCGCAACGATTCGCCTTGCGCCCCTCTGATCTGGCGTAGGCAGGTTGCTATTGTTTTTACAACAGCAACCGGGTGACCCTCTATGGGAGAGGATTAGTTTTTTTCTAGCATAGCAGTAGAATTTACGCAATGGGAGAAAGAATTCTTGTCAGACAGGAATTTGGATGCATCTCGGTCTGACCCGGTCGCACGTCCTTTACAAGGAATTAGCCGGCGCTTCGGCGACCTCCGGGTCCGCCCGAAGCTCATGGTCCTGCACAACTCGTTCTTCCTGCTTCTGACCCTCGCCGTCTACTTCGCCCTGGTGCCGCTCGTCGAGTCCCGGCTCGCCTCGGCCAAAGTCCGGGAAGTCAGCCTGATCTGGAACAGCTTCGCCACCCTCTCGCCCCAGTCCGGCGAGGCGGAACTCCGCGTCTACGAGCTCGAAACCGGCACCGCCGGCGACTTCGGCCTGACCCGCGACGCCGAGGAGTGGATGCAGAAGTACCCCGGCCGCATCTGGCAGCGCGACTCGGCCAGCGAGCACATCTACAAGCTCATTCCCAGCTCGAACCGTTACTACCGCCTTCGCCTGCCCGTCGCCTTCTACGACGATCTGCTGGCCCGCATCAAGCTCGTCGTCTTCGCCGTGCTGGGTGTCTCCTACGTCCTGGCGGTGCTGCTGCTGGAGCTGGTGATCATGCCTCTGTACGTCTACCAGCCTCTGCGCCTGATGCTGGCCGCAGACGCCGCCACCCGCCGCGGCGACCGTCAGGACGAGCTTCTGCCCAGGGACTTCATCCCCGGCGACGAGATCGGCCAGATCATGCACTCGCACAACGAAACCGTCAGCGAATTGCGCCGCCAGGAGGACATCCTCGCCGCCGCCCTGCACGAGTTGGAGATTACCGCCAACGACCTGCGCGAGAAGAACGATCTGCTCGCCGCCGCCAAACGCAGCCTGGAGGCGCAGGACCGCCTTGTCAGCCTCGGCCTGCTTAGCGCCAGCGTCGCCCACGAGATGAACACGCCGCTCGCCGTCCTGCACGGCTCCATCGAAAAGCTGGTGGAGACCGTCGAGGACGAAGGCGCGCTCGGCCGCCTGCGCCGCGCGCTGCGCGTCACGGAGCGCCTCCGCAAGATCAGCGAGGGCCTGCTGGACTTCGCCCGTCTGCGGCAGAAGGAAGTGGCGCCCGTCGCCGTGTATCCGCTGATCGACGAGGCCTGGCACCTGGTCGCCATCGACGAGAAGGCCTCCGAGGTTCACTTCGAGAACTCGATTCCTGCGGGGGCCATCGTCAATGGCAACGCGGACCGCCTGGTCCAGGTCTTCGTGAACCTGCTGCGCAATGCTCTGAACGCCGCACCGTCCGGCGGCCACGTTCGAGCCGGCGCCCGCTGCTGCCGCATCGACGGCAAGACGGCCGTGGCCGTTACGGTGGACGACGACGGCCCCGGCATCCCCGAAGAAGTGCTGCCCGAGATCTTCGAGGCCTTCGTCACTACGCGCCTCGACGCCCGCGGCACCGGACTTGGCCTGACCGTCGCCGAAGGAATCGTGCATCAGCACGGCGGATCTATCACTGCGTCGAATCGTCCCGGTGGCGGCGCGCGTCTGGAAGTGGTACTTCCGGGAATGGCGGAGGAGACAAAACGATGAGTGTGAGACAGGATGCCGCGAGCGAGGCCGTCAACCCGGCACTGATCGACGTCGCCGTTCTGGACGACGACAACGACTTCAGAACCTACATCGAGGACTTCCTGAAGGACGAAGGCCTCTATGGCGTTCGAACCTTCGGAGACCCCGCCCAGCTCTTCGACGAAGCCGACCAGCGCCGGCCCGACATCGTCCTGCTCGACATGAAGATGGGCGAGCAGAGCGGCGACCGCGTGCTGGAGCAGCTTGTCACGCGCTACCCCGGCATCTGCGTCATCATCGTCACCGGCTACCCATCGCTCGAAGACATGCGCGCCACCTTCAAAATGAAGGTCTTCGACTACCTGGCCAAGCCCTTCTCATTGGCGCAATTGCGCCAGGTTCTGGCCAACGCCGTCGAGAGCTTCGGCCTGGGCCGCGCGGCGCAGGACCGGCTGCGCGAGAAGCTCGGCCACCGCATCCGCCTCTTGCGAGCCGAGCGCGACTGGTCGCTCAAGGACCTCGCCGCCTACTCGAAGCTGAGCGTCAGCCAGATCAGCTCCATCGAGCGTGGAGCGAATCTGCCGTCCATCGAAAGCCTGCTGGCCATCGCGCGGGCCTTCGAGAAGAGGCCCTCGGAGATCCTCTCGTCGATCGACTTCTAGCCGAATTACTTGGACGCGTCCGACAGCCCTTCGAGCAAGCCCGGCGGAATCGGCCAGAATCCGCGCACGGCCGCACCATCGGCACGGAACTTGCCCCCGGCCAGGATGCTCAGCATGCGCCGCTCGTCTCTGCCCTGTTGGGCCGCGAGGCCTTTCATCAGCGCCGTGGACTGGGTCAGGCGCGCCGCGACGGCGTTCGCCACCGCGGGCGACGAGCACGGCGCGTCCACCACGATGTCCACGCCCTCCTGGGTCGGCCGGGCCAGCAGCAGCACCCGCTCCGCCCCCCGGAAAGCCTGCATGAACAGGTTTAGCCCTTCGGGCAGATCGGGACTCCCCTTCAGGCGGTCGCCCGGCACACGGATCCACGCCGGAGAGAACGGAATGTCGGGCACCGGCGTCTCGTTCTGGGCAGAGATGCGAGATACCGCCATCGGGTCCTTGCTCACCGCCAGGGCCAGCGTCTGCTTCTCCATGGGCATCAGCGAGATCAGCTTGCCGGGCGTCGTCGCAACCATCATGCACAGCCGGTTGCTGCATCGCCCGCCCTGCGATTTGACGTAGCTTTCGATCCGCGACCAGTCGAACTCGCCGGTGGCGAGGTAGAAGGTGGCGTCATCCTGAGAGTCGATGAGAACGCCGTCCAGGTGGCGGCGGTAGTCGAATCCCGTCGCTTCGATGAACTTGCGGTACTCTGCCTCTTCGAGGGCGGCGGGCCCGGCCAGGCGGTCAAGAATCCCGGTGCGGCGCAGCAGCGCGAAGTCGACGTAGATCGAGGTGCTGCTCCCATCGGGCATCCAGGAGATCAACTCGGCGACCGAAGGCGAGCGATTCGTCCACCACCACACGCCCACACCGGCCAGAAGGAGCACCACGACGCTTGCTGCGCGCCGCAGCCATTTGTTGCGAAACACGCTCTGAGGTTACACTGCCGCGCCCACGGCTGTCATTCGCGACTGCCGCCAGAGCTCAACATACGGCGCCAGATCCCGCATGGTCTGGAGCCAGAGCGCCGGGTCCAGAGACTGAGCCCCGTCGCTCATCGCCTTCGCCGGATTCGGGTGGATCTCGAGGATCAGCCCGTCGGCGCCGATCGCCGCGCCGGCCCGGCAGAGAGGCGGCACCAGGCTGCGCTTGCCCGTGGCGTGCGACGGGTCCAGGATCACCGGCAGATGCGTCAGCTCCCGCAGCACCGCGATGGCCGCGATGTCGCAAGTGTTGCGCGTGGCGGTCTCGAAGGTCCTGATGCCGCGCTCGCACAGCATCACGTCGCGATTGCCATGGGCCACGATATACTCCGCCGACATCAGCAGTTCCTTGATCGTCGAGCTCAGACCGCGCTTCAGCAGCACGGGCCGGTCGCAACGCCCGAGAGCCTTCAACAGCGCGAAGTTCTGCATGTTGCGCGCGCCAACCTGCATGATGTCCGCGTAGGCGGCCACCAACGGCACATCGGCGTCGCTCATCACCTCGGTAACCACCGCCAGCCCCGTCTGTTCGCGGGCCTTGGCGAGCAGCTTCAGCCCTTCTTCCTCCATGCCCTGGAAGTCGTACGGCGACGTCCTCGGCTTGAAGGCTCCGCCACGCAGAACCTTCGCTCCGCCGCGCGCCGCCAGTTCCGCCGTCTCGAGGATTTGCTTTTCACTCTCCACCGAGCACGGGCCCGCCATCACGACGAACTCGTCGCCGCCCACTTCGACGCTCGTTCCCACCTTGATGACCGTGGGCGTCGCTTTGAACTCCTTCGAGACGAACTTGTACGGCGCCGAGATCGGCACGGCTTTGTCGACACAATCCATCGCCGCGAGCGACTCCAGGCACGTGCTGGTGTCGCCGACGCCAATGGCCCCGATGACGACGCGCTCCTCGCCTTCGATGGCGTGGATCTTGTAGCCGAACTCCTGGATCCGCTGGATGACCGAGTCGATCTCATCGCGGGTCGCATGGCGGCGCATGGAGATGATCATGCTCTACAGCATACCTCCATAGAGGCACCTTCTGCAAGTGTTGCTTTAGATTAACTAATTGAAAACACATAGCCTAATACACCACCTACGGAGGGTGTACGCGAAGAGCTGCGAAAACCGGGCCGGACGGCGGTATCTTGGAGATCGATGCTCGCAATCGCTGCCATACTCTTATTCATGACCATGGCGGGCCAGGCTCAGGAGACCCCGGTTCGCGCGGTAGTGGTTCGGCCCGTGGCCAACATGTACTCGCAGCCGACGCAGGATTCCGACGTCGTCTCCCAGGCCATTTACGGCGGGACCGTCGTCGCCGGAGAGTACAAGAACGGCTTCCTGGCAGTGAAGACGCCAGACGGCTACCCCGGCTGGATGGAGGCCGAGGCCGTCCGGCCGCTCGACGAGGGCGAGAACTACCCAGGCCCCGGCAAGGTGGCCATGGTCGAAAGCCTGATGGCGCATCTCTATCCGCTGCCCTCGGTCACCAAACGAGCGCCCATGCTGACCGTCCCGTTCGAAACCCGCCTCGCGGTGGTCGAGGAGCGCGAGGAGGACGCAGGCCGCTGGCTGAAGGTCCAGTTGCCTGACGGCTGGACCGCGTGGGTTCAGCGCGGCGACCTCACCTTCGACCTGAGCCCCCGCCCGGTGCCCGCGCTGATCGAACTGGCGCGGCGGTTTCAGGGCCTGCCGTACACCTGGGGCGGCACGTCGTCACTCGGGTTCGACTGCTCCGGCTTCACCCAGATGCTGTGCCGCCGGGGCGGCGTCAACATCCCCCGCGACGCCAAACCGCAGGCCCACTGGGACGGCATGACCCCCGTCGAAAAGGACGCCCTGAAGCCCGGCGACCTGGTCTACTTCGGCGCGTCGATGGACAAGATCAACCACACCGGCTTCTACATCGGCGGCGGTGAGTTTATCCACTCCACCACCAACACGAGGCCGGTGCTCCAGATCAGCCGTCTTGATGACGCGCACTGGACCAAGCTCTACGTCTGCGCACGGAGGTGGAAACCATGAACCGCCGCGACCTGCTGAAAGCCGCACCGCTGATGACCATCCCCGCCGCCGGCGCCGAACCATCCGCGACGAAGCTCCACTTCGCTTCGCGCCGGCTGACGCTGAAACACACCTGGACGACGGTGATGTCGTCGTCCACGTACCGCGACACGTTCTTCGTCGAGTACAGCCGCGACGGCGTGACGGGCACCGGCGAAGGCGCGCCGATCCAGCGCTACAATGAATCGGCCGCGCAGGCCATCGAGCGCTTCGGCAAGGAGCGCGAATGGCTGGAAGCGGCCGATCCGTGGCAATTCACCAAGCTGATGGGCGAGGTGTTCCGGCGCGTCGAGTCGAACTACGCCGCAAAGGCCGCCCTCGACATCGCGCTGCTCGATTGGGTCGGGCGGCGGCTGAACGTGCCGCTTTACCGCTACTTCGGCCTGGACCCGAAAGACGCTCCGCTCAGCACCTTCTCGATCGGCATCGACAAGGCCGATGTCATCCGCCAGAAGGTCCGCGAGGCCGAGCCGTACCCGGTGCTGAAGATCAAGGTCGGCCTCGACAACGACGAGGAGGTGATTGACGCAGTCCGCAGCGTCACGAAGAAGCCTCTGCGCGTCGATGCTAACGAGGGCTTCAAATCCAAAGAACAGGCCGTCGAAAAGATCAACTGGCTCGAGAAGCAGGGCGTCGAGTTCATCGAGCAGCCGCTGCCGGCGGCGAACCTCGACGACATGAACTGGATCCGCAAGCGGGTCCACATCCCGGTGATCGCCGACGAAGCCTGCCTCCATCCACGGGACATCCCCAAACTTGCGCCGCACTTCGACGGCGTGAACATCAAGATCGACAAGTGCGGCGGCCTGCTGGAGGGCTGGCGGATGATCCAGATCGCCCGCTCGCTCGGACTGAAGACGATGCTCGGCTGCATGGTGTCTTCTTCCTGCGCCATCACGGCGGCGGCGCACCTTTCGCCGCTGGTCGATTACGCCGACCTGGACGGCAACCTGCTGATCGCGAACGACCCCTTCGTGGGCGTTGAGATCGTTCAGGGACGGCTGGTGCTGCCGGCCGGGCCGGGATTAGGACTCACGGCTCGCAAATAGGGCCTTGCCTCCGGCGCGCGGCTTCGTTTCAATGAAGCCGCGATGCCTGGTCCAACTGAACTGCCCGCCTCCGCGCTCCGCCGCTCCTGCGACCCCGCCGTCTTCGATTTCGAGACAACGGCCGAGCTGCCTCCTTTGAACGAGGTCCTCGGCCAGCCGCGCGCTGTGGCGGCGCTGGAGTTCGGCGTGGATATCGCCAGCCAGGGCTTCAACCTCTTCGCGCTGGGCCAGCCCGGCTCTGGGCGGACCACGCTGATCCGCGACTACCTGGAGCGCCGCGCTTCGGCAATGGCCGTGCCGCCCGACATCTGCTACGTCTACAACTTCGGCAACCCGCGAAGCCCCACCCCGCTCCAGCTTCCGGCCGGGCAGGGGCGCGGCTTCCGGCGCGACATCGAAAAGCTGGTGACCGAGCTGAAGTCGGCCATCCCCAAGGCCTTCGAGAAGGAGGAGTACACCAGCCACCGCGACCGCATCGTGCACGACTTCGAGGCGCTGCGCGAACACGAGATCGAGGATCTTGAGAAGTCCGTCGAGCACTCGGGCTTCCAACTCGTGAAGGCGCCGGGCGGCTTTATGCTGACCCCGGCCTCGGCGGGCAAGATCATCACCGAGCAGGACCTGGAAAAGCTGGCGGCCGAAGACCGCGAGAGGGTGGTGCGGGCCCGCGAGAAGGTCCAGCGCGAGATCGAAGCCAAGCTGCGCGGCATCCGCGAGAAGGAGAAGGAGGCACGCGAGGCGGTTGGCACATTGGACGAGCAGACCGCCCACTATGCCGCCAGTCATCGCGTCGACGACCTCCGCGAGAAGTACCGCGAGTCGGCGGCGGTGCTCGACTGGCTTGCCGCGCTTCAGCGGGACGTGGTCGAAAACGCCGACGACTTCCGCAAAACCAAGGAGTCCGAATCCCCGCAGAACCCGCTGGCGGCGGCGCTCGGCATGCAGCGCGAGCGCAGCTACAAGCGCTACGAGGTGAACGTGCTGGTGGACAACGGCGACCGGCGAGGGGCGCCGGTGATCGTCGAAACCAACCCGACGTATCACAACCTGACGGGCCGCATCGAGCACCACAGCACGCTGAGCGAGGTCTACACGGACCACACGATGATCAAGCCCGGCGCCCTGCACCGCGCGGCCGGGGGCTACCTGCTGATTCCGGCGCGCGAGTGCCTGATGAACCCGTACGCCTGGGAGGGCCTGAAGCGGGCACTGAAGGACCGCGTCGTCCACATCGAAGAGCTGGGCACGCAGCTCAGCATGATCAGCACGGTGACGCTTGCGCCGGAGCCGCTGCCGCTGGATACGAAGGTGGTGCTGATCGGCACGCCGACGCTCTACTACCTGCTGCTGAGCTACGACGAGGACTTCCAGAAGCTGTTCAAGGTGAAGGCCGAGTTCACCTCCCGCATGGACCGCACGCCGGAGAACGAGCGCGCCTATGCCGTGTTCGCCGGGGACATCGCCCGGCAGCAGGGTAACCGGCCGCTGGACCCGACGGCAGTGGCGCGGATCGTGGAGTATGGCTCGCGGACGGCCGACGACCAGGACAAGCTGAGCACCATCTTCGGCGACATCGCCGACCTGATCCGTGAGGCTTCGCACCTGGCCTCGAAGAACGCGCACAGCGCGATCACGGCCGGGGACATCCGCGTCGTCGAAGAGGCCCGGCGGTTCCGCAGCAACCTGATCGAGGAGCGGCTGCAAGAGGCGATCACCGAAGGCACCATCCTGGTGCAGACCGAAGGCACGGCGGTGGCGCGCATCAACGGCCTGAGCGTGGTGGGCCAGGGCGACTACCAGTTCGGCCACCCGTCGCGGATCACGGCGACCGCCGGGCCGGGCCGGGGCGGCGTGGTGAGCATCGAGCGCGAAGTGGAGATGAGCGGCCCGATCCACGGGAAGGGCGTGTTGATCCTGAGCGGCTACCTGCTGCGAACCTATGGCACGGCCGGACCGCTGAACCTGGCCGCCAGCCTGGTGTTCGAGCAGATGTACGGCATGGTGGAAG
Organism: Bryobacteraceae bacterium; assembly: GCA_050789245.1. GTDB lineage: Bacteria > Acidobacteriota > Terriglobia > Bryobacterales > Bryobacteraceae > PNKE01. Next base: position 3,097 of record JBOZRR010000038.1, on the reverse strand, counting down.
GCGACAGCGCGTCGCTGGCCGAGCTGTGCTGCCTGCTGTCGGCGCTTTCGGGCATTCCGCTGCGGCAGGACGTGGCTGTGACCGGATCAGTGAACCAGCATGGCCAGGTGCAGCCGGTGGGCGGAGTGACGGAGAAGGTGGAGGGCTTCTACGACATCTGCGCGGCGCGCGGGCTGAGCGGAGGGCAAGGCGTGCTGCTGCCGGCGACGAACCAGCGCACGCTGATGCTGCGCGATGCGGTGGTGGACGCGGCGGCGGCGGGCAAGTTCCACGTGTGGACCGCCGAGAGTGTAGACGACGCCCTCACGCTGCTGACCGGCGGCGACCCGCGCCTGGTCCATGAGGCGGTCGCGAAGACTTTGGACGGCTACAAGGCGCTGCTCAAGGCGCAGGCCGAGCCGAAGAACGAGAAACAGGGCTGAACGTCAGGCGGCGAGGCAATCGTCGAGCCAGCCGCGGGCCGATTTAGGCTTTTTGGCGAGCAGCCGGAGGTAGCCGGGGGCTCGGGTTGAGTTCGTTTTTGGATTTTCCAGGAGGCTGTCCAGATCGGGATCGGAAGTGCCATGGATTGTGCCGGTTTCGAGGTCGACGCCGATTTCGACATGTTCGGTTTCGGCTTCCCTGGCCTGCTTCTGGCGGGCTTCCAGGTCGCGCAGGGTGCGGTGGAAGGCGCGGTCAAGCTGGGTGAGGGCGCGTTCGAGGTAGGCGTGGGTTTTGGCTCGGGTTTCGAGTTCGCGGAGGATGGCGGCGTCGTCCGGGATTTGGGCGAAGGCGGCTTCCTGGAGCCTCACGAAGCGGTAGTAGCGGAAACGGTTGAAGGCGATTTGCTGGACCAGTTCGTTTTCGATCAGGTCTTTGGGGCTGTAGTGAGTTGCGTATTCGCGGTGGAGGGCTTCGAAGTCCTCGCGGTCGCCTGGGGCGAAGGCGTCGATGGTTCGGGCGTGCAGGCCGTGCTTTGTTGAGTTGCGCGAGGCGGCTTGCTTGCCAGCCTCGGTTTTGGGTCCGCCTTTGCCTTTTCGGCTGGCGGGGGTCTGATTCAGTTCGGACATAGTTGGTCTCCTCTACACCCGGTGTAGCGCGGGTCAAGTGCAATGCGACGTTAAGTTGTTGATTCTATTGGGCGAAATATTTTTGACTGGGGTTTTGGGGGAAGGCGGAATTGGGGGGGGGCGGCGGGTCCCCAGAGGTCATTGTGAGGATTGGCGAACGTGTGGGAATGCTCCGTCCCCTTCCCTGGTTTTGGCAGATGGCCGATTCCGCCTGTGTTTATTGGGGTTGGCGGGATTCTAGCGGGGCGATTCGGCGCTGGCGGCGGTGGGGTGTAGGGCGGAGCAGGTGGGGGTACTTGGATCGATTGTGGTCGGAAAGTGGCTTGTAATCAAGGAGTTTGGCTTGCTGGTGAAGGGGACGGAGGGGTCTGAGGCGTTGGCGGATTTCGTGAGGGGCTTACGTCAGGTTGTCCCTGTCGTTCCCCTGTCGTTCCCTGTCGTTCTATTCATGATGTATTGTCTAGTGTCGCCTTCCAAAAAACATTCCAACAACTAACCACAAGGAGAAGGCGGCGAAGCAGAGCCCTAATAGGCGAATTGCCATATTAGGAGTGTTCAATAACCACGAGGCGAGCCCTGGAGGATATCTCCGCAAGATCCTAGCAGATAGTGTTGGAGATATCAAGAATAATATTCCGGAAAAGAAAATAACAAATATAATCAGTAGGCCAAAGCCGGCGTAAAATTTTATTGTCATATGTTAATACTTCCTAAAATGACCAGGACCAGCATGGAAATAAGGGGACAGACGCATTTCCCACTCAAGACCTGCTCTTCCATAACTAAACTCGACTGCCCCCTTTCTCCTGAGTGCGGCGAGTCTGATCGTGTTCTGCCGCGGTCAAGAATGGCCAAACTGCAATGTCACTATTGGTGCTCGCGTCCACAGGGTCGCAATCTGGGAGTGGGCACATGCCGGATAGCTCCAACGATCCACGCGGAGTACTGAAGCCAGCGCTGATAAAGTTATCGCGCTGCCAGAGATATTCCAGGTCGGACAACAAAAAGAGCGCACATCTATCGAGGAGATCCCGAGCCCCGCCGGAAAGCGCGTGGGCTTCGGTTAGCGTGTGCTCGTGCAGATCGTCGTAGTAGTGCCAAAGCATCGAGCTGATTGCGTTCAGCGCCCTATCACTGCCGCCCTGAGGCCATTTCCCTTCAAAATCGAAGTTTGAGACGCTCCCGTCTCTCAACTGCTGTACCAAATGTGCTGCCCGGTCGCGATCATGGCGGTCAATCATCCAGTCCTCCCTCGGGGAAAAGGGGACAGGGGAAAAGGGGACAGGCGCATTTCCCGCCCAAGACCCGCTCTTCCAAAACTAAGCTAGTCTGTCTCCTTTCGTCCGTCCCCTTTCGTCCCTACGATTGTTGTAGCACCATTGTTCAGTCCGCAGGTCGAGAATAAATGCGTTCGTCCCCGTTCACCCGATCGCGAATGCCGCTGACTCTCAGGCGACGGGAGGCGTCCAATCCCTCTTCAGATTGAGTTCTTCCTCAAACGGCCAGTCGGGGAAGTCGGCGAGTTGCAGGGCTCGGCCTTCCTTGGTGACGAAATAGTAGTACTCGTCGAGTTCGGAGTCGGGCGGAACGCCGTCGAGGGCTTCGACAGGGTCGGTCGATGAGAGGAGATAGGCTGATACGAGTCCATCCTGGATCAGACGACACAGTTCCGCGGAGATTAGTTTGTCTGTCACTGGCAAGCCGCACGCCGGTGCCATCTTGTCGACCTCGCTGCGGATCATCTCGAGATTCTCGTAGTCGTCGCAGACGACGTTGAGGATGAACATTCTCAGTAGTTCCGCGCGCGTTGTAGCCATCGTGCCTCCGACCGGCAGAACTTCTACGATACCAGGTAGGTGGGCCAGGACATGGACTTGGAGGAGCGGGGCTGGTGGGATGCCCTTGAGGTTCGTGGAGAGGGGGGAAATTCGGACGCATTTCGGCCCAAGACCTGCTCTTCCAAAACTAAACTCGTCTGTTTGAATGTCTATGGCTGGAGATGCGAGAAGGTTCTCCTGATGGTGTGATGAGTTTACACGGCGGTGCTG
>JBOZRR010000037.1:0-437090 GCA_050789245.1 Bryobacteraceae bacterium | reverse complement strand
TTCCGCAACTTTGAAAACTATCGTCAGCGCGTGCAGGTGCTGTGTGCTTAAACTGTGGAGGTGGGATGCGGGGTGCCCCCGAAATTGGCGTAGAGCCACTCGGTTATTCGGCTGGTGCCGGAGGTGGGGGTCGAACCCACATGACCAGTGAAGGTCGCGGGATTTTGAGTCCCGTGCGTCTGCCAGTTCCGCCACTCCGGCCCGGTTGGTGGGGAATGGGCCTCACCGGCCCACGAAATCCATGCTAGCAGAGTCCGCCGCGCGCCCTCAGCGGAGTCCGAAAAAGGCGCGCTTATCCAGCTTTGGATCCACCGCCACGTCGAAGAATCCTACCATCATCTCCTCGCGGCTCTGCTCACCGTAGCTGACCTCTGCGGAAGGATCCGGATTCCGGGGATTGTTAGCGGAATTGTCGTACCACGCGGTGAACCGCAGCCGAGTGCCCTTCTTCAGCAGTCGCGGCTCTTTCAGCCTGTAGTTGAGTTGCCAGTAGAAGTCGTACGGCGCCACACGCAACAGCGTCTCCGCGCGCCCGCCCTCGCCGATCACCTCGTAATCGAATGCCTTCCCTCTCAGATGCATGTGCGGCAGCATCGAAAGCAGCAACGCGTCGCCCGGCAGACTTCCCGTGACCTGCACCCGGTAGTCGGGAGCGAATGACGGAATGCGAAAGCTCACGTTGTTCATCTGCAGCGTCAGGACGCGCCGCGCCGGAGCCTCGCGTGCAAGCGTAATGCGGATCTCCCCATCGACGTTCGTCGATTTCCCCGACGGTGTGACGTGCAGTTGCAGCACTAACTCGCTTTCCGCCGGAATCAGCTTGGCCATCCCAGCCGGCAAGCGCGCTGGACCCTGCCCTGGTGTATACACGGCAAGGATGTCGCTGGTCGTCACACCCTGGTGCGGGAAGTACTCGCCCACCGGCTTGTCGCGCAGCCAATTCGATCCCGGCTCGCGGACATACGCCACCATGTGGTGAATCACCTCACGCACCGACGGGCGCAACTCCACGCTGTTCACCCACAGGTCGCTCAGATTCTTCAACGGAACGATGATCGAGTGATACTCCACCTCGCCCCTCGCCGGGGAGTGAAACGCCTTGGGCGTCTTGATGATCAGGTCGGCCCGCTCCGGTTCCGCGGTCAGCGTTTGCGTCTCGGCGGGCGGGGCCTTGCCTTCCGGGGCGCCGGCCTTCACCCACTCATCAATCGTCCGGATCTCTGCATCGGTCAGCCTCGGATCGTTTTCGAACTCGACCGATGCCTTCTCCACGAACCACGGAGGCATCTTCTTCCGCAGCACCGCCTCGCGAATCGCTTTCGCCCATGGGCGCACTTCGCGATATGTCGTGAACGCCATGGGCGCGATCTCCCCCGCCTTGTGGCATGGCTGGCACCGCCGCTCAAGCACTGGCAGCACGTCGCCATGAAACGACGGCGCGGCGTGCGCCGCCATCCCAGCGCAAAACAGCAATGCCGTTCTACTGTTGATCCTGATTGATGCCACGAAAAAGGAAATACACGCCGATGCCGCTCGACGTCGCCGCCACCAAGAACAGCACCCATTGAACGGATGGCGGCAGTAGCGCAAGAGCCATGCCGACATCCATCACCGCAGTCGCGATCAGAGCAACTCCAATGATCTTGAACCTGTTCACAAGCTCAGTCTAAGCAGGTTTAGCGCCGTCTGCACGGCGAACTTGCGTACCCGCTCGCGGTCACCAGGCATGCGGATCATCTTTGCCTTCACGCCTTCGGGTCCGGCCACGCCGATCCACACCGTCCCCGGCTCAATCCCTGGCGACGAAGATTCCGGTCCCGCCTCGCCCGTCACCGAAAGCGCATATGTTGCACCCGTGCGGTCCCGCGCGGACTCGGCCATGGCCTTGGCCACTTCCTCGCTCACCACGCCGTACTGCTCCACCAGCCGGTCATCCAGCCCAAGAAGACGCGTCTTCATCGCCTTGCCGTACACCTGGAACCCGCCCAGGAAATACTCTGACGAGCCCGCCGCCTGTGTGATCCGCGCGCCAAGCATCCCGCCGGTGCAACTTTCCGCTACGGCCAGCGTTGCGCGCTTCTCCCTCAGCATGCGGCCCAGCACGATTTCCAGCGGCGAACCGTCCGAGGAATAGATCCGCTCTCCGAGCAGATCTTCAATCTTCCGCCCCACCTCGTCCACCAACGCCTCCGCCTCCTCCGGCACAGCCGAGAATGCTCGCAGGTGCACCTGGATGTCGCCGATGGACGCCAAAATCGTCGTGGCCACACTTGGATACGGCGTATATGCGGGCGCGATCAACTGATCCACGTCGGACTCGCCCATCCCCGCCACGCGGAAGAACCTCGTCCGGAGATGCCGAGGCGGCAGGCGGTCTCGCAGCCGCTGCATGCAGTGGTTTTCGAACATCGGCTTCAACTCGCCCGGAGGCCCTGGCAGCAGCATCAGCATCTTGCCAGGCAGGTCGATCCACTGGCCCGGCGCGGTACCGTTCGGATTCTCCAAGATCTCTGAGCCTTCGATGAGGAACGCCTGCCGCCTGTTGATCTCCGCCATCTTGCGGCCGAAGCGGGCGAACCGGTCCTCGATGCCCTTCAGTACGGAGTCGGACAGCAGCAGCCTTCGGATCAGTGCCTGCGCCATCGCTTCCCGCGTCACGTCGTCTTCCGTCGGACCCAGCCCACCTGTCACGATCACGATCGGTGTCCGGTCCAGCGCGGTCCGCACTGCGTCCGCCAGCCGGTCGCGATCATCGCCGATCACGCACTTCCGAGTCAGTTCCACGCCCAACAGGCTGAGCTGATCCGCCAGCCACAGCGAGTTCGTGTCCACCTTCGGTTGGGTCAGCATCTCGCTGCCTACGGCGATAATCTCAGCGTTCATGCGGTCTCCTTCGGAAGCTCCGCCGTCGTTTGGGTTCAGAAAAGCCCGAATGCGTCCAGTTCCGTGCGGACCCGGTACAGCGCGCTCGTCGTCGTCACCATCATGTCGCCCCCTGGCGCGATCGCCACGCCGACCATGTTCGGTCCCGACACGAAGAGCGACGCCTCACGGCGCGGCGTGATCTTCACGATCCCCTTCCGCCCCGCGTACGATGCAGCCACATACAGGTTTCCGCGGCTGTCGAAACTCATCCCTTGCGGACGCCCCAATCCCCGGTAGTAGATCTCCACCTCGCCCGCCGGCGAGATCCGCAATACGGAATCGAAGCTCGATGTCGTCGGCCCGGTCACGTAAAGGTATCCCTCCGGACCGAAGCACAGGTGATATGCCGAGATCGATGGTTCGATCGTCGTGAAGACGTAGATTTGCCTCTCCGGGCTGATCTTGAAGATTGTCCCCGACCGATCGCCGACGTACAAAAAGTCGTCCGCGTCGAATGCAATCCCCGTCGCCACGCCCATGCTCTCGACGTAGCTGCTCATCACGCCGCTCGTGGGCACTTCGTAGACGATGCCATCGAACCGGCTTGAGACATGCAGGACGCCCGCGCGGTTGAATGCCAGCCCGGTCGCGTTCATCAGGTCCGCGATGTAGGGAGTAATCGACCCGCTCGCGTCCACCTTGTACACCGACACCGGCGTCTTCTGGCCGCGCTGCCCGCTGAAGGTTGTGAAGACGTTCCCCATCTCGTCCACGACCGGGCTCGCCACCGGGTGCAGGTTGTCCGCCAGCAGCGCACCGACCTCGAAGCTCTCCGGCTCGCTCGACTGCTCGCCGTTACTCACCACCAGCCGCCCGTCCGTCGCTCCTTCCGGAACGCGAGCCACGACGTAGGAGTCCGATCCCACGATCAGCGGCGCCAGGACATCCCCGACCTTCACCTCCGGCCGGGGCGCCGAGGTAAAGTGCTTCCCACGGATTTGCACGTCGCCTCCCGGAATCGCGGCGCGAGGCACTATCTGTTCGATGGTTGGACGGCCAGAGCCGTTCTTTTTGAAGGGCATTCAGAGAAACTCGGGACTTCTACTAAGAATTGAACCACCCCGCCAATGCCAGGACAAGTGCGCCCAGCAGACCCGCGCCCACGTCGTCCATCAGGATGCCCGTCCCCTCGGGCAACTGCTCCAGGCTTCTCACCGGCCAAGGCTTCACGATGTCGAACATCCGGAACAGCACGAACGCCGCAATGAAGTACGGCAGTGTCAGAGAGGCCGCGCCGCCCAACGTGATCCACTGGCCCACCACCTCGTCGATCACCACGATCTGCGGGTCCTTCATGCCCTTCATGCGCGACGTGCGCGTCGCCGACCAGATTCCCAGCGGCGTCATCAAGGCGGCCAGCACCAGAAAGTGCCAGGGCTTTGCGGCACCCAAGGCAACCAGGCCCCATGCCACCAGCAGCGCGCCCAACGACCCGGCAGTTCCCGGCCCCACCGGAGAGTAACCGCAGCCGAACCACGTCGAAACCGCCAGCGCGACCCTATTCATCGCGCTCATCCGGCTTCTCCGATCCGCTTTCCTTTTCGACGTTCGCGGGCGCGCCCGGTATCCGGTACTCCTCGTTCGCCCACATCCCCAGATCGATCAGCCGGCACCGCTCGCTGCAAAACGGCACTTCAGGCGCGTCCAACACCACTTCCTTTTTGCAGATCGGACAACGCAACGTCTTCATCACTGGTGCTGCCTCGCATGACCCGCGCTGCCGTGGATGATCGGGAACGGATTTGCGGCCACCACTGGAGTATTCTCCACGGGAGCCGCATCCACCAGGTCGCCGATCAGATCATAGTCGTGCGCGCGCGTCACACGCATCCGCCGAAATTGTCCCGGCCGGGGCGCGGTTTCGCCCACGTCTTCCAGATAGCAAACGCCGTCAATATCCGGTGCCTGCGTCGCCATCCGTGCCTGCCACACCAGTTCGCTGTCTGGCGAAGGGCCCTCGATGAGCACGTCCACTTCCTGGCCCACCCACTTCCGGTTCAGCTTCTTCGAAATCCTGCGCTGCAGCGCCATCAGCCCCCGCTTGCGGTTGTAAATCGTCCGCTTGTCCACCTTGCCGTCCAGGTGATAGCTCGCGCTTGTCTCCTCGTCCGAATAGGAGAACACACCCAACCGGTCAAGCTGCGCGGCTTCCACGAACTGGCACAGCTCCTCGAAATCCTTTTCTGTCTCGCCAGGGAATCCGACGATCATCGAGGTCCGGATCGCCACACCCGGAATCGCCTTGCGGATCTTCTCGAGCAGGCTCAGGAAGATATCGCCGCTCGCCCCGCGCTTCATCCGCTTCAGCACGTTAGCCGAAGCATGCTGAAGCGGCATGTCGATGTACTTCACTAGCGATTCATGCGCCGCGATGGTATCCAGCAGTTTGCGCGAGATCCGGTTCGGATAGCAGTACAGGAACCGCACCCACTTCTTGTGCTCGGTCTCGATCTGCGCCAGCCGTTCCAGCAGCAGCGCCAGGCCGTCCTTCAGACCCAGATCATCACCGTACGCCGTCGTGTCCTGGCCGATCAGATTGATCTCCCGCACACCCTGCGCGAACAGTTTCTGCGCTTCCACCACGACGGACTCGAACCGCCGGCTCCGGAAGCTTCCACGGAACTGAGGAATTACGCAAAACGTGCACGGATGATCGCAGCCTTCGTTGATCTTCGTGTATGCGTAGTGCCGCGGCGTCGCCAGTACGCGTGGCGTCAGGTCGTGGTAGAGATACGGCTCAAGGGGATTCGCCTCAGCTTCGCCGCCCTCGCACAGTGAGACGATCGCGTCCAACTCATTCGTGCCCAGCACTGCGTCCACTTCCGGAATCATCTTCCGGATGTCGTCCCGGTAGCGCTCCACCAGGCAGCCCGCGACAATCAGCCGTTTCGCACGGCCTTCGGTCTTGTAGCGCGCCATCTCCAGGATGGTGTCCACGGACTCTTGCTTGGCAGGATCGATGAAGCTGCACGTGTTGACAACGATGGCATCCGCCTCTTCAGGCGAGGGTGTGAGGACGTGGCCGCGCGCATTCAACTGGCCCATCATCACTTCGGTGTCCACAAGGTTCTTGGGGCACCCAAGACTGACAAATCCAACTTTCAAGTGTGTGTCCGGAAGTACAAAGGTGGCGTGAGCTTCCAGTATATCGCGGCCCCTACCCGCGGACCGCCAGAGTCGGATACACTAGCGGACTTATGCCCGGTTCCGCTCGCGACCTTGTCCAAGTCGGTTTGTGTTGCCAGTGCCGCTATGTGCGTGTCCTGGGCAACGACCGCGGGAGCCAGTTCTACCAGTGCCGCCGCTCCCAGGACGACGAGACCTTCCGCAAGTATCCGGCCCTACCCATGTGGAACTGCTCCGGGTATCAGCCCGACCGTCCACCCTCCATCGAGGCTTCTCCCGCAACCGCATGAAGCTCCGCGTCTGGAACCGGACCCGCAACACGCTCGTCGCCTCCGCCGCCGATCTCGCAAGCACCAGCGAAACGCGCCGCACCGGCCTCCTGAACCGCACCGGCCTTGAACCGGGCGAAGGACTCTTCATTGTCCCCTGCGAAGCGGTTCACTGTTTCTTCATGAAGTTCACCATCGACGTGATCTTCCTGGACAAGAACTATCGCGTCGTGAAAGCACGCCCCTCCCTCAAACCCTGGGGCATCTCCGGCAGCCTCCGCGCCCACTCCGTTCTGGAACTTCCCGAGGGCCAGATTGCCGCCACGGCCACTCAGCCCGGCGACCAGTTCGAGTTCGAAGAGTACGATCCCTCCTGATCCCACCCCCCTACCCGAACAACTGCTTTTCCAGGCTCGCCGCCCGCGGATGCAGGATGTCGTTCTCCAGATGGATGTGCTGCTTCAGGTCTGCTTCCAGTTCCTCTAGCGACCGGAACACCGCCCTGAAGTTCGCGCACGCATAATCGGCGGGCACATAGTCGCGTGAGATTTCACGCATCTTGCTCAGCGCCAGCAGAGCGCTGTCGTGCTCTCGCTCCATGACGGCCACGGGGTTCATCACCGTCCCGAACGGCGGCGGAGGCGCCGGCGTCCCCATCTCGGCGGCCGCTTCGTAACGCTCGATCACCGGAAACAGCGCCATCTCTTCCTTGTGCAGGTGCAACTGCAGCTCTGCTTGGAGTTCGACAAACACCGCGTGCAGCCGCTCCAGCAAACGCCCGTCGCGCTCGCCGTGCCGCGACGCCATCCTGTCCAGCCGTGCCCGCAGCCTCGGCAGTTCCAGCTTCAGATACTCGTGGTGCCGCTCGATGATATGCGCGATCAGCTTCCGCAGCGGCATCGACTCGAAATCACCGCCATCCACGCTGCGAGTCTTCGTCACCGCGTCGATTTCAGCCTTTACCCGATCCGAGTCCACGCCCAACGCCGCGCAAACTTCCTCGAGCGGCAGGTCCGCCTGGCTGTGGAAGTCGATGCCATACCGCTCAATCACCAGCACGGCGGCGAGGTTGCGGGACGTCCAGTCACCGACGGTCCCCGGCGCATAAGGTCTGCAGGCGGTCACTTCGCTCATGTCATCTCTCTCCTGCTCCCACTGTGCGGCCGGATACAAACTCATGACAGTGACCGGAGTCACCACTCCCTCGATTGGTAGAATGCCTCAAGCCGATCAGGCACCTTCGAAAACATGGAAAACTCTCCATCCGCGCCCGTCTTGAACCGCGCCCAGCGCGCCCTGTTCCCCGACATCGCCATGATTGTGGCGTTGATCGTGCTCTTCTATTGCCTTTTCGGCAAGACTGGTTTCCAGAATCTGCTCGCCGACACCGACACCGGGTGGCACATCCTCACCGGCGAGAAGATCGTAGCGACTGGCGACGTCCCACACGCAGAGCCCTACTCCTTTTCGAAGCCCGGCGGACCCTGGTTCGCCTGGGAGTGGCTCGCTGACATCATCCTCGGCCTCGTCCACACGGCTGGCGGCCTGAAAGCCGTCGTCTTCTTCGCCGCTCTGGTCATCGCCTTCACCTCCTGGTTCTGGGCGCGCCTCAGCCGCTCCCTCGGCGGCGACCCCGTGCTCACCGGACTCCTCATGGGCCTCGCCGTCTCCTGCTCGGCCGTCCACTGGCTCGCCCGGCCCCACATCCTCAGTTGGAGCTTCCTCCTGGCCTGGATCTGGCTGATGGAAAAAGCTCCGGAGCGCTTCAAGCCCCTGCACGCCGTTGGGGCCTTCGTCTTCATGGCTCTCTGGACCAACATCCACGGGAGCTTCTTCCTCGCCTTCCTCATCGCCGGTGGCTACGTGGCCGGCTACTGGTTTCAAGGCGAGCGCCGGCGGGCCATCTGGATCACCTGCGCCGCCTCAGCCGGTTTCGCCGCGACATTCGTCAATCCCTACGGCTGGCATTTGCACCAGCACGTCGTGCTCTACCTGTTGAACAGCCGGATGCTCAGCCATATCAACGAGTTCCAGAGCTTCAACTTCAACCAGGAGGGCGGCTACTACGTCATGCTGCTGCTCATGCTGGCCATGACCGGCGTCGTGCTCAGCCTCCAGCAGCGGAAATACGGCCGTGCGCTGATGCTCCTTCTGCTTCTGGTCATCGGCTTCCGCTCCGGACGAGGCATCGCGCTGATTGCCTTCGCCGCCATGCCGGCTGTGAACGGTGTCCTGATCACAGCCCTTCGCCCCCTCAGCCGCCTCAAGCCTGTGTTCGAGGAGACTGACAACTTCGCCCGCACCGAGATTCAGGCCAACGGCCTTGTCTGGGGCATTGGCGGGATTGCCGCCGCCTGGTTCATGCTCAGCATGCCTGCCGTCGAGAACAACATCGGCTTCCCCCCCGACAAGCTCCCCGTGAAGGCCGCCGCCTGCATCGAGCCTCTCCCCCAGGACGCCCGCATTTTCGCCACTGACTACTTCGGCGGGTATCTTATCTACCGCTTCAACACCAAACGCCCGGTCTTCGTCGACGGCCGTAGCGACTACTATGGCGTCAACTTCATCACGGACTACGTCAAGATGATCATGGGCACACCGGGCTGGCGGCCCCTCTTCCGCCAGTGGAACTTCACTCACGCGCTCGTCCCGCTCTCATACCCGATTACCGACGCGCTCGAAAGGGAAGGTTGGCGTCAGGTCTGTAAAGACAACGTCGCAATCCTCTTCGAACGCGGCTCAGTCACTGGACCGTGACACGGAACTCCAGATTCCACAGCTTCGCCAACTGTCCGGTACTCCACCAGTCAACGCGGAACAGAATTCGCTTCCTCTCGAACCGAGTGCTTTCGGTCACCCAAACGATCCCAACGGGGCCGGCAGGCCAGGAGTTTGCTCCTCGGCCTCCTGATCCATGCCCCCAACGCGTCGAGGCCCTCGACCGCAAGGCCCGCTGAATATTCGTGCCTTCGCCTCACGCCAATCCCATGACACGGGATCAGCTGCGGGCTGGCATGGACCAACTGCGCGTGCGAGCAGCCCTTGCGGTCGTCATCACTCTCAACGGAATATGGCGGAAGCGAGGGCCTTGCCAGACCACGTGCCCGCCGATTGAGCCCCACCCTCCGAACCTGATAGCGTAACTCCTGAAACCGGAACCCCATGGCTCGCCGACTCCTCATCCTCGCCCTGCTCGCCGTTGTTCTCAATGGCGCCCTGTGCGCCCAGACCCGCAAGACCATCACGCTTGATCAGCTCCGTGACAAGATCGCCGGCGGTTGGGCCGGACAGATGATCGGTGTCAGTTACGGCGCCCCCACCGAGTTTCGCTTCAACCAGCGCATCATCCCCGAAGACCAGCTCCCCAAGTGGACCCCGGACAAGGTCTCGAACTCCATCAACCAGGACGACCTCTACGTCGACATGACTTTCGCCCAGGTCCTCGACGACGAGGGCCTCGACGCCACCACCGAGGACTTCGGCCGCATGTTCGCCGGGGCGAAGTACAGCCTCTGGCACGCCAACCTCGCCGCCCGCCGCGCCCTCCGCCGCGGGGTCCCCGCCGCCCTCGTCGGCACCCCCAAGTACAACGTCCACGCCAATGACATCGACTTCCAGATCGAAGCCGACTTCATCGGCCTCATGGCTCCCGGCCTGCCCCAGGCCTCTAACGACCTCGCCTGGCGCGCCGGCCGCGTCATGAATTACGGCGACGGCATCTATGGCGGCATGTTCGTCTCCTGCATGTACTCCGCCGCCTTCTTCGAATCCGATCCCCGCAAACTCGTCGAAGCCGGACTCGCCTGCATCCCCGCGAAGAGCCCTTACGCCCGACTCATCGCCGACGTCCTCCGCCTCCACAAGCAACACCCGCACGACTGGGAAAAGGTTTGGCACATCATCGAAAAGGACTCGAACGACCGCGAGCCGTGTCCCGAAGGTGCTCTTGTCCCCTTCAACATTGACGCCAAACTGAACGGAGCCTACATCGCTCTCGGCCTGCTCTACGGCGAAGGCGACTTCGGCAAGTCCATCATCATCTCCACCCGCGCCGGCCAGGACTCCGACTGCAACCCCGCCTCCGCGGCCGGCGTCCTCGGAGTGGTGCTCGGCTACTCGCGCATCCCCGACGAGTGGAAATCCGGCATCCCCGCCCTCGCCGGGAAGAAGTTCAGCTACACCAACTTCACCTTCGACTCCATCGTCGACAGCACCGTGCGCCGCGCCGTATCGCTCGTCGAGCGCAACGGCGGCAAGCTTGACGGCAACACGCTCAGCGTCGCCACCCAGAAGCCGGCACCTGCCAAGCTCGAAATCTGGGACGACTACGGTAAGCCCGTCGCGCGCATCCCGGTCAACGCCCCCAGCTTCAAACGCACCGGCAACTGGACCGAAAAGGGCGATGCGCTCATCAGCGGCGAGAAGGGCGCGACCATCGAAGCTGAATTCGAAGCCACCGGCTTCATCGTGATGGGTCAGTACCTCCCCGACGGAGGTCTCGCCTCCGTCTCCCTCGACGGCGCCGCCCCCGTCACCATCGACGCCTACCCCGACGAAAACGCCACCAAGAACCGCGAATCCCTGTTCCACCAGTTCAACCTGAAACCCGGCCGCCACACGCTGAGGCTCACCGTGCTCGGGGAGCCCTACAAGGAGTCCAAAGGCCACCGCATCTCCGTTCAGGGGTTGGTGCTCTTCAGGTAACCCGGACCGGCACAAGGAAGGGTTTTCGTAGCCGATGCTGGGGGACTGATACTCTGAAAAGAGAGTGCTGGTCCAAATCGAATCCCGGAAGAAGCGGCCGGAGTGGCTGAAGGCGCCCGCGCCGGTGGGCGAGAACTACCGGGACTTGAAAGGGCTGGTGGAACGGCTGCGGCTGCACACGGTGTGCGATTCGGCCGCCTGCCCAAACATCGGGGAGTGCTGGAATCAGCGCACCGCTACCTTCATGATTCTTGGGAACTTCTGCACCCGGCGGTGCGGGTTCTGCGCCGTGCAGAAGGGCGCTCCGCTGGATGTGGACTACGACGAGCCGAACCGGGTAGCGGAGGCGTGTGCCCAACTCGGGCTGAAGTACGCCGTGGTGACCAGCGTGAACCGGGACGACCGCAAAGACGGCGGAGCGGAGATCTTCGCGATGACCATCCGGGCAATCCGGGAGCGGATTCCGGGGTGCCGCGTCGAGGTGTTGGTGCCCGACCTCCAGGGGTCCCGCGAGGCGATGGCCGTGGTCATGGACGCTGAGCCGGATGTGCTGAACCACAACATCGAAACCGTTCCGAGACTGTACAAACAGGTACGGCTGGGCGCGCGATACGAGAGGTCGCTGGAAATGCTCGCCTGCGCGAAGCAGTTGAAGCCTGAGATTCCGGCGAAGTCGGGATTGATGGTGGGTCTGGGCGAGACGAACGAGGAAGTGGTTGCGGTTCTTCGAGATCTGCGGGCCCACGGAGTGGATATCGCGACAATCGGGCAGTACCTGCGGCCAACGACAAAGCATCTGCCGGTGCTGCGGTACGTGACCCCGGAGGAGTTCGCCGAGTATAGGCGCGCGGGGATGGAGATGGGATTCGCGCACGTGGAGAGCGGTCCGCTGGTGCGAAGCTCCTACCACGCCCACGAGGCGGCGGATTCGGCGGGGATCTGATTTCCGGAACATCCGGCAGGCGCACTGCGTATTCACCTACGAGGCAGGTGGAACGACAATGGCCGGGTTTCTGTTGTTCGTGATTCTTTGCATTCTGTGCTGGCCGCTGGCGCTGCTGGCGCTGATTCTGTTTCCGCTGGTGTGGCTGCTGCTGCTGCCCTTCAAGCTGCTGGGGATCGTGGTGTGCGGCGTGTTCGAATTGATCGGCGCGCTCTTCACGCTACCGGCGAAGATCATCAAGGCGATTTAGCGGAGAATCGCCCGCTTTCCCACATTCAAATCTGAGTCCGAGTTGCCTGCAGACGAGCGCGAATGGCGCGCACGATGTCCTGGGTGTGTTCGAGCACGGCACCCGGGACGATCTGGTGCACGCCGTCGAAGGAGCTTCGTGCGAGTGCGGCGTGGGATTCCTCCCATAACCGCTGGAGGGGCTCCCGGGCCCAGCCCTCTGGGAAGGGGTAGTTGTTTGAAGTCAACACGGTAAGCGCGTTCGCCTGCTGCCGGGGAACCCACGAAGCTCCGATAAACCTCCGTTCGATTTGGACAATCCTGTGATACTCCGTGCCGGGGACGTAAGGGCGCATGCGGTCGAGGAATTCCTCGTTGGGGGGATCAATCAGGACGACGGCAACGATGCGCCGCGGGTACCGAGCGGCAAAGTTGCGGACCAGGTATCCGGCGCGTCCTTCGGCCACGAGGATCACGGAGCCGGCTCCAGAGAGTTCCCGGTCAAGCAGCGGAATGTAAGTGGAGGGCTCGTCCGTCGGGCGCTGATGGACGCAGGCCCGCGCGAACTGAGAGACAGAGCGGGCGGCATTGCGCAGGCTGCCCGGGTTGCGCCCGCCTTCGGCTTCGAAGACGACTGTGGGACCGGTGCCTTCGCAAGCAAGGCGTGCGGAGGCGGGCACGACGATTGCGGCTAGGAGAATCAGCCGCGCCGTGCGTTCCAGTACGTGGCCGTGACGAACCATACCACGGACAATACAATGGCGTGCGTGAAAAGGGAATCCTGGGTGAGCGCGCCCTGGAAATGCGACCACGCGGCCCAGAGAATCAGGGCTAGAGAGGCGATGGCGATGGTGAGCAGCGCCTTGTTCATTTCGTCACCTTCCTGAGCAGAGCGTAAGCGAACACAGCGACAAACCAGCACGGAAGCCACCGGTAAAACAGGTGGAAGGGCAGCACCCAGGCGACGGCGAGAGTGCCGAACCAAACAATCAGCGCCTGCCAGTTCATGACCACTTTCCGTGTCTCCCCGAGGTATTTCTCAACGCCAATGCGAGGCAGGATCCAGTGCTCAGTGAAGACGATGGCGCCGACGGGCATCAGGATCAGCCCGTAAAGAGCAACATAGTCGAGCAGTTTCAGGAAGAAGACCGGAAAGCAGGCGAGGATGGTGGTGACGACGCCAGTCCAGAGCGTGACTTTCCAGCGAGACCAGTTGGGTGAAACGGACTGGATGGCGAGTCCGGCGCGGTAGAGCGTGGGGTTGGCCGTGGTCCATCCGGCGAGGACGACAGCGAAGACACCGGAGGCGCCGAGGGCCTCGTAGGCCATACGGCCGGGGGTCATTTCGCGGCCGATGGCGGCGACCATGATGCCGGAGCAGAGCCAGGCGAGGAAGTGCCCGGGATAGACGCCGGTGGCGGTGAAGAGGCCATACCAGGGGCGCTTGGCGTAACGGAACAGCGCCATGTCGGAGAGCCCGATGTGCATGGCAAGGTTGCAGAACCAGGCGAAGAAGAGGATCTGCCAAAATCCGTACTGCTCCTGGCCGGGCGTCGGTATTCCGTTCCAGACCTTGGTGGAGAGGACTTCCCAAAGGTTGGAGAGATCGGGGGCGACACCGAGTTTTGGGAAAGTGGCAATCGCCCCGGCGACGAAGACGACGAATAGCCAGGGCGAGCAGATGCCGGCGAACTTGGCGAGCGAGGCGAATCCAAGGATCGCCATCATCGTGAACAACGCGCCGAGGACGACGGCGATGACGATCCACCCGGCGCTGGTGGGCAGCACAGAGCCGAGCGGCGTAGCGGGCAGGCCGATGAGGTCGGCGATGGCCGTGGCGCTGACGGAGATCATGGCCCCGGCAAGGACGCAATATAGAGCGGCGTTGGCGATGTTGTAGACGATCATGAACGCCGGGCCGCCGATCTTGCGCAGGTACCAATACAGAGTGAGCCGCGTTCGGACGGCGATGGGCGCGCAAACGAAGGTCCAGGAGAGGACGGCGAGGAGATTGCCGAGCAGCAGGCCCCAGATCAGGTCGGAAGCCGAGACGCCGTGAATCACGAAGAAGGCGCCGATGACGAACTCGGTGGCGGCGACATGCTCTCCGGCGAACAGTCCGGCGAAGCGGCCGCCGCCCTGAAGCTGCGATTCGTGGACTGGCTCGCGGTCGAATTCATTGAGACTGTCCATTCGGTCGGCGAGTTCCGCCAGCGTTCCTGCCATGGGGTGATCTCCTGGGTGGATTCGAACTCAGGCGTAGCTGGAGACGGCGCCGCGATTGCGTTCGGCGCGGGCCTCGCGGATGCGGTCAAGGTAGCCGCTCTCACGGAAGGCCTTGAGCGGTTCGGGGTGGAGGCCCTTGGACTGCCGCCATTCGCGAAGCAGCGGGCGAACATCGGAGAAGAAGGCCTCGCGAAGGCACTCTTCGGCGTCGATCAGCTCGGATGAAGCTTGGGCATCCGCAAGGCGTGCGTGGTCCACGAGCGCAGCCTTCAGATAGAGCTCCTGCGCGTTCATGGCAGTCTGGATCATCTCCTCGATCTTGTTCTTGAGGTTGTGTGACTGGTCCACCATGTAGGCGATGTCGGCGCGGTGGCCGCGTTCAAACTCGTAGTAACAGATCTCATGGAAGATGCGGAAGACCTGGTAGGGGTCGATGGAACCGAGGGTGAGATCGTCGTCGGCGTAGCGGCGGTCGTTGAAGTGGAAGCCGCCGAGCATATTCTCGTCGAGCAGCCAGGCTACGATCTGCTCGATGTTCTGGGCCTGGTAGTGATGGCCGGTATCGACAAGCACCTTCGCCTTGGGCCCTGAGGCTTTAGCGAGCAGGTAGGCCATCCCCCAGTCGGCGATGTCGGTGAAATAGAAGGCAGGCTCGAATGGCTTGTACTCGACAAGCATCCGCATGCTGTCGCTCAAGGACTCGTGGACCTGCCTCAGACAATCCTCGAACCATTGCTTGCGGCGGCGGACGGAGCCGGAGCCGGGGAAGTTGACGCCGTCGGCGAACCAGAGTGAAAGGTCCCGCGACCCCGTGGCCTTCTGGATGTCGACGCACTCGAAGACATGGCGCAGAGCCGCCTCGCGGACTTCAGGATTCGGATTCCCGAAGGAGCCATGCTTGTAGTGCTGATCCTGAAAGACATTGGGATTGATGGCGCCGATCGCAACGCCATTTTCGGCGGCCGTGGCGCGCAGCAGCTCGACGTCACTTAGCCCGTTTGGAAAGTCCCAGAGGACATGGACGGCAACGGTCGGGCAGCAGCCAGTGACACGGTGGACCTGGCCGGCATCCGCGATCTTCTCGGCGGTCGAGGTGGCGGCGGCGGGCTGGACGAACTTGCCGAACCGGGTGCCCGTGTTCGCGAAGCCCCAGGAGGGAAGTTCGATCGCAAAAGAGTCGAGTGCGCGGAAGGCCGCTTCCTGCCGGGCGTTGGAAATGGACATGGTCAACTCCGCTGGCATTGTATAACGGCAGCGCTGGGGGGACTTGCTCAACGCAGGTCGGTCACCATCGGCGCGATCCAGCGGAGTACGGTGCGGTTCAACTCAGGAAACTGCGACAGCAGCAGCATGGTAGCGGGCGCGCCAAGGTACTTGAGCGACCGCCAGAGGAAATCCGCGCGGTCCAATTCGCCGGGTTTGCGGTCGGAGAGCCGGCAGAGCAGCGCATGGCTCTCCATTTGGTACAGCACCATGAAGACGTAGATGCCCGCGACTGCCAGGGCGGGGATCAGCGTGAGATCCAGTGTCTCGCGCGATCTCATGGCATAAAGGCTGAAAGCGGCGAGCAGCAGTGCCGCCGACAGCGACAGAACACCCAGCGCGCTCCGCATGTGCAGCATCCCCTGACGTACAAGCGCCACGCAGCGCAGCGCACAGTACTCCTCGAGGAAGTACTCGAAGGGCGTGAGTTGAGGTCCGCGCCCACCCGCCTCCGCGCTATCGGAGAAGGTCCGTCTGCTCCAAGCGGCCTCGAGCAGCGGGTCGAGGTGCCGGTCGATCTCCTCCTGCCAGCCACGCAAACGTGTATTGCGGCCGAAATGATCGGGACCCTTTGGATCGTAGCTGTTGAGCAGCTCCCTCTGGCGCGTGAGCAGCGAGCCCGCCGCGTCGAGGTTCAGCCTCAGATCGGGGGCGAGATCGGACGGCGCACTACACACAACGCTGTGGCCGACATCCAGAATTCGCGTCCAGATGAGGAGCGGCTGACGAAGGCCGCCTGCATCCCAGACCACGGACCAGGAGTAGACCTTCGGCAGGCGGGTGAAGGCCTGGCGCAGGCGGCTCTGCTCGAGGACATCGAGAAAGCGGCGGAGAAGGAACCAGAGCGCGCCGAAGTGGTAGACGCCAAGCACGAGCTGCCCGATCGCGAATCCAAACAGTGCGATAGACAGCCACTCGAAGCCCCAACCCTCGAGCAGTTGGCGCGCGCCGGTACCGGGAATGAGTTGGATCAGCGCGCCGGTCGCCACCCCCGCAAGCCCGGCGCAAATCGGCCACCAGAGCGATTCCCCACCCTGGCGATCCAGGTGCTCGGTGACCCACCAGCGGCTGCAAGCAGCAAGGAATGAGAAACGCGGAACCTCCGGCCTGCGCACATGAAACTGGAGTCTCCTCATGGCGGCGTACACCTGGGCGAAGAGCAGCAGCAACAGCGCGAGAAACGGCGCCGTCAGGCTAACGCCGGAGCCGGGAAGAACCAGGCGTGCCAGCGTGTGCGGAGCGCGGTCGCCTTCGGCGGCAAGCGCCAAAAGCAGAACCACTGCGGACGAAATTGGCATCACGCGCATCCAGAATCGTTCTGCCGGCTTCAAGCAGGCCGCGATCTGGTAAGCACCCATCAGGACCAGCGCCTCGAGCACAAGCCCGACGGAGGCGAACGCCATCCACAGATCCCACTGCCGCTGAGTGAGGCAGGGCCAGGTAACCAGCACGAGGGCGATAAAGATGATCGTCGCGCCAGAGATAATCAGGCGCGTCATTGTTTCGCGCACGCCGGGCTCGCCGTCGAGCCAGGTGCGGTACGACTTCATCCACGTTCGGTCGAAGGGCGCCTTCCATTCGCGCCTGAGTTGCCTGCGGAGCGATTCGACACTCTGCAAATGGTAGAACGCCCAGGCGTAGACGCCCAGGGCGAGCACGGCCCACATATCGGTAATGGGCGGCGTGGTGCGCGTGGCGGGCGGCTTGCGTGCTTCGCCTTGTTTGAGGTGAACCTTCAAAGGCAGGTAACCTGCGCGGCTGACCGCCTGCAACCAGACCCCCTTCCATTCAGCGGCGCCGCACGGGCCGGTGTCGTCCTGCGGCTTACCCGGGTTCATCAGGAACAGCGCCGCGCAGTATTGGCCGATGGAGTTCTGGCTGGGGAAGAGATCGAGCGTTCCGCCGGATGTATCGAACGGCGCCGGCACACGGAATCGCGAGACGGAGACCACGCCCTCCACTGGATACTCGAGCACCTCCGTCAGCAGCAGCGTGTCCGTGTCGAAGAGAAGGACGCGGACATTCGGCACCTCCTGCCGGAGGAACCGCACGAGGAATAGCGTGTCGTAGATGTCGGTAGCGATGACAGCGATGTTGGCGACGCGCTGCCGGCGCAGCCGCGCGGCCAGCGAGTAGAGTTGCGCGATAAGACCGTCTTCTTCCTGCTTGCCTGCGAGGGGCGGCATGAGGTCTTCACTCGTACCCCCGCCACTGAGGTCGGGTGCGACCCCTTCCGGCTGACCCTCAGCGGGGGCTCGATGGAACCATCGCGAGCCGAACAGCGAACGGCTGCGCGGTCGGAGCCTCGAAATGCCGCGCGGGTAATAGAGATGCAGCGTTTGGCCCGCGACGTCTTCGCCGAACAGAGTTTGCGATTCAGTGAGGTAAGCGATCTTGTCACAGCGGCGCTTCGATGCGGGATCGCAGCCGACGTACGAGTCGATGGCCTCCCGGCTTAGGTCGTGGTCGCCGCCGAAGGTGAGCCACTGCATGTTCGGCCAGTCTTTGCCGGCGTCCGCTCGGGCCGTGGGGGAGGTGGCCATGCCGGAAACGATCGAGCCTCTGCTGTTGGTGGGCATGGACTCGCGCAGCAACTTCTCCACCTGGCTGTACGAGCCTGAGAACGTCGGGCCGAACATGCGGAACTGCCCGGCGTTCTGGAGATAAGCCCGCAACTCGAGCGCACGGCGAAACGCCTTCTCATCCACCCCCGACGAGGGCGTCTCGCCGACGAAGATCAGGATGAGGTCACGCTGCTGCGTGCGGCGCTCGAAGAACATCAGGCCGATGCGGGCGAGTTCGGGCTGGTCGGATTCGTTGTACCGGATGCGCTCGCCGTCGATGATCCATGGGAGACGCACGCCGCGATAGAGGTAGTCGGCCCGGCCCACAGCCTGCACGATGGACTCGAGCGTGCGATGCGCTTCCAGGCGCAGGCGCGTGCGTACTGGATCGGGGACGGCTGCGACGATGACGTCGTACCTCCCTGCCCCGGTGAACGTCATGCCCACTGCGGAGAACGCCGTCTGAAGGTCGGTGTCACGGGCTTCTGTCTCGGCGGCAATGCAGAGCCACATCGGCACCACCAGCAGAACGAGCACAGCCTTCCGCATCCCACCTCCGAGCGGAAATCGTAGCAGAAACGGGCCAAAATGGACAGCATTTTCGCGGGGAGTTCCGGCAATTCGCTGTGAATTAGCCGGCCGGGGTAAGATTGCGGCATATGCGGACCCTGGTTTTCCTGGTGGCTTTCGTGCCGCTAGTGGTCGCGCAAAGCACAGTGGAAGGCGTCGTCGTGGAGTCTGTCGCGAAGACTCCCGTGTCCGGAGCAAGCGTCCAGGTGATCTGGACCAAACCTCTGACGGGCACTGCGTTGATTCACGGAGTGAACACCGAAGGGCCGAAGACAACCACCGATGATGCCGGGCGGTTCCGCATCGAAGTGCCCAGCCCCTCGGAGTTTACGCTCAGGGTTTCGAAGGAAGGCTTCTCGCCGCTGGAGGGCGGCGCTGCCGGCAGGTTCTCCCTGAAGGAACAGGAACCAAAGCCCAGCATCACCCTGACCCTCGACGCCGAGGGTGTCATCGAGGGGCGTGTGTACGATCCCGACTTGGAGAAGCCTGTAGCGGGACTCCCGGTGCAGTCATGGATCGCAAGGCGGTTCGGACCCACGAAGCCGCAGTACTTCCCTTCGAAGAGCGCCACGACGAATGCGGAAGGCGTGTACAGGCTCGAAGGACTACAACCCGGGAAGTACCGCGTCTCCGTGGGCCCTTCACGACAGATGGCGCTGCAGCGGAGCGCGAACCGGAAGGAGAAGTTGCTGATCTACCCGCGGGTCTTCTTTCCCGGAGTTGTCGAGGCGGAGAGTTCCACGGAACTCGATCTACCGGCTGGAGGTCGTCTGAGTTCCATCGATCTGGGCACTCACCGTAAGGCCGCGTACCGCGTGAGCGGCAAGGTGGTGAGATCCGACGGGAACCCGCTTGCGGGCAGCGTGGTCCTGACGCACGAGTCCGCGACACAGAAGTTTGCGATTGGATGGAGGCAGCTTGGCGTCCTGGAGGGAACCGGCACATTCGAACTGGAGCCTGTTGAAGAGGGCAGTTTCCGGCTGCTTGCACGAATTGAGGGTGAGACTCGCGCCGATTGGGTGGCGGGCAGGGTTACAGTCGATGTCGCAGGCAAGGACATTGACGGGCTGGAAGTGGTGCTTCGCGGCGGAGTGACGGTGACAGGCACTCTGCACAGCGAAGACAACGCGCCGGGGCAGAAGGATCCATTGTGGACGTCCGCGGAGAGGGACATCATGGTCGATGTCCGAAGGCCCGTGCCGAACATCAACAAGCACGAATGGCCCGTCCCGGTGGATCGAACCAGTGGGAAGTGGAACGTGGAGGGAGCACCGCTGGAGAGAGTGGCTGTCAAGGTCACGAATCTGCCGGCCGGTTATGTCGTGACGTCGATGACCTACAACGGCGCTCCAACGACGTTAGGTCTGGTGGACCTGAACCCCGCGGCCATCGCGCACGAGATCAGGATCACTGTGGCCGGCGTCTCCAATTCGATCAGCGGGGCCGTGATGATGGAGGGCAAACCAGTCGCCGGAGCGATAGTAGCCATGCTCCGCGAACCTGTCGAGGACGACTCGCAGACCTGGCAGCGGAAAGGCGCGCAAGCCACTGAGCGGGGCCACTACGCTCTTGGCACGCTCGAACCGGGATGGTATCGGATCTGCGCGATTGCGCCCGGTGCCGACTACTCGGATCTCTTGAGCCGGTTGGGGCGGGGTGAGTGCAAACGCTTGGAAGTCGGGAAGACGACGAAAGTCACCCTGGATCTCGTGGCGCAGTAGTCCGCCGTAACCGAACCATCAGGTAAACGGCTGCCGCCAGCAGGATGGGCGACGACCAGAAGCCGGGCATGGGGCGCGGAAAGGTGATGTTCGCGAACGTACGCCCGGCGATTGTCGCGGCAGTGTGGCCCAATGCGTTCAGCATCATCAGCACGGCAAGAAACCACGCGAGCGGACGGAACCACCGCACGTTGGCGAAGGCCAATGGGCTGAGGCAGAACAGAAGCACGATCGCCACCACCAGGCCAGCGAGCCAAGTGGAGAAGCTGAAGGGTTCGATCGGGAACAACGGCAATCGGGCACGAATTTCGACAACGGTTGGGTTGTAGACGGCCAGGAAGCCGGTGACCGCTTCGTCCACCACGTGGAGGGCGAGCGCGGCGCACAGCAGGAGCCATGCCCTGCCGAGCGCTGGATAGCGCGTGCGCACGCCGCGGGCCCTCCGCTCGGCCCGAGGCTAGAATCGCGCCGAGGCGTGTGGATGTCAATGCACGTCAGGCGTGCTGGCGGCGGTGTTCCACCATGATGCAGTGGTCCTGCGTGAACAGGAGTCCGGCGTCACGGGCCAGGCGCTCCGCCTCTTCGTTCACAATCCCTTCCTGCAACCAGACGCCCTTCGCACCAATGGCGATGGCGGAGCGCACAATATCGGGCGTGTACTCCGGCCGGCGGAAGACATCGACGACGTCCACGGGCTCCGAAATATCCTCGAGCCGCGCGTAGGCCTTCTCCCCGAGGATCTCCTCCTCGTGCGGATTCACCGGGATGATCCGGAAGCCGTGCTCCTGAAGATACTCGGCCACGCCGTGGCTGGGGCGGAAGATGCTGCCCGATAGGCCCACGACGGCGATCGTCTTCGCCAGCCTCAGCATTTCCTGTTCGGGGGTCATTTTGGGTCGAGATGCAGGATCTTGCGGAACCGGGTCACTTCTTGGGGCGTCAGGTGGCGGAACTTGCCGGGCGGCAAGTCCAGCTTGAGGAAACCGATCTTCACGCGCCGCAGCTTCTCCACCAGCCTTCCGAAATGCTTGAACATGATTCGGATCTGGTTCTGGCGCCCTTCGGTGATGGTGACTTCGTACCAGGGATTCTTGGACGGCTTGATGAGCTTGATCTGCGCCGGAGCCGTTCGCTTCCCGTGCAACGAGATGCCGCTGCGGAACTGCTCAAGCTGCTCGAACGTCAGCGGCCCGTTCACCTTGGCAAGATAGACCTTCTCGACGTGCCCTGCCGGCGCGGTGATGCGGTTCGAGAACTCGCCGTCGTTGGTCAGCAGCAACAGCCCTTCACTGGCGTAATCCAGCCGGCCAACGGGATAGACGCGCTCCTTCACCTGGCGCTCGATGAGATGCCGGACCGTCTCCCTGCCTTCCGGATCGCTCAGCGTTGTCACCACCTCGCGCGGCTTGTTCAGTGCGATGTAGACAAGCTTCTCCGCCTTGCGAAGCAGCTTGCCGTCCACCTTGATGTGGTCGCGCTCCGGATCGGCTTTCGTGCCGAGTTCCGTCACCATCTTGCCGTTCACGGTGACGCGGCCTTCGCTGATGTACTCCTCGGCCTTGCGGCGGGAGGCAACCCCCGCCTGCGCGAGTATCTTTTGCAGCCGTTCTTCAGGCATCGGATTTGGGCTCTTCGCCGGATTCCTCTTCGGGCGGCGCCGCTTCAGGCTCAGCCTCAGGTTCGATCTCGCGGGCCTCGAACTCCTGAGGCGTTTCGCCGATGGGCAGTTCCTGCTGCGTGCTTTCCACTTCGTCGTCCGCCATCGACTGGCGCCGAATCTCCTCAAATTCCTTCAGCGACGGCAACTCGGCCAGGTCCTTCAAACCGAACTGGGTGAGGAACTCCTTGGTGGTCTTGTAGAGGATCGGTTTGCCGATCACCTGCTTGCGCCCCGCCGTCGTCACCAGCTTTCGATCGAGCAGCGTCTTTAGCACTCCGCCGCCCTGAACACCGCGTATCTCGAGGATCTCCGGCAGCGTGATGGGCTGCTTATAGGCGATCACCGCCAGTGTCTCCAGAGCCGCCTGCGACAGCTTCAACGGCTGCTTCAGGTTGCGGACGAACTGGCGCAGCACTTCGTGGTGCTCCGGCTTGGTGGCCATCTGGTAACCGCCGGCCACTTCGCGAATGAACAGGCCACGCGACGGCCGGGCGGTATCCTCGGCCAACTCGCGCAGCATGGCCTCCACTTCGTCCTTTTCGCGGCCGAGCGCGTGGGCGATCTGCTCGGCGGGCATC
Organism: Bryobacteraceae bacterium; assembly: GCA_050789245.1. Lineage (GTDB taxonomy): Bacteria > Acidobacteriota > Terriglobia > Bryobacterales > Bryobacteraceae > PNKE01. The sequence continues at coordinate 414,313 of JBOZRR010000037.1, read as the reverse complement.
GGCTCGTTCAGGACGTACACGATGGCTTCGAGCACGGCTTTCAATTCCGTGCGGCGGGCATCGTCGGCGTCGGCGGGCTGCTCCGTGGCGCCGAGCAGGTCCTCCGCGGCAACGGCATCTTCCTCCGTCTTTTCGGCGGGCGGATCCTCCGCCGGTTGCGATTCCGGCAACGCCTCAGCCTCGGGCTGCTGCTCTTCGGCAGCCTGAATCTCTTTCTCTTCCATATCTCTAGTTCTTGTACTCTTCCTCGATGCGCGCCGCCTGAACATCGTCGACGAAGGCCGAATCGAAGGCGGAATCCCGCTTCACGTGAATCTCGCCGAAGTTCTCCTTCTGCGTCAGCCGGATCGCCTGCTGCTTCACCATCTCCAGAATGGCCAGGAACAGGCAGATCATGGCGCGGCGGGATTTCTGGCGCTCAAACAGAGGAACAATCGCTACGCTCTCGTGCTTCGGCAGCGCGCGCAACGTGTTCTGAAGGAACAGGATCATGTCGGGCACCGACACGTCTTCCTTGTTCACCTCATACATCGGCCGGTTTTTTGACCTCTCCAGCACCTGCTCGAAGGTCTTCACCAGATCAAACAGCGTGACGGAGAGCGAGGGCTCCTCGTCGGTCAGGAAGTTCTGGATCTGCGGGTTCGTCCAGATCGCCTCCTCGATCATGCGCTTTTCCTGAAGCATGGCCGCGGCGCTCTTGAATCGCTCGTATTCCAGCAGCCGGTCCACCAGCTCTTTGCGGGGGTCTTCCTGCGGATCGAGCTTGTCCAGCTCGGGATCGCGCGGCAGCAGCATCTTCGACTTGATGTGGATCAGCGTGGCCGCCATGTACACGAACTCCGCGCTGAGCTCAATGTCGAGCGCGGCGGCCTTTTCGAGGTATCCGAGGTAGTGCTCCGTGATCTTCGAGATCGGGATGTCGTAGATGTTGACTTGCTGCTTGCGGATCAGGTCCAGCAGCAGGTCGAGCGGTCCCTCGTAGTGCTCGAGCTGTACATTCAGCGGGGAAGACACCAGAAATCAGGATAGCAGGGGCCGCGCAGCGGGCGCGCCTGAGGGGCCCTACCAGTCATACTGTTGAAGACGCTCATGCCGCCTCGCCTTCTCTTGGCCTGCGCCGCGCTGCTGTTCTCCACCGGCGGGGCCGCGATCAAGGCCACAACACTCACTTCCTGGCAGACCGCCGGGTTCCGCTCCGCCATGGCGGCAGCCGTGATACTCCTGTTTCTACCGGATTCGCGCCGCGGATGGAGTTGGCGCGTCCTGCCTGTCGGCCTGGCCTACGCCTCCACGTTGCTCCTGTTCGTCCATGCGACCAAGCTGACCACGGCGGCCAACGCCATCTTCCTGCAAGCCACCGCCCCTGCCTGGCTGCTGATCATCGGCCCCCTAGTGCTGAAGGAGCCCGTCCGGCGCACAGATCTCCTTTATTCCTTAGCACTTGCAGCTGGAATGACACTTTTCTTCCTGGGCGCGGAAGACGCCACGCAGTTCGCGCCGAACCCCGCCGCCGGCAACCTGCTGGGCGCGGCGTCCGGTCTCTCATGGGCCCTCACTCTCACTGGCCTCCGCTGGCAGGCGACGCGCGATACGCGAGCCGGCTCGCTAGCCACCGTGGCCGTAGGCAACCTCCTCGCCATGGTCATATGCCTGCCGTTGGCGCTGCCCGTCACCACCTGGACCATCACCGACGCACTCGTCATACCTTACCTGGGCATCTTCCAGGTGGGACTCGCCTATCTCTGCCTGACCAAAGGTATGAAGCATGTGCCCGCCTTCGAAGCCTCCACCATCCTCCTGTTGGAGCCCGTGATGAACCCCATTTGGGCATGGCTTCTGCACGGTGAGCGGCCCGCGTCGCTCGCACTGCTCGGAGGCGGCGTCATCGTAGCCAGCACCCTCGTGAAAACCCGCTTCGATCGGCCCTGATCGCGTGGCCCGTTTCTGGCCCGGTTTCCGCTCTAATCCGTGAGGAGGAGCATGCCGCTACTTGCTTCCGAACCCGTCACTCTCACGGTCCAAAGGCTCGAAGGCACACATCATGTGCTGATGACCCACGTGAGAGTGCGCGAGGATGTCGAGGATCTGACGCTCGCAATTGCCGCGCCGGCGGAGGCCAGGCTGGAATCCGATTGCTGCGTATCGATCCATCGGGAGAATGGCGAGCTGCGCTGCCGGCTGGGAGATAGGAGGAGGGGAACCGTCTCCCAGTGCAGGCTTCGGGTCACGCTGCCGCCGGCGGAACCCGACGACCACACTCCTGTCGTGGTCGGAGCACATTGGCGGTGGCCGGTGTCACGGAAGCTGTCGGAAGCGGCGCCCGTGACGCTGCTGCTGGCCGCGCCTGTGATCGTGCGTGAGGCACGAGCAGGCGTGGCCTGATTCTTTCCCTATTCAAGTCCCATCTGGGAAAGCCGGTAGCGAAGCGCATTGCGCGTCAGACCCAGGAGACGCGCCGCCTGGCTCTTGTTGCCGTTCGCGCGCCTCATCGCTTCGCGGATCAATTGCCGTTCGTGGTCTTCAAGCGTCGTCCCGTTCGGCAGAAAGCCGCCATTGGACGGCTCGGCATCGGCAATCGTGGCCGTGGCGCGCCGGGGCGCGTGGTCCAGGCGAATCGCGTCCTCATTCAGGACGGTTCCCGATGCCATCACCAGCGCGCGTTCGATGACGTTTTCGAGCTCCCGCACATTCCCCGGCCAGTCGTAGGCAACCAGCTTTTGCTGCGCGCCCGGCGACAGGGTCAGCGGCGGACGGTCCTGCTGCTTTGCGAAGCGATCAAGAAAGTGCTCGGCAAGAAAGGCGATGTCCTCGCGCCGCTCGCGCAGAGGTGGGATGGTGATGGGAAAGACGTTTAAGCGGTAGTAGAGGTCCTCGCGGAAGTTCCCCTCCTCGATGGCGCGACGGAGATCGACATTCGTCGCGGCAACCACCCGAACATCGATCTGCCGGGTCTTGTTGCTGCCGAGGCGTTCGAACTCCCGTTCCTGCAAGATGCGGAGCAGTTTCACCTGCACCTGCGGCGGCACGTCCCCGATCTCGTCGAGGAACACCGTTCCCTGATCCGCGAGTTCGAACTTGCCCGGCTTGTTTGAGCTGGCGCCCGTGAATGCGCCCTTCTCGTACCCGAAAAGCTCGCTCTCCATCAGGTTTTCGGGGATCGCCGTGCAGTTGATCTTCACGAATGGCTGCGCGGCGCGTGGCGAATGATGATGGATCGCTCTCGCGATCAAGTCCTTGCCGACGCCGCTCTCGCCGCACAACAACACCGTCGTTCGCGTCGGCGCCACTCGCTCCACCGCGGCCAGAATCTCCTGCATCCGGGCTCCGCGGCCGATGATGTTCGGGAACGCGTAGCGCACGCCCAGTTCTTCCCGCAGCCGCAGATTCTCCTCGCGCAGCGTTTGCACTTCAAGCGCCTTGCGAACCACCGTCATCAGATGGTCCATCGAAAAGGGCTTCGGCAAGAAGTCGGCGGCGCCCTTCTTCATGGCTTCGACCGCGACTTCCACGCTGCCGAAGGCCGTCATCACGATCACCGGCAGCCGTTCATTCTGTCGGCGAAGGCGCTCGAGCAGTTCCATGCCGTCCATACCCGGCAGCCGGAGGTCGGTCAGCACCAGTCTGGCGCGCTCGGACATGCGCACCGCATCCTCGGCCGAACCTGCACATTCCACTTCGTAGCCGTTCGACTCCAGTTGAATGGCGAGGACACGGCGAAGCTTCTCCTCGTCCTCGACGATCAGGATGCGTGCGCTCATCCAGACAGACTCCTCCGGCGCTCCAGCTTATTCGTATCCAAGCTTCTCATGTTGTGGGACGGAGACGCGGGCGGGAATCGTTGCAGGAGCAGGAATCAGGGGAAGGAAATGGTCATTTCCAGCGGAGCCCTGGCCGGATGCATTGTCCGGCCGGGACTACGCGGAAAGTCGGCTCCGCTAGGCAGGGATGGCTCGGCTGATCGAATCAGGCTCCGGGAACCAGCAATACCCAAGGCGGACAATGGTCTTGATGGAGTTCGCTTCGCGCCCCAGCTTGCGCCGAAGTCTTTGAACATGCACGTCCACCGTGCGCGTACGGGCTCCCTCGGAGTAGTTCCAGACCGTCTTCAGCAGCGTCTCCCGGCTGATACACCGGCCGGGATTCTGCATCAACATGGTGAGCAGTTCTCGCTCTTTCCGGGTCAAGCGCGAGGCGCTCTTCGCGGGTGCTTCCGCAACGCCATGCGCGTGTGAGGTATTCAATCCAAATCCGTTGATGGTTGCGACCAAACTCATCGTCTGTCGGCTCCTCATTGGTTCTTAGTTCGTTCTATGACTCTTGTGTTGCTAAAAGAACCCGGTCCGCGTCATTCAGCCGGATTCCATCCACCGTGACTTAATAGACGAACGCCGGTGGAAAGCGTTCGCAGAGAGTTACTAGGTAACGCGTGTTTTCGGGCAAAACGGCCAAAGTTTACATAGATTGAGGCCATCGGCTACCCTGCGAGAGCCCCATTCCGAGTACGCTCCAATCAGGATTCACTCTAGGGGGATTCGGACCAGAAACACCGATCCCCGCCCGGGTTCGCTCTCCACTCCAAGCGTACCTCCATGCTCATCAACGATTTTCGAGCTGATCGCCAGCCCTAGGCCGACGCCGCTCGGCTTGGTCGTGAAGAATGGATTGAAGATCTGCTCCCTGATTTCCTTCGGGACGCCGCCCCCCCGATCCAGCACGGCGACCTCCGCCATCCCACTCAAAGCTCGCGTCCTGACCGTCACCGAAGCGCCCTCCGGAGACGCCTCGATCGCATTTCGCACCAGATTGACGATCACCCGCTCCAGCAACTCGGCATCCACTTGCAGCCTGGGAATGTCCGGAGCATAGTTCCGGTGCACGATTTCGGCAGCTTGGGGCTTCTCGCGTGCCACTTCGGCGATGGCGCTGTCCACCAGCGCATTGAAATCGGTCGGCACCAGTCGCAGCTTCAGCGGTCTGGCGAACTCAAGGAAGCGTGTAATCAGAGAGTTGGCCCGGTCCACCTCGCTCGAAATGTATCCCGCGAGTTCCAGCTTGATCTCGCTCCCGCCGTCCTTCAGCTTTTCGGTGAGCACCTCGGACGAGGCCTTGATCGTCCCAAGTGGATTGCGAAGCTCATGCGCCAGTCCGGCGGTCAGTTGACCGAGTGCCGCCAGCCGGTCGCTCCTGCGCGCCGACGCCTCGGCCTCCTGCAACCTCTGGTTGGCATCGGTAAGCTGGTCGGCCGCCTGCCGTGCGCGTTCGGCGGACTCCCTGGTCTCGCGCGCTAACTGATAGGTGAGAAACGCCACCACCGGTAGAAACAGGACCCTCAGGCTGACGTCGCGCAGCAGTTCGGCATCCAGCGCAAAGTCGAAGGCATAGGCGATCGGGACGAACGCCAGGTAGGCCAGACAGGCGAGCGCGGTCACCAGCGTGGTCCCCCACGAACCCACGGTGGTCGCGGCCGAAAGTACCGGCAGAATCAAGATCAAGTAGTAGCTGGAGAGGATGCCGCCCGTCACGCCGATCAGAAGAAAGCCCAGCAGCAGCTTCGCCGTCAGCACGATGGCCTGGCCCCGAGCCGTGGCAAGCGCCGGGATTCTCGGCGCTCCCACTTGCAGCGCCGCCAAGGCACCCAGCAGTTCCAGTTCGGCCGCGCTTTGCCGGGGACTCACCAGAGCCAGCGCGGAGAATAGCAGGAGCCAGACCAGGTCCTGCGGCCGGAGCCACCGGAATGCCGCTGATGCCTGCCGAATCCGCCCGTCTTCCGATGCCTCGCTCACGCTGCCATCGTATCTATGGTTTATGGCACAATGAAAGCGTCTCGCGAGTATTACATGAGTTCCATCGAATCCCCCCAGAACCTGGAGGCCACGGCTGTGCCCGCAGAAGAGTCTTCTTTCGGCGATGTCCTGCGGGAGTTTGAAGCCGCCCAATCCTCGGCCGAGAACCCGGATGCCACCCTCGAAGGCACTGTGGTCTCTGTCTCCGAAGAGACCATCGTCGTTGATGTCGGTCGCAAGATGGAGGGGATTCTCCGCCCCGGCACCGCCGGACTGCCTGCCGGCATCGCGCCCGGTACCGTCCTTAAGGTAAACATCTCAGGCCGCACCGACGACGGCTACTACTCGCTCTCGCTTCTGAAGGTGGCCCAGCCGAAGGACTTCTCTGCCCTGCAGGCGGCCTTCGACGGCAAACAGGTCGTCGCCGGCACCGTCACCGAACTGGTAAAGGGCGGACTGCGCGTCGACGTTGGTGTCCCCGCATTCATGCCCGCCTCCCGCAGCGGCATCCGCGAGATGGCCGAAATGGCTACTCTCGTCGGCCAGAACGTCGAGGTCCGCATCACTAAGCTCGACGTCTCCAACCCTGATCGCCCCGACGTCGTCGTTGACCGCCGCGGCGTGATCGAGGAGCAGGTGGCCGCCGCCAAGCGTCAGGCCTTCGAGTCAGTCCAGGAAGGCCAGGTGGTCCAGGCCAAGGTTCGTTCGCTCACGGAATTCGGTGCGTTTCTCGAGATCCTGCCCGGCGTGGACGGCTTGCTGCACGTCGGCGACATGTCCTGGAACCGGATCGAAAAGCCCGCCTCCCTGCTGACCATCGGCCAGACGCTCGAGGTCAAGATTCTCAAGCTGAACAGGGAAACCCGCAAGATCTCCTTAGGGTTGAAGCAGTTGCAGCCCGATCCCTGGTCTCAAGCAGCCTCTCAGCTCAAGCAAGGCGACCGCATTCGCGGCAAGGTTGTCCGTCTGGCCGAATTTGGCGCCTTCGTCGAACTGCTGCCGGGCGTCGACGGCCTGATTCACCTCTCCGAAATGTCCTGGACGAAGCGCATCCGAAAAGCGAGCGACGTCCTCAATGCCGGCGAGGAGGTCGAGGTCGTGATTCTCGACGTCAAACCCGGCGACAAGAAGATCTCCCTCGGCCTGAAACAGGCGCTTGGCAACCCCTGGGACAACGCCGGTGAAAAGTTCCCCATCGGCGCCACAGTCGAAGGGCCGGTCACAAGCCTCGCCCAGTTCGGCGCGTTTATCGATCTCGGTGACGGCATCGAGGGCATGATCCACGTCGGCGACATCACCCGCGAGAAGCGCATCAACCATCCCAATGAGGTCCTAAAGGAAGGGCAGGTCATCAAGGCCGCCGTCACCGAAGTGGACCAGGGCCGCAAGCGTATCCGCTTGTCCATGAAGCAGTTGGAGCCGACTTCAGCCGACGTCTTCATCGTCGAGCACCAAGTTGGCGAGACCCTCATGGGCCGCATCGTCGAGGTTCACGGCACCAGTTCGAAGATCGAACTCGCCGAGGGCGTCCACGCGCGCTGCCGTGCCAAGGAAGAGGCCGCCGCCGCTCCGAAGGATGAGGCCGCCGCCGACGTCACCGATCTCGCCGCGCTGCTCTCCGCCCGCTGGAAGTCCGGCAGCGGTTCGCAGGGTGGCAAGGACGCAGTCCGTCCCGGCCAGATCCGCAAGTTCAAGATCACCTCGATGGACCCGGCCAGCCGCCGCATCGAAGTCGAGTTCGCGGAATAGGCGCGCCGGCGCACATTCCTTGAACGCAATCGCAGTTTTCTTCGTCTTACATTCCAGGTAACTAACTACCGGATGGGAGTCGTGTGCCCATCCGCGAGCCGGAGAATTGAATCCGGGCAGCGATTTCGCTATCGTTTCTTCGACTGAGTCGTCTATTTTTCCGGGAACGCCCTGAATACAAGTATGATGACTCGCGCAGCATCGATCGCGATTGGAGGCCGTTCGGCAACCTACGCCGATTCTGGCTCCACCGTCGCCCGGGCAGGCCAGGTCATGGATGAATCAGCGCTGATCCGCGCCGCGCAGGATGGCGACCAGGATGCCTTCGAGCGTCTGGTGCGGAACTACGATCAAGCGGTTCTCCGGCTGGCCATGAACCTCCTTCGCAGTCCGGAGGACGCCTATGACATCTACCAGGAGGCATTCCTCCGGGTGTACCGGAACATCCACTCGTTCCGGTTCGACTGCAGCTTTCACACCTGGCTGTACCGCATCGTCACCAACCTCTGCCTGGACCATCTCCGGAAGAAGAAGGTCCGGAAGACCGAATCCGCCGTCGTGGAGACCGAAGAGGGCCCGATGGACCGGCTCGACAGCGTCGCCGAGGTCCGCGCGCACGGGGACCCGCAACGGAGCCTTCTTTCCGCCGAACTCCGCGGCAAGATCGAAGAGACGCTCTCCGGCATGACCGCCCGTGAGCGAATGGTCTTCGAGATGAGACATTATCAGGGGATGCGCCTGAGGGCCATTGGCGAGGTGCTGGGCACCACCGAGGAAGCCGCGAAGAACTGCCTGTTCAGAGCGACCCAGAAAATGCGCAGCGCGCTGGGGGATTTCCTATGAACTGCGAAACCGCCAAGCAATTCCTGCTTCTGCTCAACTACACCGAGCTCTCCTTGGAAGAGGAAGATGCTCTCGAGCAGCATCTGAGCACTTGCGCGGAGTGCCAGGCCGAGCGCGTCCGCCTCGAGAAGTTCGAAGACGTCCTTGCGCACGGCGAGCCCGACATGCCCGCCGGGCTGCTGGCCCGGTGCCGGCGCGACCTCGTCGAGAAGATCGAACAGGAAAAGCGGCCCGCCAGCCGCTTTTCTCCCGGCCGCCTGTGGCGCGATTGGATCGTGCACACCCCGATGTGGCTGCGTCCTATCGGCGCAGTGGCCATGCTCGCCGTCGGTTTCCTCGGCGCGCGCATGATTCCGCAGACGCCCGCCCTGGACCGCCTTGCCACCGTCGCCGGCGTCGCCGAGCAGCCCCCCGCGTTCACCCGCGTCCGATTGGTGAATCCTGCCGATGAGTCCGGCCGCGTCAAAGTCATGTATGAAGAGACTCGCCAGCGCGAGTTGAGCGGCTTCCTCACCGACGAGAACATCCGCCAGCTTCTGGTTTCCGCCTCGGCCGATCCCGCCGATCCCGGCCTTCGCATCGAATCCACTGAGCTGTTGAAGAACCAGTGCTCGTACGACGAAGTGAAGTCCGCGCTGCTCGACCGTCTCCGCAGCGACCCCAACTCGGGTGTCCGGCTGAAGGCCCTCGAAGCGCTGAAGCCTTACGCCAAGGAGCCGCAGGTTCGAAGCGTTCTCGCCCAGGTCCTGCTGAACGACGACAACCCCGGCGTCCGCACCCAGGCCATCGACCTCCTGGTCCAGAGCAAGCACTCCGAGCCCGAAATGGTGGGCGTTTTCCAGGAATTGCTCCGGAACGAACAGAACTCCTATATCCGTTCCCGTAGCCAGCGCGCGCTTTCTGACATGAAGGCATCGGTGGGGACTTTTTAGGATGCGGCTGACTCCGGCGTTTCTCCTCGTGCTGGCAGGGACAGCGTCTTTGCCGGCACAGGATGCAGTCCGGAAGGAGGGCCAGTACTGGCTCCGCGAGGTCAAAGGCAACGCCCCCACATCCGGCGCGAGCCGCATGAAGATCATTACGAGCGGCCGTGTCATCGTTCGTCCGGATTCCTCCCTCACTACGGTCCGCTATACCTGGTCTCAGCGCCTGAAGCAGCATTCGCAGACGAACGCCACGGCGCGCCTGCAACGCCTCGACATCCAAGTGAAGAGTGCCGGCGCCTGGTGCATCCTGGATGCCACTGCACCCGACGACGTCCTCTCAGAGCTCACCATCCACGTCCCCTCCGGGCTGCGCCAGTATGTCATCGATAACCGCACGGGCGCTATCTCCGTCCGCGGGCTGCAAGGCGACGTGCAGGCCGTCACCACCGCCGGGAACATTGATATGGACGAAATGGGTGCAGGCGTCGTAGCCCGGACCGGCGGCGGTTCGCTCACCTTCGGCACCGTGAAAGGCTCCGTCCGGTGCCTCACGGGAGGCGGCACCGTTCGCGCCACGAAGATCGGCGCGGAGAGCATTCTGGAATCCGCCGGCGGCGAGATCTGGATCGAAGAGGCAGTCGGCCCCGTGCGTGCTTCCACAGCCGGAAACATTCACGTCGGGCGCGCGGCGTCTTCTGTGTCGGCCCACACTTCCGGCGGAATGATCGAGGTCGAAAACGCTCAGGGCATCGTCACCGCCGAATCCGCAGGGGGCTCTATCCTCATCGGCGGCGCCCGAGGCGTCCGCGCCGAATCTGCCGGCGGCACCATCAAGATGCGGAACGTCTCCGGGTCGATCCGCGCCTCCACGGCCTCGGGCAGTCTCTTCGTCGCGCTTTCCAGCCAGCGGGCTCTCGAGAACTCCTTTCTCGCCACTGGCCGGGGTGACATCACCGTCGTTGTCCCGTCTAAGCTACCAGTGACGGTCAAGGCGCTGAATGAATCGTCGGGCTGGCAGGCGCGGATCCTCTCCGACTTCCCCGAGGTTCGCTCTACCGTGCCCGGCTCGATGGGTTCCGGACGGCCAGTGCTGGCCGAAGGCGCGCTGAACGGAGGCGGTCCGACGTTGATCCTCTCCGTCGCCAGCGGCACCGTATTCCTGAAGCGCCAATAGACACCGCACGAGTTGTTCAAAAGAGGTTTGATATGCCGGTGACAAGTTTCAGAGCAGTCTGGATGCCCGCGGTGCTCACCGCAGTGATGCCCCTTGCGCTCGCCGCGCAGCCGGCTCCAGCCCCACAAGCTCCCCCGCCCCCTCCCACGCCGGAGGTGGCCCAGGTGATGAAGCTCATGGGCGGCGGCAGTTTTCTCGGCGTCGGCGTCCGTGAGATCGACGCCGAGCGCGCCAAGGCGCTGAACCTCCGCGAGGAGTTCGGCGTGGAAGTGACCAAAGTCGAACCGGACAGCCCCGCCGATAAGGCCGGTCTCAAGGTCGGCGATGTTGTGCAGGAGTACCAGGGCCAGCGCGTCGAGGGCACGGAGCAGTTCGTTCGCATGGTCCGTGAGACTCCCGCGGGCCGCAACGCCAAGATGACCGTCATCCGCGGTGGCTCACAGCAGAATCTGACCGCTACCATCGCCGCCCGTAAGGCGCCGAAGGCCTGGGCTATGTCCATGCCGAAGATCGACATCCCCGACAAGGACTTTCATTTCACCATGCCCGACGTCCCCAAGGCCATGATGTCCTGGCGCTCCGGCATGATCGGGATTGAGGGCGAATCGCTCGGAGACTCCCAGTTCGCAACATTCTTCGGCGTCAAGGAAGGCGTACTTGTCCGCAGCGTGATTAAGGGCTCCGCCGCCGAGAAAGCGGGCATCAAGGCCGGCGACGTCATCACCAAGGTCGACACCACGCAGGTCAGTTCTCCCCGCGACGTCACCAGCGCCATGCGCAACGCGCGCTCCGCATCAAAGAAGTCGATCAGCGTCGCCCTGGTTCGCGAGAAGCGCGAGATGACCCTCAACGTGACTCTCGACGACGAGCCCACGGGCTTCAACTACACGGCTCCGCGCGGCCGCAGCATCAGCGTCTCGCAGGACCAATACTAAAGACCGCGCAACATCCGGACCAGATCCAGGGGCGGGGGTGTCTTGCCCATGGCTCTCAGAAAACCCACCACCTGCCCCCGGTGGTGGGTTCCGTGATTCACTACGTGCAGCACTACCTGCCATAGCGGCGTCGTCCACTCCCGCCCCGCCAGGTCCCGGTATTTGAGATCCGCCGACAACTCCTCGTCCGTCCGCTTCGCCGCCCACAGCTTCCAGTCGTAGAGCACCACGGGCCATTCCTCGCGCAGCGCCCGTAATGTCCGGTCCTTGTCCTCGATCGCAGGCTGCTGATCCGCCCCGGTCACTCGCCGCAACCAGATGCGGTCGGCCGTGAAGACATGGACCAGCGTCCCCAGCACGCTGCGGTCCGCCGTTCCGAAGTCCCGGTTCAGCTCTTCTTCACTAAATTCGCCGAGCGCGGCCACCAGCCGCGCGCTCGCCCACATCGCGTAGTCGAGTTGCAGTTGCACTACGTCTTTCGCGTTCATCGCTACCTTGCCCCCTTATATCCCGGGCCTCTTACGAAACGGCCTGATTTTGTTCCCGTCGACTCCCCGTCTTTCAGCACGCGCCGCCCATTCACCCAGACGTGTTCCATGCCCGCCGCATATTCGTGCGGCTTCTCGAAGGTCGCCCGGTCGCTCACTTTCTCCGGATCAAACACCACCACATCCGCGTAATACCCCGGCTTCAGGAGCCCGCGCCGGTGGAGCCGCAGGTTTTCCGCCGGCAGACCCGTCAGCTTCCGGATCGCCTCCTCCATCGGAATGACGTTCTCCTCACGGACATACTTGCTAAGCAGCCTCGCGAAGTTGCCGTATGCCCGCGGATGCGTCCCATTCTGGATGAAATCCCCCTCAGCCGCCATCGCCTGCGCATCCGAGCCGAAACTCATCCATGGCAGAGCGATCTGCCGCTTCACGTTCTCCTCGGACATCATGAAATACGCCACGCTCACGCGGCTGCCGTCCTCGATCACCAGGTGCATCGCCGCCTCTTCCGGCGTCACGCCACGCTCCCTCGCCACCGCCGCCAGAGTCTTGCCGACATACCCGCGTAGCGCTGGATTCCGGAATCCCAGCAGCAGCGTCCCCTCTGCGCCGGAACCCATCATCAGGTTTTCCCACGCATCAGTAGGCGTCCGCATCTCTTCAGCCACGCGCGCGCGGATCGCGGAGTCCTTCAGCCTCTCGATCCACTCCTTGTCGCCGCCCTCCTGCACCCAGGGCGGCATCGCCGCGTCCAACCCCGTCGCCCCGGCTGTGTACGTGTACATGTCCGCCGTAATCGCCAGTCCCTCCTTCCGCGCCTGCTCGATCTTCCCGATCGCCGCATCCAACTTGCCCCAATTCTCCTTGCCTGCCGCCTTTAGGTGATACACCTCCGCGCGCACGCCCGCCTCTCGAGCGATCGTGATCAACTCATCCAGCGCTTCAAGGAACTGGTTTCCTTCACTCCGCAGATGCGAGATGTACATCCCGCCATACGGCGCCGCCGCCTTGCACAGCGCGACCAGTTCCTCGGTCTTCGCATAGAATGCCGGAGCGTAGATCAGCGACGACCCCACGCCCATCGCCCCCTGCTGCATCTCCCGCCGCACCAGCGCCTGCATGCGCTTCAGCTCTTCCGCCGTCGGAGGCCGGTCCGCATGTCCGATCTCGTGGATCCGCACCGTCGTCGCGCCCACGAAGCTCGCCACGTTCACCGAGATGCCCTTATGCGCCAGCCATTGCAGGTAACCCGCCAGAGTCGTCCACGGCACTGGTCGCCTGCGCCTCTGCGACCGCCGCCGGTCCCGCTTCATTTTCGGACTCAGCGGCCCCATCGACGAACCCTCGCCGAACACCTCCAGCGTGACGCCCTGCTTCAGGTCGCTCAATCCGCGGCCATCCGCGATCAGGGACTCCGTCGCCCAGCTCAGCATGTTGATGAAGCCAGGCGAGACCGCCTTCCCCGTCGCGTCCACCTCGTAGATGCGCGCCTTGGCCTTCGCCAGATTCCCGATCCGCGCGATCCGGTCGCCGTTCAGCCCAATGTCCGCGACCACTCCCGGCGCACCAGTGCCGTCATACACGGTTCCCCCGCGGATGATGACGTCGTAGACCTGCGCGTAACTGCTGAATGCAAAGAGGAGAAGGAAGCCAGCGAACCGGAGCATTCTCCTCAATGTCGCATACAAGCTTAGAGCGGCAGGATCTCCTCACGCACCGGATCGAACTTCAGCCGCCGCTTCTGCACGTAGCTGATGTTGCCCAGGTGCGACGCCTGCGCCGAGCGGTGCCCGGCCAGCACATCGCAGTTCGGCAGTTTGCGGCTCTTCACGCAATCCAGGAAGTTCTTCACATGGTCCAGTGTGAAGTCGTACTTCGGCCCGTCCACGCGCACCGGCGTCGCTGTCCGTCCCACGGGGCGCCACTCGTAATAGCCGCGGTCGATATACAGCTTGCCCTTTGTTCCGCAGAACTCGACGCCCGCGCCCTGAATCCCCGGCGCCAGCGTCGCCTCAAACGTCGCGGTGTAGTCGTCCGGATACTCCAGCAGCACGTTGATAGTATCCGGCGACGTGCGGCCGTCTTTGTAGTAGTACACGCCGCCCGCGGCCACGCCCGAGATCGGAATGTCCTTGCCCAGGAACATGTGCGCCACGTCGATCCAATGCGTGAACAGGTCCGTCACCTGGCCGCCGCCGAAATCGAGATACGCCCGCCAGTTCCAGAACTGCTGCGGATCCCACTCGCGCCACTTCACGGGGCCCAGGAATCGCGCCCAGTCCAAATTCGACGGCTGCGTCTTCAGGCTCTCCGGCGCGCGCCGCAGATGGTAGCCGTTGCCGTGCCACCACGTCCGCACGAGCGTGATCTTGCCCAGCGCTTCCGTGTCGATGTACTTCTGCTTTGCTTCGATGTAGTGTGCCCCGGACCGCTGCTGCAAACCCACCTGGCAAATGCGGTTATTCACCCGCGCCGCCTTCACGATCTCCGGGCCTTCCTCAATGTGCAGCGTCAGCGGCTTCTCGACATAGACGTCCTTGCCGGCATTCAACGCGGCGATCGCCGTCGAGGCGTGCCAGTGGTCCGGCACTCCGATCAGCACTGCGTCCAGGTCCTTCTGCTGCAACAGTTCGCGGTAGTCCACGTACGATTTCGAAGCAGGCGCCGTCTTCTTCGCTCGGTCGATCATCTCAGCATAGACGTCGCACACCGCCGTCACTTCCACGCTCCCGGTCTTCACGAACTGCCCCATCACATGGCGGCCGCGCTCGCCGGCTCCGATCAGCCCGAGATTCACCTTATCGTTCGCGCCATAGATGCGTGAATACGAGGCTGCGGTCCACACTGCCGCTGCCTGAAGTGACGTGCGCAGAAACGAGCGCCGGCCAGCCTGTGTCGAAAGCATGCCTGCATTATATTGGATGGCAACGCAATGCGAAGACTACTCATCTGCTCTCTTCTTGCCACCCTTACGCTCGCCGCTCAGACCCTCCAGGTCACTCGCGGCGCAGCCCCCTATCAGGTCTATCAGCGCGGATCCAACAACTCCGCGACCCTGAACGTCGAGGGCTCCGCGGCAAACGCCGCCGGCCGCGCCGTCGAGATACGCATCCTCCGCAGCGGCAACCCCACGCCCGTCATCGACTGGAAACCAGCCGGAAAAGTCACCGGCGCCACATTCACTGCCGCCATCGAGGCCGTGCCCACTGGAGGCCCGTACCGCCTCGAACTGCGCGCCGGAGCCAACGCACCCGTCACCGGAATCGACAATCTCCTGGTCGGCGACCTCTGGGTCCTCGCCGGCCAGTCCAACATGGAGGGCGTCGGCAATCTCGAAGACCTGCCCCTGCCGTCAGCCTTCATCAATTCGTTCGACATGACCGACACCTGGGTCAGTGCCGAAGATCCCCTCCACCGCCTCGCCGACACCAAAGACTCCTTCCACTGGCGCAGAAACTCCGACAAGACCAAACCCCTTGCGGGCCTTGAGCTCCAGAAATGGATCGCCAACCGGAAGAAGGGCGCCGGCGTCGGCCTGCCCTTCGCGCTTGAGATGGTCAGGCGCACCGGCGTGCCCATCGGCCTCGTCCCCTGCGCCCACGGCGGCACGTCGATGGACCAGTGGTCTCCTTCGCTAAAGAGCGAGGGTGGCGCGTCGCTTTACGGTGGCATGCTGCGCCGCTTCAAGGAGGCTGGCGGCCGCGTCGCCGGCGTGCTCTGGTATCAGGGCGAATCCGACGCCAGCCCGAAGGCCGCGCCGCTCTTTGAGCAGAAGTTCACTGACCTCATCAAGGCCATCCGCGCCGACTTCAACCAGCCCTCCCTGCCCTTCTACTATGTCCAGATCGGCCGCCACGTGAACGATGCCAACATCGACGAGTGGCACGCCGTCCAGGATCTTCAGCGCAAGGTCGAGACAGCCCTGCCCAATCTCGGCATGACCACCGCCATCGACCTCGACATGGACGACGGCATCCATGTCGGCACGGACTCCTTCCTCGTCCTGGCCGCCCGCATGGCCAACCTCGCCGAAGGGAAGACGAAGCGCGGACCGCGGCCCGCCTCCGCCGCGGTGAAGGGTTCCGTCATCACCGTCACTTTCAACGACGTGAACGGCGGTCTGGCCCATACTGGCCGGCTGAACGGCTTCACCATCCACAACGCCGAGGGCAAGCCCGTCGCGCTGATCTTCCGCCAGCGCGTCTCGAAAACGAACCCCAATGCCGTCGAACTCCTCTTCGGAGGCAAACTCCCCGAAGGCGCCACACTCCACTACGGCTACGGCAAGGACCCCTATCTCAACCTCGTCGACCAGGCCAACATGCCGCTTCCCGTCTTCGGGCCACTGCCCATTCAGCAGTAGCTAGACCAGCGACTTCAGCCACGCCACCCGCGCCGCCAGGTCCGGCGCGTTGCAGACAAGCGAGCCGGGGACGATTCCGTCGGCCCCGGCCGCTTTCAGCAACGGCACAGTCTCCTCACGAATCCCTCCGTCCGCGAACACCTTCACTTTCCCGCCCAGCCGCTTCACCGCCTCGATTCGCCCGCACGCCCGGTCGTCCAGCCCTAGCCCCTTCACGCCCATCGGCGTCCCCATGATCAGCACCGTATCGATTCGTGGAAGGTAGTCCTTCACCTCTATCACTTCAGTCTCCAGGTCGAGAGAAATCCCCGCCTTCCTCCCATGCGCCAGCACCCGGTCCACCGCATCGCGCACCCGCTTGCCCGCCTCGATCGGGAATGTCATCCGGTCCACTCCGGCTTCGACGAACGCGCCCACAAGGTCCACCGGGCGGGTCGCCATCAGGTGCACGTGGAACGGTTTCCCCGTCAGCAGCCGCAGGCGGGCGATCAAATCGGGAAAGAAGAGCAAAGAAGACACGAAATGCCCGTCTGCCGCGTCGAAATGAAAGGAGTCGGCGAACGGCTCAAGGCGCCGCATCTCCGCCTCCAGGTTCGCCAGGTCCGCTGACCACACGGAGATATCGAGAAGGAGGCTGTGCATGGTCTGCATGCTACCATTCAAAAAGAGCATGATTCAGTTAGCTTTCCTGCTCGGCGTAAGCGCGTTGGCGCTGGCCGCGCAGCCCCCCGCGGCTCCTGCTTCCGCCCCCGACACCGTTGTTGCCGTGATCAACGGCAAAGAGTACACCCGTAGGGAACTCGAGCGGATCGTGAAGGCCATTGGCGGGGCCATTCCCGAGAACTTCCAGAGCAACAAGAAGCTCTTCCTCGACAATTGGGCGCTCATGGAGAAGCTCACGGAGATCGCCGAAAAAGAGGGCCTCGACAAGAAGGAACCCTACGCCACCCGGCTCACCTACAATCGCGCCGTCTTCCTCGCCACCGCGATGATGTCGGAAAAAGAGCGGACCATGAAGATTCCGCGCGAGGCTATGCTCGCCTATTACGAGAAGAACAAGGACCAGTACAGCATCGCGAAGACGAAGGTCCTCTACGTCTCCTTCGCCGCTTCGCCGCTGCCTGGTGCGAAAACCAGCCGCACTGAGGCCGAGGCCAAATCCCTGGCCGGCGAAATCGCCGCGAAGACCAAGGGCGGCGCGTCCTTCGGCGACCTGGTCAAGCAGTATTCGGACGACCCCGAATCCAAGCAGAAAGACGGCGACTACCCCGAAATCAAGCAGTCCGACACGGCCGTCCCGTACTCCATCAAAAGCGCCATCTTCGCGCTCAAGCCGGGCGAAATCACCGCGCCCCTCCGCCAGCCCAACGGCTATTACATCTTTCAACTCGCGGAGTTGATCGTCACCCCGTTCGATAAGCTGAACGACGATATCTACCGGAGCCTCAAGCAGGAACGCTTCGACGCATGGATGAAAGAAGTCCGCGAAGGCATCAAAATCGAGTTCAAGGACGAGGGCTACTTGTCGGGGCCGGCCCAGAAGTAATCCGGCACCTCAATACGCTTCCCGCGCTCTACGGGGAGCCGGTCCTGGTTCGATGGAGTCCCTCGCTGCGGGCTCACCGGGGACGTCTGCACAGCGGCCCCGGCCCCGGCGATCAGGTCCACGCCGCCACCTTTCCCCGCCAGCGCGTCATCGTCTTCGACAGCGCGCTCCGCCGCGATCCCGTCGAGCTCGCCCGCATCGTCACCCACGAGCTCTTCCACTTCGTCTGGCTGCGCCTCGGCAATCCCGCCCGAAAGGCCTGGGAATCGCTGCTCCAGACTGAGATCGGCGCCCGCGCCCGAGGTGAACTGGGCCTCTCCGCCTCCTGGCGCAAAGACACGTTGACGCCGGACGACATTGGAAACCGTTCGCGCCCCTGGCGCGAATACGCTTGCGAGAGCTTCTGCGATACCGCCGCCTGGTGCTGGTCTGGTGTGATCGACCACGCCGAGTACGCGCTCGCTGCCCGCTGGCGTGCCCGCAGGAAACAGTGGCTCGGCAGTCACCTTACAGAGCCGTTCCGCATCTAACTGATAGAATCGAAACGAAAGCCTGCCTCATGAAGAAACACCTGCTGCCGGGCGTCCTAGCCCTGTCTCTCGCCCTCATCGTGGGCGGATGCTCCAAGCCTGCACCGTCCGCCGCCGAGGCCAAAAGCGCGTCCCCCGGCGAGGCAGCCTCCCGCAAGCCTGCACCGGACTTCACCCTGAAAGACGCCGACGGCCGCGACGTCAAGCTCTCCGACCTCAAGGGAAAAGTGGTTCTCCTCAACTTCTGGGCTACCTGGTGCGGCCCCTGCAAATTCGAGATCCCCTGGTTCATCGAGTTCGAAAAGACTTACAAGGACAAGGGCCTCGCCGTCGTGGGAGTCGCCATGGACGAGGAAGGCTGGGAGGCCGTCAAGCCCTATATCACCGACAAGCAGGTGAATTACCGCATCGTCATGGGCACCGATCCCGTCGCTCAGCAATACGGCGGCATCGACTCGCTCCCCACGACGTTCATGATTGACCGCGAGGGCCGCATCGCTTCCACGCACATCGGGCTCCAGCAAAAGGCCGACTTCGAGAATGAGATCAAAGCTCTACTCGAGTAAGCGCCTGCCTGCACTTCTCGTCGCCGCACTCGCGCTTGCAGCGGCCGGTTGCTCCAGTCCTTCGCTTCGCAGCGTCGCGCCCGATGACCGCAAACCGGCGCCGGACTTCAAGCTGAAGGACGCCACCGGGCGCGACGTGACGCTCACCGCCCTCAAGGGCAAAGTGGTGCTCCTGAACTTCTGGGCCACTTCGTGCGGCCCCTGCAGGACCGAGATCCCCTGGCTCATCGAGTTCGAGAGGACCTACAAACACAAAGGATTCGCCGTGGTCGGCATCGCCCTCGACGATGGGGGCTGGGATGTCGTCAAGCCGTACATCAATGGCATGCAGGTGAACTACCGTGTCGTCCTGGGCACGCATCCCGTCGCCCGCGACTACGGCGGCATCTACGCGATTCCGACGACCTTCATGATCGACAAAGAAGGCCGTGTGGCGTCGAAGCACGTCGGGCTTCTGCGAAAGGCAGACTTCGAATATGAGATCGAAACTCTTCTGGAGTAGCATCCTCCTCGCCGGCCTCGCCGCCGCGCAATCGCCGTGCACGCTCGAGGTGTTGCCGCCGCAAAAACTGGTGGTCAAGCGCGGCCAACCCGCCGAGCAGAAGCTCCGCGTGAAGCTGCCTGCGGGCTGCCACACCAACTCCGACAAGCCCAACGAGGCCTACCTCATTCCGCTGAAGATCACCTGGAACCCCGGCGCTCTCGAGGCCCTGAAGACCACGTTCCCCAAGCCCGCGCAAGAGAAGTACGACTTCTCCGACAAGCCACTGTCCGTCTTCAGCGGCGAGTTCGAAATCGCCACCCAGTTCCAGCGCAGCGCCACCGCCGCGCCCGGCCCCGCATCGCTCAGCGGCAAACTCCGCTACCAGGCCTGCAACGATAAGATGTGCTTCCCCCCGAAGACCATCGAGCTGAAACTCCCGCTGCTGCTCCAGTAGCCCGCCGGCTGCTGATCCGCCCCGGAGCCATCGGCGACACGCTCGTCTGGCTCCCGGCCGCGGAACACCTGCGCCCGGCGGAGATCTGGGTCCCCACCGCCAACCTGCCCCTCGTCCGGCACCTCGCTCCCGCGCGCTCCATCGCGTCCACAGGCCTTGAACTGGCGGGTCTTCCCGGCTATGCGGTCCCCGCCGCGCTCGCCGATTTCGACGAGATCTGGTCCTGGTACGGCGCCAATCGCGACGACTTCCCTGCCGCCGTCGCCCACTTGCCCTTCCGCTTCTTCCGCACCCTGCCCGACGGCAACGGCCACGCCGTCGACTTCTATGCCGCCCAGACCGGCGCCCCGCCCGGCCTCATTCCCCGCCTGCCCGTCGAGCGCCGCAACTCGGGCTTCGCCGTCATCCACCCGTTTTCGAGCTCGTTGCGCAAGAACTGGCCCCTCGAGAAGTTCGCGGGAGTCGCTCAAGCCCTTCAGAATGAAGGAGTTGAAGTCCACTTCACCGCCGGGCCAGAAGAACTGCTTGCCGGGGCAGTGCGCTTCGACGATCTCGGGCGTCTCGCCGAATGGCTCGCACAAGCCTCCGTCTACATCGGAAACGACTCTGGAATCACGCACTTAGCCGCCGCCTGCGGCGTCCCCGTCGTGGCGCTCTTCGGCCCGGCGAGTCCTCGAGCGTGGACGCCGCGCGGCTCGAGAGTTCGCGTGCTTTCTCTCGATGATTCCGTCGAGAGAGTGTCGAGCGCCGCTCGAGAGATCATCGAGCGGACGTAAGCCCGAGCGTCGACACAATCAGCCCCAAACGCCGGAAATCCCCCGGCGGCTGGAAGCCCTTGTCGATGGTCAGCGCCACCGTCGCGCTCTCCCCGTCGAGTTCCAGCACCGGACTCTCGATCTGATAGCTGCCGGGCCTCGCGAACCGCTTCTCGGCCACGACTTTGCCGTTCAATTCGATCCGAACCACCCGGCCCGGCGCATCGTCCGGAATGTAGACGCTCGCGCTGAGCTGGCTGCGCTTCGACGGCACTTTCAGCACATACACCGAGCGCTGTTCGGCCCAGCGCCATGCCCCCTGCTCAATGCCGTGCACGCCGGAGACGAGTTGCCGCTCGACGGCCGCCGTGCCCATCGGCAGCACGGAAAACTCCGGCTTTTCGCGCACGGCTTCATACAAGGCCAGTTCATCGACGGGAGTTCTGCCCCAGCCCAGTGCGCGCAAACCCCAGCCGATGGTCGCATAGCCCGCGCCGTCGCCCAACCCGGCGATTCGCAACGGCAGCGTCGGCTGGATATCGAATTTGAGCAGTTCCACCAGCCGGTTGCCGCCCTGGCCATAGGGGATGTCGCCGCTGAGCTTGCTCGTCAGGAGCAGGTCGCCCGGCTCGAGCACGGCGCCACGCAGCAGCGGCTTCGCGCCCAACTCCTCCGCGTAGTGCCGCAGACCCCATTCGGCCGCGATCCACGTACGGCGTCCTTGCGCCCTCTCCATCGCCTGCCGCGCGAACGCACGGCAAGTATTCCAGTGCTGCGCGTTCACCCACGCCATTCCGAGGCCCAGACCGATGTTCAGCACAATCGCGGCCCACAGCACCGCTGTGCGCTTCGAAAGATGCCGCGCGGCCAGCAGCGCCAGCGGTGCGCCGATGGGCAGCAGGTACCGCGCCGCACCAGCGAAGAAGATCGCCAGCGCCGCGACAAAATACAGCAGCACCCACGAGGCGAGGAACCGGTCCTCCGGGTCCTTCAACCGGTGCAGCACCCAGCCCAGCAGCAGCACGCCGCAGGAGATGGGCGCCCAGAAGAGCGGGTGCGGATCGACCATGGCGGCGATCGGAGCCGCTGTCCCTGCCAGTGCCCACGTCCACCACCCGGACCGCATCGCCAGCGCGATGCCCGCCACCGGCGACAGCACTAGCCCAAGGTGTCCCAACAAACCCACGGCGTTGCGAATCTTCATCTCCAGACGTTGCAGGCCGTAGTTGCGGAAATGGCCCATCAACTCGCCCGCGGGCAGTGAGCCCCCGGTGACGCGCTCGTATAACTGGTAGCCGCCGATCGTCACGAACGGTGACACCAACACCATCCACGCCGTACGCCACGCGCAACGCCTCAGCCACAGGTACACGAAGCAGATGGGCGCGATGAGGAAGGCGGAATACGCCACCATCGACGCCGCCGCCATCGCAACGGCCGACGCCGCCAGCAACTTCCCATTGTGCCGTTCGACTCCTTCGATGAAGAGCGCCATCGCCAGCGTCCAGAACGCGAGCAGCGGCATGTCGCTTTCGAACGACGTCCCGCTGACCATCGACGCCGGCACAGCCAGAAACAGCAGCGTCGCCTGCACCGCGTGCTGCGGCACGAAACGCCGCGCCAGAACAAGCATCGACAGAGCCGCCGTCAGCGAGAAGACGAGGAATACCGCGTGATACGGCTTCTCGTGGAACGGACCCAGAACCGCCATCACGCCCGCGAGAATCCATGCCATCCCTGGCGGATGCGGATGCCCTCGCATGGTGTGGCGCTCGCCTTGAAAGACGTATTGGATGTGAGACGGATGAGCCGGATTGGTGAGCGTGTACTCGGCCGCGTCCAGGTAATTGAAGTCGTCCCACTGCGCCGCGACGTTCAGAAACGGGAGGCGGAGCAGCAGGACAACGAAGATGACAAGAGCGGCTTGGCGACGCAAATCAACAGTCTAATCCGCGGCGCTGCCTGCCGGTTGCAGTTCAGGCACGGGGGCCGGCTTCCAGCGCACAACGGGCTTCCGCGCGGCAGTCACCTCATCGACGCGCGGCGTGCGCGTCATCTGCGGCGCGTCATGCACGACCTCGGGGTTCTGCTCCACTTCGTTCGCGATGGCGATCATCGCTTCGCAGAAGGCGTCCAACTCCTGCTTCGGCTCAGTCTCGGTGGGCTCGATCATCAGCGAACCGGAGACGATTAGCGGGAAGCTCACCGTGTAGGGATGGAAACCGTAGTCGATCAGGCGCTTGGCGATGTCGCCCGTGCGCACGCCCTTCTTCGCTTGGCGCGAATCGGAGAAGACGCACTCGTGCATCGACTTCGCCGGATACGCGATGTCGTAGTACGGCTCGATCAGCGCGCGGATGTAGTTGGCGTTCAGCAGCGCGTCAATGGTGGCGTTCTTCAACCCCGGACCGCCGTGCGCCATGATGTAGGCCAGCGCGCGAACCAGAACCCCGAAGTTGCCGTAAAACGCACGCACGCGCCCGATGGACTTCGGACGGTCGTAGTCCCACGTCCACGCGCCTTCGGTGTTCTTCTTAAGCCTCGGACCGGGCAGGAAGGGCTCCAGGTGCGACCGGACGCCCACGGCGCCCGCGCCAGGCCCGCCGCCGCCGTGCGGCGTCGAAAACGTCTTATGCAGATTCGAGTGCATCACGTCGATGCCGAAGTCGCCCGGCCTCGAAATGCCCACCAGCGCGTTCATGTTCGCGCCGTCCATGTAGACCTGCGCGCCCTTTTCGTGCAGCATGGCGCAGATCTTCGTGATGTTCTCCTCGAACACGCCCACCGTGTTCGGGTTGGTGATCATCATCGCGGCCACTTCGCCGTCCAGCACAGCGGCAAGCGACGCCAGGTCCACCATGCCCTGCTCGTTGCTCTTGACGTTCACCACTTCGTAGCCGGCGATCATCGCGGTGGCCGGGTTCGTACCGTGCGCCGAATCTGGACAAAGCACCTTCCGGCGCGCGTTGCCCTTCGACGCCAGGTACTCGCGGATCAATAGGATGCCCGTGAACTCGCCGTGCGCGCCGGCGGCGGGCTGAAGCGTGACAGCCTCCATGCCGAAGATCTCGCCCAGCGCGGCTTCAAGCTGCGCGACAATCTCCATCACGCCCTGCGACAGCGCCTCCGGCTGGTATGGGTGCGCCCACGCAAGCCCGTCGATCCTCGCCACAGTCTCGTTGATACGCGGGTTGTACTTCATCGTGCACGAGCCCAGCGGAAACAGGCCCAGGTCGATGCCGTAGTTCCAGGTCGAAAGGCGCGAGAAGTGGCGGATCACCTCCACTTCGGAAACCTCGGGGAACTCCTCGATCTGTTCGCGGACGTTTTCGCCGCCCAGCGCTTCCGCCGGGTCCACCGCGGGCACATCCAGTTCCGGCAACTGGTAGGCCTTCTTGCCCGGGCTGGACATCTCGAACAGCAACTGCTCGTTCTGCGTTTGGTGGGAACGAACCTTTCCGATTGCGGTCGGCATTAGCGCAGAACCTCCTTCACGGCATCCATGTCTTCGCGCCGGGACATCTCGGTGGCGCAGAGCAGCATCGAGTCGCTCAACTCCGGATAGAAACGGCCAAGCGGCAGGCCGCCGATGATCTTCTTCTCGAGCAGCGCCGCATTCACCTCTTCCGGCGTGCGGCCATTCAACTTGACGACAAATTCGTTGAAGAACCGGCCATCGAAACGCGCCGGCAGGCCGTCAGCCAGGTAGTGCGACTTGGAAAGGTTTTGCAGCGCCAGTTCGCGCAGACCCTCCTTGCCGTAAACGCTCATGAACACTGTCGCCATCAGCGCGATCAGCGCCTGGTTGGTGCAGATGTTCGACGTCGCTTTCTCGCGGCGGATGTGCTGCTCACGGGTGGAAAGCGTCAGGCAGAAGGCGCGGTTGCCGTCGGCGTCGCGCGTTTCACCCACCAGACGTCCGGGAATCTGCCGGATGTACTTCTCGCGGGTGGCGATGATGCCCGCGTACGGCCCGCCGTACGACGGCGAGATCGCGAACGACTGCAACTCGCCCACCACGATGTCTGCTTCCTTCGGCGGTTCCAGCAACCCGAGCGAGACCGCCTCGGAAAAGACCACCACCAGGAGCGCGCCCCTCTTGTGCGCCAACTCCGCGGCTTGCTTCACGTTTTCGATCACGCCGAAGAAGTTCGGCGTCTGGATGATGACGCACGCGGTCTGGTCGTCCAACTTGCTGTCGAGATCCGCCAGGTCCAGCGAGCCGCTGTCGCCGTCATAGCCAACAGTCGAAAAGTCCAGCCGCGAGTTATGCGAGTACGTCTTCAGGACTTCTCGATACTCGGGGTGCACGCCGGCCGAAACCAGGAACTTGTCGCGGCCCGTGATGCGCATCGCCATCATGGCCGCCTCCGGCACCGACGTCGACCCGTCGTACATGGAGGCGTTGGCCACCTCCATGCCGGTCAACTGGCACACCATCGTCTGGAACTCGAAGATGGTGGTCAGCGTCCCTTGCGCGATCTCGGCCTGGTAGGGCGTGTACGAGGTGAGGAACTCGCCGCGCGAGACCACGACATCGCACATCACCGGCCGGTAATGGTTGTAGACGCCCGCGCCGAGGAACGACGCGTAGCCATCCGCGCAGCGGGCGGCCTGCGCCTTGAAGTAATCGACGATCTCGTACTCGGACTTGCCGGGCTCGATCGCCAGCGGACGGTCGAGCAGCGCGTCTTCCGGAAGATGAGAATAAAGCTGATCCAGGGATTCCAGGCCGCACACCGCGAGCATCTCGCGCCGTTCGGCGTCTGACTTAGGTAGGTATCTCAAAGCGGTTTACTACTCCGAAATACCAGTGTACCGTTGAGCCCCCACGGAGGGCATCTGGGCGACTCGGAACCCCGGCGCCGGGTTTCAAGTCAGCCGGTAGTGAAGCTCACTCTGAGCCGTACACGTAGACCCGTGTCACAGCGCAAAACTCTCTGTCGTGCCTCGAACGCCATTCAAGGAAGTCAACGCCAGCATTCCTCGAATCAATCCAGTCTGAGATCAAGCCGTGCGCATATTCCAGTTCTCCCGACAGTCGGGCTCGGTCTTCGGCATCACCAATCTCCGCGATCATCGTACTTACTTCGTTGACCACTTCGAGATCCTTGTCCGGATCACCTAAGTATTCCTGGGGAAGATGGTGCGCATTGAAATCCAGCCTAGCGATCCGGCATTCGACAAGACGAATCCGCGCGATCTGATCGGACGAATCGATTCGGAGAGCCTCGCAAAGCAGCGCTTCCCCGTCGTCAAGAGCGTGTGCAAGCCCGGCTCGCATCGCTGCGTAATCGCGTGAAGTGAGTAGGAGGCCTAACCAACGGGCCGGCGCTGAGGACTCCGGCTCGGCTGATCTCCACGTGCTGAGCGCCGGCATCACAACCCGCTCCAGAAGTGGGTACGGAAGCAGACAGTGAGCGGAGTGCGCGTCTTGGACGATTCGTTGGCAAAGCCAGTTCGAGAACTGGCGCCGACGCTCAATCGTGTCAGATTCGAGATTCTTGATGAAGTTCTCAAGGTGCAAGAATGCTGACTCGCGCAGACCCGCCTCGCGGGCATGACAGTAAGACGCATATTCGGGCCAGTCGTGAGTGCCGAGAGCCGCAGCTCTCAGCAGAGCTTCATTCATGTCTCTGCTAATCATGCCTCGACTAGCAGCATACAGGCGATCTGGGCCCTGTGTGAATCCGGCTTCAAAGCACCTTCGCGAAGGACCGAGGTGACGGAGGAGTCCGGTCGTACCGCTGGCGCCGCACCAGTCGTCCCGTGTTATAAACAAGCCAGCGCGAGGGGCGCATCCAGTCCGCGGAAAGGGCCGCGCTCACCCATCGAACACACAGCGAAGGAGATTCGTATGTCCGACGCTCTCCCTCTCCCTCCCAACCCCAGCCTGGAGCAATACCGGAAACTCGCCAAGGAATTGAAGCAGGCCGGCGCGTCCGGCGACGAGAACGCCGTTCGCGAATGGGCGGCACGCTGGCTGGAGAACCTGGCCAAGCTGCGCGAACCGGCAATCACGCCCGACGTCCGGCGGGCCATTCGCTGGAACGCGCAGCGAATTGAACAGCAGTGGAACAAGAATCGTCCACCCGGAGACTCCAATCTCGCCGCCGCACAGTTCTTCGTCGCGCGCTGTCACGGATTCGCGAGTTGGCCGAAATTTTCCGGGCACCTCAGGTCTTTAGAGCGAGAGGATTCCCCGGACTCGCAGTTCGAGCGCGCCGTGGATGCCATTGTCCACGGCAATATTGATGATCTTCGCGATCTGCTGCAGGCGAATCCGGGACTCATCTGCGCGCGTTCGGTGCGGGACCACCACTCGACCTTGCTGCACTACGTGTCGGCGAACGGAGTGGAGGGCTACCGCCAGAAAACGCCGAGGAACATCGTGGCAATCGCGCGGCTGCTGCTGGACGCAGGCGCCGACGTCGACGCCGAATCGGGAGCCTATGGCGGCGGTTCCACAACCCTCGGCCTGACCGCCACAAGCTGCCACCCGCAGGCCGCCGGCTTGCAGATCGAGTTGCTCGAATTGCTAATCGCGCGCGGGGCCCGGATCGAGCGTCCTGACAGCGGGAGCGCGGCGAACGATTGCCTGCACAATGGCCGTGGCGAAGCCGCAGAGTTCCTGGCCGCACGAGGCGCGCGGCTCGACCTGGAAGGGGCCGCTGGCGTCGGCCGTCTGGATGTCGTCAGGACCTTCTTCGATGATGACGGCAGTCTGAAGCCCCCGGCAACACAGAACCAGCTAAAGGACGCGTTCGCCTGGGCCTGCCAGTTCGGGCGCACGGAGGTCGCGGCCTTCCTGCTGGACCGGGGCGTGGAACTCACCGCGAAACTCAGGCACCACGGGCAGACGGGCCTCCACTGGGCCGCGCTCGGCGGACACGCGGAGACCGTCCGCATGCTGTTGGATCACGGCGCACCCGTAGATGTGAAAGATGAGAGCTTCGGCGGCACACCCCTGGAATGGGCGCTATATGGGTGGGGCGGCCTGTCGCAGCCGCCGAAACGCGGCAACTACTATGAAACCGCTGCGATGCTGGCACGCGCGGGCGCGAGGCTCGACCCGGAGTGGTTCGAAATCGACGACGAAGAGCGGCGCCGCACGGTCACAAAACTGCGCACGGATCAGCGCATGCAATCGGCGCTCGGCTAGCCCGCGATGTAAGCGTGGTAATCCGCCGCGGACAGCAGGCCGTCCACTTCGGCGGGATTGGCGAGCTTGATCTTCACAAGCCAGGCGGCGCCGTGAGGATCTTCGTTCAGCTTCTCTGGCGCATCGGCCAGCGCGGTGTTGATCTCCTCCACCTCGCCGGTCACGGGCGAGTAAATGTCGGAGACGGCCTTCACGCTCTCGACGGAACCGAAGCTCTTGCCGGTCTCCACCTGGGTGCCCGGCTTGGGCAGGTCGACGTAGACGATGTCACCCAGTTCCTGCTGCGCATGAAAGGTGATGCCGATGGTGCCGGTCGCCCCCTCCATGGAAACCCACTCGTGCTCTTTGGTGTAGCGGTAGTTGTCGGGATAGGTGCTCATTTCGCTCTCTTGTAGAAGGGAGTTGGGATCGTCACGGCCTCCACGGGACGGTCGCGCACCACGACCTCGATCGCGAGGCCCGCGTGCGCTTTCTCCACGGGCAGGTAGCACAATCCAATGTTCTTGTTGAGCGTGGGCGCGGGGCCGCCCGAGGTCACCCAACCCGCGGGCTGCCCGTCCACGCGGACTTCATATCCGTCGCGGCCGATGCCCCGGCCGCACATCTCGAATCCGGTCAGTTTTCGTTTAATGCCCTCGGCGCGCTGCTTGTCGAGCACGGCGCGGCCAACGAAATCGCCCTTGTCGAACTTCACGATCCACGCCAGCCCGGCCTCGAGGGGCGTGATGGAGGCGTCGATCTCGTGCCCGTAGAGTGCCATGCCGGCTTCCAGGCGCAGTGTGTTTCGCGCGCCCAGGCCGCATGGCTTCACGCCGAACTCCTCGCCGGCGGCTATGAGTTCGTTCCAACGTTTTTCGGCTAGCTCCGGCGCCACGTAGATCTCGAAGCCGTCCTCGCCGGTGTAGCCGGTGCGGGCGATGCGCGCCGGTTCGCCGGAGACCTCGCCGTCCACGAACCAGTAGTAGCGGATCGAGGTGAGGTCAGTCCCAGTCAGCTTCTGGAGCGTGGGCAGCGCGTTCGGACCCTGGATGGCGATCTGCGCATAGCGAGGGCCGGCGTTCTCGACCGTGCACTCCCAACGGCTCTGCGAGCGGATGTGCTCGAAGTCCTTGTCCTGATTGGAGGCGTTGACGCAAAGGAAGTAGCTGTCCCCGGCCACCCGGTGCACCAGAATGTCGTCCACGAAGCAGCCCGTCTCGTAAAGCAGCCCGGCGTAGTGCGCCTGGCCGTCCTGAAGCCGCGCGGCGTTGTTCGTGCTGATGTGGTTCACCAAGTCCAGCGCCTGCGGGCCCTTCACCTCGATCTCACCCATGTGGGAGACGTCGAACAGGCCAACGGACTGCCGGACCGCCTGATGCTCCTCGATGATGCCCGAATACTGCACGGGCATGTCCCAACCGCCGAAATCCACCATCCTGGCCCCCAAGGCGCGATGCGCGCTATTGAGAGGGGTTTTCAGGAGTTCGGAGTTTTGGCTCATGGTTCGCCTCGGCGGACGCCACAAGTCTAGCAAAGCACTCAGGATCGTGCCATGCAAGCCGCGCGCGGCCATGGCTGATGCGTGCAAGTCATTTGCAGTTAGCAATTTACGGCGATTTGCTGCTAGAATCTGGAGGGTCTGGGCAAGTTCACCTAGGAGAGGCAACATGAAGGGCAACGCGACTGTTCTCAAATACTTGCAGGAGACTCTGACGGCGGAGTTGACTGCCATCAACCAGTACTTCCTCCACGCCGAGATGATGGAAAACTGGGGCTACGAGCGGCTGGGCAAGATCACCAAGAAGGAATCGATCGAGGAGATGATGCACGCCGAAAAGCTGCTGCACCGCATTCTCTACCTCGACGGCTCCCCGAGCATGAGCGAACTCTTCCCGCTGCGCATCGGCCAGACGGTGAAAGAGATGATGGAGAACGATCTGGCGCTCGAACTGGAAGCGATTCCGCGCCTGAACAAGGCGATTGCGGCCTCCATCGAAGCAGCCGACAACGGCAGCCGTGAACTGTTCGAGAAGATCCTGCTCGACGAAGAACATCACGTGGATTACCTGGAAGCGCAGCTCCACATGATCAAGGAAATGGGTTACGAGAACTACCTGGCCCAGCAGATGAAGGAAGACAAGTAGCGCGCCAGCGCTACCTCGGGCCGAGGTTCACGCGCTTCAGCAGCGCCTTGAGCCTCGGCTCTTCCTGCAACGAGCGAAGCCGGGGATCGACCTTCAGCCAGATCACCTGCGCCTCGCGTGCATCCACCGCGCGCTCGAGCCAATCGAGCGCCTTTTCTTTTTCGCCTAGCATGGCGCAGAGCCTGACGAGGTCCATGCGATCCTCATCGCCGCGCTTCACGTTCGCTTCGAGAGGCGAAACATCGCGCCTGGCCTGAGCTTCGTCACCCGAAAAGTAGGCTTGCAGGCCGCGCGGCTCCAGGTGGCTTGAGCCGTTCAGCCTGTTGGAACGCTTGAAGGCTTCGGAGGCTTCTTTCGGCTTACCGGCGAAGCCCAGCGCCATGCCGTAATCCCACTCCATGTCGGGATGGATGTTGCCCAATTCCAGCGTCTTCCGGTATTGGTCGAGCGATTCCTCGTACCGCCCCGACGCAAGCAACGTGTACGCGTAGACAAAGTTGAAGAACGACGAGAGCGGGTCCATCTCGATCGCCTGCTTCAACGCTGTCCGCGCTTCGTCGAAACGGCCTTGCGGCAGCAGGACCGCCGCGCCGTAGGAGCCGTAGCCGAAAGGCGAGCCGGGGTCCACCTCCTGAGCCTTCTTCATCTCGGCTTCAGCCGAATCCCACTGCCAGTCCTGAAACGCGAGCACCATGCCCAGGGCAGCGTGGGCTTCGGCCAGCGACGGGTCGAGTTGGATGGCGCGCTCCGCCAGACGCTTGGTCTCGGACTTCGGCACCTCAGGCGGAAGCGCATCGTAATACGCCAGAAGCGCGTAAGTATGGGAAAGCTGCGCCACGGCCGGAGCGTAATCCGGTTGGGCCTTCAGCGCCTCGTTGAAGTACTCAATCGCGCGCCTCATGCCCGTCTCGGAGTAACGGTTGAACTGATGCCGGCCCTTCAGGTACGCCGTGTAGGCAGCAAGGTTCGACGTGTACCGGCTGGGCAGTGGCACCGCGCCGGCGACGCGAAGCCGCAGCGCCGAGGCGACCGATTGCGCAATCTCGTCCTGAATCGCGAAAACATCCTTGAGGTTGCGCTCGTAGGTCTGCGACCAGAGCGTCGAGCCGCCGCCTGCGTCCACCAGGCGCGCGGTGACGCGGAGGCGGTCCTCTTGGCGGCGCACGGAGCCCTCAATCGCCAGGTCGGCCTGGACGCGCTGCGCGGACTCGCGAAGATCGAGGCCCTTGCCCTTCAGGCTCGCCGTAACGCCCCGGGCCACGACGCGAATGCCGCTCAGCTTCGACAGCCGGTCGATGATCTCCTCGGTGAGCCCGTCGGCGAAATAGTCGTTTTCGGGATTTGCGCCGACGTTCGCCAGCGGCAGCACCACAACGGTCGGGGCCGGCGCCACGACCTCCGCCGGGTGGGACCGCGAGAAGATCCACCAGCCGCCGAGCGCCGCCGCGGCGGCCGCAGCGGCAAAAATGACGAAACGAACTCGATTCGTTCCCGGCATTTTCGCCCTTTCATCAGTGCGCACCTCAAAAACGGGCACATAGCCGCCCTTGGGCAGCGTGACCTGAACCGCATTCCCAGTGCCGGCGCCGCCGTAGTAGTCCTCCAGGCGCTGGCGCAGTCGCCGGGCCTCGACACGGACCACCGGGTCCGTGCGGGGGTCGTAGTCCGAACCGCGCTGGAAGAACTCTGTGCCGAGCAGTGACTCCTTCAGGCTGGAGTCGTCGCCGGCCAGAGTCCGCTCCACCAGGTGCCGGAGGAACGGGCCGAGGCGCCCGGCATCGCGGAACTGGGGGCTTTGGAGGATCTGTTCCAGCTCGGCGCGCACTGCCTCCGGCGATGGGTTCGACCGATTCATTTCAATGGGTTACGGTCTGAGTATACCGTTAAACCTACTCCATCCCACTCACGTATTCGCGCCCAGGACCCGCATTGTGATCCCATGACGACCACTGAACGCTACGACGGCTTCGACGCTCTCCGCGGAGCCATGATGCTGCTAGGAGTGGCGATCCACTCCGGCGCCGCTTACGTGAGCTTTGACGGGGTCTGGTGGATGAAAGACCCGTACACAAGTAAAGGGATCGAGGCGCTTGTCCTCTTCATCCACACCTTCCGGCTTCCGGCCTTCTTCGTGATGTCCGGATTCTTCGCCGCGCTGCTGGTCGAGAAGCGAGGCTGGCAGGGATTTGTGGAGAACCGGATGGCGAGGCTGGCATTGCCGTTCGTCCTCGGATTGCTGTTTCTGCTGCCCTTCCTGAAGGCGTTCAGCGTCTTCGCTTACTATTCCTCCCGCGAGGCTGACCCACTCTCGGCGACCATCGCCTGGTTCCAGCGCGGGCGGCTGTCGCAAAGCCTGGAGCCGATGCACCTGTGGTTCCTGCTGACTCTCATGTGGGTCTGCCTTCTGGCGGTGGTGTTCCGGCGTCCGCTCGCGGCGCTGAAGTCGCGCTGGTTCGGCGAGTTGATGTCGTCACGCTGGGGGGTCCTGGCCGGTGCCGCTCTGACCTTCCCGACGCTGCTTCTCACCGAGTTCGGCATCCTCGACTCGGCGAAGGGATTCACGCCGAACTGGCACGTCGTGGCCGCCTACTCCGTCTTCTTCAGCTTCGGCTGGGGTATGTATTTGCACCGCGATCAGATCCACAGGCTGCGGCGATTCGGCGCGGCGGAGATGTTGGTGGCTCTGGCGCTTCTGCCGCCGGCCGTGATCACGATCACCAACCAATTGGCCCAACGAGGCACGCGCATCTGGTGGGCCTACGCGGTGACAGCCGCGCTGACGGCTTTGAGCGCGTGGCTGATGATCTACGGCCTGACAGGCTTCTTCCTGCGCCGCCTGAATGCACCCGCCCCCTGGAGCCGTTACCTGGCGGATTCCGCTTACTGGGTGTACGTCATGCACCCCGCGGCGCTGGTGATCGTCCAGGTCCCGATGATGGGCCTCGACTGGAATCCGTGGATCAAGTTCACAATCGGTATCGTGTTCGCAGTGCCGCTGCTGTTCCTCACCTATGACCGCTTCGCGCGCTCGACGTGGATCGGCGTGGTTCTGAACGGCCGCGGCTACGAGCGCGGCCTGCCCGAAAGGAGCACCGGCACTCCCGCAGCCGCCGAAACTCTCTTATCCTGAAAACCTATGGGAAAGCTGATGCTCTGCGCGCTGCTGGCGGCGCTGCCGGCGGCTGCTCAGGTTGCGGAGCTGAAACACAGGTTGGACAAGTTGGGCAATGTGGGCCGCGTGCTGATGATCGCGGCTCACCCGGACGACGAGAATACCGCGTTCCTTGCCTACTGCGCGCAAGGCCGACACTACCGGACGGCCTACCTCTCACTGACGCGCGGCGAAGGCGGGCAGAACCTGATCGGCAGCGAACAGGGCGACCTGCTGGGCGTGATTCGCACAAACGAACTGCTGGCCGCCCGCCGCATCGATGGTGCCGAGCAGTTCTTCACCCGCGCCATCGACTTCGGCTTCTCGAAGACGGCCGACGAGACACTCGCGAAGTGGGGCAAGGAAGAAGTGCTGGGCGACGTCGTCGAGCGCATCCGCCGTTTTCGGCCCGACGTCATCGTGCTGCGCTTCTCCGGGACGCCGCGCGACGGCCACGGACACCATCAATCGTCCGCGATGCTGGGCCGCGAGGCCTTTCTCGCCGCGGCCGATCCCAAACGCTTCCCGGGCCGAGGCGAACCGTGGCAGGCCAAGCGTGTGGTGTGGAACGGCTTCAGCTTCTCGCGCCAGCAGGAAGACGAACTCGAGAAGTTGCCGAAGCGCCTGAAGGTGGACCTGGGCGAGTTCGACGCGCTGCTCGGCCTCTCCTACGGCGAGCTTGCCGGCATGAGCCGCAGTGAGCATCGCAGCCAGGGCATGGGCGCGGCCCAGCGGCGCGGCAGCGTGCCGAACTATCTCTTCCATGTCGAAGGGACTGAAGCGTCGACGGACTTCATGGACGGCGTCGACACCTCTTGGAAGCGCCTGCCGGGCGGCATCGAAGTGGAGCAGGCGCTGGCTCGCGTCACGGCGGCGTTCGATGCGGAACACCCCGAGCGCATGCTGCCCGCGCTGGTCGAATTGCGGCGCCGCATTGCGGCGATCAGGCACCAGGATGCGGCTGACAAGCTGCGTGAAGCCGATGAGGCCATTACCCTCGCCGCCGGTCTCTGGCTGGATGCCTCCGCCGCGACGGCCGAAGCCGTGCGCGGCCAGAAAGTGGACGTGACGCTCACGGTTGTCAGCCGCCTCGCGAAGGGCGTAACTCTCGCGGGCGTCGATCTGGAGGGCATGCCCGCCGAGGCGCCAGCAGTGCCCACCGCCACGCCGCTCGAGAAGAACACGTCGGTCGTGCGGCGCGCCAGCATCCGCGTCCCTGACGATCAGCCTTTCACGCAGCCCTACTGGCTGGCGGCTCCGAAGAAGGGCAACCTGTACGGGGTCCCGCCCGCCGACGAGGCGAACCACGCCCCTCTACGCGCCCGTTTCCGGCTGGTGATCGAGGGCGAGACCATCGAGATCGTCCGGCCCGTCGAGAACCGATACGTGGACCGTGTGCGCGGCGAACTGACGCGGCCCTTTGTCGTTGTACCGCCGGTTTCGGTACGCATCACGAGCCAGTCGTTGATCTTCCCCAGCGCGGCCGCGAAGCAGGTGACGGTGGAGGCCCGCGCGTTGGCCGATGGCGCGTCCATGCCCATCCGGCTGAAGGCCCCCGCCGGCTGGCGCGTCGAGCCCGCCGAGCAAACGCTCACCGCCAAGGATAAGGGCGAGACGCGTTCCTACATCTTCAACGTGACGCCACCCGCCGCAGAGGGCATTGCCGAGCTCAGCGTCGATGGCGGCACGGAGGTCGCTCGCGTCGATTACGATCACATCCCGCCCCAGGTCATCCCCACGGCAACCTCCGCGCGCGCCGTGCGTTCTGACGTCCGGATCGCCGCGCGCAACATCGGCTATGTGATGGGCGCCGGCGATGAAGTGCCCGAAGCGCTACGGCAGCTCTGCTGCGACGTCACGCTGCTAACCGCCGCTGACCTCGGCAACGGGTCGCTTTCACGCTTCGACGCCATCGTCACGGGCGTGCGGGCCTGGAACGTGCGCGACGACCTCCGCGCCAACTACCAGCGCATCTGGGACTACGCCCAGAACGGCGGCACCGTCGTCGTGCAGTACAACATTCTGGAGGGCCCGTTCTTCGGCGGCGACACTGGCGCGCTCAAGAACATCGGTCCGTACGCAGTGAAGATGAGCCGCGACCGCGTGACGGTCGAAGAAGCGCCCGTACGGCCGGTCCTGCAGGACCACCCGCTGTTGAATGTACCGAACCGCATAACCACCGCCGACTTCGACGGCTGGATCCAGGAGCGAGGTCTCTACTTCCCGGGCTCTTGGGACGAGCATTACCTGGCGCCGCTCGAAATGAACGATCCGGGCGAGAAGCCCCTACGCGGTGGGCTGCTGGCCGCGAAGACCGGCAAGGGCATGTACATCATCACGCCGCTCGCCTTCTTCCGCGAACTCCCGGCCGGCGTGCCCGGCGCTTACCGGCTGTTCGCCAATCTTGTCAGCGGAGGCCGCGCCCAATGAGCGATCAGGACGAACGTCCGCCTTTCTTCAAGACCTGGAACCGGCTCTACGCGGCGGTAATCGCGTACCTGTGCGCGGTCATCCTCCTGTTCACCGTTTTCACGAAGGTCTTCAACCGATGAGAACGATCGACTGGATCGTCCTTGTCACTTCGCTGATCGGGATCGTCCTTTACGGCCTGTGGCGCAGCCGCGGCAGCGACACCACTCAGAAGTACCTGCTTGCCGGCAAGACGATGCCCTGGTACGCCATGGCGCTCTCGATTATGGCCACGCAGGCCAGCGCCATCACGTTCATTTCGACCACGGGCCAGAGCTACGTGGACGGCATGCGTTTCGTGCAGTTCTATTTCGGGCTGCCGCTCGCCATGGTCCTGATCTCGGCCTTCATCGCGCCGCGCTTCCACGCGAGCGGTGTCTACACGGCTTACGAGTACCTGGAGCAGCGCTTCGACTCCCGCGTGCGTGCCCTGGTCAGCCTGGTCTTCCTGATCCAGCGCGGCCTCGCGGTCGGCGTCGCGCTCTATGCGCCCGCGGTTGTGTTGACCGTCATCCTCGGCTGGTCCGACCGCTGGACCACTCTCGGCATGGGCCTGCTCGTCGTCGGCTATACCGTGGCCGGCGGCATCGCCGCAGTCACTTGGACCGATTTCGTCCAGATGCTGATCATGACGCTGGGCCTGTTCGCGGCGCTGATCACCGCCATTTGGCTTGCGCCAGTGAACTTGTGGGACGCGCTGACAGTAGCTGGCGCGGCGGGCCGCTTGAACCCCGCCGTCTGGACCTTCGACCTGAACGACCGCTACAACGTCTGGAGCGGCCTGATCGGCGGCATGTTCCTCGCCCTGGCTTACTTCGGCTGCGACCAGAGCCAGGTGCAGCGCTACCTGACGGGGCGCTCCATCGGGCAGGCCAAACTCAGCCTGTTGTTCAACGCCGTGGCGAAGATCCCGATGCAGTTCTTCATTCTCTTCATCGGGGCAATGGTTTTCGTCTTCTTCACCTTCACCAAGCCGCCGGTGCTGTTCCATCCAGGCACGCAGCAGCAGGCGGAACAGTCCGCCGGGTACGCTGAGGTCCAGACCGAGTACAACCAGGCATGGGAGGCCCGCAAGAGCGCCGCCATGGCCTTGCCCGGCGCCGAGGTGGAGTTCAAAGCTGCGCAGAAGGACCTGGACACTGCCCGCACCAAGGCCGCCCTGCTGGCCGGACAGAACGAGCCCGGCGACACCAACTACATCTTCCTGACGTTCGTGACGAAATATATGCCCGCCGGCATCGTCGGGCTGATCCTGGCTGCGATCTTCGCGGCCGCCATGAGCACCATCTCAGGCGAGGTGAATTCGCTGGCCACGGTGACGGTGATCGACGTCTACAAACGCTTCATGAAGCAGGGCGCGACAGACAGGCACTACCTGTGGGCATCGCGCATCGCCACGATGTTCTGGGGCGGCTACGCGGTGGTGACCGCCGAGTTCGGCCGCAGCCTTGGCTCGCTGATCGAAGCGGTGAACATGCTGGGGTCGTTCTTCTACGGCGGGCTGATCGGCGTCTTCAGCCTGGCCTTCTTCTTCCCGAAGGTGACAGCGCGCGGCGCATTCTTCGGCGTGTTGATCGGCGAAGCGGCGATCTTCGCCACCTACTTCCTGACGAACATCACCTTCCTCTGGTACAACGTGATCGGCTGCGGGGTGGTGATTCTGGCGGGAGTGGCGATCAGCGCGACGGAGAAGCGGTAGCCGTCCGTCCCCATAAACACCGAAGCGCCGCCTTTTGGGCGGCGCTTCGGATGGGCACAGGTTGAACGCGGTCAGGAATTCTGTTGTTTACGACGGCGGGCGAATATGGCTACAAGCGCGAGACCCGTCCCCATCATGAAGTAGGTCGAAGGCTCGGGGACGTAGCCCAGCCGCAATCGTGCGACGTAGTTGCCAGTGCCAGTGGTCGAGTTCGGCTGGTAGGTATAGCGCGTGTAGCAATTCTTACAGTCGTTGTTGTAGTCGCTGAGGTCGAAGTAGTAGGTGACCTGCAGGTTCCAGTCGATCTTCAGGTCTTCGCCGGCTAGCAGCGCGTCATGAAAGCCGAGGGCGATCAGATCGAGATTCGTGATCGGCATCGGATAGAGGGTAGGATTGAGTTGGACGGTATGCGTACCGGCGGTGATCGTGATCGGTCCGGTAACTACATTGGAGATCCAGAAATCAGCGGGTCCGATGGTGTTCGTATTGTTGCAGGGCGCTGTGTAGCTGCTCGTGCAGCCCGTGCCGATCAGGGTCGCGACCACATTCTGGAACGCAGCGTTCAGATCGAGGTAGGCGGTGTCCAGCCGGGGCAGTCCGGCGGCCGGCGAATCAAAGATCGTCTGGAAGGCCAGTGGCGAATTAAAGGTGTAACTCCAGGTCCAAGGCTTCGGGGCGTTCGGGAAGTCCGGGCCGGCGGCAGTACCGGGAACGGGGGTTCCCTGCCACACCAATTGCGGAGTTCCGGGGTTCAGCGCGTTCGAACCAGTGGTTCGCATGTTCGCGATGGCCGTCGGATAGGGGTTGGCCGTGGTGCCCGAATTGACGATCGTGATCGTCTCCGCCGTTGCCGCATCGGAACCGATAAGCAACAACGCTGCCAGGGCTACCCATGTCATACTGCGCGCTCTAGATCCTCCCACGCGGAACCTCCATTCCAACTCCCTCGACGGGGATGTAATCCATCGCAACCGGGCGGCGCTGTCTTCCTCCAGCCGGGCGCGAAGCCTCCGAAAACCAAAATTTCGGAACGAACTCCGAAACCGAAGGTACTACTGCCTTTGTTGGATTGTAAGGAATCAACCCCTAGAGATCAACAGAGTTAGAGCCTATTCGACAACTCTTGGAGGCGATTCGGTACTAGTACCAGCGTGACCTTGCGTACTAAGAGCCTTGCCGATCCTGCACCCACGGAGCCCGGAAAGCCACATCAGAAATGGAAATAACGCGCAAACAGCGTACAGCGGGCGAAACCGTGCACCACCGGCTTCGCCGAAATGAAGCGCTGCCAGAGAACGGTGAAGGCGCACGATAAGGCTTTCATTTTCTATGAGATCAACGCGGAGCACGTCGGCTGTTGCGGGATCCAGAAAGAGATCATTCGATCCTTTCTTCTGTAGATCATCCGGCCTCCGGAATCGAATTGCGACTGGATCGCTCAACGAAATCCAAGAGGGCGACAATCCAGAAACGGCCTGTCTTGCAGCAGCCAGATATTCTCCTATTGTTCGCTCATGAATCCTGCTGGTTGGAGGCGGAGGTGCGACGGCCGGCCGGACAGCAAGGAGAAGAAACCCAGAAAGTGAGTACAGGAGAATCGGAATCCCAGCCGCCCATCCGAGGCGGCCGTGCCAGCTCAACCTCCCACGAAGTGAGAGAAGAAGCCCACTGAAGATCATCGCCGCCTGCACCACAGAGAGCACCCCTGCCAGACGCCGGCCGGTCTGACCCAGGAAGAGGCTGGAGTGAAGCCGGCTCGCCCATGACATGAGATTGTTGCGCTCCTGGACCGGTCCGAGAGCAGAACCGGTGTAGGGATCTACCGCCAGAAAGAGCGTGGACGTGCCATCGAGGAGGAGCACAATCTCGAACGGCGCGCCGGCCCCTTCCGGAAACTGAACGTAGCTGATCCGGCTGCCGGGGTGGGCGGTCGTCACGCGGCGGGCGAGTTCATCGATATCCAGAGGTACCCTCCCGGCGGCGGCAACAGTCCTGGGCGCCGCGCGCTCGACATCCTGGCGGAAGAGGAGCGCCGCGCCTGAGAAAGCAATCAGGATGAGCAAGGGGCCGGCAATGAGGCCGGTCCACCGGTGGAGTTGATGGAGCCGGCTCAAAGCTCGATGCTGGAGACGTCGACCCTGGAACGCCGGCCCTCAACCACGACGATGCCGGATTCGGTGACGTGGTAGCGTTGCTTGTCGGCTTCCAGGTCATACCCAATCACTGTGTCCTCGGCCAGATGGACGTTCTTGTCCAGGATCGCCCGGCGGATCTTGCATCGCCGGCCGATATCGCAGTTGTCGAAGATAATCGAGTCCTCGATGCTCGTACCGGCGTGGACGCGCACACCGCGGCCCATCACGGAGGTCTTCACCATGCCGCCGGAGAGGATGGAGCCGGAGGAGACGATGGAGTCGATGGCTTGGCCTCGGCGTCCGTCCTCGTCGAAGGTGAACTTCGCGGGCGGATCGTCATAACTGGCGGACCGCAGCGGCCACTGCCGGTTGTAGAGGTTGAGGACGGGCGTCACCATGCGCAGGTCCATCGTGGCCTCGTAGTATGCGTCGATGGTTCCGACGTCGCGCCAGTAGACGGGCGCGCCGATGGGGTCGCCGGGAATCCGATTGGTCTGGAAATCGTAGGCGTAGACCTCGCCGCGATCCACCCAGCGGGGCAGGATGTCGCGGCCGAAGTCGTGCGAGGAGTCCTCCATGCGCGCGTCTTCGTACATGAACTTGAGCAGCGGCCCCGTGGAGAAGATGTAGTTGCCCATGGAAGCCAGCACCATATCGGGATTACCTGGCATGGTGGGCGCGTCGGGGTTCTTCTCGTGGAAGGCGATAATCTTTCCGTCCGGGGTGACTTCAATCACGCCGAACTCCGAGGCAAGCTCTTTCGGAACCGGAATCGCGGCAACGGTGGCCTGTGCGCGCTTTTGCTCGTGGAACTCGATCATCTCGCGCACGTTCATGCGGTAGACGTGATCTGCGCCGAAGACGGCAACGACGTGCGGATCGGACTGTTCAATCAGATTGACGTTTTGGAACAGGGCGTCGGCCGTGCCTCGGTACCAGTTCTCGGCAGGTGAACGCATCTGCGCGGGCACGGGAATGATGTAGTGATTCTTGAGGATGCCGGAGAATTCCCAGCCGTCTCTCAGATGCTGCAGGAGAGACTGAGATTTGAATTGAATCAGGACGTAGATTGAGTGAATCCCGGAATTCATCAGGTTCGACAGGACGAAATCGATGATCCGGTACTGTCCTCCAAAGGGAACGGCGGGTTTAGCCCGTTCTTTTGTCAAAGGGTAAAGGCGGGTACCCTTCCCGCCGGCGAGGACGAACGACAGTACACGCAGTTGCATGCCGGAGTTCTCTCCTTGTTCCGAAGCATGATACCACCCGCCTGTTATACAGGATTCCTGGGCAAGGCTGTAGATGCTGCTACGCCGCGGCGCGCCGCTCAATTCCTGACATCGCGCTAAAGAGACCCGGGCCACGGGCCGATACGATGCAGAGTGGAACGTCTGGCCACAGCCATTCAGCCGCCGGCCACGCAGCCGGTGTTAGGCGAGTCCGCGCCGCTGACCGTGCGCGCCCACCGGACTGTCACATTCCGGAACCCAGTCGCTGAGGAACCGCATACGATCCTGGTCGTCGACGGACAGGACGCTTACCGGCAACTGCTGCGGGGCATCCTCAAGACCGAGCCGTGCCGCATCGTGGAGGTGGCAAGGCCCTCCGATGCCCTGTTGGCGTTGGAGTCCAGGCCCGTCGACCTGGTGCTCGCCGACCTGGCGATGCCCGAGATCAGCGGCCTGGAGTTCTGCCGCCGGCTGAAATCGAACCGGCGCACGCGCTTTATCCCGCTGGTGCTGATCGCGGGTACGGGCGGCGCTGAGAATGAGATCGCCAGCCTGGAATCCGGGGCCGACGAGTTCTTCGTCCGGCCGCTGCAGCCGGTGATTGTCCGCACCCGCATCCGCACTCTGTTACGCAATAAGCGCGCCGTGGATTCACTGGAAGAGGCCGAAGCCATCCTGTTCGCCCTGGCGCATTCCGTGGAATGCCGCGACCGCGACACCGGCGACCACTGCGGCCGTCTCGCCGCGTTGAGCCTGCGCATGGGACGAGCTCTTGGCCTGCCCGAGAAGGACTTGCAGGCGCTGGAGCGCGGAGGCTACCTGCATGACATCGGAAAGGTGAGCGTTCCGGATTCGATCCTGCACAAGCGCGGCCCGCTGACGGACGAAGAATGGCGCATCATGCGCGCCCACCCCGTGCAGGGCGAAGCCATCTGCCGCCCAATGCGCAGCCTGGCCAACGTCCTGCCCATCATCCGCAGCCACCACGAGCGCTGGGACGGTTCCGGCTATCCCGACCGCCTGCACGGCGAGGAGATCCCGCTGCTGGCCCGCATTTTGCAGCTCAGCGACATCTATGACGCGCTCCGCTCCCGCCGCTCCTACAAACGATCGATGTCTCACCAACAGTCGTTGCTCATCCTCCGTGACGAGGCGCGCCGCGGGTGGCGCGATCCGGACCTCACGCAAGTCTTCTGCGAACTGCTCAGCTCGGACGCGCCGATCGACTACGATCCACGTGTGCGCGACATCCTGCATCTCGAAGAACGCATCCGTTCCTTTAGCCGCGTCTGACGAACACGCTGGAGAGCAACGGGGCCGCTATCGCACAGTCCTTCAGGGGGCTAGAATGTCCCAAGAAGCAGCGGATGCGCGTTCCGATTCGAGGAACAGCGGAGGGGTAGTTTGCGTCTGCCTCTGAGAGGAGGATGTATGCGAATTTCCGGCGCGGCCGCGCCCGTTCTGGCTGTCTTGGTTCTCAGCGGCTGCAATGTTCAGGTTTCCCAACACGAAGGCAAGGGGCCTCTGACTGTCGAAGAACGTTCAGTCGAGAAATCGAACGTCGAAATGGTGAGCGTCGAGTTCAATATGAACGCCGGGAAGATGCGCATCGAGGGCGGCGCCACGAAATTGATGGAAGGGCGCTTCGAGTATGACCGGCCGTCCTGGAAACCCGAGGTCCGCTACGACTCCACCGGCTTCCGCGGCCGGCTGCTCGTCAAGCAGGGCTCCAGTTCCGCAGTTATCGGCGACACGAAGAATGAATGGGATGTCAAGCTTGCGCCGGACGTACCCATGGACATCGCCGTGAACTGTGGCGCAGGTGAAGGCGAATTGGACCTCCGCGGCATGAGCCTGCGAAGCGTGCAGGTGAAAATGGGTGCCGGCCGCGCCGAAGTCGATTTGCGCAGCGACTACCCCCACAGCTTCGACGTCAAGATAGAAGGTGGCGTCGGCGAAGCCACCATTCGCGTGCCGAAGACTGCGTCAGTCGAGGCCCAGGCCCGCGGCGGGCTGGGCGAAATCCACGTCACTGGCTTGCGGAGCGACGGGGACCGATGGGTGAGCGAATCGCCCTCAAAGAGCCGCAACACCATTCGCATCGACGTGAAGGGCGGCATCGGCGCCATCAACATCATCGCGGAGTGAACGTCAGAGAGATTCAATGGCGCGGCGAGGGCATTCTCCGCGAAGGCACGGCCGAGCGGAAAGTGGAGTTGCGCCTGGAGCGCGACTGGCTCGGAATCGACACCGCCACAACGAATCCCGTCTGGTGGCCGCTTCGCGAAGTGCGTGTCGCCGGAGAGGGTGAGCGATGGCGCGTCGAGCGGCATGGCCAATCGGCATCGGGGATCACCGTCGTCGTCGACGGCAGTGAATTGCCGGTCCTGCTCCGCAACTGGCGTCCGGCCACTCCGGTCGAGACCGGTGCGGAGGGCAAAGCCTGGCAGTGGCTCGCCGCGATGCTCCTGATTCTCGCCGGGCTCGGCTTTTTCACATGGAAGGTTGCGCTGCCGTGGGTCGGCGTGTCCCTAGCATCGACTGTGCCGCCTGAGTGGGAAGCCAACCTTGGCCGTCAAGTGTCATTGAGCATGGCTCCACCCGCAATCCGCTCGAAGGACGCCGAGGCCGCCGAAATCCTCAAGAGCATCTCGACGGCTCTCGAAACACACGTCGAGCGCGGCCGCGAATACACCTACGAAGTAGCGCTGGCCCGCGCGCCAGAAGTGAACGCGTTTGCCGCGCCGGGCGGGTCCATCGTCGTCTACTGCGGGCTGGTCGAGACGATGGATTCGCCGGAGTTGCTCGCAGCCGTTGTCGCGCACGAAATGCAGCACGTCGCGCTCCGGCACTCGACGCGCTCCATCTTTCGCAGCTTCGCGCTAGAAGCTGTCATCGCGCTGATGCTCGGCGATGTCAGCGGTGGTCTCGCCCAAGCCGCCGGACATCTGGGACAGCTCAAGTACATGAGGGAGGACGAAGAGGAGGCGGACCGCGAAGGTCTGCTGCTGCTGGCACGCGCGGGCTTCGATCCTGGCGCGATGACGTCGATGCTCCGCCGCCTGGAGGCGGCCGGCGGATCGGGTTCCGAGGCGCTGACCTGGCTCTCCTCGCATCCCGCACCGGCCCAGCGCATCCGGCGGCTGGAGAGCCTGCCGCTGCCGCCCGCCACTGGCGACTCGCCCAGATTCACCACATCCGATTGGACGGCGTTCCAACGCGCCTGCGCCCCATGAGTTATGATGCAGGCCGTGCAACCAGCAGGACAGCCTGAAGAAGTCCCATCCCTCCCGACAATATCCGCCGTCATCGTTTCGCGCAACCGGCTGCCCGAGCTTCGCCGCTGCATCCAGGCGCTGCTGGCGAGCGAAGGCGTCGCCCCGCTCGAAATCGTCGTCGTCGACGCCGGCAGCCGCGACGGCTCCGCCGAGATCGAAAACGAGTTTCCCGGTGTCCGCATGGTCCGAATGCCTCGTAATTTCGGCAAGACCCGCGCGCGGAACAACGGCGTCCGTTCCGCGACCGGCGAGCACATTTTGTTCGTCGATCCGTCGGTGGAAGTCTCGAGAGAAACGGTGCGTTTTCTCGAGAGGACTCTCGAGGGACATACGGAGGTTGCCGCGACGGCGCCTCGAGTGATCGACGACAAGAACTCGACGGTGGACTCGTGTTACCGGCTCCCGACGCCCGAGCAACTCACTGGCGCGTGCCTCGGCGACGGTGCGTTTCCGCCGGTCCCGGCCACCGAGACGCCCGAGGCCGTGTGGGACGGCATCCTATTGGTTCGAAAGAACTTCATCGCCGGGATGAACTACTTCGACGAGAAGCGCTTCTTCGAGCATTACGCCGAGCTCGACCTTTTCCGGCAGATCCGCAATGCTGGCAAGAAGTTGCGGCTGGTCTCCGAGGCCACGGCCGTAAGGCACCTCGCTCCGGAATTGAAGCTCGACGCGGACT
Source organism: Bryobacteraceae bacterium (assembly GCA_050789245.1). Classification (GTDB taxonomy): domain Bacteria; phylum Acidobacteriota; class Terriglobia; order Bryobacterales; family Bryobacteraceae; genus PNKE01. The sequence goes on along the minus strand of JBOZRR010000037.1, from coordinate 369,789 downwards.
CCGAGGCGCTGGTCGTCTGTGATCGCGTGACCGGGGCAGCGGCATATCTCGGGAAGTCCGGCGGGCCTGCAATGTCCTTTCAAATCAAGATGTTGCTGCGCGCGTTGGGGACTTTCAGCCTGGGCCTATTCACGGGCCTGCTGAGCGGGCGGTGCATCGACGGCACGCAAGGCGGCCCTCTGGCGTAAAGCTCAGGCGGCGATTGGCCGATAGTGGGTCATCGGATCGACTATGGCCGCAACCACCTGGATCTTCCTGCCGCTGTTGATCGCGGCTGGGTCCGCGCTGCTGGCGTTCTATATCATGCAGTCGCGGTTGGACTTAGCGGTCGCCAAGGAGCGCGAGTCCCTGGCCGAGGCACAGGCGGTGATCCGCTCGCAGGAACGGATCATCGAGGAGCGCGTGAAGGCGGCGGAGGAGGAGGCGCACCGGCGCGCGTTCGACCAGTTTCTGGGCGAGATTCGCGTCGAGGAGCGGCAGTATATGCGCGAGCACAAGTCGCTCTTTTCCGCACGTAAGTCGTTGGTTTTACAGGAGCGTCTCTATTTCCGCAATATACCGCTCTCGAACTGGGTGGAACACGAAATGGTGATGGAGGACGGCGGCAGGATGCGCTTGGCGGGAGGCAATTCCGCATTCGGCACCCGAAGGCTATCCGATCCACCCAGCGAAGCGGCGCAGAAGCAGCTACTTCCCGAATAGCAGCATCCGGCCTGCGACCAGCAGAAGCAGTCCTCCATACAGCCTGTGCATCATCGCAGGGGGAAGACCCAAGGTGATCCGCGCCCCAAAGTAGGCGCCCACCAGCAGCCCTACGGCAATATACGCAGCGTAGTGCACGTTGATGTAGCCCTTCTGCCAGTACTCGAACGCTCCGAGGAGGCCAACAGGGGGGACGAGCGCGGCGAGCGAGGTCCCCAACGCCTGGTACTCCTTCATCCCGACGAGAAAGATGAGGGCGGGAACGATAACCAGGCCTCCTCCGATGCCGAACATCCCGGAGAGGACTCCGGCACCGAGCCCGATGGCAAGCAGCAGGAGATGGGTCATTTCGCACAGGAGAATAGCAGGATCAGCGAGTTGGTGTAATCCGCGCCATACTGTCGCTCGTCTTGTGGAAGTAGGATGAGCAGCATGGTGGACCAGTTAGTGGCCGCCCGGGAAGCCATCGCACCGATGGGCGATTTCGCCTCGTGGATGGCGTCCGAGCAGCGCCGTATCTTCCTGCTCTGCCAGCGCATGTTGGGCGATTCCGACGAAGCCGACACGGCCACGCAGGACGCCTTCCTGAAGACCTACCACTCGCTGGAGAAGCACGGCAGTGAGATCGAGGACCTGAATAAGTGGGTGACGCGGATTGCCGTGAATACCTGCCTGGACCGGCTGCGTTCGCGCCGGTGGCAATTCTGGCGGAAGCGTCCGAACCAACAGGATGAGGAGTTGATTCTAGCGATGGCGCCGGCCTGCGAGCCTGACCAGGAAGATCAACTGTTCGCATCAGAGATCGGCCGCAGGCTGGCGGCGGCGCTCGAACGTCTCTCGGATCGTCAGCGCGCCGTGTTTACGCTGCGGCATTATGAAGGCCGCAGCCTGGATGAGATCGCCGAGGTGCTCAGCCTGGATGTCGGGACGGTGAAGGCGCACATGGCTCGCGCCGTGGCGAAACTGAGGGAAGATTTGAGGGATCTGTACGCACTCCGGCAACGGAAGGAGCGCGGGAGAGAGACGAAATGAAGTACGAAGTTCTCGACAAGGCGCATTGGACAGAGGAGGCTATGCTGGATCGCCTGTACGGGCTGGATCCGCGGGCCGGGCTCGACGCGTCGCATCTCGATTCGTGTGCCGAATGCAGCGCCCGATTCTCCTCGCTGCAAGCCCGCCGGAGCGTGGTAGTGGACGCCCACGCTCCGGTTTCGGAAGACCGTTTGCGCGCCCAGCGCCTGGCCGTGTTTGCACGGATCGAAACGGCGCGGCGCCCGTGGGTATGGCGTCTGGTGCCGGCGGCCGCGACGGCGCTGGTGGTGATGATGGGCGTGGCGCTGCACCAGCCGGCTCCGGTGGTGGAACCGAAGCCGGTGGCGGTGCTGGCGCAGAGCGACCGGGAGTTACTGTCGGAGATCGCCACGCTGATGGAAGAGGACGAGCCGCGAGCGGCCGTTCCGATCCGGGGCCTGTTCGCGGACTCGGGCGCGCCTGGCGCGCAGGTGGAGGTGCAGTGATGCGAGTTCTGATCCTGATTGCGCTGCTGGTGGCGCCGGCGCTGGCACAGACGCCGCGCGGCCTGATGAACTGGTGGGATACGCCGCTGGTCCGCGACCTGAACCTTAGTCCCGATCAGCGCCGGCAGATCCAGGACACCGTCCGCGAGTACCGCAGCAAGCTGATTGACCTTCGCGCCGTCACCGAAAAGGCCGAAGCGGATGTCGAGGACACGTTCAACGACGAGACGCTCGACCAGCGAAGAGCGACGGACGCGATTGAGCGCTTGGCGAACGCGCGAGCCGACCTGATCCGCACGTTCTCGCAGATGAGCCTGCGGATGCGCACTGTGCTGACCCCGGATCAGTGGCGCGAGCTACAGCAGCGGCGCCGGGCCAACATGGAGCAGCGGCGCGACGAGATGCAGGAGCGCCGCATGAACCGCCGCGGCGTGATGCCGCGCGGCCCCGGCGGACCGCCTCCGGGCACAGGACAGGGCGGCCGTACGCCGGGTGGACCGCCTCCCGGAAATCCCGAATAGCGGCTACTCTCCGGCCGGCCGTTTCAGGTAGACGTCGACGGGCTGGGCGCAGCGGCGCTGGTCGGGCCGGGCCTCGGGCTCGCCGCAGACCAGGACGGCGGTTCGCATCGCAGGCAAGTCGGCCGGGATGCGGAAACGGACCGCCTCCGTCCCTGGCGAAAGGGTGATGGCTTGGAGCGGGAGCAGTTCGGTGATCTCGCGGTCGTGGAGCTTCACGTAGACCGGCTGCTTCGCGTAACGCGTGCCGGTCAAGGTAAGCCAGAGAATGCTGCCAGTCGTTGCGGCGGTCTCCTGGCTGTTCGCGGTCCCGGACTCTTCATTGAACACGCCCAGGACGGCGGGGGCGACGGGCGCCACCTCCAGGCCCCAGAAGTTGCTGAACTGGCCCCGGTTCTCCGCGCGCATATAAGCCATGGGCTGGGCGAGGACCGGCGGCATCTCGATCAACAATTCCGTGGGAGTGACCGAAACGACGCGAACCGGCACGCCGTCGATGCGCACGACGGTCTCTCCGGAGAAGTCGCGACCTATTACGACGGCCAGCGATCCTGGAGCGAGCGGGCCGGGCACACGGTTGGCGGGATTCAGCAGATCGGCGATGAACGGAGCCGGAGGCGTGGGCGGCGGCGGCTCACCCGGCACGGGTGCGGCGACGGTGACCTTCAGCGGAATGATCAGTTCGCCCGCGCCGCGCATGCCGGTGATGACGATGTCCGCCGTGTACTCGCCGGGCGGCAACTTGTCGGGCAGAACCGTGTACATCAATGTGGCGCTGTTGACCCAGGCGTCGGGATAGTACGTCACCCATCCGCTGCCTTGGTGGTAGCGCACGCTGACTCGCCACGCAAGAAGCCCGCCGCCGTGGTTCGACACGATGGCGTCGCCGCGGCCGAACGCGCCGCCGGAGACGAGCTTGAACTCGGTCGGACCATTCACATAGATCCCGAGCTTCGGGAAGTAGGGCGCACTGCAATCGGAGAGCACCATGCAGTCGTCGACGGTCTGCTGCGGCGTGAAGCGCGGAATCGGCAGCGTCGCGGACGGACCTTCGGCTTCAGAAAGCGGCGCGAGGTGGACCTCCTGCTCGACGAGGTAGGACGTGCTGGGGCAGTCCGGGGGCATGACGATCCAAGCGGGGACGTGCAGCGACTCGAGCATGAAGGAGTCTCTGTCGAGCACTTCATAGACGGCGTAGTAAATGCCTTCGTGGAACTCCGCTTCACCGACGGTGGAAAGCACATTCAATCCGGGTTGCGGCGTAAAGACGACGGAGCCACCGGCGCCGTTCGGGTCAGCATCTTCGACGCGCGCCAGGAGTAATGAGCCTTTGCTGGAGGCCTGGTATTGGCCGGCGGACGCGGGAACGCCGAGTTCGCCGATGGAGGTCTGCACGACCGCGTTCGAGCCGGCGATGGCATCGGGGACTATCACCTTGCCGATGGGCAGCACGTCGTGGAAGCGCACCAGGATGCGCGTGGCGGCGCCGCCAGGCAAGGCCGTCTGGAGCATGGCGGCCTCAGTTTCCGTGATGCGCGTAGTGAAGCGGCGCGCATCGGAGGCCATCATCACGCTAAAGCTGAGCGGCCCGGAGATCGGCGTGGTGGCGCCTGAGAAGTTCGTGGTGCCGTTCACGCCGAGAGTCTTGCCGCCGTCGAAGCCGAGAGTCATCAGGCTGCTTGGCACGCCGGGCAGCGGATTCACGTTCATCGAGAGGAACGCCTGCACGGGCTGTGCGGTCTTTGCGCGGAGGCCAGAGATGCGAAAGGTGATCTCTCCGCCGGCGTCGAACAGCGTGTCGATGCGTTCAATGGCGATCAGCGAGTTCACCAGCAATCGGGCCTGCGCGCCGTTGAGAGTAACAAAGCCGCCCGTGGTTTGAACGGCGAGCTTTACGTCGGGCAGGATGTCGCCGTCCAGTCGATTGCCGAGGGGCGAACTGAGGGCCATCTGGAAATAGCCGTTGATGTTCTGGAACGGGCCGCCTCCGCGGCACTGAATGAGAATGTCTCCGACAGGTTCCGCCAGGCCGTTGGACCTCATCAGCAAGGGGGTGGCTGTGTATTGGCATGTGACGGCGGCACTGGCGGGCGCAATGGCAAGAGTCAACAGAGCGGCACTCGCGAGCAAACGTTTCATGCACCCTCCTCAGACAACATCGTGACACAGGCGCCGGCGGATGGAGCGTTCCGATACAATGGCGAAAATCCTTGAAAGTACCAGCAAAAATGAGACTGCCTGTTTTCTTCGCCCTTATCCTTCTGGCGCCCGCCACGTTCGCGCAGCCGCCGTTCATTGAAAAGACAGACATCTTCCCGCTGGACGCGAAGCATAACCATGCGTCGACGATTGTCGAACTGCCGAACGGCGATTTGATGGTGTGCTGGTATCGCGGCTCGGGCGAGCGGCAGGCGGATGACGTGCAGGTGATGGGCGCGCGGAAGAAGAAGGGCGCGAAGGAGTGGTCCGCGCCGTTCGTGCTTGCCGATGTGCCGGACTTTCCGGACACCAATCCGACGCTGTTCGTGGACTCAAAGAAGCGGCTGTGGCTCTACTGGCAGACGATTGTCGCGAACCGTTGGGAGACGGCGGTGACACAGATCAGAATCGCGTCGAATCCGGGCCGCGACGGCGTGCCACATTGGGATTCCAGTGAGCCACTGTTCGTGAAGCCGCTGCGGATCGCGGAAAAGGCCGAGGCGTGGGGTGAGGCGCAGCCCGCCGTGAAGGCCCATCCCCGGTATCCTCAGCTTCTGGAGCGCGCGAAGGACAAGTACTTCTCGCGCATGGGCTGGATGGGGCGGGCGCATCCGTTTGAACTGCCGACGGGGCGGATCCTGCTGCCGCTCTATTCCGACGGCTATAGCTGGTCGTTGATTGCGATCAGCGACGATGCGGGGCGGACGTGGAAGGCGAGCGAGCCCATCGTGGGCGCAGGCAACATCCAGCCGACAATTGCACGGCGCAAGGACGGCACGCTGGTGGCGTATATGCGCGACAACGGTCCTCCGCCGAAGCGCGTGCAAGTGAGCGAGTCGAAGGACAACGGCGAGACGTGGAGTTACGCGGTGGATACCGACATCCCCAACTCCGGCACGGGGCTGGAAGTGATCATGCTGAAGGACGGCCGCTGGATGATGATCAACAACGACACGGAGAAGGACCGCTACTCCCTGGCCCTAACCATCTCCGACGATGAAGGCAAGACGTGGAAGTGGAAGCGGCACATCGAACTGGACACACGCGCGGAGCGACCAGGGTCATTCCATTACCCATCGATCGTGCAAGCGGCGGACGGTTCGATTCACGCGAGCTACAGCGTCTTCATGAACCATGTGCCGGAGGGCCAGCCGAGGAAGACAATCCGTCATGCACGGTTCAACGCGGCTTGGGTTGAGCAGGGGGACGCGAGGTAAACTCGGCGGACTTCCCTCTGGGGATGCTCAGGGAATTCCAGTCCGGGCCCCGGAAGTGCTTAGCGAGCATCACGATCTGTCCGACGTGGTAAGCGTAGTGCGCCACCTGGCGTGTGATGGCCTGCATGACGGAATGCGCCTCGCCGCGGATGGTGACTGTCCGTGAAAGGTCCTGCTCGCCGAGCGGTTCCAGCGCGCCGAAGACGCACGACCAGCCGGATTCCCAGAGATCCATGACAGCCTGGCGGGTAGCCGGCGGCTCAACGAACTCGCTGTCGCGGTTGCGATTGGGCTTCTCGCCGTCAGTCGTTAGAAAGTCGACCCAGCGGGAGCGCATATTGCCGGCCAGATGCTTGACGATCTGGGCGATCGACAACATCTCCGCGTCGAACATTTCCTGGAGTTCCACGTCGGTGACCTGGGCCATCGCACCTTCACCCAGCTTCTTGTAGGCGCGGAGGACGGTCAGCGAGTCCTTCAGATACGAGGTGGTGAATTCCAGTGCCATGATCCGATTTTCCCACCAGGCCGGCCGCCGGAGGTCCGGCGGAGGCTTGATTTCCGCGCACCGGGCGCTATAGTGGGGCTGAAAAGGGAGGTCAAGGTGACAAACTCCGTTGTTATGCTCACTTACTCCGCTGTCTTCATCCTGGCGGTGTATTTACTCTGGCACTTCCGAAAAGTTGCGTGGTACTGGCACATCCTGTCGCTGGTCATCGCGATCGGCATTGGTCTGATGCCGCCGAGGCCGGGCATGCAGGGGCCGGGCTTCGATCTCGCCGTCGGCGCGGGATTCCTGTTCTTCTTCGTTTGGGGTATCGGCTTCGTGGTGGAGCGCCTGGCGCACCACACGTGGCATTCGATCCGGCCGCGCCATCACGCGTAGCAGCGGATCTCAAAAACACGGGCCAGGTCGCTGCCGTTGGTGGAGTCGACGTGCAGGCGGAGACGGTCTGTCATGACCGGCTCAAAGCGCAGGCGATTCAACCGCTGATGATTGCCGCGCACGGTGGCGACCCGCTTCGTCCCCGCCAGCAGCCGGTAGTCGCGAACGGTCTCTGGCTGCGGAGCGCGGATGATGGCCTTGTTGATGCTGTCAGACGCGGTAAGCGTGAGCTCGCGCTGGAAGCCCGAGTCGAACGTGATGCGCACTTCGGCGATCTTCACGGGCTGAGGCCAGCGAAGTTCGATCCAAGCGCCGCCCTCGCCCAGGCGCGCCTGCCACTGGTGGACTTCCTTGCCGGGGATGTCGCGCACGAAGCCGTCGAGCAGGTTGCGCGCGGGGGCATGGGGCAGTTCCGCTGAAGCTTCAACCGTGGCCTCACGCGCCAGGTCGGCAGGGTCTTCGTTCTTCACGCCGCGCAGGGACTGGTCGTCGCGCAGCAGCGTCTGTTGGAGTGTGTAGACTTTGGCGCGGTCCTGGGCAAGCTGCCTCGGCAGGATGCCTTGCTGCACGCACTGCGCGGCGGCGGTTCCGGCGGCCTGGCCAGCGCAGGCGCATGTCGCCATGACACGCGTCGAGGTGAAGGCTGCGTGCGTGGCGCTGATATTCCGGCCGGCCATCATCAGGTTCGGGATGTTCTTCGAGTAGAGAGATCGCAGGGGCAGGTTGAAGACCTCCTGCGTCTTGAGGACAGTATTGGGCGGCAAGTCGGGGCGGTCGAAACCGCCGGGCGGATGATCGTCCATCGGCCAGCCGCCCATGGCGACGGCGTCGTCGAAGGTGCCGCGCAACAGGTCGTGCTCGGTGACGAGGTGGTCGCCGACGATGCGGCGGCTGCCGCGCTTGCCGGGCATCATGCCGACCCAATCGAGCGCCCAGTTGGCGCTGGTGGGATGGTTGCCGCTGTTCTTGATGTAGTCCCAGACGCCCATGACGATGCCGAGCAGTTCGTGGCGGATACGTTCGTTGTCGCGAATGGTGTCGAGGTTTCCGCCCCATTCAATCCACCAGTAGCCGTACTCCCAGGAGCTCGTGCCGCGGAAACGCAGGCTGTCCTTCGTGACCTTTCGGGCCCACTTCGGCGGCGTGAAGGGCATGGGACGGCCGTAGTCGCGCGAGGTGAAGAGAATGCTGCTGCCGAGCGTCTCTTCGTCAGCCTTCAACGGCGCGAGGGATTCGTTGAACTCACTGCGGGCTTCGCGGCCGGTGCGCATCTCGGCTCCGGCTTCGAGCGCGAGACGCGAGTCTCCGGTGCAATCGATGAAGAGAGGCGCCTGAATGCGGTAGAGGTGCTCGCTCTTGTCGCAGCGGGCGAGGGCCTGATGGATGCGGCCGTTCTTCATCACAACGGAGTAGAGCGCGGTCTCGAGCAGGAGCGTGATGTTGGGCTCGCTCATGACCTTGTCGTAGAGCAGCAGGTCCCACATCTCCCAACAGCGTTGAGGATTATTGGCTGCGTCGTCGAGGCGGAACTCTTCGATCAGCCCGCCTTCGCGCCAGCCGGGGCGGCCCTTGTGCGAGTTGGCGCCGACGACGTGCATCTTCACTTCGCTGGAGGAGTTCCCGCCGAGACGGGAGCGGTCCTGGATGAGGACAACCTTCGCGCCATGGCGCGCCGCGGAGATGGCCGCGCAGACACCGGCGAGCCCGCCGCCGGCGACGAGTACGTCGGCCGAGAGATCGACGAGCGCCATGTTGGGCTCGGTGGGCGAAGGGCGGCGGCGGTCCTTCGGCGGAGTGACGGTGTTGAAGTCGCGGGCAGGAGTCTGGGCGGGCAGGTCCCCGGCGAAGATCAACAGAGAGTAGGTGGAGAGCAGATCGCGGCGTCGCATGGCGTCCGCGACCATTGTATTTTCTCAGGCCGAGAGGATGCAGAGATCTGGCAGGTTGCGGTAGCTCTGCTCGAAGTCGAGGCCGTAGCCGATGACGAACTTGTCCTCGATGGTGAAGCCGATGTAGTCGCCTTCGACTTCGATCTTGCGGCGCGAGGGCTTGTCGAGAAAGGCGACGGTCTTCAGGCTGCGGGGGTTGCGCTGTGCGAGCGCGTGCTTCAGATAGTTCAGCGTAAGGCCGGTGTCGATGATGTCCTCGACGAGCAGGACGTCGAGGCCCTCGATGGGCTTGTCGAGATCCTTGGTGAGCTGCACCTGGCCGGAGGTGGTGGTGCCTTCATAGCTCTTGGTGCCGATGAAGTCGATGCGCACGGGCGAGGTAATGTGGCGCACGAGGTCGGCGAGGAACATGAATGAACCCTTGAGGACGCCGACCAGCACGACGGGCCGGTCGCCGTATTCGGCACTGATTTGCGCGCCGAGCTCGGCGATGCGCTCCTGAATCTTCGCGGAGGGGATGAGGACTTCGACGTTCGGGGCAGGCATGATTGCGAGCTAGTCCGCCACCTTGATGCGCAGGCTGGGCGGGCCGATGTGGATATGCGCGCCGCTGGCGGCGCCGCGCACGGCGTCGCGGAAGGCGTAGTAGGGGATCCGCTCCTGCTCGAGGAACTTGCGCAGCCAGACACCTTCGGGCGCATCAGGACTGACTGCAATGTCGATACGTCCGCGGTGATCGAAACCCATGGCACGATGGAATGCGGTGTCGCCGTTGGCGCTGACAGGGAGCGGCCTGGTGAACTCCTTTTCATAGGCCAGAACCAGCTTCTTCATGTGATCGCGGCTGAAGGACCCGGCGCCGTCGAAACGCTCGCGCACAGGGCGCGGCTCGGCGCTGGAGTCTTCGAGCTGTGCGAGCTCCTCTTCACGGCGGACCATGGCCGCCATTTCGTCGAGAAACGACGCACGGGAACGCGCCAGACGGAGAGTCTCTTCGCGGTCCTTCAGGTCCTGTTCGATGGGCTCGAGTTGCGCGCGGGCGAAGATGCCTTGATCGACAAGCGGCTTTAGTTCTTCGAGACGGGCACGCTTGCGAGCGACGCGGCGCTCGGCGGCCTCGACCATCTGGCGGGTCTGCTCGGGCGTGATCTCCTCGACCTTAAGCGTGCCATACAGGGTTTCGCGCAGGATCGTTTCGTCCTTTTGGTCCTCGATTCCGGCCATCGCCTTATCGAGAGCGGCGCGCGGAGCGGCACCCGCCTCGACCAATGCGCGAACGCGTTCGAGGTCAGCGGGGGCATCCTGTGCGGCGGCTGAAAACGTGAGAATCGTTACCAAACCGCAAAAAAGAAAAGACTTGCGCAACACTCTGATTGTAGTACGATACCGGGTAAGGAGACGTTCCATCGCATCCATTGCGTACTGAACTCACACCAGGGGCCGGCATTCCAACCCACCCCGCCACGGACAGCCCCACGTGGCTTATCGCGCTTCGCGCGGCCGAATCCAAGAAAGCAACTGATATCCGGATCCTCGATCTGCGCGAGGTCACTCCTTTCGCCGACTTCTTCCTGATCTGCAATGGCTCAAACAAGCCCCAGATCCAGGCGATTTGGGACGAAATCGCCATTCAGTTGAAGAAGCAGCGGGGAGAGATGCCGCTCAGCGTCGAGGGTTATAGCAATGCTGAATGGATTCTCGGCGATTACGGCGATCTGATCGTGCACATCTTCGCGCCCGAAAAGCGCGAATTTTACGATCTGGAGAGGCTCTGGCGCCACGCCAAAGAGCTTACGCCGCCTGAGGAAGAGTCCACCCGCACGAATTAGCGCGGAGGGCTCAACCGCAGATTTGCGAAACGGTGGTCAGGTGACCGCCGCGCGAGGCAAACTCGTTCAGTGTTTTGTCGCTATCCTCCTGATTCAAGGTCTCGATTGCGTCGGTCACCAGTTCCACGCGCGCGCCGAAATTCAGCAGCCCCAGGGCCGCACAGCGCACGCAGTATTCGGTGACCACACCATATACGACGTAACGGGCCGCGCCGAAGTTATTCAGGACGGCCGGCAGGTTCACGTTTGTAAAACAATCGAGGGCCTGCTTTTCGATGATGATCTGTCGCGCGCCGGCCACGTTGGGCATCGGGCCTGAGCTGGGCACGACGACACGTGGACCCAGCAGAGTTGATTCGGGCTTCTTCTGCCCCCATGTCCCTGAAACACAATGGGCGGGCCATGTCTGGAACTCAGGGTCGCTCTCAGTGTGCGCGTCCGTGGTGGAGATCAGGGTGATTCCCTGCGCTTCCGCCCACCGGTTGAGCCGGGCAATGTTGCCGATTAGCCGTTCCGCACCAAGCACATAGAGCGCACCGGCGGGGTAGAGGAAATCCGTCTGAGTATCGATATCGACGAAGACAGTGGTCATGATCCGCTGGTTCGAGCCTGCCGGCGCACCTCTTCTACGAGATGCTGCAATTCGGCGGTGAGATCCACCGGGTAGGGCGGGTCGCACTCGAAGCAGCTTCGTAGTTTCTTCGGCAGTTTCGCGACGGAGCGCCGGGCGTACTCACGGGCAGCGGTGGCGTCGGGCAGCGGTTCCACCAGGCGTCCCATGATGATCACGGGGCGGAGCAGGGCTTCGCACTCCACCTCGCGGCACTCGGCCGGGCTTTCCGCTGTGCGGCTCATCAGGTCTCGGTTGGCGAAGCGAAAGACCTGCTTTGCTCCGGGTAGAGTGGATTTCTCCTCGCTGTACTTGGCCGTGTAGCGGCGCTCATCGCCAGACATCAGTTCGACCATCTTGTAGACCGCGCCGTGGTTTGGCTCGTCCGCGGATGTCGCAAGCTGCGTGCCGACGCCGAAGACGTCGATGGGCGCGCCGGCCGCGACAATTTCGAGGATCTTGTATTCGTTCAGGTCGCCGGTGGCCATGATCTTCGCATCGCCGTGACCGGTCTCATCGAGGATACGGCGCACGTGCCGTGAAAGCTCCACCAGGTTGCCGCTGTCGAGGCGCACGCCCCAGAACTCTTGGCCGAGCGCAGCCGCGCGGCGCGCACCTTCCACGGTGTTGTAGGTGTCGATTAAGTGGACCGTGCCTGGGCCGAGCAACTCCTGCAATCGAAGGAACGCCTCGGTCTCCGTCGGGAACGATTGCACCCACGAGTGCGCCGCCGTTCCGAAGACCGGGATGCCGTAACGCATCCCCGCCATCGTGTTCGACGTGCCCGTGCAGCCGCCGATGTACGCCGCGCGGCCCGCAAGCACACCCGCTTCGGGCGAGTGCGCGCGGCGCGTGCCGAACTCCACAACGTCTCGCCCGCCGGCCGCCTCCACGATGCGCACGGCCTTGGTCGCGATCATCGTCTGGAAGCCGACGGCGGCAAGCAGGAAAGTCTCAGGGATCTGCGCCTCGATCAGCGGCGCACGCAGCGTGAGCAGCGGTTCGCCCGCGAAGAGCGGCGTGCCCTCCCGCACGGCAAAGAGATCGCCGGTGAATCGGAACGCGCGCAAGTGATCGAAGAAGCCTTCTCCGGCGCGAGAAAACTGCGGTAGTCCGCGAAGGTACTGAATGTCTTCTTCGGTGAAGCGCAGGTTCAGCAGGTAATCGACGGCCTGCTGGAGACCCGAGGCGAGGATGAAGTTCCGATTCGCCGGCAGCCGCCGGACGAAGAGTTCGAAGGTGGCCACCTCCCCGGTTTTCCCTGCCTGCCAATAGCCGGCGGCCATTGTCAGTTGGTAGAGGTCGGTGAGTAACCCGCTCATGAGTGGCCTGCTACTTCTTTGTAGCAGACTGCTTCGGAGACGGCGCTTCCTTGACGTCGGATGCGGCTTTTCGGAGGTCTTCGACCTTCGCGGCTTCTACTTCGTACAGCACGGCTTCCCCTTCACGCCGGCCGATCCACACAGCACCGGCCTTGGCTAGGGCGAGTTTCTCCGTGCGCTTGCCTTCGTTCGAAACGACAGTGATCTCGATCTCGGGCTGGGCGAATCCCGTAGCGGGAAACTTCACGGCTGCAAGGTCGCGGAGGCGGTCGATAAGGGACTGGATGCCGATGCCATCCATGTGCTTTGAGCCCTCATTCCACAGTTCGCCCGACTTGGCAAAGGTGCGGCGGCGCTCGCCGTCGCGAAACTCCACTTTCGAAGGCTCGTGGAAGCCGAAGTCGAAGAGCTTCTTGTTTCGGAAGTCGTCGAGCGTCTTGTTCAGGCCGTCGCCGATATCCGCCGGCAGTGCATAGACACCCTCAACGGCGCTTCCGCGGCCGAGGTAGAGGTTGTCCCTTGTCTTGCGGATCTCGATCGTCTGCGTGCCCGCGGCATCGGTTACGCTTGCCGTGGCCACTGGCGCGGCAAGGGCGAACTGCGCGAGGTTCTTCTTCTCGTCTTCGGGAGTGACGTTCGCGTCGAGCTTGGCTTCGCGCAATCGGCGCACCGTCTCTTCAGCCTGCCAGCCGTCGGCCCGCATCGGCTGAGGCTTCAGGATCTGCCAGTCGCCCAGGCTGTTCCGTGCGAGTTCGATCGTGGAGCCCTTGGCGCGCAATTCCACCCGTGCCAGCTTCTCCGGATCGAAGCGTAGCAGCCGTTTGTCGCGCAGCTCGGCGGCCGGCTTGTCGAGGTTGCTCTTCGTGAACGAGGCGATCGTGTAGAGCCTGCTGTCGCCTGCGACTCGGGCGAACCAGCCGGACGAATCAGGAGTCTGGTCGCCGACCAGCAGAGTGCGCAGCTTGCCGTCCTTGGTGGTCATCACGGCGTAAAAAGCGGGCGACTTTAGCCCATACGGCGCGAATTCCGCCACCTTCTCCTCCACCAGTTTGTCCGCATCCACCTTTGTGACCGCCCGTAGGAACGACACGAGCGTTTCCTTGTCGACCGGGTATGCGGCCGGGGCAGTCAGCTTCCACTCACCGGAGGCGTCTTTTTCGAGGATCGTCGTCTCACCGGGCGCGCGCCGCAGTTCGACGCGGCGCAGTTCGGACTCCGGCAGCTCAATGAGCTTCGTTGTTGGTTTAGCCTCCGATTCGTTATCCTGCTTCGTTTTGCTCGACCACCAAACCAGCCCGCCAAGCACGAGCAGCAGCCCGGTGGCTGCAATGAGTCCTTTTGCCTGCATGGCCTTATCTCCTGCGCCACCACACCAGCACGCCCACCAGAATGATGCAGAGCGGGATGAGGAACTGGCTGGTGATGCGAACCATGGCCAACTGGCCGCGCGTGAGCTGGATGCGGCGGTCTTCGGGTGCCTTCGGACGAATGGAGATCAGGTCTTCGTCGCTCGAAAGCCAGTTCATGATGTTCAGGAACAGGTCACGGTTGCCGAGGAACGACATCGAGCGGTTCGCCATGAAGTCCGCCGTCCCGGTGACGACGAAGCGGCCCTGTACATTTGCCTTGTCGGTGCGGTACGTGCCTGCCGCGGCCAGGATGTGCGAGCCCTGCTCGCCCTTCTCAAGATCCTGCGCGGTCAGCACTCCCTTGGGGGTCGCGACGGAGATGCTGGTGTCGGCCGTCGCGCCCAACTTCTCGGAACTCGTCTTGTCGCCCGGTTTCACTTCAAGAGACTGCGACAGCGGGAAAGCCGTGGAGCCGCCGCGCATTTCGCGCACGATCGGGTGCGTGCCGTAGTCGCTGGCAATTGCCACTTCCGGCGACAGCCCGGCGAGGACCTCGCGGCCCATCGACAAGATGATGTTGCGTTTCGGCGTGATGCCCCAGCCGGAGAGCACGGTCCCAAGCGCCGTCTGCGGCGCGATGGACGAGCGTTCGGACTGCATTGGCGGATCGAGCATGAACAAGGCGTGCCCGCCCGCTTCCACGAACTTCTTCAGGACGTCGACCACCGGCTGCGGGTACTCCTGGCGCGGGCCGGCCGAGACGACGATGGCGCAGCCCTGAGGAATCTCGGGCTTCTCGAGCAGCGAAATAGTCTGCGTCTTATAGTTGTTGCGTTCCAACTGCTCCTTCGCGCGCGAGTAGCCCTCATTGGCGCCTTCCTCGATGGAGCGCTCGCCAAAGCCAGTAAGGAAACAGACCGTCTTGGTCCCATCCTTCACCACGCGGATCAGCGCGCTCGTGATCTCCTCCTCGGAAAGCGCCCTGGCCTCTTCGCGCTTCTGCGCGGTCCTGACGAGAATCGTCCCGTCCATGCGGACGCCCATTTCCCGGGCCATTTGCGGCTTCTTCAGCGGATCGACGTACTCGATCTTCAGGCGGCTGGAGCCGATGCGCTCGTAACGGTCGAGCAGGTCTTTGGCCTTCGGGAATTCGGTGGTTTTGTCGAAGTAGCTGATCGTGACGTCCTGCTTCATGCCCTTGACGATCTTCGCCGTCTGGTCCGAGAGACTGAAGCGCTTGTTGGCCGTCGCGTCGAGGGACTTGTTGTGGCGCTGCGCCAGCCAGTTCGCCGCCACGAGGATGGCGATGACAACGATAAGGTAAACGCCCGCGTAGGCGGTGTAGCGGGTCTGCCGTGCATTGAGCCAATTCGTCGCCATGGCCTACGCCCTCCAGCGGAGCGATTCGAGGCTCCGCGCCGACAGAAAGAGTCCGAAATAGGTGAGCGACACGAAGTAAACCGTGTCCTTCAGGTCGATGACGCCCTTCGAGTACGGCTCAAAGTGCGAGATCACCGACATGTACGCCATCACTTTCGCCCACGTCGCCGTTTCATAACCGGCCACCCACTCGAAGACCCAGAGCAACAAGCACGCGGCGAACGTCACGCCGCCGGCGATGATCTGGTTCCGAGTGGTGGTGGAGATGAACGTCCCCACGGCCAGCAGCGCGCCGGCCTGGAGCATCAGCCCCAACAGCCCTGCCAGCAGCGGCTTCCAATCGGGATTGCCGTAAGCGAACAGGAACAGGAAGTTCAGACAGCAGAGCGCGAGCGTCAAGCCGTAGAGCAGCATCGCCGCCAGCCATTTGCCGAGGATGATCTCCCAATCGCGGACGGGCGAGGTGAGCAGCAGTTCGATGGTGCCGGAGCGTTTCTCTTCGGCGAACAGGCGCATGGTGATAAGCGGGATCAGGAACAGGCCCACTACGCTGAAGTTCATCAGCATCGGACTGATGATGATCTCGTTCACATCCATGGGAAACGAGCGTCCCATCATCTGCGACTGCAGGCTCTGCACGGTGAAGTAGCCCACGACGTTCCAGAAGAAGAATCCGAAGACGATCGCGTACATCGCCATCAGCAGGTAGGCGATGGGAGAGGCGAAGTAACTTTTCAGTTCCTTGCGGCAGAGAGTCCAGATATTCAGCATCGCGGTATCCTCCTCCCTAATTGCCCTGCGGAGCGTGCGCCTCTTCAGTCGCTGTGAGTTCCAGGAAGATATCTTCCAGGCTCACCGACACGGGCTTCAGTTCAAGCAGGTTCCAGTTGTTCTCGACAATCACGCGCGCCACATCGGGCCGGACGTTCCGGCCGGGCAGGCTCTCCACTTCGAAGAGGTGGCCGCCTCGGCGCGAATCGCGCTTCACCACGCGGCTGACGCCCGGCACCTGTTCCAGTTTGTGCTGGACAGGCATGGAGTCCAGCACGCCCTCGCGGGCCTGCACTTCCACCGACACCGCTTCCTGGCCCTTCAACCGGCTGGTGAGGTTCTTCACGGAGTCCTTCGCCACCAGGCGCCCCTTGCTGATGATCACCACGTCATCGCAAGTCTGCTCGACTTCGGGCAGGATGTGCGTGCTGAGGATGATGGTGTGCTGACCCGCAAGGGAGCGGATGAGGTCGCGCGTCTCGTGGATCTGCTTCGGGTCCAGGCCCGCTGTGGGCTCGTCGAGCACCAGCACGTCCGGGTTGTGGATGATCGACTGCGCGATGCCCACCCGCTGCCGGTAGCCTTTCGAGAGCTTCGCAATCAGCTTCTTGCGCACATCGCCGATGCTGCAGCGTTCGCAGACCTCTTCTACGCGGCGCGACAGCCCGTTGGAGGAGATGCCCTTCAGCCTGCCGACGAACTCAAGATACTCGTGGACCTCCATCTCGGGGTACACAGGTGGAGTCTCCGGCAGGTAGCCGATGCGCTTCTTGACTTCCATCGGCTGCTTCATCACGTCGAAGCCGGCCACGCTGGCCGTGCCTTCGGTGGGCGGCATGAAGCAGGTGAGGATGCGCATGGTCGTGGTTTTGCCCGCGCCATTCGGTCCTAGAAAACCGACGATCTGCCCCTTGCCCACCTCGAAGTCGATGCCTTGGACCGCCATTGTGCGGTCGTATCGTTTGGTGAGTCCTTCGACTTTAATCATCGTCACATCCCTCGGGGATAGAAGATCAAAAGCCCATGATCTGGTAGCCAGAATCGACGAACAGAATGTTGCCGGTCACGCCGCGGCCCAAGTCGCTAGCCAGGAAGACCGCCGTGTCGGCCACCTCCGCGGGCTCAGTCGGACGGCGCAGGGGCGCGCTTTCGGTCACGCGGTCCAGAATCTTGGAGAAGTCCTTGATGCCGCGCGCCGAGGCAGTCTTGACGGGTCCAGCCGAGATCGCGTTCACCCGGATATTCTTCGGTCCCAGTTCGCTGGCCAGGTATCGGACGCTCGCCTCCAGTGCCGCCTTGGCGACGCCCATGACGTTGTAATTTGGCATGACCCGCGTGGAGCCCATATAGGAGAGGGTCATGATGGACCCACCGTCGTTCATCACCGGGGCCACGGCCCGCGCCACGGCCACCAACGAGTAGGTACTGACTTCATGCGCCAGCAGGAAGCCCTCGCGCGACGTCTCCACGAACGGCCTCGCCAGGTCCTCTTTGTTCGCAAAAGCGACGGAGTGCACGACGGCGTCGAGTTTCTCGCCTTCGGCCCGAAGGATCTCCGAAAGGTGCATAAGGTCGGCGTCCTGCGTGACGTCGCAGGAAAGCAGCCGTGCCGCTCCCAATTCTTCAGCCAGTTCTTCGACGGTGTCCTTCTGGCGCTCGCCCTGATAAGTGAGTATCAGACTGGCTCCTTCGCGCCGAAAGGCCTTGGCGATCGCATACGCCAAGGACCAGCGGTTGGCGAGTCCGAGCACAAGTGTGCTCTTATCTTTCAACAACTGAGACATGAACTAATCATTGTAGCGCAGGGGTTCCGGGCCTCTACGGCAGCCGGATCACCGCGCCGCCGCGCTCTTTGCTGAGCCGCGCCGCCTCCATGAAGCGAAACATTTCGAGCGTCTCCTGTTCGTCGACGGGCGCGACGCCGGTCTGGAAGAATTTGACGATTTCGCGCAGGAGGCCCGTGTAGCCGGAGGAGATTTCCTTGCCCGCCAGGCGCGTTTCTTTCTCAGAGAACGTCACCGCGCCGAACTGCGAGTACGGCCTGTTCAGCCGGACCGCGCCGATGCGCCCATCCTTCCAGCGCCCCGTCACCACTTCGCCGTCGGGTCCGAACATGCGCGAAACCTCCGTGCAGCCGGGTCCCATCAGGGTGTAGAGCATCTCCACCGCGTGGATGCCGTACCAGGAGAGGTCGAGTTCGTGCGTGGCGTCCAACGGCGAGGGGCCCCACGTCACGGCGCCCGTCATGCCGGCCATCTTCAGACCCGGCATCCCGTCTCCGAAACGCAGAGAGGAGGCGCTGAACCACTTCACGTTGCTCTCCTTTGCGACGCGGGCGATCTCCAACGCGTCGCGCAGCGTCGAAGCCAGCGGCTTATCGATGAACACCGGCTTACCAGCCTTTGCGATCTCCTTGAACTGCGCCAGGTGGGGACGTCCGTCCACGCTTTCCAGAAGCACAGCATCGACCTTCGTGAGCAGCGTGGCGATATCGGGCACGATCTCGACGCCGTACTTCGTCCGCAGCTCCTCGGCAAACTTCTCGACCCGGTCGCGGCTCGACGGCAGATCCGGGCTGCCACCTTTGTAGGCCGCCACGATGCGCGCGCCCGGGATGTGATTCTTGTTGTTCGGGTCGTTCAGGATAGAGGCGAATGCGGGCGCATGCGAGGTATCAGTGCCAACGATGCCCAGCCGCAGATCTGCGGCCATCGCGCCGCAGGCAGACAGGGCCAACGCCAGCGCGGAAATCGAAAGGAGCTTCATGCGCGCATTGTACACTAGGGGTTCCCGGTGGACCTTTCGACCCCGATTACCTACGTCAAAGGCGTAGGCCCGCAACGCGCCAAGTACCTGGAAGCCAAGGGCATCGCCACTGCCGCGGACCTGCTGACTTACGCGCCCTTCCGCTACGAGGACCGCTCCAACATCAAGCCGCTCTCGCAGCTTGCGCCGGGCGAGATGGCCACCGTGCTCGCCGAGGTCCACTCCACCCATGCACCGCGCTTCCGCCGCCGCGACCTGCGCATGCTGGAAGTGGTCTTCAAGGACTCTTCCGGCGCGCGCCTGATCGGCAAATGGTTCAACGCGACTTACCAGGCCAAGCTCTTCGAGCCCGGCGTGCGAGTGGCGCTCTACGGCAAAGTAGAATTCGACAGCTACTCGCACGAGCTTTCGATGATGCACCCGGACTACGAGGTGCTCCGCGACGACGAAGGCGACGGTGACGATGCGCTCCACACCGGCCGCATCGTGCCGGTCTATGAAGCCGCCGGCAAAGTCACCGCGCGTGCCTTCCGCTCGATCATCAAGCGCATCCTCGACCAACTGCCTCCAATGGAAGACGCGCTGCCTGCGCAGATTCTACGGCGGCTCAAACTGCCCGACCTCCTCACCGCGTTTCGCGAACTGCACTTCCCCTCGCCCGGCGCCGATGTCCGCGCGCTGAATGCGTTCCGCTCCCCCGCGCAGTTCCGAATGATCTTCGAGGAGTTCTTCTGGCTGGAGACGGGCATGGTGCTGAAGCGCGGCCAGGCGCGCGTTGAGAAGGGGATCGAGTTCCAGTTGACTGACCAGGTGCGGGAGCAGGTGAAGCGCATGCTGCCCTTCAAGCCCACCGGAGCGCAGAAGCGTGTGGTGCGGGAGATCGCGCTCGACATGGCCGCTCCGGTCCCGATGAGCCGCCTGTTGCAGGGCGACGTCGGCAGCGGCAAAACCATCGTCGCCGCGCAGGCCGCTGTCATCGCCGTCGAGAACGGCTATCAGGCAGCGATGCTCGCGCCGACCGAGATCCTCGCCACGCAACACTACCTCAACCTGCGCCACATCTTTCAACCGCTCGGCTACACCGTCATGCCGCTCTCGGGCTCGCTCACGAAGAAGGAGAAGGAGTTTGCCAAGCGCGCCCTGGCGAGCGGCGTTGCGCAGATCGCCGTCGGTACGCACGCGCTGCTCGAAGAGGACGTCGAATTCCACCGGCTGGGTTTGGCGATTGTCGACGAACAGCATCGCTTCGGCGTTCTCCAGCGCAAGACGCTCCAACAGAAAGGCGTCTCGCCCGACGTCCTCGTCATGACCGCCACGCCCATTCCGCGCACCCTCGCGCTGACCATCTACGGCGACCTCGACGTCTCTGTCATCGACGAACTGCCCCCGGGCCGCAAGCCCATCAAGACGCTTCACAAGACGAAAGTCGAAGAGGAACTGGTCTACAGCTTTGTGAAGCGTGAGGTGGATTCCGGCCGCCAGGCCTACATCGTCTATCCGGCCATCGAGGAGTCAGAGTCTCTCGCCGTGAAGGCCGCGCAGAAGGCCTACGAGGAGCTCTCGCGCCACGTCTTCCCGACCCTGAAAGTCGGGCTGCTGCACGGCAAGCTGAAGTCTGATGAAAAGGACGCGGTGATGGACGCCTTCAAACGCGGCGAGGTCCAAGTGCTGGTTTCTACGACCGTTATCGAAGTGGGCGTCGACGTGCCCAACGCCACCGTGATGGTCGTCGAGAACGCCGAGCGCTTCGGCCTGGCGCAGATCCACCAATTGCGCGGCCGCGTCGGCCGGGGCGCGGCGCAAAGTTATTGCATCCTGCTCACCGACAGGCTCAGCGAGAACGGCCGCGAGCGCATCCGCACGCTGGTGGATTCCACCGACGGCTTCCACATCGCCGAGATGGACCTGCGCCTACGCGGCCCCGGCGAGTTCCTGGGCACGAAACAGTCCGGCCTGCCCGCGTTCCGCATCGGCAACATCCTGCGCGACATCGAACTGCTCGAGCTCGCGCGCAACGAGGCCGCCGCCTTCGTGCAGAATCCGCCGTCCCCCGAGGACCTGGAGCGCGCCACTCGCTACATCCGGGAGCACTGGCAGCGCCGCTACGGACTCGCGCTGGTCGGGTAAGGCTTGGCACACTGGAAGTAGAAACGTATGAGAGTCATTGGTGGTGAATTCCGCAGCCGTCGCCTGAAGGCGCCGCCGGGCGACGATGTCCGGCCCACGCCCGACCGGCTGCGGGAAGCTCTGTTCAGCATCCTCGCGCCGCGCATCGAGGGCCGCGTCTTTCTGGACGCCTACGCCGGATGCGGTTCCGTCGGCATTGAAGCGCTCAGCCGGGGCGCCAGCCGCTCGATCTTTCTCGAGAAGAGCCGACCCGCGCTGCGCTACCTTCACGAGAACATCGCCGCTCTCGGCATCGAGATGCGCTGCGAAGTCCACATCGGCAACGCCGCGCCTGCCATCACGCAGTTCGGCGCCGACATCGTATTCCTCGATCCACCCTACCCGCGCGAGCGGGAGTACGAGCTCTGCCTCGATCGCCTCGGCGAATCGCCGCGCGATCTCGTCGTCGTGCAGCACGCCTCGAAGTTCACAGGACATCTGAAGGATGCTTACGGCGTACTGCGCCGCGTGCGGCTGCTGAGCCAGGGCGACAACACGCTCAGCTTCTACGAACCACGGCCGTGAACCCTGCTGTCGCCCGCTATCACGAAGCCACGAAGCATAGCGTCGAGTCCCTCCGGCGCGACCCGCATTTCCTCGACTGGGCTAACCAGCCGGACCCGTTCCGGCACTATGAAGGCGTCCCCGTGCTCGATTTGCCCGCCGATCCGCCGCTTCATGCGGCCATCGCGGACGGCGCCGGCTTCCTCTCGTCCCTGTTCTTCTACTCCTGCTCCATCAGCGCGACGAAGCGCGCGCCGTCCGGCTATCGTTACGCGCTGCGCGTCAATCCGTCGTCCGGCAACCTGCATCCCACGGAATTCCACTTCGCCACGCGCGGCCTGGCCGGCTGGCCCGACGGCTGCTATCACTACCGCGTCTCCTCCCATGTGGCCGAGCAGCGTGGCCTCGGGGACTACCTCAGCGACCTGACGGATGCGCCGCTCGCAGTCCTGCTCTCTTCCGTCGCTTGGCGCGAAGCCTGGAAGTATCGCAGCCGCGCTTACCGCTACGTCAATCACGACATCGGCCACGCCTGGCAGTCGCTCGCCATCTGCGCACGGCTTCTCGGCTGCGAGGCCCGCGCGCACGGCCTGTTTCTCGATCGCGAGCTCGCGCGGCACTTCTCGCTGCCGGACGACGAGTGGCCCATGCTGCTGCTCACGTTCGACGGCCCCGGCCTGCCGCGCGGCGAAGCCGGCATCGACGACGGCCGCTGGTTCGGCGGCACGCCGAATCGCATTTCGCCTGAGTCCATCGAGTACCCGCTCATCGACGCGATTCACGCGGCATCTTCTCTCGACACGCTTCCCGTCGTCGCGCCGCCCGCTCCCTGCGAAACGCCGATCGGCTTCTACGGCGACTACGCCGCCATCTCCCGGCGCCGCCGTTCCGCGCTCGATTTCGCCGGCGGCGATCGCACCATCTCCATTGAGCAGCTCCGAACGCTGCTCCGTGCGGCGGCGGCACCGCTCTGCGCCGACTGGCCCGATCGCCACATCAGGCTCTTCTTGTGGGTGCATCGCGTCGACGGCCTCGCGCCCGGCCTCTACTCGCAGGACCTCCAACTGATCAGGGCGGGCGACATGCGCGTGCTCGCCGCCGGGCTCAGTCTCGGCCAGGATCTGGCCGGGAACTCCTGCGTGACGTTTTCGATGGTGGCCGATCTCGAACGCGCCACGCGAGACTACGGCGCGCGCGGCTATCGGATTGTCCACTGGGAGGCGGGAGCCATCGGGCAGCGCTTCTACCTTGCCGCCGAGGCCATGGGATTCAACTCAACGGGGATCGGTGCGTTCTACGACGACCAGGTGCACCGTGCCCTGGATCTGGCCTCGGAGCAAGGCCAGGTGGTCTACCACTTCGCTTGCGGATACGCGGTGCACGATCCTCGCCTCGACGGCTAAGTTCGCGCACCGCGCAGGAATTGGACTACTGGAAGTTGCCCGTGATCGTGTTCGACGCTCCGACGCTGTTTGTCAGTTGCGCCGAAACACTAGCCACGGCGTTGCTCACCCCGTAAACGCTGAACGGGATCACCAGCCGGAACTGGCTGCCGTACGGCGCGGAGGCCGAATTGGCATACCAGGTCTGGAAGAGGCCAGACAGCGGCACGGTCAACTCGGGCGTCTGCACATTCTCACCCGGCGCGGCCGTGAACCGGATGATTGCCGAATTCACTTGGCGCGTCGATGAGTAGCCCGTCAGAATCACCTCGAACGCACCCGTGGTCCGGGTCAGTTCGATGCGCGTCAGCACGGGTGCCGTGGCGTTCACGCGAATCGTGTCCGTGGGAGCCGGCGTCGGAGTCACGTCCTGGCCGCCGGCCGTGTAGCGGGTCACCAGCGTAATCAGCCCGGCCACGGTGCCGGTCTGAATGGCTGGCGTGCCCACGAACACCCCCGAGGCGGTGCCCGCGGGAATCGAATAGGTGGTGGTGCGTCCGCCGTTCGCAAACTGCACTGCTGGATCGTCCGGCCCCGAATCGGGCGCGAACGTCAGATTCATCGTGCCCGTGATCGGCAGCGGATATGGCGCGGAGAGCTGGATGCCGAACCGCGGCTGCTGGCCCGGAGGCGAACTCTCCGGCAACTCCGTGATGGTCAGCGTCGGCAACGGCGGCAGCGTCACCTGCACCGAGTAGCTGCGCGAGCCCGTCACTCCAACGGAATCCTGCGCGCGAACCGTGAAGTTGAACGTGCCCGCCGTTGCCGGCTTACCGGATAGAACGCCAGTGCCGGAGTTCAGCGTGAGGCCCGTTGGCAGCGTGCCGTCAGAGGCCCACTGGTACGGGGCCGTGCCGCCGCCCGCCTGGAAGTTCACCGTGACATCCGACCCGGCCGTCATCGACGAAATCGACTCCGGCGTAACGGCCAGACCTCGCGGAACCGAGATCACGTAGGCCCGCGAAATGCTGCGGCCCTGGGAGTCAAGTGCGGCGACCCGCACCGGGTAGTCGCCCGGCGTCATCGGTGCGCCGCCGAACGCGCCGCTGCTCGAGAACGTCACGCCCGGAGGCAGCATGCCGGTCACCGAATAGCTGTACGGCGCCGTGCCGCCGCTGGCCGTCACCACGGGCGTGTAGCTCAGGTTCAGCGGAGCCACCGGCAACGAAGTCGGCTGGAGTTGCAGCGGCCCCGTGACGTTGATTACGAACACGTGGTCGGCCGTCTTTCCGTTCGCGTCCGTCACACGGCCCGTGAACTGGAACTCGCCCTGCTGAGTCGGCGTACCAAGGATGCTCCCGCCGGAGGCCACCAACTGCAGGCCCGGAGGCAGGATGCCGGCCGCGATGCTGTACGTCAGCGGCGCCTTGCCGCCCGTCGCCACCATCGCGGTGCTGTAGCTCTGGCCCACTTCCACACTCGGAAGCGAGTTCGGTCCCAGCGTGAGCACGCCATAGATCTGAACGGTGTAGTCGCGGGTCGCTGTCTTGCTGTCCGCGTCGGTGACCTTCAGCGTCACGCTGTATGTCCCTGCCGTCGTCGGCGTACCGCTGATGGCGCCGTCCGGGGCGAGGTTGACGCCATCGGGTAGCGCACCGCTCGCCACGCTAAACGTGTACGGTGCCGTGCCGAGTTGCGCCGTCAGGTGCGCGCTATATGCCGTGCCCTGGTAACCCTCGGGCAGTTCCAGGGGCAGCAGCGTCAATTGCGCCGGCTCAATCACCAACCGCAGGTTGCGGCCCGTGGTCTGCTTGCCGGACGTGACGTTGACCACGAAATAGTAGGTCCCCACCGTGGTCGGCGTGCCCGAAAGCGTGTGGGTCTCGGCGTTGAACTCAAGTCCCGGAGGCACCGCGCCTCCGGCGAGCGCGAACGTGTACTTCCCGTCGCCGCCCGTGCCCGTGAATGTCACCGTATACGGAATTCCGGCAAAGCCGGGCTCCAGGATCGACGGCGTGAAATCAACCGGCGGGTCGGTGATCCCGATCACCAGGTTTTTCGGCATCGAGACCACTTGATAGATATCCAGCGCCGGATTCGTCCGCACGATCACCGAAAACGGGAAGATGCCCTTCTCCGTCGGTGTCCCGCTAATGACTCCCGTCGCGGGATCGAGCGTAAGCCCCGGCGGCAATGATCCGTAATAAACCTCCCAAATCAGCACCGATTCAGCCGCCTGAGTGACCACCGCGGTTCTCGCCATGGAGCGCAACCGCGCTCCACCGCGCAGACCGTAATTCGGCATCGAATTGTAGTCGTACGGGGATGCGATCAGCGTCTGCGAATACGGTTGGTTGATAATCCCGTCCTGCAGGCTGCTGGTAAGCACGGCAAGTCCCTGTTGAACGTAGATGTACAGGTACTCGACCGTTGCAGAACCGCCCAGGCTGTCCTGGACACGAACGATCAGAGGAAAGTATCCGGTCGCCGTGGGCGTCCCGGAGATCACGCCCGTCGCCGGATTCAGCACTAGTCCCGGAGGCAGCGGCCCTTCCGTGATCGACCATGTGTAAGGCGCTTTGCCGCCGCCCGCCGTCAGGGTCTGAAGATACGGGTTGTACGTCATTCCGTAGTCGAGCCATTCCGTGGTGATCGAGGGGGACGGAAGAATCGTGAGGTTGAATTGCTTCGTGCTGCTGACCTCATTGCTGTCCATCACCCGGATCGTAAAAGTGAATGTCCCCGTCCCCGTCGGTGTCCCGTAGATCTCGCCCGTTTCGGAATTCAGAAACAGTCCTGGCGGCAGTTGTGTGATTTCTCCAATCACCTCGGTGAAGTAGTACGGTGACTCTCCCCCCGAGGCATTCAACTGCAGCGAATATGGGATGTCGATCTCCCCATCTGGAAGCGGACTCGCGTTCGTGATCTGCGGGCGTTCATAGATCCACAGGGTGATCGGCTGATCAAGAAAGGTGGATACATTCTCGCTGACGCGAACGGTGAAATTGTAGACGCCCGCCGCCGTGGGGGTTCCCGTGAACAGACCCGCGCTGTTGATATTCAGTCCCGGCGGAGGAGTGCCCGCCGAAATGCTCCAGGTTACAGGCTGTGTCGAACAGCACTGGGTGAACTGGGTATTCGGATAGGCTTCGCCTACAAACCCCGAGCTCAAGAAATTTGGATTGATCGAAAGCAGGCCCGATTGCGTCCACGCAATCGTCCCAAACACGCTCAGGAAAAGAGCCAGCCGCAGAAGCGTTCGAAATGTCTTGTGATTCTTCATCTTCCCCTCCTCCGATGCTCTCTCCGGCTAGCGCGGAGGGCCCACGTTGGGCGTACCCGGTGTGATTGTCGTGCGCGTGCCCGGCGGCGGATCGTTCCGGACCGAATTACCGCTCGTCGCGGCGGTAATACCGCCAGCCGCCGCTCCGCCCATGATCGCCACCACCAGCAGGATCTTGGCCAGCGACATTCCACCCCCCGCTCCGCCTGCCGCACCCGCCGCCGTGCCGGCCGCGATGATGTTGCTCATCCCGATAGTCGTGGAACTCGTCAGCCCCTGGAAGGACACCGTCACGCGCATCTGATACTTCCCGTCCATGCGGTTCGCCCGCAGGCCCCTCGCCTGCGCCTTGCCTTCCGCGTCGGTGATCACCGTCATGCTGTTCTGGCCGCCAGGGAACGTTCCGCCCGGTCCGCTATTCGGCAACAGAAACGTAACCGCCGCGCCCGCAACCGGCTTGTTGTTCTCGTCTGTCACCTGGACGATCGGCTCGCGCGCCACGCGCTGGCGTACGTTGTTGATCGCACCTTCACCCTCGACGATCGCGATGTTTAGCTTCAATGGCGCAGCCGCCTGCTGAGCCCTCACTGCCGGCGATGCCAGCAGAATGCTTAACAGCACGGCCATGCCGGGCCGGAAAGCAGATGGGAATGTGGCCATTCGAACCCTCCGTTAAAGTCGCCCCCCAGGGGGCAAAGTAGGGTTATTATACGCCTTATCACCGCCGCTGATGAAATTCCTTCGGGTACAATGGCGGCTGGCTTGCCTTGGGGACTGAGGAGGGAATGACATGAAAATGGGAAATCGACCGCAACCGGCTGGAATCGCACGGCTTGTGGTTCCCGCGGTGCTGCTCGCGCTGCCCGCGGTACTGCCTATAGCCTGGACACAAACGCCAAAGGGTTTGACGGCCCGCGAGCTTTTCTACGCACCGCCCCCATCCGCCGCGAAGTCTCAACCCGCGAAGCCGCAACCGTCGAAGCCGGCGCCTCCGCCAAAGACTGCTGCCGCCAAGAAGTCCGCGCCTAGCCGGCCCTCGCCCGCTCCTGCGCGCGACCAGGAGCCCGCCCCGGTCACGCTCGCCTCTGATACCAGCGCCCCCGCGCTCTCCGGCGACGCCCATCTGGTCAACGCCTCGAACGTCAGCTCGGGCGTCCCCTTGGGCCTTCGCTACAGCATCCTGAAGTATGCCGGCGACGACGAATTCCTCGAAGTCGACCCCGACCTCATCTTCCGCTCCGGCGACAAGATCCGCCTGCGCATCCAGGTCAACGACACCGGCTACCTCTACGTCGTCACGCAAGGCTCCAGCGGCAACTGGCGCGTGCTCTTCCCCTCGGCTGAGTTCGACTCCGGCTCCAACCGCGTCGTCCGCGGCCGCAGCTATGACATCCCCGGCCGCACGCGCTTCGTCTTCGACGAGCAGCCCGGCACAGAGAAACTCTTCCTCGTGCTCTCCCGCCAGCCCGAGAACGACCTCGACAAGCTCATCTACCACCTCGACACCGGCTCCGCGCCTCCGCCCGCCGCCCCCGCGGCCGAGCCCAAGAAGGCCGCTCCCATCAAGACGATGATGGCCATGAACAGCGTCAGCATCGACGACGGCCTGGTCAATCGCATGCGCGGCCAGATGCTCGCCCGTGACCTGGTCTTCGAAAAGGTCGCTGATGACAAGCCCGCCGCGAAGACCGGCCACGAACCCGAGCGCGCCGTCTATGTCGTCAACCCCGACCGTAGCAACGACTCGCGACTCGTCGTCGACGTTTCGCTGAAACACCGCTAAGCGGCCAGGAGCACCAGCCATGAAAGCAATTGCCCTGCTCGCCGCCACAGCCGTCTTCGCATGTTCCGCCGCCGCGCAGTCCGACGGCGGCGACGCCGCCCCGCGCCGCATGGTCATCCACGTCGAGCTCCGCTCGAATGGCCAGTGGAAGACCGTCGACCCAGCCACTATCTTCGACAAGGACGCCCAGGTGCGTTTCCGCGTCAAAACCAACTTCGCCGGCTTCCTCTACGTCATGAACCAGGGCACCTCCGGCGACTACAGCATGCTCTTCCCCCGCCAGGACACCGGCCTCGCCAATCGCGTCGAGCCCGGCCGCGAATACCTTGTCCCCTCCACGGCCGAGGGCGCCTTCAAGATCACTGGCCCTCCCGGACAGGACATCGTCTACTGGATGGTCACCCCTGTCGAGCTCGCCCGCCCCGCGCGCAATGGCCCTCCAGGCTACGTGCCCCTGCCGCCTCCGCCGCCGCCCGGCACGAAACTCAACACTCTCGTCCCGCGCTGCGACGACTCCGTCTTCCGCGCCCGCGGCGAGTGCATCGACTCCACCGCCGGACCCCGCCGCGTCCAGGACGCCTCCTCTCTACCCAGCAATTTGAAGGATGTTCCAAACCTCCGCTCGCGTGAGCTCGTCTTCATCCGCGAGAAGGATGCGGCCGTCGTCTCCAGCCCGGCGGGCCTCAACGGTCCGGTGGTCTATGAATTCCGGTTGGCGCACAAATGAGAACTCTCCTCGCCCTTCCGATCCTTGCCGTACTGGCCTTCGGCCAGCAGCCGGCGCAGCCCCCCAAGCAGCAGCGCGACCTCAAATTCGAGGAAGAAGTCGCCAAACCAGACGCCCGCCCGCCCGGCGAGCCCAAGCAGGTCACCATCCCCCGCAGCTATGCCCTCGTCATCGGTGTGGCCGCCTACCAGAACCTCCCCGACAAGGCCCAACTCCAGTTCTCCGAGCGCGACGCCGAAGCGATCTATTCCATCCTCATCAGCCCGGAGGGCGGCAACTTTCGCGCCGAGAATGTCCACAAGCTCATCGGTCCGCGCGCCACTCTCGCCAATATCCGCCGCGAGATTGAACAGTGGCTCCCCTCGGTCACCAAGGACGACGACCGTGTGCTCATCTACTTCGCAGGACACGGCTTCGTGCACAGTGGCCGTGGCTTCCTCGCCCCTTACGACATCCACCCCGACAGCATCGCCGCCACCGGCTACCCAATGGACGATCTCGGCGTCAACTTCGGCGCAAAGATCAAGGGCAAGTGGAAGGTGTTGCTGACCGATTCCTGCCACTCCGGCGCCATCATGCCCGCCGAGGACGCCGCTTTCCTCAACAAGCGCCTCCTCGACCTCAACAAGAACCTCTTCTCCCTCACCGCCTCCCGAGACCGCGAGCGCTCCTTTGAAAGCGCCGAATGGGGTGGCGGCCACGGCATCTTCACCTACTACGTCGTCAAAGGACTCGAAGGCCTCGCCGACGAGAACGCCGACGGCATCGTCACCGCCGACGAGCTCGGCGAATACGTCCGCCGCAATGTCCGAGAAGCCTCAGGCGGCCAGCAGAACCCCACCTCCGACCGCGGCTCCTACGACTCCGACATGCTGCTCAGCTACCTGCCTTCCGGCGTCACCCCCGGCGCGCCCCCGCCGCCCAAGTTCGGCACCGTCGTCATCGAAGCCAACATGGACAACGTCGAAATCTTCGTCAACGGCAAGAGCGTCGGCGTCGTCTCCAAAGGCACTCCGCTGCGCCTCCCCGGCCTGCCCCCCGGCGCCATCACCATCAAGGGCGTCAAGATGGGCTACGAGCCCGACGGCCCCCGCGAGGAGATCGTCTACCCCGGCCAGGAATCCACCGTCTCCATCAAGATCATGATTCCCCGCCGACGCCCCCGCGCCGCCGTCGACAAGTTCGAAGAAGCCATGGAGCACTACAACAAGGGCGGCCAGGACGAATATCGCCGGGCCGCCTCGCTCTTCGAACAGGCCTTCAAACTTGACCCCACTTACTCCCAGGCCGCCCTCTACCTCGGCCGCGTCTACGACGCCCTCTTCGAGCAGGAGTCCGCCACCGTCTGGTTTCAGAAGGCCATCGAGATCGACCCCGATTACATGGAAGCCCGCGCCAGCTTCGGCGGCATGCTCCTCGGCATGGGCAGCGTCGACGAGTCCATCCGCCAGTTCAACGTCGTCACCCAGCGCGACAAGAACCACCAGATGGCCTTCTACCTCCAGGCCCAGGCCTACCGCATGAAGGACATGTACCGCGAGTCCATCGACTCCGCCCGCCGCGCCATCCAACTCGCCCCCAACAACGCCGAAGCCCACTTCTGGCTCGCCGAGAGTCTCCGCATGACCGGCAAGTTCGCCGACTCATCCCAGGAATATCAGGCCTACCTCAAGCTCAGTGACTTCGACTCCAAACTCGCCGGCAAGCTCAACTACTACGTCGGCGGCTTCCTCATCGGCTTCGGCCGCAAGAAACGCGCCGCCCAGCGCGACATCTGGAAGGACCTCCGAGCCCTCGCCTACTTCGGCATGTGCGAAAACTCGCGCAAGCTGAACCAGTTCGACACCGCCATTGGCTACTGCCGCGACGCCATCCGCTACGACCCCGCCGACCCCCTCGCCCACTACCTCCTCGGCCTCTCTTACCTCTCCCAGGCCAACAAAATGGGCTCCATCGAAATGGCCGCCGCCGCCCGCCGCAGCTTCGAAACCATGCTCGGCATCAACTCCGAGCTTGAAGAAGCAGGCTACGCCCGCAAGAACATCGCCGCCATCGACGCCGCCCTCCGCTCCGCCCAGTAAGCCCTCTCTACTTCTCCACGCTCCCCGCACACCGGAACCCGATGTTCCCCTCCGCGTACCGCGCCGGCAGCGTGATGAACTCATACGCCACGCTGAACGCCAGCGGCCTGTCGAAGCTTCCGCCCTTCGCCATGTACCACGGCTCCGTCGCCGTCGGCGGAGGATTCAGGATCTTCGCGAACGACTCTAGCGCCTGCGGGCTCGGCTGCTTCGCCTCATCCACCCACTCCCACGCATTCCCCGCCATGTTGACCATCCCCGACGGGCTCGCGCCCCCCGGCAGAGCATCTACCGCCACCAGGCTCTTGCCGCCCAGCGCCGTGTTGTCCGCGACGTTCGCCTTCGACGCATCCGCCTGGTCGCCCCACGGATACAGCCGCCCATCCGACCCCCGAGCCGCCTTCTCCCACTCCAGCGGCAGCGGCAGCCGCTTCCCTGCCCACGCGCAGAAATCCTTCGCGTCCAGCAGCGTCACATTCACTACCGGATGATCCACCGGCGCCTCCGCCAATCCCTTCGGCAGCGCCCGCCCCTTCGCCTCGCAAAACTTCTTGTACGCCAGGTTGGTCACTTCGGTTGTGTCCATGTAATACGCCGGCAGCCCGCCCTGCAGCTTGTCGTTGCCGAACAGGAAATTGCCGCCGGCCACCAGCCGCATCTCGCCAGTCTCCGTTTGCCGCACCGGCGCCGGAGGCGTTCCGTCTGCCTTCTTCCCTTCAATCGTGTCGCGGCTCCGATTCAGCATGTAGATCACGCCCGCCGCCGCCAGCACGGCCACGGCCAGCAGCCCGATGATCACCTTCTTGCCCGACACGCCCGCGGGCGCCGCCTCTGCCGCCGCCTGCGGCATCGCGACCGTCCCAGACCCCACACCCGCAATCGTCTCCAGTTCGCGGGTCACGTCCCCAAACGTCGCCGGACGCGCCATCGGGTCCTTCGCCGTCATCCGCTCGATCAGGCCGATCACCGCCTCCGGAGTCTCCTTCGCCCGCAGCTTCTCCAGGTTCACCGGCTGATTCAGAATCGCCGCGAAGATTGCCGTGATCGTGTCGCCCGTGATGGCCCGCTCCTCGGCGAACATCTCGTACATCACCATGCCGTAAGCGTAGACATCGGTGCGTTCAGTCGCCTTGTCGCCGTTCACCTGCTCCGGAGCCATGTAGAACGGCGTGCCCACCTGAAACCCGGTCTTCGTCAACGACATGTCTTCGGTCTTCGCGATGCCGAAGTCCATCAGCCGCACGCGGCCGCTTTCGTCGATGTGCATGTTATCCGGCTTGATGTCGCGGTGGATCAGCTTGTTCTTGTGGACGTAGTCCAGTGCCTTCGCGCCTTCAATCAGAATGCGCAGCCGGTTCGCCAGGTCGCCGGTCGTCTTGTTCCGGATGGCGTGCTTCAGGTCGCTGCCCACCAGGAACTCCATCACGATGAACGGCCAGCCCTGCTCTTCGCCGTAGTCGAAGATCCGGATCACGTGGTCGTGCACCAGCGCGGCGGAGACCTTCGCCTCCTGCAAAAACCTCGCGCGCGTATCGGCGTCGGCAATGCCCTCCGCCGTCAGGATCTTCACCGCCACCGTGCGGCCCAGCACCGTGTCGCGCGCCTTGTACACCTGCGACATGCCTCCGCCCAGGAATTCCTGGAGTTCATACTTGCCAAAAAGGACCGGAAGTTGCATCTGGATTCAAATCATCATAACCTTCAGGCCCCCCACCCCACGCCCGCTCCGCATTTGCCAACATAGTGAAGGTATGTTTGTGACGCCGACGCCCGCCAAGATGCTGGTCATCTTCTTCGACGAGTCCGACACCTGGGGCACGCCCCCCGAGCCGCTCTACCAGGCCATCGTCCGCCTCCTGGTCGAAGAGGGCATCTCCGGAGCCACCGTCCATCGCGGCATCATGGGCTTCGGCGCCGCCCACCAGCTCCACGAGCTAGACACCACCGGCAACTTCTCCACCGACCGCCCCGTCTCCATCATGGTCGTCGACCTCGAAGACCGCCTCCGCGCCATCGTCCCCAAAATCGCCCCCATGATCGAAGAAGGCATGGCCTTCCTCCTCGACGGCGAAATCCTCCACCACGGCGCCGGCGTCCCGGGGGCGTAACCGCCCTCACTCCGGCCGCGACGGCTAAAGCAGCGCTACGAATTCGTCGACCGTCAGGCGCGCGTCACGCAGGATTGCCCGCAACAACGGTTCCTTGATGGTTCGTCCGGGGTGCATGGGGACCACTGTGCGCGCCCTCGTCCCCGGATGAAATAGCATGACGTGGCTTCCCCTCTGCCGGTCTTCGGCGAATCCGGCCTTTCTGAGTGCCCGGATGACCTTTCGCGCGGTGAGCGAGAGGAGACTTGCCCTGAATCAGGCGGGAATCGGTTCCCCGTGGGCCAGGAGGCTTTCAAGAAAAAGCGATATGGCTTCCTTGACGTTTCGTTCGGCCTCTTCGAGCGTCTCGCCTTGCGAATGGCACCCGGCAAGCGTAGGCACAAATGCAACGTAGCCGCCTTCCGGAGCCTGCTCGTAGAAGACGGAATAGGACAACGCCTTGCTCGTCTTGCGCTTCATCTCACCTCATTGTAGGTCGGAACCGTCTTAGGACGACGACAGAATCCGCGCGTCACCTGCGAGGTGCCTCTCACTCCTCCCTCGTCAACGTCGAGATCCACCCCGCCATCGTCAGCACCACGAACGGGTAGGCAAAGTAAGGCAGCGGCGAATCCACCGGCAGCACCACCCCCCAAAGAACCCGCGACACGCCGTGATCGCAAAGAGAACCGCCGAGACCAGCCCCAAACTACGTCGGCACGCAAATCAGAAGCAGCGCCGCCAACCACAACGAAGTCCCCGCCGCAAACGCGGCCACCCCCTCCGCCAGCGGAGCCACCGCCACCGACAAAATTAGCCCTTGTCCCACGGCGAAAACAAAAAACCCCGCCGCAAACATATCGCACCACCACCTGAAGTACCTCACCGACAGCAGCGCCGCCGCCACCACCTGCCCCACCCCATCCAGCCCCCAAGCCGCCCCCGCCAACTCGGACTCGACACCATCGTCCCCACCATCCCGAACACACCCCCCAACGCCAGCCCAACCGCAGCCACAACATTCAAAGGGTTCTTCATGATTTGGACAAGTATAATATAGATTAAAGGCTGACTAACCCTTCGGTGAAATCCCTCAACCTGGAAGAGGACGATTTCACTGAATACCCACTCAACTCGCCCTGGATCGTTCCCACAGGATGTCGTCACACGCTGCACCGATGCATTTCAGTCGAATGACCTGATGCTGGCTGATTAAGACGCAGACTGCTGACGGAAAAGGTGGGCGGCAGGCAGGGCGGAAGTACCAGCCAACGAGGTCGAAACGGTGATTCGCTAGCGTTAGGGAGATTCGGGATTTGAAAGCTGCAGGTCCTGTGGCGCCCAGCATCCGACGAGTCCACATATGACCTTCTGGAATTCTGGCATGAGTCCCGAGACCCATCGAGCGACAAACCTACGTGGCAGGAGCTTTCGGGGTCGGCCGTTGCTTGAACTCGAGAAAGCGGGTCGCAATACTACGGATTCGGGGTGGCCTCCCCATCCCTCGACCGGCTGGGTGATTCTCTTCGATCTGCTTAGCGTGCTTCTCCAGTATCAACGCCAGAACTAAGTCAGAACTCCTGCAATCAAGCTGAAAGTCAATCTCGCCGCTGTCCTGCATATACTCGTTGAAGGGATCAATAATTGTCGAGCCAGTCTCAATATTAAACTTTTCTTCACCAATATCTTGCTTTAGTAGGCGAAGGTTTGTTAACTTAAGTGTTTGAAGTTCATCGAAAAGCTGACCTGAATTTCCGGACAGATCCCTACCGGGAAACTCCTTCCGAAGCCGAGCAACAAAATCGAAAGCATCGTTGAAATCACCGACCTGTTCCTTCATACGAGTTTCATTCGCGGCTAAGAGCATACTTACGAGTTGGTCCCCAGTGCGCGTTAAATGCCCCAGCGCTTCTATGAGTGCTCTTTCTGCCTCCTGTGGCCCGCCACCATCGGGCTTATATGCGATGTCGTGCTCTACTTCATTGAACACGTGTGCCATCATCGAACAGACTTGAATTTCGCAACTGGTACCTTTCAGGTTTTCGTAGGTGCCTACTAGCTCGTCGTCTCTGAGCGCCGCTTGACAATGTGTGGCGCGATAGAATTCTCCATCTTTGAGCTTGTCCTTGACATCGACAGCTACCTCCGACTCTACGCCTCCCGAAAAGAGCTTCTTGATCTCCTCAACGACGCGCTCCTGATCTTCCCGACGGTACGTCGCAACGCGCACAGCCGCCAGGTCACCGATCTGCTCGAACACAGCGTCCACTGTGTCCATCTTTTTGTCAGCGCGTTTGGCGAAGCGACGAAGTTTGCCCTCTAGGCTCCGCGGAGTTTTAGCCCGGGACGTCACTTGTGCCCGAATTGCGTTTGCCTCGACAATGTCGATACGGCAGATGTCGGCCACGCGCGCAGCCAGCTTGAGATACCGGTCGCGCTCACGCTCGTAGCGCGCCACCGTGTCTTTGATCACCTGTTCCTTAGAATGCATAGTTGTCTTACTCAGTCTGCTTCGCCGAGAGCTTGCCCGCTTAAAGGATGGTGTGCCGATTCTGTGTCTGCACGTCAGCGTTCAGACAGTGCAGAATAGGCTCATCCGTCTCCGCCGCGCTGGTAACAAGGCAGACGCATAGCCAGATGATGTGGCCATGCCCGAGTTGAAAGTCACAAAACGTCGGCATGAATTCTCCCCTTCTGATCTTCCTCGAGTATTCTAACAGGTGACAATCTGTCTTCGATACGTGCAATCAAAGTGCCCAAAGCGCACACAACATACTAACACTCAGGGTGGGGCCTGCGATGGGGGCACGGGGCGGAAGAGACCCTTCAGGTTGCTCACCCCGCCACAGCCCGAAATGAGATTCTTGAGGCGCGGGCTGACCAATCGCATCGCCTAGAAGCTGACCGAACCGGCGCGATTCAACATGCGATGGGTACCGTGGGACGAATGGCGAGAGACATGCATGGAGATGGGAAGGCAAATTCGGCCAGGTAATTAACCAGTATCCAGGGACGATCACCAAACCCTCGGGTGAACGCTTGATGAATGCGGCGTGAAGGCATGGGGCTACTCGCCGGAGATGGCGCGGCACATTCGAGAGGGACGCAAGCCGGAACGTAAAGGAACTGGAACTGATTGTCGGCTCATCTGCAACTGTGGCAACGTACTTGAGCAGGTCGCTTCTCCGGTCGGCCCCAGATTGTCCTGGGGAGCGCTTGGCGTTCAACGCGAGCAGAGGACGCCTCGGACGAACATCGTTTTACCGAATTGAGAAGTTGTGAAGAGCCAATCGTCTCACCGACTACTTCAGCCGCATCAGCAAAATCCCATACCCAACCCCCGCCTCGTCCGCCGTGTTCGCGAGCTGAAACGCCATATACCGCCCGTCGGTGCTCACCACCGGGTTCGACGCCTTGCCGCCCTCGTAGTCGTTGAATCGCGTCAGCCGCTCGAAACTCTTCCCCGTCCCGTCCAGCCGCAGCTTCCAGATGTCGATGTTCCGGAATCCGCCCGGCCACCCCGCGCGCTGTGCCGCCTGGTCGCTCTCCACCAACGTGTGCCGGCCGTCCGGAAAGATCCCCTCCACCTCGTTGTACGCGCCGACCGCCGCCGACTGGTTCACCGTCCGCTTCGTCTCCAGGTCCATCGTCCACACCGACGCGCGGTCGTTCGGCTCGTAGCACGAATACGTCATCTTCCGGTCGTTGTCGTAGAAATCCTGCGCCTCAATCGTGCAGTCCCTCGACGCGCTCTCCAGTACCACGCGCCGGTTCTTGAGCGTCGCCGCCGTCGCATCCACTTCCACCACCACCAGCCGCGACGCCCCGCGCGCCAGCTCCGCGTTTTGCGTGCTCGTCTCCGAAAACGCGATCGTCATCGACTTCTTCGACACCGCCGCGCCCTCGCTCATCTTCTGCCCCAGCTTCACCGGCTTCGATCCGCGCGCCCGCCGCAGCAGCCACAGCTCGTTGTCGCGCCCGCGGCTCGTGCGGATGTCGGTGAACTTCTCCGCGCCAATCAGCAGGTAATCGCCGTTCGCCAGGTGCATCACCCGCAGAAACGCCGCCCCCGGCACGTTGCACGTCAGGCAGCGGATCGCGCGCGTCTTCAGGTTGATGACGAACGCGTCGCCAAAGCTCTTCGCCATGAAGGCGACCTCGGTGTTGTCCGGCGAGAAGTCGGCGCGCTCGCCGAAGTGCGTCAGCACTTCGATGTTCTTGGGCAGCGCGTCCAGCGGATTGCCCTGCTTCCGGCCCTGCGCGCCCGCGCACGCGGCCAGCGCGACCAGCGCGATTACGGTTTGAGAGAGTATTCGTGTTGCCATGGCCCGATGCGCGGATAATATCGCATCGCGCGCAGCAGTTCAGCGATCTGCCGCACATGGCCAAGGTCGTGCAATGCCCACTCGTTCAATTGCTGCTCCAGCGTCACCACGCCCAGCGTCGAATGCCGCGCCGTCCGCTGAAGCGCCGAACGCGGTACCGCGTTTAGATACGCGAGGTTCTCCCGCCGCAGCTCGCGCAGCCACTCGAGCGCGCGCCGCGGCGGCTGCGACCGGTAGATCCCCAGCGCGTCGAACTGAGTCTGATCGTAGTTCTCAAGCTCGCCGCCGTCCTGTTCGACCAGCGTGCGCAGTCGCGGCGTGATCGCGAACTCCTCAACGTGCGCCAGGTGCACGAGAACTTCGCCGATCGACCAACGCTCCGGCGCCGGCTTCCATTCGAGCTCTTCGTCGGTGATTCCGTCGAGAAGCGCGTCGAGAATCTCGACCGTTTTCTCGAGCGTCCGTCGAGCGGGAAGCTCGTTTTCGAAGCCGACGAACTGCACTTCCTCCTCGAGCACAATGCCGAAGCGCTCTCGAACGCGGCGCTTCAATTCCTCGATCACTTCCACGAGTTGACGCGCCGTGCCGCCGCCCGCGTTGTAGATCAGATTCGCGTGATAGTCCGCGACGTGGATGCCGCCCGAGCGCATGCCCTTTACGCCGGAAACCTCGAGAAACCAGGCACTTGGCACCTTGCCGCCCTTCACGATTTCCGGCGGCACCTGCGCCTGCGCGCGCTCGGGCAATTCGGCCAGAATCAGGTTCTTGAAGATGCTGCCCGCGCACTGCATCGTGGGCGGGTACTTCGCGTCGCGGATCGCCCTGATTTCATTGGCCTTCGCGCGCAGCGCCGCCGCGTCGCCGGGCGCGAATTCGAGCACCGCCGAAAGGATCAGCCAGTGCTTGTTTTGCTTAAAAACGCTTGCGCGGTAACGAAATTCGCAGCCCGCGTTGTCGAGTTCGCGCACGGACTCTCCGTCGAAGAAACGCACGGAACGCACGAAGTCCGACGTCGAACTGCCGTACGCGCCCGCGTTGCCGTAGATCGCCGCGCCCACCTGCCCGGGAATGCCCGTCATCCGGTCGAGTCCCGCCAGGCCGTGATCGACGGCGAAATCGACGAGATCCTGCAAAACCGCGCCGGCCTCGACGGTGACGCGGTTTCCGTCGATGCCGATCCGTCCGCCGCGATAACGCAGCACGATGGCCTCGCACCCGGCGTCGTGCACGACGAGGTTCGTGCCGAGTCCGACGACCATCCACGGCAATCCCGACGCGCGCGCCGTGCGGAGCCCGTCGAGAAACGCCGGTTCGCTCTCGGTGTCCGCGAAGATGCGCGCGGGACCGCCGATGCCGAAACGGGTGTGCTCCGACAGAGGCTGGTTCTCGCTAACCTGTAAGCCGGGAATTGAGGCGAGGCGCGAAAACGCCTCAGCAAAAGACATCATCCTCCCCAATGATAGGAAACGGCCGATGACGAAATCCAGCTTTCCGGGCTTTTCCACGGGGGCGCTGAAGTTCTTCCGCGCGCTCGAAAAGAACAACAACCGCGATTGGTTCGAAGCCAACCGCCAGACGTATCTCACCGAAGTCCGCGAACCGATGGAGCGGCTGGTGGCCGAGCTATCGGCCGAGCTGACCAAATTCGCGCCGGCATTCGCGACCGAGCCGAAGAAGGCGATCTTCCGCATCTATCGCGACACGCGCTTCTCATCGAACAAAACGCCGTACAAGACGCACATGGGCGCAATCTTTTCGAGGCCGGAGCTCGGCAAGAACGAGGCCGCGGGCTTCTACTTCGAGGTCTCGCACAAGTACGTCGGCGTCGCCGCGGGACTGTACATGCCGAGCCCGGATCATCTGCGTGCCGTGCGCGCGCACTTGCTCGACCATCACGAGCGATTCTCGAAGATCGTTCGCGCGAAATCGCTGACGGGCGTGCTCGGCGAATTGCAGGGCGACAAGCTGACGCGTCCGCCGAAGGGCTTCCCGTGCGAACACCCGGCGGTCGACTGGATCAAGCACAAGAACTGGTATTTCTGGCAGGAACTGGACGCGGAGCTTGCGACAAAGCCCGCGCTCGTGAAGGAACTGACGGACCGCTTCCGCAAGTCCGCCGCGTTCGTCGACTTCCTGAACGAGCCGCTGCTGGCGCAACGCAAAAAGCTGGCTCCGTTGGGCATATAATCACGCCGAGGAATTATGCGCCTGCTTGCCCTGTTCTCATTCGCGGCCGTGCTTGGGGCACAGCCCTATGACCTGCTGTTGAAGGGCGGTCACGTGATCGACCCAAAGAACAACATCGATGCCGTCATGGACGTGGCGATATCGGATGGGAAGATCGCGCGCGTCGCGGCTCAGATCCCCGAGAGCGACGCGAAGCAGGTGGCGCGCGTGGGCGGCATGTACGTGACGCCGGGCCTGATCGACATTCACGTGCACGTTTACGCGGGCACGGGATTGAAGCGCGTGTACACGGGCGACCTGAGCGTGTATCCGGACAACTTCTCGTTCCGCACGGGTGTGACGACCATGGTGGACGCGGGCACCTCGGGGCACCGGAACTTCATGGACTTCCGGCAACGGGTGATCGACCGGGCGCGGACGCGCGTGCTGGCGCTGATCAACATCGCCGGCGGCGGCATGGGGCCCGATGGCGAGAACAATCCGGCCGACATGGACGCCGAGGCGACAGCGAAGATGGCCAAGGACAACGCCGATGTCGTGGTGGGGTTCAAGTCGGCGCACTTTTCGGCCGAGGGCTGGCCGTCAATCGACGGCGCGGTGAAGGCGGGGAACCTGACGAATCTGCCGGTGATGGTGGACTTCGGCTACGTGACGAAGGAGCGCAACCTGGACGTGCTGATGCGCGACAAGTTGCGAAAGGGCGACATCTACACTCACTGCTACGGCGGGCATCGCGCGGAACTGCTGGACGGCAAGGTGAATCCGGCGATGATCGCCGGGCGCGAGCGGGGGATTCTGTTCGACGTGGGCCACGGCGGCGGTAGTTTCTACTGGAACATAGCGGCGCCGATGGTGAAGCAGGGTTTCTGGCCGGACACGATTTCGACCGACCTGCACACTGGGTCAATGAACTCGGGCATGAAGGACCTGACGTTCGTGATGTCGAAGATGCTGACCCTGGGGATGCCGCTGAAGCGGGTGGTGGACGAGGTGACCTGGGCGTCGGCTCAGGCGATCAAGCGCCCGGCGCTGGGGCACCTGTCGGTCGGCGCGGAGGCGGACGTGACCGTACTGGCAGTGGAGAAAGGCCAGTTCGGGTACATCGATTCGGCCGGCGCGCGGATGACTGGATCGCAGCGGATCATGGCGGAGCTGACGGTACGGTCCGGCCGGGTGGTCTGGGACCGCAACGGCTGGGCGGCGACGGACTGGGAGAAGTTCCCGTACAAGCCGCGGGCGGCGAAGCCTTGATTGGGGCATGTGCGGAGAGTGGAGGTCCGCGCTAAGTTCGGGCGTTCACACGTCGCGAAAATATTCTCTATTGCTTTGGAATGAATGAGATAGGCAGGGTTGGGGAGCGTGTCGGTTTGGTGGTTGCGAGGTGGTGGTGAGTAGCCTTTCAGGCGGAGGAGCGGCTAGGGATGGGAGAGTTGGCGGGAGAGGGGGATGAGTTCGCGGTAGGCGGCGTCGGGGATGTCGGTGCCCCAGTGGCCGGTGAGGCGGGCGGCGAGGACGACTCCGAAGAAGAGGGCGGCGACGCCGGCGGCGATGGCCCAGGCGGGGATGGGTTTGCGGCGGACGACGGTGGCCATGTCGAGGGCGCCTTCGGCGGGGCAGACGGCGACGCATTCGAGGCAGCCGAGGCACTCGGCGGAGCGGATCTGGACGAGGGTGTCGACGGGGAGCGAGGCGGGGCAGGCTTTGGCGCACTTGGCGCAGTCGATGCACTTGTCGGGGGTACGGGTGATGCGGAGGGGGCTGAGGAGGGAGGCGAGGCCCATCAGGGCGCCGTAGGGGCAGAGGTAGCGGCACCAGAAGTTCTTGACGAAGACGGAGAGCAGAACGAGGACGGCGAGGGTGACGGCGGTGGTGACGGTCATGAAGCGGAAGAAGTCGAGCATTTTGACGTCCGCGACGATGCCGTAGGGGGACTCGAGGAACTCCTGGATGGCCCGGGGCGACATAGTGATGACGACCCAGGCGAAGAGGCCTAGCAGGATGTACTTGAGGGAGCGGAGGGCGATGTCGAGCCAGCGGGGGAGGGTCCAGTTGCGCTTG
This sequence comes from Bryobacteraceae bacterium, assembly GCA_050789245.1. Lineage (GTDB taxonomy): Bacteria > Acidobacteriota > Terriglobia > Bryobacterales > Bryobacteraceae > PNKE01. The sequence goes on along the minus strand of JBOZRR010000037.1, from coordinate 328,251 downwards.
AAGGTCTCGCGGCCGAGTTTCCAGAGCCATTCGGAGAACGTCCCGATGGGGCAGAGCCAACTGCAGAACGACTTGCGGAAGACGAACGACATGGCCAGGAAGGAGACGAGCAGGAACATGCCGGCGGGGTGCATGGCGGGCACGAGGCCGGTGGTGATCCAGTATTTGAGGTTCATGAGGGCGGCGATGGGAAGCCAGCCCTCGACGCCGGGGGGGCGGTCGAAGCGGGGGGCGCCGGCGACCTCGAAGTGGCGGACGAATAGGTAGAACTGGATGCAGATCCAGACGTTGATGGCGAGGAAGGCGACCTGGGCGATGCGGCGGAGGAGTTGGGAGCGGTCGCGGGTGTAGTCGCGGCGGACGTAGGTTTTCCTGGTCTTTGGGTCGGTGACCGGGGTGCGGGGAGCCACGGGATCTGCGACGGCGGGGCCCATTTGTTTCAGAGTAGCGGGTCTGGTATTGGGCTGGCTGTGACTGGGGTCACGGTGAGGGTCTGTCAAGGGCGGTTGACGTCTATACGCCAGTGGCGGATAATCGAACCGCGTGGAGCTGATTGAGACGAGGGTCTTCACCCGGCAGGTTGCCGGCTTGCTGAGTGATGAGGCATACAGGGAGTTTCAGTTACGCCTGGCGGAGAATCCTGAGCGTGGCGCCCTTATCACTTATCAAAGGCGGAGGAGGAATCCGGAAGGTTCGAGTTGCCGTGGGAGGCAGGGGGAAGCGAGGTGGCGCCAGAGTGATTTACTACTGGGCGATGCGACGGCACGTCATCCTGTTGTTGTTCGCCTACTCGAAGAACGAGTCGGCGGATCTCACGGCAAGGCAGGTGGCGGAATTGGCAAAGATCGTCAGAAGGGAGTTCCGCGATGAAGGCGAAGATGTTTGATGAACTCTTGGAGAGTGTTCGCGAGGGTGGCGCGATTCTGCGCGGGGAGAAGGAGCCATCGCGGCGTTTTGAGGTTGGGTCTTCGGGGATTCGGGCGATTCGCGAGAGGACAAAGCTGTCGCAGTCAGAATTCGCAAGGCTCATGGGTGTGAGCGTGAAGACCCTGCAGAACTGGGAGCAGGACCGGCGCAAACCTACGGGTCCAGCCGCGGCTCTGCTGAGGATTATCGCGAATGAGCCGAGATTGGCGATTCGTGCGATTCATGCGGGCTGAAAGCCGGGAACACCAGAATGGAGAGAGGGAGGTTTCAAATGACGAAGGCGGAACGGGATGCGTTGATTGCGAAGATTGAAGCGCTGCCGGGGCAGTTGGAGGCGCTGGTGGCGGGGGTTTCGGATGAGCGGCTAGACCGGCCGTACCGGGAGGGCGGGTGGACGTCTCGGCAGGTGGTGCATCACTTGGCGGATTCCCATGCGAATGCGCTGATCCGGGCGCGGCTGATTCTGACTGAGGATCATCCGGTGCTGCGGCCGTACGATCAGGATGCGTGGGCGGCGCTGCCGGACGCGGCAAAGGGGCCGCTGGCACCGTCGCTGGAGATTCTGCGAGGGCTGCACCGGCGCTGGGTGGAATTGTTGCGGGCTGTGCCGGAAGAGGCGTGGTCGCGGCCGGCGACGCATCCGCAGTATGGGGCGACGTCGCTGGAGGCGCAGCTCAAGACGTACGCCGGGCACGGCGAGAAACACCTGGGGCACATCCGGGCTGGAATCGGCCTGGCGTAACGCCGGCGCGGCTACTTCCGGTGGACGATGAGCGTGCCGGTGCCGACGCTCTCAAATGAGCTGACGCGCATACGGTAGGTGCCGCCGGCGGGGGCGATCCAATCGAGGCCGGCGAAGTAGCCGGAAGTGTCGTCGGCGCCGACGAGAGGGGTGCCGCCGGGCGAGAGCAGAACGAGGATGGTGTCCCAGATGCCCTGGGCGCTGGTGGTGATGGAGAGAGTCTCACCGGCTGATACGGTGAGGGGGATCTCGTAGGTCCGGCCGGGGACGAGCGGGTAAGAGAGCTTGGTGCGGCGGGCCTGCGGGGCGGTGGGGACGAGATCCGTGGTGACCTGATCGAGGTGGATCCGGATCTGGGCCGCTGCGGCGGAGGTGTCGCCGAAGGCGTTGTAAGCAGCGGCAAGGATGGCGCGGACGCGGGGCGTATCGAGGCCCCAGCTCAGGGCAAGGCTGGCCTCGGCGAAGGCGCGGCTGGGGTCCGGGATGCCGTACGTGTAGGCATCGGAGACGACGTAGCGGACATCGGGGCTGGCGGGGGCGAGAGCGATGGCGGCTTCGAGGTCGGCGACAGCCTGAGCGGGGGTCCCCCCTTGAAGGGCGCGGCTGGAGCCACGAAAGAGGTTGGCGTAGACGTCGTTGGGGGCAATCGCCAGGAGACGGCTGAGGAGTTGGGTGGCTTGGGCGTATTGGAAGTACCACCAGCGGGCGAAGCTGTAGCCGGTGAGGGCGGGAATGCTGTCCGGCGCGGCGGCGAGACGGGCTTCGTAACCTGCGTAGATGATGCTGGAGGCGTCGGGGTGGACGGGCTCGACGTAGGCGGCAACGCGGGTATAGTCGCGAACGGCGTTGGAGAACTCGCCGAGGAGCAGTTGAGCCTCGATGCGGCCGCGGTAGCCTTCGACCTCGGTGGGATAGGCGTTGATGACGCAGGTGAACTCGCGAACGGCCTGGTCGTAACGGCCCTGGTCAATGTAGATCTGGCCTTGTTGAGCGTTGCAGTTTGGGGGCTGGGCGGCCGACGGGACGGACAGAAACCAGACGTACAGCAACGCAGGGATAGCGCTAAAGGTACTTCGTGACATCTCCCCCCTCCAATTGCGGGGTTCAGAGTAACACGGATTGCCGCCGGCGAGACTGACTTTTTGGAGCGTTAAAGTTCCGTATCGGCTTCGGAGCGGAGGCCGGATTCGTCGAGGATGGCGATGTCACGGCGGGCCATGCGGATGAGGCCTTCGGACTGGAAGCGGCCGAGGTTGCGGGTGACAACTTCACGGACAGTGCCGAGGTGGGCGGCGAGATCTTCGTGGGTTTCGGGGAGGGTGAAGGCGTCGGAGCCGGCGTTGGCGGCGAACTCGAGCAGACGCTGGGCGAGGCGCTGGCGGACGTTGCCGAAGGTGATGCGCTCGACGAGCGAGACGAGGGTGCGGAGGCGCGAGCCGAAGATCTCGAGGAATCGGAGGGCGAGATCGGGGTTGCGTTTGCAGAAGGCGCGGAAGTCGTTGCGCAGGAGGATGTAGGCGCGGACGGGCTCAGTGGCGGTGACGGTGGCGGGGTAGGGTCCGCCGTCGAAGACGGGAACCTCGGCGACGGTAGCGGGAGCGGACTGGACGGCGAGAACGAGTTGACGTCCGGAGGGGGTGGTTTTGACGATCTTAACGGCGCCGGATTCGATGAAGTGGATGCCGGCGCAGGGTTCACCTTCGAGGAAGAGGTCTTCGCCGGAGCGGTAGGTGCGGACGACGGCGCAGGAGGCGAGGGCGTCGAGTTCGCGAGGGTCGAGTCCCTGGAAGAGGTCGATGGCGGAGAAGACGGAGGGGTGCGTGGTAGGCACCCCCCTATTCTATCGGGCGGTTACTGAACGGGGTTGCCGTCGGCGTCGAGGTACTCGAGGGGACCGAAGTTGAGTTCCTTGATGCCGGCTTCGATCTTGGTCTTGTCTCCGACGATAACCCAGATCATCTTGTCAGGGCGGAGGACCTTTTCCGCGGCGGTGGAGACGTCCTGCTTGGTGACGGCGCGGACCTTCGCGGGGTAGGTGTCGAAGTAGTCAGCGGGGAGGCCGTAGGTGGACATCTCGCTGAGGTTTCCTCCGATGGCGCCCATGGTTTCGCGCTGGCCGGGGAGCTTGAGGACCATGTTGTCGCGGGTGACGCTGAGCTCCTCATCGGTGACGGGCTTGTCGCGAACGATGCCCTTCACCTCCTTGAGGATCTCGACCATGCTCTCCTTGGTCTTGTCAGTTTGAACCGGGGCATAGGTGATGAAAGGACCCTGGCCCTTGGCGTCGAAGAAGATGGAACCGGCGCCGTAGGACCAATGTTTGTCCTCGCGGAGGTTCATGTTGATACGCGAGGTGAACTTGCCGCCAAGGATGGTGTTCATGACTTCAAGCGGGATCTCCTCCGGGTTGTTGCGAGGCGGACCGACATGGCCAGCGAAGATGATGGACTGGATGGCGCCGGGCTTATCGACGATGTAGACGCGGCTGGAGTCCTTCTGGGCGACCTGGACGAGGTTCTTCTTGGGAACGTCGCCTGGCTTCCAGGCGGCGAAGAGCTTTTCGAGCTTGGGCTGAATTTCCGCCAGGGTGGTATCACCGACGACCACGAGAGTGCCGTTGTTGGGCTTGAACCAGGTCTGGTGGAATTTCTCGAGGTCGGCGCGAGTCATCTTGTTCATGGATTCCTCGGTGCCGGAGCCCGTGAGAGGGTTGCCGTAGGCGTGGTCTTTGCCATAGACGAGCCGGGGCATGACGCGGAGGGCCATGGAGAAGGGCTGCTCGCGCTCCTGGCGGATGGAGGCGAGGGCCTGCTTCTTGCGGCGGGCAATTTCGGATTCCGGGAATGCGGGGTTGAGGACGACGTCAGCGAAGAGGTCGAGCGAGGGATCGAGGTTGGTCTTCAGGGCGCTGAGGGAGACGGTGGTTGAGTCGAGGCTGGAATAGCCGCCGACGGAAGCGCCGAGGAGGTCGGACTGCTCGCTGATCTGGAGAAGGGTGCGTGTTTTTGTGCCTTCAGTCAGCGCGCCGGCGGCCATGGAGGCAGTGCCGGGCAGCGCGAACTGGTCAGCAGCGTACCCGGCGTCGAAGATGAGCTGGAAGTTGACGACGGGGATTTCGTGACGCTCGACGAACATGAGCTTGAGGCCATTGGAGAGTGCGGCTCGCTGGATGGCGGGGAATTTGGCGGTTGGAATGGGGCCAGGTTCAGGGAGTTTCGAACGGTCGGCATCGGTCTTGGAGATGACGTCGAGCTTCGGGAAGGGGAGGACCTGGAGGACAAAGACGCCGTCGGAGAGCCACTGCTTGGAGACGGCCTGGATTTCGGCGGGCGTCGCGGCCTGATAGAGCGCGAGGGTCTTCTTGTAGGCCTCGGGGTCGCCGCCGTAGACTTCGCCGGTGGCGAGAACGTCGCTCTTGCCGCCGAAGCCGCCGATGCGCTCGACGCGGCGGACCCAGCCGGCGACCTGGCGGGTCTGGACGGCTTTGAGCTCATTGGCCTGAGGGGGCGCGGCGAGGAAGGCGGCCAACTCCTCGTCCATCGCTTTCTCGACGGCGTTGACATCGGCTCCGGGGCGCACCATGGCCTGCATGGTGAACTGGCCGCCGACCTCACGGAGGGAGGCGTAGGCGGAGGCGCTGGTGGCGGTCTGATCCTTCAGGACGAGGCGCTTGTAGAGACGCGAGGTGCGGCCCTGGCCAAGGATGGCGGCGGCGAGAGTGAGGAGTTCACCGTCGCGCGAGTAGACCTGCGGGATGTTCCAGACCTTCATGATCATGGCCTGCGGAACGCGGTCCTGCATGGTCATGCGTTTGGAGGCCTGCATTTTGGCGATCCAGACATCGTGCTTGATGACGGGCGGGCCTGGGGGGATGGCACCGAAGTAGTGCTCGACCTTCTCCTTCGCGGTCTTGGCGTCGATGTCGCCGGCGATGGAGATGACGGCATTGTTGGGGCCGTAGTAGGAGCGGAACCATTCCTTGACGTCATCGAGAGCGGCGGCGTTCAGGTCCTCCATGGAGCCGATGACGGTCCAGGAGTACGGGTGGCCGGCGGGGTAGGTGTTCTCAGTGACTGTCTGATAGACGAGACCGTAGGGCTGATTTTCGCCCTGGCGCTTCTCGTTCTGGACGACGCCTCGCTGCTCGTCGAGCTTGCCCTGGTTGATGACGCCGAGCAGGTGACCCATGCGCTCGGATTCCATCCAGAGGGCGGTATCGAGGGCGGGCGTGGGCACGTTTTGGAAGTAGTTAGTGCGGTCGGAGTTGGTGGTGCCGTTGAGATCCGTGGCGCCGATCTTCTCAAGGGCCTTGAAGTAATCGGTGTCGAAGTGCTCCGTGCCGTTGAACATCAGGTGTTCGAAGAGGTGCGCGAAGCCGGTCTTGCCGCGTTTCTCGTTCTTCGAGCCAACGTGATACCAGACGTTGACGGAGACGATGGGAGCCTTACGGTCCTCGTGGACGATGAGGGTAAGGCCGTTCTTCAGAACGAACTTCTGGTAGGGGATGTTGACCTGGATCTCCTGTGCGGGAGCAAGGGGAGCCAGGAGGGAGATGCCGAGCAGCAGGGTGACGGCCCGGGCGGTCTTCGCGTGGATTGGGTTCATCCGGCAGTCCTCCAGCCAACAGAATACCGCCGGATGTTGCTGAAGGCGCTAGGACTTCAGCATGCCCACGATAGCGTTTACAAAGATCGCGCCGAGGGCGATGGGGATCATCACCTTCCAGCCGATGTTCATGAGCTGGTCATAGCGGTAGCGGGGGAACGTGCCGCGGAGCCAGATGAACAGGTAGAGGATGAGGCCCAGCTTCAGGAAGAACCAGAAGAGCGGGGCGAGCGCAGCGTTGGCGGCGGGGATAGCGAAGATCGCGGCGACACCGAGGAAGGCGAGACCGACAAGCCTCATGCTGATCGAATGAATCGTGGTGGGCTGGCGCGGGGCTGAGCGGAAGAGGCTCCAGAGGCCGGTGCCGGCGAAGAGCGCGAGCGGCACGCCGAAGTCAAGCGGGTAGCGGAGCAGTTCGACGTTCGGGAAGGGCCGCAGCCAGCCGCCCCAGAAGAGCGTGACGGCGACGGAACCGACGACCATCATGTTCACGTATTCGCTGAGCATGTAGATGCCCCAGCGGAAGCCGCTGTATTCGGTGTGATAGCCGGCGACGAGTTCGCTTTCCGCCTCGGGCAGGTCGAAGGGCGCGCGGTTGGTTTCGGCGATGGCGGAGATCAGATAGACCATGAAGGGCACGATCATCAGGCCGAAGTTGTCGAAGACGCCCCAGAGTCCGCGTGCCTGCTGAACCTCGACGATGCGAACCATCGAGAGGGAACCGGCGCTCATGACGCCGGAGATCAGCGCAAGGCCGAGGGCCACTTCATAACTGACAAGCTGAGCCGCGGAGCGCAGGCCGCCGAGCAGCGAGTAATGCGAGTTGGAGGACCAGCCGCCGAGGACGATGCCGATGATGCCGACCGAGGACATCGCTGAGATGACCAGCAGGCCGACGTTCACGTCGGCGATTTTGAGCTGCTGCGCGAAAGGAACGACGGTCAGGCACGTGAGGCCGGTGAAGAACGAGATGACGGGAGCAAGGCGGAACATCCACTGGTTGGCGCCGGTGGGGATGATGTCCTCCTTGGTGAGCATCTTGACGGCGTCGGCGATGGTCTGGAGCAGGCCGTGGGGGCCGACGCGCATGGGTCCGAGGCGGACCTGGATGTCGGCGAGAACTTTGCGCTCGAGCAGAACGATGAAGGCGACGGCGAGCGGAGCGACGGCGACGATAGCAACGGTGAGCGTCAGGGGTATGAAGAGCGGGTGGGTGATGACAGTTTCCATGCTGTGCTCCTAACGCATCAAGGTCTGCTGGGCGAAGCGCACCAGGGGCTCGGGGTAGACGCCGATGGCGAGCGTGGCGGCGCCGGAGACGCCGAGGGCCAAGCGCGTGCCGAAGCTGGTGGAGAGCGGGGGCATCTCGACATCGGGCTGCTGAACGAACATGCCCTTCACCATGCGGAAGTAGAAGTAGACGGAGATGGCCGCATAGAGAACGGCGATGACGGCCAACGCGTAACGGCCGCCTTCAATGAGTGAGAGGAAGATGAAGTACTTGCCGATGAAGCCGCCAGTCGGCGGGATGCCAGAGAGCGAGATCAGGAAGATGAGCATCCAGATGGCGTGCGCGGGGCTCTTCTTCATCAGGCCGGCCAGGTCGTTGATGTCTTCCCCGGCGAGGTTCTGGCGGTTGAGGACGGCGATGACAAGGAACGCGCCGACCGTCATGAAGACATAGACGGCAGTGTAGATCAGGACACCCTGGATGCCGGTGGCGTTGCCGGCGATGAGGCCGAGCAGCATGTAGCCGGCATGGTTGATGGAACTGTAGGCCAGCAGGCGCTTCGTATTGGTCTGGGTGACGGCGGCGAAATTGCCGACAGTCATTGAGAGGACGGCCGCGATGATCAGGATGGGCTCCCAGGCGGCGCGGGCGGAGGCCAGCGGGCCGACGAAGAGGCGCAGAAGGATGGCGAAGGAGGCGGCCTTCGAGCCGACGGCGAGGAAGGCGGTAACGACGGTGGGCGCTCCTTCGTAAGCGTCCGGAGCCCACATGTGGAAGGGGACCGCGGCGATCTTGAACAGCAGCCCGACGGCGACCGTGACCAGGGCGATGTAAAGAATCGGGTCAAAGGGATCGCGATTCGCAACGGCCTGACTGATGTCGCCGAGTCGGGTGGAGCCGGAGATTCCGTACAGCAAAGAGAAGCCGTAGAGCAGGAATCCGCTGGAGAACGCACCAAGGAGCAGGTACTTCAAAGCCGCTTCGTTGGATCGCGGGTCGGAGCGAAGGAAGCCGACAAGCACGTAGAAGCTGATGGCCATGGTCTCGATGCCGACAAAGATGGTGACGAGATCCGTGCCGCTGGCCAGGAAGTACATCCCGCACTGGGTGAGCATCAACAGGCCGTAGTATTCGCCGTGGTGCTCGTCTCGGACTTCGAAGAAGCGGTACGAGATGAAGCCGACGAGCAGCGTGGTGATCAGCAGCACCCAGTGGAAGTAGAGGGCGAAGTGATCGATGACCAGCGAGCCGTTGAAGGCGGTGATTTCTCCACCGTGCTGATTGAGGAAGAGCTGCTGGCGGCCGAAGGCGGCTCCGGCGAAGATCTCGCCGATCACGAGGAACAGCAGGAGCCAGCGGCGCTGTTTGGGATCAGGGAAGACCCAGAAGTCAAAGAGCAGGGTGGCGCAGCCGAAGAGAGCGAGCAGCAGCGCAGGCAGCAGCACGAAGTGGTCGGTTGCGGTGTAGAAGGGACTCATCGCGACTGGGCCTCCAGTGCCGGTGCGGGTGTTTTGGCGGCGTTGCCGTTGACGCGTTGAACGATTTGGGCGACGGGCTTCTCAAGGATGTCGAAGTAGGGCTTCGGATAGACGCCGATGCTGAGAGCCCAGGCCATGAGCGGGAGGAAGACCGCCCACTCGCGCCAGTTGAGGTCGGGCAATCCTTTATTCTTCTCGTTGGTCACCTGGCCGAGCATGGTTCGCTGGTAAAGCCAGAGGAGATACGCCGCACCAAAGATGATGCCGGTGACGGCGCAGATGCCCCAGATCCGGTTCGCATCGAATGCAGCCTTCATGATGGTGAACTCCCCGACGAAGCCGTTCAGAAGTGGCAGTCCGGCGGAGGAGAGCATGGCGAAGGCGAAGACGATGGCGTAGTTGGGCATGACGTGAGCCAGACCGCCATACTCGCTGATTTCGCGCGTATGCCGCCGCTCATAGATGACACCGACAATCAGGAAGAGCATGCCGGTGGAGATACCGTGGTTGATCTGCTGGATGACGGAACCGGCAATCCCCTGGTGGTTCAGCGCGAAGATGCCGAGGGTGCAGAAGCCGAGGTGCGAGACCGATGAATACGCCACCAGCTTCTTCCAATCTTTCTGCATCAGGCTGACCAGCGCGCCATAGATGATGCCGATTAGCGAGAGCACCACGAGGATCGTGACGATGGTGCGGTCCGCCGAAGCCTGCGGCAGCAGCGGCAGCGAGAAGCGGATGAAGCCGTATGTTCCCATCTTCAGCAGGACGGCGGCCAGGATGACGGAGCCGGCAGTGGGCGCTTCAGTGTGCGCGTCAGGCAGCCAGGTGTGGAAGGGGAACATCGGCACCTTGATGGCGAAGCCGAGGAAGAAGCTCCAGAAGACGAGCTGTTCCATCCACAGCGGCATGGACGTATTCATCAACCGGCCGATCTCGAAGGTGTAAACGCCAAACTGGGCCGCGTACTGGAAGTAGAGCGTCAGGATGCCGAGCAGCATCAGGACGCCGCCGGCCAGGGTGTACAGAAAGAATTTGATGGCCGCGTAGAGCTTTCGCGGGCCGCCCCAGACACCGATGATGAAGTACATCGGGACCAGGACCAGTTCCCAGAAGACGTAGAACAGCAGGAAGTCGAGCGAGATGAAGACGCCGATCATGCCCGTCTGCTGGAGCAGGAACATGGCGTAGTAGCTCTTCACGTTCTTGTCGATCGAGTCCCACGAAGAGAAGATCGAGACCATGCCCATGATGGTGGTTAGCATGACCATCAGGACGCTGATGCCGTCCACGCCGATCAGGTACTGCACGCCAAGCGAGGGGATCCAGTTGATACGCTCGACGAACTGGTAGCCGTCGGCGTTGCGGTCGAAGTTCAGCAGGAGCGGCAGCGAAACAAGGAAGCCGGCGAGCGCCGAGAGGTTCGCCCACCAGCGGATGAGATTCTTCTGGGCGGAGGGGATGCAGAGCAGAATCAGAAGCCCGGCGACCGGGGTGAGGAGGATCAGGCTGAGAAGATTTCCGTTCATCGCTTAGCTCCTCTTATCTCCCCCACCAGTACAAGGCCACGGCGCCGAAGACGCCGAGGACAAAAACGAAGGCATAACTTTGGACCCATCCGGTCTGCACGAAGCGAACCGGGAAGCTGAAGGCACGGACGAAGAAGGCAGTGAGGTTCACCAGGCCATCGACGATCCAGGTGTCGTACCACATGGAGATCCGCGACGTGATCCGGGTGAGCCAGGCCGCGCCGTTCACGCCGCCGTCGACGACGTTGCGGTCGAAGGCCGACAGCACGGTGCCGCCGCCCTTCGCGAGGCCGTTGACAAAGAGGAAGTTGTAGATCTCGTCGATGTACCACTTGTTGTAGAGCACCGGATAGAGCGCGCCGCCAGTGGGGCGCTGGCTCTCCTTGAGCTTCAGATAGATGAACCGGGCGACCAGGATGCCGGTGATCGCGAGGCCGACCGAGAGCAGCATCAGCAGGGCTTCTGTGGTGTGGCTGGCATGAGCCTCGGCGTGGCCTGCAGAGTGGGCCGCGGCCTGGGCCGGTTCAAAGACCGGCGCGAGCCAGTGCTCGAACGCCTGGAAGAAGCCGTTCTCACCCAGGAGCTTCGGTACGCCGACCCAACCGGCGAGAGCGCTGCCGGCGGCGAGGACCATGAGCGGCACGGTCATGACGGCGGGCGATTCGTGGATGTGATGCTTCGTCTTCTCGTCCATGCGGCCTTCGCCGTAGAAGGTCATGAACATCAGGCGCCACATGTAGAAGGCGGTCATTAGGGCGGTGATCAACCCGACGACGCAGAGCATCTTCGAGCCGAGCGGCGAGGACCAGGCCTGCCACAGAATCTCGTCCTTCGAGAAGAAGCCGGCCAGACCGGGGATGCCTGCAATGGCCAGCGAGCCGATGAACATCACGCGGAAGGTGGTGGGGATCTTGTCCTTCAGTCCGCCCATGCGGCGCATGTCCTGCTCGCCGCTCATCGCGTGAATCACGGAGCCTGAGCCAAGGAAGAGCAAGGCCTTGAAGAAGGCATGGGTATAGAGGTGGAAGATGGCCACCCAGTAGGCGCCGACGCCCGCGGCCAGGAACATATAGCCAAGCTGCGAAACGGTGGAGTACGCCAGCACACGCTTGATATCGTTCTGGACCAAGCCGATGGAGGCGGCGAAGATCGCCGTGAAGGCGCCGATGCAGGCGACGATCATCGAGGCATCCGGGGTGAGAACAAACAGCGCGTTGGTGCGGGCAACCATGTAGACGCCCGCGGTGACCATAGTGGCCGCGTGGATGAGGGCGCTGACCGGAGTGGGGCCTTCCATGGCGTCCGGCAGCCAGACGTAGAGCGGCACCTGGGCGCTCTTGCCGGTGGCGCCAATGAAGAGCGCGAGGGCCGTGGCGCTGAGGATGCCGAAGCCGGCGACCTCGGGGGTGAACTTCCCGGAAGTCAGGGCGGTGTTGACGTCAACGAAGCGCAGCGAGCCGGTTAACTGGAAGATCAGGAACATGCCGATCATGAAGCCTGCGTCGCCAACGCGGTTGACGATGAAGGCCTTGCTGCCGGCATCGGAGGCGCTCTTCTTATGGAAGTAGAAGCCGATCAGCAGGTAGCTGCATAGGCCCACACCCTCCCAGCCGACGAACAGCAACGGATAGTTGTTCGCCAGCACGAGCGTGAGCATGAAGAACACGAAGAGGTTGAGATATCCGAAAAACCGGTAGAACCCGCCGTGGCGGGGCCCGTGCTCATGGGCCATGTAACCGACGGCATAGACGTGGATGAGGAAGCCGATGCCGGTGACGACCAGGATCATCACGGAGCTGAGCGGATCGAGGTAGTAGCCCCAATCGGCCTTGAGGAACTCGAGCCAGGGCGCGAGGATCACTTCATGCTTCTTCTCGGGCTGGCCGGCAAGCTGGGCGACGGCGGCCGCGGAGAGAAGGAACGACAGCAGAATGGCTCCGGGCGAGATGATGCTGATGACCTGCTTCGAGAGGCGGCGGCCGAAGAGCAGCATGATGACCGCCCCGCCGAGCGGGATGAACGGGATCAGCCAGATGAGGTCGAGGAAGTTCATCGCGCGGTTCCTACCATTTCAAGAGGTCGATTTCGTCCACCTGCACGGTTTCCTTGTTCCGGAACAAGGCGATCAGGATGCCAAGCCCGACGGCGGCCTCGGCCACCGCGACGACGATCACGAAGATGGCGAAGATCTGCCCGTTCAACTGTTGCAGGTGATTGCTGAAGGCGATGAGATTGACGTTCACCGCATTCAGGATGAGCTCGAGCGACATCATCATAACGACGACGTTGCGGCGCACGAGCAGGCCGATGGTTCCGACGAGAAAGAGAATGGCGCCGAGAATCAGGTAGTGGGCCGTGGTGATGGGATAGAGCATCGGGGTTCCTTCTTCCTCACACCTTTTTCTTGGCCATGATGACGCTGCCGACGATGGCCACCAGCAGCAGGATGGAAGCGAGTTCGAACGGGACCAGGTACTCGCGGAATAGCATGTCGGAGAGGCGTTCGACATTGCCTGGGGCGTTGGGATCGGGCGCGACGGGCGCGCCGACCTGGATGCTCCTCCAGCCGCTGAGCAGGAACCAGCCGACCAGAGCTGCCGTACCCACCCCGGAGATGGCGCCAGCCCACCATCGCCGGTGGAACTGCCGCTCCTTGGAGGCGGCGTCCAGGTTCACCAGCATGATGACGAACAGGAACAGCACCATGATGCCGCCGATGTAGAGAACGATCTGGACGGCGAACAGGAACTCGGCCTTCTGTAATAGGTAGAGCCCCGCCACTCCGGCCAGCGAAGCGATGAGCGCGATGGCGCAATGGACGGCGTTGCGGAGAGTGATCGTGAGAATGGCCCCCGCGACGGCCAGCAGCGCGAAGCTATAGAAAAAGACTGTGTCCAGCATGCGAGACTCCTCAACACCCCGGGCGCGCCAGGCGCGCGAAGCGGAGGTTAGTACTTGTACTTCGTCGGCTTGATGCCTTCTTCCAGCACCTGACGGTCAAAGATCTGCCCTTCCCGCGTGTAGCTCGCCAGCTCGAAATCCTGAGTCAGTTCCAAGGCATCCACCGGGCAGGCATCTTCGCACAGACCGCAGAACATGCAGCGCGAGGTGTCGTAAGTGAACGTGACCAGGTCCTTGCGCTTGGTTTCGGGATTGCGTTCCCAGCCGACGACAATGAGGTTTTCCGGGCAGGCCAGCGCACAAAGGTCGCAGGCGATGCAGAGGGTCTCACCGTTTTCGGGATTGATGTTCAGGCGCGGAGCGCCGCGATAGCGTTCGCCCACCTTGGGGCGCTGAGCGGGGTACTGCTCGGTGACAATGTGTTTGGGATGCTGGTTGCGGAGCGTGACCCACAGCCCCTCCAGCAGATCCACCAGGAAAATCTTTCGCAGAAGCGGCTTCACCGGTCCACCTCCCCGAGCACAATATCTATGGTACCGATGATGGCCACGAGGTCGGCGACCAGGCCGCCGCGGGCCATGTAATCAAGCGCCTGGAGGTTGATGAATGACGGCGGGCGGACGCGCATACGGTAGGGCTGCGTGGAGCCGTCGCTGACGATGTAATAGCCGAGCTCGCCTTTCGGGGCCTCAATGGAGACATAGGCCTCGCCGACAGGCGGCTTCAGAACCTTGGGCACCTTGGCCATGATGGGGCCGGCGGGGAGATCGGCGATCGCCTGGCGGACGATCCGCACGGACTGCCGCATCTCCTGAACGCGGACCATGTACCGGTCGAAGGAGTCGCCGTTTTGTCCCGTGGGAATGTCGAATTCGTACTTCTCGTAACCCGAATACGGCAGCGCTTTGCGGATATCCCAGGGCACGCCGGCGGCGCGGATCATCGGACCAGTTGAGCCGTAGGCTTTGCAGGCGGCCACATCGAGGATGCCGACGTTCTTCAGGCGATCCTGCCAGATGCGGTTCCCGGTAAGCAGTTCTTCGTACTCGTCGCACCGCGGGCCGAACTTGTCACAGAACTCGAGGCACTCCTTTTCGAAGCCCTCGTAAGTCTCGTACTGTAAGCCGCCAATGCGGAAAGCATGCGTGGTGAGGCGCGCACCGCAGTACTTTTCAAAGATGTTGAGGATGTCCTCCCGCTCGCGCATGCAGTAGAAGAGCGGGGTCAGTGCGCCGATGTCCAGAGCGTGCGTGCCAAGCCACACCAGGTGGCTGGCGATCCGGTTCAGCTCCGTCATGATGACGCGCACTGCCTGGGCGCGGGCGGGCACTTCGGCGGAGATCAGCTTTTCCACTGCCAGGCAGTAGCCAAGCCCGTTCGAAACCGCCGCAACGTAGTCCATGCGGTCCACGTAAGGCGCGAACATGGCGTAGGTGCGATTCTCGCCGATCTTCTCCACGCCGCGGTGCAGGTAGCCGATGACGCATTCGGTGCCGGTCACCTTTTCGCCGTCGAGCTTGACGATGACGCGCAGCACGCCGTGCGTCGAGGGGTGCTGCGGCCCCATGTTGAGGACGAGTTCAGTGGAGTCGAGGAAGGTCTGCGCCATGGCTATTGTCCGCTTTCGATCCCCAGGTTCTCCCGGACCCAGTGTTCATCCATCTTACGGATGTTGTAGTCCTTGCGCAGCGGGTAGCCGGACCACTCGTCGGGCAGCAGGATGCGCTTCATGTCGGGGTGGCCGTCGAACTCGATGCCGAACATGTCGAAGACCTCGCGCTCCAGCCAGTTGGCGGTGACGTGCACCGGAACCGCCGTGGCGGGGCGTTCACCCTCTTTCACGCGGGTCTTGATCCGGATCCTTTCGTTCCTGGCGAAGCTATAGAGGATATAGATCAGCTCGAAGCGTTCGGGTTTGTCCGGGTAGTCAACTGCCGTGACATCAACCAGATAGTCGAACTGGGTCTCGTCCTTGAGGAACTGCAGGATGGGCACCGCGGCGGCCGGCTTCGCAACCAGGAAGCGCTGGCCCACGTATTCAAGGTATTCGGAGATCTGATCGCCAAATTCCGCCTTCAGAGCGTCTCGAAGCTCGCCCTCCCAGGGCGCGGTCTGCATGACGGCCGGGGCCTTTGGAGCGGGCGGCTTCGGAGGAGCAGCCGGCTTGGCGGCTGGGGCCGCCGCGGGTTTGGGCGGTGCCGGAACAGCAGGTGGAGCGGCGGAAGGCTGGGGTGCGTCCTGTGAAGCGGCAGGTTGGGACGGCTCGGCGGCGGGCTTCGGGGCGCCTTCCGGTTTGGGGTCTTCCGGCATGTTGGAATCCGAACTGAAGTTTCAGGGTTATCACAATCAGAAAATCAGTGTCAATTGTCCGAATCTCTCTAAGAAAGCAGAGATTCGACCAAAGCACGCGTCAAGGGGCGTTCAAGCAACGCGAGATCGTCTCGCATCCGGCGAAGATCATCCATGGAATCAATGACATACCAGTTCTTGGCCACCGCGGTTGCCAGATCGCAGGAGGCGCAGGAGGCCATGGTCTGCGCTAACGTGTTTTCGGTAGACCATTCCACGTCGTGAAACATGCGGGGGCGAAGACGCCGTGCGGCGATCCCCCAAAGTCCGCCACCGCGGGCCGGCCCGAGGGCGACGTCGCACCCTTCCGATACCATCTGAAGCAGCGATTCAATGTGTGCGACGGGAAGCGTGGGCGAGTTTGTTTCGATAATTGCGGCCACCTGCCGCCTCCGGTCAAGAGCATGGTCCAGCGCGAACCACATCCGCTCGCCAGGATCGCCGGAAATCTGAAGACGGCGCGGAACTTTCAGTTCCGGCCAGGCATCACAAGGGATGTCGGTGTGCAGCTCGACATCGAACCCGGGCTGCAGGGCCCGAACCAGGTCCTCGACGAACGCCGAGTGCAGTTGGAGTGCGGCCTCTTCGCCGATGGATGCAGCCAGGCGGGTCTTCACTGTGTCTGGCACTGGCGCGCGGGCAAATAGGATGACGACGGGCGCCATTCGGTGATTGTAAAATAGGTTCCACTACCGGAAAGCGTCAGAAGGAGTTTCCCAGTCGATGATGAAGAGTCTTTTTGCGGCCTGCGCCGTGAGTGCGGTGCTATTGGCCGTTCCGGCTGCCGCCCAAAAGAAGGGCGATGTCGCCAAGGGCAAGGAAGTCTACGAGCAGTGCGGCGTGTGCCATTCGCCCGATACTGACGAGAAGAAGATGGGTCCGTCCCTGAAGGGCCTTTACAAGAGGGCCAAGATGCACAATGGCAAGAAGCCGACCGACGTCAGTGTGATGGAGGTCGTCAACAAGGGCGGCAACGGCATGCCGGGCTTCGACGAAATCCTGAATGCCGACGAGAAGACAAACCTGCTCGCCTACCTGAAGACCCTGTAAGTCACTCCAACCCAAGGAAGAACGAGAGGCCGGAGCTCCCCACCGAGGGGTTCCGGCCTCTCTCGCTATTTGTAGCCGACGACCATGGAATCCGGCCCCGCCAGATGCTCCACGCGGGTCCGGCGGAAGCCGATCTCCTTCATCCAACCCTGGCAGTCCGCGCCCGTGTAGTCGAACCCGGCGCGGGTTTCGATGAGCATGTTCAGGCTCATCAGCAGTCCGAAGGCATTCTTCGACCGGTCGTCGTCGATGAGCGATTCATACGTGATGAACGCTCCTCCGTCCGGCAACGCGTCGTAGGCCCTGCGAATCAGGAGCTTCTTCTCCTCGAGATCCCAGTCATGCAGGATGTGGCCCATGACTACGACGTCAGCCTTCGGAAGTTCGTCTGTGAAGAAACTGCCTGGCGCGAAACTGACGCGTTTCTGGAGCCCGTTCCTCTCGACATAGCCCTCGAAGATCGGGCCGACTTCCGGCAGATCAAAGCCAATGCCTGAGAGGTGCGGGTTCGCCAAAGCGATCTGCACCGCTGTGTCGCCCTGGGCGGTGCCGACATCGACGTAGGTGTTGTAGTTCGCCCACTCGAAGCGCTGCGCAATCTGCTGGTTGGCGATGCGGCTCAGTCCGGTCATCGCCTCCAGGAATCCTCGAAGCCGCCGTGGGTCGGCGTACAACGCTTCAAAGAGGCTGGTTCCGCCGTCTTTGCTTTCGTTCTGCGGTAGTCCGGTACGGACGGCCTCCGTCAGATGCCCCCAGAAGCCGTAAAGCCTCTTATTGGCCATCTCCAAGATGCCGCCGACGTATGTTGGCTTCTGCTTGTCGAGATAGTACGATGTCTCCGGCGTATTGGAATACATGCCGTCGTGGCGCTGAAGGAACCCGAGCGCGACCAGGCTGTCCAGAAAATCGCGGGCCGAACGCGGATGCAATCCCAGCCGGCCCTGCAGCATGTGCAGATCGCCGGGATGGCGCTCCAGGTCTGTGAAAATCTCCATCTCAATGGCGCTCAGCAGGGTCTTCGAAGCCCAAAAGCCGAGGCCGGTTTGCAGAATCCCTTCAGGGCTGGGTGGTGTCACTGGCTGTGTTTACCCCTCTGTGTCTCAGAAGCGTAATCCACGGCCTCCCCGGCTCAAAAAAAGCGGGGAGATTTAGGCCCCCGCGATGGTGACGGTCTGCCCGGCCGTGTGACGCCGCTCGATCACGTCGCCCTTCTGCCGCCGGACCCGCAGCGTGCCTGCGCGGTCTGCCTTGATCGACGCGCTGGCGAGGCGGCCCTTCGACCACGCGATATCCACCGTATAGCCTCCGCGGGCGCGCAACCCCCGGATGCGGCCGTCCTGCCATGCGGCCGGGAGCGCCGGCAGCAGGTGGACCTCGCCCCCGTGACTTTGGAGCAGCATCTCAGCGATGCCGGCGCAGCCGCCCAGATTACCGTCGATCTGAAAGATGGGGCCGCCGCCGGAGGGATGCGTGTCGAACAGGTTCGGCTCGGTGGACTGCCGCAGTAGCTTGTAGAGGATCTCTAGCGCCTTGTCCCCGTCCTCCAGCCGCGCGAAGAAGTTCACCATCCAGGCGGCGCTCCAGCCGGTCTGTCCGCTCCCAGCCTTCAGCCGCCGGTCCAGCGTCACCCGGGCCGCCCGCGCCCACTCCGGCGTCTTGCGCACGTCGATCATCGACAGCGGGTGCAAGGCGTAGAGGTGCGAGACATGCCGGTGGCCGGGTTCGTTTTCGTCAAAATCCTCGGGCCACTCCATCACCTGCCCGTGCTTGCCGATGGTCACCGGCGGCGCCAGCCTCGCCAGCTTGTCGCGAACTTCACCTGCCAGCGGTTCAGTGACTCCAAGCGTCTTCACCGCGTCCAAATAGATCGTGAAGACGTCGCGTACGGACTGATTGGCGGTCGCGTTGCCCATCGCGATCCAGCCGCGTTTGCCGGAGGCCGTCGTGTACGTATTCTCGGGCGAGGCAGCCGGCCCTGGAACCAGCTTTTTCGTCTTCGGATCTTCGGCGAGCAGGTCGCAGTAAAAGGCGGCGGCATCGCGAAAGACTGGTAACGCACGATTCCGCAGGAACTGCGGGTCGGCAGTGTACTCCCAGCGGTCCCGGAAGTGCCGGCAGAGCCAGGCCAGACCGTCCTGCCACAGTCCGAAGATCAGTGCGTGCCCCGGCTCGGCGTAGCCCCAGACGTTTGTCGTGTAATGGACCACGCTGCCGCGTGCGCCATAGAAGTCCTTGGCCACGCGCGCGCCCGGCGCCCGAAGACGTTCGGCGAAATCGAAGAGCGGCTCATGACATTCGCCGAGGTTGGTGACCTCAGCCGGCCAATAGTTCATTGGAATGTTGATGTTGACGTGGTAGTCCGCCTGCCAGGGAGGGCTCATCAGGTGGTTCCACAGGCCTTGCAGATTCGCGGGCAGGCCGCCCGGCTGGGACGATGACATCAGCAGGTACCGGCCGTATTGGAAGTAGAGCGCGGCGAGTTGCGGGTCTTCCCCGCCCTTCCGGACCGCGTAAAGACGCTGATCAGTCGGCTCCGCCGCCTTGTCCCACCCGCCAAGGTCCAGATCGACACGGCCGAACTGAGCGCGGTGCGCCTCAACGTGCCGCGCCCTGTACTTGGAGTAGTTGGCGACAGCATCCGCCAGCGGCGGACGCGCATCCAGGCGTTTGAAATAGCTGGTCCCGGCGCGGACGACCAGCACCACCTCCGTTGCCCCATCGACGATCAGCGCATGGCCATTCACGCCGGTCTTTCCACCTTTGGCATGCACCGAGCACGAAGCACTCCACGTCACGCCTCCGCCCGCCGCCACTCCGGACCATTCGATGCCGCGCTCGCTGCCCCGGATGGTGCACTGCTCGCGCTGCACGCTGATCTTCAGATTCAGCGGACCGCTCCCAGACACCCGGACGAGAATGGCGGTGTCGGGCCGGGAGGCAATCACTTCACGCTCAAACGAAGCCCCGCCGCTCTTGTACGCCACTCGCGCAACCCCATCGTCCAGACTCAGTTCGCGAGTGTAATCCGCCCGATCCGCATGACCGGTCTCGACCACCAGGTCGCCGAGAGTCTGATAGGTGCCATACCACTCTTGATTCCACTCGCCGATCAGCGTCTTGGAGGCCAGTTCGTTCGCGTCGTCATTCTTCCCCGCGAACAGAAGCTCACGCACCTTCGGCAGCGCTTCCCGGAATCGGGTCCCGTCCTGCTTGTGTTCGCGGCCGGCCCAAAGGCCCTGGACGTTGAGTTGGATGACTTCCCGCTCCACGCCGCCATGCACCATGGCCCCCAGGCTCCCGTTCCCCACCGGAAGCGCGTCGATCCAGCGTTCGGCCGGCTGGCGGTACCACAGGCGGAGCCTCCGCTCCGGCTGCGCCTGTCCGGCGGATGCCAGCAGCGCGGCCGTGGAGGCAATCCATTCTCGGCGATTGAGCATGCTGGCATTGTATCCGCGCGACAGCGGGCACTGTTCTCCGGACGGTATACTGGCAGGCCAGAGGAGGGGAAGACTCGATGTTTCCACACGTCTGCAACGGAGCGCAGTTGATGTGTTCGTTCGGCACCGCGCCGAGCGCCATGGTCGTGACGCCGGAGAAGCAGGTGCTGACCAGCAATCAGCCTGCCGCCACCATCATGGACAACATCCCGTTCAAGAATATTCAGCCATTCGCCATGTGCATCACTCCGTCCAACCCGCAGGTGGCCGCGGCGACGGCAGCGGCCTCCGGCGTCCTCACGCCGCAGCCGTGCGTCCCGGTGACCGCTATCGGCCCCTGGATCGTCGGCGCGCCGACGGTTCTGGAAGGCAACATCCCCACGCTCGACCAGAAGAGCACGCTGATGTGCATGTGGGGCGGCGTCATCACCGTGGTCTACCCCGGCCAGGTCACGGAGATGATCCCGTAGGCTGCATCCGCCAGCGATTTGACCACCGTAACCCCGGATCGGTAGAATGACAAAGGTGGGCCGTTCCTCACTGCCCGCCTGCGCGACCCCATCGTCTAGCCCGGCCTAGGACACCGCCCTTTCACGGCGATAACGCGGGTTCGAATCCCGCTGGGGTCGCCATTCGTGTCTCTGGGGATCTATTTCGCCGCCGGCATCGGCAGCGCCTTCGGCTCCAGCCCCGCCTTTGCCAGGACGGCGTACACGAGAAACGCCACGATGAAGCTGTAGAGCGCCGCGGGCTGTATCGCATCGCGGTAGCCCTCTGTCGCCGGCAGGAAGGGCAGAATGCCCACGATGAAGCCGGCCGCCCACGCGACGTACCCCGCCCAGTTGATGCCTTCTCTCGGCCCCGCCCATCGTTTCCCGCTCAACAGGTAGTCCGCGGCCATTGCGCCGCAGATCGGCCCGAATGACGCCCCGATGATGGTGAAGAACCCGATCAGATTCTCCGCAACGCCCGTCACGGCCAGGACCACCGCCACCGTCACCGCCGTCATCGTTGAGGTCATGCGTGGAATGCCCGGCAGCATGGTCGAGAAGCTGTTGCTGGCGATGAACGCGCAGAAACAGGTCGGCGGGATCGACGCCACGGCGAACAGGACGAACATGGCCGCCGCGAGCCCTCCACCGGCCGCTGCGATCACTGCGTCGTAGTTCAGACTCGTGATCGACGGGTCCAGCGCCCTGGCGCCCGCCACCGACATCAGCGGAAGGCCCCCGGCCACCACCACCGCCAGCGCGATCCCGACAAAGCCGCCCATCTTCACATCGCTCTCATTCCTGCTGTTGGTCCCGAAGTCGGCTCCGGCAGCGCCCGCCGTGGCGAAGAAGCCAATCACGATCTGGATCAGCAGGGTGATGGCCGCGAAGTTGTTGGGCTCGGATGGAACATGCCGGCCGACTCCGTCGGCGTTCTGAAAGAAGACCAGCAGAATCATCAGCAGCGGAATGAAGTTCAGATACGTGGCCACGCGCGCCACATACCCGATGCCCTTCACGCCGACATACGCCATCACGTACCCCCACAGGATGCCGGCGATAATAAACGGCACGCTCTTCGGCCCAGCATCGGACCCGGCCGCGCTCAATATGAACTTCGCGGCAAAGAATGTGGCCACCGCGAACCAGCCCACTTGCAGCACGCCCATCAGCAGTCCCGGCATCAGGTAACCGCCCTTTGCGCCGAACGTGGAACTGCCCACGATGTAAAGCGGGTAGCCCGTCTTCATGCCCAGCATCGCCGGGATCAGGTAGTAAAGCGCCCAGCACAGCAGGCCGGCCGCCGCTAGGGCATACAGGCATGCGACGATGCTGCCCCTGGTAATCGTCCCGACCGCGATCGCATTGTAGAACGCGATCCACAAGAAGACGCCCGCATAGCTGGGAGCCGTGTTCTTGTACCAGGGCGCGCGGTTCCGCGCGGGATTGGGGGCCGCTTTGGCCAGATACTCGGGCAACATGGCGGATCGAGTATATAACCCCCGGCCATCGAACGATACCGTGCGGCCCCACCGGCGGACGATCAGCCATGCACGTGCTTCCGGGCCTCCTCGGACTCGTACTCGCACTTCCGCCCGCTGCGCGCTTCGAGTATCGCAATGACCGACTTGCGCTTCCCCTTCGACAACTCCAGCACGACGCCCTGCGGTTGGCCGTCCCCGTCCTTGAAGCCGATGGTGAGGTAGTGCTTCCGCTTCTTCGAAAACAGCGCCCACACCGTCAGCGTCAACGCCACGCCCACCCGCCGGCCCGCCTTCTGGCCGTACTCGATCGACGTCACGCCGCCATAGGGAACCGTGAAGCCGCCCTTTTCGGATGCGAACTCCATCCGATCCTCGCCGGACATATCCAGTTTGCCTTGGGTCGCCTCCGGGACGCCTGCGGTGCCCCCCACGTACATCACGTCGTCGCCACGCACGGCCGCGATCATGGTCCATGCCGGCGCCAGCGCCGCGGCCGCCGCCAGTAAGCCTCTCCGCGTCAGCCTTGCCTGAGCGCGCGGCAGGGACTCTCCGCCGCCCGTGAACAAAAAGGCCGCGGTCGGATGGACCGCGGCCGAATTCAATGCATTCCTCCGCATCGTTCTCCTCCTCGCCTGTCCGGGTTATGACTCCAGCCCGGCGGCGCAGATTCAAGCATGCGGACCGTGGTGGCTCACAGCGTGAGCCACCACGCAGGTTGTCAACAAATCAGAACATGAACCGGAGCGACAACTGAATGCGCCGCGGGTCGCGGGCGCCCGTGTACGCACCGAAGTTGGCCTGGATCTGGTTGCCGGCCGGGTCAAACCTTGCGCCGGTCTGGAGACTCGAGAACTGCGTGTGATTGAAGGTGTTGTAGAACTCCGAGCGGAACTGGAAGTAGCGCTGCTCGGTAATTCTGAACCGCTTCGTCAGACTCATGTCCCAGTTGTGCATGCCCGGGCCGCGCAGCAGGCCCAGCCCCGCGTTCCCGAAGCTGCCCTTCGCCGTGCGGGCGAACATCTCGGTCTTGAAGTTGCGATCGAACGTCCGCTGATCCTTCGGCAGGTGCGCATCGCCGAGGACCGTGATGCGTGCTCCGTCCGACGAACCGGTCAGATCCGCCCCATCAGAGGTGGAGAAGCTTGGCGTGAACGGGAATCCCGATTGGAACGTGGTGATGCCGGACAACTGCCAGTCACCCAGCACGACGCTGAGGAACTTGTTGTTGTAATGCTTGCCAAGATCCGGGATCTCGTAAATGTAGTTGATCACCATTGCGTGCGCAACGTCGTACGAGAGGTACCCGTAATTGAAGTCACGCATTGAGAAGTAGGAACTGGTGCCGTCGAAGTCGCCCGCGTTCGTGCCGAGAGACTTCGAGAACGTGTACGAAATGCCGTACTGTAGCCCTCTCGACATCCGGCGGTTCACAGACAACTGGAAGGAGTGGTAGTTCGACGTGGCACCGAACCCGCGCACGTTGATGCTGCTCATGCCGTAGTAAGGCCGCAGGAAGTTGTCGGGCAGCGGGCTGCCAGTCGTCCAGTCCTTATTAGCAGGATCGAACCTCGCGTAAAGCGGAATCGGATTGATGTTGCGCTGGTAAAGCAGATTGCGGCCAAGGCTGCCGACGTAGGATGCATCCACGACGGTCCCGAAGCCCATCTCGCGCTGAATACCGAAGCTGAAGTTCATCACGCTGGGCAACGGCTGCTGGCCGACCTGGGGCGCGTTCACGCTGGACGGTCCGTACGTGCCCTGAGCGCTCAGGAATGTGTCGATCGAGCTGAAGTACAGCGTCGGCGTGTAGGCCACGGGAGGCTGTCCGTTCGTTCCGGAGTAGACGTTTCCCTGCGGGCGGTCGTAGAAGATGCCGAATCCGGTTCGGATGGCCGTCTTCCCGTCGCCGTTCAGGTCATACGCCAGACCGACTCTGGGACCGTAGGAGAAGAGCGGCGTCGTGTACAGAGTGTCGACATAGTTCTTTCCGCCGACCACCATGCCTGGCGCGGTGTTGCCGCTACCCGGCACAAACAGGCCGATGTAGGGTACGGGGTACTGCTGGCCATTTCTGGGATCCACCGCAACCCGCTTTCCGGCGGCGTCCTTGCCGGGCACGAACATCACGGCGGACTCGTTTCTGCTGTACTCCGCCGGATCGAATGTTGTGATGGCGAAGCGGTCGTCATGCCCCGACGGAGCATAGTAGAACCGCATGCCGAAATCCATCGTCAGCCGCGGGGTGACCTTCCACGAATCCTGCGCGTAGAACTCCACCTGCGAGTAGCGGTAGTGCGAGTAGGGCCTCCAAGTGCCTTCAGAGTAGCTGTTGAAGTTGCCTAGCAGCGCGTTGGCAAATGCCCAGTTCGCGTCGAGCGGGTTGTTCGTGTTACGGCCGAAGTCGAATGCGCCACGGGTATTCGGGCCGCCCACTTCATCCTTCCTCATGCGCTCGATGTAGATGCCAAGCTTGATTCCGTGCCGGCCCCACAGCTTGCTCAGGTTGTCCGTGAACGTGAACATGGGGTTCTCGTTCGTGTACGGAATGTTGCCAAGCGAGTTGTTGATGTAGTTCGGCACGCCTCCGAACGTCACGTTCGGAACTGCGCCGGATTCGTTCGACTGCGGATACCACTGGCCGATGTTCCCCATGCGGGCGCGGTCTACCTTCTCGGGCTCCATCGGGTTGAAGGTCTGCCCACGAGTGGTAGCGCCGAAGTTGAATTCGTTCACCATCGTCGGACCGAAAATCTTCGTCAGGTTGAAGACGCCGCCCTTGCCGCGCTGCGGCCTCGAGATGTTCACCAGGTCGTAGTTCACATCGCCTGCCACCCAGGAACCATAGGGCCACTCTTCGTCGTCCGCGTCGAAGATGCCGCGGACGTATGCCCGCAGGTTCGGATTGATGTTGTAGTCGATCCGGAAAACCTCCTGCCGGCGCGGATTATTGCCGCTCACGTTGCTCCGGTAGTTCCGCTGATAGACCAGCTTGGGATCCGGGTCCGTGTAGTTCGGCAGCGGATAGAACTTAAGGATCGTTTGCCCCATTGCGTTGATGCGCGAGGCGGGAACAATGTTCCCCGCGAAATTCCCGCCCGTTAGCGGGTCGCGGATCTTGATCAGCGCACCGTTTGTGTCGAAGGTCTTCGAGAAGTCGCCGTTGCGCTCAAGCTCGGTCGGAGTCGTGACAAAACGCGTTCCGGGATAGAGCCGCCGTCGCACGATCTCTTGCGACCAGAAGAAGAACAGCTTGTCCTTGTTTGTATTGAACTTCCCTGGCACGTAGACCGGGCCGCCGACCGAGTAGCCGCCGCTGTTGAACCGGTAAATCGGCCGCGGAGTGCTCGTGCGGTTCGAGAAGAAGTTGTTTGCGTTCATGCTCTCATGGCGGTAGTACCAGTAGGCACTCCCGTGAAAGTCAGCCGAGCCGCCCTTGATGATCACGTTGATCGTGCCGGCGCTGTTGCGCCCGAACTCCGCCTGGTAGTTGCTGGTCAGCACCTTCACTTCGCCGATTGCGTCCATGTTCGGCGCGTTGTGGACGCTCGAGTTCGACCCTGTATCTACCGACGACACGCCGTCCAGCGCATACATGATCGAGTTAGTGCGCCCGCCGTTCACGTGCAGGCCGTTCAGCACGTTACCCGTCATCACCACTTCACGCGAGCCGACATTGGTGTCCACGATGCCTGGCATCGTTGAGAGAAGGCCGAGAAAATCGCGGCCCTTCAGTGCAAGGTTCTGCAACTGCGTGCCCGTCACCAGGCCCGCACGCTCGCTGGAGGCAGTCTGGACCGGCGTGGACTCCGCCGTCACCTCCACGCTCTCCTGCACCTGGCCGATTTGAAGCATGATTGTGCCTAGGGATCGCCGCTCGTTGGCCGTCACCGTGATGTCGCGGATCGTGTGCGCTCTGAAACCCTGGGCGCTCACCTTCAGCGTGTACGTCCCGGGGATCAGGCTCGGATAGGCGACGATTCCCACCTCGTTCGTTCGCGACGTCAGCGTTGCGCCGGTGGCCTGATTCGTCAGCGCGACTTCCGCGCCGGGAACGGCCGCCGCCGCCTGGTCCTGCACCGTCGCCGTCAGAGCGCCGGTGACGTTTTGGCCGCTGACGGGGGAGACGCAGGCAAGGAACAAAATGGCCGCACCCATCGCGGCCATCCAACACCGAAACTGCATAAGACCTCCTGAATGCTTGCACGCCTCAGACACCTGCATCGAAGCGTACGATTTCTGCTGTAAAGAAGATCACAGTTGGCCGGCTATCGCAAGGGGTATCAGGTCTCTTTATCTTGTATCAGCCTGAAACAATACAGGAATGAGAGGTCAGGTATACCGCCCTGCGGCCGCTTTCCCTCCCCGCACCACCCATCTCGATACAATGCCTCTGTCCGCCATGATTCGCATTCATAACGATCTGACATTCCAATCCCTGCTGCCCGCCGTTCAGCGCGTGTGGCAGGCCTCCGCACCCAAAATCCTCTCCATCGAAAACTCCTGCGATCCCGCCAAGGGCGCTCCGGTCTACACCATCGAGGGCCGTTATACCGCCCGCGGTTGGACCGAATGGACTCAGGGCTTCCAGTTCGGCGCGGCAATCCTTCAATTCGACGCCACCGGAGACCGCCGTTTCCTCGAGATCGGCCGCAACCGTACTCTCACGCTGATGGCGCCCCACCTCACCCACATCGGCGTGCATGACCACGGTTTCAACAATGTCAGCACCTACGGCAACCTCTACCGCCTGCTCATGGAGGGCCGCATCGACGCGAACGAATGGGAGCGCCACTTCTACGAACTGGCCCTGAAGGTCACCGGCGCCGTGCAGGCCTCCCGCTGGAGCGCCGTCCGCGACGGCGGCTTCATCCACTCCTTCAACGGCCCGCACTCGCTCTTCGTCGACACCATCCGCAGCCTGCGCGCCCTGGCCGTCAGCCACCGCCTGGGCCATGTGCTGATGGGCGAGAACGACAAACCGGTCTCCCTCCTTGACCGCCTCATCCAACACGCCCGCGCCACCGCGACTTACTCGGTCTATTACGGAGCAGGGCGTGACTCCTACGACATCCGCGGCCGCACTGCGCACGAGAGCGTCTTCAACATGGCCGACGGCAACTACCGCTGTCCCAATTCACAGCAGGGTTACGCGCCCTTCACCACCTGGACGCGCGGCCTCGCCTGGGCCATGTGCGGCTATGCCGAGCAACTCGAATGGCTGCGCACCGTCAGCGACGCCGCCTTGGAGCCCTTCGGCGGCCGCGCCGGTATCGAGAGCTTCATGCTGAAGGCCGCCCAGGCCACGTGCGACTTCTACATCCAGCACACGCCCACCGACGGCATCCCGTATTGGGACACCGGCGCCCCCGGCTTGGCACGCATGGGAGACTACCTGGACCGCCCCGCCGAGCCCTTCAACGACCATGAGCCCGTGGACTCCTCCGCTGCCGCCATCGCCGCCCAGGGCCTGCTGCGCCTGGGCCGGTATATGGGCGAGAACGGCCACGCCTACGTCCAGGCCGGCCTGACGGTGATGCAGACACTCTGCGCGGAGCCGTATCTCAGCACCAGCGAAGACCATCAGGGGCTGCTGCTGCACTCCGTCTATCACCGGCCGAACGGATGGGATCACATCCCCGCAGGGCGCGCCGTGCCTTGCGGCGAATCCTGCATGTGGGGCGACTATCACCTCCGCGAGGCCGCGCTCTACGTCCAGCGAATTGCAGAGGACAAGCCGTACCTGACCTTCTGGGCTTAAGGCCGCTTCTCGAGCTGGCGGGAATCCAGCATCTGCTTCCCGCCTTTGAACACCAGCGTGACGTCGATCGTCCGTCGCTGGTCGTTCACGTCGGTCTTCGATTGCGTCTCACCAAGAAAGTCGAAGACGCCGCGCTCGCGCACGGTCCTAAGGAACAGATCGGGATAGTCCGCGCGAAAAGCGTCGCCCTGGTTCATCGTCCACATCTTGCGGATGACGGGCTCGCTCACCACATCGAGCCCCTCGATCTTTAGCAATCCCATCGTGTAGCGCGGCCCCATGTCGACATCGACGAACAGCTTGGCGGTCTTGGCTCCGGGATTGATCTCCCGCTTGGCCTTGTAGCTGGACTTGATGTACCCCAGGTTCTTCATCTTCGCGAGGACCTTCTCCAGCGTCAGGCCGACCTTCGTGTAGTTCACAGTCTCGCCGCGCTTGTACTGCGCCAGGTCTTCGATCTCGGTCGGGCTGAGCGGCGTGCCGTTGATCTCCACATCTTCCAGCGTGAATTCGGGCCCCTCCTCGACCTCAGCCGTCACCACGACGCCGGAAACTTCCTTCGAGGGCGCCATAGTGACTTTCGGGAAACGAACCATCAGCCGGCCTACGTTCTCGTACATCGGCTTGATCTCGTTGTCCAGCATCTGCCGGAACAACAGTTCGCTGTACGGCACTCCGCGCGCCGTGGGCGTGATCTGCTTTCGCAGATCGGCCTCACGAATCGCCGCAACGTTGGTAAAACGGACATCGGCGATGATCGGCGCCGGCGTCACCGGCTGGAAGACGACCGTGATGATGTCCTTCCCAAGCAGGTTCACCTTCGCCGCCACCGGTTCTGCGATGCCCTTCTCCTTCAGAATGGCGGCCATGACGCGGGTCGCCTGGTCGAAATAGCGGTCCGTCGTCGGGATCTCGCGGCCAAAACAGGGCAGTTCCTTCGAGGCCCGCTCGGCGAACTCCGCGGGCGTCACCGGCAGACGGTCGATCGTCCACGGCAGGAACTGGTCCACCTCGGCAATGTCAAGCGTTGCCGTCATTCTCCCCTGCGCGTCTGGCGCATACCGCCAGGCGAACGTCTCGATGCAGCCGGTCGCCAGGATACGGTCGCGCGCGTGCTCGAAGGTGGAGTTCACTGCCGGATCGCCGGCTTTGATGCCGGCCAGCGCAACGACTTCCGCCGTGGAGAAGCGTTTGTTGCCGTTCACCTGAATTGCCGCGATGGCGGAGGGTCCGGAGGCGGTTTTGACGGGCGCGCTCCGGCGCTGCTTGGGCGCCTGAGCCACGGCCAAACTGGCCAGCACCAGAAGAACGGCGAGCGGCTTCATGCTCATATTATGTGAAAAAGTGCCTTTGCTACACTGAAATAGATGTCCTACGACCTGATCGTGATCGGCAGCGGGCCGGGGGGCTATTCCGCTGCGATCCGCGCCGGCCAGTACGGCCTGAAGACCGCTCTCATCGAAAAGGATCCTAAGCTTGGAGGGACGTGCCTCCACGTGGGATGCGTTCCAACAAAAGCCCTCCTCCACACCGCGGAGGTGTGGGAGTATTTCAAGCACGCCGAAGCCCAGGGCCTCCACTGCGACAACCCGCGCCTGGATCTGCCGATGGTTCTCGACCGCAAGGACAAGATCGTCAGCAAACACGCCAGCGGTGTCGGCATGCTGGTGAAGCGGCAGAAGGTCGAGGTCATCTCCGGCTTCGCCCGGCTGAAGGGCCGCGGCCGCGTCGAGGTCCAAACTCCAGACGGCCTTAAAACGCTGGAAGCAAAGAACATCATCCTCGCCACGGGCTCCGAGGCGCGCATGATTCCGGGCCTCACCCCCGACGAAAACACCATCGTCACCAACGTCGAGATCCTGCGCATGAAGACCGTGCCGAAGCGCCTTCTGGTCATCGGCGCGGGCGCCGTGGGCGTCGAGTTCGCCTCCATCTTCAAGCGCTTCGGCTCCGACGTTACCGTCTTTGAGATGCTGCCCCGCCTGGTGCCCGTCGAGGACGAGGATGTCAGCAAGGAACTCCAGCGA
Source organism: Bryobacteraceae bacterium (assembly GCA_050789245.1). Lineage (GTDB taxonomy): Bacteria > Acidobacteriota > Terriglobia > Bryobacterales > Bryobacteraceae > PNKE01. Next base: position 298,242 of record JBOZRR010000037.1, on the reverse strand, counting down.
TCCTTCAAGAAGCAGGGCATCAACTGCGAGCCAGGCGCCAAGGTGCTGGAAGTCCACAAGCAGGATAGCGGCGTCCGCATCAAGGTCCTGCTCTCCACCGGCAAGGAGCAGGAGTTCGAGGGCGATACGCTGCTGGTCGCCGTCGGCCGCAAGCCCAACACCGAAAACGTCGGCATCGAGAACACCCGGATCGAGACCGATCGCGGTTTCGTCAAGGTGGATGCCTATCAGCGCACGGGCGAGCCGGGCGTCTACGCCATTGGCGATATCGTTGCCGGCACTCCGCAACTGGCGCACGTCGCGACGATGGAAGGCATGGTGGCCGTGGCCCACGCCGCCGGCAAGCCCGCCACGCCCATCAACAAGCAGCGCATCCCCGGCGCCACGTACACCGAGCCGGGTATCGGCAGCGTCGGCCTCACAGAGCGCCAGGCGCGCGAAGCCGGCTACGACGTGAAGGTCGGCAAGTTCCCCTTCCTCGGCAACTCCAAGGCTTCGATTCTCGGCAACCACGACGGCTTCGTGAAGGTCGTCGCCGACGCGAAGTACGGCGAGATCCTCGGCGTGCACATCATCGGTCCGCACGCCTACGAGCTGATCGCCGAGGCTGTGGCCGCGATGGAGGCCGAGGCCACCGTCGAGACCATGATGCACACCATCCATGCCCACCCGACGCTTTACGAAGCTGTCGGCGAGGCGTTCAACAGCGTGTACGGACTGTCGATCAACGCGTAAGCTAAGACGGGAGACGATGCGGAAGCTGGAGGTCCGGGAACTCGGCCGCGTTCCGTACAGCGAGGCGCTGGCGTTGCAGCACACGCTCGCCGAACAGCGGAAGCGCGCGGAAATCCCCGACCGGCTCCTTCTGCTCGAGCATCCCCACGTCTTGACCCTCGGCCGCAACGGGCACATGGATAACGTGTTGGTCAGCAGGGAGCAGTTGGAGAAGCTCGGCGTCGAATTCGCCGAGATCAATCGCGGAGGAGACATCACCTATCACGGCCCCGGCCAGGTGGTGGGGTATCCGATCCTCGATTTGCGAGAATGGAAACGCGATGTCGTCGCCTATGTTCGCGGGCTGGAAGAAGTCATCCTGCGTACGCTGAAGCGGTTCGGCATCACCGGGGCGCGCGATGCAGGCGCCACGGGCGTTTGGGTTGAAGGGGCGAAGATCTGCGCCATTGGCGTCCACATCAGCCGCTGGGTCACCACCCACGGCTTCGCCCTTAACTGGACTACGGATTTGAACTACTTCCGCTACATCGTGCCCTGCGGGCTCACCCGGCCCGTCACGTCGATGGAGAAGCTGGGAGTGAGAGTCGATCGCGACGCCATCCACCAGGCAATTGCCGGGGCGTTCGCTGAAGTGTTTGAGTACGAGCCATCCCGCGAGGCCGCCCCCGCGGCAGGGATCAGATGACGAACGGAGAACGAGAACCATGGCCGATGTCGTGATGCCCCAGATGGGCGAAAGCATTGTCGAAGGAACGCTGACCAAGTGGCTGAAGAAGGTCGGCGACCACGTCGAGCGCGACGAGCCGCTTTTCGAGATTTCGACCGACAAAGTGGACACCGAGATCCCCTCGCCCGTCGCCGGAACGCTGTCCGAGATCCTGGTCCAGGAGGGCGCCACCGTGGCGGTGAACTCCGTCGTCGCCCGCATCGGCGACGGCGCTGCCGCCCCCGCTCCGGCTCCCGCGCCGGCACAGGAAGCGCCCAAGCCGGAGCCCGTCGCCGCACCGGCTCCGCCGCCCGCTCCCGTTGCTGCTCCAGCCCCCGCCCCTGAGCCGGTGGCCGAGCTCGTCGAGGAAGACATCGCCGGTCCCGTGTCGCCGCTCGTCCGGCGTATGGCCCGCGAGAACAACATCGATCTCAAGCAGGTGAAGGGCACCGGCGCCGGCGGACGCATCACCAAGGCCGACGTGGAAGCCCATCTCTCCGGACGCGGCGCCGCCGTGCTTGCCCCGGCGCCCGTCGTTGCCCCCGCCCCCGCGCCTGTCGCCGCCCCGGCGCCCGCCGCTGCCGACAGCGCCCCGCTGCCTCGCGTCGCGCCGCCGCGCACCCGCATCGAGCCGATGTCGATGATGCGCCAGAAGATCTCCGAGCACATGACGCTCTCCAAGCGCACCTCGGCCCATGTCACCACCGTGCACCGCGTCGACATGACCAAGATCGCGAAGATCCGCGCCCGCGTGAAGGAAGAGTTCCAACAGCGCTACGGCTACAGCCTCACCTTCCTGCCTTTCATCACACGCGCCGCCGTCGAAGCCCTGCGGCAGTACCCGATTTTCAACGCCTCGGTGGAGGGAACCAACATCCTGTACCACAACGACGTGAACATCGGCATCGCCGTCGCGCTCGAGAACGGCCTGATCGTCCCGGTGATCCGCAGCGCCGACGAAAAGAACGTCGTCGGCCTCCAGCGCTCCATCGTCGACCTCGCCGCGCGCGCCCGCTCCAAGCAGTTGAAGCCGGACGAGATCCAGGGCGGCACCTTCTCCATCACCAACTTCGGCAGCTACGGCAGCCTGTTCGCCACGCCGGTCATCAACCAGCCGCAGGTGGCGATCCTGGGTGTCGGCTCCGTCGAAAAGGCCCCCGTCGTCGTCGATGACGCCATCGCCATCCGCAGCATGTCCTATCTCGCTCTGACCTTCGATCACCGCCTGATCGACGGCGCTCTGGCCGACCAGTTTTGCCAGAAGGTGAAGGCCGTGCTCGAGAACTGGTCCGACCAGATTCTCTAGTCCGCGCCACAATCGGTCCCGGATATGAAGAGGGGCTGGACGTTTCTGATCTGCGCTGCCGCCCTTTGCGCACAGGAACCCAGCCCCTCTTCCCGTAAGATCACCGATCTGATCGAGGAGATCGAGACCACTGCGGCCTCTGAGCCGCCTGTCGTCGGCATCGATACCCAGTTGCGCCTCGCAAGGCTCCTGAAGGAGCGGCGCCCAGCGGTGGCGGAGCGCGCCCTCCGCGAAGCCGGAGCCCGAATCCTCGCCTTGGCCGACGTCCCGACCCGCGCCCGCCTCTTTGCTGCCTGGCTCGACGTGCAGCGCGACGTGAACCGCGAAGATGCCGAGATCGCCTACCGCACCTTCATCGCCCAGGCGCCGAGGCGCGAAAGGGAAGATCTCGACACGCTCAGCCTTCGCGAGTTCGCCAACACGACCAGTTCCCATTTCTCCTCGCTCGCCCTCGACCTGGTCCGCCGCCTGCCCGAGCCCGGGCCGGTCGACAAGCCCACGAGAAAGCACCCTGGCGCCAGTATCCTGTTTGACGCCGCCAAGGAAGTAAAAGGGATGGACTACGAACAGCGGGTCAGCTACGCGCGGAAACTGAAGGACCCTACCACGGCCGTCACCATCCTCCTCGACGCCATCGACGACGGCGGCTTCGACGGCCAGCGCAAGGCCACCCTCGCCACGGAGGCCCTGGACCTCTCAGCCAAAATGGTCCCCGGCGACGACCGGATGATAGCCCAGTCCATGCTCACCATCCGGCTCTACGGGCTCGGCGACCGCCCTCGCGCTGCCGTCGGCGCCCAGATGCTCGCCGACACCTTCGAAAAGGTCTACGACTGTGAGACCGCCGCCTGCACCACAATGCAAAATGAGGACAGCCCCGGCGAGGTGATCTTCGCCTTCGCCGAGTACCTCGCCGAGCAACAAATCGAGCCGGGAAGCCTCGGGCTCACCCACCGGTCGCTGATCGTCCGGCTGAAACTATTGGAGCTGAAAGAATGGACGGAAGCGAACAAAAAGCGATGAAAACGGCTGAGGCCTTCACCTCATTCTCTGCCGTCAAACTTCTCCAACTTGCTGATCGCATTGAGGTTTGCCTCGGCAAGCTGTCCAGCGAGCAGGTCTGGTCGCGGGGAAATGCGAAAACGAACTCAGTCGGCAATCTCTGCCTACACCTCGCCGGGAACGTCCGCCAGTGGATCCTGCACGGCATCGCCGGCCAGCCCGACACGCGTCAACGGGACGCCGAGTTCGAAGCCACCGGCGGCCACTCTCCCGCCGAGCTCGGGCTGCACCTGAAGACGACCATCGACGAGGCCGCCACCGTCATTCGAGGCCTGCCGGATCAGCGTCTGACCCAGAAGGTCCGCCCCCAGGGCTACGACGTCACCGTGCTCGAAGCCGTGTACCATGTCGTCGAGCATTTCGCCCAGCACACCGGCCAGATCGTCTACATCACCAAGGCGTTGCTGGCCGAGGATCTGGGCTTTTACCGCCACCTGACCGGCGCCAAGGCTCCCTCCGTCCCGCCGCCTGGCGAAGAGAAGCCCTAAACAGAGAGCGAAAAGCGTACAATAGCTCGCGACGGATGTGATTGGAATTCGAATCGAATCCCCGGAAGACCACCCCTGGAGCCGCGAGGTCGTCGCTAAGGCCTTCGGCCGCGAGGACGAAGCCGCACTCCTCGATGAACTCCGCCAGCAGGGCTGCCTGATGTTCTCGCTCGTCGCGGAATCGCACGGCAAGCTCATCGGCCACGTCGCGTTCTCGACGCTGCCGCTCGAAACAGGTGACGGCACCCTGATCGCCGCCGCGCTGGCTCCGATGTCGGTGGTCCCCGAGTGGCAGCGAAAGGGCGTGGGTTCCGCGCTGATCCACCGCGGCATGACCATCTGCCGGGAGCGTAGCGTGCCCATCGTCGTAGTGGTGGGGGATCCGGCCTATTATGGCCGCTTCGGCTTCACGGCAGAGGCTGCCTGCAAGCTGGTCTCGCCGATCTCGGGACCGGCCTTCCAGGCGCTGGAACTCCAGCCGGGCGCACTAGAGAACCTGGGTTGGGCGCGGGTCCGTTACCCGAAGCCGTTCGGATTGGATTAGCGGTCGCCGTGGGCGTCCAGCCCCATCAGGAGCAGCGCCAGCCATACTTGGGTCGCCAGGAATAGGTGGACAAGCTGCATCCAGACCGGCGCCAGCAACAGGACATTCACGGCGCCGGCGACGAGCTGAAGCAACGTCAGCCCCAGCAGGACGCGTGCCGCGGCCCATCCGGCCGCATGTCGGCGGTGCCATCCCAGCGCAAGGAAGATGAGGTACGCCGCCGCGGCAACCGCCAGTACCGGGTGTGCCAATCGCAACTGCAAGAGCGCGGACGCCTCGGATGCCGTCTCAGCCCGGACGCCGTCCATGAACGACGTCGCCGGGAACAGCGTGTCGCCTAGCGCGGCCACCGCCCCGCTGGCGCTCGCCGCCAGAGCCGCCGCCAGGCCCCACCAGACCGAACGCGGCATCGACGGCCATCGCGGAGTGAATCCCGGACGCGCCGCCCACGCCGTCCATGCCAGCACCCCGATCAGAACCAGCGTGTTCGTCAGGTGCGCCGACAGGTAGATGGCTCGTCCGTAACTGGCGTTCGACTCAACGTAGCGCAGCAGCACAAGCCCCGCGCCGAGCAGAGCCTCAATCAGAATGAACAACAGCGAGATACTGGCCGCGCGCCGGGCGGTGTGCCCCCTGGGGAAGATGCGCCTCGCCCACAGCACCAGCACCAGCACGGCGACGAGCGCCAGCCCGCTGGTGACACGGTGAGTGAACTCGATGATGGTGGCCACTTCCGGCGCACGGGGCACCACCACCCCGTTGCACAGCGGCCAGTGCTCTCCGCAGCCCGCGCCCGAGCCTGTCGCCCGGACGAAGGCGCCCCAGAGAATGACGCCGATGTTGTAGGCTAACGTGGCCCAGGCGAACCGGCGAAAGGCATTCACGCCGTTGTGCTACGCGCCCCCGGCGGGCGCGGCCTCCTCGCGGTAGACGACAGCGGCCTTCAGGTAGTCGCGGTTCATGCGGGCGATGTTCTCGATCTTGATGTTCTTCGGGCACACGGCTTCGCATTCACCCGCATTGGTGCAGTGGCCGAAGCCTTCGTTCAGCATCTGCGCCACCATACGGACCGCGCGGCGGTCGCGCTCTGCCTGGCCTTGCGGCAGCAGGCCCAGGTGCGAGATCTTCGCCGAGGTGAACAGCGACGCCGAAGCGTTCGGGCAGGCCGCCACACAGGCTCCGCAGCCGATGCAGGCGGCGGCGTCCATCGACCTTTCCGCGCAGGACTTCTCCACCTGGATGGCATTGCCGTCCACGGCCGATCCGGTATTGACGGAGATATACCCACCGCTCGCGACGATGCGATCCAGCGAGCTGCGGTCCACCAGCAGATCCTTGAGCACCGGGAACGCTTTGGCGCGGAAAGGCTCCACCCAAAGCTCGTCGCCGTCGTGGAACTGCCGCATGTGGAGCTGGCACACCGTGGTGCCGCGCTGCGGCCCGTGAGGCACGCCGTTGATCATGAAGCCGCAGCAGCCGCAGATGCCCTCACGGCAGTCGTGCTCGAAGGTCACCGGGTCCTCGCCCTTGCGGGTCAGCTCTTCGTTCAACACGTCGAGCATCTCGAGGAACGACATGTGCTCGCTGACGTCGGGCATCTCGTAACGCACCATCTTGCCCGTGGCATTGGCGTTCTTCTGCCGCCAGATGTTGAGGATGATCTTCATCGTCGCGATATGCCTTTCTACTTATAGTTCCGCTGCGCCAGGTGCACGTACTCGAAGTCCAGGTGCTCGGTGTGCCGGACGGGCTCCTTGCCTTCTCCCTGGTACTCCCAGGCGGCGACGTGGCAGAACCGGTCGTCGTCGCGCTTCGCTTCGCCTTCCTCGGTCTGGTGCTCCTCGCGGAAGTGGCCGCCGCAGCTCTCCTCGCGGATCAGCGCGTCGCGCACCATCAGTTCGCCGAGTTCGATGAAATCCGCCACGCGCAGCGCGCGTTCCAGGCTCTGGTTGAGTTCGTCGCCCGATCCGGGCACGTTGACATTCCGCCAGTACTCCTCGCGGAGCGCCTGAATCAGCGGCAGCGCCTCGGCCAGGCCCTTGGCGTTGCGGGCCATGCCGCACTTTTCCCACATGATGTGGCCCAACGCCTTGTGGAAGTCGTCCACCGTGCGCTTGCCCTTGATGGAGAGCAGTTGCTTGGCCTTGGCCTCGCACTGCTGGCGAGCGCGCTGGCATTCGGGATGGGTTTCATCCACGCCGCCGGGCTTCACGCCGGCCAGGTAGTTGCCGAGAGTATAAGGAATCACGAAGTAACCGTCGGCCAGGCCCTGCATCAGGGCCGATGCGCCCAGGCGGTTCGCGCCGTGATCGGAGAAGTTCGCTTCGCCCAGCACGAATAAGCCCGGAATTGTGCTTTGCAGATCGTAGTCCACCCACAGGCCGCCCATGGTGTAGTGGACCGCCGGGTAGATGCGCATCGGCACCTTGTAGGGGTTCTCGCCGGTGATGCGCTCGTAGATCTCGAACAGATTGCCGTAGCGCTCGGCGATGGTCTGCTGCCCCAGCCGGCCGATGGCCTCGGCAAAGTCGAGATAGACGCCCAACCCGCCGGGGCCCACGCCGCGCCCTTCGTCGCACACGCGCTTGGCGGCGCGGGAGGCGATGTCGCGCGGGCAAAGATTGCCGAAGCTCGGGTACATCCGCTCCAGGTAGTAGTCGCGCTCGTTTTCGGGGATCTGATCGGCGGACCGCTGGTCGCCGGCCTGCTTCGGCACCCAGATGCGGCCGTCGTTGCGCAGCGATTCCGACATCAGCGTGAGCTTCGACTGGTAGTCGCCCGAAACGGGGATGCAAGTCGGATGGATCTGCGTGTAGCAGGGATTACCGAACGCCGCGCCCTTCTTGTACGCGCGCCAGATGGCAGTGGCATTCGAGCCCTTCGCGTTCGTGGACAGGAAGAAGACGTTGCCGTAGCCGCCGGTGCCCAACACCACGGCATCGGCGATGTGCACGTCCATCGCGCCGGTCACAAGATTGCGGGTGACAATGCCGCGCGCCCTGCCGTCGATCACGATGACGTCAAGCATTTCGTGGCGCGCGAACATCTGCACAGTGCCCGCGTCCACCTGCCGCTCCAGAGCCTGGTAGGCGCCCAACAACAACTGCTGGCCCGTCTGCCCTCTGGCGTAAAACGTGCGCGACACCTGCGCGCCGCCGAAGCTGCGATTGGCCAGGACGCCGCCGTACTCGCGGGCGAAAGGCACGCCCTGCGCGACGCACTGGTCGATGATGTCGACGCTGATCTCGGCCAGCCGGTAGACGTTCGCTTCACGGGCGCGGAAGTCGCCACCCTTCACCGTGTCATAGAACAGGCGGAACACGGAGTCGCCGTCGTTCTGATAGTTCTTCGCCGCGTTGATGCCGCCCTGCGCCGCAATGGAGTGCGCGCGGCGCGGCGTGTCCTGAACGCAGAAGCACTTCACCCGGTAGCCGAGCTCGCCCAGCGTAGCGGCGGCGGCGCCTCCGGCCAATCCGCTGCCCACGACGATGACGCTGTACTTCCGCTTGTTCGCCGGATTCACCAGTTTGTATTCAAACTTCGCCTTCGACCACTTCTGCTCGATCGGCCCGGAGGGGATCTTCGAATCTAGTGTGATGGACATGGTCTGCTCCCTCTCCTACTGCAGCTTGATGATGCCGGTAAGCACCGCGAGCGGCATCGAGACATTGCCGAAACCGATGACAAAACCGAAGACCTGCGAAATCACCTTCAGCATCGGCGTGTAGCGAGGATGCGCGACGCCCACGGTCTGAAACATGCTCCACACTCCGTGGTAGAGGTGAATCGCCAGCAAAATGTTGGCCACCATGTAGAACAGCGAAACTGCCGGATTCTGGAAACCAATCACCACGTTGCGGTAGACATCGCCGCGGACGAACTCAGGATGCGCGGTCCCGGTGGTGAAGTGCAGGATGTGGTAGACGATGAACGCCCCCACGATGGGCCCGCTCCAGATCATCGTCCTGGCGGCGTACGTCGAGACCAGCGAGGCCTTCTTCACATACGCAACGGGGCGGGCATCCAGCTTCAGCATCTGAAGCTGCACGGCCATGGCGATGTGCAGCCCGACCGAGGCGAGCAGCACGAACCGCACGATCCACAGCCCGGCCCCCAGGCTTTGCAGGAACTCCGCATAGTGGTTGAGCTTCTCGGGACCAGCGAAGACTTGCAGGTTCCCGATCATGTGGCCCAACACAAACCCTGTCAGGATCAGGCCCGTCACCGCCATGATGATCTTCTTGCCGATGACGGACTGGTAGAAAGAGGCGGTCTTGTTCAACCCGCCAACAGCGACTGTACTCATCGAGACACTCCGTGCTCCCCGTGGCGCATAGGTGGGGCGTGGCGAGGCGCCCTCTCATCCAACATCATGGACGCCCTGAACCCACCATTTTATGCAAATTACGGGTAGCTGTGTCCGGAACAGCGCAAATCCTTACGCCGACACCGCTTCGTACGCCGCCTGGAACTTCTTCATCTCTTCCGTCGTGCCGATGCTCACGCGAATGTGGTTCGGCATCGAAGGCCAGCTTCGCCCGACATACACGCCGCGCTCGGCCAGGCGGGCCGCCACCTCGCGGCCCGGACGGCCCACGTCCATCATGAACTTGTTCGAAACCGAGCGGATGTACGGAACCTTCCGCTTCTCGAGCCATTCGAACTGCTCCTCACGGATGCGGCGGACATACTCGCGCCGCTCCTCTACCAGCCCGGCGACGCCGAGGCTGACGCGCGCGCCGATGATCCCGGTGGTCGGCAGGTAGCCCGTGCCGTAGGGCCGTATCTTCGAGAGCAGGTCCGGCCGCGCGACGGCCGCGCCTGCCCGCAGCCCCGCCATGCCATAGAGCTTCGAGAAGGTTCGGAGAACGATCACGTCCTTCTCCTTGGCCACTAGGTCCGTACATGAAGGAATCCCGGCGAAATGCATGTAGGCTTCGTCGATCAAAAGGATCGACCCGGCGGGCTTGTTCTCCACAAGCCATTCGATGTCCTGCCTCGGCGTCAGAGTCCCAGTCGGGTTGTTCGGATTGCAGATGTAGAAGACGCCGGCCCGCCCGGCGGCGGCCTTCGCCATGGCGCGAACGTCGTGGCAATGCTCCTTCGTCAATGGAATCGCATGGACCGGCGCCCTGAGGAACGCGGCGGCGCGCTCGCCCGCTTCGTACCCCGGATCGGCCGTGACGAAGGGCCTCTCCGGCCCGCAGAAGGCCAGGACCGCGCGATGCAGCGGGTCGCTTGACCCCGCGAACGCTGCAACATTCTCCGCCTTCAATCCCTCCTGTGCCGCCAGCGTCTCGCTGAACCGGAACGACTCCCCGAACAGGTACCGCCCGCCATTGCGCAGCACCGGGTCCATCGCCTCCAGCGCCTGTTTGCATGGGCCGAGCGGGTTCTCGTTGGCGTTGATCATCACTCCGCCCTCGCGCGCGCCGCCCACATAGCTGAGCTGCGCCAGAGCGAACTCGTTGTAGAACGGCAGCGACGCCACGGCGGCCAGAAAACCGCGCCGGCCCGGACCTCGCGCTATCGGAAGAGATTGGCTCTGTCCCATTTCTCGATGGTCTCCTTGACAAGAGAAGTCATGCGATCCACCACGGCGGCAAAGTACGCATCCGCTTTCCCCTGATCGAAGCGGACTGAGCCTTGCCCTGCCTGGTAAAGAATAATCGGCGATGGAAACGGAAAGGCGCTCCACGTGCCCGTTCCGGGCCGCGGTGTTTCCAGCTTCGGATCGAAGCGGTCCTTCAACACGAGCTTCGGGTCAATGGCCTGGATGAAGGCTGTTTCGTTCCAACCGGCGTGGCCGCCGTCCTCGCCAAAGACCTTCGACGTGACATCCGAACAGATGGCCCACCAGTTGGTGACCAGCGTCCGGACGCGATATTCGCGCCCCGCCTTCTCCGCCACCTCGTTGAGAATCGCCGTCTGCGGCCCGCCATGGCCGTTGATGACGATGATGTTCCTGAATCCGTTGCGTGCCAGCCCGGCGAAGATGTCCGCGACAAAGGCGCGGTAGGCGGCCTCGCTCACCTGGAACGTGCCGGCGTAACCATCCAGGCTTCCGGTCACCCCGTACATCAGCGGCGGCGCGATCAGGGCATTCAGCTTCGGCGCCATGGCGCGCGAGAGGGCGATGGGAGCCGTATTGTCGGCTCCGTTGTTGATCACCCCGTGCGCTTCGATAGTGCCTGTGGACAGCAGCACGGTGTCGATCCGCGCGGGCACCAACTCGCGGAATTCCATCCAGTTGAGGTCGTTCATCTCACGCGTGCGGGGCGATTGACCCCACGCCAGAGAACACCCCAGCACAAACAGCAGCGCCGTCCGCATGGGGCTCAGAATACCACCGGGATTCGCCGGTGTCTCAGTCTTCGATGGTGATCTTCGGTCCCTGCTTCGACGCGCCTTCCGCACACGCCGCGGCCACTTTGCGGGCCATTTCCATGAAGGGATGGCCATGCGGATCGGTGTCGCCCAACAGCGCGACCGGCCGTCCGGAGTCGCCGCCGACGCGAATCCGCGGATCGAGTGGCAATTCGCCGAGGAACGGCACCCCCATCGCCTCCGCTGTGCGCTTGCCGCCGCCCATGCCGAAGACATCGACGCGCTGCCCCGTCTCCGGGATCAGCAGGAAACTCATGTTCTCGACGATGCCCAGCAGTTCCACCTTCACCTGCCGGAACATCAGCACGGCCTTGCGGCCATCCTCGAGCGACACCTCCGAGGGCGTCGTTACGACAATGGAACCGCTGATCGGCGCGCTCTGGATCAGGCTCAGCGCCACGTCGCCCGTGCCCGGAGGAAGGTCCACCAGCAGAAAGTCTAGCTCGCCCCACTCCACCTGCCGCAGAAACTGCTGCATCACGCTGTGCAGCATCGGCCCGCGCCAGATCAGGGGCTTGTCGCCGGGGTTCAGGAAGCCCATCGACATCAGCTTCACGCCGTGCTGCTCAATCGGCTGAATGCGGCCTTCCACCGCGTAGGGCGTGTCTTGGATGCCCATCATCAGCGGCACGTTCGGGCCATACACATCGGCGTCCAGCAGGCCGACTTTGTATCCGAGCGAGGCCAGCGCAATCGCCAGGTTCACGGAAACCGTGGTCTTACCGACTCCACCTTTTCCGGAACCGATCGTGATCAGGTTGCGCACGCCGGGAATCGGCATCTTCGGCGCATCCGGCTGAGGAGGCATGCCCATATACTCCCAGTGTAGCCGCCGGACCTTCTTTCAGGCAGCACAGCGGCGCCCGGATGTTATGATGGCGACGAATTGGAGCGCTCTCTATGAAATTGACACGCATCGCATCAATCCTTGTGCTGCTCTTCTCGATCGTGGCCCCTTTCACGGGGAGCCTTCAGGCCCAGACGCCCCGGAAGAAGCGGCTGCTCGTCATCGGCCAGGTGAAAGGCTTCCAGCATGACGCCACCTCGCACGGTATGGCCACGCTATGGAAGCTCGGCGTGGAATCCAACCTCTGGGACACCTACATCCGCACCGATACTCAGCTCATCACGAAGAAGAAGCTCACCGGCAACGCCAAAAACATCGACTTCTTTGACGCCATCGCCTTCTACACCACGGGAGAACTCGACCTGGACGACGAGCAGAAGGCGGCGCTGCTCAGCTTCGTCAAGGACGACGGCAAGGGCTTCATCGGCGTCCACTCCGCCACCGACACGCTCTACAAGTGGCCCGAATATGGCGAGATGATCGGCGGCTACTTCGATCTGCACCCCTGGAACACCTTCAAAGCGCCGGTGGTGGTGGAGGACTCCAACCACCCCATCTCCAGCCACTTGGAAAAGAACTTCGTGACGTACGACGAGATCTACCAGGTCAAGAACTACTCGCGCGACAAGGTCCGCGTGCTGGCCCGGCTCGATGAGAGCAAGCTCGACCTCGCCAACAAGAACGTCCGCCGCACCGACAAAGACTTCGCCGTCGCCTGGGTGAAGAACTACGGAAACGGCCGCGTCTTCTACTCCACCTTCGGGCACACCTTTGAATCCTGGGACCGCTCCGACATGCAAAAGATGTGGCTGGAAGCGGTGAAGTGGTGCATGAAGCTCACCGAAGGCGACGCCACGCCCCGGCCGAAACCTACGGAATAGGAGTCCCTGCCCATGTCCTCCTTGAAAGCGGCTCTTATTCTTTCAGCGGGGTTGGCGGGGGCGGCGTGGGGACAAGAAACAGTTTGGGGGGTGTTTGAGGCGGGATTTAAGGCGCAGAAGACGCACGAAGACCCGCTTGCCGTCCGAGTTCGGGTGACCTTCACCACCCCCGAGCAGGCGACCGAAACAGTGGAAGCCTTCTGGGACGGCGGCGTACACTGGCGCGTCCGCTACATGCCGCCCGTCGCCGGCGCTTACAGCTACAAAGTGGAATCGAGCGACCCGGGGCTGAATGGCAAGCAGGGCGAGTTCAACGCCATTCGCAAGCAGGGCGGGAACGAACTGGACCGCCATGGCCCTCCGAAGATCTCGGCCGACCGGCGTTCCTTCGTCCACGCCGACAACACACCCTGGTTCTGGCTGGCCGACACCGCGTGGAACGGCGCCCTGCTCGGCACCAGGGACGAATGGGGCACTTACCTGAAGACCCGGGCGTCGCAACGATTTACCGCGGTCCAGTTCGTCGTCACGCAGTGGCGCGCCGGGCGTGCCGATGAGAATGGCCGCCTCGCCTTCCACCTGAATGGCGAGCGCCTCGACGTCGACCCCACTTTCTTCCGCCGCATGGACGAGCGCGTTGCCGCAATCCGCGGTCACGGCCTGGTGCCGGTCCCCGTCATGCTCTGGGCGCTGACTTCGCGCGACAAGGAGAGCCCCGGCGAATCATTGACGGTCCCGCAGGCCTCATCCCTGGCTCGCTATATCCAGGCCCGGTATCACGCTTACGGGCCCTTGTGGATGCTCGGTGGCGACGGCGACTACCGCGGCGAAAAGGCCGAGCGGTGGCTCCAGATCGGCCGCGCCACCTTCCCGAAAGACCTGCTCCGCCGCCCCGTCACTCTCCACCCTCGCGGAGGCCAGGAACCCTGGGAAGCTTTCAAGGACGAATACTGGCTGGACTTCCTCACCTATCAATCCGGCCACGGCGACGGTGCCCGCAAATGGCAATGGCAGGCCTATCGCGGCCCGGCGCAGGGCTGGCGTCTCGAACCGTCCCGCCCCGTCATCGACGCCGAGCCCAACTACGAAGGCCACGTCAGCTACCAGTCGAAACACAACATCGACGCCGCGGCCGTCAGGCGAGCCGCGTGGTACAGCCTGCTGGTCGCGCCCGTTGCCGGCATCACCTACGGCGCTCACGGCGTTTGGCCCTGGATTCGCCAGCGCGGTGTCCCGCTCGATCACCCCAACTCCGGTGAAGCCGACCCGTGGAAAGACTGTCTGAAATACCCCGGCGCTCAGAACATGACCGCACTGCGGACCATCCTGGACCGCCTTCCCTGGTGGACTCTCCGGCCGGACCCCATGCTCGCCTCCACCAACGAGGTCGACGAGGGCTTCTCCAACTACATCGTCGCCGCCAAGACCGACGATGGCCAGACCGCGCTCGCCTACCTGCCGAACAACGCGTCGGCCATCTTCGATCTCAGCTCTTTCGACAAGCCTGTCCGGGCCGCCTGGATCGATCCCCGCACCGGCCAACGCCGCGCACCCTTCGATCTCCAGAACAAGGAGGGCGTAAAGGTCGAAACGCCCGGCCCGGGCGACTGGCTGATTCAATTCGACAAGCGCTGAGGAGCGCTCACCTCACATCCCCAGGGCTGTGCACGGCTTTCAGCACCTGCGCCGCCAGCAGGCGCCCGACGGACTGCTCCTCGTCCACCACCAGCGTCGCTCCCGCTGCCACCAGATCGGCCAGATAGCGGTGATACCGGCTCCGCACGATGATCGGCAGGTCCGGCGCCATCGAACGCGCCTCACTGATAATCGACACAGCCACCTTGGGATCGGGCACGGTCACCACCAGCGCCAGTGCCCGGCTGATGCCCGCATCATGCAGAATCTCCGGCCGACTGGCATCGCCGAAGTGAACGCCCGCGCCACTCGTGTTCGGATTCATCTCGAGGATGAATGGATTGAAGCCCCGCTCCACGATGGCACGCACCACTTCGCTGCCGGCCGGACCATAGCCCGCAACCAGAACGCGCCGCTCGTCCGGCGCCATCCCGAGAGCCTCATGTTCAGGGGCCGTCCCAAACAGAGACGCCAGCTTCGGCGCAAGTTTGAACATCCACGGCGTCAGCAGCAGCGTAAGCACTGACGCCGAGACCAATGACGCGATGACGTCGCTCGTCAATATCCCTCTCGCGCCCGCGGTGATTAGGAAGACAAACGAGAATTCGCCGATTTGAGAAAGCAGAATGCCCGTGTGCACGGCCAGTCGCGCCGGCATCTTGAAAAACCGCAGGGCGGCGGCGGCAGCAATGGTATTCAACACCAGGATCAGCAGCGTCAGCAGCCCCACCGTCGGCACATCACTCCACTGAGGCGGCACCGCCAGCATGCCAATCGAAGCGAAAAACACCGTGACGAATACCGCCCGTAGCGGGATCACATCCGCCCGGATCTGATGCGCGAATGGCAGGTCTCCCAGCAGCACTCCGCCCGCGAACGCCCCCAGCGCCGGAGACAACCCCAGCGCATGCGCGCCCCAAGTGCTCGCGAGGCAGGTGGCCATGGCCAGCACCACGGGGACTTCTCTCAGCTTCTGCGGCGACGAATCGCGGAACAGTCGCGGGAAGATATGCCGCAGGAACAGGAACAGCACCACCGCCAGGAAGGCGCACTTCGCCAGCGCCCATGACAGTTGCAGGATGGCATCGGCGCCCTTCTTCCCCTCCGCCAGAACCTCCACCAGGATCAGCAGCGGAACCATCGCTATGTCCTGGAAGAGCAATATTCCCAGCGCTGCCCGCCCCTGTGCGCTGTCGAGTTCGCTCCTCTCGCCCAGCAGGCGCAGGACAATTGCCGTACTGCTGAGCGCCATCGCCGCGCCCACCACGAATGCACCCGCACCCCTCACGCCAAACAGATAAGCCACCGGGTAGACCAGCAGCACCGTCAGCGTGATCTGCAGCGCTCCGCCCCCCAGCGCAAGCCTCCCCATCGACCGCAGCTTTTTCAGGGAGAATTCCAGCCCGATGGTGAAGAGCAGCAGCGCCACACCAAGTTCGGCCAGAATCTGAACGAACTCCGAGGATTGAATGACTCTTAGCGCATGCGGGCCAAGCAGAACCCCGGCCAGCAGGTAGCCCACAACCACATCCAGGCGGAAGCGCTGTGCCACCAAACCCAGCACAAACGCCACCGCCAGCAGCGATACGACCTCAGCAAGGACCGCCCAACTGTCCATCCGCCCCCGCTAATTCGCGCTCACCGGCCTCTGCGGCCCCTTCCGAGGCTCCGGCTTCGTCTTCCGCGGCAGCTTCTCCGCGCGGTTTGCTGTGTGGTACACAAGCGACGACACAATCGCCGACATCTGCATCATGTCGCCCTTCTGCAACCGGTCGTACACATCCATGTTCGAGTGGTGCGTCCGCGTTCCGTATTCCACCGGATCCTGAATGAACTGGAATCCCGGGAGCCCCACTGCGTCGAACGACTGGTGGTCCGTCCCGCTCGTGTTCCGGATCGACACCGTCGTCACGCCCAGATCCTTGAACGGCGCCAGCCAGCTCTCGAACACCGGCCTCGCCGCCTCGTTCCCTTGCAGGTAAATCCCGCGGATCTTCCCCGTCCCGTTGTCTATGTTGTAGTACGCAGAAACCTTCTCCCACGCGGCCGTCGTCTTCATCGTCTCCGGATCGCCGAACACTTCCTTCACGTACGCCCGTGACCCCAGCAGCCCCTGCTCCTCGCCGCTCCACAGCGCGATACGCACCGTCCGGTCGAGCTTCACATTCAGCTTCGTCAGCACCCGGATCACTTCCATCATCACCGCCGAGCCCGCCGCGTTATCCGTCGCGCCAGTCCCGCCGTGCCAGCTATCCAGATGCCCGCCGATGATCACGATCTCATCCTTGTTCTTGCCCGTCCCCGGCAGATCCGCGATCACGTTGAACGACTCCTCGTTCTCCGTCCCCATCCGGTTCCGGACCTCCACCTCGAACTTCACAGGCTGCTTCTTCTCCAGCAGCCGGACCACGCGGTTGTAATGCTCCGGCGTAATCACGATCATCGGCGGAGGCACCGGCTCCTTCGGATCGCGATTCCCGCCCGCCGCCGCCGCCATCGTTCCGCCATCGCCGCGATAGCCGAACTGCACCAGCACCGCCGCGCCTTCTTCCGCCCAGAACGCATTCAGCTTCTTCCGCCACGCGCGCTGCTCTTCCATGCTCCGCCGCGGACCCGCTGCCGCCGGGCCTCGCCCGAACGGCCTCGCGCCCGGGTCCGGCGCGCCCGCAATCCCCTCCAACTGCTCGCCCGAATAGCGCGACATCAGCGGCTTGTCATACGGCAGCAGCTCGCGCGCCTCTTCCGTGAACACGATCCTGCCCTTCAACTTGCCCTTCCACTTCTCCATGTCCGCCTCGGTCTGGACCACCGCGTACACCGGCTCGCCCACCACGACGCCGTTGGTTGAGGGCGTCCACGCCAGCGGGAACCCGTACACCGGCTGGTACGACGGCTCCAGAATGTGCGCCGAAAACCGCCCATTCTCCCAGCTCTTCCCGAACGGGCCCCATTTCTCCAGCCGCGCGTTCTTCAGTCCCCACTCCTGGAGCGTCTTCACGACCCACTCCCCAGACTTACGGTAATTCGTGGAACCCGTCAGCCGCGGCCCATAGACATCCGTCAGGTAAAACGCATGGTCCATGACCTTGGAATTCTGGAAGGCTTCCTGCTTGATCCTGTAGATCGCGTCCAGGTCCACTCGTTCCTGGGCGAAACTGACCGTGGCAACAGCGGCCACGAAGACGGCGAGACGAAGATGACGAGACATAACGGTAAGAGCATAGCGTAACAAGCGTCACAGCCCCCGTCCGCCCACCCCAGCTAGAATCGAAACAGTCGTGCGCATCACGATCTCCAAGGAGAACTACCTCAAGGCCATCGCCGAGGCTGAGAGCGAGGGCGAAACCGTCATCGCCGCCGGCCTGGCCCGCTGGATGAACGTCTCTCCGCCGGCCGTCACCATGGCCACGCGCCGACTGAAGCGCGACCGCCTCATCGAAGTCGAAAAAGGCGGCATCATCCGCCTCACCCCCGAAGGCCGCGAGATCGCCACGCGCCTCCTCCACCGCCACCACCTGATCGAGCGCATGCTCGCCGAGGTCTTCGGGATGGAGTGGTTCAAGGTTCACGAAGAAGCCGAGACCCTCGAACACGCCGTCAGCTCCGACTTCGAAAACAAGCTCATCGAAAAACTCGGCTCCACCGGACCCTGCCCGCACGGCAACCTCCTCGAAGTCGACACCCCCGGCCAGCGCCGCGCCCGCGGCCTGATGCCTCTCAACGAAGTCCCCGGCGGCGCTCGCGTCCGCGTCGTCGCCGTCTACGAGCGCGACCGCCAGCTCCTCGAGTACCTCGACTCCCTCGGCATCCGCCCCGGCGCCGTCGTCACGCTCACAACCCACAACGCCGATCGCACCTCGACCCTCAGCGTCGAAGGCCGTGTCACGCCCCTCGGCCGCGACGCCGCCGGGCGCCTCTGGGTGGAGAAAGTCGAATGAGCCTGGAAAGTGACCTCCTCGACGCCTTCGAATCGCATTCGCCGGAGGAGATCCGCGCCGCGCTCGACCGTGGCGCCGACCCCGTCGCCCCCATCAAGGGCAAGCCGCCCATCGACTGGCTGATCGAATACTACCCCCGCTCCGCCCGCTTCGCCGCCTGCCTTCGCGTGATGCTCGATGCCTGCGCCGTCATCCCCGACCCGCTCCTCCAGGCCATCCTTCTCGACGACGCCCCCGCCCTCCGCGGCCTTCTCGCCGCCGAACCCGGACGCCTCCACCAGCGCTTCCACATGGAGTGCACGTTCACGCCCCTGCGCGGCGTCTCCGCCCTCCACGTCGCCGCCGAGTACAACTCCGTCGAATGTGCCCGGGCGCTCATCGAAGCCGGCCTCGACGTCAACGTCCGCGCCGGCATCGACGAACACGGCTTCGGCGGCCACACGCCCCTGTTCCACACCCTCAACAACCGCCGCAACTACTGCCGCCCCACGATGGAACTCCTGGTAGAATCCGGAGCCAGCCTCGACATCCGCCTCAAAGGCCTCACCTGGGGCGCCGGCTTCGACTGGGAAACCCTCATCCTCGACGTCACCCCCCTCTCCTACGCCCAATGCGGCCTCTACCACGCCTTCCAGCGGTACGACACCGACGTGTACGCGGTCCTCAGTTACCTGTACGAGAAACGCTACGGCTCCAAACTGTCCTTCGGGAATGTGCCGAACAGGTATCTGGATGGGTGGCCGGGGCGAGCGGGGTGAGGAAACCTCCGAGCCTGCATTCACTGCCTCCTGGATTCGTCGCCAAGCTGGCCGCCTGGTGTACCTGACTCCCTATCGACATCTCTGACTAGTTGGATTCTGATGGGAACTTTTGGCTTAAGCACCAACTCAAACGCACCACCAATATTCAGATTCTTCACATCATT
The DNA here is from genome assembly GCA_050789245.1 of Bryobacteraceae bacterium. Taxonomy (GTDB): domain Bacteria; phylum Acidobacteriota; class Terriglobia; order Bryobacterales; family Bryobacteraceae; genus PNKE01. The sequence goes on along the minus strand of JBOZRR010000037.1, from coordinate 278,788 downwards.
CATCAACCGGGGCGCATTCTCTATCTGAGCGCTCCCTATCTCATATCGAAGCGGACCAGTTTTCACGCTGGTACCAAATACATTTATCTCTTCTCCGTCACTGGCAAGCTCATGAACAATATTTTCATCTAGTATATGCCGTATATCAATATCTCCTATTTTTACTAATTTCAGGCAGACATTGTCTACGGACAACGTTACACCACGCACCAGATTCTGGAGGTACCGCAGAGCGTCTACATCGGCTACAGTGACCACTTGTGGCCAATAAAGCTGTACACCATATATTGCAGAGACATTAACTGCGTCGTCAACAATAGCCTTTTGCGCTTCAAGCCACGGGGGGACTTCAGCCCGCAATTTCGCCTTCAAAAACGTAGATTGTCTTCTAAGATCATACAACTCAATACTCTGATTCGCAATTGCAGAGTCAATCGCAGCAAACGCCTTCTGAACGTCAACAACATTTCTTTTACAATAAGAGTCTTCTAAGCTAAATCTGCCAGTGCCATCTTTTCTCAATACGAGCTGCAGTCGAAACGGTAGTTCGCCATCACTTTCAAGTGTCGCTTCGTCAGAGCCGGCTTGCTTCCGTCGGAAGGAGATATATTCGTATATCACGGCACTATCTCCTTTCCCAAATGTGACCCGAAGAGGAGTTACCTCCGAAGACTCGCACTGTCGAATTTTTAGTTTTAGGCCTTTTCTATCGAGATCCGACGGAAGCAAAAAGTCGAAGTCAGAAGAGAAAGACGCAATCTCTTCAGCGTCGATTTCCTGAGGCCGACCTGTCTTCAAAAGATCGTTCAGCTTATCCACACCACCCTTCACGAGAGAGACATTTACCCTCGGAGGGGATTCTTGAAGCGCACCACAATCGCGCGGGAATACCTGAAGTGACTTGCCAGCCGTGCTGAGACTTAGCAGCTCCCTTGGATCCACACTCCGCGCGGGAGCAGTATCACTTGTGAAGGTTACCGCATAAGAAAACCGAGCATCAAGTGAACGAAGACGTTCTAAGTATATTTCCACATTCTCAGAAGTAAGGTTATCCAGCTCCTCTGTCGTTAGCTTGTCCGTCCCCGCAATTGCCTCACGGATCGCAGAAGTATCTAGCACGACCGAAGGGAAGAACATATTCCTTATAATTTTATAGTAAAGCAATTGATGAGCTATGTCACTGGCCTGCATCATGTCAATTTCGGTACGCTCTTCATTACTCTTCTGCAACCGCTGAAACCAACGCAGAGCTTTTGAATCCATGTCGCATGAAATACAGAGAACCCATCGCTTCGGCTTAAAATACGGCAGAGCTCGCTTTAAACTATTTCTAATCTGATTTTTTTGCGAATCCTTAATGCCAGCAGAAAATGCCTTACACTGCCAGATCGTGGGCCGATCATCCAGGAAACCACTGATAACGTCGACCCCCTGGTCTCCGGCACTCCCTTCGATGTGCTTGACGTTTTGTTCAGGGTATCTTTCCCTCATCAAATAAAATATCAGAAGTTCGAATGCGCGGGGATCTAGGGCTCTGATCGCTTGAAGTAGGATATTCATTGGACGTGAGCTATATTTAATCCAAACATTGACCTGCTTCACCATCTCGTATCACGGGGACTCAGTGATTCGGAGTTCAGCCCCAGTGTGCACTGAGAAGACAATTGATAGCCTGGGAGGAACGGTTAACCAAGAGCACCATTACAGTTGACCTGCGTAACGATATAAGCGATCCGGATCGTCTAGTACCCCTTCAACGCCCCAGCCTTCCCCTTAACCTTGCGAATCGCCTCCGCAATGAAATCCATCTCGCTTCGTTCCCCTAGCAGCATGGTCTGCGTGAACCACACCGCCTCGGCGCACAGCTTGTCGTTCTCGGGGCACTGGTTTTGCTCGCGCCACTCTTTCAACCGCTTTTCCCCGTAAATCTTCAGGTAGTGCCGCGACCCGATCACCCTGTCCAGGAACGGCTCCTTGTTGAGCGGCGAATACCCGCTGGAGGCGTCCACGCCCTCGGCCCGCAGCGCCTTCAGAAACGCCGCGCGCGGCAGCCCCTCGAACGCCCGAGGATCGTACCGCATCATGAACAGGTGCCACGCGTTCCGCGTGCAACCCTTGTACAGCTTCTGCGGCGTGATGCCCGGAATCTCCCCCAGCAGCTTCGCCAGATACGCCGCGTTCTCGTCCCGGCGCTTCGACTGCGCTTCCAGCCGCGTCATCTGTGCCATTAGAATCGCCGCCTGAAACTCCGTCAGCCGCAGATTCGCTCCGTTCGACGCATACCCCGCCAGCGACAGCGTCCCGCCGGACCGCGCCCGCCCGTTGCCGTGGAACGCAAACGCCTTGTCGAACAGCGCCTCGTCGTTCGAAATCAGCGCCCCGCCCTCGCCGCTGTTCAGGTTCTTTGACGCCTGGAAGCTGAAGCACCCCATGTCGCCCAGCGACCCCACCTTGCGCCCCGTCCACTCGCCCAGGTGCGCCTGGCATGCGTCTTCAATCAGCTTGATCTTGCGCCTCTTCGCGATCGGGACAATCGCGTCCAGGTCCGCCGCCGCGCCGCCCAGGTGCACCGGCACCACCGCCAGCGTCTGCGGCGTGATCCGCGACTCAATCTTCCGCGCGTCCATCTGAAAAGTCTCGCGGTCCGAATCGACAAACACCGGCAGCGCATGCTGCAAGAGGATCACGTTCAACGTTGCCACGAACGTGTACGGCGGCAGCAGAATCTCGTCGCCCGGACCCGCGTCAATCGCGTTCATCGCCGCGATCAGAGCGCTGGTGCCGTTCGCCGTCGCCACGCAGAACTTCGCGCCCGTCAGCGCCGCATACTTCTGCTCGAACTCGGCCACGCGCTTGCCGCCGCCGCGCCCCCACTGGCCGCTGCGCAGCACGCCCAGCAGAGCGTCTTCTTCCGTGCGGTCGAACACCGGCCACGCAATCCCAATCTTCCGCTGGCGCGCCTGCGCCCTCGCCCGCCGAGCCGCCATCGCCACGCCCGCACCGGCCAGAATCATCCGTCTGCTGAACCCTGTCCTCATGGTTCACCCATGCTATCTCCGATCCGGGAGAATAGGAAGCGTATGAGCCGGAAGCTCGCGGTCCTCGAACAGGAGATCATCGCCTGCGATAAATGCCCCCGCCTCCGGGCGTGGTGCCAGGAGGTTGCGGCCACACGACGCCGCGCCTTCCGCGACTGGGACTACTGGGGTAAGCCCGTCCCCGGCTTCGGCGATCCCCGCGCCCAACTCCTCGTCCTCGGACTCGCCCCCGCCGCCCACGGCGCCAACCGCACCGGCCGCGTCTTCACCGGCGACCGCTCCGGCGACTGGCTCTTCCGCGCCATGCACCAGTGCGGCTTCGCCAATCAGCCCGAATCCTCCCACCGCGGCGACGGCCTCCGCCTCACCAACGCCTGGGTCTCCGCCTCCGTCCGCTGCGCCCCGCCCGACAACAAGCCCACGCCCGAGGAGATTCTCACCTGCCGCGACTACCTCGCCCGTGAAGTCGACGCGCTGCGCCACGTCCGCGTCGTCGTCGCCCTCGGCCGCCTCGCCTTCGACAACTGGCTCCGGCTGCGCGGCAAACGCGGCTTCAGCTTCGGCCACAACGTCGTCCACAACCTGGGCAACGGCGAACCCGCGCTCATCGCCTCCTACCACCCCAGCCAGCAGAACACCTCCACAGGCAAACTCACTGAATCCATGCTTCGCTCCGTCTTCGAGCGCGCGGCTGACATAATAGGAGCATGACTCGCCGGACGCTGCTTCTGGTTGCCGGCGCTGTCTTTCCGCTTCAGGCGCAGTCGTCTTTCACTGCCAGTCTCTGGGAGCGAATCCGTCCCATCTACCAGGCCACGCTCCGGCAGCCTTTCCTGAAGGGACTGACCGACGGCTCCCTCCCCCGCGACCGCTTCGAGTTCTACCTGCTCCAGGACGGGCTCTACCTGCGCGTCTTCTCCCAGGCCCTGAACGTCCTCGCCGCGAAGGCCCCCGAGGAGTCCTGGGCGCTCACGCTCACCCAGCACGCCATCGACGCCATCAAGGCCGAGCGTGAGATGCACGAGAAGGTCCTTGCATCGCACGGCATCACGCCAGAGAAGGCCGCCCGGGTCCAGATGGCCCCGGCCAATACGGCCTACACGAATCACCTGCTGGCCAGCGTCCACCGCCTCAGCTTCGCCGAAGGCCTGGCGGCCATGCTGCCCTGCTATTGGATCTATTGGGAAGTGGGCAAGGATCTGGTCAAGAAGGGCTCCACCGACAAGGACTATCAACGGTGGATCAATCTGTACGCAAGCGAACAGTATGGCGCCTCTGTCCGTGAGGTGCTCGCGATGATGGATGAATCCGCCCGCCGCGCTACCCCGGAAACCCAGGCCTCGGCGCGGGCCCTATTCGAACAATCCGCCCGCTACGAATGGATGTTCTGGGACATGGCCTGGCGCAAGGAACAGTGGGCGCCCTAGTCTGAGGAGGCAAACATGGCCCGTGGTTGGGAAAGCAAAGACGTCGAATCCCGCCAGGAGCAACTGGAAAATGCGAAAACGAACTCCGCGTTCGTCGCTCCCACCCTCGAAGAGCGGGAGAAGGAGCGCCGCCGCCACCTGCTTGAGATGAACCGCGTCCGGCTCCTCAGCGAACTCCAACGCGCCTGCAACCCCCGGATGCGCGCCCAAATCGAACGCGAGCTCGAGTTTGTCGGAAACGAACTCGACAAGCTGACCTGACCCTCCCCGTTCATTGCTATGCTGGCAGCGAGTGCGCACGCAGCTCGAGCGGTACTTCAAATTCAGTGAGTTAGGGACCAATTGGCGGCGGGAGCTGCTCGCCGGATGTACGACCTTCGCCACCATGGCGTACATCATCTTCGTCAACCCCGCCATCCTCGCCGAGGCCGGCATGCCTCTGGCCGCCGTCACCGCCGCTACCTGCCTGGCCTCCGCCGTAGGCTGCTTCCTGATGGGCGGCCTAGCCCGCTACCCTATCGCGCTCGCCCCCGGAATGGGCCTGAACGCCTACTTTGCCTACGCCGTGGTGAAGGGCATGGGTATCCCCTGGCAGACCGCGCTCGGCGCCGTCTTTGTTTCCGGCCTTGTTTTTCTATTGCTTACGGCCGTCGGCCTGCGGAAGATGATCCTCGAATCCATCCCGCAGGGCCTCTACGCGGCAGTCGCCTCCGGTATCGGGCTCTTCATCGCATTCATCGGCCTGAAAGGCGCCGGCATCGTCGTCGCGGCCCCCGCCACCACCGTCACTTTGGGCAACCTCCGCGATCCCTCGACCGCACTTGCCCTGTTCGGGCTGATCTTGATCGCCGCCCTCGCGGCCCGAGGCGTCCCCGGCGCCATCCTCGTCGGTATCGGCGCCGTCACGGGCCTCGGCGCGCTGCTCGGCGTCTTCCACTGGTCGCCTCAGCCGTATTCGCCGTCCGACCTCAGCGCGACGTTCCTCCATCTCGACGTCGCCGGTACGCTCCGCCTCGGCCTGCTCGAGGTCATTTTCGTGTTCCTCTTCGTCGATCTCTTCGACAACATCGGCACGCTCGTCGCCGTGACAAAGCGCGCCGGTCTCATCGACGAAAACGGACGAATCCCTCGAGTGAACAGCATCCTGACCTCGGACGCGCTCGCGTCCACGGCCGGCTCGTTGCTCGGCACCTCAACGGTGGTTTCGTACGTCGAGAGCACGGCCGGCGTCGCCGCCGGAGGCCGTTCCGGCGTCACGGCCATCGTGACGGGACTGCTGTTCGTGGCCGCCGTCTTCCTGGCGCCGCTGATGGGCGCTGTCCCGGCCGCGGCGACCGCTCCGGCGTTGATCCTGGTCGGCGCACTGATGCTGATCCATGTCGCCGAGATTCGTTGGGAGGAACCGCTGGAATCCGTTCCTGCATTTCTGACGATGGCGGCGATTCCGCTTACATTCTCGATCGCCAATGGTCTGTCTTTCGGCTTCGTCTCCTGGACCCTTCTGCACATCGCCACGGGGCGGTGGCGTTCCGTGCACCCGCTGGTCTATTTGCTTTCCGCGCTGCTGATGGCTCGCTTCATCTGGCTCGGCCGCAGCTAGAACTAGGGCAAATGCAGTAGTAAGTTTGCCCGATAAAACTGTTACAAAACAGCAAGACCTTATAATTCATTCACTTAGCCATCACCGCGTCTGTTTGTTACACAAATCACCCTGGCAGCGGGGCCTCCAGGCCCTCGCGGGACGGCTGCGTTTGTTATTATTGTGAACATGCGGCCCATGCCTTCAAGACCTGGGCTGCGCTTCAGGATATTGCTTTTGTAAACAAAGTCCTCAAGCTCGGCCGATCCGTCCACCTCGGGAATGTTACATCTTCACCATAAGTAACACTCATTTCCAGGGACGCCTGAATCGATATAACTGATAAAATACCAATTAACATCCGTCTAGCCACGGAATTTGGTGTGGGAGGTTAACTCATTTGACCAAGCGATTACTCCAGTTCATGCTGGCGCTGACCATCGCCACCGTCGCCTGGGGGCAGAATACCGGGCGAATCTCCGGCTCGGTTGTGGACGCTACCGGCGCCGCGGTCCCCGCGGCCAAGGTGGAGTTGTTCATCCCCGGAGGCGCCAGCGCAATTCTGTCCACCGAAACGAATCAGGAAGGTCTGTTCCTCTTTTCCAACGTGCAGCCGGTCAACTACGACCTGTCGGTTGACGCGAAGGGCTTCCGCAAGGAAGTGCTGCGCGGCCTCAAGGTGAACGCCGGCCTTGAACTCTCACTGCCCGCCTTTAAGATGCAGATCGCGCAGCAGGCGGAAGTGGTTGAGGTGTCGGCCGACCTCCAGGGCGTTCAGACCGCGAACGCCGAAGTGGCCAGCGTCATCACCAACGAACAGATCCGGCGTCTTCCGACGCTGAACCGCAGCCCGCTGGCGCTGATCTCCACGCAGGCCGGTGTCGGCTCGAACAACCGGACGAACACGACAATCAACGGCATGCGCCCGTCCTTCGCCAACGTCACCATCGACGGCATCAACATCCAGGACAACTTCATCCGCACCAATGCGCTTGATTTCATGCCCAACATGCTACTGATGGACCAGGTCGGCGAAATGACGGTTTCCACGTCCAACAGCAACGCCGCGTTCGGTTCTGGCGCCGCGCAGGTGACCTTCGTCACCCCGTCGGGCACGAACCAGTTCCACGGCTCGGCCTACTGGTACAACCGGAACAACATTGCGTCGGCGAACGAGTGGTTCAACAACCAGAGCGGCGTTGACCGGCCGTTCCTGAACCAGAACCAGTTGGGCGGCTCGCTGGGCGGCCCCGTTATTAAGGACAAGCTGTTCTTCTTCGGCAACTACGAGGCGCTGCGCCTCCGCCAGCAGACGGCCTTCTCCGGCACGGTTCTGACGGACAGCGCACGCAACGGCGTCTTCACCTACACCGACACTCAGACCGGCCAGATTCGCTCCGCCAATGTCCTGCAACTCGCCGGCGTCTCGGCCTCCCCGGAGATGCAGCAATTCCTCAGCCTGCTGCCCTCCACGATCAACCGCACCGACATCGGCGACGGCTTGAACACGGGCGGCTACGGCTTGAACCGCCGCGACAACCGGACTCGCGACAACGTCACCGTGAAGGTGGACTATATCGCCTCGACGAAGCACATCTTTAGCTCGACGCTGCTGTGGAACCGGGACAACGACGACCGTCCGGATGCCGACGAGATCTTCACCCCCGAAGCCTCCATCGGCAACGACGGCTCGACGAAGCTCTGGTCGGGCACCTGGCGCTGGAACCCCGTCTCGAACTTCACGAACGAACTGCGGGGCGGCTTCAATCTCGCGCCGGGGCTGTTCAATGCGCGAACCCCGTACCCGGCCTATCTGCTGACTGTGCCCCTCATCACCAACCCGGTGAACACCTTCATGCCGCAGGGGCGCTATACGGATACCTACAACGTTCAGAACAACTCGAGCTGGTTCAAGGGCAAGCACTCCTTCCAGTTCGGATTCCAGTACCAGAGGATCAAGTCCGACTCCTTCGACAACTTCGACGTCCTGCCGACGTACACTATCGGCATCAGCACGGGGAACACGAAGGGACTTCTGGCCAGCCAGTTGCCCGGCATCAGCGCGAACGATCTGACCCGCGCCAACCAGTTACTGGCGCTTCAGGCCGGATACATGGAGGAGGCCACCCAGGCATTCAACATCACCTCCATCAACTCCGGATTCGTCCCCGGAGCGGAGAACCTCCACAAGCTGCGTATGTCGAACTATGCCGGCTACTTCAACGACACCTGGCGCATGAGCAACCGGCTGACCCTGACGATGGGCGTCCGCTGGGAGTTCTACACCCCGGTGACCGAGGCGCGCGGCCTGGCGCTTCTGCCCCGCCTGGAAAACGGCAACGCGATCAACACCCTGCTCAACCCGAACGGCGTGCTGGACTTCGCCGGCACGGTTCTGAAGCGGCCCTGGTACAACAAGGACTGGAACAACTTCGGACCGAACGTCGGCCTGGCCTGGCAGCCCTTCGGCGACGGCAAGACTGTCATCCGCGCCGGCTATAGCGTCAATTATCCGAATGATGATTTCATCCGGTCCGTCGACAACAACGTCTACACGAACTCCGGCCTGAACTCGTCGGTTACCCTCACCGGCTTGACCAACACGGTCGGCAACCGGCCGGCGATCGGCGCGCCCGAGTTCGTCGTCCCGCGCACGTTTGCCGACAACTACGCGCTCGATCCCGGCAGCGCGTTCGGCATGCCCGATCCCAACCTGCGCATCCCTTACGTCCAGCAGTGGAACTTCGGCATTCAGCGTGAGATCGCGGGCGGCGTGCTCGAGGCCCGCTACGTCGGCAACCGCGCCACCAAGCAGTTCCGCGCCTTCGACTACAACCAGGTGCTGGTCCGCGAGGACGAGCTGCCCGGCTATCTGTCGGACTTTAACCGCGCTTACAGCAACGGCAACCTGGCGCAAGCGGCCACCGGGACGTTCAATCCCAACTACAACCCGAACATCGCCGGCAGCCAGCAGCTCACGTTCTTCCCGCAACTGCCACTCGGCGGCCTGCTCAACAATGCCACCATCCGCGGCCTGATCCAGCGCGGCGAGGTGGGCCAGCTTGCCACCATCTACCAGACCAACGGCCTGAACGGTGATGTCAGCTTCTTCCGCAACCCGAACGCGCTTGGCACCAACATGATGACCAACTACTCGAGCGCGAGCTACCACTCCGGCCAGGTGGATTACCGCCGGACGTTCCGCTCGGGCGTTCAGGTCCAGGCCAATTACACCTTCGCTAAGGGCCTGAGCGATGCCATGGGCAGCGAACAGAGCCGCTTCGAACCCTTCCTCGATCTCCGTTCCGGTTCGATCGAGCGCGCTCGCACCCCCTTCGACCTCACTCACTCCTTCAAGGTGAACGGCGTAGTCGACCTGCCGTTCGGAAAGGGCCGCCGGTTCAACATCAGCAACCCGGTGATGAACCAGGTTTTTGGCGGCTGGCAGGTGTCGGCCTTCATGACCTGGCAGTCCGGCTCGCCGTTCTCGGTCCTCTCCACTCGCGGCACGCTGAACCGGGGCGGCAACCGCTCCGCTCAGAACACGGCCGTCTCCATCGCGGATGGTTCCGCGCTCGACGAGATTGTCGGCTTCCGCATGACTCCGGATGGCCCGATGTTCATCGCCGATTCGGCCATCAATCCGGCTGACGGGCGCGGCGTCGCCGCCGACGGACGGGCCCCCTTCAGCGGCCAGGTGTTCTTCAACCCCAGTCCGGGACAGCTCGGTACGCTCCAGCGCCGCATGTTCACTGGCCCCTCGTTCTGGAACACCGATATGGCGATCCTGAAGACGTTCCACCTCACGGAGAGCGGGCACCGCCTGGAGTTCCGATCCGAGTGGTTCAACTTCACGAACACGCCGAGCTTCTACATCGGCGATCAGAACGTGAACTCCACCACCTTCGGGCGGATCACCGACACGGCGTCCAGCCGCCGAATCATCCAGTTCGGCCTGTACTACCGCTTCTAGCGGCTTCGAGCCCCCCTGAACCGAAAGGCCCCGGACCCGATGGGTTCTGGGGCCTTTTCCTTTTCCTTCGCTCGCCCTCCCCAAGAGAAGCTATCGTCCCGCCATTGGAGTCCATGTTAAGATTTGTTACTAGTATCGCTAGGCTCGTTAACACTTAACAATGTTTCAGGGGGATTTCAGACCGTGAGAAGACTCCTCACTCTCACACTCTCCGCCTTGCTCCTAGTATTCGCGGCTACCGCCCAGAATACGGGACGCATTTCGGGATCGGTTCGGGACGCCAGCGGCGCCGCCATCCCAGGCGCAACGGTTAACCTTTTCATGGCAGGTGGCGCAAGCCCCATTGCCAGCACCGCAAGCAATCAGGAAGGTCTCTTCCAGTTTCTCGGCGTCAGGGCCGTCGACCACGACCTGGCTGTCGAGGCGAAGGGCTTCCAAAAGCAGATCCTCCGTGGCGTCAAGGTCGATGCCGGCCAGGAACTCGCGCTGGCGCCCGTGACGCTGGAAGTCTCCACGCAGACTGAAGTCGTGGAAGTCGCCGCAATCGTGCAGGGCGTTCAGACGGCCAATGCCGAGGTGGCCACGACGGTCACCAACGAGCAGGTTCGCCGCCTGCCCCAGTTGAACCGCTCGCCTCTGGCTCTGATCACCTCCCAGGCTGGTGTGAATTCCAACAACCGCTCAAACACGTCGATCAACGGAATGCGCCCGTCGTTCACCAACGTCACCATCGACGGCATCAACATCCAGGACAACTTCATCCGCACAAACGGCCTGGACTTCCTGCCGAACATGCTGCTGATGGACCAGGTGGCCGAAATGACGATCTCGACGTCGAACACCACCGCGGCCGACGGCAACGGCGCCTCGCAGGTGAAGTTCGTCACCCCGTCCGGAACGAATGTCTATCACGGCTCGGCCTACTGGTACAACCGCAACAACATCGCGGCCGCGAACACATGGTTCGGCAACAAGAACAAGACCGCGCGTCCGTTCTTGAACCAGAACCAGGTCGGCGGCTCGCTCAGCGGCAAGATCATCAAGGACAAGCTGTTCTTCTACGGCAACTACGAACTGTTCCGCCTGCGCCAGCAGTCGAACGCCACCCGCACGATCCTGACCCAGAGCGCGCGCAACGGCATCCTGCGGTACATCGATACAGCGGGCGTCCTCCGCGAAGCCAATGTCCTGCAGACCGTCAACGCCAGCGCTGACGCGCTGATGCGGCAGTACATCGCCCAGATTCCCGGGCCGGAGTTCATCAACCGGACCGACATCGGTGACGGCCTGAACACGGGCGGCTATCAGTTCAACATCCGCAACAACCGCACGCGCGACAACATCACCGGCAAAGTGGACTACGTGGCCAGCACGAAGCACGTCTTCTCCTGGACCTACCTGTGGAACCGCGACATCGTCGACCGCACCGACCTTGCGAACGACTATTCCACTGCGCCCAAGGTAAAGAACGACGGCGCTGTGACAGGGACTCAGGGCACTTGGCGCTGGTCACCGGCCTCGACGTTCACTAACGAACTGCGCGGCGGCTTCAACCTGACCCCGGCGGAGTTCCTGACCGACGAGACTTTTGGCAGCGCCATTTATACCCTGCCCCTCGTCAACAACCCCATGAACACCTTCCGTGCGCAGGGCCGCCAGACGGACACCTACAACTTCCAGGACAACGCAAACTGGTTCAAGGGTAAGCACAGCGTTGCTTTCGGCTTCCAGTTCCAGAAGATCAAGACGGACCCCTACAACGATGCCGGCAACATTCCGGTGTACGCGATGGGCATCAGCGCCGCGAACCCGAACGGCCTGAGCGGCACCAATGTACCCGGCCTCCGTTCGACCGACGTCGGAATCGCAAATAGTCTCCTCTCGCTCCACGCCGGCTATCTGACCAGCGTGAACCAGACGTTCAACGCCACTTCGATCGATTCCGGCTTCGTGAACGGCGCGACCAACCTGCGTAAGTACCGCCTGAACAACTACGCCTTCTACATCAACGACACCTGGCGCATGAGCCCCAGGCTGACGCTGACACTCGGCCTCCGCTGGGAAACCTACGGTCGGGTGACCGAGAAGGACGGCCTTGCGCTTTTGCCGCGGATCGAAGGCGGCAACTTCATCCAGACCATGATGGACCCGAACGGCGTGCTCGATTTTGCCGGCACGGTTCTGAAGCGGCCTTTCTACGGGAAGGACCTGAACAACTTCGGGCCGAACATCGGCATCGCCTACCAGCCGTTCGGCGATGGCAAGACCGTCATTCGCGCCGGTTTCTCGACGCAGTATCCGAATGACGACTTCATCGTCTCCGTCCGGAACAACATCGAGACCAACTCCGGTCTGGCCCAAGGTGTCCAGCTCACGAACCTCGTTTCGACCGCATCCAACCCCACCCGTGTGCCCACGCCCACCTTCCAGGTGCCGCGTACGCACGCCCAGAACTGGGCGGCCAGCACGGGGAACGCGATCGGTCTCCCGGACCCAAATCTGCGCACGCCCTACGTGATGCAGTGGAATTTCGGCATCCAGCGCGAAGTCGCTCGCGGCGTTCTCGATGTCCGCTACGTCGGCAACCGAGCCGTGAAGCAGTTCCGCGCCTTCGACTACAACCAGGTCCTGGTCCGCGAGGATGAGATGCCTGGGTACTTCAGCGATTTCCAGAAAGCCTACAACAACGGCATCTTGGCGCTGAATTCGACCGGGTCCTTCCGTCCGGCATACAACCCCAGCATCCCGGGTTCGCAGCCCCTGCCGTTCTTCAACCAGTTGCCCAGCGGCGGCCTGTTGACGAATGCGACGATCATCAGCAACATCCAGCAGGGCATGGCCGGCAACCTGGCCTCCGTTTACCAGGAGAACCGCCTCAACGGGCCCTTCTCCTTCTACCGGAACCCCAGCGCCCTCGGCGTGAACACCATGTCGAACTACTCTGCCGCCGCTTACCACGGCCTGCAGGTGGATTACCGGCGCGTCTTTAAGGCGGGTGTCCAGTTCCAGGCAAACTACACGTACTCGAAGGTCATGTCGGATGCCTCGGGCGACGGTCAGACTCGCTTCGAGCCGTTCCTCGATATGCGCAACCCCGCCATCGAGTACGCGCGCGTTCCGTTCGACCTCACCCACTCCTTCAAGGCGAACGGTGTGTGGGACCTCCCCTTCGGCCGTGGCCAGAAGTTCAGCATCTCCAACCCGGTGCTGAACCAGATCTTCGGCGGCTGGACAGTATCGGGCCTGCTCACGCTCCAGTCCGGCAACCCGTTCAGCGTCACCTCCGGGCGCGGGACCTTGAACCGCACCGGCCGTTCCGCCAACAACACTGCCGTCACGCTGTCGGACAAGGCGCAGTTGGATGAAGTGCTGAAGCTACGCATGACCGGCGACGGCCCGTACTTCGTCGCCTCGTCGGCCATCGGCTCCGACGGCCGCGCCGTCGCTCCCGACGGCCGCGCGTTCTTCAACGGTCAGGTCTTCTACAACCCGACCGCTGGAAACATCGGCACGCTGCAGCGCAACTACTTCTCGGGCCCTCGGTTCTTCAACGTCGATATGGCGGTGCTGAAGGCCTTCCCGATCACCGAAACCCAGCGCATTGAGTTCCGCTCCGAGTGGTTCAACTTCTCGAACACTCCGAGCTTCTACTTCAATGGCGGCGACGTCAACTCGACGACGTTCGGACGCATCACGTCCACGGCGTCCTCTCGCCGAATCATCCAGTTCGGTCTGTACTACCGCTTCTAGGCGGCCAGTCCAGCGAACAACAGAAAGCCCCGGGGCCCCACGGCTCCGGGGCTTTTCTTATGCTGGAGCCATGCTCCGCCGGTCCTTTCTGCAGATCGCCGCCACCGCCCGCCCGCGCCCCCTCGAAGGTTCCATCCTCACCGTGCGTGGCCCCATCCGGCCCGAAGAGCTCGATCTGGCACTGCCGCACGAGCATCTTTTCTCAAACTTTGGCCTCGATCCGGCGGACCCGCCCGTCTACGACACCCCGCGCCTGATGCGCGAGGTGCTGCGCTACGTCAGCAGCGTGCGATTCCTCGGCTGCAACGCCATCTTCGATGGCACCGCCCAGTACTTCGGCCGCGCGCCGGAGTTGCTGCGCCGGATTTCCGAGGGCACCAGAGTCCATGTCATCACCAACACCGGCTACTACGGCGCGGCCAATGGCCGGTACATTCCCGTGCACGCCTTCGACGAATCGGCAGGCGCGGTTGCCGCGCGATGGGCCGCCGAGTTCCATCAGGGCATCGGCGGCACCGGCATCCGTCCTGGGTTCATCAAGCTGGGGATCGACGCCGGGCCGCTCAACGCCATCAACGCCAAGCTCCTTCGCGCGGCCGCGATCACGCACCGCCAGACGGGCCTCACCCTCGCCGTGCACACGGGCGACAACGCCGCTGCCGCTCGGGAACAGCTCGCGATTCTGCGTGAGGAGGGCGTCTCGCCGGAAGCCTGGATCTGGATTCACGCCGACAATTCGAAGGATCTCGCGCCGCTGCTGGAAGCGGCCAAGGCTGGCGCGTGGATCAGCGTCGATGGAATTGCGCAGGACAACGTGGCGTCGCGCGTCGCCATAGTCCGCCGGTTCAAAGACGCCCGGCTGCTTGGCCGTGTGCTGCTGTCGCACGACGGCAACTCGTTCCGCGCCAACGGGACACGGCCGTTGAAGCCGTACTCCGCCCTCTTCACGCACCTGCTGCCTGCGCTCCGCCACGACGGCTTCACGCCTGGGGAACTCCGGCTTTTGACCGAAACGAACCCAGCCCGCGCATTCACTGTCCGGCCGCGGACGGCGTAGAAACGAAAAGGCCCGGAGCCGAAGCCCCGGGCCTCTCTGTCTGACTCTTGCTTCGTTTACCAGCTATAGCGGGCGATGAATGTCATTGTTCGTCCGCTCACGTTGGTCTGTCCCAGGTTCAGGAACAGCGCCGCATTGGTGTTGGCGCTCGCCGTGTTGCTCGGGATCGTGCTGAAGTTGCGGTAGTTGAACACGTTGAACACTTCCCACCGCAGCAGCAGCGACTGTCGCTCGCCGAAGGTCCGGATATCCTTCATCAGGGCCATATCGAAGTTGTAGGTGTTGCCGACCCGAAGTACGTTCGCTCCCGCGCCGATCACACCCGTGTTGTTCGCGAAGGCGAGCCACATCGGATTGTTGGCGGCGCCTGGAGAGCCGCCCGTACCCGGCGTCCCGGCCGGGTTGAAGTATGCGCGCTGGGACAGGTCGATGGTGCCGATCTGTCCGGGCAGGATGCCCAGCGGGTTGTTGGCGTTCAGCACCGTGAAGGGGGTTCCCTTCGCGAAGGTGGTGATGCCGCTGATCGTCCAGCCATCCACTAGCCGGCCCATCACGCCCTTCTTGCCGAAAAACTCGGGCAGGTTGTAAACGTAGTTGGTCGCCCAACGATGCGGCTGATCGAAGCCGGAGCGTGCGCGGTCAAGGCTGAGATTGAACGGCACCGAGGGCAGAGTGCGGTTGGCCTGTCCGCCCAGAATGTCGTCCGAATCGTTGATGTAGCTCGACCAGGTGTAATTCGATTCGAACTGGAAGTTCCGCGCGAAGCGCCGCTCCACGGTCACCTGCATGGAATGGTAGGTGGACATCGCGTAGCCGTCGCCGATCAGAGTCGAGCCGCGCGTGGGGTCCACGCGGTAAGCCGCCTGGCCGCCGACAGTTGTCGGCACCATGCCGTACGACTGGACGACAGGCTGCAACAGGCTCGGGTTCGCGTCCACGGCCGCCTTGTAGAACCCGAGATTGCTCTCCACTTCGCGCACCAGGTTGATGCCGCGAGAACCAACGTAGAACAGCTTGAAGACGTAGTTCGTCGCGAACTGCCGCTCGATGCCGAGGCTGTACTGCTGGCCGTAAGGCTGGGCAATCCGCTTGTTCGGCGAGTAGAGCCGGACCGGCAACAGCTTCGGATCGCCGGTATAGTCTTCAGGATCGGGCGGCGCAGGGCGCGATGCCGGATCCCACAGGCGGCTGCCATTGATGTTGGAGAGCGTCACTGTCACGCCGCGCGGGTAGTTGCGCGCGTTGTTGAGCAGGACGTTCTGGAACACCTGGTCGTAGCTGATGGCGTAGCCGCCGCGGACGGCGAGCTTGCCGCCGCCGGCCAGCTTGCCCATGAAGCCGTCGGAGTGCTTCGGCGCCCAGGCGAACCCGGCGCGAGGCGCCCAGTTGTTGATGTCGGGCTGGGCGTTCGAAAAGAACCCGAAGGGCGCGCTGGTGTACTCGTAGCGGATGCCGAGATTGAGCGTCAGGCTCGGCTTCACGCGCCAGTCGTCGCCGAAGAAGCCCGAGAACTCGTGGGTCTTCGCCGGAACGTTGCCCGTGCCGGCGTACTGCGAGAAGTTGCCCGCGCGGTCGAACAGGAAGTTGGAGAAACTCGTGTAGCTCACCACGCCCATCGAAGCGGGCGCGAAAAACGAGCCAAGCCGATACTGCAGGTAGTTGAAGCCGTAACGCAGCGTGTGTGTGCCGCCGATCTTCGACCAGTTGTTCGTGAGCTCGTACACATTGTCAGTACGGCCCTGCGGGTAGTTCTGGTTGCCGATCGTTGGCAGCCCCGATCCGCTGATGCTGAACTGCGTCGGGAAGTTCTCGATGAAATTGGCTTCGCGCCGGCCATAAGTTAGGCGGGTCTCCATCGTGAACGCCGGATTCCAGATGCGCACCCAGTTGATGGTGGCGTTGTGATTCACAAGGATCGAGCCGAGCTGATTCACTTCCAGCGAAGCGGGCGACCCTGGATCGGTGTTGTCATCGGTCAGGTAGCGCATCTGTAGGTTGTCGTTCTGGGCCACCTGCCAGTCGAAGCGCATCAGACCGCGATGGATGTCGCGGCCATAGCTGAGAGCGCCTGCCGCCGCGCGGTTGTACTGCGCCAACGGAACAGTCAGCGTGCTGCCATCTGGCATGCCCACGTTTAGCGAGCCTCGCGGTGTCGGGTCGTTCGCCACTGGATAGCTGGATTTCAAAAAGTCCACCGCGCCTGACGCAAACTTCGACTGATTCTGCGTCAGCAGGTCAAGGCCGCCTTGGGTGATGACGACGGCCGGCGTCGGCACTGCCGTGCTCCGATACCGGTCAAGATCGTATCCGCCGAAGAAGAACAGTTTGTTCTTGATCACCGGACCGCCGCCGCTGAAAGCGAACTGGTTGTTCACGATGACACCACGCGCGCGGCGAAGGGCGATGTAGTCGCTCTGGCCCGCCGCCCGCTGCGAGTTGTACGTCCGCTGCTGGCCAGTGGTCAGTGAGTCGAGGCTGTTCCCCAGCCAGGACCAGCGCACGATGCCGTGGAATTCGTTCGTGCCCGAGCGGGTGTTTTGCATTACGACGGAACCGGCATTGCGCCCGTACTCAGCCGAGAAGTTGTTCGTGATGATGCGGAACTCGCCCAGGTATTCGGGCGCGAGATTCTGACGCGGAATGGACAACGACTGGTCGTTGTTGTTCGCGCCGTCCAGCATGAAGTTGTTCGAACGAGTGCGTCCGCCATTGATGGTGAAACCCGAACCGGGGCGCCCGTTGTTGTTCGGCGTCGCGCCCGGCTGTAGCAGTGCCAGGCCGTCGCGAGTATTGGCTCCGGGAAGCTCCAGCACGCGCTTGGCGTCAACACCCTTGCTGATCTGCGCGCGCGTCGCTTCAATCAGCGGCGCTTCTTCCGTAATCGTGATCACCTCGCTCGACGTGCTCGGGCTCAGCGTCACGTCGATCGCGCGTTCCACCGATGCTTCCACTTCAATCGGTCCGCGGATGATCTTCTCAAAACCCTTGGTCGTGACTTCCACCTGGTATCGACCAGGCGTGAGAGAAGCTGCACGCCAGAACCCGCTGCCGTCTGCCTTCGCTTGACGGATTGTGCCCTGTTCGATCGATTTCACGACCACTTCGGCGCCGGGTATCACCGCGCCGGATTTGTCGAAGACCGTCCCGGTCAGCGACCCGTAAATCGTTTGGGCCGGGAGGAAGGAACCTGCCGTGAGCGCGATCAGCGCCAGCGCCAGGATTGCGGCTCTACGAATTGCCATCTTGAGTTAGCCTCCTTCATTGGCCTTTGCTCCGCTGGCCGGCTCCGTATGCCATCAGATGCGGCGCCGGGGTAACCCATCGGACAAAGCCATTTGTTGTTGAGAACTCGATCTAACGGTGAACCGGAAACATGTGTCTCCGAATCGGGAGACTGGACGGGAGCCCCCAAAGACCCTTACTGTTGCTTTTGTAACATCAGTTTGGCTCATCTCAATCCCGGCCTGCCAGTAGAGATGGTTGTAATATAGCTATCTTTAGATTGGAGCGTCTGGTCCCTTCCCTACTACAACCCTGCGTGTTATGCCCCAGACGCAGGCCCGCCTCTCTTAGGCTGGACTTTGTTTTGAAGGAGATAGGAAATTCCGACCAACGGCACTCGATTTGCTCTTGCCATGGCATGGAGCGAACGGCCACCCATTCCAAGGCCCGTCCGAGGCTCGTTTTCTGGGAACTCACTACGGGATGCAACCTGCGCTGCATACATTGCCGCGCCAGCGCCACTGAACTCATGTCCCCCGAGGACCTCCCCACACGGGAGTGCCTCCGTATCGTGGATCAGATCGCCGAATACGCACCCCTCATCCTTGTCCTGTCCGGCGGTGAGCCGCTCTGGCGGCGCGACGTCTTCGACATCGCCAAGCACGCGGTTTCAAAGGGCTTGCGCGTCGCGCTCGCCACGAATGGGACGCTCGTCGACGAAGCGATGGCGGAGCGCATCCGCGATGCCGGTATCGTCCGTGTGTCCATCTCCCTCGACGGCGCCGACCGTGCCACTCACGATTCCTTCCGAGGACACGATGGGGCATTTGACGCAGCCGTTCGCGGGATCCTCTGCCTCCAGAATGTCGGGATCTCCACGCAGATCAACACGACCGTCTCGCGCCACAACGCGCACCAGCTTCCGCAGATGGTCGAGCTCGCCAAGAGCCTGAAAGTGGACGCATTCCACCTCTTCCTTCTGGTTCCCGTTGGCTGCGGACTGACCATCGCCGAAGACCAGTCCGTCGATGCGCTCGAAGCCGAACGCATCCTTGATTGGTACTACGACCGATCGCTCGACTCCGGCATGGAACTGAAGGCTACCTGCGCGCCGCAGTATTACCGCATCGCGCGCCAGCGCCGCGCCGAAGCCCGCCGGCACGGCGAAGAGGTCCCAGCCCTGATGCCCCACCCGCACCACTCGCATCAGGGGCATCCGGCGGACCTCAATCAGATGACGCGCGGCTGCCTAGCCGCCTCCGGCGTCTGTTTCATCTCACACAAGGGCATTGTGCAGCCCTGCGGCTACCTGCCACTTGAGGCCGGCGATTTGCGCCGCCAGGAGTTCAGCGATGTCTGGGAGAACTCGCAGCTCTTCCACGACCTGCGGGATCTCGGCCAGATCGAGGGCAAGTGCGGCTACTGCGAATTCAAACAGGTATGCATGGGCTGCCGGGCGCGCGCCTTCGGCATGACCGGCAACTATCGCGGCGAAGAGCCGTTCTGCATCTACGAACCGCGCCAAATGCGCGCTCCGGAAGCACATGGCGCGGGGATGGCGCACTAGACCATGGCCGCCGCAATCCAAGTCCCCTCGACTCCTCACGGCGTCACCTGCCGCCATGAACAGATCGGCGAACGCCACGTCTTCGTGGTCTGCAACGGCGAGTGCTGCCGCAAGGCCGGCGCGCCACAGCTTTTGCGCCTGCTCAAGGACCATTGCGCCACTCATGTGCATGGCAAGGACGTCCGCGTCAGCGCCAGCCGGGAGTGCATCGGCCACTGTTCGGCCGCTCCGGCCATGGTCGAAGACGGCCGCATCCTGCGCTGGGTCAGCCTCAGTCGGTTGAAAGGTGAACTGCTACGCCTGGGACTGATCTGACCCGTGTCTACGCCATCTCGCACGAGGGCCGCCGGGACGACGCTGTCGCCGCACGCGTCGTTGAGGCCCTCGGCGACGGTCCGTGGCACATCACGACGCTTCCCGAGCTCTCCGTCGAACTGGTTCCCGACGTTGCGCCGGCGAAACGCGTCATTTTCATCGACGTGGACTACCGTCCCGGCGAGGTTCGCCTGGAATCGATCAGCTCCGGAACGTGCTGCCCCGGAAACCTCTCACACGGGATCCGGCCGTGCGATCTGATCAGCCTGACACGCCGCCTGCATGGCTTCCACGGTCAAGCCTGGCTCTGCAAGGTCCCCGGCGAAGACTTCTCCGCCGGCCACGGACTTTCCGAGACCGCTGCACGCAACGCCGGGCGCGCGGCCGCAATGCTCTGCGAACTCCTTCGAGCTTAGGTTGCACTGAGATCGCATCTGCGGCACACTAGCCCGGATACGCGACGATGTTCCCGGAAACCAGGCTCACGGCCATTCAGGCAGCCGCCTCCGAGGATCCGGGCATCCGCCGGCAAGCTCTGGAAGTCGTCATCACGGCGTATTGGAAGCCTGTTTACAAGCACATACGGCTGCGGTGGCAGAAGTCGGCCGATGACGCGAGTGACTTAACCCAGGGCTACTTTGAGCACCTTCTCGACAGCCGGTTCTTCAGTACGTACGACCGGACCAGGGGTTCGTTTCGCACTTTTCTGTTGAGCTGCCTGGACGCCTTTCTCACGAATCAGCACCATGCCTCACGGCGGTTGAAGCGCGGCGGCGGGTTCGTCATCGTCTCGCTCGACCGGGAAGCCGCCGAGGAGGAGATCCGGCGGCGAGAGCCGGTGGACCCTTCGGCCTCGGCGGAGGACCTCTTCTATCGTGAGTGGACCCGGAACCTGTTCGCCATCGCCGTCAAGCAGCTCGAAGAACTATACAGGCAAACGGGGAAGCAGGTGCAGTTCGATCTCTTCCGACAGTACGATCTGGCTGAAAGCCGCGAGCCTTCTATCACTTACGAAGCCATCGGAAAGCCTGTCGGGCTCTCCGCGGTGACTGTCACCAATTACCTTTCGGCCGCTCGCCGCGACTTCCGCCGCGCCGTGCTCAGGACTCTGCGCGACCTGACCGGAAGCGACGCCGAGTACCGTGCGGAGGCCCGCCGCCTGCTCGGCATGGACACCGACTGACCCATGTGGCTGCCTGACAACGTCATCGCGCATCTCCGGGCGGTTGCCGCCGAGCCCGACCTCACCGGCACGCACTATGAGTTGCGCGGACCCATCGCTCAGGGCGGCATGGGCTCGGTGTGGCGCGTCTTCGACCGCCGCCTCGAGCGCGAAGTCGCGCTGAAGGTCCTGCACGTCGACGACCTCGATGGCGAGGTCGCCGCCCGCATGGAACGTGAGGCCCGCGTTCTGGCCCGGCTCGAGCACCCGAATGTCGTGCCGGTTTACGACGCTGGCCGACTCGCTGACGGCCGGCCGTACTACTGCATGCGGCTCGTCGAGGGCCAGACGCTGACGGACTACGCCACCGGGGCGCACCCGCTACAGCAGCGGCTCAGCGTCTTTCAGCGTGTCTGCGACGCGGTCGCGTTCGGCCATTCGCGCGGCGTGATCCACCGGGACCTGAAGCCTGACAACATCATGCTGGGGGCGTTCGGAGAGGTCTTCGTGATGGATTGGGGCGTCGCCAAGGTCGCCGGGGCGTGGCACACGCAGCCGGGCACGGTTGCGGGTACCCCAGATTTCGTTGCCCCAGAGCAGCTTGCGGGAGATTTCGCCGGCGCCGGAGCGCGTGCCGACGTCTTCGCGCTGGGCAGAATCCTCGAATTCCTCATCGGGAACGGCCCGAAGCGCCTGCGAGCCGTTGCGGCGAAGGCCTCCGCCACGCTCCCCGCCGACCGGTACGGATCCGCCATCGATCTCCGCACCGAGATCGGGCGCTACCTGGAGGGGCTGCCAGTGGAGGCGTATCGCGAGCCGCCGCACGAGAGGCTTTGGCGCTTCGCCGCCAACAACCGGACGCTGCTTCTGCTGCTGGCGGCGTATGTGATGGTCCGCGCGTTGATCTATTTCTTCCGGCGCATCTAAATGATTCGCCGGGTCCGCTGAAGATGCTTGCAGGAGGTTTTGGAATGAACAAACCGATGTTGGGGCTGGTGGCCGGGTCGATCCTGGGTCTGCTGGATGGCGCAACAGCCTGGCTGACGCCCGCCGTTCGGCCCTACATGATGACGATCCTGATTGGATCGACGTTCAAGGGCCTGGTGGTCGGCTTGGCGGCCGGGTTCTTCGCCCGCAAGGTACAGTCCGTGCCGCTGGGGATACTCTTCGGGCTGGTGTGCGCCGCGGCGTTCGCCTGGTGGGTAGCTTCGCAGCCGACCGACGGCCAGTATTACTACTGGGAGATCATGGTGCCGGGCTCGATCGTCGGGGCGATTGTCGGGTGGATGACGCAACGCTATGGCGCTCCGCCGAAAATGGCCAGGGCTTAGGCGGCCGGGTCCCTGAGAAGGTCGAGGAACACCTGCGTGGCGCGCGGAAACGTACGCCTGCGCCGGTGGATGATCCCCAGCGGCCGGAAGAGCGACGCATCCAGCGGGATCGCGCAAAGACGGCCCTCGGCTACCTCGGCCTTCAGCATCGGTGCCGGCAGGATACTGACGGCGTGGCCCAGCCGGAGCGCTTCCTTCATGCTCTGAATGTTGTCGAATCGCATCACCACATGGACTCGGACGCCCCGCTCACGCAGGAACCGTTCCACGTCCCGGCTAACGGGCAGATCGTCGTCGAACCCGATAAAGTCAACGTCTTCAAGGTCTTCGGGGCGAATACTCTCCGAGGAGGCCAGCGGATGGTCGATCGCACAGGCCACTACCATCGGCTCTTCACGCCAGGGCAGCGCCACCACCTCCCGGGTCGGTTCGGGGTAGCTCACGAGACCGAGATCGGCGCGCTCGTCGACCACAGCCTGGTAGACCTTCTCCGGGCGCAGGTAGTTGACCAGGAGCTGCGCGGCGGGCAGACGCTTGTAGAACTCCTCCTCCAGCCGGGACATCTCGGAGATGCCCACCGAGTAAATGGCAGCCACCCGGACCACACCGCCCGTGCCGCCGCGAATCTGTTCGAGCGCCACATGAAACTCCTGCTGACGCCGCAAGACGTCGCGCCCGAACTCATAAAGGAGCCGCCCTGCGGGCATCACCTCCAGGGGACGCCTCGACCGGTCCAGAAGCTGAACACCCAGGACACGCTCCAGCTCCTGCACGGTCTGGCTGGCCGCTGATTGTGTCACACCGTTCAGCGAAGCACCGCGGCTAATGCTCCTCGTCTGCACTATGTCCTTGAAAAGATGGAGTTGCGAGAAGTCCACGACCAAGATCCTATCATAAGACCGCCTGATGAAGCAAGCGATGAAACTTAATTTTGACTGATACTGTGACAGGCCTTATACTGAGAGGTCTAACCCCCACGGTGCAGGACCTATCGATGTCAGACTACACACCCCACATTGGTCTGCCGGCAGCGGCCGGACTCTATGACCCGATCAACGAGCATGATGCCTGCGGCATCGGCTTTGTCGCCAACGTAAAGGGTGCCAAATCCCACGATATCATCCTCAAGGGTATTCAGATCCTTTTGAACCTAACCCACCGTGGTGCATGCGGTTGCGATCCGGAGACGGGCGATGGCGCGGGCGTTCTGATTCAGATTCCGCACGCCTTCTTTCTGAAGGAGTGCGCCAAGCTGGGGTTCACGCTGCCCGCGCCCGGCGAATACGGCGCGGGCGTGGTGTTTCTGCCGGTGGAACCGCAGCAGCGACTGCTATGCGAGGGCGTCATTGAGCGCATCATCCGCGAGGAGGGCCTCACCCTGCTCGGCTGGCGCGACACGCCTGTGGATGTGGACGCAATCGGCCGCGTGGCGCGGGCGTCGCAGCCGTACATCGAGCAGGTCTTCATCGGACGCGCGCCGGGCATGGCCCAGGACACGCTGGAGCGCAAGCTCTACGTGGTGCGCAAACGCGCCGAAGCGGAGATCCAGGCTTCGGCCGATATCCGCGACAAAGGCTTCTTCTTCGTCCCGTCGCTCAGCAGCCACACGATCGTTTACAAGGGTTTGCTGCTCGCGCCGCAGATCTCGCGCTTTTACGGCGATCTTTCCGACCCGGACTGCATCAGCGCGCTCTGCATGGTGCACCAGCGATTCTCGACGAACACGTTTCCGTCCTGGCAGCTTGCGCACCCCTTCCGCTACATCTGCCACAACGGCGAAATCAACACGGTGCGCGGCAATGCGGCGTGGATGTACGCGCGGCAGGCGATCATCGAATCGCCGCTGTTCGGCAAGGACCTGAAGAAAGTTCTGCCGGTGATTCCTCCCGGCGGCAGCGATTCGGCCACGCTCGATAACGTCGTCGAACTGCTCAATCTGGCCGGCCGCAGCCTGCCGCACGTGATGGCAATGCTGATTCCCGAGGCCTGGGACGCGGACAGCACCATGCTGCCGGAGAAGCGGGCCTTCTACGAGTACCACGCCTCCCTGATGGAGCCGTGGGACGGCCCGGCCGCCGTGGCTTTCACCGATGGCAAGCTGATCGGCGCCACCCTCGACCGCAACGGCTTGCGCCCCGCGCGCTACATGGTGACGAAGGACGACTTGCTGATCATGTCCTCGGAGACCGGCGTGCTGCCGGTGAAGCCCGAGGACGTCGCCTTCAAGGGCCGCCTCCAGCCGGGCAAGATGCTGCTCGCCGACTTGGCGGAAGGCCGGATCGTTCCCGACGAAGAGATCAAGCGCAAGCTGTGGGAGCATCAACCATACGGCAAGTGGATTGAGGAGCAGCAGATCCGCCTCAACCGGCTACCGGAGCCGGCCCGCATCTTCGAGACCGATCACGACACGGTCTTGCAGCGCCAGCGCGCCTTCGGCTACACCGAGGAGGACCTGCGGCAGATCCTGATCCCGATGGCCGAAAAGGGCGAGGAGCCCATCGGATCCATGGGGACGGACACGCCGCTGGCCTGCCTCTCCGACAAGCCGCAGCCGCTGTTCCACTACTTCAAGCAGCTCTTCGCACAGGTGACCAACCCAGCCATTGACCCGATCCGCGAGGACCTGGTGATGTCGCTGACCAGCTACATCGGCACGGAGCGGAATATTCTGGCCGAGACGCCGCAGCATGCGCACACCCTGAAGCTGGAGCGGCCGCTGCTGACCAATCGCGATCTCGAGAAGATTCGCCGCATCAGTTGGGGCGAGTTCCTCTCCACAACGCTGCCGATGCTTTATCGTGTGGACGGCGGCCCAGTGGAACTGGAACGTGCGCTGGACGGCCTGTGCAAGCGCGCGTCGCTGGCCATCAAAAACGGCTACACCGTGCTGATCCTGTCCGACCGCGGCATCGACGAGGAATTGGGTCCCATCCCCTCTCTGCTGGCTCTGTCGGCCGTGCACAATCACCTGATCCGCGAAGGCACGCGCACGCAGGTCTGCCTGATCATCGAAAGCGGCGAGCCACGCGAAGTGATGCACCTGAGCCTTCTGATCGGCTACGGCGCCAGCGCGGTGAACCCGTACCTGGCCATCGAGTCGCTGGAGAGCCTGGCAGATCGCAGCCTGCTGCCCGAGGGCGTCACCTTCGACAAGGCGCTGAAGAACTACAAGAAGGCCGTCGACAAGGGCCTGCTGAAAGTCTTCTCGAAGATGGGCATCTCGACGCTGCAAAGCTATCGCGGCGCGCAGATCTTCGAGGCCATCGGGCTGAGCAAGTCGCTCGTCGAGAAGTATTTCACCGGCACGCCGTCACGCATCGAGGGCATCGGGCTGGACGTTATCGCCGAAGAGACTCGCCGCAAGCATGCGTTCGCCTTCGCTCCCTTCACCGAGAGCGAGACGGAGCTCGACGTCGGCGGCCAGTACCACTGGCGTGCCAGGGGCGAGTATCACCTCGTCAACCCCACCACGGTTTCGAAGCTCCAGCACGCGGTGAAGCAGCACAGCCACGCGAGCTATCAGGAGTTCGCCGACCACGTGAACCACCAGAACAAGCAGCTCTGCACGCTGCGCGGCCTGATGGAGTTCAAGTGGGCCGACCAGCCGGTTCCGATTGAGGACGTTGAGCCGGCAAAGGAGATTGTGAAGCGCTTCGCCACCGGCGCGATGAGCTTCGGCTCCATCTCGCAGGAGGCACACGAGACCCTGGCCATTGCGATGAACCGGATCGGCGCCCGTTCGAACACGGGCGAGGGCGGCGAAGACGATGCGCGTTTCATCCGGCTGCCGAACGGCGATTCGAAGCGTTCCTCGATCAAGCAGGTGGCCTCCGGGCGATTCGGCGTGACCGCGAACTACCTGGTGAACGCCGACGAGTTGCAGATCAAGGTCGCGCAGGGCGCGAAGCCCGGCGAGGGCGGCCAGCTTCCCGGCCACAAGGTGGACGACAACATCGCCCGTGTGCGCCACTCGATCCCCGGCGTGGGCCTGATCTCGCCTCCGCCGCACCACGACATTTACTCGATTGAAGACCTGGCGCAGCTCATCTACGACCTGAAGAACGTTAATCCCGCCGCGCGCATCTCGGTGAAGCTGGTGGCCGAGGTAGGCGTCGGCACGGTGGCCGCGGGCGTCGCGAAGGCGCACGCCGACCTGGTGCTGATCTCTGGCGACAGCGGCGGCACAGGCGCCAGCCCGCTGACGTCCATCAAGCACGCCGGCATCCCCTGGGAGCTTGGCCTGGCCGAAACCCAACAGGTGCTGGTGATGAACGACCTGCGCAGCCGCATCCGCGTCCAGACCGACGGCAAGCTCCAGACCGGCCGCGACGTGGCGATCGCCGCACTGCTCGGCGCCGAAGAGTTTGGCTTCTCGACGATGCCGCTGGTCGCGTTGGGCTGCATCATGATGCGCAAGTGCCATCTGAACACCTGTCCCGTGGGCATCGCCACGCAGGACCCGGCGCTACGCAAGAAGTTCACCGGCACGCCCGAGGACGTGATCAACTACTTCTTCTACGTGGCCGAGGAACTGCGGCAGATCATGGCAAAGCTCGGGTTCCGCACCGTCGATGAGATGGTGGGCCGTGTGGACCGCCTGGAACTGCGCGCCGCCATCGACCACTGGAAGGCAAGCGGGCTGGACTTCTCGTCCATCCTCTACAACCCTCCGGCTCCGAGCCGCGTCGGCCGGCGCTGCTCCATCTCGCAGGACCACGGCCTGGACCAGGCCCTGGACTACAAGCTGATCGACACGGCACGGGATGCCATCGACAACGGCTCGCCGGTCGAGTTCCGGCTGCCCATCAAGAACGTCCACCGCACCGTGGGTGCCATGCTGAGCGGCGCGATCGCCAAGAAGTACGGCGCAGCGGGGCTCCCCGACGACACCATTCAGTTTCACTTCAACGGCTCGGCCGGACAGAGCTTCGGGGCTTTCCTGTCTCGCGGAGTCACGCTGATGCTGGAAGGCGACGCGAACGACTACGTCGGCAAGGGCCTCTCCGGCGGGCGCATCGTCGTCTATCCGCCGAAGACCTCTACATTCGTGCCGGAGGACAACATCCTGGTGGGCAACGTCGTGCTCTACGGCGCCACCAGCGGCGAAGTCTTCTTCAACGGCATGGCCGGCGAGCGTTTCGCAGTGCGCAACTCTGGCGCGACGGCGGTGGTCGAGGGCGTCGGCGACCACGGCTGCGAGTACATGACGAACGGCCTGGTGGTGGTGCTGGGCCGCACCGGCAAGAACTTCGCGGCAGGCATGAGCGGCGGCATTGCGTATGTGCTCGACGAGACGGGCGAGTTCCGCGACCGGCTCTGCAACCGCACGGGCGTCGATCTCGAATCGCTCACCGAAACGCGCGACGTGGACATGGTCCGCACCCTGATCGAGCGGCACGCCGAATACACGGGCTCGCCGCGGGCGCGCTGGATTCTCGAGAACTGGTACGCGATGCTGCCGCGTTTCGTGAAGGTCTACCCGCACGAATACAAGCGCGTGCTCGGCGTGCCGCGAACATCGGAGGCCCAGGCAGTGACTCTCACCCGTCCCGCAGTGGCCTTGCAGCAGGAGGTGACCCGTGGGTAAGGTGACGGGCTTCATGGAGATTTCGCGCGAGGTGCCGCAGCGCCGGCCCGTCGCGGAACGCATCAACGACTGGTTTGAGGTCTACCAGCCGTTCCCCGAGTCGAAGGTTCGCGCGCAGGGCGCGCGCTGCATGGATTGCGGCGTGCCCTTTTGCCATACAGGCTGCCCGCTGAACAACATCATTCCCGACTGGAACGACATGGTATACCGCGACCGCTGGCAGGACGCCATCCGCCAGCTTCACGCCACCAACAACTTCCCCGAATTCACCGGCCGCATCTGCCCCGCGCCTTGCGAGGCCTCCTGCGTGCTCGGCATCAATGAGCCTCCGGTTACCATCAAGACCATCGAGCGCTCCATCATCGACCACGCATGGGAAGCGGGCTGGATCAAGCCCGAGATCCCCGAACAGCGCACCGGGAAGCGCGTCGCCATCGTCGGCTCCGGCCCAGCCGGACTTGCCGCGGCGCAGCAGCTTGCGCGCGCGGGACATCTGGTAACCGTTTTCGAGAAGAACGACCGCATCGGCGGCCTTCTCCGTTACGGCATCCCCGACTTCAAGATGGAGAAGCACCACATCGACCGCCGCATGGAGCAGTTGGAGGCCGAGGGCGTCACATTCCGCATCAACTCACACATCGGCGTCAACGTCTCCGTTGAGGACCTTCGAAAGGAGTTCCACGCCGTCCTGCTAGCCGGCGGAGCCGAGCAGCCGCGCGACCTTCCGGTCCCCGGACGCGAGTTGAAGGGCATCCACTTCGCGATGGACTTCTTGCCGCTCAACAACAAACGCAACGCCGGCGACACCGTGCCGCCGGGCGAATGGATCTCCGCCGAGGGCAAGCATGTCATCATCATCGGCGGCGGCGACACCGGCGCGGACTGCCTGGGCACGTCGCACCGCCACAAGGCCGCGTCGATCCGGCAGTTCGAGATCATGCCCATGCCTCCGAGGGAGCGCGCGGAATCAACGCCTTGGCCGCTGTGGCCGCTGATGCTGCGCGAAGAGAGCTCCCACGAAGAAGGAGGGCAGCGCCACTGGGGCATCCTCACGACACGGTTCACCGGCGACGCTGACGGCAACGTCACCGGCCTCGAAACCACTCAGGTCGGCGCGCCGCCGAAGTTTGAGAAGATCCCCGGCACCGAGCAACAGTTCAAGGCCGACCTGGTGCTGCTGGCGATGGGCTTCACCGGACCCGTGAAAAACGGGCTGCTGGAGCAGCTTGGCGTTGAACTCGATCAGCGCGGCAACGTCAAGGCGGACGAGCGTTTCATGACCACCGTCGACGGTGTCTTTGCAGCCGGCGATACGCGCCGCGGGCAGTCGCTGGTGGTCTGGGCCATCGCGGAGGGCCGCAAGGCCGCGCGCGGCATCG
This sequence comes from Bryobacteraceae bacterium, assembly GCA_050789245.1. GTDB lineage: Bacteria > Acidobacteriota > Terriglobia > Bryobacterales > Bryobacteraceae > PNKE01. Next base: position 249,401 of record JBOZRR010000037.1, on the reverse strand, counting down.
ACGAGTACCTGATGGGCTCGTCTCGCCTGCCGTAGCCGATCTTCAGCGCTGGGCAAGGAACCCACTACACTGAAGAGTTCGCATGCTCTTTCAGCGGATTGCCGCGTGGACCGGCCTTGCCCTCATGCTCGCGCTGCTAGCCTTCGGGCTGGCCACGCGCGGCGCTGACGCATTCACTTCCTGGGAAGCCGCCGGGGCAGTTCGTTTCGTCATTTTTCTGGTAAGCTACGTGGCGCTTGCCGGCGCCGCCATCGCTCTCCGCCCGGCGCTGGTCCCGTGGATTCTCGCCGCTGCCGGTGCGATCTACGCCGTCATCGTCGTGGGACCGATTGCGCCGCTCGCGCTCATCTTCCTCGTACTGGCATTTCATTCGACGGGCGCGTTCTGGCTGCGCAACCGGCCGCACGCCATCGAGGAGATGCCCCACGCGCTCATCATCCTGGGCGTGGCCACGTGGATCACCCTGATGGCGCTCACCGCGCGCTGGCGCGTGCACTATTGGTACGTCTACGCCGCCGTGCTGGCGCTACCTCTGATCTGGGCTGCCACGCGTAAGGTGCTGCTGTCGCACATCAGCCTGTCAGGCGTCACCCGTGCGGACGCCATCAACCACGCGCTGGTTCTGCTGCCCGTCGCCGCGAACTTCCTTGTCGCGCTCCAGCCGGAAGTTGGACGCGACGCGCTGGCCGTGCACATGGTGGTCCCGATGCGCGTCGCCGCGGAGCACCTGTGGGCCTTCGACTTCCGCGAGTTCGCCTGGGCGCTGAAACCGATGGGCGCCGAATGGTCGTTCACGCTCGCCTGGCTGCTCGGCGGGGAGGCCGGCGCGCGCCTGGTCAACTGGTTCTTCCATGCCGTCACCGTATGGCTGCTCTTCGACTGGCTGAAAGCGCTGGTCACGCCACGACAGGCTGCGCTGCTTGCTGCGTCCTTCGCTTCCGCGCCTCTCGCACTGCGCGTCTCCGGTTCGCTCGGCACGTTCACTCTGCTCGGCGCATTGCTGCTTGCCGCCGCGGCGTTCCTGCGCCGCTACTACCGGTCGCGGCGTAGCGCGTATTTCCTGGCCTTCGCGGCACTGTGCGGCGCGATGCTCGGCGTTACGCCCTCCGCACTGCCCTACGTCTTTCCGCTCTTCATCGCCTGCTGCATCACGGTGCCGTTCGGGCTGCTGGCGCGTGCATCCACGCTTGCGCTCGCCGTCGCCTGCATCCCGTACATCGAATCGTCCATGCGCTCGGCGTCGCCGCTATTTCCGTATCTGAACGCCTACTTCCGCTCGCAATACTTCGACACCACCACCAACTTCCTCGGCGACCGCATCACTCGCCCAGTCGAGCTCGGCGCCTGGCTCGACCCCAGCGTCGGCTTCTTCTTTATCCTGCTCGTGCCGTTCTGCTTCACGGCCATTCGTGCCAACTGGCCGAAGATCGCCTGGGTCCTTCTCGCGGCGTGCATCGTGGGCCCGCTCGCGACCTATTTCGTCGACGCCAGCCTTCCGCGACTCTATCCCGCCCTGCCGCTCTTCACGATCTTGATCGCCACGAGCCTCGCCGTCTTCAAGGAGCACGACCGCCTCCTGACCATCGCACTTACAGCCGTCGCAGCCATTGCGTTCATCGGTCATCTCGCCGTCTTGCCCGCAGCCGCGCCGTCGCACGCCGGCTTCGTCAGCAGCCCGGCGGAAGGGTCCGCAGGCCGCCTGGACTACGTCACACGCCACGCCCCCGAACGCCGCCTGACCGACGAGCTCAACCGCCGCGAGCCCAACGCCCTCGCCGTCTGGTTCGACTCCAACGCCGTTGCCGGTTTCCACGGCCACTCCTACTCCACCACCTGGCACTCGAACCCGTACTTCCGCCGCTTCGCCGAATCGACCTCCTCGCAGGCGCTCTTCCTGCTCAGCACTGAGCTTCGCCAGAAGTACTTCATCGCCCCCGCCAGCGGAAGCGCCTGGCCGGTCACAACTGTCTTCTGGCGTGAGTTCATCGACCTCTACACCACGCGCGTCGCCGAAGCCGGCGGCATGGAACTGCGCGTCATGGAGCCGCGGCTCGGCGGGCTCGCCCAACCGCCCGCGTTCTATGCCCCACCCGGCCGTTACGACGACATCAACTCCTACATCCGTTACGAAGGCCCCTGGACGCGAGACTTCACCTTCCCGCAGGCCTACGGCGGTTCCGTCGTCTACTCGAACGACATGCGCGCCGCCGCTATGATCCGCTTCGAAGGCTCGGCCATCACCATCCTCCACACCGCCGCGGGGAACCGCTGCCAAGGCAGCATGAGTCTCGACCGCACCCCGCCGGTCCCGCTCAACCAGAACTCCGCCCAGACGCGCTACCAGGCGCGCGCCACTCGTCTCACCACTGAGCCAGGCCGTCACCAGCTTCTCATCCGCCTCCCGCAATCGGCCGGAACCCGTAGCGCGATCGCCGGTTGCTACCTCGAGATCGACGGCTTCATCGTCGAGTGACGCCCACGGCTTAGTACGATGAAATCATGACGACTCCTGTGGACTCGTCCATCACGCCTTCGCAAGCCGTGATGGACCTTGAGCGCGCCTATCTCCTGCAGAACTACGCCCGTTACCCGCTGGTGCTCAAGCGCGGCAAGGGCTGCTGGATCTACGATCTGGACGGCAAGCGCTACCTCGACCTCATCACCGGCATCGGCGTCAATTCGCTTGGCTACGCGCACCCGCGCATCAACCGCGTGATCCGCGAGCAGGCGGCACTCCTCATCCACAGCTCCAATCTCTACTACCACGAGTACCAGGGCCGTCTCGCGAAGATCCTTTCCGAAACCAGCGGTCTGGAGCGCGTCTTCTTCTGCAACTCCGGCACGGAAGCCATGGAAGCCGCCATCAAGATGATGCGCTCCCACGGCCGCCGGATCCACCAGGAGAAGTACGAGATCGTCGCGCTCGAAAACTCGTTCCACGGCCGCACCATGGGCGCGCTCTCGCTCACCGGCCAGCCCAAGTACCGCGCGGACTTCGAACCCCTCATCCCCGGCGTCCGGTTCGTTCACGTGAGTGACGAAGCCGCACTCGAAGCCGCCATCACGGAGCGCACTGCCGGCATCGTCGTCGAGACCATTCAGGGAGAAGGCGGCATCCATCCCATCTCGCCTGCGTGGCTCCGCAAGGCCCGCACGCTGGCCGACCGCCACAATGCACTGTTAGTCATGGACGAGATCCAGTGCGGCATCGGCCGCCCCGGCGTCCATTTCGCGTATCAGCTTCACCAGCCGCACATCCAGCCCGACATCGTCACGCTCGCCAAGCCCATCGCCTGCGGACTCCCCCTCGGCGCCGTCATCGCCAACGAGAAGGCCGCCTCCGCCATCGCCCCCGGCATGCACGGCACCACCTTCGGCGGCGGCGCCCTAGCCTGCCGTGTGGCCATCGAGTTCTACGACATTCTGGAAGAGCTCTTCCCGCAGATGCGCCGCGTCAGCGCCTACTTCTTCGACCGGCTGCGCGGCCTCCAGAAGCGGCACTCCTTTATCAAGGAAGTGCGCGGCTTCGGCCTAATGATCGGCGTCGAAATCGAGTTTCCCTGCAAACACTTCGTCACCGAAGGCTTCAAGGAAGGCCTGCTCTTCAACGTCACGCACGACACCGTTGTACGCATGCTGCCGCCTTACATCATCACCGAGAAGGAAGTCGACAAGGCGATCCGCGGCCTGGACCGCGTCTTCAAGAGAGGGAAGCCCGTCTCATGACGCCCGCTCCGTATTCCGATCTTGTGCAGATGATGCGGTCGTTCCAGGAGAGCCGCGTTCTGCTCACCGCCGTCGAGCTTGACGTCTTCAGCGCGATCGGGAAAGGAGCCACCGCCAGCCAGGCCGCAGCCGCGCTGCGTACCGATCCGCGCGCCACGGAGATGCTGCTGAACGCCTTGGTCTCCCTGGGCGCGCTGACGAAGCAGGGCCCCCTCTTCCGCAATACAACAGAGACCGCGCGCCATCTGGTCTCTGGCTCCGTGTACGATGCGCGGCCCGGGCTGCTTCACACTGTCGAGCTGTGGAAGTCGTGGGACACGCTCACTGAAGCCGTTCGCACAGGCACGGCGGTGCGCGAGCCCGTGTCATCCGTCGACGACGCCGCCCGCACGGAAAGCTTCATCGCCGCCATGCACCGCAACGCCGCCGCCAATGCCTCCGCCATGGTGGAGGCCGTCGGCGCGGCCGGCGTGCAAAGGCTTCTCGATGTCGGCGGAGGCTCCGGCGCGTACTCCATCGCCTTCGCCCAGGCGAATCCCACGCTGCACGCCGAGGTCTTCGACCGCCCCGTCGTGCTGCCCATCGCCGAGCGCCACATCGAAGACGCGGGACTCGCGGCCCGCGTCTCAACGCGCCCGGGCGACCTTGCGAAGGACGACCTCGGCAGGGGCTACGATCTGGTCCTACTCTCCGCCATCTGCCACATGCTGAGCCCCGAAGAGAACCAGGACCTCTTCCGCCGCTGCCACAACGCGCTGGCGCCTGGTGGGCGTCTCGCCATCCGCGACTTCATCCTGAACACCGACAAGACCGCACCCAGACCCGCCGCCCTCTTCTCCCTGAACATGCTGGTGAATACGCCAGCAGGCGCCAGTTACTCCGAGGACGAGTACCGGGCATGGCTGAGCGCAGCGGGCTTCGGGAAGATCATGCGCCCCGATCCGAGCGGGGATTTCCTGGTCGCCAGCCTCTGAAGGCGTAAATCCAGACGGTTGCTCACGCCTCCCCTACATCAGGCGCAGTCAGGGCCGTTCGGCAGCAGCACGATCTTGCCGAGCACTCCGCCTTCGCCCAACATCTCGTGCGCGCGGCGCGCGTCTTCGAGAGGCAATCGCTGCGCGATCAGGGGATTGATCTTTCCTTGTTTGAGCAGGTCCAGCAGCGTTAGCAGGTCTTGGCGGAACCACGCCGGTCTGAACCGCATCAACCACTGGATGCTGTAAGGCACCATTCGCTTTCGCCCGGGCTTCAACCAGTTACGTGCGACGAACCAACCCAATTCGGCGGCCTCGCGAAAGGGATGGCGCCCCTCGCTGCGGGAAACCATGCGTCCCCCGCGCATTTTCGATTGGAAGCCATAGGTCACCACGCAGCCGCCCTCACGCAAGGCGTCGCGCGAGCGCCAAAGATTGTCTCCACCGATGCCGTCGAACACTGCGTCGACGCCGTCACCGGTTAGGCGATGTATCTCCTGCACGAAGTCTGCGTTCTTGTAGTCGATGGGGAGGCCGCCCAATTCCCGGACCACGGCTGCCCCCACCGCCGAGCAGGTTCCGTACATCTCGACGCCGGCGAGCCCCGCCAACTGCAACATCGCGGAGCCTACCCCGCCCGAGGCCCCATGGATCAACATCCGCTGCCCGGGACGGGCCTTAGCCGATCGATGCAGCATCTGATACGCCGTTATGTAATTCAACACCACGGCCACCGCTTCCGCGGCGTCCAATCCCGCGGGCACTGGAACAAGTTTGCGTTGGGGCACGCACAGGTACTGCACGTAGCACCCGTGGATGGGCATGGCAGCGATTACCTGGTGCAGTTCGAAGCCAGTCACGCCCTCGCCGAGTTGATCGACGGTTCCAACGGCATCCCAACCCGGCGTGTAGGGCACACGCGGCGTTTCGGGATGGACGCCCTCGCGCGCCAGAACGTCGGGCAGACTAACTCCCGCCGCCAGCACCTTCACCCGTACCTCGCCTGCCTTGGGGGTGGGGATTTCTTCTTCGATAACGGTAAGCACTTCCGGGCCGCCGTAGTGCGAAACGAGCACTCGTTTGTGGCGCATATTGCTGACCCCGTCTTCCGCTCGTACGAATCCGCGAGCGGCTCATTCGGCTGCCGAAATCGATGGCGATGCGAAGGAGCGTTCCGCTGGCGTGCTCGTATCGACGTTAGGCTACCAGAGCGGCCGTCAGGCGGCATCCGTGGCTCGTCAACCACCCAGCCTGGTGCCAGACGGTGAAATCTCACGTTTCGGCTGCAAACCAGCGAGAATGGAGATCGATCAGCGCAGTGCGCCTCAACGCCGCGACGTTTGCTGTCGTCATGGTTGAAGCGGTCGGCACGGCCGGACTGCAAGAACTTCTCGATGTCGCCGGAGGCTCCGAAGCGTACTCCATCGCCTTCGCCCGGGCGAACCTCGCGCTGCGCGCCGAAGTCTTCGACTGCCCAGTCGTGCTGTCCATCGCCGGGCGCCACATCGAGGCCGCGGGACGACCTCGGCACCGGCTACGACCTGGTCCTGCTCTCCGCCATCTGCCACATGTTGAGCCCCGAAGAGAACCAGAATCTCTTCCGCCGCTGCCACAACGCGCTGGCGCCCGCAGGGCGTCTCGCCATCCGCGACTTCATCTTGAACACCGACAAGACCGCACCCGGCCCCGCCGCCCTCTTCTCCTTGAACATGTTGGAAAATACGCCAGCGGGGGCTAGTTACTCCGAAGACGAATACCTCGCCTGGCTGAGCGCGGCGGGCTTCGGGAAGATCATGCGCCCCGATCCCAGTGAGGACTATCTGGTCGCTAGCCGCTGAGGAAGTGACAAACCTCTCCATCCGGAGAGCAGCCAGCACGCCCATAATGGGGTACTGCTTCGAATGCAGCGGATTTGGAGGAAGGGGCTAGATGAAGGTCTTCCTTCAGTGCTTCGTCCTGGCCGAACTTGCCTTGCTAGGTCAGCCAGTCCCGCTCAATCTGGTCGTCAGAGGTACGATCATCGATCCGACAAACGCGCCTGTCCCCGCAGTCCACATCACCCTCACAGACAACTCCAGTGAATTGGTGGCCACCACCAATAGCCTCGGTGAATTCCGGTTCGATCCGGTGCCTCCCGGGGACTATGAGCTCCACGCCATCGTGCCCGGATTTGAACCGGTTGCCGTAAAAGTCAGGGCCGGTACGCGCGGGGCTCGGCCTATCACCATTCGACTGGTGCTGGCGAGCCTGGAAGAGCGGCTGGACGTGCCCGAAGAGGAACATGTGGTTTCCTCCCAGACAAGCAACAACGCGGACACGATCTCGGTCGAGCGGACTATGCTCGACAACCTGCCGTTCCTCGACATGAACTACCTCTCTGCCCTGGAGCGATTCCTCGCCCCCGGCACTCCTGGCGATTCCGGGACGTCAGTGGTGGTGGACGGCATGGAAATGCGGAATGCCGGAGTGACTGCCTCGGCAATCCAAGAGATCCGCATTAACAACAACCCCTACACCGCCGAGTACCCACGGTGGAGCCGCCGCCGCATAGAGGTGATCACCAAGTCCTCCGCCGAGGCCTATCATGGCACGTTCAACTTCCTGTTTCGCGACTATCACATGAACGCACGGGATCCGTTCGCGGCGGAACGGCCGCAAGAGCAGCGGCGGATCTACGAAGGCAGCTTGTTTGGCCCGGTAGGCCGAAGCAGGAGCACGTCGTTTCTTCTTTCAGGCGCGCGCGAGGAGGAGGATCTGGTTGCCGTAGTCTTCGCGGAGGGCCCGCAGGGGGCCATCAACGGAAACGTGCCGGCGCCCCAAGTCAACACCGTCGCATCTCTTCGCATCAGTCATCAATTGAACGAACAGCAGTCGCTCTTCTTGCAGTACAACTTTCAGGACCGCTGGCAGAACAACAGCGGAGTCGGCGGAACCACCCTGGAAGAGGCCGGGATGCAGATCCGCTTTCGCGAGGACGAATTCGTCTTCAACCATCGCGCCGTGCTGACCCCGAAACTCCTTTCACAGTTCCGGATTCTTCTCGGCCGGTACTGGGCCCCTACCAACAGCAATCTCCACGCAGCGAAGCTGATCGTCACTGATGCCTTCACGGGCGGCGGTGCTCAGGCCGACCGGCTCTCGACTGAGTTCCATACGTCGATCACCTGGCTGCTGACACAGACCGTCGGCAGCCACACACTCAAGTACGGCTTCAACATCCCAGACTGGAGCCGCCGAGGGCTCTCTGACCGGACGAATGAAATCGGGTCCCTGTCCTTCGCCTCGCTCGCGGATCTCTCAGCCACGCACCCCTTCGCAGCCGTGCTACAGCGGGGCGATCCTCGCGTGGTGTTCATCGAGAAGAACGTCGGCGGGTTCGTTCAGGACGAGTGGCAGATCCGTCCCGATTTGTCGGTGGCGGCGGGCCTCAGGTACGACTGGCAAAACAACTTCGGCGATGTGAACAACATTGCCCCCCGCCTCGCGGCGGCTTACGCGCCAGGGAAGTCCAGAAAGACAGTGCTGCGCGCAGGTGGGGGCTTCTTCTTCGACAGGTCCGGCCCTGGCCCGGTTTTCGACGTTCTCCGGTTTAACGGCACGCACCTCAGACGCTATGTTCTCAGCGGGGCTCAGATCCCGCCGGACCTGAGCGAAGGCTCGCTGCTGGCGTTTCCGACGAGCATCCATCAGTTGGAAAGAGGTGTCCAACTCCCCGCCATGATGCAATTCAGTTTCAGCGTGGAGAGACAGCTCGCCAAAAAGACTCTGATCACCGTGAACTATGTCGGAACACGCGGTGTGCAGCAATTTCGATCGAGAGATGCCAATGCGCCGCTCCCCCCTGGATTTGCCGCGCGCCCCAATTCAGAGGTGAACGTCCTCCGCGAGATTGAATCTGCTGGACACATGGAGGGCGATGCGCTGGAGGTGACGTTGCGCGGAGGGATCGCTCCACGCGTCACCGGAATGGCGCAGTATGTATTCGGAAGAACGAATGCCGACACCGGCGGTGTAATCTGGTACCCGGCGAACAGCTTTGCTCCCGCGGGCGAGTGGGGTCGCACAGAAACGGACCGCAGGCACCAGTTCAACGTACTCGGAATGGCGGCGCTTCACCGCTGGGCTAACTTCGGCTTTTCCGTCTCGCTTGTCTCTGGCATTCCGTTCAACATCACTACCGGTCGCGACAACAACCAGGACGGGATGGCCCTGGACCGGCCGACCGGGGTCACTCGGAACACTGGGCGCGGTCCTGGAACTGCACTGATTGACCTGCGTTGGTTTCGCGAATTCGGGTTTCGCCCCGACAGAAAGGACAAGAGCCCGGCCTTCACTGTCTCCGTGGACGCGTTCAATCTCCTCAACAGAGTGAACTACCAGAACTTTGTAGGCGCTCTGACCTCGCCGTTCTTCGGCCAAGCCGTTGGGTCGCTCCCACCCCGGCGCCTGCAGATTGGGGGCCGCTTTCAGTTCTGAGCGCAGCCCGCGAACGCTGCCTTCCCGCAAAATCATGCGTGGAGCGCGGCCTCGGCTCGTACGGGGAACCTCCGCGCTCGGCCCCTACAGCAGATCCACCCGTCCCTGCTTCTCCATCAGTTTCACCAACTCGCCCACCCGTTGCGCGTCCTCTCTCCGGCAGACCATCAGCGCATCCGGCGTATCCACCACCACCAGCCCCTCGACGCCCAGTAGCGCCACAAGCTTGCCCGGAGCGGCGTCCACCAGGTTGCCTGACCCGTCCTCGATCAGTGTCTCGCCGCGGGCCGCATTGCCCCGCGCGTCCTTCGGGAGCAATTCATAGATGGCGTTCCAGCTTCCGACGTCGTTCCAGCCGATATCGCCCGCGACGAAGCCCACCACGTCGCGCGCCTTTTCGAGCACGGCGTAATCCACCGAAATGTTCTGGCAGCGTGGGAAGGCCTCCTTCACCAGCTTGCCGAACTTCCGCTCCTGACAGCCTTGCAGCGAATCGATCAGGGATGCCGTCTCCGGCAGGTGATTCCGCAGCGCGCACAGGTACGTGTCCGCGCGCCAGAAAAACATCCCTGCGTTCCAGCAGTAGTTGCCAGCCTTGACGAACTTCGCGGCCGTCTTCGCGTCGGGCTTTTCGCGGAATCGCAGCACCGGCGTCGGCTCCAGGCTGCCCGGATTCATCGCGCCCTTGCCGAACTCCACGTAGCCGTAGCCCGTCTCCGCCCAGCGAGGCTTGATGCCGATCAGCGCCATGCTGCCCTTCGCGGCTTCCTTGTACGCCGCCTTCACCAGTTTCAGGAAAGGCGCGGGCTTGGCGATGAAGTGGTCCGCCGGAAAGACGCCCATCACGGCGTCCGGATCGCGGTCCTGCAGGATGCGCGCCGCGAGCCCGATAGCCGGAGCCGTGTTGCGCTGCGCGGGCTCGGCTAGGATCTGCTGCTTCGGCACGTCGGGCAACTGGCGGATGATCTCGTCCCGCAGGTGCCCGTTCGTCAGGATCAGAATGCGGTCCGGCGGCACCACCTTTCGCAACCGCGCCACCGTCTGTTGGATCAGCGTGCCTTCACCCAGAAAGTCCAGAACCTGCTTGGCCTTCTTTGTCCGGCTTTTGGGCCAGAACCGGGTACCCCGGCCGCCGGCCAGGATCAGCGCATAGAAATTGTTCTTGGGCATCAGTTCAAGGGGTAGCCGCGCACAAGTCGGAATGTCCGCTCCCAGCGCGTCTTGGAGAAGAAGTTGGTCGCCAGATCCCAGATGTGGTCCAGCGAGATGATGTTCGGGTCCGCCAGACGGTGCGTCGGCGCGTCGTAGCTCCAGAAGATGATCACCGGCTTGCCGATGATGTTCTCGCGCGGCACGAAGCCCCAGTAGCGCGAATCCAGAGAGTTGTCGCGGTTGTCGCCCATCGCGAAATAGTGGCCCGGCGGCACGGTCACTTCGCCGTCTTTCACATCGTTCTGGAGCATAACCTTCGCGGCGTCGTACAGTGTCGAGTTCGGCTCGCTCGGGAAGTTGTCCCGGTAGGAGTCCTCGTAGCCGGCCTTGTGCACGACGTACGGCTCCGTCAGCTTCTTGCCGTTTAGCCACACTTCCTGTTTCACGATCCGGATGCGGTCGCCCGGAATGCCGATGGCGCGCTTGACGTAGGTCTCCTTCACGTTCGGCGGCCACTTGAAGACGATGATGTCGCCGCGCTTCACCTCGGTGTAGGGCAGCAGATAGCGGCTGACCGGGCCCGGCGGCGCGTACGCCAGCTTGTCCACAATCATGTGGTCGCCGATAAGCACCGTGTCTTCCATTGAGCCCGTCGGCACCACGAACGCCTGCAGCAGCGCGCTCCAGGCGAACAGCAGCAGAATGATCGTCACCGCCCACTCGCCGATGAAGACGCGGATACTCTCCGCCCGGTCCCGTTTCTGCTCGGGTTCGCGCGCCGTCTCAGCCTTTTTGCGTTTCATCTTAGTTGCGGATCTCGTGGCCACGAATCAGCATGAACGTGCGTTTCCAGCGCGTCTTCGTGAAGAAGTTCGTCGCCAGGTCGAACAGGTGCTCGAAGTCGATGCCGGAGTTCACCAGCCGCTCGGTCGGCGCGTCGTAGGACCAGTAGATGATCAACGGCTTGCCGATGATATTCGCGCGTGGGACGAAGCCCCAGTAGCGCGAATCGAGCGACGAGTCGCGATTGTCGCCCATCGCAAAGTAGCTGTCCGGCGGCACGACCACTTCGCCGTCGGTGACATGCTCGTCCAGCATCTCCAGAGCGCGGTCGTCGACGCGCGTATTCGGGTCCGACGGGAAGTTGTCGCGGTAGGAGTCGATGTAGGAAGTCTTGTGGTATTTGTACGGTTCGTCCAGCGGCTTGCCGTTCAGGTAGACCTGCTTATTTTCCATCCGGATACGGTCGCCTGGGACGCCGATCACGCGCTTCACGAACGTCTGCCGGATGTCCACCGGGTAGCGGAAAACAATGATGTCGCCGCGTTTCAGGGGAGTGTACGGAAGGACGTACTGGCTCACCGGGCCCGGCGGCGCATACGCCAGCTTGTCCACCAGCAGATGGTCGCCGATTAGCAGCGTGTCTTCCATCGATCCGGTCGGGATCACGAAAGCCTGGACCAGCGTCGTGGTGCCGAACAGCAGCAGCAGGATGGTGACCGTCCATTCGGCGATCGCCCCTCGCGACGGCTCGGCAACCCGCGCCACTCCCTGCGGCGTCGAGGCTTCCGCCTGCGCCATCACTTTCTCTTCCTGCACTTCCGTTATTGTAGCCGATCACCCCGACGCCACCGGACCGTCTCGGTGACGCCGTTCACGTCGCTCACCGCGATCTCCAGTGTAATCAGCACTTCCGCGCCGGCGGCTTGGTAGCGCGCCGATCCGGCCAGCAGGTCTTCCCGCGTCAGGTCGATCGACTTCCGGTTGCCCTCGTCCTCGATCCGGATCTGGCCCCGCCGCGCCTTGCGCTCCAGTTCGCTCGACATCTTCCATTGCAGAGTGAGCGGGTTGCCGGAGCCCTGCGCTGTCAGCCGGAACGGGATCAGCGGCGGCGGCGGAGCCGGAGTTTCAGGCGGCTTCATCAGCCAGCGCACTCCGATCTGCATCCCGCCGAGCAGCCCCAGGGCGAACAAGGCTACGGCCATCGCCGGCCAGAACCAACCGCGAGACTGGCGTGGCGGCGCCGCCAGGACCGGAACCGCTGCTTCCGGTTCAGGCTCCGGACTGGGCGCCGGTGCCGGCTCCTGAACGGCTTCCGGCAGCGTTTCGCGCCGCCGCGGCGGCGATCCCCCGCCTAACTCCTTGCGCCGGAAGGGAAAGACGCCGTCCAAGGGGTCCATCGGAAACTGCCCGTTGCGCCGGAATACGAATGTCGCCTCGCTCGGCCGCGTCGGATACGGCTTCACCAGCAGACAGATCGATCGCGCATCGCCGAATCGCGAATAGAGCAGTTCCAAGTCTTCCTCGACGAGTTGCAGCGGTTCTCGCGTGTGACTGCGGAAGTAGCCAACCACGCGCGTCCGGCCTGCTTTCTCAAGCTCCTCGTCGAACCGCGCGAGGTCTTTCTGCGAGAGCTTGTACGACGGACCCCAGCGGTGCTCCGACGGCACCGGCACGAAATCGTCGATTCGAATCCGCGGTTTATCCTGCGCCTCGACCTCCCCCAGCAGGAACCCGCCCACCTCCGCGCCGCGCTTCGGCACCAGACCGAATCCGCGCATCACCTCCGCCCCGAGCCGGTCCACGACGTCGAACGAGATCAGCACTCGTGCGGGCGCATGCTCCGGCGCCCATAGATAACCGGACTCCATGGGACCCATCGTACATCGGGCATACTGGAGAGCATCATGGCACCCCCGGCCGGCACGCTCTACTTGGTGGCCACGCCCATCGGCAACCTCGCCGATATCACTTACCGCGCCGTCGATACCCTGCGCTCCGCCAGCCTGATCGCCTGCGAGGACACGCGCCACACTCGCAAATTGCTCGATCACTACGGCATTTCGACGCCAGTCCAGAGCTACCACGAACACAACGAAGCCCAGCGGACCGAGGAGTTGATTGGGCGCCTGGAAGGCGGCGCCGACGTCGCGCTGGTCTCCGACGCCGGAACGCCGCTGATCTCCGACCCCGGCTTCCGCCTGGTTCGCGCCGCCGCCGCGGCCGGAATCCACGTCGTGCCGATCCCCGGCGCATGCGCGGCCGTGGCCGCGCTGAGCGCGTCCGGGTTGCCAACGGATGCGTTCCTTTTCATCGGATTTCTGCCTCGAAAGCAGGGCGAGCGCCGCGCGCGGCTCGAGAGTTTGCGTGGCGAAACGTCGACGATCGTGCTGTACGAAGCGCCGCATCGCGTCGAGGAGACGCTCGAGGATTTGGTCACTTTTCTCGACGATCCGCCCGTCGTTCTCTCGAGAGAACTCACGAAGCTGCACGAGGAATTTCTTCGTGGAACGTCGAGCGAAGTGCTCGCGATGCTCCGGGCAAAACCGTCGGTGAAAGGCGAGATGACGCTGGTCGTCGGCGCGCCTCCCCGCCCCGCCGCGGAAAACGAGACGCCGCTCCCCGAGGCCGTGGAAGCGCTTGTCAAGGCAGGACTTAGCCGCATGGATGCGATCAAGCAGGTGGCTCGCGAAAGAGGTCTGCCGAAGCGCGAAGTTTACCGGCTGGTGGAAGAGGCAGGACGCTAGCGCGTCCAACTCTGGCGTGCGCTGGCGACGGCGTCGCGCATTTCTGCCGAATTGGCGAGTTCACGCTCGATGAAATCCAGGCCTTGGATGAGCCAGGCGGCGATCGCCGGCTGGGCAAGCGAGTAAATGACGCGACGGCCTTCCCGGCGCTCCTGCACGATGCGGTGAGTCCGAAGTATTGCTAAGTGCTGGGAAACATTGGACGAACTCACTGCGGTGATGGACTGGAGAGTGTTGACGTCCATGGGGCGTCCGTGCAATTCCTCGACGATCCGGACCCGGACGGGGTGCGCCAGTGCGTTCAGGAGTGTTGCGAGTTCTTTGGCAGCGAGAGCACGTCCAGGCATCGAGGCCCCTGTCGAATCAGATAACAGAATACCAGCAAAGATGCTAAATTGCAAATATTCAAATATTCTAAAATTTCGTGATGCAGCCGCGTACGCCGAGGCATCTCAAACAAAAGACCATGGCCGCAGGAAACCCGCCCCTTGCCTTGCCCGCGTCGCACAGCGGCGCGGATGACCACGCCTTTCATCACATACACCCCTGGGAACGGCTAAAGAAGCTGTTGCGTGCCGAGTCGACCGACTTGTGGATCGCCGTCGTGTATTCGGGCGCGATCGGTCTAATCTCGCTCGTGCTGCCCGTGGCGACACAATCGCTTGTGAATACGGTGGCATTCGGCACGCTGCTGCAACCGCTGGTGGTGCTGACGGCGCTGGTGCTGATCGCGTTGTGCTTCAACACGGTGATGAACGCGTACCGGCTGTGGGTGGTGGAGGTGATCCAGCGGCGGATCTTTGTGCGCATCGCCGGCGACGTGACGATGCGGCTGGTGAAAGTGAAGCCGGAGGCGCTGGACAAGGAGCACGCACCGGAACTCGTCAACCGGTTTCTGGACGTTGTGACGGTACAGAAGGCCGCCGCGACACTGCTGGTGGATGGACTGTCGGTGATCTTTCAGACAGTGGTAGGCATGGCGCTCCTCGCGATCTATCACCCGTGGCTGCTGGCCTTCGACCTTTTCCTGCTGGTTGCGATCTTCATTGTGCTGTTCCCGCTGGGCGCGGGCGCGATTCCGAGCAGTATCCGCGAGTCCGCGGCGAAGTTCGATCTGGTGGCGTGGCTCGAGGAAATCGCGCGCTACCCGCACTCGTTCAAGAACCCGTCTGGGGCGGCGCTTGCGGTTGAGAAAACGAACTCGCTTCTGAAGGAGTACTTGGAGCACCGGGGCACGCACTTCCGGGTGTTGCTGCGCCAGATCTGCGGGTCGTTCACGCTGCAAGCGATCGCCAGCGCGGTGTTGCTAGGCGTGGGCGGCTGGCTGGTGATCGACCGGCAGTTGACGCTGGGCCAGTTGGTGGCGGCGGAGATCGTGGTGGCGCTGGTGATCAACGGCTTCACGAAGTTCGGCAAGCACCTGGAGTCGTTCTACGACATGATGGCGGCGATGGACAAGCTGGGGTACCTCTCCGACCTGCCGGTGGAACGGGAGACGGGGGAGGAGCTGCCACGGAGGCCGACGGGCGCGCACGTGCGCCTGAAAGGCGTGACGGTGGGCTACAGCGACGGCGGACCGGTGCTCCAGAACGTTGATTGCGAGTTGCCTTCGGGAGCACGGATTGGGCTGATCGGCACGACCGGCTCGGGCAAGAGCACGCTGCTCGATGTGATCCACGGATACCGGACGCCCCTGTCAGGATATGTGGAGATCGACGGACTGGACACGAGGAGCTTGAGGCTGGCGGATTTGAGGTCGCAGGTGGCGCTCGTGAGGGTCCCCGAAATCTTTGAAGGAACAATCTTCGAGAACTTGCGCGTGGCGGACCCTGCGCTGGATACGGCACGGGCAAGACAGGTTCTGGAGCAGGTGGGCCTGCTGGAGGTCGTGCTGAGGTTTGGCGAAGGCCTAGAGACGATGCTTTCTACCGGAGGCCGACCGTTATCGCCGGGACAACGGGTGCAGTTCGAGATCGCCCGGGCGCTATTGCGTGAACCGCGCGTGCTGATCCTGGACGAGTGCATGGACAAGCTGGACGACCTGCCGGATCGCGCACGGTTGCTCGATACGTTGTTCTCCCCGGATTCCCGCTGGACCCTGGTGGTGGCGAGTTTGAGTCCGGAGGTGCTGGGCCGCTGTGGCGTGCTTTACGAGCTCCGGGACGGAAAGCTGCATGTGTTGAGGGCCTGATCATCATGAGGACCGAGGAAATTGTAGTTCGCACGAAAGTGAAAGTGCAGAAGCCGGGCATGACGAAGCCAGGCTGGGAGATGCCGGGAGACCTGATGCCGGTGGTCGAGCTTGTTGGGTCGACGCACCACGCACGGACTCTGGCGCTCGCGCTGTCGGCCTTCATTTTGTTCTTTACCGTAGCGCTGATCTTCACGCCGTGGCAGCAGAGCGTTTCCGGGCTTGGGGCGGTGAGCGCACTGACGCCCCTGGAACGCATCCAGACAGTAGCAGCTCCAGTGGATGGACGGGTCCTACGTTGGCACGTGTCCGAAGGATCAAGGGTGCAGAAAGGCGCGGTGCTGGTGGAATTGGCCGACAACGATCCAATGATCCTCGAGCGTATTCAAGGCGAGCGGAACGCCATCGAGGACCGGAGGTGGAACGCGGCCGGGCGCATCTCGGCAGTTGAGGACCGCCTGTCAAGACTGGAGGAGAGCCGGCGGAACGCGGTGTCAGCGGCGACGAATCGCGTCCAGATGGCGGTGGACCGTATCCGGCAGGCAGAGCAGGCTCTGACCGCGGCGCAGGAGCGGCTCACCGTAGCGCGGCTGAATCTGGACCGCCAGAGGAGCCTGCTGAAGAATGGGCTTGTTTCACAAAGGAATGTAGAACTGGCGCAGCAGGAACATGTGACAGCGGAAGCTGAGGTGCGACGCGCCGAGGCGTCGGTGAGCGCGGCCAAGAGCGAGAAGAGCGCCCTGGACGACGATCTTCGAAAGGTAAGAGCCGACGCGGAGGCGGCGATTGAAGGTGAGCGCGCGAACCTGAACATGGCCCGCGCGGAGGTGGGCAACATCGTGGCCGAACTGCAGCGGATCGACGTACGGCTGGCGCGGCAGCAGACCCAGGTCGTGACGGCGCCTCGCGATGGAACCGTTCTGAGGCTGCTGGCCCAACCCGAAGCTGAGTTGTTGAAGGCCGGGGCGCCGATCGCGCAGTTTGTACCGGACGCGGCAACGGCGACGGTCGAGCTGTGGATTGACGGAAATGATATGCCCCTGGTGCAGCCGGGGAACCGGGTCCGCCTGCAGTTTAACGGTTGGCCGGCTGTGCAGTTTGTTGGATGGCCGTCGGTGGCGGTGGGGACGTTCGGCGGGATCGTGCAGCTTGTGGATGCGGCTGACAGCAAACAGGGCAAGTTCCGAATCCTGGTGACTCCGGATCCGCAGGACGATCCATGGCCGTCGGCCAACTACCTTCGCCAGGGCGTCCAGGCGAAGGGATGGGTGCTGCTGAAGATGGTCCCGCTGGGCTGGGAGCTGTGGCGCAGGTTCAATGGTTTTCCGCCCGTGATTGCCGAGGATGAACCGGGCGCTGCGCGCGGGAAGGGGAAGGCGGACTGATGCTACCGAGGTTGGCACTCTGCTGCGCGGTGCTGGCGGGCGCCGCCGCGGCACAGGATACTCTCGCGGCGAAGATCCCGCCACCGCTGACTGACCGGACACGTTCGTGGCTGACGCTGCAGGACGTGCTGGCATCGGTGGAGCGGCACTATCCGCCGCTGCTGGCCGCACTGCAAGACCGGGTGATTGCGGAAGCAGACGTGACACTCGCCGAGGGCCGCTTCGACGTGATGATGAAGGGCGGCTATGAGGGCGATTACCTGGGCTATTACCGAAACGACACCTACCGAGCCGCTGTGGAGCAGGCGACTGCGATGCAGGGTCTGTCCTGGTTCGCGGGCTATCAGTTGGGGCGAGGCGACTACGCCGTGTACGACGGCAAGATGCTGACAGATAGCCTGGGCCAATACAAGGCAGGAGCAAAGCTGCCGCTCTTCCGCGACCGTGCGATCGACTCGCGCCGGGCCGAGATCCAAAAGGCGCTAATTGGCAGGCGGATCGCTGATCTTGGGGTGGATCAGCAGCGGCTGTTGATCGTGCAGATGGCGACTCGGCGCTACTTCGACTGGGTGGCGGCAGGACGACGCTTTGAAGCGTCGAAGACGGTTCTGGGCATCGCTGAGCAGCGCGACAAGCAGTTGCGGGAGACGGCGAAGCTCGGGCAGATCCCAGAGATCGACGTGACGGACAACCGCCGCGCGATTCTCGCACGCAGGACCCTGATGGTGGAGGCTGAACGGGGGCTGCAGCAAGCCGCCATCGAGCTCTCTCTCTACTACCGGGATGGCAACGGCACCCCACAGCGTCCGGCGGAGACCCTGCTGCCGCCCGATTTTCCAGTGATCCGGGCGATTGATGAGTCGCGGCTGGCGGAAGACATTGACCTGGCAATGAAGCGCCGCCCGGAGATCCAGCGCTTTGCCGCGCAGAAGGATCAGGTGGAGGTAGACCGGAGGCTGGCGCAGAATCAGCAACTCCCAGGGATCGATACCCAGTTGACCTATATCCGGGAATCCGGCGACAGGCAAGTGCGACGAGGGCCGAACGACCTGATCGCATCTCTCGTCTTCGAGATGCCGGCCCAACGCCGGCAGGCCCGTGGGCGCGAGGCGTCCGCCCTGGCCAGGCTCGAGCAGATACGGCAGAGGGAGCAGTTCGCGAGGGAGCAGGTGGAGGCCGAGGTCCGGGACGCGCACTCGGCGCTTTCGGCGGCGCACCGGCGCGCGAGGCTGCTGACCGAGGAACTTGATGTGGCACGGCAGCTTGAAGAAGCGGAACGGATCCGATTCGGGCTGGGCGACGGGACTCTGTTCCTGGTGAACCTGCGCGAGCAGGCGACGTTCGACACAGAGCTGCGGCAGGTCTCGACTGTGAACGAGTACTTCCGGGCACTGGCGCAGTACGAGTACGCCATCGCCGAAGGGCTTGCGCGGCGACAACGGTAGTTTTTTGTAATTCCGCAATATTTTCTTGAGTGCTGACCGGTTTTCGTTCAGAATTTCGCTACTAGCATTGTGTCTCCCACCGGAGGGACGGGAGACGCACCACAAAACCGGAGGAAATCTGAATGGCAACCCGTCAGAAGGGGCGCGCCTTGGAGGCGTGCTGCAGTATTGATGAGATTTACCGTGCGCCGAAAGTGACGAAGGCCGCGCGGACCGCGGCGCGGGCGACGAAGACCGCTGGCGCGCCGCCGGTGACGTTCACGGCTCACCCCGTGGTGAGCGGGAAACTCGCCTACCTGGCACTTGCGCCGGTGAAAGAAGGCGGCACGCAGCAGGTGAAGATCGTCACCGCGTTCCGCATGACGAATACGAGCGATGAGACGGTGACGCTGACAGGCGTGAAGTACTCGTTCCCAGGCTCGAACAAGGCGGCGATCACGTCGGAGTACGTTTCGCGCGAGATCAAGGCGGGCGAATCGCAGTGGTGGTCGAACGGCGTCGTGGAATACGAAGAGGGCAAGAGCGTCAACAATGCGATCTACATGGACGCGCCTGCGCCCGCGAAGATCAAAGTGGAGCTGACGTTCAGCGGCTACACGCTGCCGCTGGTATATGAAGCTAGCCTGACGCCGTATTCGTGCACGGTGACGGGCGGCGCGTGGCTGTTCCCGTTCAGCGCGGCGGACCTGCGGCCGGGCGAGTTCTTTACGGCCACGGCGCGCCACTGGGCGAACGGCGGCGGCGCCGGACGGCAGATCTACGCGCACGACATCGGGCTGACGGGCTACGACGAGAAGGCCAAGAAGTGGTCCGGCCTGCTGCCGGGCGGGGATTCGAAGAAGAACGAAGACCACCGCATCTGGGCGAAACCGGTGCGGGCCGTGGCCGCGGGCACGGTGGAGGACTGGCATGACGGGATGGCAACGAACGTCATCACCGGCAAGATGCCAGACCCGACGCCGGACCCCGTGGGCGGCAACCACATCTGGATCCGCCACGCCAACGAGTTGGTGGTCTACACGCACCTGATCAAGGACAGCATTCCGGCAGCGTTGAAGCAGAAGGGCGCGGCGGTGGCGGCCGGGCAGATGGTGGGGCGTGCGGGGAATTCGGGCAATTCGTCGGGCCCGCACGAGCACTTCGAGAGCAAATCGACGGACCAGTTCCAGCCGCTGCGTCCGCTTCCGCTGAAGGACTGCTGGGTGGTGTCGCAGGACCTGGTGACGCCCGGCACGGCGAAGGGGCCGTGGGTGCGCCTGTCGAAACAGGGCATCCCGAAGGACACGGTGCTGGTGTGGCCCGCGGCCACAAAGCCGGCGTGGTATCCGCCGGGCTGGGCCGAGGTGGCGCATCACGGGATTCCGGAGGCGTCCTACCAGTTCATCTTCGATCGCGCGGCGGATGCGGGCTACCGTCCGGCGTTCATCAACGGCTACGTGGCGGGCGGCAAGACCTACTTCAACGTGATCTTCCGGCCGGTGGGCAAGACGGCGTGGGTGGCTCGGCACGGCATGACGGGCGCGGGCTACCAGAAGGAGTTCGACACGCACGCCGGCAACGGCTACCGCCTGGAGAACGTGTGCGCGTACCTGAGCGACGGCAAGGTGCGGTACGCGGCGGTGTGGTCGAAGGCGAGCGGCCCAGGCTGGATCGCGTCGCACGGACTGAACGCCCTGGCGTTTGCGACGACACACGCCGACTGGATGAAGAAGGGCTACCGTCCGACAAACATCTCAGTGATCGCGCCCGGCGACAAGCCGCAGTACACACTGCTCTATGAGAAGCGCGCGACGGGCACGCTGGCCGTGGAGAACCACATCCTGGCGAGCGCCTACCAGGCGGCGTGGGACAAGCACACGAAGGCGGGCTTGCAGCTTGCGTACCTGAGCGCGTGCAACGCGACGGGCGGGCCAAGGATCACGGCGATTTTCCAGGCCAAAGCTCCAGGCAGCGGCGGGACGGTGGGCCGGCACAACCTGAGCTCGTCGCCGTACCAGACGAACTACGAGGAGTGGCTCGGCAAGGGGCTGCTGACGCGGACGATCGCGGGGTACGGGCGCGGCGGCACGCACAACTTCGCCGCGGCATGGCGCAAGCCCTAGCGAGGCCTGTCGGCTACAATAGGAGAGGCTTCCGGTGTCAGGCCGGGAGCCTTTTCCGGTCGGGGCGTAGCGCAGTCTGGTAGCGCACCTGCCTTGGGCGCAGGGGGTCGCCAGTTCGAATCTGGCCGCCCCGACCAATGGAATCAAGCAGATACAAAGAAGGCCCGCTGGCGAAGCGGGCCTTTGTGCCATAACCCGGTTTGGGAGCTACGTCCTGAACTTGGGTTCCGGTTCATCCTCGCGAGGCGGCGCACCCATTGAGTCCGCCTTCCAGCACATGGAGCGCGGCGCGTTTTGCTTCCATTCGGAAGTGGGAGTAGTGCTCCAGCATCTGACGGCTCATGTGACCGGCGATCGCCATCAACGTTGCGTCGGAGGCGCCGTGCTCAGCCAGTTCGGTGATCGCTTGATGCCGCAGATCGTGAAAGCGGAAACCTCTGAAGGCGGCCAAGGCAGACCTGTACGCCGCCTGACCTGACCGGGGATTTCCGTACCAGTCGAACGGAGAGACTGGAGACAGAAAACACAGGTCAGGTCACCTCCGTTTTCGGCCACTACTGTCCAAATTGGGCGAAACGACCCACTGACCGACATCCTAAGTCACTGATTCTATTAGCCAGACGGCAGGATGCCGAAACCAGGTTGCCACTCCATCCCTGATGCTGTCCAAATTGGCAATGAGCCGACGCGGGGCCGGTCGAAGCCGAGTCGAGGAGCGAAACGGGCCTTTTGAGGGGCTGCCAGCCATTCGCTTACGGCGCATCCGCCGCACCAGGCTATCGGATGCTGTCCAAGATGCTCGCAACAAAAAGCTAATTTGGACACGAGTGGTTTTCGGCCCAGCTTCGATCCGCTTCAGCGCCTCAATCATCTGCGCTTCCGTGTGCCGGCTCCTGCTCATCGGCTTCCCCTTTCCTGTGTCTCAAATCGTATTCCGGTTTGGACGGAGGCTGGGGCTCAGGTCAACGACGGCGATGGCAGTAGCGACGCAGAGCAGAGTCGCGGCAAATAAAGATCTCATGTCTCGCTATACCTTGAGATCCCAGCCTTTGCGGAGCGCAGGTTTCAGATAACGATTCGCCTGATCACTGTTGGTAAATCTTCGCTTATTGCCGTTCCACAATAGCTTTCCGGGTACACGCAGTGCGATTGCGCCGAGCGCAAGCCATTCAATGTACTTCGTAGCAACCGCGAAATCCGAAACACCCGGAGCGCCGCCCTTGCAGGCGCGAATCCAGTCCTGCTGATGATTGAGCCCTCGCTGTAGCATCTGCGGCGGCAGTTTGAACTCCGCCCATCGCGAAGCCGGCAGCAGCCACACGCCTTCGCCGCGCGTCGTCGTCGCCATGTGACCTTTGGACCCAACGAAGACAGCTCCATTGCCGGGAGCGCGCATTTTCCGATCCTGAGATGCTCCGGGCGGAACTCCGCGGAATGCTCCGGGTTTTGCGAATCCGGGCGGCGGCCCCTGCCTCTGTATCGGCTTACCATCCGGTGTCAGCTGCGTGCTGACCAGCATCATGCCGTCGCCGCCCTGCAGGAAAGGCCTGCCTTTCTCGGCCAGATTGTTCATGGGCGGGAACAGGCGATCGCCTTCGGCCATGCCGGGCGGATCGGCGAAATCGCCACGCATATTCTGGTACGTATGCACCTTGAGGGCAGGCATATTTCCGCGAGCCGGGAATTCATAGACGACGTGCGCCCGCAAGGGCCAAAGCCACTGACTCGTGCCCTCAACGAAGACGCACTCGACGCTGGTCGGCGCCGCTTTGTCGAGTTGGAGTGCCAAATGCGCCGGCCCCAAATTGTGAACCAGCCAATCGCCCAGCGAGCCGCCGGTTGAGAAGTCAATGAAAGCACGCCACTGATTCGTCATCAGAGGGTTGAACGGACGAGGCTCCGCACATCCCAGCCAGAGATCCCAGTCCAGCGTGGCTGGCACTGGCCTGCCTTCCGGCCCGCTTGTAGGAAGGTTTGGTTGCCCGCCATAGATCTGCCCGGTCCACGAATGCAATTCCGTCACATCGCCGATCTCACCGGACCAGAGAATCTCGCAGGCCGTTTTCGTCCCTTCGTGATTCCAGCCCTGGTTGCCCATCTGAGTCGCGACTTTGTACTTGGCAGCGGCGTCGGCCAGCAGTTGCGCTTCCCACGGAGTGCGGGTGAGAGGCTTCTCACAGTAGACATGCTTGCGATGCTGCATTGCAAGCAGCGCAACCGGAGTGTGCATATGATCCGGCGTCGCGATCATCACCGCATCGATGTTCCTGCCTTCTGAGTCGAACATCTTGCGATAGTCTTTGTACTTCTTCGCATTCGGATACTGCGCAAAACCTCGCTCTGAGCGTTCCTCGTCGACGTCGCACACAGCAACGATGTTCTCGGTCGCGGCGGCGCCGACAAGGATTGCTGGTCCGCGGATGCCCATTCCCACGGCAGCAACATTAAGCTTCTCGTTCGGCGATTTATAGCCGAGTGCGGGAAGAGAAGCCGTGCTCCCAAACCCTCCGGCAGGAACGGCTCCGGCCAGCAACGAGCCATAGAAGAAATAACGTCGGGAAAAACGAGTGTCGTTCATTTGCCTCTCCATCGCTCATCTCGCGCAATCTGTCTACTTGAAGAGCCTCGGAACAAAGTCGGCGAGGCAACGTCGCCATGTGAGCCACTCGTGTGCGGTCGCAGCCGATTCGAAGTACACGTTGCGAATGCCCGCCTTTGTGAGTTGCTCACTGAAGGTCTTCGTTCCCTGACCTTCGGCCGTTCCGATACCCAGAAACACCAGTTTCATCTTCTTATTGAACGCATCTGCGTCCGCGAGCACGCCCCCGTGCGCGGTCTTCAGATCAAGGCCGCCGCGGCCGCCGCTACTGCCGCTGAACCCGCCGAGCCAAGCAAACTTGTCGGTGTTCGCCAGCACCGTCTGAAACGACTGCATGCCGCCCATGGAGAGTCCCGCCATGGCGCGATTCTCGCGGCCAGGCGCGACTCGATAGGTCCGCTCAATCATCGGAATCAAGTCATTCATCATCATCTCGGTGAACGTGTTGAACCAATTAGGCGGGAAGCCCGGGCGTGCGGGCGGCGCCGGCGTACCGGAAGCAGCGCTGGCACGCGGCGGCGCTCCGATCGGCGGGGGCACATCTGCCGGCGACTTCCGAGCGATGATACTGCGTGCGTGATACAGCCCCGCGTCCTCACCCGGACGAACGGTATTCAGGTTGTCCATGACGATGATCATGGGCTTCGCCTTCTTCTCGGCAATGAGGTTATCGAGGATCAGATCTGCGTGTCCCTGTGTATGCCAGCCCTGCTCGTTTTCTCCCCATCCATGCATTAGGTACAACACCGGATAGCGGGTGCGTCCGCTCGAGTCGTAGTCCGGCGGCGTATACACGTAGCACCGTCTCCACTGGCCAGTGACTTTCGAGTAGTACCAGCGCTGCCGAACTTCGCCGTGAGGGACATCCTTTGCGGAGTAGTAAGCAGCGTCGGGGTCGGGAATTTCAACCGCGCTGTTGTACCAGCCGCTGCCGAAAAAGGTCTGGGTCGCGGGATCAGCCACTGTCGCTCCATCCACGGCGATCGTGTAGTAGTGAAAGCCAATGACCTGGGGAGGCACTGTCACCATCCAGAGCCCGTCGGCGCCTTTATTCATCTCGTGTGCGCCGCCCAGCCGAACCTGAACCTTCTGGGCGTCAGGCGCCGATACGCGGAATGTCACCCTGCGGTCCGGATAAATACACGGGTAGGGTGCACCGGGGATGTTCAACGACGACGGTTTGCACTCACCCGTCGGCTGTGCCTGACAGACAAGGCAGGCAAGGAATGCAAATGCTGCTGATCTCATCACCACTCCACAAGGCACGAGACCTGCAAGTCCTCGTGTTTTTGTCAACACATCCTATCACCTGAACCACACATGCCGGGCGCAGTGCAGACGGTTAGCTGTTTCCACGAAGTCCGCTACAGTCTTATTCCAGAAGGAGCACGCTCTGCGATTTGTATTGCTCGGGGTCCTCATCCTGAATCTCGCGCCTGGTGCGGCGGCACTCGACAATAACCGCGACGCCCTGAGCCGCTGGTATAAGCAACCGGCCGGAAGATGGACAGAGGCCCTTCCTGTAGGCAATGGCCGGCTGGCCGCGATGGTCGTTTGCGATGTCCGTCGAGATCGTATCCAGTTGAATGAAGATAATGTCTTGTCGGGCGAGAAGCGCGACCGCAGCAATCCCGACGCTCAGAAGCCAGTCCCGGCGATCCGCCGCTTGCCCCAGGAAGGACATCCCGCGGAAGCGCAACGGCTCGCCGATCGTGCCATGATCAGCGTTCCTCGCCAAAGGCGACCGCATCGCGTATGCACAGTTTTCCGGTCCCAGGGATGGCGAATACCTGACAGCCGACGAGGTTCTCTTCACTCCCGCGAACTCCGATCCGAAGTAATCCCACTCCCTCATTCTCGAGCCCATCTTCCGCAGTGTTCTGAAGTCCTGAGTCTGGGGCAGAGACTTTCGCGTATAGCCCGCCATCCGGCCTGCAGTCCCCGGTCCTGCCTCCCCTGGTCATTTGTCGAGATTTAATGGGTCCGAGACTCATCGCCAGCTTGTATGCGATGTTCGCGCGGAGATAGAATCCTCATCTCGCCTCCGTTAGGGAAGGCGAGTAGAGATGGCGCGTTGGGACGGCGGGTGCACCTTAGACGCGCGGCCAGCGACAAGATCGGAGGGGGCATCACTATGAGATGGTCGAAAGTGGTTCGGCTCGGATTTGCGATGGTGCTTTCCGCTTCGTTCGCACATTCGCACGCGCAGCAACCGCCACCCCCCGGAGGAGCGCGGACTTCCGCAGAGGCCCGGAGCACAAGCCCGCGGGTGAGTTCACCGGAGGTTCTGCCCGACAAGCGGGTCAGTTTCCGGCTGCGTGCTCCCAAAGCTACCGAGGTGCTGGTCAACGGCGACTGGCCGGGCGGGCGCGGGATCAAAATGACCAACGATGGCACGGGAGTTTGGAGCGTCACGACAGGACCGCTCAGTCCCGAGATCTGGTCGTACACATTCTCCGTGGACGGTGTGACGATGCTCGATCCGGGCAACTATCACGCCATGCGCGATGGGTTGCGTCATCTCAGCCCGGTACTGATTTCCGGCGAGGGTTCCGCGCTGTACCAGACCGAAAAGGTTCCGCATGGCACCGTGTTGGCGGTGTGGTATCCGTCACCCGTGTTGAAAGCGGAGCGGCGCCTCCTGGTCTACACTCCGCCCGGTTACGAGGGGACCACGACCAGATACCCGATCATGTACCTCTTCCACGGCGGCAGCGCCGACGAAGAAGCATGGAATATGCTCGGCGTCTTCAACGTGGTCATGGATAACCTGATAGCCCAGGGCAAGGCAAAGCCGATGATTGTTGTCCTGCCGAACGCATACTGGCACGAGCCGGCGGTCCTCGATGTCGGCGCGGTCCGACGCCCACCTTCCGGGCCGGGAGCAACCGGCGGTACAGGTCAAAACTACGACGAAGCCGAAAAGGACATCGTGAAGGGAATGATCCCTTTCATGGAGAAGCGGTTTCGGGCGCTTCCCGGACGGGAGAACCGCGCTATTGCAGGACTCTCGATGGGAGGGGGAATTTCCATCAACGTGGGATTGAAGCGGCTGGACGTGTTTGCGTCGGTCGGGCAATTCAGTTCGGGGATGTTCGGCGGAGTGGGCGGCTATGCGGCGTATGACATCGCAAGAATTTCGCCGGGATTCCTGGAGGATTCCGGGGCCACCAACAAGAAGCTCAAGCTGCTGTATTTCTCCTGCGGCACGGAAGACCCGAGAATGCCGTTTCAGACCAAGGCCGCCGATGATTTGCGAGCCCGTGGAATCACACTCACGTTCAGGAGTTTCCCGGGCGCGCATGATTGGAGGGTATGGAGAAGTTCGCTGGCCGATTTCGCACCTCTGCTGTTTCGGTGAATGGTGTCGGGGAGGAAACTATGACAGGAAACGCACCAATCATTTTGCTGCTGGGAGTTGCCGCAATACTCGCGCCACAGGCGCGCTCGCAGAATCAGCCGGCGAAGCGGATTTCCGTAACCATCGACGCCGGTAAGACCGCACCGGCCATCTCTCCATACGTCTACGGCCAGTTCATCGAGCACATAGGGCCGCTGATTAACCGGAGCGTGTGGGCCGAGATGCTCGACGACCGGAAGTTCTTTGAGGCAATCGACTCGAAGCCCGTTGCGCCGAGCACCGGACGGGGCCCCGGACGCGGCAGACCGGCCATCAAGTGGCGGCCGATCGGTCCGGATGGAGCTGTGACGATGGACCGTCAGAGCCCGTTCGTCGGCGTCCACACTCCTCTGATACGCCTGGCCGGCACCGGTGCGCGAGGCATTCAGCAGGCCGGACTGGCGTTGCGCAAGGGAAAGGCGTACACCGGGCGAGTTGTGCTGGCGGGCACTCCCGGCGTCAAGGTCACGGTCAGTCTTGTGTGGGGCACCGATCCCGGCGACCGGCAGGTGGTTCCGGTCGCTGGCCTGCGCGCGTCCTTCGCGAAGTTCCCGTTGAAGTTCACCGCCGGGGGCGACAGTAAGGACGGCCGGATAGAGATAGCAGGAACAGGCCAGGGTTCGTTCCATATCGGCGCGGTTTCGCTGATGCCTGCGGACAATATTCGAGGTTTTCGTCCTGATACCACCAGTCTCCTGAAACAACTGCGCTCCGGAATGTACCGGTGGCCCGGAGGCAATTATTTGTCCGGGCACGAGTGGCGCGATGCCATCGGCGATCCCGACAAGCGGCCGCCCCGCCGCGATCCCGACCGGGGAGGATTCCAGCCGAACGATGTCGGCACCGACGAGTTCATGATCCTCATGGAACTGCTCGGGGTCGAGCCCTTCATCAGCGTGAATTCCGGTTTCGGAGACGCCTGGTCCGCGGCGCAACTGGTGGAGTATGCCAACGGTGCGGCGACCACTCCCATGGGCCGACTGAGGGCCGCCAACGGCCACCCGCAGCCCTACAGAATCAAGTGGTGGGGAATTGGGAACGAGATGTATGGACCTTGGCAGCTTGGGGTGATGCCGCTCAGACAGTACGTAATCAAGCATAATCTGTTCGCCGAGGCGATGCGCCGCGTCGACCCCTCCATCACCCTGCTTGCAGCCGGGGCCACTCCCGACGAGATGACGATCTACGGAATTGCGCTCCCCGTCGTGGGTAAACTGATACCGGATTTCGGTTCGCCCGGCGATTGGGATTTCGGCCTATTCACCCACTGTTTCGACAACATCGACATCATGTCCGAGCACTTCTACTCCTACGCCGGGCAGAGGTTCGATCACGCCGGCGGGGTCAAGCCGGGCGCCTTCAGTCGGGCGAATTACATGGTGAAGGTGGATGAGCCGTTAGTGGAATGGGCTCGCCGTCCCGCGAACCGTGTGCGCAACAAAGTAGAGGCGTACGAGGAGTATCTGGAGCGCATCCCGGCCCTCAAGACCAGGCGAATACCCATGGCAATTGACGAGTGGGCCTATACCGGTGCAGGGAATGGTCTTAAAGGAGCGTTGGCGAACGCGATGGTGCTCCAGGAGATCTTCCGTCACACGGACATCATTAAGATGGCCGGTCACACGATGGGGATGTCCGCGATTGACTACAACGATACAGAAGCGGCACTCAACACCACGGGGCTGTTATTCAAGATGTACCGCGACCACTTCGGCTCGATACCGGTGGAGGTCGGAGGCAACTCGCCGCCGCCTCATCCGCTGTATCCGGTGGGAGCCGACCAGCCGAAAGTGAACGCCGGAAGTCCGACGCATCCGGTCGATGTAGTCGCGGCGATGAGCAGCGATGGGAAATTTCTGACAATCGCGGTAATCAACGCGAATGAATCCGCCCAGGAACTCGACCTCAGCTTCAAGGGGATTGCGTTGGCGGGGGGAGGACGGATGTGGCGAATGACCGGCAACAGTCTGGATGCCGCCACCAGCCTGGGTAAGAACGAAGTCAGGGTGGTGGAGACGCTGGCGCAAACACACAAGACTCTGACTATCGCGCCGATCAGTATCGAGATCTACCAATTCGCCAAATAGTAGAGTTCCGGCTCTTCGCCCGAATGTGTCGGCATCCTCCCGAATCCGCGCGCATCCTGGCAAAGGGATGGGCGCGGCAACGGCGGATTTCGAAGGAGATGGCTGGATGGACATCTTCGTCCCTAACGACAAGCTGGCGAATTTTCTGTTTCACAATCTCGGGCGAGTAAAGTTTAAGGAGATCGCATTGGAGGCGGAGGTGGCTTGTCCCGCCGACGGGTCCACCGTTTCCGGAATGGGAGCCGACTTCCCTGATAGGAGAAAAGATGTCCAGGTCAAGTTCGAAGAATGATGCAGGAGTCAATCGTCGCCAGGCGCTTTTGTCGACCGCAGCAGGCGTAGCCGCAGTTCCCGCAGCCGCGTCCAGGTCGGGCGCTAAAAAGGCTGTAGGGGCCCAGGCAAGTTGCAGCACACCAAGATCCGCCATCGCAAAGACGCAGTACGGAAAAGTACGCGGCTATGTCGACGACGGTGTGCTGACGTTCAAGGGTGTCCCCTACGGAGCCAACACGGGAGGCGAGAACCGGTGGCTCCCCGCCAAACCTCTCGCAGCATGGGATGGCGAGTATCCGGCTCTGATCTATGGAGCCAACTGCCCGCAGCGCCTGCACAACTGGACGCCGGAACAGTCGTTCCTGTACCAGTGGACCGACGGGTGGCAGAGCGAGGACATGCTGAAGGTGAACATCTGGACGCCCAGCCTGACTGGCAAGCGTCCCGTGATGGTTTACATGCATGGTGGCGGCTTCACGTTCGGTTCGGCCTATGAACTCGCCTCTCAGGATGGCGCACAGATGGCCCGGCATCACGATGCCGTCTCGGTGACCGTCAATCACCGTCTCAACGTTCTCGGGTTCCTCGACGTATCCTCTCTCGGCGGACCGGCCTACGCCGATTCCGTGAACGTCGGCATGACCGACCTCGTGGCGGCGCTCCGCTGGGTTCGGGACAACATCAGCAACTTCGGCGGCGATCCAAACTGCGTCATGATCTACGGCCAGTCGGGAGGTGGCTCCAAAGTGACCACTCTGCTCGGCATGCCTTCCGCGGAGGGGCTGATCCATCGCGCGTCGGCGCAATCCGGTGGAGGTGGCAACCCTCCAAGTGCTGAGGAGTCAAAAGAATTCGCGAAGCGGGTGTTTGCCGAACTCGGCGTGACTGATATCGCGGCTCTTCAGAAGATGGATTGGGCAAAGCTGAACGAGGTCAGTAATGCCGTTGCCGCCAAAATGAACCCACCGATGGGACCCGGCGGGCCGACCGCACCTCCCGGCACAGCCAGACCGCGCGTAGGTGCGGGGCCAACTGTCGACGGGCGAATCATTACCATGCGGTCGTTCTTCGATGGGGCGCCAGAGATCTCGAAGAACATCCCGATCCTGTTCGGCTCCGTGAGCGAGGAAGGGAACATCATGTCGTCACGGCCGACGGAAGCCCAGTGGCTGGCCACTCTTACGAAGAATTATGGTGAGACCAAGGCCAAAGCACTGGTGGCCACGCTGAAGAAGGCACATCCGACGAAGAGCATACGAACGCTTTCTTATATGTGCGGCGGCAGCGGGTTGAACACCCTCAACATTCGCAACAGCGTGACGCGCATGGCCACTCTGAAGTACAAGCAGCAAGCCGCGCCTGCTTACGCGTGGTACTTTTCCTGGCAGTCTCCGATGCTGGAAGATGCCGGCGCCTGGCACACGGCTGAGTTGGCCTTCTGCTTCGACAACACCCGCCGCTGCGATCAGGGGACGGGGAACGGCCCGGAAGCTCAGGTACTGGCAAGGAAGATGACGACAGCTTGGGCCAACTTCGCAAAGACAGGCAATCCCAGCCAGCCCGGGTTGAAGTGGGAACCGTTCGAGCCGACGCGGTGCCAGACGATGGTGTTCGACAACAAGTGCGGGATGGTGGATGATCCGGAAGGTGACGCGCGCAAGCTGTTGCTGGCCTGACCCGAGAAGCGGTCAACTCGGGAGACTGCGAGGCGGACCATCCGCCCCATGTCGCTATCGGGAACTTCAGCAGCACAGGCCTTCTCACCTCACTCCTTCCGCCACAGGTTCGGCAGGAACTTGTAGTAAGGCAGGTGGCGCCAGGTGGCCCAGTCGTGGCCGCCGTTTCCGCCAACGTAGTATTCGTGGGTGATCTTATGGTTGAGCAAGGCCTGGTGCAGCGCGAGGACGCGCTCACCCATGCGGCCGGACGCTTCCTCCGTCCCCTGTCCCACAAAGAGGTAATCAAGCTTCTTATTGACGTCGGGGTCGCTCAGGAACGTGGCGATCGTCTTCTCGCTGTCGACGTCGCCAACGCTCAGGACCCCGAAGTTTGCGAACAGGTCGAGCGAGCTAAACCCGACGAACTGGGTATGACGCCCGCCCATCGATAGGCCGGAAAGCGCCCGGCCCTTGGGATCGCGGCGCACGCTGTATTCGCGCTCGACCAGCGGGATTATGTGCTGCCGCACATCCTCTTCAAAGATTTTGAACGTCAGCTCCGTGTGCTTCGGGTTGTTCCTGTGCACCACCTGGTTATTGGGAATGGCGATAACCATGGGGACGGCCTTCCCCTCGGCCAGCAGGTTGTCCATGATGAAGTTCGCGCGGCCGTCATAGATCCAGTTGGACGGCAACTCGCCGCTGCCGCCTAGGAGATAGAGGGTCGGATAACGTCTGGAGCGGTCATAACCCGGCGGCGTGTACACGTACAGTTCGCGCTCGCCATTCGTAACATTGGAGTGGTACACGTGTCGCGTGACTGCGCCGTGCGGGACGTTTCGGGCGTCATAATACGCCGGCCCGCTTCCGTGCACGATTAGCTGGCTGTACGGCGGCATCGCGGTGAACGCGGCTATGGTGTTGTTGGGATCAGCCATTCGCACTCCGTCCACCAGGAGGTGGTAGGCGTACATATCGGGCTTGAGCGGGCCGACCTCGAGGCTCCAGACGCCGTCTTCGCCCCTGGTGAACGGGACTCCTCGCCCCGACTTCTTCAAGGCAGTGAGGACGGCAACGCCCGAAAGCAGCACCTCCTTCGCCGCCGGCGCTCTCAGCCGGAATGTGACGGTCCCGTCATCGGCAACGTCGGGCGAGTTCAGATTGGCGCTGAACGGGATCAGATCTTCCATGTTCTAATGCGGCTTGTAGTCCAAGTTGACGTTGGCCTGCTGCGGCCACGCCAACGTTGATGTAAGCAGCCACGCGATGCCAACAAGGGCGCGAATCGTCATTCGGATCTCCAAGACGGCTTCCCGGACATTGTAAGGCCGTTGACTTGGAATGCCTTCAGCCCCCCCAAGAGCTCACCTCGAATAGAAGGTCCGGGTTGTATACTGCGCTTCGTATGAATCGACGACGGTTCCTGTTGAGCTCCCTTGCCGCAGGCGCAGTGGCGGCCGCCGCTCCGGACGCGCGCGTGGCCGTGCTGCTCGTGGATACGGATCGCGTTTCGACTCCGATCGATCAGGCGATCTACGGTCAGTTCCTCGAACACATCAACCACTCGGTCGAAGACGGATTGTTCGCGGAACAGATTCGTGGGGCGGGTTTCGAGGGAACGGATTTCGAAACATACTGGACTTCGTTCGCGGAACGCGGTGACGTCGAGATCGCGGACCTGGAGTTCTCGAACGGCAGGAAAAGCGTGCGCCTGCGGGCCGATGGCGGGCGCTCAGGCATCCGGCAGGGCCGAATCCTCGTCGAGAGTGGGCGGACATATGACGGATGGGCGTGGGTGCGACGTGAGCGGGGAGCACCGGAACTGACACTGCGGGTTGTGGGGGCGAAGCGCGAGGTGATCGTGTCCGCGCCCCTCGCCGTTCCGGCCGCGGGGTGGCACGAGGCGCGCTTTTCGTTCACAAGTTCGGTGCACGACACCGACGCTTCAATCGAGATCGGCGCGTCTGGGAACGGGTCAGTCCTGGTCGACTTCGTTTCGATGATGCGCGCGGATGTTCGGCGGGAGGGGATGCTGCGGCCTGACCTATTGCAGTCACTGCGCAATCTCGCGCCTTCGTTCATACGGTGGCCCGGCGGGTCATTCGCATCAACCTATAAATGGAAGGAAGGCATCGGGCCGCATGTCTCGCGTGGGTATCATCCGAACGTTTTCTGGGGCGGGTACTCGGATTACTTTGGGTTCGGGACTGACGAATTCCTCGGCTTGTGTCGGAAGCTGAACTCCGAGCCGCTGATCGTACTGGCGGCGCCGGGAACGGAGCGCGAGGAAGTCGAGTATGCGATGGACTGGGTCCGGTATTTGAACGATCCACCGCCAACGGAGTGGGGGCGACGGAGGGCAGCGAACGGACATCCCGAACCGTACAACGTTCGATTGTTCCAGATCGACAACGAGCCGATGAACAACGGCTTTACCGCTGAGCGGTACGCAGAGGTAGTGAACGTGTATGGCGCGCGGCTGCGAGAAATCGCGCCCGAGGCGCGGATCGTGGCGTGCGGGCAGAAGCGGTCGAACGACATGGAGTGGAGCAAAAAGGTCATCGATCTGGCCGGGAAGAACTTCGATGTTCTCGGCGTGCACAATTATGAATACGAGCCGGAGGGCTATGAGACCGGGCTGCGGAGGATCCGCGACTACCTCGTGAAGCTGCGCGACTACATCCGCGTGTCGGCGCGGCCGCAGATCCGGCTTGGCGTGCTGGAGTGGAACCTGTCGCGAACGTACGACTGGCGGGCGGGCCTGCACGCGGCGGGCAGTCTCATGCTCTACGAGCAGCTGGGGCCGGAGTTGACGATGACGTGCCCCGCCTTGCTGATGCGCAACACGACGGACGATCCGACGTGGACATCTCTGATCTACCACAATCACGTGTCGTGGTTTCCAGGAGGAGCTTATTCCGTGGCAAGACTGTTTCGCGAGCACTACGCCGAACGCTGCCTGGCGTCGGCGAGCGGGACAGTGCGGGACGTCGCGGACCGGAAGGCGTTTTTCCAGGACATCGCAACGATGAAGCCCGAGGAGTGGCAGCAGGGCACGGTCGATGCGATCGCGACGGCGAGCGCGGACGGTCGGCGGTTCGTGATTAAGGCCGCGAATTACGAGGGCAGGCGAAACACGTTGCTCTTGCGATTGCAGGGCGTGCGCGCGCCCCGGAAGGCGACGGCGCGGCTGCACACGATCACGGCTGCGCTGACGGAGAAGGCGTCGCTCGACCGGCCGGACGTGATCGGGCCGGTCAGTCGAACGATCGACTATTCGAAGGATTTGGCCGTGGAATTGGAGCCGTATACGGTCGCAGTCCTGGAGATTCGAGCAGAATGAGACGTCGTGGGCGGCTGAAGAGTCCGAATTGGAAACGCGAGTTCTTCTGCCTGTGCCCTAAGCTCAAAGCCCCCGTAGAGGATCTCTGCGACAGTTCTTCGCTTGTTCTTGCCTTGCATGGCGATTGACACAGCGCTGCACGTTTCCGACATGCCGCGTGTGCGTGTCTCACGATCATGATCTGACGGTCCGGGCTGATGCGAGTGTCTATCCCGTAAAAGCGATCCGCATGCCGTGATGAGGTCCGTGCGTGACCTGTCCGGTCTTTTGTACCAGTTCGATTGAGAGTATATCTCTGACGGCGAATGGCTGGTTGGGACGAGCTTCGGTGCCGACCTTCGCCTGCCTATGAGTTTTGGGCAGGCCGGCGAGGAGCGGGGTCCAGGCCGAGCGGAGCGAGTTCATCGTCAGAGCCTGGACACCGGCCGCAGCCCGGCCGCAAACAGGATTTGGCAGGCGAAGAGAGAGCTTTGACTGCGGACTGCGTCACGCCGCCACTGCTCGAGCCGGTGGCGCCGGTAGGCGGTCGCCCAGGGCACTGTGCGGGCGCACGGTGTTGGAGTGCGTGCGCCACATTTCGATCACTACCTGCGCCTCCCGCAACGAGTAGAAGATCTCCCCGTTCAGACACTCATCCCGCAGCTTGCCGTTGAAGGATTCGCAGTATCCGTTCTCCTACGGGCTGCCCGGCTCGATAAACAGCGGCTGGGTGCCCAGTGCGTGGAGCCATCTGCGCACACGCTCGGCCGTCATCTCGCCCCATTGTCGGACCGTACATGCTCGGGCACACCGTGCTCGAGCATGTACTCACCCAATGTCTCGATCGCATCATGACTGTTCAATCTCCGGGCCACACGGAGCGCCAGGCATTCGCGGGTAAACTCGTCGATCAGTGTCAGCAGCCGCCAGCTGCGGCCGTCGTGCGTTCGTGCCTGCACGAAGTCGTAACTCCAGACATGATTCCGTCTCTTTGGCCGCAGCCGGACGCACGAGCCGTCGTTGAGCCACAAGCGGCCCCGCAGCTTCTGTTGGGCCGGAACCTTCAGCCCTTCGCGCCGCCAGATGCGCTGCACCCGGTCCTTGCCCACGCGCCAGCCATCCCGGTTCAGTAAGGCTGCGATCCGCCGGTAGCCATAGCGGCCATACTCACTGGCCAGCGAGATGATCGCCTTGGTCAGTTCGTCTTCGTCATCGCGTTGCGTGGGCTGATACCGCTGGGCCCCGCGGGGCTGACCCGTCAGCCGGCACGCCCGCCGTTCGCTGAGTCCCTTTTCCCGAGCGTGGGCGACGGCCACGCGCCGCCGCTCGGGACTCAGAAGTTTCCCTGGGCGATGTCCTGCAGGATCTGCTTCTCCAGCGTCAGATCGGCCACAGCGCGCCGCAGCTGGGTGTTCTCCCTTTGTAGATCCTTCAGCTTCCGCGCCTGCTCCACCTTCAGGCCGCCATATTCCTTGCGCCAGCGGTAAAAGGTCTGCTCGGTGATTCCTGCTTCCTTGCAGGCCACGGCGATGGTTTTGCCTTGACTCAGCACCACTTCTAGCTGCCGCAGCTTCAACACAATCTGTCCTGGTGTGAACGCCTTCTTTGGCATTTCCCCGGCTCCTTTCTGTCTCCAGTCCCTCCGTTCGACTGGTACGGAAAACCCCGGTCAGGCCACAACCTAGCCGACGCTCCTGCCTGTCGCACGCTCTCGCGGTGTAAGGATCCACCTGTCCGATCTCGGACACGGAAGTGTCCGCGGCCGAAGAAGGGCGCCCTGGCCGCGGTGCAGCTAGGAGGGGATGAGGAGCGTGGCTCAAATGCACATCTTGTGCCACGGCTTGTGCCACAACCCCTTTTGAGCCCCACGATGGCACAGTGTTTCTACTTGTGTCGCAGTGTCTCACGCGATCCGTAAGAAGCTGACAATTGAAGCACTTAGATACCGGGTGAGACACTGGGAAACAGCCGCCTTGGCATCTTGGGCGCAGGGGGTCGCCAGTTCGAATCTGGCCGCCCCGACCATCATCTTCGCTGACCCTCCACAGCCATCCGTCGCGAACGGCCTCCCGGTGTGGGATGCTACTCACGATGAAGGTCATCATCCTCGGCTCCACGGGCGCGGACGGCGTTTGCCGGCAGTATGCGAGCAGCTACCTGATCAACGGGAACGTGGCGATTGATGGCGGGTATCTCGGCTTTCACGGCACGCCGGAGGACCAGGCCGCGGTGGAGCATGTCTTCCTGACCCACGCGCACGCCGACCACATCGTCAGCCTGCCGGTGTTCCTCGAAAACGTGTGGAACCCGAGCCCGCATTGCCCGACCATCTACGGCAGCCCGGAGACTCTCGACGCGGTGCACAGGAACATCTTCAACGGGGAGATCTGGCCGGACTTCGTGACGATGTCGAATGGCGGGCTCCCGTTCCTGCGGCTTCGGGCGCTGGAACCCGAAGCCGAAGTCCAGGCGGCGGGGCTCACCTTGACGCCGGTGCCGGTGAACCATACGATTCCGACCTGCGCCTACGTCGTGCATGACGAACAGGGGACGGTGATCTTCGCGGCGGATTCAGGGCCGACGGAGCGGCTTTGGGAGATCGCGCGGCAAACCAGCGACCTGAAGGCCGTTTTTCTGGAAGCGTCGTTCCCGAACCGGATGAAATCCGTGGCGGAGGCGGCGCTGCATCTCACTCCGGAGATGATGGGACGCGAAATAGTGAAACTGCCCGCCGGCGTGCGAATCATTGCCGTGCACATGAAGGAGCTTTACCGGGCAGAGATTCGCTCCGAACTGGAGGCCCTCGGTGATTCGCGGGTCGAAGCGGGCGTCTGCGGGGTAGAGTACGATTTTTGAACCAACTCCGGAAGATCGTCAACATCAGGAAGGGTGAGGGCCGCTGGACACTCCTGCTGTTCGCCCAGTACTTCCTGGTTGTAGCGGTGACCATCGCCGGAAAGTCCGCGAGAGACACCTTCTTTCTCAGCCGGTACGACCGGTCGCTTCTGCCGCTGATGTTCGCAGGCTGCGCGGTGGCCGTGGCGCTGGCGGCGGCGGCGTACTCGCGCATGTCGCGCCGGATGAGGCCCGCCCCGCTGCTGGACGCGACAAATGCCCTGTTCGGCGCGGGGCTTGTCGCGCTGCACTTCAATCTGTCAGGCCACGCGATTCCGGCTCTGTACGTGTGGATGGAGATCACGATTGCCATCGTGTCGCTCTCGTTCTGGCTGGCGGCGTCGGAGATCTTCGACCCGCGCCAGGCGAAGCGGCTGTTCGGGCTGATCGGCGGAGGCGGCGCGCTTGCGGCGATTCTGGTGGGCTCCAGCGTGAAGCCGTTCGTAAAGACCTTCGGCGCGGATGCGCTGCTGCTGGTAGTGGTGGCCGCGCTGGCGGGGCAGTGGGCGCTGGGGCGGTTTGCGTTCCGATTCGCGCAAGTGGTTCCGGCATCGCAGACGCCGCCAAGGCAGCAGCCATCCGGCAAGCGCTTCGACTCGTACCTGGTTGCGATTGCGGCCGTGGTGGCGCTGTCGGCGGTAGTCAGCCAGGTGGTGGACTACCAGTTCAAGGTTCTGGCGGCCCAAGCGATTCCGGGCGAGGTGAACCTTGCCAGCTTCTTCGGCCACTTCTACGCCTTTACAGGCGCGGCGACTTTGCTCGTGCAGTTCTTCCTGACTTCGGCGATTCTGACGCGATTCGGGCTGCTGGCGGGGCTGTTGACACTGCCGGCGTTTCTGAGCCTGGGCTCACTGGCGGTGCTCATCCGGCCGGTGCTGGCGAGCGCAACCATCGGGAAGTTCGCCGACCAGACGTTGAAGTTCACGTTGAACAACTCGGCCTGGGAACTGCTGTGGCTGCCGGTGCCGTCGAGGAAGCGCAAAGCGGTGCGCCCTGTGGTGAGCGGGACGGTGAAGTACATCGCGGAGTCCTCGGCGGGGCTTTGCACGTTCGTGCTGGTGAAGTACACGGGCTTGCAGTACCTGAGCCTGTTGCCGGTGGCGGCCACCCTGGTGTGGATCGTGACCGCCATGCGATTGAAGCCGCTGTATGTGAACGCGCTGGTCTCCGCGCTGGAGAAGCGACAAGTGGACTTCGAAGACCTGGCGCTGGACGCTCAGGACCCGGCGCTGATCGGCACGGTCGAGAAGCTGCTGCGAAGCGGCGACGAAGCGCGGCAGTTGTCGGCGCTGGAGTTGATCGAAGGGCTTGAGCTTGAGCCGTGGGAGCGGACGCTGCGGGCGGTGTACAGCGGCTCCTCCGCGGCGGTGAGAAAGCAGATCCTGGCGCTGACGAGCGCGGAGCCGCGGATTTTGCCGGATGCGGTTGTGCTGGATTCGTTGAATGCGGAGAAGCCGGTGGCGCTGGAGGCGATCCGGACAGCCGCGACCAGAAAGCTGGCTGGGGCCGGACCGGTGTTCAGGCAACTTGCGACGGGCGGCGATCCGGAGATCCGGGCAGCGTCGGCCGCCGCGCTGCTGGGACATGGCGACGAAGGCGCGGCGGTGCTGGCGGAGCTGATCAGCAGCGCCGAAGCCTCATGCCGCGCGGCGGCGATGCCCCACCTGGCGGAGCGCCCAGATCTGCTCCCGTCAGCGGGCATTGGGGCGTTACTGAGGGATGCGTCGCGCGAAGTACGCGAGGCGGCTTTACAGGCGGCAGGGGCGCGCAGGGATCCGTCGCTGATGGACGGGGTGATCGAGTGTTTCGACGATCCCCGGACGGCGCCCTTCGCCCAGGAGGCGCTGCGTGTGTTCCCGCCGGAGCAGGTGGTGCCGCGGCTGGCGCGGGCGTTCGCGGCGGCGGAAGCGGGGTCGGCGCAACGGACGGGCATCCTTCGGGCGTTGGCGAAATATCCGGCGCGGATCGCAGTACCGGTGCTGATCGGCGCAATCACGCACGAAGACCTGGATTCTTCAACGCAGGCGGTGCACTCGCTGCTGCAATTGACGAAGAGCCAGGACGTTCCGGCCGGGCTGTTGGCGGACCTGGCCCCGCGCGCGGAGAACCTGCTGCAAAAGGCGTACCACTACAACCGCATGCTGCACCTGCTGAGCGAGAACCCCGCGGACACCATCATGTGCCGGGATTTGAAGGACCGCATCCGCCAGATCATTCCGGCGGTGCTGGGCATTGAGATGTTGTGCTCCCGGCAGCACGCGCTGGCCGATGCGGCGGCCATCGCGCGTGACGGCGATCCCGCGAAGATTCCGCTCCTGCTGGAATTGCTCGACAATGTCCTATCGCTGGACCGGCGGGTATCAATCTCCCCGCTGCTGGAGCCGCTGAGCACGGAAGAGCGCGATGCCGCGGGCTCGAAGATCTACCACGATCTGCCCGCGCGGCCGGAACCGGAGCTCGAGAAGTCCGTGTATTCGGCACGCGAATGGGATTCGGCCATATCGATCGATCATCTTTGGCGGACGGGTCCCTCCCCGATGCTGTCGAACGTAAACTGGAGGCAGGTTCCGGACTACAGGCTGACGCGTGAAGTCCGCGCGATCATCGAGAACGAACTGAAGCAGATGTATTCAACGCTTGAAAAGACGATTCTGCTGAAATCGGTCAGCCTCTTCGCCGACCTGCCGGTGGAGAAGCTGTCGAAGATCGCGCAGGTTGCCGAAGAGTCCTGGAGGCCGAAAGGCGCGGTGGTGATGCGCGAAGGCGACTTCGGCGATTCACTGTTCATCGTGGCGGATGGCGTCGTGCGGGTCCATAAAGGCGGCAAGGACCTTGCGCTCTTGAAGCAGGGCGACAGCGTTGGGGAGATGGCGTTGCTTGACCACGCGCCGCGCTCCGCCGACGTCACGGTGGAGGAGGACGCCACACTGCTCAGGATCGGCCGTGAGGAGTTCAACGAAGTGACAGCCGCCAACCCTGAGATCATGCAGGGAATCGTCCGGCTGTTGGTCCGGCGTTTGCGCGAGGCCAGCGAGAAGCTCGCACGCCAGTCCTCCGTCGCGATGTGAAGGTGAGCCGTCTCCATGCAGACCAGCCACGACAGCGACCGCATTACGAGGGTGATCTTCGAGTACGCGGCGCGGATCGGCCAGGAGCAGGAGACCGACTCGTTCCTTGGCCTGAACGCCGACATGGCCCGCGACCTGGTCGGTGCGGACCGTTGCAGCATCTGGCTTGTGGACTCCGCGACGAACCAGCTTCGGACGAAGGTGGCGCATGGCGTGGAGGAGATCCGCGTGCCGCTGGGCCACGGACTGGTGGGCGCATGCGTGGAGCAAGGGCGGCCGGTGCTGGTGAATGACACCTCCACTGACGAGCGGTTCCTCAACCAGATCGATCAGTCGAGCGGCTATGTCACGCGATCCATCCTGGTGATCCCGCTGCGGACGGCCGATGGGAAGATCCTCGGCGCATTCCAGGCGTTGAACAAGCCGGGCGGATTCTCCGAAGCGGACGTCACGCTGCTTCAGCTTGCCGCCTCCTACTCAGCCTCTGCCGTGGAAACGCAACGATTGCGCGGCGAGGCGGAGCAGGCACGACTGGTGCTCCGGGAACTGGCGATCGCCAAGGACGTTCAGGCGAGGCTGGTTCCGCAGGTTCCGCCGAAGCTCAAAGGCCTGGATTGCGCATCGTTCTTCCGCCCAGCCAGGTTCGTCGGGGGCGACTATTTCGACTTCATTCCAACCCCGGACGGCGGCCTGGCGTTCACGCTCGGCGACGTCTCAGGCAAGGGCATCCCGGCGGCGGTACTGATGGCGAGCATCCAGGCTTCGCTTCGGATTCCGCTGATGCAGGGTCCGCCGTCGCTCAATGAGTTATTGGCGAACCTGAACCGGTCAGTCTACGCATCTTCGGCGCCGGCGGAGTACTCGACACTTTTCTGCGGGACGATCGATCCTGAGCGGCGCCGTCTCAAGTTCATCAACGCAGGACATTGCCCGCCGATGCTTGCGCGGAATTCAGGCTCCGGGGCGAGCATCGAACGGCTGACGACGGGTGGTCCGCCAGTAGGACTGCTGCCGTCAGCGCCGTTTGCCGAAGGGGCTGTCGACCTGGAGGCGGGCGATGTGTTGTTGTGCTTTTCAGACGGCATCAGCGAAGCAACAAACAGCCGCGAGGAGATCTGGGAAGAGTCCGTCATCGAGTCGACCCTCCTCGACGCAGGTTCGCGCGGTGCGCGCAATTTGATCGACCTCCTCGTCGCAAAGGCCGATGCGTTCACGGGCGAAGCCGAGCAGGCTGACGACATGACCGTCGTCGCGCTACGCATCGCCTGATCGTCCGCGTCACGCCACCGGCTGGGCTGCGTCAATCTCCGCGAGCGCCACAGATCCCTTCCCCTTCAGTTCGACGGCGCCGCGTGGTATGAGCCTGAGGCCTGTCAGGCGTTGCGCGACTTCCTGCGTGAGGGCGACCGATTGCGGCGAGGCCGCTGTCGTGAGCCGCGCGGCCACGTTGACGGTGTCGCCCCAGATGTCGAACTGATACTTTTCTTCCCCGACGATGCCAGCCATCACCGGTCCCACGTGAACCCCTGCGCGAACCCGCCACTCGTCGCCGCCCAGCAGGGAAGTTCCGGCTGCGATTTCGATCCCACAGTTCACGGCCGCGCGGAGCGGGTCGTCAACAGGCTGAAGCAATCCGCCAGTAGCCAGGAAGGCATCGCCGATCGTCTTGATCTTTTCGAGTCCGTTTCGCCGGGCGCATTCCTCGAAGAGGATAAAGAGTTCGCCGAGCTTGCCCACGACCTCTTCCGGGGCGTGGCGATCGCAGAAGCTGGTGAAGCTGACGAGGTCCACGAACAGCACAGCGACATTCTCGAAGCGCCGCGGAATCACCTTGCCGGTCGCCTTGATCTCCGTGACTGCGGCCGCCGGGAGCATGTTGTCCAGCAGCTTGTCGACCAGCCGCTTCTCGCGCGCAAGCTGCTCCCGCGTTTCGCGCAGGTTGAGATGCGTTTGAACTCGCGCCATCACGACTGGCGGCGAGAACGGCTTGTGGATGTAGTCCACTGCTCCGACTTCGAAGCCGCGCGTCTCGTCCTCGGCTTCGGTCTTCGCCGTCAGAAAGATCACCGGGATTTCACGGGTAGCGGGATCTGCCTTCAGCCTGGTGCAAACCTCGTAGCCGTCCATTTCGGGCATCATGACGTCGAGCAGGATCAGGTCCGGCGGAGGCACCGTCTTCACCTGCTCTAGAGCCTTGGCTCCGCTGGTGGCCACGCGCGTCTTGTAAGTGTTTTTCAGGATTGCGTGCGCGACCTGGATGTTCTCGGGAGCGTCGTCCACCAGAAGGATCAGTTTCTTCTCATCGGCACCGGTCATTTGGTTGATTCCTCTGCCAGGCCGCATTCCACGGCAATGTCATTCAATTTGGCGGCGGCCAGGTCGAAATCGAATTCGGCGATCGCGCTTCGCAATTGGTCGAGCTTCTTCTCATCCGCGGTGCCCGCCAGCGAATTGACGACGGTCTGCAAGGCGTCGGCGGCATCGCCGTCGTTGTCCGCGATCAACGCTCTCAGTCGGGTAACGGCTGCCGCTGCCGCTTCGGCGTTGTACTCGTGAGGGGCATTTTCCCGCCCCGGCTGGACGAGGGCTCTGCGGATCGCGTCGACTTGCGGAGCGATCACCGAATCCAAGGTTTCCAAGAGAAAAGACACCGTCGGACTTTGCTCGCGGATGCCCCGCTCCAGTTCGGCCGCGACGGATTGGACCCGGCCGATCCCGATGTTGCCCGCAACGCTCTTCAGCGTGTGCGCAAGGCGTTCGGCAAAAGCCATCTCCCCATCCCGCAGCGCCGTGGTGATCTGCGCTGCTGCATC
This sequence comes from Bryobacteraceae bacterium, assembly GCA_050789245.1. Lineage (GTDB taxonomy): Bacteria > Acidobacteriota > Terriglobia > Bryobacterales > Bryobacteraceae > PNKE01. Next base: position 206,308 of record JBOZRR010000037.1, on the reverse strand, counting down.
GGCCTGCTTCGCGGCAAACTGCTCGAGCAGGCTTCGATAGACGCGGCGGTTGCCGGCGACGCGTTTCAGACCGCCCGAAACGTCGACACCTTCTATTTCGGGCACCTCCGGCTCGTTGTCCGCGGGTCTCCGGGCGGGGGCAGAATCCGCCGGCGCGTGGCGAACCTTCACCCATCGAGCCAGCGCCGCGAACAGCGCATCCGGCTCGATGGGCTTCGTCAGGTGATCGTTCATTCCGGCATCCAGGCATCGCTGGCGCTCTTCGACCAGCGCGTGAGCGGTCATCGCGAGGATCGGAAGACTGTTGAACCGTCCGTCCTCCCTCAGAAGCTTGGTCGCGGTGTAGCCGTCCATCTCCGGCATCTGCAAGTCCATCAGGACGACGTCGAACGGCGGCGGCTGAGGTCCATTCTTGAGCAGGTCCACGGCGATACCCCCGTGTCCCGCCACTGTGACCTTGGCTCCCGCGCTCTCCAACAATTCGGTGGCGACCTGCTGGTTCATCTCGTTGTCTTCCACCAGCAGGACTCGGACGCCTCGCGCGTCGTGTTCCGGACTGCCCGCGGCGGCATGGTGGCCTGACGTCCCGTCCTCCGACGAGGCAGTTCCAAAGAGATCCATCAGCGTGTCATACAGAACGGAGGCGTTGACCGGCTTCAGAACGTAGCCGTCGAGTCCGAGGACCTCCGCTTGGGCACGGATGTCCTCCCTTCCAAACGCGGTGACCATCACGATGCGCGGAATGCTCGTCAATCGCCCATCCCGCTTGATGATGGCGCTGGTTTGCAGCCCGTCCATGCCGGGCATATGCCAGTCCATGAGGACAAGCCTGTAAGGGTCCGACGCGTCGGCAGCCGCGAGCAGGCGGATCGCTTCCTCGCCGGAGGCGACGGCGTCGGCCCGGAGCGCGAAGCCGCGCAGCGAATCGGTCAGGATCTCACGGGCCTGCGCGTTGTCGTCCACCACCAGCGCCCGGATTCCGGCCAGGTCCGGAATAAAGCGCCTGCGTTCAACGGCCTGCCCGATGCCGAGCCAGGCCGTGAAATGGAACGTGCTCCCGGCTCCGGATTCGCTCTCTACCCAGATGTTGCCACCCATCATCTCCACCAGCCGCTTGCTGATCGAGAGGCCCAGGCCGGTGCCGCCGAACTTACGCGTTGTCGAAGTGTCGGCCTGGCTGAATGCCTGGAACAGGCGTGCGGACTGCTCTGGTGTCATGCCAATGCCGGTATCCCGCACGGAGAACTTCAACTTCACTCGGTCCGTCGCCTGTTCTTCCATGGCGACGCTCACCAGGACCTCGCCCTTCTCGGTGAACTTCACCGCGTTGTTGACAAGGTTGATCAGGATCTGGCCGAGCCGTAGCGGATCGCCCACCAGGTTGGGCGGAATCTCGGGCTGCGCCGAGATCAGGAATTCCAAGCCCTTTTCCTGTGCCTTCTGCCCGACAACCGTCGAGAGATTATCGAGCACGTCCTCAAAGGCGAAGTCGGCGTTCTCGATATCCAGCTTGCCTGCCTCAATCTTCGAGAAGTCGAGGATATCGTTGATAATACCGAGCAGCGCGCCAGCGGCCGTGCGGACTTTCGTCATGTAGTCGCGCTGTTTGGGCGTCAGGTCCGTCTTCAGCGCCAGGTGCGTCATGCCGATGATGGCGTTCATCGGCGTCCGGATCTCGTGGCTCATGTTAGCCAGGAACATGGACTTGGCCTGGGTCGCCTCCTCCGCCTTCTGCCTGGCGCCGACCAACTGCATTTCGAGCTGTTTGAAGTCGGTAATGTCCTGCGTGACGCCGTACATGTCAGTCGGCTTGCCGCTCTCATCCTTGACGACGTGCCCGAGCGCATGGATCCACACGACGCGCCCGTCCACGGGCCGCTTGTAAGCGTAAACGGAGTCATAAGCGGGAACGGTTCCTTCGATTGCCGCCTGGAAGTTCTCGAGCGTGACCTGAGCGGCTTCCTCGTCGCCAAGCCGGACGTGCTCCGCCCAGTGGGCAATGCTATAGCGGTTATCCGGCACGGGGGGATCGCCGAAGATCCGCGCCGCGCGCTCCGAGGAGTTGTACCAGCCGGAGCCGTCCAGCGGCACGTGCCAGTACCCGGATTTCGTCAGATCCAGCGCGCTGTCAGCCTTGAAATTCATCCGCTGGAGCTCTTCCTTCTGTTGCCTGAGAACCGCCTCGGCCCTCTTGCGTTCGGTGATGTCGCGAATGGAAACGGCCACCTGCATCCCGCGGCCCTGCAGTCCGGGCAGCGGGCTCAGTCCGATCTCAGCGGGGAACAGGGACCCATCCTTGCGGAGGCCTCTCAACTCCCGGTTTGCGCCCATCTCGCGGGCGGCCGGAGCGCGATGGAAGCCAGCCCTCAGCTTGTCGTGGCCTGCCCTCTGCGCAAGCGGGACCAGCATCTCCACCGCTTGGCCGACCAGTTCTTCCCGCGTGTATCCGAAGAGCTTCTCGCCCTGCGTGTTGGTTAGCTGGATGATGCCCTGCTCGTCGACAACCATCAACGCATCCGGCGCCAACTCCAGCACGCTCCGGTAGTACTGCTCGGTCTCGCGCAGGCGCTGCTCCGCGCGCTTGCGTTCGGTGATGTCGGTGAAGCTGATCACCGACCCGAACAGGACTCCTTCCTTCAGGACTGGCGTCGCGCCGTATTCCACCGGAAGTCCGGTGCCGTCCTTGCACCACAGGAACTCGTCATCCACGCGGCTCGCTTTACCGAACTTGTAGGCCGCGTACATCGGGCATTCTTCCTTGGGATACTCGCGGCCGTCCGGACGGTGGTAATGGAATGTCGCATGAGACGGCTTTCCAAGCAGTTCTTCGGGAGCAAACCCGAGCATCTTGCAGCCCGCTGCATTGACGAACGTGATAGCGCCGTCCGTGTCCGTGCCGAAGATCCCCTCCGCGCTGGATTCCAGGATGAGTCTGGATCGCTCCTCGCTTGCGCTGAGCAGCTCCCGCTGGGACATCAGCTCGTTCTGCTGCGCGAGCAGCTCTTCCTTCTGTGACAGCAGCTCTTCCTGCGACTGTGTCAGTTCTTCGGTCTGCTCCTCCAGTTGCCGTGCCTGTTCCTGCGTCTGCGCGAGCAGCTCCTGGGTGGCCAGGTTCCGCGTGAGAATCTCGAGGCTCATCGCCACCACCGGCAGCAGTTCGCCGATCAGCGCAGTCTCCTTCCCGCTGAACGGCCGTAGGGACGCGATCTCGAGGACGCCCAAAACCGTCTCCCGCAGCATCACCGGCCATGCGGTCGACTGCGAGGGAGCGGATTCGCCAACACCGGAAGTCACCTTCAGATAGCCGGGAGGGAGATCGGTCAGAACCGTGGATAGGCGCGAGCGCACACACTGTCCAACAAGGCCCACGCCCACCTGAATCACCTGCGAGGTTTCTGCGCCGCCCGGCAGCCCATAGCCGCCAATGCGCCGGAGCCGATCCTGACTCCGCTCCATCACGTAGAAGGCGGCGACACCGCCGCCGACAAGGGGCACGACGCTGGAAAGCAGACAGTCACCGAACTCGCTGAGCGTTGTGGCGGCCTGCAGATCCGCCGCCAGCGTGGCAGTGTTGCCCTTGATCCAGCGCTGCTCCTCCACGCTTGCCGCGCCCCGCTTGAGCACATCGATCGAGCGGGCGAGGCCGCCGGTCTCATCCGTCGCACTGGTAAAGGGAACTGACTTCGCGTAGTCGCCCCCGGCGATCGATTCCACCGATTCCTGTAGAGCCTGGATCGGACGGATGATGCGTCGAGTCGTAACGAAGCCCAGAATCCCGGTCAGCAGCAGCGAGCCGAGGATGGAGATCAACAGGTTGCTACGGGCGCGCGCCACGGCCCCCAGGGTCTCTGCTCCCGCTGAATGCGCGAGCGCTTCGTTGTGCTTGATCCACTCTTCGCCCGCTTTGCCAAGGCGTGTTCCAAGTTCCGGCACGCGGCCGCGCAGGACCTCCGCAACAGCCTCCTGCCGGTGTCCCGCCTCCGCCAAATCCATCAACTTCTCCGCCCCCACCATCCACTCGGCCGTCAGCAGGCGAAACTCGTTGAAGAGCCGCCGGTCCTTTTCGTCGCTGATGAGGCGGTCACCGAAAACGGCCAATGACTTCTCCAACTGCTCCTTGTCCTCAAGGTAGAGAGCCTTGGCCCGAGCCCGTCCGGACTCGTCGTCCGAGAGGATGAAGCTCCGCAGGTTCACGCGCATCTCGGTGTGGCTCCGCGTGATGGTCCCAAGCTCAGCCAGACTTCCGACCTGCATCACGGCAAGGAACCGGCTGTTCGTCTCGATCCGCGCCAACTGGTAGGCGGAGAAGAGGCCCAAGGCCACAAGAACCACGAACGGCACGGCCACGAGTAAAGTCAGTCGTCTTGCGATCGTCATGACATCCTTACTTTTCTTTGGAGCTCTCCGGTCGGGCGGCGATGATAGACGCCCTGGTTCCCGGGCCCAAACAGGAGATGAGCCTCACCCAGATGCTCGGCGGGGTCGAGAATCAGGATGCCGTCCGGCGCCAGCAAGGCGGAGAGGCGATGGAGGATCGCCGTCCGCTTCCGGCGCTCCAGATACATCAGCAGATTCCGGCAGAAGATGACGTCGAACGTGCCGCCGATCGTCCAACGCTCGTCAGCCAGGTTCAACGGCTGGAACTCAACCAGCCGGCGAGGTGCATCGGCGATTCGCCGGCGGCCGTCCTCACCGGGCGCGCCGAAGAATCGTTCGAGCTGAACCGGCGGCAGCGATTTCAACGCAAGTTCACCGTACTCGCCCTGTCGCGCGGCCTCAAGGACCTGCTGGTTGATGTCCGTCGCCAGGATCGCCGCCGGAGGATCTTCGCGTCCAGCCGCCGTGATCAGCGCCATCGCGAGCGAGTATGGCTCCTCCCCGGTCGCCGCCGCTGCCGACCACAAACGGGCGTGCCCTCGCCGGGCCATCGCGCCCATCGCGTGCCGCGCGGCAATGTCGAAGTGCCCAGGATTCCGGAAGAAGCCGGTGTAGTTCGTGGTCAACAGGCCGATGAGACTTTGGCGCGCTTCCGGGTCGCCCGACTCCGATGCGGCCAGCAGCGTATCTAGACCGTGCCCAACTCGGATTCGGAACCGCCGGCAGCGGCTGGCAATCAGATCCCGGTGGCGGTCTCCGAGCTCGATACCTGTCAGATCGAGTGACAGCCGTCGAACGCGCTCGAACTGTTGGTCCGTAAGCATCGGACTCCAAAAGACGCGCATCCACTCTCCGGCATCGCCGCCGGCTGGAGGGTGCGGTCGGTCACAACACGTCCTTCGAACACTCAGCATAGCGGCGCCATCGCAGTAGGGCAATGATCGAGAGATCTGGCTATCGAACGCCTGTCAAGGATGACTGGATTCGGCGCTTGGACTTGGTTTATTTCTGGACGAACGGCCGTCCCGCGGCTACCGCCGGCAGAGGATGTTGTCGATCAGGCGCGTTGAGCCGAGCCAGACTGCGGCGGCGAGCAACGCGGAGCCACTGATTCGCTCGAGCGGCTGAATGCTATCGGGGTCCACGAGTTCGACGTACTCAATGCGAAGCTCGGGATACGGAGCCAGAGCCTTTTGCACGAGGCGCAGGACCTCCGCGGGATTAGACGCGCCGGATTCCACAAGCGCGGCGCCTGCCTGAAGCGCGCGGTAGAACGCCGGCGCAACCGCGCGATCGGCTGGGCTCAGGTGCTTGTTGCGCGAGCTCATGGCAAGGCCGTCCGGCTCGCGAACCGTCGGCACGCCGATGATCTCGACCGGCATGTTCAGGTCCCGGACCATGCGGCGAATCACCGCCAGTTGCTGGGCGTCCTTCTCGCCGAGCCACGCGCGGTCCGGCTGAACGATCTGGAAGAGCTTTGTGACCACCGTGGCCACGCCTCGGAAATGACCGGGCCGGAAGCGGCCGCAGAGGTGTTCGGTGAGCCCTTCGACATCGACAAACGTGCGCGACGGCTCCGGATACATCTCGGCGTGGCTGGGTGCGAATACGATGTCCACACCGGCGCGGCCACAGATCGCAAGATCCGCATCCAAGGTGCGCGGGTACCGCTCAAAATCCTCGCGCTGGTTGAATTGGATCGCATTGACGAAGACGCTGGCGACAAGGATGTCAGAACCCTTGCGCCCCTCCTCCAGCAAATACGCGTGGCCCGCGTGCAGTGCGCCCATGGTGGGAACGAAACCGGCGACGGCGCCCGGGTGCCGCGATTCCGCAAGCACGGAGCGCAAGCCGGCAATGCTCTCCACCAGCTTCGGCGCGGCGCTCATTTGCGTTTCTCCTGGGCGGCCGGGAAGGCCTGGCGGCGAACGTCGTCGATGTACGACTTCGCTGCCTGAACAATGGTCTCGCCGACTTGCGCGTATTGGCGTGCGAACGGCGGCGCGGCGTCGCCGGTCAAGCCGAGAATGTCGTGAATCACCAGAACCTGGCCGTCACAGTGCGGCCCCGCGCCGATCCCGATGGTCGGAATGCCGAGCGATTGGGTGACGCGTTCCGCAACCTCGTCGGGTATCGATTCCAGCACCAGCGAAAACGCGCCCGCTTCTTCGAGCTTCCGCGCCTGTTCGAGCAGCCGTTCCGCGTCGAGGCCCGTCTTTGCCTGCCGCTTGAATCCGCCCAGTTGATGCACGGACTGCGGCGTCAGCCCCAGGTGGCCCATCACCGGAATGCCCGTCTCCACCAGCCGTTGCACAACCTCGCAAACCCACGGCGCACCGCCCTCCACCTTCACCGCATGGGCGCGGCCCTCCTGCAAAAGCCGACCGGCGTTCCGGACCGCTTCGAGCAGCCCCGCCTGGAATGAAAGAAATGGCATGTCGGCGACCACCAGCGCGCGGCGCGCGCCCCGGCTGACGGCGCGGACGTGATGGACCATCATTTCCATCGTCACGGGCAGCGTCGTGTCGTGCCCCAGCACCACCATCCCGAGCGAATCCCCCACCAGCAGCAGATCGACCCCCGCCTGGTCGAGCAGGCGGGCCATCAGGGCATCGTAGGCGGTCAATATCGCGATCTTGCGGCCCTGACGCTTCATCTCCTTGAGGTCAGGCACGCGGACCGGTCTAGTGGCGGGCATACTCTAATCGTCGCTCGGGAGGCTGCCGCGGCGCAGCAGCGTTTCGAGGCACCGCACGGTCTCCGGTGCGAGTCCCTGCGACTCCGCCAGCGCCAGCGCCTCCAGGCCCAGGACTCGATAGACATCGCCGGCATCCGGCGGCAGAACCTGAAGCGCATCGAGATGCGCCTGCACGGTCCGAAGATCGCCGCGCCGGACGGGACCCGTCAGTGCTAGCGCGGGCCCCATGGATATCGCATTCTCCAGACTGGTGCGGGCCAGCGGAGCCAGCACTTGCAGCGCCTGCTCGCGGCTCATGCCAGCCCGCGCCAGCACCATCGCTGAGGCCGACATCAGCGCCACAAGGCAGTTGCTCGCCAGCACGGCGGCTGCATGATACAGCGCGCGCTGATCCGCGGGAATCTCGATGGTCCGTCCGTTCAGCAGCGCGACGATCTCCACAGCCCAACCGCGCGCCTCGCCCTCGCCGTCTACCAGAAACCCCGAGCCGGGCAACGCGGCAACGCCTTGCGACGGACTGGCCACCGTCTGCAACGGATGGAGGACGCCGCACGCCACGCCGCGATCGGCCAGCACCCCCAGCGCCTCCGGCCCGCGAGCGCCGCACGTGTGGAGCGCGATGCCGCCACGCATGCCCGCTCCCGCGAGCCTTCCCGAGACTTCCCCTATCGCCTCATCCGAGACGGCGATCAGAATCCGCCGGGCGAGTCCTGGCAGCCGCTCGATCTCCACCGCCTGCACGCCGTGGCCGATGAACGACGCGGCCTCGGCGGCTCGGCCCTCATCTCGCCCTCCGACGGCGGCCACCTTCTCGCCGCGCTCGGCCAGCAGCCGTCCCAGCGCCTGCGCCATGCGGCCCGTGCCGGCAATCCCGATGGGTGCTTCCGTCGACGGCAACGCCGCGCCCTCAACCACCCAGCGTCCACCGCGCCAGGCGCAGCACCGCCAGCGGCCCTTCGGGCAGCTTCGCGACAGTCGAGCCGGAACGTGAATTCTCGTACCAGAGCGTCAGCAACTCGCCCGTCGCCAGCTCCACGGTGCTCGGGTAACCGATATCGCCCGTGCCGTCGTCGGAGAGGATGACCGGCTCAGACCAGGTCCGGCCATGGTCTTCGCTGATCCGCGCGTGATTGCCGCGTGGCGGCCGCCGGTAGCCGTAGCTCATCAGCAGGCGGCCATCGCGAAGGCGCAGCAGATGCGACGGCAGACCCCAAACGCCGATGGGATGCGGCTCCGTCCACGTCTTTCCGCCGTCGGCGGACTCGGTCTGCAGCGTCTCGCGCTCATTCGCCTTGTTGTGATTCCGGATGTGGACCACAAGACGCTTGTCGGCCGTCTCCACCGCGTGCAATTCGTGATAGTTGGCCGCATCGTCCCCGGCGCGCGTGGGAATCTTCAGCAGCTTGCCCCACGTCAGCCCGTCGTCGGTCGATATGCACACGCCAATCGCACCGGACGCGAAGTCCTTGCCGGCGTAGATCAGCCTTCCGCCGCTCGCAACTACCGGACCGTGCGGGCTGTTCAGAGGAACGCGGTACGGCAGTGACCATGTGAGCCCGCCGTCAGTCGAGCGCACCATCCACGTGCCAACCAGCGTGCGCCGCTGCTCCGGCGTCGTCGCCCGGTTCACTGACTGCCAGCGCTCAATGCGGTCCGCGTCCCAGCCCTTCGCTTCGCTCAGCACCTTCTCGTAGGCCAGCGACGTGAACGTCGTCACCAGCAGCGTGCCCCTCGGAGTCTCGATCACTCCGGCGTCGCGGTCGTCGATCGGCGTGTCCAGCACCACCTGTGGCCAACTCCATGCCCGGCCCTGGTCGCCCGACCGCATCAGCTCCACGCGCCCGAACGGGCAGACGTGCGCTTCGCGACCGCCCGAGTACGCTGCGAGCAACTCGCCGTTCCTGCGGAGCGCCAGCGTCGGCCAGCCGTGAAAAAGCGCCGGTTGCCGCGTGATCACCTCGATGGATTCGATGCGCGCCTTGGGCGCGGCGGACGCGGCTCGCGAAGCGGCCAGCAGGGCGGGAATGCCGCGCAACAGACTGCGGCGAGACGTAGATAAGGGTAGGGGCATGATTGGCTTGAGAGCTTCATGCCGAGTGTATCGCTAGTGCGCAGCCATCTTCTCGCGCACCAGGCGCCTGCGCTCCACCCATTCCGTGCGGTTGAACAGGCGCGGGCCGAACTCAATCAGCCGGGGCAGCAGTTCGAATACGGCGGTCTGCGTCCACGAGAACCCGTTGCGCATCTGGTAGCCACGTCGGTTCAGGTCGGCGGCGATGCGCGACATGGGCCAGTCGGCGACAATCCCTTCGAGAATCGCCAGCATCGCCTCCACCTCGGCGGCGTTTTCTTCGAGATGGACGTGGTCCGCCGCGACGCGCAAGCCGAACGGCACGGCTTCCATCACAGGCCCGGGAACCCCGAGCCCCGACTCACGCTCCCATTCGATGGCGACGGGCCGCCAGCCCTCCCCGGCCTTCCGCTCCAGCATCTCCGGCGTCAGCGGGCCGGTTATCTCCTCTCGGAACCGATCCCTGTTCGGCATGGGATAAGCCCTCCCTGCCCGGAGTCGGGCAATCCCCGTGCCAACGTAACTCCATGATTCTGCGAGGGTGGATGGGTTCAGCCTGTCCGAAGACGGGACGAACACCGGGCGGAAACGGACATTCCCAACCGCGCCCTACCCTTTGTACGGCTTGAATAGCTCCGTGGTGAAATAGCGCTCCATCCGGTCCGGGAAGACGGTGACAATCGCGGCGCCGGGAGTCAGATGCTCTCGCGCGGCTCGAAGCGCGGCCGCCAGGTTCAATCCCGATGAAGGCCCAACGGGCATTCCGGCGGAGATCAGCCGTCGCGTCAATGCCAGCGCCTCGGAGTCCGGCACTTCGATGGTGATCAGCCCGGGCAGGCGATCCTCGCTGAAGATGGTGGAGACGCAATCCACCACACCGGGAATCCGGCAGGAGAAGCTACAGCACTCGGCCTCAGGCGGTCCGCTCAGATTAACGGGCCGCGCCAGGATGGGCCGCACGGGGCAGCCGCTCTCCCGGCACCCGTCGTACAGGCCGACCAGAGTGCCGCCGGTCCCGACGCCGCTCACCACAGCATCGACGGCGCAGCCGGGAATCTGGTCGAGAACCTCCCGTGCCGTTCCGTATTGGTGCGCCCGCGCGTTGTCGAAGTTCGAGAACTGCATCGGAAGGTAGGCGTTGCACTCTTCCGCAAGCCGCGCAGTCTCGTGCAAAGCGCCAGCAATGCCCAGATCAGCCGGAGTAAAGCGCGTCTCGCCGCCGTAGGCGCGGATCATCAGCACACGCTCGTTGCTGACCCCTTCCGGCATCACCGCGATGAACCTCAATCCCATCTGCGCGCAAGCCAGCGCCATGGCGATGGACGTGGAGCCTGACGAGGCTTCGATCACCGTCTGGCCGGGGTTGAGGCGGCCCTCGCGCCAGGCCTTTTCGAGGATGAAGCGCGCGATGCGGTCCTTCGTGGAGCCGCTTGGATTCAGGAATTCGAGCTTGCACCAGATGACCGGATCGCCGGGGTCAAGCTGGATGGGCGCAAGGGGAGTAGGGGCCAGCGAGTTGATGTAGAAATTGCGGCCCGGCAGTGCGGGTGTCATCGATGCTAGGGGCGTAGCAGACGTCCCGACTCAGCCAGCCGCTTCGCCGTCAACGGACCGCTGTCCCCGCTCTCGTTTTCGAACGTCCCCTTCAACTCGCCGCCTTCCAACTTCATCTTGATGGTCAGCTTCATCTCGCCCCAAGGCAGCTTGAAGGTGATGTTGTCGCCGTCCACCTTGATCTGCTCCATCGGGAGGTCGCGCTGGTTGCCTTTTACGATTCCGGTCCAGGATTCGCCATCCTGCTTCAGGATCATCTCGGACTTGTGCACCTGGCCTTCAGGATCGGTGGCGGTCACCGCCCAGCGGCCGGCAAGATCGGCGGCGAAGAGCGGGAGAATCGCGGAAAACGCGAAAAGGACGAGTAATTTCTGGAGTCGCATAGGCCTCTGCTCGAATTGTATCCAACGGAATGGGCGTGCGCCGCTGTTCTCGCAAGGCAATCGATACAATCGTCTGGATGACTGAAATCGAGCTCGAAGACCTTCTGTCCGCGCCCAGCGAAGCCGACATTGAAGCCGCCCGGCGCGTGGAAGGGGACCTGCTCCTGCTGGGAGCCGCTGGGAAAATGGGGCCGTCGCTGGCCCGGCGCGTCCGGCGCGCTCTGGACGGCGCGGGCAACACGGCGGAAGTGACTACCGTCTCGCGGAGCCCCCTGCCCTTGGAAGGCATCCGGCACATGCAATGCGACTTGCTGGCGCCGAACGCCCTGAACAGCCTCCCGGACACGCCGAACGTGATCTACCTCGCCGCGCGCAAGTTCGGATCGACGGGCTCGCCCGCGCCCACCTGGGCGGCCAACACTTTGCTGCCGGGCCTGGTGGCCCAGCGCTTCCACAAGTCGCGCATCGTTTCCTTCTCCACCGGCAACGTCTATCCGCTTGTGCCGGTGGAATCCGGCGGAGCCACCGAAGAAACGCCCACGGACCCCATCGGCGAGTACGCCTGGAGCGCCCTCGGCCGAGAGCGCATGTTCGAGTACGCCGCCACCACCTGGGGCACGCCATCGGTGATCTTGCGGCTGAATTACGCCTGCGAGCTGCGCTACGGCATCCTGGTGGACCTGGCGATGCAGGTGCTCCGCGAGCAGACAATCCCGCTCGCCATGGGCTACGCCAACGTCATCTGGCAAGGCGACGCGAACTCCGTCTGCTTCCGGTCCCTGCACTCCTGCTCAGCCCCGCCCTTCATCCTGAACCTCACCGGGCCGGAGACGCTCTCGATGCGCGAGATGGCGCTCGAGTTCGGCCGGCGCTTCGGCAAGGAAGTGCGCTTTGAAGGCCAGGAAGCGCCGACGGCTCTGCTCAACAATGCCTCCAAGTGCCACACCCTGTTCGGGCCGCCGACGGTCCCGGCATCGCAACTGTTGGATTGGATCGCCGATTGGGTTCAGCAGGGCGGATCGCTACTCAACAAACCCACGCATTTCCAGACGCGGGATGGGAGATTCTGACGATGGCTGAATGGTTGGACAAGCTGCGCGGCGGGCTGGTGATCCCCGCTCATCCGCTGGCTCTGAATAGCAGCCGCAAGCTCGACGAGTCACGACAGCGCGGACTCACTCACTACTATCGCGACGCCGGCGCGGGGGGTATCGCCGTCGGCGTACACACCACGCAGTTCGAGATCCGCAAACCCGAGCACAACCTCTTCGAGCCCGTGCTGCGAATGGCCATCGAGGAATCGCGGGGCTCCGGCATGGTGATGATCGCCGGCGCCATTGGACCGACGTCGCAGGCCGTGGCGGAGGCCGAGCTCGCCGGCAAGCTGGGCTACAACGCCGTTCTGCTCAGCGTCGGCGCGCTGCGCCAGGCGTCGATCGGCGAATTGGTGGAGCACGTCCGCACCGTCGCGTCCGTGATGCCGGTCGTCGGCTTCTACCTGCAACCCGCCGTCGGCGGCCGTGCGCTGCCGTACGAGTTCTGGCGGCGAATCGCGGAGATCGAGAACGTCGTCGCCATCAAAATGGCGCCGTTCAACCGGTACCAGACCCTCGACGTCATCCGCGGCGTGGCCGATTCCGGGCGCGCCGGCGATGTCGCCCTGTACACCGGCAACGACGACAACATCATCGCCGACCTCATCACGCCCTTCTCCTTCGGCGGCAAGACCTTGCGCGTTGTCGGCGGTCTTCTTGGCCAGTGGGCCGTCGGCACGAAGAAGGCCGTCGAACTGCTCCGCCGCGTCCACGAAGGCGCCACGCATCCGTCGCTGCTGCTCGCGCTCGGCGCGCAGTTGACCGACCTGAACGCGGCCCTGTTCGACGTGGCCAACAACTTCCACGGCTGCATCGCCGGCATCCACGAGATTCTTCGCCGCCAGGGGCTGCTCGAAGGCCTGTGGTGCCTGGACCCGAACGAGGGGCTTTCGCCCGGACAGCTAGAGGAAATCGACCGCGTCGTGGCGGCGTACCCGCACCTGCTGGATTGACGGGCCGCGGCTGCCCGGTGGAAAAGTGCCCGGTGGAAAGGGTGTCCCCATCGTTTCCCCCTGATAAAATGGAATCTACGGTGGCCGGGCCTCCGTCCAAACACACAGGGAATGCGAACACTCTTTCTGAATCCCCCTTCTTTTGAAGGCTTTGACGGTGGAGCCAGTTCCCGCTGGCCCGCGACCCGCGAAATTGAGTCCTACTGGTATCCCGTCTGGCTCTGCTATCCCGCCGGAATGCTGCCGGACTCCAAGGTCGTCGACGCCCCGCCGCACAAGATCTCCATCGAGCAGACCGTGGCCATGGCCGCCGACTTCGAACTGCTCGTCCTGTTCACGTCCACCCCCGGCCTGCACGTCGACATCCGCATGGCCGGGATGATGAAGGACGTCAACCCGAAGCTCAAAGTCTGCTTCGTCGGCCCGCCGGTCACTGTCGAACCCGAAAAGATCCTTCGCTCTTCCCGCGCCATCGACTTCGTCGTCCGCCGCGAGTTCGACCACCAGATCGTCGCCTACGCCAACGGCAAGCCGCTCGAAGAACTGCCCGGCGTCTGCTTCCTGAAGGGCAACGACTTCATCAGTACCCCTGATGGCGGCTACATCGAAAACCTCGACGAGTTGCCCTGGGTCACCAAGGTCTACAAGCGCGACCTCGACTTCCGCCGCTACAACGTCCCGTTCCTGCTGAACCCCTTCATCTCGCTCTACACCTCGCGCGGCTGCCCGGCCATGTGCACCTTCTGCCTCTGGCCGCAGACCCACTCCGGCCACCGCTGGCGCCTGCGCTCCGCCGACGATGTGGTGAACGAAGTGAAGTGGGCCAGGGACAACTTCCCCGGCCTGAAAGAGATCTTCTTCGACGACGACACCTTCAACTACAAGGGCGCCCGCACCATCGAGCTCTGCAAGAAGCTCGCGCCCCTCGGCGTCACCTGGTCCTGCACCTCGCGCGTCACCACGGACTACGACACGCTTTCGGCCATGAAGGACGCCGGCGCGCGCCTGATGATCGTCGGCTACGAGTCCGGCGACCCGCAGGTCCTCAAGAACATCAAGAAGGGCGCCACCGTCGACATGGCTCGGCGCTTCACGGCCAACTCGCACAAGCTCGGCCTCACGATTCACGCCGACTTCATCGTCGGCCTGCCCGGCGAATCGCACGAATCCATCCGCCGCACCGTGGACTTCGCCAAGGAGCTCGACTGCGAAACCATTCAAGTCTCCATCGCGCACCCCTACCCCGGCACCGAGTTTTACAGCCACGCCGAGCAGAACGGCCTGATCCAGCTCGGAGCTTCCATGACCGACGAAGTCGGCCACCAGCTCCCCAACATCGTCTACCCCGGCCTCGACCGCGCCGAGCTCGTCGATTGGGTCGAGCGCTTCTACGGCGAATACTACTTCCGCCCCAAGGCCGCCTGGCGCGTCGTCCGCAAGGCCCTGTTCGACAACGACGAGCGCAAGCGCCTGTACAAGGAAGCCCGCGAGTACCTCGCCCTGCGCGCAAAACGCAAGAAGTTCGTCGCCGACCAGCGGGCCACCGCTTCGGCGAACAGTACTGCCACCGGGGACTGATGCGCCCGCGCGTAATCCTGCTCCTCATTGCCGTCATCCTGCTCAACGTCGTCGGGAATTTTGCCCTTACCTGGGGCATGAAGCACGCTCCTGACGGCGCTGGCCTCCTCGCGCCCCTGCTCGAGCCCGCCGTGGTGCTCGGCATCGTCCTGCTCATCGTCTGGACGCTGCTGCGCATGAAACTCCTTGGCCTGGCCGACCTCAGCTTCGTGCTGCCCGTCACCGCCGTCGGCTACGTGCTGAACGCCGTCGCCGGAGCCGTCTTCCTCGGCGAGCACGTCTCGCACGCGCGCTGGGCCGGAACGCTGCTGATCGTCGCCGGAGCCGCGCTCACCTCCCTCACCGCCTCCAGCGAGGACCCCCTATGATGCTCCAGTGGGCGCTGGTCGGCGGCGTGGTGGGCGCCACCACGGTCTGCGATCTGCTCCAATCCCACGGCATGAGGCGCGGCGGCCGCAAGTGGAAATTGCCGCTCTCCGTGGTCTTCATGGCCATCTCGTTCTTCTGCTTCACGCAGCTCGTGCGCGTCGCCGACTTGAGCTTCGCCGTCCCCGCCACGGCCGCCAGCTTCGTCATCGAAACCTTGCTCGCGCGGATCATCCTGAAGGAACAGATCTCCGGCCGGCGCTGGGCAGGCGCGCTCCTGGTCGCCTGCGGCGTCGCCCTGCTGGCTCTCTAGAGATGCTTACCGTGCTCACGCTCGCGGCCGTCGTCGCGCTCGCCTATCAGCTTGCCGCGGCGGCCGCGTGCGTCAGCCAGTCTTCGCGGCGCATCCAGCCGCCGCGCTACACCCCGCCCGTTTCCATCCTGAAGCCCGTCCGCGGCCTCGACGTCGATTTCGAAGCCGCCATCGAATCCCACGCCACCCAGGACTATCCCGAGTTCGAAATCCTCTTCGGCGTCCACGACGCGCAAGACCCCGCCGTGCCCGCCATCCAGGCCCTCATCGCCGCGCATCCTGACCGGCCCATCCGCCTGATCCATTGCACTACGATGTGCGCCAACGCCAAGGTCGGCATCCTCACCGATCTCGTCCGCCACGCGCGGCACGAAATCCTGCTCGTCAACGACAGCGATATCCTCGTGCCCGAAGACTACCTGCGCTCCGTCGTCGCCCCGCTGGCCCATCCGCGAACCGGACTCGTGACGTGCATTTACCGCGCCGCCGCCACCAGCCTCGCCGGACGCTGGGAAGCCTTCGGCATCGGCGCCGACTTCATCCCCTCCACGCTCGTCGCGCCCATGGTCGGCATCCGCGAATTCGGCCTCGGCTCCACGCTCGTCTTCCGCCGCGGCGACCTCGAACGCGCCGGCGGCTTCGAGCCCATCGGCGAATACATCGCCGACGACTATCAGCTCGCCAAGCGCATCAATGCCCTCGGCCTGCCCGCGCATCTCAGCCGCACGGTCGTCGAAACGCATCTCGGGGCTCCCGGCTTCGGCGAGGTCTGGCGACACCAGATCCGCTGGGCCCGCACCATTCGCGTCTCGCGCGGCGACGGTTACATCGGCCTGCCCGTCACCCACGCCGGACTCTGGGCGTTGATCTGCTTCGCCGCCGGACTTACGCCGTGGGCCATCGCCCTGCTGCTGGCCCGCGCCGGCATGGCCTTCGCCGCCGGCACCGTGCTGCGCGACACGCGTGTGCGCTTGCTCTGCTGGCTGGCCCCACTGTGGGACCTGTTTGCCTTTGTCGTCTGGATCGCCGGATGGTCCGGCTCCGACATCGACTGGCGCGGCACGCGCATGACGCTCACCCGCGACGGCCGTCTGCTGCCCGTCTCCCGAGCCTAATTCTTCTTCGCCGCCGGCCACTCCACTTCGCAGTACATCCCCGGCGCGAGCGCGCCACCCGCGTTCGTCACGTCCAGTTCCACCGCCATCGTTCGCGTACTCGCATCGAGCGACCGCGCCGCCCGCGCCACCACGCCTTGGAACGTCTTCCCCACATGCGCCGGCACCGTGAACGCCAGCCGCTTGCCGCGCACCACCGACCCGTACTCCGCCTCCGGCACGGCCACCACCAGCCTCAGCCGCGACACCTGCTGCAACTCCAGCAGCGCCCCAGTCGCCGGAGACGCCAGCGCGCCCGGATGCGCGATGCGCTCCGTGATCACACCGTCGAAAGGCGCTTCGATCTTGAGGTACGCCTGCATCCGCTTCAACGCGTCCACCTGAGCGCGTGCCGCCGCAGCGTTCTTCTCGAGCGACACAATCACCGCCTTCGCCGCGTCCACAGACTTCTGCGCCTGCACAATGTCGTTGTCCGCCACCGCGCCCTGTGTCTTCGACGCCGCTTTCAGCCGCTCCAATACGGATTCCTGCGCCGCCACTTTGGCCTCGGCCTCGACCTTCTGCGACTCCACGGCCTGCACCTTCGCCGCGGCCTCCGCGATCTGCGCGTCCATCTCCGGAGCGCTCAGCTCCACCAGCAGTTCGCCCTGCTTCACCACGCTGCCGCGGTCCACGTGCACCTTCTCGACAATGCCCGTCACGCGTGCGGCCACGGCCACCTGCTGGTAGGGCTTCAGCTCGCCCGGCAGGCGCAGGGTCTGCGCGCCTAGCGCCGCGCTGAACAGGATCATCACTTTAAGCAGCTTCATAGTGTGCACTCTCCGGATCGTCGGGATCCAGCGACGCCGAACCGCTCTTCGCGCCGCGCATCAATATCGCATACACCGCCGGCAGCACCGTCAGCGTCGCAACGGTCGCCCCGATCAGTCCCCCGATCACCGCGCGCCCCAGCGGCGCCGTCTGCGCGCCGCCCTCGCCGAGCCCCAGCGCAATCGGCAGCATGCCCGCCAGCATCGCCGACGCTGTCATCAGAATCGCCCGCAGTCTTCCTCGCGACGCGCGGCGCGCCGCTTCATCGGCCTTCAGCCCCGATTTGCGCTCCATCTCCGCGAACGAACACAGCAGAATCGCGTTCGCCGCCGCGATGCCCGTCGCCATCACCGCACCCATGAAGCTCTGCACGTTCAGCGTTGTGCCCGTCACTAGCAGCGCCGCCGCCACGCCCACCAGCACGCCCGGCGCCGTGGAGAGCACGGCCAGCCCGATGCGCACGCTCTGGAAGTACGCCGACAGCAACAGGAAAATCGCGCCCAGCGACAGCAGAATCCCTGTACTCAGGCTGTCCATCGTCTGCTCCAGCGGCGGCACTTGCCCGCGCAACTGCACCTTCGTCCCGCGCGGAGGTTCCCCCGCCCGCGCCACCGCGGCCTTGATCTGGTCGACGGCCTTCCCCAGCGCCGCACCGTGCAGGTTGGCCGTGACGCTCACCACGCGCTGCATGTTGTACCGCTCCACGGAGCCCATCGCCTTGCCCTGCTTCACCTCGGCGACGTCGGCCAGCAGCGGGCGTGCCGCACCGTTCTCCATCACCGGCACGCTGCGTACGTCGTCGACAGACGCCATGCGCTGATACGGAATCTCCACCTGAATCTGGAACGCGTTCCCCGACGCCGGATCGCGCCAGTAGTTCGGCTCGACGAAGCGCGACGAAGATGTCGCCGCCACCAGGCTCTTCGCCACGTTCGACATCGTCAGCCCGAACTGCCCGGCGCGCATGCGGTCGATGTTCACGTCCAGCGTCGGGTAATCGAGCGACTGCGCGTACTGCAAATCGCGCAACACCGGCAGCTTTTCGAGTTCCGCCTTCACCTTCTCCGCGTGCGCGCGGCTGTTCGCCAGGCTCGGCCCCTGCACGGCCACTTCGATCGGCGTCGGCGACCCGAAGCTCATCACCTGCCCGACGATATCGCCCGGCTCGAAGCTCACCTGCACGTCCGGCATCTCGCTCTTGAACCGCGCCCTGAGCCGCTCGCGCAGCGCCTCGCCTTGCAGCGGCGCATCGCGTTTCAACGCCACCTTCATCACGGCCTCATGCGGACCGCCCGTCCACAAATGGATCAAATTCACCGGGTAGCTTGGCGGCTGCACGCCAATGAAGCCCGTCGTCACATCGACAAACTCCTTCCCCGCTTCTTTCTCGATCAGCGCGAGCGCCTGCTGCGCCACCTGCTCTGTCTTCTCGATGCGCGTCCCGACCGGCGCGCGCAGCCGCAACTGCAACAGGTTCTCCGCCGTCGCCGGGAAGACTTCGGTGCCCAGCCTCGGCACCAGTAGCCACACTAGCGCCAGTGCAGCCAGCGTGTATGCCGCCGCCACGGGCCACTTCAGCCGCACCGCGCCGTCCACCCAGCGTCCGTACAGCCGGACCAGGAGCGAGTCCTCGCGATGGTCGCTGCCCTTGCGCAGCAGGTACATCGAGAGCACCGGCACCAGCGTGCTCGAAAGCACGTACGACGAGATCATCGCGAAGCCTACGGCCAGCGCCAGCGGCACGAACATCTGCCGCACCACGCCCGACATCAGGAATGCCGGAACGAACACGCACAGAATCGACACCATCGCCATCAGCCTTGGCACCGCCGTCTTGCGGCACGCGTCTGTCACGCTGCGCGCCCGCGTCAGCCCTTCGGCCAGGTGCGTGTGGATGTTCTCGATCTCCACCGTCGCTTCGTCGACCAATATGCCGACGGCCAGCGCCAAACCGCCGAGCGTCATGATGTTGATCGTCTGGCCCGTCGCCCACAGCCACACCACCGCCGACAGCAGCGCGCTCGGAATGGTGGCGACCACGATCACCGCGCCTCGCCAGTCACGAAGGAACAGCAGCACCGCCAGACCCGTCAGCAATGCGCCCAGCAGCGCCTCTTGCATCAGGTTGCGGATCGCAGCGGCGACGTACCCGGACTGGTCGAACTCCAGCGTCACTTTCACGTCTTCCGGCACCGCCGCCTGCATCTCCGGCAGCGCGCGGTTCACTCTCTGGATCACGCGCAGCGTCGAGGCATCGGCGCGCTTCGTCACCGGAATGTACACCGTGCGCTTGCCGTTCACGTGCGCGTACCCTGTGACGATATCCGTCCCGATCTCCACCACGCCGATGTCTCGCAGATACACCGACGCGCCAGGCTTCGCACGCACCGGCACGTCGAGCAGTTCGTCCACCTTCGTGCTCAGTACCGCATTCGTGTTCGAGATCAGGTTCAGATCGCCGATGCGCACGTTGCCCGAAGGCAGCACCGTGCTTGCCGTGTTCACCGCCTGAATCGCCTCCTCCGGCGAGATGCTGTATTGCCGCAGCTTGTCCGGATTCAGCCTCACCACCACGGTCTTCTGATTGCCGCCGAACGGCGGCGGCGCCGACACGCCTTCCAGCGTCGCGAACAGCGGACGCACGCGATTGATCGCGAAGTCCTGCATCTCGCCCGTCGAGCGCTTGTCGCTGCGGAAGACAAGCTGTCCTACGGCCACGCTGCCCGCGTCGAATCGCGTGATGAACGGCGGCACCGTGCCCGGCGGCATGAACGCGCGCGCCCGGTTCACGTAGCCCACCACCTCCCCCATCGCCTGGCTCATATCCGTGCCCGGATGGAAGACCAGCTTCATCAGCGACGCGCCTTGGATCGACTTCGACTCCACGTGCTCGATCCCCGTGATGTACAGGAAGTGGTACTCGAAGTAGTACGTCAGGAAGCCTTCCATCTGCGCCGGGTCCATGCCGCCGTAGGGCTGCGCGACGTAGATGGTCGGATTTCCAATGTTCGGGAAGATGTCCACCGGCATGCGCCGCGCCGCCATCCAGCTCGCGAGCATAATGGTCAGCACGGCGATCAGGATCGTGACGGGCCGGCGCAATGCGAATCTGACGAGTCCCATCGCCTACCTCCCGGCCGCTTCCAGAAACGCCGTCAGATCGCCGTTCGCGATCGCGATGCCAAGCTGCGCGCGCCATACGTTCAGCCGCGCCAACCCGTCGTCAACTTCGGCCTGCGCCAGCAGGCGCTGCGTCTCGGCTACTTCCGTCACGCCGGTCAGTCCGGCCTGGTAGCGCGCCCGCGCCTGCTCATGAGCCGCGCGCGCCGCCTCCAACTGCACGGGCGTGGTCCGCGACAAACGCACCGCCGCGTCCAGCGCTGCCGTGGCGGCCAGCACTTCGGCCTTCAGGTCCTGTTGCACTTTGCGGAGCCGCGCCTCGGCCGCCGCCGCGCGATGCGCTTCAATCTGCCGCTGAGCGCGGTTCGCGGGCAGGTCGAGAAAGGGGAAGCTCACGTTGAAGCCTACGCCCCAGTTGTAGATATTCGGGCCCAGCCCCGACGCGCCGCCGCCCGTCGTGCCGTCGCCGTGCGCGCCCGTGCCGCGCGCGTACATCGCCGATTGGAACTCGAACTTCGGCCGCCACGCGATGTCGGCCTCCTTTTTTCGGGCCGTCGCGGCGTCGATCGCCGCACGCTGTTCCGCCAGCGAGGGATGCTCTCCGGCGCCGGACATGACATCCGCAGGGGGCGCCAGCAGTTTGCCGGTCACCGGCGCGACCTCCGCCGCATCGCCGCCGGCCATCCTCACCAACGCCGCGCGCGTTGTCCTCGACGCCTGTTCGGCCTGAATCAGTTGCGCTTCGGCCATGGCGCGCTCCGCCCGTGACCGCTCCAGATCCGCGCCCGGCTTCAGTCCGCTCTCCACCTGCGCACGAATCACGCGCTCCAACGCCGAGGCCCTGTCCACGTTGGCCATCGCGCTCCTCACCAGTTCATCGGCCGCCACCACGGACAGGTAGGCGTCGGCGGCGGAAGCCTCCACTTCGAAGCGCTCGCGCAGCACGGTCTTCCCTGCCCGCACGCGCTCCGCATCGGC
Source organism: Bryobacteraceae bacterium (assembly GCA_050789245.1). Lineage (GTDB taxonomy): Bacteria > Acidobacteriota > Terriglobia > Bryobacterales > Bryobacteraceae > PNKE01. Next base: position 184,898 of record JBOZRR010000037.1, on the reverse strand, counting down.
CGACTGGACCTTCGCGGCGCGCTGGCCCAGATCGAACGGCTCCCACGAGATCAGGAATCCTGTCGCCGTGCCCCAGACATTCGTTCCGGCGTTCGTCGCCAGCGGCGGGCCGGAGATCGGCGCAATCACGCGGTTCGGCAGCAGCATTCCGAAGACGTTGTTGCGCGTCGCGCGGTTCACCTGGAACAGCACTTCGCCCTTGGGGTAAATTGCGGTCCGAGCCAGCGTGACTCCCGCGGCGGCAGCCGCCGCGCTCTCAAACGATGCCTGCACGCCAGGATTAGTTTGACCGGCGCGCTCCACCACCTCCCGCAACGACCACTGGCCGAACAGCGGCGCGGCCAGCAGCACAACCGGCGCAAGCCTAGTGAGCATGTTCGCTCTCCTCCACCACTTCGCGGTGCAGCTCCGCCACCTGCTTGCGAATCGTTCTCAGGACTTTCCGGCCCTCGGCCGTCAGGCGGTATTCGCGCCTCGCATGGCCCTTGCCCTCGCCGCGCCCCTCGCGCGACTTCAGCCAGCCCAGCGCCTCCATGCGCTTCAGCATGGGGTAGAGCGTGCCGGGACTAATTGAATAGCCGTGCCTGCGCAACTCTTCGATCATCCAGTGCCCGTAGAGCGGCCCCTGTCCGGCGTGGTGCAGCACGTGCACCTTCCAGAAGGCCAGCAACACCTCGCGCGCAATCGCATCCTGTCCCGGCATAAAACCCTCGATAGTCGTTAACGATAACCGAGGATTATGGTGACTGCAACCCTATTCGCGGCAGATGCCCCGCTTGCTGCTCCGGATGAAGTCCACCAGATGGAGCGTGTGCTCAGTCGGCACTTCCGCGGAAATTCTTTCGAGAGCCTCTCCCAGCTTCAGCCCCGCGCGGTACAACAGGCGGTATGCCTCCTTGATGGCCGAAATCTGCTCCCGCGTGAGGCCCGCCCGCTTCAGCCCCACCAGGTTCAGGCCCTTCGCCGCCACGTTGAAGTCCGAGTACATGAAGAAGGGCGGCACGTCGCTGTTCACGCGCACGTTCCCCGCCACCATCGCCAGCCGGCCGATCTTCGAGAACTGGTGAACTACCACGCCGCCGGAGATGAACGCCTGGTCCTCCACTTCCACGTACCCGGCGAGCAGCGTGCAACTCGCGACCACCGTGTTCGAGCCGACAATCGCGTTGTGCGCGATGTGCCCGGAGGTCATCACGAAGTTGTCGTTGCCGATCACCGTCTCGCTCTCCGGCGCCGTGCCGCGCGAGACCGTCCAATGCTCGCGGATCTTGTTGCCGTTGCCGATGCGCAGGTAGCTGCGCTCGCCGTTGAAGTTCTTGTCAAGCGGATCGGTGCCCAGCGCCACGCCCGCCGAGAACTCGTTGTTGTTGCCGATTGTCGTCCACCGCTTCACGAAGACATACGGCTCCAGCAGGCAGTTCGCCCCGATGACGACGTCCCTTTCGACCACGCAGAACTCGCCCACGCGGGTTCCTGGACCGATCACGGCCTCGGGATGGACACTCGCGGTGGGCGCGACATAGGCGGATGGATCAACCGGCATACTATTAAAAGCATACGAATCACCATGCCTCTCGTGTCCGAACTCGCTGAATGGCTGGGTGTCCCTGTCGAGGGCGATGGGGCTCGCGCGATCTCCGCATCCGCCCCGCTCGAAACAGCCGACGCCGAAAATGTTTCGTTCATCGGATCGCACAAGGCGCTCCGCGCCGCGGCCGATTCCCTTGCCGGCTGCCTGGTGGTCCCGCTCGACTACGACAACTCCTCGGGCCGCACGGTGCTGCGAGTCAAGGACCCGCGCAAGGCCTTCGCCCGCATCACGCACCGGCTGCATCCGCCCAGGCGCCCGGCGCCGGGCGTCCACCCCACGGCCGTCATCGCGGCCACGGCTCGGCTCGGCCAGGACGTCACCATCGGGCCGTTCGCGGTCGTCGGAGAGGACTCGCAAATTGGTGACAACACGGTAGTTAACGCGCACTGCTCTATCGGTGACCGGGTCCGCGTCGGGTCGGGCGGCATGCTGCATCCGCGCGTCACGGTCTATCACGACGTCGAGATCGGCGACCGCGCGATCATCCACTCGGGCGCGGTGCTCGGCGCGGACGGCTTCGGCTTCGTGCTGGAGGGCGACCACTACGAGAAATTTCCGCAAATCGGCCGGGTCTCCGTCGGCAACGACGTCGAGATCGGCGCTTGCACGACCATCGACCGCGCGGCGCTCGGCGTGACGTCGATCGGCGACGGCGTGAAGCTCGACAATATGGTGCATATCGGGCACAACTGCCGCGTCGGCGCGCACGTGGTGATCGCCGCGCAAACGGGCATGGCCGGAGGCACCGTCGTCGAGGATTACGCCGTGCTCGGCGGCCAGGTGGGCATCGGCGACAACGTCACGATCCAATCCCGAGCGATTCTCGGCTCCGGCTCGGGCGTCTTGTCGTCGAAGATCGTGAAAGGCGGCGGCGAAGTTTATTGGGGAACACCGGCGCGGCCGTTGCGCGAGTACCTCGCCGGGCTCGCGAACATCACAAAGATCCCCGATCTGCGCCGGGCCATCGAAGAGTTGCGCCGGAGGCTCGAGGCGCTGGAAAAGCAGGAGTAATGCGCATCATCGTCGGGGGACAGTCGAAGCACGCCGGGAAGACCACCGTCGTGTGCCGCCTGATCGAGGGCTTCCCCGATGTGCGGTGGACGGCAGTGAAGATCTCGCCGCACTCGCACGGCATTTCCGACGGAGCGTGGTCGCTTGTCGAGGAGAAGGAGTCCGGGCCGCAGCGCGACACGGCGCGGTTCATCGAGGCCGGGGCGGCGTCCGCGCTATGGTTGCGCGGCAACGTCGAAGCGGGGCTGCCGGCACTGAAACAAGCGCTGGCGCGTACGAGGAACTGGATTGTCGAATCGACGAGCGCACAACGGTGGCTCGAGCACGACTACGCAATTCTGGTCGTTGATCCGTCGAATCCCGAGGCGAAAGAGTCCGCGTCAGACTTCGCTGCCGACCTGCGCGTTCAGGCTTCGGCCTTCCACATCGTAGAGACTGTCGCGCTGCGCTGGAAACCATAGGTCGAGGCGCAGCACGCCGCCGCCGGACTCCACGCGCCAGCCTGCGCCGAGCGCTTCGACAAAGCGCCGCAATCCGCCAGTCTGGGCGGGCGGATCGACGAGTCTCAGGAGTTCGTCCATCACGCCTTCCCGCACCGCGCCTTCCGCCGTCAGGCGAAGGCCGTCGCCGACACGGGCGGTGCTGAAGAGGGGCATCGTCTCGACTGTCGTCAAATCCACCCAGATCGCCAGGACGTGTTCGAGCAGGCGCGCGGCTGTGCCGGGCGGCAGTTGGACCTTGGGAGCGCCGGGTTCGAGCTCGAGGCGGAGCGGACGATCGTCGTGGCCGGCGTGCGTGTCGGCGAGCGATTCCAACATGGAGTTGAAATCGACGTGTTCGAACGGGCGCGGCTGACAGCAGGCGGCGAACGATCCGTCTTCGAGAATCCAGTTCGCCTGGTGGACGAGACGGCGGAGGCGGTCGCAGTGGCCGCTGAGCTCTTCGTCCTCACCGAGCACCATGCCGAGGTAGTAGGCCATCGACTCGACGCCGCTCAGCGGCTGTCGCAGCTCATGGATGAGGTGGCGCAGCACATCGCGAAGTTGCGGAGAAGGGTTCGAGTTGAGGTCGGCGGCAGGCAACGTCTGAAAGTATATCCCCTCAGGCGGGACGTGGGTTTCCATGGATGCCCTCGTGATCTTCTAAGGCTTCAAGGTGCGTGACCACCTGCACGGGCTGGTCGAAGGCCCGCTCTATGCCGTCCTCGATGCGCGTCGCCGTGACGTGCGCGCTGCCGAGCGAATCGGCGTAGGGAAACAGCAGGTGGACCTCGACGCGGAGGTGGCCGCCGGTCTCGCGAAAGCGCATCTCGTGCCAGCCGATGCCGACCTCGGCGGTGAGCTCGTTCAGCCGCGTGCGCAGCTTCTCTTCGATGGCGGGATCGGCGTAATCGAGCAGGCCGCGCACGGAGCGAAGCATCAGTTGGCCGCCGGCCCAGAGGATATTCAGCGCGACGAGGATGGCGCAGATGGGGTCGAAAGGCTTCCAGCCGGTGATGAGCACGAGGCAAAGTCCGGCGATGACGCCGAAGCTGGTCCAGCAATCGGTGAGAACGTGACGGCCATTGGCTTCGAGGATGATGGAGTTCGCGCGGCGTCCGGTGCGGATGAGATACCAGCCGAGCCAGCCATTGAGGATCGACGCGCCGGTGACGATGAGCGTACCGGCGCCGAGCTGCTGAAGTTCGAGGCCGGCGAGCCACTTCTCGACGGCGGTGTAGATGATGGCGAAGGCGGCGATGACGATCATCGCGCCTTCGAAGCCCGCCGAGAAGAACGACATGCGCTCCAAGCCGTAGTGATAGCGGGCCGTAGCCGGCCTCAAGCTGAGCTTCAGGCTCCAGGCGGCGAAGCCCACGGCGACGACGTGGATGACGGATTCAATGGCGTCCGAAAGAATCGCCGCGGAGCCGGTAAGCCACCAGGCAAGACTCTTCCCGCCAAGCATCAACAGGCCGACGGCCAGCGACAGGCGCATGGCAAAACGCGCCTGGGGCACGGCCATGCTCGGGCTACCGCTTACTTTTTCCACGAAATTGAAAGGCCCTGGTGGCTCTCCTCGAGGAACTCCGTCCGGACGCGGGGATCGGTCTTGATCTTCTGGAGGAAGTCGTTCATCGACCGGGCGTTGTTGATGACGTTGTGTGCCAGGATGACGCCGCCGGGACGAACCTTGTCGATGACGAGGTCGAAATACTTCGTGTAATCGGGCTTCCATGCGTCGATGAAGACGATGTCGATGGGGCCTTCGATCTTCTTCAGCTCTTCCAGGGCGTCGCAGAGGCGCGCGTCGACGATATCGGAGACGCCCATGGCCTTGAAGTTGGCCTTCGCCTCATTGTGGCGGCCCTCGTCGAGCTCGAGTGTTGTGAGCCGGCCGCCGGTCTGCTTGAGGGCGAGGGCGAACCAACCGCCGGAGTAGCCGGTGGAGGTGCCGATCTCGAGAACGCGCTTCGCCTTGAGCTGAAGGGTGACTTTCTCGAAGTACTCGCCGTCGACGGGGTCGACGCTCATGGCGCGCCTGGCATTGGGGCGCATGGATTGGAGGTGGTCTTTGGCGGCCGTCGCGTTGAAGTCCGCCGCCATGGCGGGCAGGCAAAACGAGAGGACCGCCATGAGTCCGTGAATTCTGGTCATGGCGGTCCGATTTTAGCGCGGATTTGGAGTGTCAGTACTTGGGGACGGACGGATCGACCTTGTCGCTCCAGGCGAGGATGCCGCCCTTCATGTTCTTGACGCGGGTGAAGCCGTTCTCAAGTAGCAGCGCGGTGGCCTTGGCCGAGCGCATGCCGGATTTGCAGTGGACCACGATCTCGCGGTCGCGCGGGACTTCGGCGAGCCGGTTCGGCAACTGGCCGAGCGGGATGAGCGTGGCGGCCGGAATGTTGGCGATCTGGTGTTCGTGCGGCTCGCGAACGTCAAGGAGGAAGAAGCCGTCGGCGGGGTCGTCGACTTTGGCTTTCACTTCAAGAGGCGTGATCTCGGGCACGTTCAGAGGCTTCGGGACGCCGCAGAACTGGTGGTAGTCGATGAGCTGCGTGACGGTGGGGTGGTCTCCGCAGACCGGGCAGTTGGGATCGCGACGGAGTTTGAGCTCGCGGAAGCGCATGGCGAGGGCGTCGTAGAGCAGCAGGCGGTTCTTGAGGGGCTCGCCCGTGCCGAGGATCAGCTTCACGACTTCAGTGGCCTGCACCAGGCCGATGATGCCGGGGAGGATGCCGAGGACACCGCCTTCGGCGCAGGAGGGGACAAGGCCCGGGGGTGGCGGCTCCGGGTAGAGGCAGCGGTAGCAAGGGCCGTCCTCGTAGGCGAAGACGGAGGCCTGCCCCTCGAAGCGGAAGATGGAGCCGTAGACGTTCGGCTTCTTCAAGATCACGCAGGCGTCGTTGACCAGATAGCGCGTGGGAAAGTTGTCGGTGCCGTCGGCGACGATGTCGTAGTCCTTGATGATGTCGAGAGCGTTCTCAGACGAGAGCGGCACCTCGTGACGGCGGTACGTCGCATGCGGGTTGATGTCGGACATCTTGCCGATGGCTGAGTCGAGCTTCTTCCTGCCTACATCGGAGGTGTGGTGGATGACCTGCCGCTGAAGGTTGGAGAAATCAACGGTGTCGAAGTCGACGACGCCGATGGTGCCGACACCGGCCGCTGACAAGTACAGACCCAAGGGCGCGCCGAGGCCTCCTGCGCCGATGAGCAGCACCTTGGCCTGCTTCAGCTTGAGCTGGCCCTCCATGCCGACTTCTGGCAGGATGAGGTGGCGCGAATAGCGCTGGATCTCCTCGGACGACAGGGCAACGGGCGGCGCGGCGGTGGTGCTCACTGGCGGCCTCCGGCGATGGACGGCACGATGGAGATGGTCTCCTGGCCCGCGAGTTTGGTGGCTTCCTTGTCGAGGTAGCGGATGTCCTCGTCGTCGACGTAGATGTTGACGAAGCTGCGGAGCTTACCTTCGTCGTTAAAGAGGTGCTTGCGGAGATCGGCGTGGGTGGAGGTGAGGGCCGAGAGGGCGTCGGCAACGGTGGCGCCGGCCACTTCAACTTCCTTCTGGCCTCCGGCGTACTGCCGGAGCGGGGTGGGAATCAGAATCTTCGCCATGGTGCTAATCAAACTCCTTCGAAACTTGTTCAGGGGTGGTGCAATTCCTCGGGCTCCGAGGTGGACTGGTCGTCGTTGGCGCGGAAACAGGCGGCGCGATTGAATTCGCCCTTCATGATGGAGACGACCACGTTGGAATACCAGGGCCACGAGTGTTTGAGATCGGTCGCCGAGAAATAGGCGTCGCAGTCCGGGTGCGAGTGAAAGAAGCCGAGCACTTCGAGGTCTTCGACGCGGGCGCGCTTCTGCGCGGCGAGCTGGTCCTCGGTTTGGATGAGAAAACGGTCGGACTGATCGCCTTCGTAAGCGTTGCGACAGGGCACGGCCGAGGTGACGGTGCGCGACTCGCCGTCGAGGGTCCCGAGCAGGATGCCGCAGCACTCGCGCGGGTAGGCGGCGCGGGCGTGATCGAGCATCGCCTGCCAGGGTCCAGGTTCAATCTTCAACATTCCAAAAGGGCTCACTCAGGTACTTGGATGCGCCGTCGCAGAGGATGGTGGCGATGACAGCGCGCTCCCCACGCGCGGCGAGCTTGCGGCCGAGCGAGAGCGCGGCGTGAACATTGGCCGCGGCGGAGATGCCGACGAGCAGGCCCTCTTCGCGCGCGAGGCGGCGGGCCATGGTGTAGGCGTCTTCGGTTTCGAGCCAGAGATTCTCGTCGGCGAGGGCCTCGTCGTAAATGCCGGGGACGATGGCGGTGGGCATGTGCTTGGTGCCCTCGATGCCATGGAAGCCGGACGAAGGTTGCGCGGAGATGCACTCGACGTGCGGGAGTTCGTGCTTCAGGCGGCGGGCGACACCGGTAAATGTGCCGGAGGTGCCGAGGATGGCGACGAAGTGCGTGACGCGGCCATCCGTCTGATTGACGATCTCGATGCCGGTGGTGGCGTAGTGCGCTTTCCAGTTAGCGGGGTTGTTGTACTGATCGGGGTAAAAGTAGCGGTCGGGGTCGGCTTCGTAGATGGCGCGGACAGCGCGGATGGCGCCATCGGAGCCTTCGCCGGGATCGGTGAGGACCAGTTCGGCGCCGTAGAGCTTGAGGATCTTCTTGCGCTCCTCGCTGGCGTTGGCGGGGAGGCAGAGCTTGACCTTGTAGCCTTTGGCGGCGGCGATCATCGCGTAGGCGATGCCGGTGTTGCCGGAGGTGGAGTCGAGGATGACGCGTCCAGGGACGAGTTTGCCGGTGCGCTCGCCGTCGAGGATCATGTTGAGCGCGGGGCGATCCTTGACGGAGCCGCCGGGGTTAAAGTACTCCAGCTTGGCGTGGATTTCGATGCCAGGCAGATCCGCAGTGATGCGCTGGAGCGCAACGAGCGGCGTGTTGCCGATCTGGTCCAGCACGGTGGCGTGCGAAGGCGCACCTAGCTGCGAAATGGACCGCGGCGGGGTGTATGCGGGTAGCATGGCGTGGCTGGTCCCCTCTGGTTCTACTCCAGAATAATCAATCGCCTCATACCCAGTCAAGATACTGGACATTCGATTGAGGCGATGTGTCTGGTTGGATGCACGACGGTGGGTGGTGGATGCGGGGGAGGGTGGGGGGGACAGTCCCATCCGTCCACGTTGGGACGGATTGGGACAGTCCCCGGTGGGCGGTATCGGAAATCTTGGAACTATATTTGGCTTGTTTTGATTGGGATGCGGGGGAGGGGGTGGGAGAGTTGCACGCTGGCGGGGGTTAGGGTTCTGGGTGGAGGTGGAGATGCGTGGTGTTGTGCTGACGGTGGGGATGTTGTTGATTCTGTTGGGGGAAGCGAGGGGGACGGGTGTCCCCCTCGCTGTTCCGTCAAGTGTTCGGCGTGATGGTGACCGGCTGGGCGAGCCGGAAGGCCAGAAGCGACTCGGCTGGGAGAACGGCAGGTTCGCCACGGGTGGCGAGGACCCAGCCGGTTCCGGCGCCAGCGCCTGCCCCGGCACCGATGGCCGCGCCCGAACCGCCACCCGCGATGGCGCCGATGGCCGCGCCGATGCCGCTGCCAATACCGATCTTGGCGGCATCGCGCTTCTTCGTGGTCCGGGCCTGACGGGAGACAACGTTGGTGGCTATTGCCACGGAGCCTTCGGAGGGCACGTCAATCTCGGTCAGGCGGACCGCAAGGCGGGCTACACCCTTGACCCTGCCACCTGGATCGGCGTTGGCGACGACTCCGCGAACGGTGGCGCCCTGAGGCGCGATCACCTTCCCGTCGGAGACCAGCGGCTCAACGAGTGTCGCGGTGAAGGCATCGCCGGAACGGTTGGCCTTGGTAGAGAGGGCCACGTTGGTTCTGACGCGCAGGGTCGAGCCTGCTGCGACAGTGATTGGGTCGGGTTTGGAGAGCAAACGTCTGATGATGGAAGGCTTGCTCGAGTTGGCATCCTTGGCCGCGGCGTCAGCGGACGCAGAGTTGCTGCCGCAGCCAGCTAGAGAGCCAGTGATGGCCAGAGTCGCAGGCAGAATGAGCAGACTGAGAGCTTTGCGAGTCATGCGGATTCTCCTTTCGATGAGTTCTTTCAGGAGCTATCGGGCCTGCCGCGAAGAGTATCTGCTGAGGGTCGCGCGCAGGATGGAGGCGGCCTCGGGCGGGTCGGCCTCACCCATGAGGATCGACTTATGCGTGACAGCCTTGCCGTAGACGGCGGCGTTGTCATCGTCATCCGGGCGGAGTGTTCCTCCGGAGAGGACGGCTCCGGCGAAGACGCCACGGGAGCGCGACCAGGAGAGAATTTGCGCGTGCATCATGGCGTCGGTCATGGCATTGGTGGAGCGGCCGACGGGGCCAGCCGCGACGGCAGCCTCGCCACCTAGGGTAAATTCGCTCTTCATGAGCTTCTCGGCACCGCCCTGGTTCATGACGAGCATGACGATGTCGGTCTCACTTCCGCCGATCTGAAGACCAAAGCTGCCTCCTTCGAGACGGACGGTGGACGGACCGGTCCAGCCTTGGCCATCGGGCTGACGGCAGAGGACGACACCCTTGCCGTAGTGGCCGCCGACGATGAATCCGCCGCGCTTAAAGCCGGGGACTAGGACGGCGCAGTAGGCCTTGTTGAGCAGATCCTGCGGGATGCCCTGATCCGGGGCATCCATGATCTCGCGCAGAACGACATCGGCGCGGTTGATGCGGTCAACCGCCTCGCCGCCAGGGGTGGCCAGGAGCGGCAAGGCAAAGAGCGAAAGTACGGCAATGCGTTTGAACATCGGGTCTCCTTTCGTTCTGGTGTTCAAGCTGGCGGGATCCGGAGGTCCCGCGCGGGCCGGAGGCCCACCCTACCGTAGACAGTGCAGACTTTGGGCCATTTGGAAATTCCTTGAAGAATGAAGGGGTTAGGCAGCCAGATGGCTTGAGGTGGCGGCAAATAGTACCTGTAAATGGTGCGGGGGGGCAAAGAAAAACCGGAGGCCTTTGGGGGCCTCCGGTAGTTGCGGGAGTCAGGTTGGAAACTTAGAAGTTAACGGGCGGCGAGCAGAGCGCGTAGATGGCGGGCACGCTCAGGAGAGCGAAGCTGGCGGAGGGCCTTGGCTTCGATCTGGCGGATGCGCTCGCGGGTGACGTCGAACTGCTGGCCGATCTCTTCGAGGGTGTGCTCACGCTCGCAGCCGATGCCGAAGCGGAGGCGGATGACCTTCTCCTCCTTGGGGGAGAGGGTCTTCAGAATGTTGGCGGTCTCGTCGCGGACGTTGGAGTCGATGACGGAGTCCACGGGGGAGCCCACCCAGCGGTCCTCGATGAGGTCGCCGAGGGCGGATTCACCGTCGCGTCCGACCGGCGTCTCGAGGGAGACGGGGTCGCGGGAGATGGTCTTGAGCTTCTGGACCTTCTCGACGGGAATGTCCATGCGGCGCGAGATTTCCTCGTTGGTGGGCTGGCGGCCGAGTTCCTTTTCCAGTTCGCGCGTGGCGCGGAGGAACTTATTCATGGACTCGTTCATGTGCACCGGGATACGAATGGTGCGGGACTGGTCAGCGATGGCTCGCGTGATGGCCTGGCGGATCCACCAGGTGGCATATGTTGAGAACTTGTAGCCGCGACGGTATTCGAACTTGTCGGCGGCGCGCATGAGGCCGATGTTGCCTTCCTGGATGAGGTCCAGGAGGTGCAAACCACGGTTGACGTACTTCTTGGCGACGGAGACGACGAGGCGGAGGTTGGCCTCGACGAGGTCCTTCTTGGCGCGCTCGGCTTCCATCTCGCCGTGGCGGATGACGTTGAGCGTCTGGCGGAGGTCGGCGAGCGGGGCGCCGGCGCGCTCGGCGCGGAGCTTAAGCTCGCGGCGGATCTCGCGGATGCGGGCGGCGTTTTCAGTCTTATTGACGGAGAGGCGCTGGAACTCGTGCTCGAGGTGCGTCATCTCCTCGACGGCCTTTTCGATGGAGATCGAGAACTGGCGCCACTTGTGGGACTGCCAGGGAACGCGGCGAATCTGGAGCGAGGTTTCGACCGAGGCGCGGTAGTACTTCCACTGCGCCTTACGGCGAAGCTTCTTGTTGGAAGCCGGTGAGGCAGCGAATTTCTCGAAGAGCTGGGCCTGCTTCTTATAAATGGTGGTGAGCTCGGTGAACTGCTTCAGGAGTTCGGCCCGGCGTTTCTGTTCGGCCGTGGTGCCTTCCTCGACATCGCCCAAGTCGACCCAATGGTCGAGGAGAGCTGGTTCCTTGCGAATCTGCTCGGCGAGTTCGGCGAGCTGGTTCTGAACGAGCGCAGAGCGGCTGATGGCCTTCTGCATACGGAGCTTGCCGCGCTCCATCTTCCGGGCAAGATCAACTTCGCCTTCTCGAGTGAGCAGGGGAACAGCGCCCATCTCGCGGAGGTACACACGGACGGGGTCATCTGTGTAGATGGACTCCTCGACGGGCTGCGCGCCTTGAAGATCTTCCTCCTGAACTTCGCCGGGGTGGTAGAAGTTCTGGTCGTCGTCGAGCGGCAGCGCGAAAGGCTCGTGCGCTTCTGTCAAAAGTTGATCATCGAAATTGTCCACTGGTGGCTCACCTCCCAGAACTGGGCTGAAAGCGCCATGCTCGCTCGTCCGGAGCCTGTCCAGCTCTCGGTGATTCGTTCGTTCCCTGTGCCAGATCAGGCTCCTTGCCCATTCCAGGGCGACTGAGTGCCACGCTTAAAGACCTCAAACTAGGGGAGATCCTGGTGGCCGGTCTGGGATTCGGAGCACGGTAAAGGACGGCAAGACGCTCCGAACGAGTATAGCACGCTTTTTTCCCGCTTGTTAAGTTCCTAATGCATAGGATGCTCGAACAAGCAATTGGTTACAGTCAACTTTCGAGCGAGTGGGGGCAGGAGGGGGAGAAACGTGGCAATTCAGCCACGCTTCTGCCTCATCATGTGCTTGAGTTCACTGAGGAAAGCCTCGACGTCCTGAAAATCCCGGTAGACGGAGGCGAAGCGGACGTAGGCGATTTTGTCGAGCCCGCTGAGGCGCTCCATCAGCTTTTCTCCTATTTCCGTAGTGCTGATTTCCCGTTCAGGCTTGTCGGCGAGGAGACTTTCGACTTCGTCGACGATGGCTGCGAGTTTGGTCATGCTGACGGGGCGTTTTTCGCAAGCTTTGAGGAGCCCGGAGAGGACTTTCTGGCGGTCGAACTTCTCGCGGCGGCCGTCTTTCTTGACGACCATATAGGGCACTTCGTCAATTCTTTCATAAGTAGTAAATCGACGAAGACACTGGAGACATTCGCGGCGACGGCGGATGACGTCGCCCTCCTTGCTTTCGCGGGAGTCGATGACGCGGTCCTCTTTGAATCCGCAGAACGGGCAGTTCATGTCTCGATTGTATCCTTCAAATGACGTAACTTGCCCCATTGGAGTCCTTGCGATAGGGCGAGGATGAGTCCCAGAGGGACGACTGAAAGGAATCCGACGACCCAGATGGTGAGGGCGATGCCGGTGGCGGATTCGATGGAGAGGTGGAAGAGTTCGACAAGTACCAACGTTGCAATCACTTGCATGCCGCCTCCAATGCCTGGGATCTGCACGATGCTACCGAAGGCGACGAAGCCCATGAAGACGATGACATCAGTAGTAGGCAAGCCGGCGACTTCCGGAAAGGCGCGGAAGGCCGTTAGGAACGAGCAGGTGATGATGGCCCACTCGACGATGGACCAGCCGAGGACGCGGGTAGCGGAACTCAGGCTGCGGACGGAGGAGAAGCCCTCGATCAGGGAGTCGAGGAGGCGGGCGGCTTTACCGGTGTGGGCGGCGGGGAGCATGTCGAGAAGCGGCGCGAGTCGCTGGCGAAGGTCGTGGGACCAGCGGTAAAGGGCGAAGAGGACTGCGAGGCAGATGGCACCGATGGCGGCGGCGATGCTGCCGCCGGCGCGAAGGACCCAGGTGAGGCCGGCGCCAGCGTGGCGGGTGTCGCCGGTGTAGAGGACGAGAGCGACACCAAAGATGGAGAGGATGAGGAGAGTGTCGAAGACGCGCTCGAGGAACCAGGCGGCAAGCTGGGAGCTGAAGGAGACCTTTTCTCTAACGGAGATGAGATAGGGGCGGACGATCTCACCGGGGCGGCCAAGGACGACGATGGCGGTGAAGCCGATGGCCGTGGCGGAGAAGAGCCGGGGAATGGAAGGGTTGGGGTTCAACGACTCGAGGAAGACAGCCCAGCGGACGGCGCGTCCCAGGAGCCCGGCGAAGGTAATGAGAACAGAGAGTGTGAGCCAGCGCCAGTCGGCGCGGGAAATGGTGGCAAGGAAGTCGTTGAAACTGAAGCCATCGGAAGATTTCCAGCGAAGAATGGCCCAAACGGCGAGGGCGGCGCAGGCGAGGAGGGCGGTCCAGAGCCCGAGTCGAAGATGGCGGCGGCCAGTCAGCGGTGGAACCTCCGGTGGGGATGTGCGGGGCGGATGCACAATTCGAGGCCCAGAACGGGCGCCAGGCCAGGGGAATTGCAATAGAATGAATTGTCCACAGGCGGCACCTCAAACTTTGAGCGAACTTCTCATGATAAAGCCTCGTTTATCAGACTGGAAGGCAACGAATCCGGAGTCCGCCACGGCGGGCGAGCCGGAGGGTCTTCCGGAAAGAGTGCGAGGCAGCCGTGACCGTGGTACCACAGCCCATCGTGAGCGGCCCGTTGCTGGCAGCGGGTGCCGGCGCCGGGAAGCTGCCGGTGTACGGGATGGGCACGGTTTCCGGGTATGGAGGCGGATGGGGTCGCACTTCCGTGAGTGATCTCGACATCGACGCGCGAATCGTGGAGCGTTGCCTGGCCGGAGACGAGACAGCCTGGGAAGATCTGGTGAAGGCGCACACTCGGCGAGTGTACGCGATCTGCTACCGCTTTACCGGAAAAGACAGCGAAGCGCAGGACCTGACACAAGAGGTCTTCCTGCGTGTGTTCAAGTCCGTGAAGAGCTTCCGCGCGGGCGAAGGTTCGTTCGCAGTCTGGCTGACGCGCTTGACGCGCAACCTGCTGATCGATCATTATCGGCGGACAAAGATGGAGCGGGCGACGGATTCGATCGAAGAACAATTGCCGATGCTCGAGGAGAAGACGGCGGTCGAGTCGCGTACCGACAGTCTGCTGGCCGGTAGAGAAGCGAGCGAGCTGCTGCAAGGGGCTTTGGCGAAGCTTTCGCCTGAGTTGAGGGAAACGGTGATCCTGCGGGACATCGAGGAGTTGGAGTATCGCGAAATCGCTGAAGTGCTGAATGTGCCCGAGGGCACGGTGAAGTCGCGGTTGAATAGGGGCCGGGCCGAGCTGACCCGGATTCTGCGACGGCAGAAGGTAGCCGTATGAAGTGCACGGACCTCGAAGCTCTGCTTTGTGATTACGTGGACGGCGTCCTTTCGTCGGCCGAAAAGGCGACGGTGGAGCTGCACCTGGAGGTGTGTGCTTCCTGCCGGGAACTGGTGGAAGACTCGCGGGCGGCGGTCGCGTTCATGGGCCGCGCCGAGGATGTGGAGCCGCCAGCGGCGCTGGTGAATCAGATTCTGTTCGACGCCCGCCAACTAACGGGCAAGAAGAGCGGAACGCGCAATTGGATTGCGCGATTGTTCGAGCCGGTGTTGCAGCCGAAGTTCGCGATGGGCATGGCGATGACGATTCTGTCGTTTTCCATGCTGGGCCGGTTTGCCGGAATTCCGGCGCGGCAGTTGCGGGCGAGCGACCTGGCGCCGGCGAAAGTGTGGTCCACGCTGGAAGACAAAGCGTGGCTGACTTGGGAACGGACGAAGAAGTATTACGAGAGTCTGCGGGTGGTGTACGAAATCCAGCAGACCTTGAATGACTGGAGCCAACCCGCAGAGGAGGCCCAGCCGCAGGCGGTTGAAGGGGCGCAGACCCCGTCGAAGGCCGGCACAGCCGGTGAAGCGCTCGAGGGACCGATCCCGACACGGCCCCAGGGGGAGAGCCGAAATCAAGGAGTTGACGGGAGGGCAAGAAAATGACAACGGCAAGCGAAAACACCAAGCCGGTGACGGCATATTGCCGCACCTGCGGGAAGCCGTTGACGGAAGACACGGTTCGAGTGGCGCAGGGCTCGGTTTTTTGTGAAGACCATGCGCCAAAGCCGGAGCCGGAGCCGGCGCCCGCGGCATCGCCATATGCCGCGAAGGCCGTACCGAACCCCAACGTATCGCCGGGACTGGCGTTTCTGTTGGGCCTAATTCCTGGCGTCGGGGCGATCTATAACGGGCAGTACGCCAAGGGCGTGGTGCATGTGCTGGTGCTGGGCATGCTGATCAGCATCAACACAAGCGGCTCGGCCGGCGGGCTGGAAGCGCTGTTTGGAATGCTGACGGGCGTGTTCTTCTTCTACATGGCGTTCGAGGCGTACCACACGGCGCGGAAGCGAATGATGGGCGAGGCCGTGGACGAGTTCTCGTCGTTGATTCAGATGGACCCGCGCCATGGCGGGACACCGCTGATCCCGATTCTGCTGATCCTGCTGGGCGTCCTGTTCCTGCTGAATAACCTGGGCGTCGTATACCTGGGCCAGATGCTGCGGTACTGGCCGGTGCTGCTGATCGCGGCCGGCGCGTGGATGCTGTATGCGCGAATGAAGCCCCATCAGAGCGCCGCCGAGGGAGGCGAGCAGTGACTCCGCTGGCCGCGCTGATCCGGGCCCTGCGCGGGCCCGCGCTGCTGACGACACTGGGGATCCTGCTGGCAGTGCACCGCTACACGGACTTCGGCCTGGGCAAGACGTGGCCTGTGCTGCTGATCCTGCTGGGCGTGATGAAGTTGATGGAGCGGATGGCGAACCGTCCGCAGGCAACGCCGGGCGAGGGGGGGTACCAGCCATGAACGGACGATCCCTTGCGGGCCCGCTGGTTCTCATCGGCATCGGGACGATCTTCCTGCTGAGGAACCTGGTGCCTTACCTGGACATCATGGATTTTCTTCGCGACTGGTGGCCCGCCATCCTGATCGCGATCGGACTGGTTCAACTGATCGAGCGGCTGGCGAAGCCGGGTTCGGCAGTTCGTTAGAGAAAGGAGCACAGAGATGAGACGCGGTTCAATTATTGCGCCACTGATTCTGATCCTCATCGGCATAGTGTTCCTGATCAAGAACATCAGGCCCGACATTCCGCTGTTTGAGATGATCTTCACGTATTGGCCCTTCCTGCTGATCGCATGGGGCCTGTTGCGGATGGTCGAAGTCACGGCTACTTACCTCCGCGGGAGTCCGCTTCCTTCCGCCGGCGTCACGGGCGGGGAGTGGGCATTGGTGATCGTCCTGACGATGATCGGCTCCATGGCATGGGGCGTACAGCGCTTCAACCGTGACGGCGGTTTCGGCAAGATCCGGATTGGCGGCGTGGAGGTCTTCGGAGAGAGCTACGATTACCCGCTGGAGACGGTCTCGAAGAAGTCCGGAAAGGCTCCGCGCATCGTGGTGGAAAACTTGCGGGGTGCGACGCGGATTATCGGTTCGGACACCGAAGAGGTAAAAGTCTCCGGCCGGCGGACGGTGAGGGCGATGGATCGCGCCACGGCGGACCGTGCGCACGGCGAATCACCTTTTGAGTTCAACGTCGTCGGCGATGTGGTGACGATCCGGACCGGCATCGAGCGCGGCGAGGCTTCGCGGCTGTCGTCGGACCTGGAGATTGCGGTGCCCAAAGGCGCATCGATCGAGGCTCGCGGCCGGAGAGTGGATTTTGACGTCTCCGACGTGAATGGCGACGTGATGATCGACAGCGACAACTCGGGGGTGCGGCTTCAGAACATCGGAGGCCGCGTGCGAGTGGATCTGCGGGCCAGCGACATCATTCGCGCCTTCGACGTGAAGGGCGACGTGGAGCTGAAGGGCCGCGGCCGCGACATCGAACTGGAGAACATCGCCGGGCAGGTGACCATCGACGGCGGCTATTCCGGGGAGACGATTCTGCGGAAGGTCGCCAAGCCGGTGCGGTTCGAAAGTTCCGTGACCAGGCTGCAGGTCGGCCAGATTCCGGGCGAACTGGAAATCTCGCTCTCAACCATTTCGGGCACGAACGTGACAGGGCCCGTGTCGGTCAACGCGAAATCGAAGGACATCGATCTCGCTGATGTAACTGAACGGATCGACGTCGAGGTGGATCGCGGAGACGTCACGATCCGTCAGTCCAAGCTGCCGCTACCGGCGCTGAACGTGAGATCGGAAAGCGGAAAGATCGACCTGGCGTTGCCTGCCGGAGCGAAGTTCACGCTGAACGCGGAAGTCCGCCGCGGGACGGTCTCAAATGATTTCGACCCGAAGCTGACCGAGACCGCAACCGATCGCGGAGCGAAGCTGACAGGCGATCTTGGCGGAGGCCCAACGATCAAAGCGACGACGGATCGCGGCGAGCTGACGATCCGCAAGATCGCTCCGGGCGAAGTGACTGTCGTGGAACCGGCCGCCCCGAAGAAGGGACACGCGCCTCCACCGCCGCCGAAGGCTCCCGAGCGAGCCGTGAACCAATAACGCAGTATCAGGCTGTTGGCATCGAGCGCCGTTGTCGTCCGGGTAACGGCGCTTTCGTTTTAGGCTGGGATCAGAACAATGATGCGTGGACTGCGGGACTGGATTGGCGGAGCGCTGTTCGGGCTCGCGTACACGATCCTCGGGTCAATCCACTATGCGGGACGCCCCTGGGGTCCGGGCTTCCACTTTCTGCTCGCGACGCTTGCCGGGTGGGCGTTCTTCCGGACATCCGGGTTGCTTGAGCGTGGCCGCGAGTTGGAGCCGGTGCCTCTGTCGCACCCTCTGATCCGGTGGCCGGCATTCATCATCGCGGTCTGCGTGGTGTTCGCACTGACGATGAGAAATGTCCGGCCGGTGCTGCTGCCGCTGTCGTCCGCCCTGGCAGTGCTCAGCGGCTCGATTGGCAGACTACTCTCTATTTGGCTGCGACGAAGCAGCCGCACTTAGGCGGGACCGGCACCCTGCGATGGCGTGCAGCGGAAGACCGCCGGAGTGAGGTTGTAGCGCTCCTGGTAACGCGCCACGATCTCGCGCTCGAAGCCGCCGACGGCATCCGGCGCCACCAGATTCACGGTACAGCCGCCGAAGCCGCCGCCGGTCATGCGCGCGCCGAAGACACCGTCGAGGGTCAATGCCGTATCAACCAGGAAATCGAGCTCCTCGCAGGAGACTTCGTAATCATGCTGGAGCGAGCGGTGGGATTCGACGAACAGCCTGCCCATGCGATGCAGATCGCCGGCTGTGGAGGCGGCGAGGAACTGCTCGACGCGCCAGTCTTCGAGGATGACGTGGCGTGCGCGCGCGAGCGGGACTTCGGGGATCTGCGAGGCAGTCCGTTCGAGATCGGCCAGGCTGACGTCGCGAAGCGCGGTGTGGCCAGGGAAATGGGAGAGCGCCTCCTTGCACTGGGCCACGCGCTCGCGATAGGCGGAGTTGCCCAGTTCGTGCTTCACCATCGAGTTGACGGCGACGATTTCGACGCCGTCGGGGATCGGCACGCGCGTATGCGTCTGTGTGCGGCAATCGAGCATTAGCGCGGCGTGTATTTCACCGAAGACCGACGTGTACTGGTCCATGATGCCGCAGGGCATGCCGACGAAGTTCCGTTCGGACCGCTGGCAGAGGCGGGCGAGTTCAATCTGCTCGATCGAGCGGCCGTCCAGTAGTGCAAGGGCCGAGGCGACTTCAAGGGCAGCCGAAGAACTGAGCCCGGAACCAGTGGGCACGGTGGAATCGATGTGCAGACGGGCGGGGGCCAGATCGAAGCCGGCGGCGCACAACTCCTTGGCGACACCGAAGACGTAGTCCGACCAGTGTTTCGATGGCTTGAGCGTGGAAATTGCGCCCATGGGGACCGACTTCGAGCCTTCCATCTGAACCGATGTGACACGGATCTCGGCTTCGACGATGGGCGTGGACGTGATTGTGCACCCGAGGCCGATGGCGATCGGCATGACGAAACCTTCGTTGTAGTCCGTGTGCTCGCCGATAAGGTTGACGCGGCCAGGCGCGTGCCAGGCCTTCATGCGCGCCTCGCCAGCAGTAGGAAGACGCCTCCGAAGACGACAGAGAAGATGCCGAAGTGCAGGTTGAGGTTGCTTTCGAGCAGCGGCGCGCGGAAGTCGGCGGCGACCCCGGTGATGATCAGGATGACGCCGAGCAGCGCGAAGAAGTATCCGGCAGGTTTACGCAGATCCAGCATGGATGCCTCAATAGAAGATAATGTTCAGAACGACGCAGAGCGCGCCCGCCAGCATCGCCAGGACCGAGGGGCGGCGATACCAGACGGCGGGCTCGGCCTGGTGTGGCGTGACGCCATAGACCAGCCCAACCAATTCCGTCGCCGGCCGGGCCTTGCCCGCCAGGCTAACTAGGATGGTGACGACGAAGCAAACGACGAAGGCGTCGATCGCGACCCAGAAGTTCTGTGCCATGGAGGAGGGGAACTGGTAGAGAACGCCCAACCAGCCGCCCTTGCCCTCGGCGAATGTCAGGCCATAGGTAAGAGCGGCGGCGCTGGTGCCGCAAAGCAGGCCGGTGAAGGCGCCGTTGCCGGTGGCGCGCTTCCAGAACATGCCCAGCAAGAACGTCGCGAACAGTGGAGCGTTCACAAAGCCGAAGATGAGCTGCAGGAAGTCCATCATGTTGTTGAATGACTGGGCGAGGTAGGCTGCGCCGATGGAAAGCACGGTCCCGAAGATGGTCGACATGCGGCCCATCCACAGGTAGTGCGAATCCGGTGCATGTTTGCGGATGTAGGACTGGTAGATGTCGTAGGTCCAGACGGTATTGAAGGCGGTGACGTTGCCGGCCATGCCCGACATGAAAGAAGCGATCAGCGCCGTGAGCCCGATGCCCAGCATCCCTGAGGGATAGAACTGCGACATTAGGGTGAACAGCACCTTGTCGTAGTCTGGGCCACCGTTCTTCAACGGGATCTCGTAGCCAACGCTCATGGAGGCCAGAGCCGCTGCGGCGATGCCGGGGACGATGACGACGAACGGAATGATCATCTTCGGGAAGGCCCCGACGATGGGCGTGTTGCGCGCGTCCGTCATGTTCCGCGCGGCCATGGCGCGCTGGACCACCAGGTAGTTCGTGCACCAGTAGCCAAAGCTGAGCACGAAGCCGAGGCCCATAAAGAGGCCAAAGACCTCGACGCCCATGGGATTGTCGGCGGGCGAACCCATGTGGCGCCAGCTTTCGGTCATCGCCGGGGAGAGCCGCTGGGTGATGCCCTCCCAGCCGCCGGCCTTCTGGACCGAGAGGATCGCGAGCGGTGCGAAGCCGGCCACGATCAGGAAGAACTGCAAGACTTCGTTGTAGATAGCCGACGAAAGCCCGCCGAGGTAGGTGTACGCTAGCACGATGCCGGCCGAAACCAGGACGGAGAAGGTGAAGCTCCAGCCGAAGATGGCCTGCAACAGGATGCCGAGGGCGTACATGGAGATGCCGGAGCTGAAGATAGTCATCACGGCGAAGGTGATGGCGTTGAATCCACGGGTCTTTTCGTCGAAGCGGAGCTTGAGGTACTCGGGGACGCTGCGCGCCTTCGAGCCGTAATAGAACGGCATCATGAAGACGCCGACGAAGAGCATGGCGGGGATGGCGCCCACCCAGTAGAAGTGCGACGTCATCATGCCGTACTTCGCGCCGGAGCCGCACATTCCGATCATCTCGAGCGCGCCCATGTTGGCGGCCAGGAAGGCGAGCGAGGTGATCCACAGCGGCAGGCTGTGGCTGGAGGTAAGAAAGTCAGAGCTCGACGAGACGCTCTTGCGCAGGAACCATCCGATGCCAAGAACAAACCCGAAGTAAAGAATCAGGATCAGGTAGTCAACCGAATGCAGCGTCATGGTGGTGAAAACCGAAACCTCATCATATACCGGGCGGGAAGCATGCGCGGAGATTCATGTCCGAATTCCGGAAGCGCGCCCGGCCGCGCTTTCGGTAGACTCCAAGAGCGATGTTTTTGGCGAGATTCATCCTGTTCACCGCGGTCTGCTGCCAGGCAGCCGAGCTCCCGGCTTTCAAAACGGTAACGGTCGTCCGCGACCTGAAGATGGGATACCAGTTAGTGCTGGCAGACCTGAACAAGGACGGGCGGAAGGACATCATCGTCGTTGACGAGCGATCCACGGAGCTGGCCTGGTATGAGAACCCAGGGTGGGAACGTCATGTGCTGGCGGTGAATGTCCCGCGAGTGATCAACCTGGAGACGCTGGACTTGGATGGCGACGGCATCCCGGAAATCGTCATGGCGCATCAGTTCGAGACCAATCCGGAAAAGAGCGTCGGGAATGTCCTGTTCTTGAAGAGTGGGTCCGATCCGCGCCAACCCTGGCAGGCGAAGGAGATCGACAGAGTCCCCACGGCCCATCGCATCCGTTGGATCTTTCCGACTGGCCCGAGGGACCCGCTGCTGCTGGTGGCTCCGCTGGTCGGGATGAAGGCTCGCGCGCCGGAGTACAAGGACCGTGCCCCGATCTACGCTTACAAACCGGGCGACTGGAAAAGGCAGACGATCAGCGAAGAGCTGACCGGCGTTCTGCACAGCATCGCGCCCGTCGACTGGGAAGGCAAAGGCAAGCAGCAATTGCTGACCGCCAGCTTCGACGGTTTGAGGCTGTTGGAACCTGCGAAGCATGGTCCCTGGAAGGTGAAGATGATTGCCACGGGCGATCCACGGCCCTGTCCGCAGTGCGGAAGCAGTGAGGTGAAGTTGGGGCGCTTGGGGAAACGTCGGCTGTTGGCAGCCATCGAGCCGTGGCATGGCAACCAAGTGGTTGCCTATGTCCAGCAGGGCAAATCCTGGCAGCGGCATATCCTGGACGACACCATGGTGAACGGCCATGCGCTGGCTGTGGCGGATTTGAATGGCGATGGCCGGGACGAGATCGTCGCCGGCTTCCGGGGCAAGGGCTTCCGCGTGACGGTGTTCCAGGCGGAGGATGCGGCCGGCACGAAATGGCGCCGCCATGTCCTGGACGAGGGAGGCGTCGCAGCGGCGGACTGCAAGATCGACGACCTGAACGGCGATGGCCGTCCCGACATCGCCTGCTCCGGTGCGTCCACCGGGAACGTAGTGATCTTCGAGGGAACGGGCGCCGTCAGCCAACGGAGGCGGTGACGATTCGCTTCAGGTCGGCGATGCGCCGAGCCTGAATCTCCCGGATCTTGTCGACGGCATCGCGCACCTGTTTGCGTTCCTTCTTGTTGTTCAAGGCGAGGAACTTGAGCCGTTCACCGAGTTGCTCGCCTGTCACGTCGTCCACCTCGAAGTAGTTCATTCCGAGGCCCACGTCATTCCACATCTGGCCCTTGATGCCGTCTTCCGGCTGGTGGACGTAGAGGCCGGGCGTCCCGGCGGCGCTGGCGATGATCGGCGAATGGCACTCGAAGCTGAGGACTGCAGCGGCCAGAGAGTAAATAGATGCCGCCTCGTCGGTGATCCAGTAGCCGGCTCGCGAAACGACCTGCGGACGAACGTCGTCCGGCAGGCTGTCGTAGAGCAACGGCTTCAACAAATCCACCTGGTAGGTCATCTCCGGGCAGAGCAGGACGCGTAGCTCCGTGCTCCGAACCCAGGTGGCAATGGCTTCACGCAGCTTCGCGTGATCTTTCTCTGCGTGCTGCTGGTTCACCTGTTCCCGTTGGCGGATGGTCTCTTCCGACCAGTTCGTTTTCCGCATCCGGTAGTACGGGGTGTACCGCAGCCGCGGAACCACACACAGGTAGCGTCCCGGCTCAAGCTTCCTCATCCCTAACAGGTGTTTGGCGCGCTGATCGTCACGGAGATCGAGGCTGAACGTCGCATCCGGGACAAAGTCAAGAACCGGACCGCTGATGCCGCTGCTTCTCAAATTGCGCAGCGACTGCGACTCGCGCGTGTAAATGAACTTTGCGGTGGAAAGCACGTCGCGCAGACCGTCGTCCAGCTTGGCGCTGGCCGCCTCGATGTGCGTGGTGACGGTAATGCCGAATGCGCCCCAGGGCTTGCCCGTCTGCTTGCGCCAGGCCTCAACGTGGTTCCGGGCCACGAGGCTTGGACCCGAGCCATGGAGGAGGAAGTGCGCTTCGTCGAAGGCGCGCTTTAACGGATCGCTTTCGGGATCGCCGCTAACGATCTCGAGCGCCGGGAAGCGGCGGCGCAGCATGGCCTCCACGCCGCGATCGAGCGCGTTGGACCAGAGGATGACGCGGGCCTCCTTGAAGTGCTTCTCCAGGAGCGCCAGCAGCCCAGGCGTGTGAGCGATGTCACCGATGTTCTCCGTCTGCCATCCCGAGCGAAGCAGCAAGACCGGCTTTGCGGCACCACGGAGAATAGCCGGCGCGGCCGCGGCGAGGCCGAATTCGCGGCGAGTCACGCCTCCACCCGTGCACCGAGGACATTCAAGAACTGGGCGAGCCATTCCGGATGCGCGGGCCAGGCCGGGGCGGTGACGAGGTTGCCATCCGTGTGCGCGCTGGTCATCGGCAGATCGACATACGTCCCGCCAACGGCCGCGACCTCCGGCGCGCAGGCCGGGTAACAACTGACGTG
This sequence comes from Bryobacteraceae bacterium, assembly GCA_050789245.1. GTDB lineage: Bacteria > Acidobacteriota > Terriglobia > Bryobacterales > Bryobacteraceae > PNKE01. The sequence continues at coordinate 161,266 of JBOZRR010000037.1, read as the reverse complement.
TCGGCCGCTCAGCACTCCCGCCGCGGCCAACAGTTGGGCGCCATGGCAGATGGCCGCAATCGGTTTGCCCGTCTGGTGGAAGTGCTGGACGATTTCCAGGCTGCGCTGGTTCAGGCGAAGATATTCCGGCGCCCGGCCGCCGGGAACAACCAGCGCGTCATAGCCGGCTGGATCGAGCCCCTCAAAGGAGGCGTTCAGTGTGAAGTTGTGGCCGCGCTTTTCGCTGTACGTCTGGTCGCCTTCGAAATCGTGGATCGCCGTCCTGACATGGTCGCCGGCCCGTTTGCCGGGACAGACCGCGTGAACCGTGTAGCCCACCATGGCCAGCGCCTGGAACGGCACCATCACCTCGTAGTCTTCGACGTAATCGCCGACGAGAAACAGGATCTGCTTCGCTGCCATCTGAGGTTCTCCTGTTGCTCATGCTCCCACAGGCCGGGGGGCCGTTAGGGGGTGACGGTGAACGAGTCCAGAACGGTCCCGTCCAGTCCGATGGCCTCGACGGTTGCGCTGCCGGGAGCGATCTTCAGCCGGACGAAATGCTCCGTGGTCTCCACCTTCTGCGTGATGCCCTCGATGGGGCCGTCCACTGGATACAGCGGGGCTCCACCGCCGCCTGTGACGATGTAGCGGACTCCGCCATACAGGTGGTGCTGGTAGTTGTGATCGTGGCCGTTGAAGACCATCTGGACCTTGTATTGCTCGAAGACCGGCACCAGCCCGCGCGCCCACACGTTGCCGCCGCCGGCCTGACGCCGTGCCGTAGCGGTGAATGGAGGGTGGTGCATCACCACGACGCGGAACTGGGCCTTCTGCGAGCGTTCCAGGTCGTCGATCAGCCAGCGGCGCTGCTCCTCCCAGAAGTCCTCCTTGGCCTGATTGCTGATGGCGACATTGCCGACGTCGGTGTTGAGGATGATGAAGTGCGCCTGGCCCCAGTCGAACGAATAGTAGGGGGACTGCACTTCGAAGAAGTCGTAGTACTTGTAGTTTCCACGCTCGTGGTTGCCCAGGACGGGATAGAAGGCGGCGCGCTTTAGCAACTCGCGCTCGATCTCGAAGAAGAGCGGCCACTGGGCTGTATCGAAGCCGTCGCTCACGAGATCGCCCGTGTGGAAGGCGAGGTCGGGCTGACCATGCTTGAGGATGGCGTCGATCACCTTACGGTGCAGATCGTGACGAGTGCGGGTGTCGCCGAAGACGATGGCTTCGAAGGTAGCTTCGGTGCCCGCGGCTGGAGGGGTCTTGAAGGAACCAATGCCCTCTGGCCGCCCTTGCAGCACGTCGTAGTGAATCGTCTTCCCTTGAGGAAGCCCGGTGAAGCTGACCTTTTCGGAACGCAGCACGGGCGCGGTTCGCGTCAGCTCTGTCGGGGTCTCGCCGATCCGGGCCTGGTGAGTTTCGACGATCCAGCCAATGGTGGCGGAGCGGCCCGAGGCGTTAACCACGTACGGTCCGCCAACAACCTTCTCCTGCGCCAACACGGCGCAGGCAGCAAGCAGAGAGGAGAGGATGAGTTTCTTGTTCATGCGGTCAGCTCACGTATATCGATGAGGTACATCTGGCGGCCATGGCCGCCGTGCGTGGAATCGATGACAACCTTCCTTCCGTCGGGCGAGGAGCGCGGATGAAGATCGCATCGCCATTCGCCTTTGTACTCCGGCGGCGAAAGAAACCGGCCCAGCGGGAGCGTGCGGCCGGTCGCCACATGGTAGAGGTACAGCGGCTGCATTCGTTCCTTGTCGGGATAGGCGTCGTTCAGAATCCAACTCTTGCCGGGCTTCCCGTGCTCCGGCAGGTACGTGCAATGGCCGTTGCGGGTGATCACGTCCTTGCCCGCGACCTCGGCCTTTCCGGTCTTGTCCTCGAGGAGGTAGAACCGTTCGCCGTGCGAGGGGTGCCAGGTCCAGGCCAGGATGCCCGTGGGATCACGCCAGACGAAGTGCGACGTCTTCCCGTAAGGATCGATCACGAATAGATCGCCGCCCTCGGTGTTCGCAGTGATCATCCGAGTGGACCAGCTCTGGCCGTGCTTCGCTCCGCGCCAGCGGTGCAGGAAAGTGAAGCGCGTGCCATCCGTGTTGTAGAGCAGATGGTTAAACCAGTGCTTCGCGCCCGCCATGTCTTCGTGAGGATTCGCGAGGGCGGCAATCTGCTGGAACGAGAGCAGCAGTTTCGACTCGCCCGTCTTCAGGTTTATGCGCCACAGGCCGGCGTCGTCCGGCGCGGCGGTCTCTTTGCGCGGATCTTCGATGCCGCAGTATCCGTAGCCCGGACGTGTATCGTTCAATCGACGGAAATCGGGATAGATTGCCCATTTGCCATCCGGCGACACGGCATAGATCGGGTGCGGCAGCGTCCTTCGCCGGCCGGTGCGGATGTCGAGGATCGTGGCAAAGAACCGCTTCTCGCGGTCATCGCGGTCGTTCCAGATCACTTCGCTTTGAGATCCGGGCAGGAATTGAAGCATCGCTCCTTGCTGCCAGTTCCAGGCACGAGTTTCGCCGATGCGGGTCCAGCCGTCTTTGTCCTCGAGATCGACGTAACCGAGTTCAATGACATCATCGGGACGCGGCGATCGGTGCTCGAAGTCGACCCTCATGCCGAGCACGAAGCGCGAGGACGGATCGAACTGAAGCTTGTCGTAGTAGCCGAACCAGTGATGTCCGGGCAGGCTCGTGATAGCTCGCGCTGGCGGCAGCGCCTCCTTGGCGGAGGTCCAACCACCCGCAAGGGGCGCGGCCAGCAGCGTGCGTCGGGAAATCATGCTTCCCGTTTTACAGTGTTTTGGTGACTTTGTTCAGCCCGCGAGGCTGGTCGGGGTTCAATCCCTTCACGGCGGCGAGCGACGCGGCGAACATCTGAGCCGGGATGATGTAAGGAATCGTCGTGAACACATCGGCCGGCAACTTGCCGCGATGCGCAAGGTTCGCGGGGATGCAGAGCGTGTTCTTCGGCGCTTCGTGATTCGACTTGTCGGTGATGCTCAGCGTGTCCGCCTGCAAACCCTCCAGCCGGTCCGCCAGTGCCTTCATCACCGGCGCCGTGACGCCCGGAGGCGCCAGCAGGAATGCTGGAAACGCCTGATCGACCATGGCGATAGGTCCGTGCAGAATGTCGGCCTGCGAGAATCGCTCCGCCACGATGTAGCAGGTCTCCATCAACTTCAGCGCCCACTCGAAGGCGTTCGCGTAGTTCAATCCACGGCCCACGACGACTGCGTGATCCATGAATCGGTAACGCTCGGCCCGCGCGGCTACTTCCTTCTCTAGCTTCAATGCGGCGGCGGCCAACGACGGCAGCCGCTTCAAGTCGTCCGGCTTGATGGGCGCCCCCAAGGCATAGGCAAGCAGATAGAAGCTAAGCAGTTGGCCGGTGTAGGTCTTCGTCGCGGCGACGCTCTTCTCCTTACCCGCGCGCACCAGCAGGGCATAATCCGCGATGCGCGCTAGCGTACTGGCCGATTCGTTCGTGATGCCCAGAGTGACGGCGCCGTTCTTCTTCGCCTCTTCCAGCACGACGTTTGTGTCGGTGGATTCGCCGGATTGCGATACTGCCACCACCAGCGCGCCATCCGTCCGCAGCGGCGCATGATAAAGCGTGCTGACGGCCGGGGCGGCCAGCGAAACCGGAATCCCGGTCGTGATCTCGATCAGGTAGCGGCCAAACTGCGCGGCGTTGTCGGACGTCCCGCGCGCCGCTAGAATCACGAGCCGCGGACGCTCCTTCTCAAACCGTGCGCGCAACTTCTCGATGCGCTTCAATTCGCTGTTCAGAGTCTTCTCGAGGGCCGCGGGCTGCTCGCGGATCTCTTCCATCATCTTCGACATGGCGGGAATGGTCTCCAAAAGACCATGATCGCACGCAGGCCGCGAGCGTTACTCCAGCGGCGTCAGCGGCCTCGTCTCCGAACCCGTGCGGATCGCCCGCGTCGGGAATTCCGTCGGAGGGTACGAGATCAGCTTCGGCGTCAGCGTCACGAGCACCTGGGAATTCTCATCGTTCATCGTGTACGCGCGCAACGGGGGCGGCAGGGGCAGCCCACTCCAACCTCGCGTGCGCCCATCGCTGAAGAGTCCGGACAGCACGGCCGTCTCATCAAACCGCATCCGAACGCGAGAGGCGAACTTGCGGTTGGAGATCACGGGAATGCCATTCAATGCTTCGCCGCCTAGCACCTTCAACTCCGCTTCCACGTCGATCGTCACCTCGTCGATGTTATGGATCCTCGGAGTCAGCTTAATCACAACGCCCAGGTCCTCGAATTGAATTGTCGGCGGCGGACGGTACACGGTACCGGGTCCCGAGGTGTCGCCAATGTAAGCCTGGGTCTGGAGCGGGTAGCGGTCGCCCACGTGAAGCGTCATCGGCTGGCTGTCCACTCCGCGCAGCTCCGTGTTAGTCAGCGTCCGGGTCGAGGACTTCGTCATGTTGGCGAACAACTCCGACCCGCTCAGTCCAAGCCCCCACATGGTGAACCCGCCGCCGAGCTTGATGAGGCCTGTAATCCCCGATGGAATCGATGGCGCGGACTTCGATCCGCTGCCGATGTAAATGATCGGGAAGCTGGTTGGCAGCCTCAAGCCGTAACTGATCGCGGAAGTCTCCGACGCGGTCAGGAGCTGCACCTCAATCATCACCTGAGCGCGGTATGTCGTCAGTTGCCGGAACAGCTCCAGCGCAGGTTTCACGCGGGAGACTCGATCGCGGAACAGCACCTGTTGCTTGTTGTTGTCGATAGCCACCTTCGTGATGTCGAAGGTGGTCTGGACGGCCCTTGCGGCCTCCTGAACCTCCTGTGGTGTCAGCGCCACCGGGAAGGGCACTAGCACCGACATGTGCGGCTCAATCTCCGCCCGCTTCTGCGTCGTGTCCTTCGCGACCAGGGCCACCTTCTCGTTCACCGCAACGATGAACGCTCCCGTCACGGCCTCCAAGGCATGAAGTGCATCCTGCCAATCAGTGTTATCCAGTTGGAACCGCACATTCTGCACGGCCTGATAATCGCTGTCGAACACCACCTGGAGCCCGAATTCCCCAGCGACCTTTTCGAAGAGCTGCTTGGAATCCCCCGTCAAATTGAAGCTCTTTTCGCCCGGAGTTCCCTTCAATTCCGGCGGAGCCATTTTCTCCCGGGCCTCGTAAAGGTCGTCGTCGGAGATCGCTGGAAGCGCCGCGGTTTCCAACACCTGCGCGGGCGATTTATTCTCCGCCGCAAAGCCGATCTTCAGTTTCTCTGTCGCCGGACGCTGCACCGCCAGGGCATACGCGCGAATCTTGTCGTTCGACGGGTCGAGCGCAAGTGCTTGCGAATACAGAAGATACGCATTCGGAAAGTCGCCTTTCTCCTGCGCCTTCCTGCCTTTCTTGAACAGGGAGCCCGCGCTCTGCGCGCTCAGCGACGACGCCAGGACCAGAATCAGTAATGCCGATCGAAAAGACACGTATCCATGAACATTGACGTTCATAGGACTAAGAGCGTGGAAGAAAAGGGTTGACTCTGGCTTAACGCGGCTAGAATGAAAGACATGCTTTCGACGGTAGGTACTAGAACCGCCTTTTCGCCAGCTATTCCCCAGTCCCTCGAGGAACTGCGGATTCCGATGTCCCTGGTCACCGATCTGTTCATGCGGCGCGTCATGCTGGAGGGCACGTCCACGCTGCATGGCCTCAGCCAGACCCTTCGCATTTCGCTGCCCATCATCGACGCCGCGTTCCAGCAGTTGCGTAAGACCCAGATGCTGGACGTGAAGGGGATGATCGGCAACGACTATCACTTCTCGCTGACTTCAAGCGGAAAGCAGATGGCCTCAGACCGCTTCCAGATCTGCCAATACGCCGGTGCCTGCCCCGTCTCGCTGAACGACTACCTCTTCGCCACCAAGGCCCAGACTGCCCACGTCGGCATCGACCGCGATAGCCTGCGCGCCTGCTTCTCTGACCTGGTCGTCACCGACACGATGCTCGATCAGCTCGGACCGGCGCTGACCTCCCAGAGCTCCATCTTCTTGTACGGCCCTTCCGGCAACGGTAAGACGTCCATCGCGGAGCGCATGCTGCGCATTTACGAGGACACCATCCTCATCCCGTACGCCGTCGAGGTCGACAACCAGGTCATCAGTCTCTACGACCCGGTTGTTCACGTGCCCGTGGAAGTCGAGGATGACGACCTCGACCCGCGCTGGGTGCGCTGCAAGCGGCCGTGCATCGTCACCGGCGGCGAACTCGTGCCGGCCATGCTGGAAATGCGGCTCGATGAAGGCTCTGGCATCTACGCCGCGCCGCTGCAAATGAAGGCGAACAACGGCATCTTCATCATCGACGACTTCGGCCGCCAGCTTATCAGCCCGCGCGACCTGCTGAACCGCTGGATCGTGCCTCTGGACCGCCGCGTCGATTACCTCACCTTGCGCTACGGCGTGAAGTTCCAGATCCCCTTCGAGATGCTCGTGGTCTTCTCCACCAACCTCGACCCGAACGAACTCGCCGACGAAGCGTTCCTCCGCCGTATTCAGAACAAGATCGAGGTGGAGCCGGTCACCGCCGACGTCTTCGACGAGATCTTCCGCCGCGTCGTCACCGCCCGCAATCTGCCCATCGAGTACGACAGCAGCGAGTACCTGCGGAAGCTGTGTCTCAGCGGAGGGCGCACCGAGTTGCGCGCCTGCTACCCGCTCGACATGGTGAACATCATCGACGCCATCAGCCGCTACGAAAAACGCCCGCCGCGCATCACGCGCCAGGACCTCGAGCGCGCCGTAAACCTTTACTTCGCGACTCTGTGAGGAGCGCAGCCCTGCAGACTAGTGTGAGGGCGGAACGTAATCCGGAGGCAGGTGCGCACCGCCCGCGCCGAAGAAGTACTCCTCCATCTTTTGAAGCAGGAACTCCTGCGCCTCGCGCTGGCCAAGGTTGAGCCGGTACTCGTTCATCAGCATCTTCATGTACTCAACCCACTGGCGCCACGCCTCCTTGGAGACGTTCCCATAAATACGCTGGCCCAGCGGATGATTGTCGAAGGGCGGCTCGTCCAGGCCCTCCAACTCCTTCCCCAGCTTCACGCACTGAACCATGCGCTTCGGTTTGCTCTCTGCGGCGCTCATGATCCTAGAGTAACGCGCCTTTGAGCACGCGCTCCACCCGGTCCGCGTCCTGGTCACGCCCTTCGCGATGATACGCGCTGCGCAGGTTGCCCAGCATTCGCAGGATCATCTGCCGCTTCGTCGCGGGTGCAAATGTCTGCGGCGTATCCTTGGGACGGCGCCCGGTGATCTCCTCCACGAGAGACAAGCAGTCCGCGGCGGTCCTCAGCCGTCCTTTGTGAAAGACGTCGACGAATACGTTCACCAGCCCGTCGTTGTACTGGCACAGGAAATGGGCCGGCAGCGGGATCCCATACACGGGCCGCAGCAGCCGCCTGGCAATCTCCACGTAGATCACTGAAAGCGTGATCGGCAGGCCGCTGCGCTTCTTCATTACGTGGTGCAGGCACGAATTGACCGGCGCGAAGTAGTCCTCCGTGTCGCCCTGGAGTCCTAGCTCCAGGAACAACTCGTTATGGGCGGCGGAGATGTACTGCGCACCGCCCGAAGCCGGCGCCAGCCGGGAGGCAATCCGCTCCCCCCACTCGTCCAGCGTCTTCAGCGTCCCAGCCCGGTCCAGTTCCGGATCTTCAATCGCTGCTACTTCCAGCGCCGCCTCGTCCAGTTCCATCACGTCCGAGCGTCCGGCGACCAGATCGAGGAAGTCCTCTCGCGGGGTCCACATTTACTGCGCCTTCTCCAGCAGCCTCTCCACGGTCTCGCGCAATCGTTTCACCTTGGTGGCGTCCATCAGTGCAAGCTCCGGCGCGTTTGCTGCCTTCAGTTTCTCCAATTCCGCGAGCGCGGCGAGCGCTTCCTCTCGCTTCCCCGCCCTCGCCAGCAGCAGCACCGCTTCACTGCGATACAGGAAGTTCCTGGGGAAAGCCGCGCTCAGTTCGCGCATCACCGGCACGGCTTCAGTGCTCCGGCCTTCGCGATTGTAGATCACCGCGAGCAGCACGCGTGCCTCCACGCCGGTCTTCCGGCCCTCTCGTGCCGCCCGCTCCATCAGGGCGATCCCGCGCTTCTTGTCGCCGGAGAGCCCAGTCATCGCCGCCAATAACCTGACCATCAACGGCAGGCTGCCGCTGATGTAATCGTGCATCGCGGGAACCAGAAAGGCGTCGGGGTTGCCCGGATCCACAAGTCGAAGACGGTTGTGCAGGTTGCGGCTCCGGTTCGCCTCGCGCAATGCATCGAAGTACGCCTTCTTGCACAGCAGGTTGTAGTTCCCCTTGTGCGCATGAGCCACACCCAGCGCGTAGAGCGCCCCCGCATCACGGCTGTCCTTCGCGATCCGTTTCCCCGCTAGATCCATCGACCGCTGTAGAGCCGCCAGGAAGCGCGACTCCTCCTCGGCGGGCATCTCGACCTTCGGCTGCTTCAGGAATGAGTTCGACCGGCCCACCGACTCACTTTGAAGCGCCCCTTCCAAGAAGAGCCTGCGATAGAGGATACCCTGCGCCAGGTGATTCCAGGCGTCCGGGCTGTCCGGATGATCGCGCGCTTCGCGCTCGAAGAGCTCGATCGCCTTTTCGTAGTCCAGGTTGTAGAAGGCTTGGAATGCCTCAGTCTGGGGAGGCACAGCCGCCGCGGCTGCGGCGGCCCATAGGAATGTCGATAGCAGCAGCCTCGCGGCCATCTGGAGAACCCGCCGGCCGTCAGCCGTTAGGGTGCTTGCCATCTCGGCTGGCATACCGGCCAGGGAGCGAAGCCCACGGTCAGGTCTCCACTGTTCACCCACAGGCTCACCGGTTCAGTCCGCCCGAACCTCAGCGTCTGGATGATCCCGGTGTCACAGTGCCGGATGACCTCGGTCTGAACCGACGAAGCGTCCCGGTAGAGCCCGTTCGGACCCCAATCCTCGAGGAACTTCTCCCTGGTGTAGTCCCGGCAGGGATTCGAAGGATCACACCCCCACAAGCGATAGGCGCGATCGTAATCCTTGTCCTTCAATGCGTTGACAAAGGAACGCGCGCGCCACTGCTCGCGGATATCGGAAAGATTCGCTTTGCCCAGTTTGCCCAGAATCCAGTCCGCGCCGGCCGTCACCAATGCCAGTGCGATCAGGATCAGAACCCACTTGACGAGCTTCTCGCGGCGTTCGTCTCCAGCTCCGTATCCTTCAAGGAACTCCGCCACTTCCAGCCTCCTGTCAGTTGGCCGGATAAGACTTGTCGTAGGCAGCCGTTACGTCGGCGGTGATGTCCACAGTCGCCTTCGCGTACAGCGTGCTGTTCGAGTCCACGACGATGTCCAGGCCCTTCTCTTCGGCCAGCTTCTTCACCACTTCCTGAATGCGCTGCCCCACGCGGCCGAGAATGTCCTGCCGGTCGCGGTTGACATCGTCCTGAAGGGCCTGCGAGTTGCGCTGCAAAATGCGCTGCTTGTTCTGAATCTGGTTGCTCAGTTCCGCCAGCGCGGCCGGAGTGTACTTGTCCTGATTGGCCTGGCCGTCCTGCTGGAGCTTCGCAATCTCCTTCTCGAGAGAGGCGAGTTCTTCGGACCGGGGGCCGAAGCGGGCCTTCAGGTCCGCCTCCGCCTTCTTGATCTCGGCGGTGTCCTGCAGAGCCTTCTGCAGATTGACGACGCCCACCTTGGTTTGAGCGGACAGGGTGCCCGCCACGGCCAGCGTCGCGACGGCCAGCAGGGCTAGACGAATCCAACGGATCGAGTTCATGAGACTGCGTGTACTCCTTAAAATTGTTCCGGCCCGGCCCTCTAGCCGAGCACCGCGAGGATCTCGTCCTCGCGCAGGATCAGGTATTCCTGACCCTCGATCTTCACTTCCGAGCCCGAATACTTCCCAAACAGAATCTGGTCGCCGGGCTTCACGTCCAGCGTGGCCCGCCCACCCTTGTCCAGCACCCTGCCATCGCCGGCGGCCACAACCTGGCCCCGCTGCGGCTTCTCCTTCGCCGTGTCCGGAATAATGATTCCGCCGACGACCGATTCGCCCTCTTCCACGCGCTTTACAAGCACACGATCATGCAATGGGCGCAGCTTCATGGCAGTTCTCCTTACTTTGGTTTAGACGCCGGGAATTCGCGTTTGGACCGGCTGGACCGCTCGCGCGGCCGCGCGGGTCCGCCATTCCAAATTGTAGGTATCCCCCCTTCAGGGTGTCAAACCGCGCTCCGGTCCTTCCCAGCCAGATAGATGTCGTGAATCCGCACCAGACCCATGCACCTCCCCGTTGCAGCCTCGACCACAGGAAGTACGGAGACCTGCGATGGGCGATCCTCCATCAGCCGTAGCGCCTCCTGCAGGTGCGCCTCGGGACCCACGCATGTCGGGTCGGCAGTCATAATGCCCAACGCCCGCAAACCCCGAATGTCTTCATGAGCTTGCAAGGCTCGGCGCAGGTCGCCGTCGGTGATCAGTCCTTCCAACTTTCCCTCGGTGTCCACCACGCAAGCCGCCCCCAACGGCTTCTGCGTCATCGTGATCACCACATCCTTCAAGCTGCTCTCGCGCCCGACCCAGGCTACCGCTTCACCCGAATGCATCACATCGTGAACGCGCAGCGTCAGGTTTCGCCCAATCTGCCCGCCCGGATGAAAGACGCCGAACTCCTCCGGGGTGAACTGCCGCAGTTCCATCAGTGTCACCGCCAGCGCATCGCCCAAGGCCATCGCTACCAGCGCGCTGGTCGTCGGGACCATCCCATGTGGGTCCGCTTCCCGCTCCACAGACGCGTCCAGCAGCACATCCACCTGCTTTGCCAGCGGGCTCAGTGGATTACCGACAATCCCGATCAGCGGCGAATGAAACCGCCGCAGTATCGGCAGCAGTCGCAGCAACTCCTCGGTCGTGCCGCTCTTTGACAGCAGAATCGTCGCATCACCCGCGGAATACACGCCCAGGTCGCCGTGGATCGCCTCCGCCGGATGCAGAAAAACCGCGGGAGTCCCCGTCGAGCAAAGCGTCGCGGTGATCTTCCGCCCCACCAGCCCGCTCTTGCCCATTCCCGTCACCACCACCTTGCCTGGCGTCTCGAGGATCGCCCGCGCCGCCGCCTCCACACTTCCGTCCAGACGCTCCGCCGCCCGCGCCAGCGCGGCCCGCGCAATCTCGAGCGTCTCCCGGCCTGCCATCGCTACTGCACCTTTCCCGCTGCCACCAGTTCCCACATCGCCTTGGCGCGGTCCATCACCCGAGGCTTGTCTTCCGGCAGCAGGAACCTCTCGGCGATGAGCCCGTCCACGGCTTTGCCCGCCTTCACGAGATAACCCTCGAGCGAGCCGTACCGCTTCTTCGCTTCCGCCGGCGAGAACGGGAAGAAGCTCCCAGTCAGCCCGGCGAGTTCCTGGGGCGCCCCGATCTCCACCGCCCTGAGGTTCCATCCCGTATACGTCCCCAGCGGAACCGCCACCTCCGGCGGACGAATTCCGCCCAGGTCCAGCCCGTCGCCGTCCACTTGGGGCACCAGCACGGGGAATGCAGCTCCAAGCACCGGAGGCTCCTTCGTCACAATCCCCTTTTCCGCGAAGTCCGGCCCGTAGTCCATCCGGTACGCCGGCTTTGGCCGCTGCGGGACCGTCACTCCGGCCAACTTCGGGAACTTCAACCGGTCGACCGTCACCAACTGCCCTTCCGACAGCTTGGGGTAGCGCGACGCCGGCGGCTCCACCCCGTCCTTCACCCACAGGTGCAGCGCGGACAGCACTGCCCGTTGAAACGGCCGGAAATCTACGGGATTCACAACGTATTTCGTGTTATTCCGCCGCGGCGGAAACAGCCCTACTCCGTGCTGCGTGCTGGACTGCGAATAAATCCGGACATTCCCCGGCACCGCCGCATCCGCCTTCCCATCCGGAGTCAAGTGGATCAGCGCCGCCGCGCGCTCCCAATACTCCGCTCCACCATTCGTGTAAACGATCTTCGGCATCGCCGCCTCGGGTAAATGCGCCAGAACTCCGTCCGTAAAGCCCGTCGCCGCATCCGCGTAAGCACTATCCGTGAACGGGAACAGGTCCGTCGGATAGAACAGGTTGAAGTGCGCATATCCGTCGCGCGACGCCTGCGCAAATCTGTGATTGAAACTGCCGCGTCCCGCCCCCGCCACATCCGCCCAGACTCCATCGAACGCCTTGCGACCCTTCTCATCCGCGTTGAACCCGTAATAGAGAAACGTCCGCAAGAACCGCCCGCTCTGCGAGATCCCGAATGCAATCGCCCTCTTCAGGAACTGCCTCTGGTCTCCCAGCACCGACAGCGCCGACCCGTCGTACTTCATGAACGCCGCGAAATCCCGGACCGCCGCCAGCCCGACGCCCTGCACCCGCGGCTCCTTCGCGCGGTAAACCACCTCGTAGATCCGTCCCGGCTCGAATCCGGTCTTCATTTCGATCGCTGTCCGGTCTGCCGTGAAGCCCCAGCCGCTCAATGGCCTGCGCGGCCCATTCGCCGACTCCCGTACCGAGAGCGTCACCTCCATCCCCTGGTCCGCCACCGCCGCGTACGCCAGATGATCCCGATCCGAGAGCGGCATCACCTCCGCGCGCTTCACCGGGATGAACTCGCTTCGCACCAGCCCCGTGATCGTCTCGCCCGCCATACGCGCCACAGGCGCGTCCAGCCGCAGCAGCTTCGCATCCGCTTCACCCCGCTGTGGAACATCCCACTGCCACCCTAGCCACGCCAGCGTGTACCCCTGCTTCATCAGCGACAGGTCCCCGAACTGCGCTTCGGTCCGCGGATCATTCGACCCCGCCGCATACTGAAACCGGCCCAGCATACCCTTCCCGCCCCGGTTCGACACCTCGAACAACAGCGTCCCGTTCCCCTTTGCCGGATCCATTGGCTTCAGCACATACAGATCTGCCGTGAACTCCACCATCCCCCGCTCGTTCCGCGGCGCCAGTTCAAGATCTCGAATCGCCCGATTCGCCGGAAGTTTCGGATCCAACTCGAACTGCGCCTTCGCAATGATCCTCTCGTAAGCCCCCGCCGGCCCCAGCGGCTTCCCGCCGAGCACATCCGATCGCTCCATCACATAGACCCGCGTCAGCGCCGCGCTCGCCAGCATCGGGAGCATCAGAATCAATCCGAGCAATCGCATCTCGTCACCTCAAGCCAGCGTCAGATTTGCCTGGGCCTTCATCGCCAGGTCCGCGAACTCGCCTCTTTCGAACTTCGGAATCGCCGCCGCCGCAATCATCGCGGCGTTGTCCGTCGACAGCCCCGGCGTCGGGAAATACACCGGGCACGGCAGCCGCCCGCTCGACGCCTCCCGCCTCAGCCCCAAATTGCACGCCACGCCGCCCGAGATCACGATGCTCCTCGCCCCCGTCTCCTCGGCCGCGCGGCTCAACCGCTTCAGCATCTCCGCGACCACCACGTCCTGGAACGCCGCGATCATGTCCAGCGTCGCCTGCGGCGTCACCGACAGCCACTCCTCCACCGTCGGCCGCCCCTTCAACTTTTGGAGCGCCTTCCGCGCCACCACTTCCCCCTCCATCTCCCGCGCCTGCGACCAACGCAGAACCGCCGTCTTCAGCCCGCTGAAGCTGAAGTCCAGATCGTTGCCCTTCATCTTGGCCATCGGCAGCCGCACCGCATCCGCATCCCCATACGGCGCCAACGCGTCTAGCACGGGCCCGCCCGGATACCCGAAGCCCATCAGCTTCGCGACCTTGTCGTACGCCTCGCCCGCAGCGTCATCCCGAGTTTTCCCCAGCAGCCGGTACTCCAGCTTTTCCGACATATGGAACAAGTGCGTGTGCCCCCCGCTCGCCACCAGCGCCAGACCCGGCAGTTCCACCTCGCCCCCTTCCGCGCGCGCCTCCATCAGCACCGCATGGATATGCCCCTCAATGTGGTTCACTCCAATTAGCGGCAGCCCCCGCACAGCGCAGATCGCCTTCGCGTAAGTCATTCCAACCAATAAAGATCCCACCAGCCCCGGTCCCTGCGTCACCGCCACCGCCGACAAGTCTCCCCACACCGCCCCGGCGCCTTCCAGCGCGTCCCGGACCACCGGCACAATCGCTCTCAGGTGCTCCCGCGACGCCAGTTCCGGCACCACCCCGCCGTACTTCCCATGCGTCTCGATCTGCGACGCCACCGCGCTCGACAGCACCCGCCCTGGTGCGGCCACCACCGCCGCCGCCGTCTCGTCACACGAGCTTTCTATACCTAAAATGAGGACTATCCCTCTGCGATGCTCCCGATTGGAGGGATATCCTGTAGAGGCTAGATCCATGCTTCTGTCCGAATTCGATTATCACTTGCCGGATGAGCTGATCGCTCAAGCCCCTCTCGGCGACCGGGCGTCGTCCCGCATGCTCGTCATTGACCGGCGCTCCGGCACCTGGCAGGACCGCTCCTTCCGCGACCTCCCCGAATTCGTCCAGCCCGGCGACTGCCTCGCCCTCAACAACACCCGCGTCTTCCCCGCCCGGCTCTTCGGCCGCAAACCCGACTACGACCGCATCGTCGAAATCTTCCTCCTCAAGCCCGCCTCCCCCGACCGCACCCTCTGGAACGTCCTCGTCCGCCCCGGCCGCCACCTCCACGAAGGCGCGACCGTCGTCTTTTCCGACACTCTCTCCTGTCGCATTCTCGAAGCCGGCACCCGCGGCGAGCGCGTCGTCCAGTTCACCTGCTCGGGCGACCTTGAATCCGAGCTGAACGCTGCCGGACACATCCCCCTCCCGCCTTACATCCACCGCGAGGACAATCCCGCCGACCACGAGCGTTATCAAACGGTCTACGCCGAAAAGCGAGGCTCTGTCGCCGCCCCCACCGCCGGGCTCCACTTCACCCCCGAAATCCTCGACGCCTGTACCGCCCGAGGCGCTTCCGTCGCCAAAGTCACCCTCCACGTCGGTCTTGGCACTTTTCAGCCCCTGCCCCACGACCAGGTCGAGGAAAACCAGCTCCACTCCGAGCCCTACGAGATTTGCGCCCACAGCGCCAGCCTCCTCACCGGAGCCCAGCGCATCCTGGCCGTCGGCACCACCACCGTCCGCACCCTTGAATCCGCCGCCTCCAACGGCGGTCTCGGCCCCCAATCCGGCGACACCCGCCTCTTCATCCGTCCCGGCTACGAATTCAAGGCCGTCGGCGCCCTCCTCACCAACTTTCACCTGCCCAAGTCCAGCCTCCTGCTCCTCGTCAGCGCCTTCGCCGGCAAAGACCTCACCCTCGCCGCCTACCGCCACGCCGTCGAAGACCGCTACCGCTTCTTCAGCTACGGCGACTGCATGCTCATCCTCTGACGCACCGCCACCGCCACCAGGGGGACTGTCCCCTCTCCCCGCCACCCGCCACTCCCCCTAATCCAACCGCTTACGAAACCGCATCGCGCTGAACGTCAAAATCCCGACGCCGAACACCGCCATCGCCAATAACTGCGGCCACAACACCTCGACGCCCGTCCCCTTTAAAAACACCCCTCGCACCACTTCCATGAAGTACCGCAGCGGATTCAAGTAGGTCAGCCACTGCACCGGCTCCGGCATGTTCCTGATCGGAAATGCAAACCCGCTCAGCATGAACGCCGGTTGAAAGAAGAAGAACGATGCCATCATCGCCTGCTGCTGTGTCTCCGACACCGTCGACAGGAACAGCCCCACCCCCAGCGTCGTCAGCAGGAACAGTGCCGACGCGCCCGTCAGCAACAGCAAGCTCCCCCGGAACGGCACCTTGAAGATCAGCAGCGCGATCGTCGTGATCATCGCCATGTCGAACAACCCCACCAGCCCGAACGGAATCGTCTTGCCTAGCATCAGCTCAATCGGACGGATCGGCGTCACCATGATCTGCTCCATCGTGCCGATCTCCTTCTCCCGCACAATCGACAGCGCCGTCAGCATCAGCGTCACCAGCAGAATGATGTTCGCTACCACCCCCGGCACGAAGTAGTTCCGGCTCCGCAGCTCTTCGTTGAACCACACTCGCGTCTCCGCCCGCACTCCCGGCATCGAAAGCCGCACCGGCCCCGCCCGCGACGGCCCAACCAGCTTCCGCATCTGCAATTCCCGCAACAGATCCTGGTTGTATGTCCCAATGATTCGGCTCGCATAGTTCGCCACGATCGACGCCGTGTTCGAGTTCGCCCCGTCCACCAGCACTTGCACCGCGCTCTCTCTCCCGCTCGACACATCCGCCCCGAACCCCGCCGTCACCCTCGCCACAGCCTGTGCCTTGCCGTTGTCTAGCAGCGCTTCCGCTTCCTTCTCGCTCCGCGCTACCTGCGAGATCTCGAAGTACGGCGACGCTTCAAACCTGTACATCAGTTCCCGGCTCTGCCGTGTCTGGTCCAGGTCCATCCATGCGAGCCGCACCCGCTCCACATCCAGGTTCACCGCATAGCCGAAAATGATCGTCTGAAGTAGCGGCGGGACAATCAGAATCCCGCGCATCCGCGGCTCCCGCAGCGCCTGCCGGAACTCTTTCACCACGATTTCACGTACTCTTGCCCACATACGTCCCCGTTCTTACGCCATCTTCTGCCGCATCCGGCGCGTCGCCAGCCCGAACACGATCCCCGCATACACCAGCAGGAACACGACTTCGGTCCACAACACTTCCAGACCCACGCCCTTCAGAAAAATCCCCTGCAACACCTTCACGAAGTACCGCGCCGGCACGATGCGCGTGATCTGTTGGATCACCACGGGCATATTCTCAATCGCGTACACAAACCCCGACAGCAGAAACGCCGGCAGGAAGCTCGTAATGAGGCTCGCTTGAAACGCCAGCAACTGCGATCGCGTCACCGTCGAGATCAGAATCCCCCAGCACAGCGCCCCGAACAGAAACACCGCGCTCACCGAAATCAACAGCAGGACGTTGCCTCGCAGCGGCACGCCGAACACGCCCACGCCTAGCACCAGCGCAATCGCCATGTCCGCCGTCCCCACCACGAAGTACGCCAGCAGCTTGCCCATCAACAACTCCACGGGCCGCACCGGCGTCGAGAGCAATTGCTCCATCGTGCCCGACTCCCACTCCCGCGCAACCGTTAGCGACGTCAGCAGCGCCGAAATGATCATCAGAATCACCGCGATCAGCCCCGGCACAATGAAGTTCTTCGATTTCAGCTCGTTGTTGTACAGCACCCGGATCCGCGCGTCGATCGGCAGCCTCAGTTCGCCCATCCCCCTTCGTCGCAGCGCGTCGTCGCGCAGTTCCGCCGAATGTTGCATCACCAGCGTTTCTGCGTACCCCACCGCGATCGACGCCGTATTCGAATCACTCCCGTCCACCAGCAACTGCACCTGCGCCTCTTCGTTCCGCGCCAGCTTCCCTGAAAAGTCCTCCGGAATGACCAGCCCCATCAGAACGGATTCTCTGTCGAAGCCCTCCACCATCGGCTGATATCCGCCCGCCTGCCCCACGATCCTGAAGTACCTCGAACCCCTGAACTTCTCGATCAGCGCCCGGCTCTGCGGCGTCCGGTCCCTGTCGTCCACCCACGTCGGCACACGGTCCACATCCAGCGTCAGGGCGTAACCGAACAGCAGCAGCAACAACACCGGAATCATCAGCGCCGCGATCAGCGACAGCCGGTCCCGCACGATGTGCAGCCCCTCTTTCCGGAAGATTGCCCACAGCCGCCGCGCGCTCATGCGGTCCGCGCCTCCTCGCGCTCAATCGACGCGATGAACACCTCGTCCATCGTTGCCCCATCACCCTGCGCCTTCATCAGCTCATCCGGCGTCCCAAGCGCGATCACTCGCCCCCGGTACATCAGCGCCAGACGGTGGCAATACTCCGCCTCCTGCATGTAGTGCGTCGAGACGAACACCGTCGTCCCCTTCTCCGACATCTCGTAGATCAGGTCCCAGAACTGCCGCCGCGCAATCGGATCCACGCCCGACGTCGGCTCGTCCAGAAACAGGATCGGCGGCTCGTGCAGAATCGCGCAGCCCAGCGCGAGCCTCTGCTTCCAACCGCCTGACAGCGTTCGCGTCATCGCATCGCGCCGCTCCGTTAGCGACGCCATCTTCAGCGCGT
This sequence comes from Bryobacteraceae bacterium, assembly GCA_050789245.1. Lineage (GTDB taxonomy): Bacteria > Acidobacteriota > Terriglobia > Bryobacterales > Bryobacteraceae > PNKE01. Next base: position 143,216 of record JBOZRR010000037.1, on the reverse strand, counting down.
ACTCCTCGCGCTCTTTCAGCCGCTCCTTCTCAACGCCGTACACCCCGCCGAAGAACTCGATGTTCTCCTCCACCGTCAGGTCGTCGTATAGCGAGAACTTCTGCGACATGTACCCGATCGAGCTCTTCACCTCCTCGGCCTGCGTCCCCACGTCAAATCCATTCACGCGCGCGCTCCCCGTCGTCGGCGCCAGCAGTCCGCAAAGAATCCGGATCGTCGTGCTCTTGCCCGCGCCGTTCGGTCCCAGGAATCCGAAGATCTCGCCCCTCTTCACCTCCAGCGACACGTTGTCCACCGCCGTGAAGCTGCCAAAACGCTTCAGTAGGCCCTCCGTCTTCACAGCAGGCTCATGCTGCATCGCGCTCCTCTTTCCGCACCACCGCGATGAACACGTCTTCCATCGATGGCTCCACCGGCGTCAGCTTCCCTTCGCGCATCGCCGCTGCGTCTGCTCCTTCCCGCAGATAGACATGCAGAGCCGAGCCCGCCGGCTCCGCCGCAATCACGTCCGCTCTTGTATTCAGCGCCGCTCTCGCCGCCCTCAAGTCCGGAGCCTCCACCGAAAAGCAGAACGGCCGCAGCGCCTCTTTCAGCGCCGCGGGAGTATCGCACCGCACCAGCCGCCCCTGGTGCATCAGACCCACCCGGTCGCACCGCTCGGCTTCATCCAGGTACGCCGTCGTCACCAGGATCGTCATCCCCTCCTTTGTCAGCCTGTACAGGATCTCCCAGAAGTCCCGGCGCGACAGCGGATCCACGCCGTTCGTCGGCTCGTCCAAAAACAACACCTCCGGCCTGTGCAGCAGCGTGCACATCAACGCCAGCTTCTGCTTCATCCCGCCCGACAGCTTCGCCGCCGCCCGGTCACGGAACGGCGCCATCCGCGTCATCTCCAACAGTTCCCCCATCAGACTGTCGCGCTCCTGCTTCGTCACGCCGAACAGGTCTGAGTAAAACTCCAGGTTTTCGTCCACGCTCAGGTCACCGTACAACCCGAACTTCTGCGCCATGTACCCGATCCGGTCTTTCACTTCATCCAGGTGCCGTCCCACCTCCAGCCCGCACACCCGCACCTGGCCCTCGGTCGGGTCCAGCAGCCCGCACAGCAGCCGCAGCGTCGTCGTCTTCCCCGCGCCGTCCGGACCCACCAGCCCGAAGATCTCGCCCTTCCCGATCTCCAGCGTCAGGTCCTTCACCGCCGTCAGCGCACCGAACCGGCGAGTTACTCGTTCCAGATGGATCATGCCGGCTTCCCCTATTGCAGGCGGATCTCCGCATCCACCGGCATGTTCGACTTCAGCTCCCGGTTCGGATTCTCCACCTCGATCTTGATCCGGTACACCAGCTTCACCCGCTCCTCCTGCGTCTGGATCTGCTTCGGCGTGAACTCCGCCTCCGAGCTGATGAACGTGATCCGGCCCTTGTACTCCTTGTCCTTGAACGAATCGGATCGCACTACGGCCGGCATCCCGAGCTTCACCTTTCCCAGATCGGTTTCGCTCACATACCCCCGCACCCACGGCCGGTCGATGTCCCCCAACGTCAGAATCGCCGTCCCTGCCGCCAGCACCTCGCCTGCCTCCGAGGACTTCGTCAGCACCACGCCATCCACCGGCGACGCCAGGGTCCTGTCCCCCAACTGGGTCTCGATCACGCCAACCTGCGCCTTCGCACGCACAATGTCCGCCTGCCGTGTCGGAACCTCTTGCTCTCGCCGCTTCAAATCGATCTCCCCCGCGCGCGACAGCCCCAGCGCCGCCTTCGCCCGAGCCACCGCCGCCCGCTGCTGCTCGATCTGCTCTTTTCGCGGACCCTCCTTCACCAGCCCCAGCGTCTCCTCGGCTTTCTTCAGCGACGCAGCCGTCGTCTGGAACCGGGTCCTGAACTGGTCGTGCTGCTGTGCCGAGATGTCGTCGTTCTTGAACAGCTTCTGCGCCCGCTCCCAATCCAGCCGCGCCTGCTCGTACTGCGTCCGCGCCTCCGCAACTGCCGCGGTCGCCTGCTCCAATTCCTGAGGCCGGCTCCCCGCCAGCAGCTCCGCCAGCCTCGCCTCGGCCGCGCTCAGTTCCGCTTCTCGTAGCGCGATGTCGCCGCCAAGCGCCGTGCGCTGGTATTCGATCGCCGTCCGCAATTGCGTTAATCCCGTCTCGGCCATCGTCGCTGTCGCCTGCTCGCGGCCCAGGCTGTTCTTCAACTCTTCCTGGTCGAGCCTTGCGATCACCTGCCCCCGCTTCACCGCATCGCCTTCGTCCACGGCCAGTTCCACCAGCCGTCCGGGCGACTTGAAGGCCACGTTCACTTCCGTCAGCTCGATGTTGCCGCTCAGCTTGATCACGTTCGGATCATGCCCGTCGCCCAGAATCTTCCAGGCCGCGAATCCAGCCGCCGCCAACACCAGCACTACCGGGACAATCTTCTTTCGCGCGCTCACTGCCAGCCTCCTTCGTCCGCTCTCGCACCTGTCGCCACGTTCAACTCAACCTTTGCGCTTCTGTGCCGGAACAACGCCGTCACGTTCTGTTCCCGAGCCCGCGCCACGCGCGTCTGCGCATCCGTCACCTCCAGGCTCGGCGCCACACCCGCCTCATACCTCCGTTCGGCCTGCTCCAGTTCCTTCTCCGCCAGCGCCAGGCCCTCCATCGAGACCTTCACCTGCTGCTCCGCCGTCTTCATTCCTTCGACCGCCAGCCTGACCTCCATCTCCACCTGCTGCGCGACGTCCCGCGAACGGAGCTGCTCCTGCCGTAGCATCGAAGCCGACTCCGCGCGCCGCGCATCCCTCCGCCCTCCGTCAAACACCGGCAGATTCACCCGAAGGCCCACGCTCCTCGTCGGAAGCCCGCTCCCCGGGTCGGTCCCGATCACGCCGTAATCGCCGAAGGCGTGCACCGACGGCAGCCGTTCCCACTTCGCTGCGTCATACCCCAACCGAGATGCCCGCTCCCGCTCGCCTTGGGCCTTCAGCTCCGCTCGGCGCTCCCGCGCCGCGTCCATCGCCTTGTCGACGGGGACGTCTGCCGCCGGCTGGTATGCCAGAGCATCGGTCAGCTCCAGCTTTGTCTCCAACGGCAGGTTCATCGACCGCAACAGCATCAGCCCCGCCTGCGTGTTCTCTTCTTCCGCCGATGTCAGCCTCTGAAGCTCCTGCGCGACTTGGACCTGTGCCCGGACGATGTCGATCCCCGTGCCCGTCCCGGCCTCCTTCTGCGACCGTGCCAGCCGCTCCACCCGCTCCGCCAGCGCAACGTTCGCCCGCGCCGTCTTCACCATCTGCTGCGTCCGTTGCGCCGCTGTGTACGCTCTCACGACGTCCGCCACCGTCTGGTTCCGCTGCGCTTCCTGCTCGAGCGTCGCGGCCTTCATCCGCGCGCCCGACGCCCGGTACCGCGACCATGCGCTCCAGTCGAAGACCGAAAGCGTCGCCGTCGCCCGCCAGTCGTATGTGTCGATCGGGCCCACGAACGGCGGGATCTGAAATGGAATCGCCGCGGACCGGATCTGTAGCCCGAACGCCTCCAGATTGTTGGTGAAACTCCGCACGGTATAGCTGCCATCGACATTCGGCAGCAGTGCGCTCAACGCCGTCTTCTTCTGCGCTCCAGCCTGCTTCGTCAACTCCTGCGCCATCTGGAACCGCAGCGCTCCGTTCGGCGCCAGAGCCAGGTCCACCGCCTGTTCCTGGCTTAGCTTCATCCCCTGCTGCCCCGTCAGCGGCGCAGCCAGCAGTAGTCCAACCAGCCACTTGGTCATGCGTGCATCTCCCTCGGAGCCATCGCCCGGATCCCGGCCGCCGTGAACCGCACCAGCCGGCCGATCCGTTCCTGCTGGTCCCCGTCGTCTACCAGTTCCGTGCCCGTCAGCCGCGACAACAGTCCGCCCGTCAGGTGGTACGCAATCGAGCCGGTCGCGAAGTGCATCCCCCACACCAGGTCTTCGCGCCGGAGCTTCGGCTCGGCCCGCAAAAGCGCTTCCATGAACCGGCCGATGATCGGCTCCAGCAGCCGCTGCATCACCGCCGGCGCCCACTCTCCGGGCGCCGTGAACATCCTGCCCATCAGCGCCCGGAAGTGCCTCATATCCACGCCCAGCGTATGTTGCGCCTCGAACACCGGCAGCAGAAAGGCCTCCAGGATCTCCTCGAGCGTCGGCTTCACCTCAGGCAGCGCGGACTCCAGACCGTCGAGCAGGTTCAGCCGCCTGGCGTTCACAGGCTCGATCTTTCGCCGCAAAACAGCCTCCAGTAACAGCTCCTTCGACTGGAAGTGGTAGTTCACTGCCGCCAGATTCACGTCCGCCGCCGCCGTGATCTGCCGCAGTGAGGTCGCCGCAAACCCTTGATACGCGAAGAGTTCCTCCGCGGAATCCAGGATCCGCTCCTTTGTGGCCCGTACTAGCTCAATCGTATGCTTCATACGCCTACTCGAATCATACGTTCGTTTGAATTCTGCGTCAAGGACTTTTTCAGTCCTGCCGTGCCGTCAACACCCGCGCAAACTCCAGGCTCTTCCCCACAAGATCCCAAGCCCCCGGCCAGAACGACAGGTCGATGCACCACCACTCGACGTGCGGCACCGCCATCAGCTTCGGCGCCAGGTGATCCCACACGATGTAGCCCTCCCCGAGCGGACGGTGCGTGCTCGTGTCGTCGTGGTGCAGCGTCGCGTCGGAGTCGACGATGTGGATCGCGCCGATGCGTCCATCGAGAATCTCCACGAACTCCTCGACGCCGCCCTCGAGAATTTCGCGCTTTCCGTGCTGCCGCGCCGCGTGCGCCGCACACATGTACGCGTGGCACGTGTCGAACAGGATCTGGAACGACGGGTGCCCGACGCGTTCGTGCATCGAGATCACTTCCGACGGCTTGTTGAACACGTAGCCCGGCTCAAACTCCCACACCAGGCGCACGTGCGCCAGCCGCGCCAGTTCCGCGCATTCGCGCCACGTATCGGCGATGCGGTACAGCGCGGCGTGATAGTCGGCTTCATCGATCGAGCCCGGCGCGGCCACGGTGTCGACTCGAATCGACGGGCTGCCGATGTCGGCGCACAGCTCGAGCTGGCGCTTGAACAGGTCGAGGTAACTGTCGTGGTGGCCGGGGACGGCGGGGTTGACGCTCGTGAAATCGGCGGCGAATCCCGACACACCGAGCCGAAGATCCGCGAGCATTCGCACGAGAGATCGCCGTGAGTCCTTCGAGGAAAACTCCTCGAGAGTGACGTGCGGAGGGAAGCCTCCGAACTCGATGCCGTCGTAGCCGGCGGACGAGAGATGACGCGCGATCGCGTCGAGAGGAACCGGACGATCGGCATAGGGCCCGAACGAGAAGGCCCACGAACCCATCGAGAACTTCATTGCATCGCCTCCAACTGGAGCGCTTCCATTCTGACAGAATCGAGACATGCCGGAATTGTTCACGTTATCGGGGAAATGCGCGCTGGTGACTGGAGGCGCGAGCGGGATCGGAGAAGCCACGAGCCGTCTGTTCACGGAGGCGGGCGCGGAGGTGATTGTCGCCGACATCGACGAAACGCGCGGACCCGCGCTGGCGGCGGAGTTAAAGGGCGCGCGTTATCTGCGCATCGATCTGACGGACGAAGAGTCTGTGAAGGCCGGCTTCGCGTCGCTCGAGCGCCTGGACGTGCTCGTGAATAACGCCGGCATCGGGCTGGTGGGCGGCGTCGAGGAGACTGCGGCGGAGGACTTCGACCGGCTGATGAAAGTGAACGTGCGCGGGGCGTTTCTGGCGACGAAGTACGCGCTGCCGCTGCTGAAGGCCGTGCACGGCAGCATCGTCAACATCGGCTCGGTGGCGGGCCTGATCGGCGTAAAGAAGCGCTTCGCCTATTGCGCGACGAAGGGGGCGGTGGTGGCGATGACGCGGCAGCTCGCGGTGGACTACCCGACAGAGATTCGCGTGAACTGCATCTGCCCGGGCACGGTGGACACGCCGTTCGTCGAGGCGTATCTCGAGAAGTATCACAAGCACGAAAAGGCCGAAATGCGGCAGCAATTGAACGCGCGGCAGCCGGTGGGGAGGCTGGGAAGACCCGAGGAAATTGCGGGAATGGCGCTGTATCTGGCGTCGGACCGGGCAGCGTTCGTGAACGGCTCAATACTAACCATCGATGGCGGCTGGACAGCCGCCTAAACGGAAACGATTTTTCCTGTTTAATCTAGTCCTTGACTGAACTCCTTCCGATACAACAGAATAGGGTTGTCTTGCGAGTCGCTTTAGGAATTGGGGGAGAGGTGTAAACTACGGCTCTTGGGAAGGACGAATGAAGGTTAGACTGCTGATCCTATTGGGGTTGTTTGTATTCTGTTTCACTGTGTTGGCCGCGCCAGCGAAGAAGAAGTCCAAGGCATCGGCCCAAACGGCGAGTTCAACGAAAAGGAAGACCTCACCGAGAAGGGCGACCGCCACGAAGCGGAATGCGACGAAGGCCACGCAGGCCCGCAGCACGCGGACTTACAAGAAGAGACGGGCAGCGCGGCGCTCGTACAGCGCGTGGGATACACCGAGCTACGCGGACTCGACCTGGGGTGATGTCGTCGACGGCGAAGACCTGGTGGTGCGGCGTGCGGCCGTTTCGGCGCTGGGGCCGTTCAATGGCACGGTGGTGGTGACAGACCCGAGCACGGGCCGCATCCTGACCATCGTTAATCAGAAGCTCGCTCTAACGGGCGCCTACACGCCCTGCTCGACGATCAAACTGGTGGCCGGGCTGGCCGGACTGACTGAAGGCATCGTCTCGAAGGACACCCGGATGCGGTTGTCACGCAGACAGTCCATGGACCTGACATACGCGCTGGCGAAGTCGAACAACCCTTACTTCGCGAACATCGGCCAGAAGCTGGGCTTCGACCGGCTGCATTACTACGCGAAGCTGCTGGGGCTGGGCGAAAAGGCCGGGCTGAACATCGACGGAGAGAGCGCCGGCGTCTTCCCTGACGAGCAGCCGAAGGGCATTCCGCTGGGCATGATGACGAGCTTCGGTTCGGGCATCGGCCTGACAGCGCTGCAGTTGACGTCCATTGTTTCGACAATCGCCAACGACGGCACGATGTACTGGCTGCAATATCCGCGCACTCAGGACGACGTTCGCGCCTTCACGCCGCAGTTGCGCCAGACCGTGAGCATGGAGAAGGAGATCCCGGACCTGCGGCCCGGCATGCGCGGCGCAACGGAGATGGGCACGGCGCGGCGCGCGTTCTACGACGAGAACGAACCGATTCTCGGCAAGACGGGCACATGCACCGACACGCGCACGCATCTGGGCTGGTTCGGCAGCTACAACGAAGTGAACGGCCGCAAGCTGGTGGTGGTGGTGCTGCTGACCGGCGGAGGGGCGGTGAACGGTCCTGTCGCCTCGGGCGTCGCGGGCCAAGTGTACAGAAACCTCTCGGCCCAGCAGTACTTCGCGCGAATCGGCGAAGAGACCGGCGTGACGGCAGCATCCGGGCAGTAGAGCCCGATGCATCTCACGCGAGTATTGTTCTTCCTCCAGGCTGGCCTGACACTGTCGGGCCAGCCTTTCGTGTCTCATGTTGAGGTTTTCCGGGCGGGAGTGAACGGGTATTCCTCGTACCGCATCCCAACGATCGTGGCCGCGGCGGACGGCTCTTTGGTGGTCTTCGCGGAGGGCCGCAAGGAGAACCGCGGAGATCCCGGCTCGGGCGACATCGACCTGGTGACGGCCCGCAGCACCGACAACGGCGCAACATGGACCGACGCGCGTGTCCTGGATGATCCCGGCGTAAAGTGGGCTGCCTCGAATCCAACGCCTGTGCTGGACCGGTCGAACGGCAGGCTGTGGGTGCTGTTCAACCGCTGGGAGCCGGGATTCGGGACGATCCGGTCGAAACCGGGAACGAACGACTGCCAGACGTGGGCACGGTGGTCTGACGATCACGGCAAGACATGGTCAGAGGCGCGCGACTTGACGAAAGTGAGCCGCGACTACGAGCACTGGGGCGCCATGTTCCTGGGTCCCGGCGGAGCAATTCAGACCAGGAGCGGCAGGCTGCTGGCGCCGGCGGCCATGAGTCCAGACGTGTACTCCGTGCTAGGTGCAACGGAGAACGGGATGGGGCCGGTTTCCCTGATGCGGGCATACGCGCTGATGAGCGACGACCACGGCAAGACATGGCGTCGCGGCGGCCTTGTTGGAGCGCTCACCAACGAGAACCAGCTTGTGGAACTGGCTGATGGTTCGATCCTGATGGACGCGCGGCAGAATGGCGGACCACACCGGTGGCAAATCACCAGCCAGGACGGGGGCGAGACGTGGAGCAAGCCGCAGCCGGGCCAAGCGCTCCGCATGGTGGCCACGGGCATCGAACGATTGAGCCTGAAAGCGGCCGGGGCGGACCGGAACCGCCTGATTTGGACCGGACCGTCGATGCCGGGACGGCGCAACCTCGTTGTGCGCGTGAGTTACGACGAGGGTCAGACGTGGATGAATGAGCGGCTGCTGTACGGCGGGTATGCAGCCTACTCCGACCTGGCGATCCTGAAGGACGGCATGGTGGGCGTTGTGTGGGAGCGCGGCGTCAGCGATGGGTACGAATCCGTCACATTCACCCGGTTCAATCTCGAGTTCCTGGAACCGCCAGGAACCGTGCTCCCAATAAATCCCTAACGCATTACGCAACTAGCAGGTTGCTCTTGAGCGAACCTAGCACAACCGTCAGGTTGCGAATTAGGCGAGTGAGACGGCGGGCGTCAAGGACTACGCCGTCCAGATTCGCCTGAAGGACACTCATCGCAAGGATTGCCCTAAATCAGCAGCATTGGTACACTCAACCAGGTTTTAAGGTCCGTAACTAGTGGAGGCGACACGGTTGATCGGCAAGCGGCTCGCCCATTACGAGATCCTTGAGAAGCTTGGCGAAGGCGGCATGGGGGTGGTCTACAAGGCGCGGGACACTCATCTGGAGAGGTACGCCGCGATTAAAGTGCTGCCGCCGGAGAAAGTGACCGACGTGTCGCGCAAGGCGCGATTCATCCAAGAGGCCCGGGCGGCGAGTTCGCTGAATCATCCAAACATCATCACGATTTACGACATTTCGAGCGATGAAGGCCATGACTACATCGCAATGGAGTATGTCGCCGGGAGGACGCTTGACGAGATCATCTCGCGCAAGGGTCTGCGGCTGAATGAAGCGCTGAAGATTGCCGTCCAGATTGCAGACGCGCTTGACCGGGCGCACGGGGTGGGGATCGTCCATCGCGATCTGAAGCCAGCGAACATCATGGTTGACGCCCATGGGGCGGCGAAGGTGCTGGACTTCGGACTTGCCAAGCTGGTGGAGAAGCCGGCGGTGAGCGAGGACGACTTTACACGATCGATCCATTCGCGATCTTCCGACGGGCTCATCGTAGGGACGGTGGCGTACATGTCGCCCGAGCAGGCCGAGGGTAGGCAAGTGGATGCGCGCTCGGACATTTTCTCGTTCGGGGCACTGCTGTACGAGATGGTGACGGGGCGCAAGGCGTTTCAGGGAGATAGCCAGATCTCGACTCTGTCGGCAGTATTGGAACGCGATCCGAAGCCGATGGGGAATGCGCCGCACGATCTGGAGAAGCTGGTGCTGCGGTGTTTGAAGAAGGATCCCGATCGGCGTTTCCAGCACATGATCGACCTTGAGGTGGCGTTGCGGGAACTTGTCGAGGAGACGGAGTCGCATCCGGAAGGCATTGCCTCACCATCCGCCAAGGGCCGGAAAGGCCGCCTGGCAGCGGGGATTGCAGTCTTGACGGCGCTTGGCGGAGTTGGAACGGCGGCGTGGTGGTACCAAGGCCATGCAGATCCGCCGCCGAGACTGGTGCAGCTTTCGTCGTATCCAGGCACCGAGGTGTATCCCAGCTTTTCGCCCGATGGAGACCAGGTGGCATTCACATGGGGCGGGGAGAAGAGCACCAACCAAGACATTTACGTGAAGCTGGCGGGGGAACCGCAAGCATTGCGGTTGACATCGGACCCAGCGCAGGACTTGTATCCGGCGTGGTCGCCGGACGGAAAGCGAATCGCATTCCAGCGGAACAGACCGACAGCGCCGGGAATCTGGACGGTCTCGCCGCTGGGCGGAGCGGAGCAGGAGGTGGTGGATCTGCCTGTGATCGGGCAGATGGCGTGGTCGCCCGACGGCAAATGGCTGGCTGTGGCCAAGGGCCACTACTCGCAAGAGCCGGGCGGCCCAGACGCGGAACGCGGAATCGCGCTTGTGCGGGTGGCGGGAGGCGAAGTCCGAAGTTTGACGCAACCGAGGGCGCCCGTCTTCGACATCTCGCCGGCCTTTTCACCGGATGGGCGAGAATTGGCGTACGCCAATTGCACTGCGACATGGTCGTGCGAGGTCGTGGTTCAGCGGTTGGACGGCGAGTATATGCCGCGGGGAGAACCGCGCCGGATTACGAGCGAGGGCAGGTTCATCCGGGGAATGGCGTGGAGTAACGAGGGTGCCCGAGTGATTTACAGCGCATCCTGGGGCTGGGGGGTGCCGCGGTTGCGGCGAGTGGAGAGCAGCGGAGATCATCCGTCGGAGCCGTTGGATGTCGCCGGGGTAGGTGCGCGGGGGCCCAGCATTTCAAGGTCGGGACGGCGGTTAGCGTTTTGGAAGTACAGCACGGACTTCGACATCTGGGCGTATACGCTGGGTGGAACCGCGAAGCCGTGGCTGGGGTCGTCCTCGCTCGGCGACACGAATGCCCGGTTTTCGCCCGACGGAAGGAGGATCGCATACGCCTCGCAGCGAGGAGGGGTGCAAGCAGAGATCTGGGTGGCGAACGCCGACGGCTCTCAGCCGATGCAGGTGGCGAAGGGATTGGACCAAGGGCAGGGCTCGCCGCAATGGTCGCCGGACGGCAGACTTCTGACGTTCGACTCGCTGGACCGGGACGGCCAGTCGCAGATCTACGTGGTGGAAGCGACGGGCGGCCGGCCATGGCGAGTGAGTCCGGGTGGATCGAACGATTCGCTGCCGAGTTTCTCGAGGGACGGCCAATGGGTGTACTACGCGTCGAACCGAAGCGGCCGGGGGGAGGTGTGGCGGGTGCCTATCAAGGGCGGGGCCGCCCGCCAAATGACTGAGAACGGCGGGGATACGGCATTTGAGTCGGCTGACGGCAAGCTATTGATTTACCAGAAGAGCGAGACCTCACCACTGTTCATGAGGCCGGTCGTGGGTGGGCCGGAGCGGGTGGTGCTCGACTATGTGTTCCGGCGGTCGTTCCAACCTGTGGTCGATGGGGTTTACTTCATCGGCAAGGCCGGTGAGGACGGGTCACATCCGGTGGAATTCCACGACTCGGCGACAGGGAGCAGACGGATCGTGTGCCAGATCGACGGGGCGCTGAACATCGGTCTGAGCGTCAGCCCGGACCGGAAGACGATCCTGTTCAGCAAGAGCGTGACGTCGGGCGCTGATCTGATGATGATCGAGAACTTCCGTTGAAAGTACCGGCCGGGGGTCCGTGAAATCAGCGGCCCTTGGTTTTCGTCTGCACGCGGCAGAGGTACATGTCGGCGGTGATGTAAAGGGTGGAGCCGTCCGGGCCGCCGAAGGCGACGTTGGCGGTGGCTTCGCCGGTGTCGATGCGGCCGAGGCGCTTGCCGTTGGGGGCGTAGATGTGGACGCCGCCGGGGCCGGTGGCCCAGAGGTTGCCGGCGGCATCGACCTTCAGGCCGTCCGGGGCGCCGGGGAGCTTGCCCATCATGGAGGTGACGTCTGCGAAGACGCGGCCGGGGCCGAGGGTGCCGTCGTCTTTGACCGGGAAGGCCATCCAGATGGCGCGGGGGCCGTGGGAGTTGGCGACATAGAGGGTCTTTTCATCGGGGGAGAAGGCGATACCGTTGGGGCGCTCCATCTCCCGGGTAAGCAGGGTGACGGAGCCGTCCGTGGCGGACCAGCGGTAGACACCGCAGAAGTCGAGTTCGCGGCGGCGGTCGTTTTCGCGGTCGGGGAGTCCGTAGATGGGGTCAGTGAAGTAGATGTCACCATTGGACTTAAGGACGAGATCGTTGGGGCTGTTGAGGCGCTTCCCCTGGTAACGGTCGGCGATGGTGACTTTGCCGCCGTCGGGGTCCATACGGGCGATGCGGCGGTCGCCGTGCTCGGCGAGATAGAGGCGGCCCTGGGTGTCGAAGGTCAGACCGTTGGAGCCGGGCTCGCGGCCGTAATCGGCCACGCCGGTGTAGCCGGAGGGCTTCATGTACAGCTCGGCGCCGGAGCGAGGGGTCCACTTGACGATGGAGTTGCGGGGGATGTCGGAGAAGACGAGCCAGTTGTTTTTGGGGTCCCAGGCTGGCCCTTCGGACCATTCATAGCCGGAGGCAAGGACCTCGATGCGGGCGGAGGGGTCGAGGAGTTGGTCGAGGCGGGGGTCCTCTCGAACGATGCTGCCGAGCGTTGGGTAGGAGCGGGGCGGGTCAGTGACGGTCTGCGCGGCGGCGAGGCCGGAGAGCAGGAACAGGGAAGCGGCGAGGCGACGCATGGTGGGGATATTGTAACCGGGTGCGGGCGGGCGGGGACAGGGAGAACTATCGTCCGGAGGGATGGGTGAGCCCACCGTGGAAGTGGAGTTCAGCATGTTGATTCAAAAGATCTAAAGAGGGTCAGCGAGGGCGTAGAAATTCGCGTTTGACAGGAAAGAAAAAACTGGAATTTGCACACGGGGTCTGGTATTCTGCCCCTGTATTTGAGCGCCTTAGCTTGTCCAGGATTGAGTCCGGCCCACCTCGTTTGAGCCTACCTTGTCGATTCTTCCTCCTCAGGCCCGCTGCAGATACAAAGGAGTGTCGTTTGAAGAATATTTTCGTTGGGAATCTCAGCTTCAACACCACCGATGATGTGGTGAGAGGCTACTTTGAAGCGTATGGAACGGTGGACCGGGTGAGCATCATCACTGACCGTGAAACTGGGCGATCTAGGGGATTCGCGTTCGTCGAGATGCCGAATGATGAAGAGGCGGATCGAGCGATCAATGCGCTGAACGGCCAGGAGTTCGGCGGCCGCAGGCTGAACATCAACGAAGCGCGTCCGCGTGAGGAGCGCGGCAGCGGTTTCGGTGGTGGCGGCGGGCGTGGTCCGCGCGGCGGCGGCGGTGGCGGCGGCTACGGCCGGCGCGAGCCGCGCTGGTAGTCCAGCCAGGTCTCAAGCAATTTAGAATCAACAGAATAGGGCCTCCATCCCGGTGCGGATGAGAGGCCCTTTCTGTGTTTGCTTTGCAGAAGACTAGAGCAGCGACTGCAGGCTGGTGTACTCGATGCCCTGGGATTCTGCGACGGCCGGATAAGTACATTTGCCCTTGTAGGTATTCACGCCGAGGGCGAGGGCGGGGTTGGTGGTGACTGCCTGCGTAACGCCTTGCGTGACCAACTGCATCAGGTACGGGAAGGTGGCGTTGGTGAGCGCGTAGGTGGAGGTGTGCGGCACGGCGGCGGGCATGTTGGAGACGCAGTAGTGCAGCACGTTGTCGACGTAGTAGACGGGATCCGTGTGAGTGGTGGGGCGCGAAGTTTCGAAGCAGCCGCCCTGGTCAATGGCGACGTCAACGAGCACGGCGCCGCGCTTCATGTGGGAGATCATCTCTCGCTTGACGATCTTGGGGGCGGAGGCACCGGGGATGAGGACGGCACCGATGACGAGGTCGGCGAGGCGGAGGGTTTCGGAGAGGGTCCAGGGGTTGGAGGCGAGGGTGGAGACGACGCCGTTGTAGATGTCGTCGAGCTCGCGGAGGCGGGAGAGGCTCTTGTCGATGATGGTGACGTTGGCGCCCATGCCGACGGCGATCTTACAGGCCGAGTGGCCGACGACGCCGCCGCCGATGATGGCGACATTGGCCGGGGCGACGCCCGGGACGCCGGCAAGGAGGATGCCGCGGCCGCCGTTGGGAGCCTCCAGGTACTGGGAGCCGATCTGGACGGAGAGGCGTCCCGCGACCTCACTCATGGGGGTGAGCAGGGGCAGGAATCCGCCGGGTTCCTCAACGGTCTCGTAGGCGATGGAGGTGACGCCCTTGGTCATGAGCTGGGTGGTGAGCTCAGGGAGGGGGGCGAGGTGAAGATAGGTAAAGAGCGTGAGGCCTTCACGCAGGAAACCGTACTCGGAGGGCTGCGGCTCCTTCACCTTGACGACGATGTCGGAGGCGCTCCAAACATCGGCGGGGGTTGGGACGATGCGAGCGCCGGCGAGGGCGAATTCTTCGTCGGAGATGGTGGAGAGGGCTCCGGCACGGGATTGCACAAGGACTTCGTGGCCTGCCTCGACGAGCGCGGTAACGCCGTGAGGCACGAGGGCAACGCGGGACTCGTGGTCCTTCACTTCTCTGGGAACGCCAATGATCATGGGGTTTGTCCTATTGGAGTGGGAGGGGGAGGGGGAGTCTGGGGCTCATGTTTCGGGCCCAGACCGAGCGCGATCAGGGTGAGTGAATCGAGCTTGCCGCGACCGGTCAAATTCTTGATCTGCTGATCGTCCTGGAACTTTGTGAGAGCGGCGACGGAGGCGGCATCCCACTGACCGCTGACCTCGAGGGGGTAGCCACGGTCGGCGAGAGCCTGCTGGATCTCGCGGACGCGTTCCGGCTCAGGGGTCCGTTGGGAAGGGGGCTGGCGCCGCGCGTTGCGGCTGGATTTCCCGCGGGCGGAGGACCTCTTCGCGGACTTCGAAGATTTCGAAGACTTCGAGGATTTCGCCGCGGATTTGGGTTTGGCGGCGGACGATTTCTTGGACTTGGAGGAGGTGGTGCCTTTGGACTGGGCCCCGAAGAATGCGGGTGAGGCCGCGAACAGCAGGGCGAGCAGCACGCAAAGCAGGCGAAGCGGCTTCACGAATATGAGTCTATCAGACCAATTAGACCGGATTAAACAAAGGGGGCGCGCCGGAGGAGCGCGCCCCACACTTCAAGCAGAGAAGGAAATTACTCGGCGGGCAGAACCCCGCTGACATACAGACTGATGGTTTGCGGCTGACCCCGGCGGGTGCCGGGGATGGGCCGGACGACGCGGAAAGCGACAGGGTCGCCAGCCTTCAGCTTGGCCTGGACGGTCTTCACGTCGTCGAAGCTCGAGACGGTGTTGCGATTGATGGACACGATGATGTCCTTCTCCCGGAGACCGACTTCCTCAGCAAAGGAACCTTCCTCGACCGCCGTGACGACGACGCCGCCGGCCTCAGTGACATCAAGTTGCTGGCGCTCCTGGTCGGAGAGCGGACGAAGACCGATGCCGAAGCGCGCGGTGGTCTGCGAGGCGGAATCGGACGGGTCAGTCATCTTGGGCTGCATGCGGGCAAATCGGGGGTCGTCCTTGAAGACTTCGGCGCGGTCCTCGATGGTGACCTGTTTGGTGAGGCGCTGACCGCCGCGGTCAACGGTGAGGTCGATCTTCGTGCCCGATGGCATATCGGAGACGCGGGCGACGAGGTCGTCGCCATCCTTAATGGGCTTGCCGTTGAGCGCGAGCAGGACGTCGTCGGGCTTCAGCCCAGCCTTTTCCGAGGGACCGCCCTTAGTGACGTCCTGGATGATGACGCCATGGTCGAAGCCGAGGGCCTTCATCGTAGTGGGATTGGTCTCCTTGGGGAACGAGACGCCGATGGATCCGCGGTTCACGCGACCGCTCTGGATGACTTGGTTGTAAACCTTGGCCGCCATGTTGATGGGCAGCGCGAAGCCGATGCCCTGGTAGCCGCCCGAGGAGGTGGCGATCATCGTATTCACGCCGATGACCTCACCGTTGATGTTCACCAGCGGGCCGCCGGAGTTGCCGGGATTGATGGCGGCGTCGGTCTGGATAAAACGCTGGAACTGCTGTGCGATGTCTCGGCCCGTGGCGGAGACGATGCCGGCAGTGACGGAGGTCTCCAGGCCGAAGGGCGCACCGATGGCGACGGCCCAGTCGCCGACCTGAACTCCGTCGGAATTGGCGATCCTGACGGGCTGCAGCTTCTTGCCTGCGTCGATCTTGACGATGGCGATGTCGGTTTCGGGGTCTGAACCAATCAGCTTCGCCTTATACTCTTCTTTCTCGCCGGTGAGCTTCACCTTGATGGAGTCCGCGTCGTCCACGACGTGGAGGTTGGTGATGATGTAGCCGTTGGCGTCAACCACGAAGCCGGAGCCGGAGCCCTGGCGGCGGCGAGGCTGCTGCGGCATATCACCAAAAGGCGAGCCGAAGAAGCGGTCGAAGGGGTTCACCGATTCGTCATCATTCTGTCGGGGGCGGCGGTTGGCGGTGGGCACGTTGCGGACGCCGCTCTCAGTGGTGATAAACACGACCGAGGGTTCAATCTTCTGAGCGATGCGTGTGAACTCGTTGGAGAGCTTATTGAGGGGAGGGATGGTCAACGGGGTGGCGTCCGGGGCGGCCGATTGGCCGCGCGCGGCGGAGACGCCTGTGGTCAAGAGGGTGCCAAGCACCACGACGGCGGACAGCGTGAAAACAAGCAGGCTGAGCGACAACAATCGCTGGCTGCGGATACGGTTGATCCAGCTCATAGTGTTATCCAATTGGACGTTTCAACTTCCCAGATGGTCTCATGCCCATGATAAGGCCAACGAAACAGGGCGAACATCGTAGCTTCCCAGAGAGGTTCCTTTGAGGGAGTTCTCTGTTCAAACAGATGTCTAGGGGGACGCGGGGGTTTCACTCGTTCTGCGGGGAGGCTTGATCTCGACCAGCAGGATGCCGGCCAGGATAAGTCCGGCGCCGAAGAGGGACCGAAGGCTCCAGTTCTCGTGGCCCCAGACCCAGGCGATGAGGCCGGCGAAGACGGGCTCCAACGCGAAGATGAGCGCGGCGCGCACGGCGGTGGTATGCCGCTGCGCCCAGGTATACAGGGAAAAAGATAGGGCCGTGGCGAGAACGCCGGTGATGGCCAGGGCGGACAAGAGGCGGGGCGTCCAACGGACCGCGGGCGGCTCGATCCAGAAGAACGACAAAAGGGAAAGCAGCGCGACACCGGCCACCTGGAGCACGGTGAGCCACTCGTAGTTCATGCGGTGGGTCCAACGGCTGACGGCGACGATGTGAGCGGAGAAGGCGAAGGCGCAGACGAGCGTGAGGATGTCGCCGGAGTTGAGGTCAAAGCCGAGCGCCGTGGAGGTCATCAGGGCGGTGCCGGCAGTGGCGGCGACGGCCCCGAGGAGTTCGGCGCGGCGCGGGACTTTGCGAGTCAACAGGGCGATGAGCAGAGGGACCAGGACGATGTAAAGGCCGGTGAGGAAGGCGGATTTCGAGGCGGTGGTGTGGCGCAGGCCGGCGGTCTGGAAGGCGTAGCCGAAGAAGAGGAATGTTCCGCAGAGGATTCCGCCGAGCAGCGAGCGGCGGTCGAGTGGCGCGGAGAGTTTGCCGCGAAAGAAGGCGAGCAGGAGCACCAGAGCGAAGCTGAAGCGGAGGGCGAGGAACAGGAGGGTGGAGACGTCGTGCAGCGCGTCCTTGACGACGACAAAGGTGGCGCCCCAGATGAACGAGATGAAAACGAGCGTCAGCTCTGCCCGCCCGCGGAAGACGCTCATGAGCTGGCGTTCCAACCGGCGTCGGCCAGAAGCAGGCAAAGAAAGAGAAGGACTCGTCGAAGCCCGAGATCGCGGCCCTCCGGGCTGTACCATTCTGATGGTGTGTGGGCGCCGCCGCCCGAACCACCGGCGCCGATGGAGATGGCGGGCAGGCCGAGAGACAGCGGCACGTTTGCGTCGGTTGAGGCGCAGTCAGGCAGAGAGCGGATGCCGAGGTGTCGATCGACGGCGCGGATGTAGTCGAGGATGGGCGCGCCGGCGGGAAGAACGCCGCCCGGGCGGGAGCCGGTTTCCTTCAACTTGGCGCTGACGCGTCCGGCAAGGGCGATTTCGTTCTCGGCCAGGAGTGCGCGCTCGACGACCGAGGCGAGCTCGGCGGCGAGGGCGTCGAGGAACTCGGGCGAGGAGGAGCGCAGATCGACCTTGGCGCGGGCCGTGGTGGGAATCGCGTTGACTGTGGAGCCGCCCTCGATCACACCGAAGTTCCAACTGCACCGGACGGGAGGAGTGGCGACGGCGCGGGCGTCGGCAAACCAGGCTATGGCCCGGGAGAGGGCATGAACCGGGTTGGCCGTGCCGTGGTCCGACCAGGAATGGCCGCCGGGGCCGTGGACGGAGATCTCAAAACGGCGGCAGGCGAGGGCCTCCGAGGTGATGTGGTCGGTGGCGGGGCCATCGAGGACCAGGAACGAACGGATGCGGCCGGCGTACGGAGATTGCCGGCAGAGGAAGCGCATGCCGGAGAGATTCCCTTCGCCCTCCTCGCCGACGTTGGCGACCAGGAGGAGCGAAGCCGGGCTGAAGTCGAGGGTGGGCGACAGGGTCAGGACGCGGGCCAGGGCCAGCAGACCAGCGAGACCGGAGCCGTTGTCGGAGACACCGGGGCCGAGGAAGCGGCCATTCCCGTCGATGCGGACGTCCTCAGGGAGGTCCGGCGCCAGCACGGTATCCAGATGGGCGGTGACGGCGACGATTGGCGCGTTCCGGCCGGGGTCTCCGGCGAAGGCGAGCACGTTGCCGGCGCGGTCGAGGCGCGTGTCCAGGCCGTAGGAACGGAACTGGGCCGCAACCCATTCCGCGCGTTGGGCTTCCCGGAATGTGGGGGCGGGAATCCGGCAGAGGGCCAGATGCTGTTCGTCGATCCACCGTTTTTCCCGGGCGAAGAACTGGAGGGCTTCGCGGATGGCGGGCCGGGCGGCAAGCCCATCGATGGAAGGCACGCCCGGCGGAAGGATGGCAGCGGGCGCCTGGCGCTTCCTGGAGAGATCGAGAGGGCCCAACATGCCTAATTCCAGTGTAGCTCTGAGAAACCTGAGAGCCGGAGCTAAGGTTCCTGGTGCAGTTGTCGATAGGGAGGGTAGGTCCCGTGCGCAGGGCAACGCGGGGCGGCGCAACTTCTATGTTTGTCGTAATTGGCGCGGTATTGGTGCTATCCGCCGTTTTGGGCGGCTTCATGCTCGCGGGAGGAAAGCCGCTGGTGCTGTTTCAGCCGGCGGAGTTTCTGATCATTCTGGGCGCGGCTGCCGGGGCGATGCTGATCGCGAACCCGATCGCGGTGCTGAAGCAGATTGTGCACGGAGCGCTGCGGCTGCTGAAGCCGAGCCGCTATACGCCGGCGTTCTATCTTGAGAGCCTGAAGATGCTGAACGAACTTTTCGTGTACTCACGCAAGAACGGCATGGCCAAGCTGGAAGCGGACATCGACGAGCCGGAGAAGAGCCCGGTATTTCAGAAGTACCCCTTTTTTCTTGCGGATAGGGCCGCCCTGGGCTTTCTGTGCGACACGGTGAGGACGTCGATTTCCGGCGGCGTGAGTCCGTTCGATTTGGACCAGATGATGGAAACGGACCTGGAGGCGCAGTCGGCTGAGGGGCACGAACCGGTCACCGCGCTGAGCACCATGGCGGACTCGCTTCCGGGCTTGGGAATTGTCGCAGCCGTGCTGGGCGTGGTGGTGACCATGGGGGCACTGGGGGGACCGCCCGAAGAGATCGGCCACAAGGTGGCGGCAGCGCTGGTGGGCACATTCCTCGGGATTTTGGCGTGCTACGGCTTCATCGGGCCGCTGGCGCAGAATCTGACGAAGCGAAACCATGAAGATGCCCAGTATCTGCAGTTCCTGCGTCTGGCAGTGCTCGCGTTCGTGAAGGGGTTGGCGCCGATGCTGGCCGTGGAATTCGCACGGCGGGGCCTTCCGCCGCACATGAGGCCGACTTTCCGCGAGATGGAGCAGCGCCTGAAAGGCGGCACTGCGGCGGCAAAGGCGGCCTGAGATGAGCGATCAGGCTCAACTTCCGCCCGTCATTGTCATCCGCAAAAAGAAGGGAGGTCACGGACACCACGGCGGAGCCTGGAAGGTGGCCTACGCGGACTTCGTCACGGCGATGATGGCGCTGTTCATCGTGCTGTGGCTGCTGGCCTCGAGCCAGGAGGTCCAGAAGGCCGTGGGCGGGTATTTTCAGGACCCGAGCGGGTACGGGAAGCTGGCGGGAACGACGCAGGCCGGCGCCGGCGAATCGCTGACCGTCGGCAAGGATGACATGCCCCGGCTGAAGGAAAAGCTGGAGGCGGCGATGCGTGAACTGCCTAAGTTCGACGAACTGAAGAGCAACATCACCGTGACCGTGACAAATGAGGGTCTGCGGATCGAACTGCTGGAGAACGAAGGCGGGCTGTTCTTCGAAAGCGGCAGCGCCCAGATGAGCACGCCGGGCGCCGAGATGATCCGCACGCTGGCGTCGGAAGTGCGTCAGTTGCCGAACAAGATCCTGATCGAAGGACACACGGATGCGAAGCCCTACGCGAAAGGTGGAGCGTACTCGAACTGGGAGCTTTCGGCGGACCGCGCCAACACGGCGCGGCGGATTCTCCTGAGCGCGGGGGTGGAGGAGTCGCAGGTGGCGCAAATCCGAGGATTCGCGGCGCAGCACCTGCGGAACCGAGCCGATCCGTTGGACCCGCGGAACAGGCGGGTCTCCTTGATCATCCGCTACCGGAACCCGATGGAGGGCGAGGCTAGCCGCCGTGACCCACAAACACACGCGAAAGGTACGGATCGGTCTTGAGCAGCTTCTCGATCTCCGGCCAGCAGTCGCGGTGGGACAAGATCGTATAGTAGTCGTTGCGCATGGTGGGCGCGAGCATCACCGCCTGCCGCCATTCGCCCATCAGGAAGGGGTCCTGCTTCAGAACGTCCCAGAAGCCGGCACGCTCCAGGAGGGTTCCGATGAGGGCCGCGTTGCTGCCTTGAAGGTGACTGACGATGTAGGTGGCGCAGCCGACGGAGAGGCCGTGGAGTCGTGGAATGGGGCTGACGCGGTCCAGTGCCTGGGCGATCAGGTGCTCGGAGCCGGCGACGGGGCGAGAATTGCCGGCGATGTCGGTGGCGATGCCGTTCAGCATCAATCCCGTGGCGAGAAGCCGGAGGCCCTCGTGGTCTCGCTCCGGGTGCTCGGCGAACTGTTGGATGACAGAGTCGGAGAGCATGGAAGCGAAGTCGTGCATCACGGCGCCGCGCGAATGGAAGGCCAGTCGCCAGTCGGCGACGGCCGTGAGCTTGGCGATCATGTCGCCGACGCCCGCGCACCAGAGATTGGCGGGGGCCATGCGGCAGACTTCGTTGTCGATGATGAGCGCGTAAGGCAGGTCGCAGGAGAGGATGCGGCGGCGGCCCAGGACAGGCAGATGAGCGTAAGGCGAGCAGAAGCCGTCGGAGGAGAGTGAGGTGGGCACCGCATAATAGGGCAGGCTTGCCATGGTCGCCACATACTTGGCGGTTTCCAGCACTTTGGCTCCGCCCAGGGCAATGATCGCCTGGCACCCGAAGGGGACCTTGCCGAGCAGCGAAGTGGCCTCCTCGAAGCTCTGTTCGGCGGCTTCATGAGTGGCAAGCAGAGCGATCTCTTGCGCATCGAGGGAGGTCTGCGCCTTATGGAGAAGCACCGGGAGGATGCCCTGGCTGGTGATCAGCATGATGCTGGTGTGCCCGGAACGGGCCAGATAGAGGCCCAACCGGTCCAGGGAGCCAGGCTTAATCCTGACCATCTGGGGGATCCGCATCAGTGAATTGCGCATTGTCCGATTCCTTTTTCTCCACAAAGGGCGGAGGCAATTTCAGACCATTTCCGGAATGGGCGGAAGCTCTCGCCTCGCGAATCAAGAGCTCCTGCCAGCCAGCCCGTCGCGAACCTGCGATCCGCGGGCACCATGAGGGCGGCTTCCAGGTCGGGCGGTCCGTTGCCCGCAAAAGCGACTTGGCTGTATTTGGACAGCGCGTCCCTGACGACGGTCCGCTTGTCGATGCCGTGAGATCGAGAGAAGTAGGGCGATCCCTCGGGAAGCTCCATTATCAGGCCTTGGCCATCGACGAAGCGGCCGGGATTGCTATGGACCGGGAGATCGACCCCCAGGCGGGCAAATATCTTTTCGATGTACCAGCTCGATCCATTGGAAACCACGGCCACGTCCCAGCCGCCATCCCGCAACTGCAGAAGGGCGGCAGGAATGCCCGAGTCGGCTTGCATTCTATCCAGCATGGCTGAAACCTCCGCTTCCGTCCAGCAGATGTGTCGAAAAATCCCACTCATTGCCTGAAAATGGGTGAGAATTCCGGCCGAATAGAGGCTCCAGTAGTCCGGGACATCGGCAGGCAGACAATGGGCACAGACCAACTCGTAGAAGTCGGTGCGCGTCATGGTGCCGTCGAAGTCCGTGATGAGGATGCAAGCTCGCTTCATTATCCTAATACAGGGTATCCCCATCCATTTGCCGAACGGATGAATCGCCCGGATTAGAATGGAGAGAGCATGTCCCAAGAGATTCACCCCGCGTTGACGGCGGAACGGCAGTCGTTTCGTGAACGAGTCAAATTGCGTCTGATCACGGATAAAGAGGATGGCTGGCCGCTGGACCGGTTGCCGGAGGGCGTCTACGGTTTCAGCACGTCGCCCGCGACGGACGAATTACCCCTCTTTCACAAGCCGATTTTCCGCTGCTTTGAGCTGCACAAACTGGCCGGCGGGCAGGTCTGCTGGATCGGGTATGTGACCGAAAAGGAGTACAACGACTTTCAGACTGGCGCCGAGCCGATGACCCTGGACCTATACCCCGACCTCTACGAACAATCCACCAAGCTAGTGAGCATTCCCTTCGGCCGCGTGGACCGGCGCAAGCCGCCGACGCGCGACGCGGGCAACTCCATGAAGATGGAGATTGCGCCGAAGCCCGAGTTCCTCGGCTCGACCAGCACCAGCAACTGACGCTTAGCTCAGCAGGTCCGCCTTCATCTGTGCGACGGTCTTTCCGAGGACCGGGTGGATGAAGGCGGGGGCGATCTCCGCGAGGGGAATCAGCACGAACAGCCGTTGATGAAGCCGCGGGTGCGGCACGCTCAGGCCGGGCTCGTCGATGACGCGGTTATCGTAGAAGAGCAGGTCGAGGTCGAGCGTGCGCGGTCCGTTCTTCACGCTGCGCTTGCGCCCGGTGGCGGCCTCGATTTCGAGCAGGAAGTCGAGCAGCGCTGACGGTGTCAGAGACGTCTCCAGGCGCGCTGCGGCGTTCAGGAATTTCCCCTGGTCAGGGAAGCCCACCGGGTCTGTCTCATGGTAGGAGGAGACGGCCACAACACGGCCGGCATCCGACAACTGGCTGAGCGCATAGTCGAGGTGCGCCCGGCGGTCGCCCAGATTCGAACCCAGCGCGATATAGGCTTCAGCCATCGGTGCGCTCCCGGAAGATCTCGACGCCCGACGCGGCGACGCCCTCAGCACGCAGAGCTTGGGGCTTCAGCAGACGCACACGGACGGCGCCGACGGGATACCCGGCGAGAACGGCGGCGGCCATCTCCTCTGCCAGCGTCTCGATCAGTTTGCGAGGCCGGTCGGCGGCGATACGGGCCAGGGTGGCGCGCACCGCGGCGTAGTCGATGGTCAGCGTGAAATCGTCGGTTCGCGCGGCTGCGCGGGTGTCGAAGTGCATCTCGACGTCGACGATGACGTCCTGCGCCACAAGGCGCTCCTCGTCCGGCACGCCGATTTGCGTGGAGAGCGTGACGCCCTGGAGCAGGATGCGGTCCATCAGGCGCTCCTCACGTGCTCGGCGACCGCGGCGGCGCGCTTCGCGGCCCTGACGTCGTGGACGCGAACGATGTCTGCGCCGTTCAGCACGGCGATGGCGACAGCGGCCAGCGTGCCATCCAGGCGGTCTTCGACACCTCTCTGACCCGGAAGGACGCCCAGGAACGACTTGCGGGAGACGCCGGCCAGAACGGGATAACCCAGGTCTCGCAACTCGCCTAAGCGGCGCAGAATCTGATAGTTATGTTCGGCGGACTTGGCGAAGCCGATGCCCGGATCGATGCAGATTTCGTGAACGCCCGCAGCCTCCGCCGCCCGCGCCTGTGTCTCGAGGTAGCTCTTCACCTCGCCGACGACGTCGGCGTACTCGGTGTTGGCCTGCATCGTCTTCGGCGTTTCGCGCATGTGCATGATGACGACCGCCGCGCCGTGCTCGGCGGCGGCTGAAATCATTCTGGGCTCGCGCAAACCAGTGATGTCGTTCAGGATGCGGGCCCCTGCGGCCAGGCACCGGCGGGCCACCCCGGGCTTGCAGGTATCGATGGAAAGCGGCACTGAGACGCGCGAGGCGAGCGCTTCGATGACGGGCAGAACGCGGCGCAGTTCCTCGTCCTCGCTGATGCCATCGGAGCCGGGCCGGGTGCTCTCGCCACCGATGTCGAGGATATCGGCGCCTTCTTCGATCATTTGGAGTGCACGCTCGACAGCGGCGGCGGGATCGGCGTACCGGCCGCCATCGCTGAAGGAATCCGGCGTAACGTTCAGAATACCCATCACTTGAACACGGCCGGCGTTGAACAGGGATTGCGCGCTCATGCGAGGGTGACCAGCGACGACTCCATGCGCTTCAACTGCCCGCAGGCGGCGTAGATGTCCAGCCCGCGCGGCCGCCGGATGAACGTCGGAAACGAGCGGCGCAAGATCGATTGGAATGACGCCACGCGCTCCGGGTCGGGCGTCTCGAACGGGATGCCGGGGCCGGGGTTCAGGGCGATCAGGTTCACCTTGCAGTTCAGGCGGGCCAGCAGGCGCACCACGCGCCGCGCGTCGGCGTCAGTGTCGTTCACGCCTTTCAGCAGGACGTACTCGAAAGTGAGCTTCTCCCACGGCCGTAGCGGATACTCGCGGCAGGCTTCCATCAGGTCCGCCAGGTGCCATTTGCGAGTGATGGGCATCAGCTCCCGGCGCTGCTCCTCGTTGGAGGCGTTTAGACTGATCGCGAGCTTGGGGCGGATCTCCGCCGCGCCCAACTCGGCGATGCGCGGGATGATGCCTGATGTCGACACCGTGGTGCGGCGCGGAGAAAGGTTCAGCCCCTTCGGGTCGCACAGCAGGCGAGTGGCTTTCAGCACGCTGGGGAGGTTCAGCAGCGGCTCACCCTGGCCCATCATGACGATGTTGATCCGCTTGGCCTCCGCCCACAGCCCGTTGTCGGCGGCCACGGCCAGCACCTGGCCGGCGATCTCTCCGGCGGTCAGATTGCGCTCCAGGCCCATCAGCGCGGTCAGGCAGAACTTGCAGTCCACCGGGCAGCCGACCTGCGTGGAGATGCATAGCGTGTCGCGCGACGCCTCAGGCATGAAGACGGTCTCGACGGTTTTGCCGTCGTCGAGCGAGAGCAGGTAGCGGCGCGTGCCGTCGACGGACTCATAGCGCGACGCGACCTCCGGCAATCCAACCGTAAAGCGTTCAGCAAGTTCAGCGCGCAGGGGCTTGGGCAGGGTGGTGATCTTGTCGACGCTGGCAACACGTTTCCCGTACAGCGCTTCGTAAATCTGGGCAGCGCGGTAGGCGGGATGGCTGGGGCCGAGCGTGGCGGCCAGGTCCGCGGCGTCCATGCCCAACAACGGTTGCATGCAAGTCCCCTTCTCTTTCAGTCTATCGGACCAGTTCGAGCCACAACACTCCGGCCGCGAGGCTGAGCACGGTCAATGGCGCACCGGCGATGAAGTAATCCTTGAAACTGATCGTCACCTCGCCCCGCGCGCGCTCGACGACGATCAGATTCGCGACCGACGCCATCACAGTGAAATTCCCGGCCAATGTGGAAGACATCGCCAGCGTCAGCCACCCGAGTTGCGGGTCGGCGAGATGCGTCATCACCGGACGGAACACCAGCACGGCCGGCACGTTGCTCACCAGGTTGGAGAGCAACGCTGAGAAGAACGTGAGGATCGCCACGTGATCCAATCCGAAGCTCCGCGCGAAGCGGAAGATCGAATCCTCAAGCGAGGTCTTTTCAAATCCCGCCACGACGATGAACAACCCGGCAAAGAGCGCCAGTAGCGGCCAGTCTATGTCGTGATAGACCTTGCGCGGCTTAAGGCGGCGCGTCACCAGCAGCACGGCGCCGGCGACGATCGCCGTCTGCGCCACCGGCCAGCCCAGGAAGAAGAACAGCACCATGCCCGCTGCCACCGCCAGCGACTTCCACATCATCGGCTGGTGGGCGCGCACCCGCAGCGCCTCGCCCACCTCGAAACGCGAGCCGTGAAACTCGCTGCGATACACGAAGGAGATCACACCGAAGGTGAGCAGCAGCGAGACGACCGCGACCGGAGCAAGATACCCCGCGAAGGTCGCGTACGGAATGCGGCTCAGGCTCCCGATCATCATGTTCTGCGGGTTCCCAGTGATAGTCGCCACGGAACCGGCGTTCGACGCCATCGCCACAGCCAGCAGGTACGGCACCGGATTGCGCCGCAGCGCCAGTGTCACTTCCAGCACCAGCGGCGTCAACACGATACACATCGTGTCGTTCACAAAGAATGCCGAAAGCACGCCCGACACGGCGATGATGCCGCCCAGCAGCGTCAGCGGCCGGTGCGCATGACGCACAACCCAGGCGCTCACCAGGCGAAAGAAACCCGAAAGCCGCAGGTTTGCGACCACGATCATCATGCCCAGCAGTAGAACGATGGTGGACCAGTCCACCGATTGGAGCGCCTCGTCGAAGGTCAGCGTGCCGCTGGCGATCATGAAGCTCGCGCCGATGATGGTGGCGCCGGTGCGGTCCACGCGAAGCCCAGGGAATCGCCCCAATGCCAGGACCACGTAGGTCGCGATGAAGATCAGCAGGGCGATCATGGGAGCGGTGCGACTTCTCCATTATCACAGGCACACAGCAGGTTTCCGCCGGCGGCCCGGCGGCCTGGGGGTACACTGTGGGTTGTCCATGACACACCAGGTCCAGCACCGGGACGTTGCCGTCAGCCGTTTGTCGAACGGCATCCATGTCATCACGGAGCCCATGCCGTCCGTTCGCAGCGTGGCCTTCGGCATCTGGGTCGGCACCGGCTCGCGTGTCGAGCGACCTGCCGAGAACGGCATCTCGCACTTCATCGAACACATGCTGTTCAAGGGGACGGAGCGCCGCTCCGCCGAGCAGATCGCCCGCGAGGTGGACTCCATCGGCGGGCACCTGGACGCCTTCACCGGCCGTGAGTTGGTGGGCTTCAACACCAAAGTGCTCGACGAGCACCTGCCCATCGCCGTCGACATCCTCTCGGACATGCTGATTTCCCCGCGCTTCGACGAATCGGACATCGAGAAAGAGAAGGGCGTCATCCTCGAAGAGCTGAAGATGGAGAGCGACAGTCCGGAGTCCGTGGTGCACGACCTGTTCGTTTCGAACTTCTGGCGCCGCCACGCGTTGGGACGGCCCATCATCGGCACCAAGAAGACCATCGCCGGCTTCGAGCGCACCGGCCTCGCCGCTTACCATCAGCGCTTCTACACGCCCGCGAACATCACCATCACCGCGGCCGGCAATCTGCAGCACGACGGACTCGCCGCGCTCGCCGAGAAACACTTCGGCGTCCTGGCCCCCGGCGCGAAGAAACCCGCGTTGAAGGCCCCAACGCCTACGCCGGCCATCACGCTCAAGAATCGCCGCTCGTTGAAGCAGGTGCACCTCTGCGCCGGAGTCCCTTGCCATGCGGTCACCGACCCGACGCGCTTCGCCAGTTACACGCTGAACACCATCCTTGGCGGCGGCATGAGCTCCCGGCTCTTCCAGAACATCCGCGAGCAGCAAGGCCTGGCGTACGCCATCTTCTCCGAGTTGAGTCTCTATCAGGATTCCGGCTGCCTGGCGGTTTATGCCGGCACATCGCGGGAGACCATCCGCCAGTTGCTCGACAGCGTGCTCGCCGAATTCCGTAAGCTGAAAGAGGAAGAGGTCCCCGCCGACGAGTTGCGCCGCGCGAAGGATCACATGAAGGGCTCGCTGATGCTCGGCCTGGAGTCGACTTCCAGCCGCATGGGCAACCTCGCGCGCCAGTGGCTGAACTTCGGGCGTTTCTTCACACTCGATGAGCTGTTGGAATCAATCGAAAGCGTCACCGCCGCGCAGGTTCAGGAGATCGCCTGCCGCTACCTGCAGCCCGAAAAAGTGGCCCTCACGCTTCTCGGCCCACTCGATGAGCTGCAATTGGAGCGCGGGGATTTGAGTTGCTGACTTTGGCCTTCTGTCGCACAGCCCGGCTGCTTTCCCTTGCGCTGCTGCTGGCGGCGTGTTCCTTCGCGGCCGATTGGGCCGAACTGAAGCCGCAGGGGTATGTCAACGACTTCGCGGGTGTCCTCAATCCCCAGGCGCGTGAAGGACTGGAACGCTACTGCAAGCGCGTCGAGCAGGCCACTGGGGCGCAAATCGCCCTGGTCACCATTCCCACGCTCGATGGTGAGCCCATCGAAGACGTCGCCAACCTGCTCTACCGCCGCTGGGGCGTGGGCAGCAAGAAGTCCGATGAAGGCGTGATGGTGCTGCTCTCTATCCGCGACCGCCGCTCGCGCCTCGAGGTCGGCTACGGGTTGGAGCCTACGCTGACCGACGGCTTCGTCGGCGGCGTCCTGCGCTCCATGCGTCCCGCTTTGCGGAAGGGAGACTACGATGCCGCAATGTCCGAGGCCGCGCAGACCGTCGGCGAAGCGATTGCCCGCGCCAAGAACGTCACCATCACCGTGGACCGGCCCACCCGAGGGGAACGCCCTCGCCCGCAGGGCTTTCCCTGGCATTCGATCATCACCGCCATCGGCATCATGCTCTTCGTCGCATTCCTCGGCCGGGGGCGCGGCGGGTCGTACCGCCGGTCGGGCGGAGGTGGCGGCGACGTCCTGATGGGCATGATCCTCGGCAGCATGATGAACCGCGGCGGCCGCGGCCCCTGGATTCGCGGAGGCGGCGGCTTCGGCGGTTACGACTCCGGCGACAGCTTCGGAGGCTTCGGCGGAGGCGACTCGGGCGGCGGCGGCGCATCCAGCGACTGGTAGACCATTGGAGACGGCAATGGAGAAGATCCTCAACGAACTCGTCGAACGGCTGAAACACGCGCAAGGCGACAACCTCATCTCGGTCATCCTTTACGGGTCCGCCGCCGCGGGCGACTTCCAGGGACCGTTCTCCGACCTGAACGTCTTCTGTGTCGTCAGCCGCATCGAAACAGACCACCTGGCCGCCACCGAGGAGACCATCCGCTGGTGGCGCGGCAAGGGCAACCCCTCCCCGCTGCTGATGACGCACGAGGAGATGCGCGGCTCAACGGACTGCTTCCCCATCGAGTTCCATGACATGCAGGAGCGCCGCAGAGTGCTCTTCGGCGCGGATGTGGTTGAAGGTCTCGAGATTGACGATTCGCACTACCGCGCCCGCGTCGAATACGAGCTTCGAGCCAAGCTCATCCGCTTGCGCCAAAAAGCGGCCGGCATGCTCTCCGAGCGCGATTCGCTCCTGCGTCTGCTCGAAGACTCCGTCTCAACCTTCTGCGTCCTCGGCCGCCATGCGATACGTTTGGCGCATGGCGATTGCCCCTGGACCAAGCGCGAAGTCGTCGCAGCTATCGAGTCGCGATTCGGCTTGACCGTTCAGGCGTTCTATACTTTATTGGATCTCCGCGAAGGCAGGCTGAAACCCAGGCAGGTTGAGCCCATTCCACTGTTTGAGAAGTATCTCCAGGAAATCGCCGCCATCACCGCCAAGGTGAACGGACTGGAACGATAAGGAATCAGATCATGAAGGTAGCACTCATCATTGTCGGCATCCTCGTGTTGCTGCTTGTGTTCGGCGGCATGAAGGCGGCCAGCGTCAACAACGAACTCGTCACGCTGAACGAGTCCATTAACGGCTCCTGGGCGCAGGTGGACGTCGCGCTCCAGCGCCGCGCCGACCTCATCCCCAACCTCGTCGAAACGGTCAAGGGCTTCGCCGCGCAAGAGAAGGCTGTGATCGGCGCCGTCGCCGACGCCCGCGCCGCATTGGTCGGCGCCCGCTCGCCGCAGGAGAAGATCGAAGCCAACGGCCGCCTGGACAGCGCGCTCGGCCGCCTGCTTGTAGTCGTCGAGAACTACCCGAACCTGAAGTCGAACGAGAACTTCCTCCGTCTCCAGGACGAACTGGCCGGCACGGAGAACCGCATCGCCGTCGAGCGCCGCAAGTACAACGAGACCATTCAGAGCTACAACACCGCCATCCGGCTCTTCCCCAACAACATCTTCGCTGGCATCCTGGGCTTCCACCGCAACGACAACTACTTCAAGACCGAGCCAGGTTCCCGCCAGGCGCCGCCAGTGAAGTTCTAGCGAGGAGCACGGCCATGAGCGCACCCCTGTTCGCCAACTACATCGACGGAGCGTGGGTAGAAGGGCCCACCTTCGAGAACCGCAATCCCGCCAACACGGACGAGATCGTCGGCCTGCACGTCAAGGGTTCGGCCGGCGACGTGCGCCGCGCCGCCGATGCAGCGGCCGCCGCCTTCCCTGCCTGGAGCGCCATGAATGGCCCCGCTCGCGGCGCCCTGCTTTACAAAGTGGCCGACATCCTCGACCGCAAGTTCGAGCAGGTCGCCGCCGAGATGACACGCGAAGAAGGCAAGACGCTGCCCGAGGCCAAGGGCGAGGTTCGCCGCGCCATCAACATCTTCCGCTACTTCGCCGCCGAGGGTTCGCGCATGGGCGGCATCCTTGTCCCCAGCGAACGCGAGCGCGTCCACATGTTCGCCATCCGCAAGCCGGTCGGCGTCGTGGCGCTCATCACCCCGTGGAACTTCCCCAGCGCGATCCCGGCCTGGAAGCTGGCCCCCGCGCTGATTTGCGGTAATACCGTCGTCATCAAGCCCGCCTCCGCCGCGCCGCTCAGCGCCTGGCGCATTGTCGAGGCCTGCCATGAGGCCGGCATTCCGAAGGGCGTCGTGAACTTCGTCGCAGGCAGCGGCAGCGCCGTCGGCGATGCCCTCATCGAGGCCAAGCCTGTCAAGGCCGTCTCCTTCACCGGCTCTTGCGGTGTGGGTCTGAAGCTGCATGCGAAGGCGTCTGCGCGGCTATTGCGAATTCAGCTCGAGATGGGCGGCAAGAACCCGACCATCGTCCTCGCCGACGCCGACTTCAACGCCGCCGTCGAGAACACCGCCAACGCCGCCTTCTTCTCCACCGGCCAGAAGTGCACGGCTACCTCGCGCGCCATCGTGGAGGAGTCCATCTACGACCGCTTCGTCGAGGCGCTGGTCGAGCGCACGAAGAAGCTCAGGGTCGGCAACGGAATGGAAGCCGGCATCGACATCGGCCCCTGTGTCGATCAGGGCCAGATGGACACCGTGCTGCGCTACATCGAGATCGGCCGGAAGGAAGTTGGAGAACCGCTCTGCGGCGGCCGGCGACTGACCGGCGGCGCTTACGACAAGGGCTACTTCGTCGAGCCCACCGTCTTCGCCAACGTCACCCAGGAGATGACCATCGCTCGCGAGGAGATCTTCGGGCCCGTGCTGGCCGTCATGAGGGCCCGCGATTTCAAGCACGCCATGGAGATCGCCAACGCCAGCGAGTTCGGCCTTTCGGCCTCCATTCAGACCACCAACCTCTCCCGTATGTTTGAATACGTGTACGGGATGGAGGCCGGACTGCTGACAGTAAACCTGCCCAGCGCCGGCGTCGAATACCAGCTCCCCTTTGGCGGCACCAAGGAGTCCAGCTTCGGACCCAAGGAGCAGGGGCCGGCTGCGCTCGACTTCTACAGCGACTGGAAAACGGTTTACGCCAAGTACTGAACTGAACACAACGAACCATGAAGATTGGACAGATTGACTGGAACGGCCGCATCACCGCAGCCATCTTCGACAACAACCAGGTGCGCCCCGTTCCTGGCTACAACATGCTGGAGCTCATCGAGCGCAGCGAGCGCGACCATGTCCCGCTGCCCGAACTCGCCTCGAAGCGCGCCAGCAAAGTCGAGGAGGGCGTCAAGCCGGTGCTGCCCATCGAGCCGCGCGAGGTCTGGGCCTGCGGCTGTACGTACGAAATGAGCGCCTCCTTCCGCGACGCCGAGCACGGCACCCGCGAGGGCTTCTACCGCCACGTCTTCACCGCGCCCCGCCCGGAGATCTTCTTCAAAGGCACGGCGCGCGTCTGCAGCGGCCCGGATGGACGCATCGGCATCCGCTCGGACTCCAGCTTCACCGCGCCAGAGCCCGAACTCGCCGTCCTTCTCGGCTCCAAGGGCGCCATCCTCGGTTACACCATCGCAAACGACGTCTCGGCATGGGACATTGAACGTGAGAATCCGCTGTACCTGCCGCAGTCGAAGGTCTACACCGCCTGCTGCTCGCTCGGCCCCTGGTTCGTGACCACGGACGAACTCGCCGATCCCTACTCGCTCGACATGAAGTGCACGGTCCAGCGTGGCAACGCGGTCATCTTCGAAGGCTCCGTCAACACCTCCAAACTCGGCCGCAAGATCGAACAGCTCGTCGAGTACCTTCTGCGCGCCAACCCCGTCCCCGCCGGCTCCGTCCTGCTCACGGGCACAGGCATCATCGCCCCGCAGGAAGCGGCCCTCGCCGAAGGGGACGTCGTCAGCATCAGCGTCTCCGGTATCGGCACGCTCTCGAACCACGCAGCCATCGTTTCCTAGTCCGGTTCGAGCAACCACGATACACTGTGCCCAATGCTGGGCATCCGTTTCGTTGCGACTCTCGCGCTGTCTCTGCCGCTGCTCGCCGCGCCCCCTTCCTTCCGCGTGGAGGAGATCGGCTCCGGGCTCGGCGTCGTTTATGCGGTCGCCACCGCCGACGTCAACGGTGACGGCAAGCCCGACATCGTCGCTATCACCAATCACCAGTTGCTGTGGTTTGAGAACCCCACCTGGAAGCGTCAAGCCGTCACCGAAAACGTCACCAAGTTCGACAACGTTGCCATCGCGCCACATGACATCGACGGCGACGGCCGCATGGACTTCGCTCTCGCCGCCGACTGGCAGTCCACCAACACCACCGGCGGCGGATCGCTCCACTGGGTCTCCTCCGCCGGCAAGGTCCACGACATCGCCACGGAGCCCACATTTCACCGCATCGGCTGGGCCGACGTCGACGGCGACGGCCGCGCCGAACTCATCGCCGTGCCCCTCCACGGCCGCGGCACCAAGGCGCCCGACTGGACCCAGGGCCACGGCGCCCGCACCCTCGTCTTCCGTATCCCCGCTAATCCCCCAACGGACCCCTGGCCCGTCGAAGTCGCCGACGACTCGCTCCACATCGTCCACAACTTCATCACCGTCGGCCGCGACATCTGGACCGCCTCCGCCGAGGGCGTGCATGTCCTCTCCCGCTCGAAGAATGGCCAGTGGTCGAAGCGCAAAATCGGCGAAGGCCGCCCCGGCGAGATCAAGCTCGGCCGCGTCGGAGGCAAGCGAACTCTGGCCACCGTCGAGCCCTGGCACGCCAACGGCATCGTGCTCTTCACGGAGCAGAAGGGCCTCTGGCAGCGCAACGAGATCGAATCGTCTCTAGCTCAAGGCCACGCTCTAGGCTGGGCCGACTTCGACAAAGACGGCCACGATGACCTCGCCGCCGGCTGGCGCGGCAAGCCCTGGGGCCTGGCTCTCTATATGCGCGATGCCAAAGGCGCCTGGTCGAAAACCATGCTCGATGATGCCATTGCCGTCGAAGACCTCACCATCGCCGACCTCAACAACGACGGCCGCCCCGACATCGTCGCCGGAGGCCGCGCCACACAGAACCTGCGCATCTACTGGAATCAGCCGAAGTAGCCCCTAGAACTTCAGGAACCATCCGCGCCTGTACATCACGTATGCCAGCGCATAGCACACCAACACGTTCAGCAGGGCGTACATCAGCGAAGCGTTGATCGGCGATGCCACGGGCAGCAGTACGTTCTGATAAATCCACTGCCCCACGCCGCTGATGCCCGCAAGATCCGCGATGATCCCGCTGAACATGTACACCGCGATCGCATTCATGCCGTAGATTCGCAGCGGCTCCAGCCAGCGCGTCCAACCCTTCACGTCCGCCAGCCAGTACCAGCAGCCCAAACACACCATCGCCAGCCCCGCCATGAACACGCTAAACGATGTCGTCCACAGGTTCTTGTTGATCGGCATCCAGAGGTTCAGCACCTGCCCCGCCGCGGCCAGACCCACGCCCCACAGCAGCAGTTTCTTCACGCGCTCGCCGTGCTGCGGCGTCGACCTCAGCAAGTGCCCGGCCAGCACGCCCAGCAGCGCGGTCCCGATCGACGGCAGCGTGCTCCAGATCCCTTCCGGATCCCACGTCTTCGTTGCCGACCACATGTGCCCGCTCAGGAAGATCGAATCGACGTACTGCGCGAAGTTGCAGCCCTTCTCCCACGACCCCGCGCCGCACCCCGGCACGGGCAGCAGCGACATGCCCATCCAGTACGCCGCATTCACCCCGACGATCGCCACCACCTGCGTCCTCTGGTTCGTCCAAAGCAGGAACCCCGTCGCAATCAGGTAGCACACTGCAATCCTCTGCAAGACACCCGGAATGCGCAGCGCCTCAAAGTTGAAGTGGGGAAACAGTGTCAACATCAGCCCGATGCCGAACAGGATCGCCGCGCGCCGCGCCGCGTGCCCCAGCATCTTCCCCTTGTCCTCGCCGCGCTCCACGCGCTTCGCCGTCGACAGCGTCAACGCCACGCCCACAATCCACAGGAAGAACGGAAACACCGTATCTGTGAATGTCCAGCCGTGCCACTCCGCGTGCCGCAGCGGCGCGTACACGTACTGCCAGGTTCCAGGGTTGTTGACCAGGATCATCGACGCAATCGTCGCGCCCCGAAATATGTCGAGGGACTGCAGCCGTCCAGGGGGAATCGAGCTCATACGACAACTCGCTACGATAGCAGAATAGGCCCATGCCCGACGTCCACAGCTTTTCCAACCCGGACGAGTCCCGTGTCCGCCACCTCGAGCTCGACCTCACCGTCTCCTTCAACGAGCGCAAGCTCCGTGGCGCCGCCACCCTCACCCTCGAGCCCCACGGCCGCACCCTGATCCTCGACACCCGCGACCTCACCATCCTCAAGGTCAACGGCGCCTCCACCGGCTGGGAACTCGCCCCCAAGGACCCCATCCTCGGCTCCAAGCTCACCATCCCGCTTCAGCCCGGCGTCAGCTCTGTCTGTATCGAATACGAAACCTCGCCCGAGGCCACCGGCCTCCAATGGCTCGAACCCGCGCAGACCGCCGGCAAGCGCGCGCCTTTCCTCTACTCGCAGTCCCAGGCCATTCACGCCCGAAGCTGGGTCCCCATCCAGGACACGCCCGGCGTCCGCTTCACCTTCTCCGCCCGCATCCACGCGCCCGTCCCGCTGACACCTCTGATGGCCTCCTCCATCGTCCGACCCGGCCATTTCCACATGCCCCAGCCCATCCCGTCTTACCTGCTTGCGCTGGCTGTGGGCGAGTTGCAATTCAAATCTCTCGGCCCCCGCACCGGCGTCTGGGCCGAACCGCCCGTCCTCGACAAAGCCGCCCGCGAATTCGAAGACGTTGAGAAGATGGTCCAGGCCGCCGAGCGCCTCTACGGTCCCTACCTCTGGGGTCGCTATGATCTCCTCGTCCTCCCGCCCAGCTTCCCCTTCGGCGGCATGGAGAACCCGCGCCTCACCTTCGCCACGCCCACCGTCATCGCCGGCGATAAAAGCCTCGTCGCCCTCGTCTCCCACGAACTCGCCCATAGCTGGTCCGGCAACCTCGTTACCAACTCCACCTGGGAAGACATCTGGCTGAATGAAGGCTTCACCACCTACTTCGAGCGCCGCATCCAGGAGGAGATCTATGGCCGGAGCCGCAGCGAAATGGAGTTCTCCATCGAAGTCGGCGAACTCGACGAGGAGATGAAATCCCTCAAGCCGGAGGACACCCGCCTCGTCACCGATCTCAAGGGCCGCGACCCCGACGACGGACTCACCCAGGTCCCCTACGTCAAAGGCGCATTACTCCTCCGCTCGCTCGAAGACAAGTACGGCCGCGAGAAGTTCGACGCCTTTCTCCGCTCCTGGTTCGCGAACCACGCCTTCACCAGCGTCAACACCGCGCAGCTATTGGCCGAGTTGAAGAAGCACTTTCCCAACGAAGACATCGGCTCCTGGCTGAATCAGCCCGGCCTGCCGCCCACCGCGCCGAAGATTCGCTACGACTTCGAGACCACGCCCCGCCGCGCCTGGACCACCCAGGAATGGCTCCACTGGCTCCGCGCCATGCCCGCCGATACCAGCGCCTCCGCACTGCGCGACATCGACCGCCAGTGGGACTTCTCCAACACCGGTAACGCCGAAATCGCCGCCCAATGGCTCCGCATGGCCATCCGAGCCAACTACGCGCCTGCCTACCCCCGCCTCGAACAATTCCTCATCGAAGTCGGCCGCCGCAAGTTCGTCAAACCCCTCTTCGAAGACCTCGTCAAAACACCCGAAGGCAAACAGCGAGCCCAGGACATCTACAAAAAGGCCCGCCCCGGTTACCACCCCATCACCCAGCAAACCGTCGACGGGATCCTGAAGTAGGCGCCCTACGGTCTGACGACGACGGTCTGCTGACGCAGCAGATCTGCGACTTTCGAGTTAACTCCACCCACCCAGCCGCTCCAAAGCAGCGACGCGCCCACCAGCGAAAAAGCCACATCTGCGTAAACGATCCCTTTGTTTGTCCTGCCTGCCCTCAGATCATCGCGAAACTGACACGCGGCAATCTCGGCATCCTGTTCGTGCTCATTGTGCTTGCCGCCACCTTTGCTCTTCGCGTCCTTCGAGACAAATGCTTCCCACAGCAGAAGTGTCCCTGGCTCGGTCGCCTCCGCGAATTCCTTCATACTCCAAACAAAAGACGCCCGTTCCGTCCGCAACTGGTGAAACAGCCGCGTCATCTGCTGGAGCCCCATCATGGAGACTGCCATGCCCGCTGGCGCGAAGCAGGAACGATCGCCCTCGCCAGGTCGCCCACGGCTTAACCCACCCTCCTCCTGCGGGATAGGGATGAACATTGGTGCTTCGAAACCGAGCGCGACTTTCCTTCTGGGCAGGTCGCTCTTCAGACGCATCGCCAATTCCGTGATGTTCGTCGAAAGCTCTGCAAGTGTGCCCGGCTCGGATGCAAGCCGCGCCCAGGCAAAGTTGCCTCTCCTCGGCGACCCCACATCGACAGCGTAGATCGAGTACTCCACTCTTACTTCTCCAACAAGAAGTTCCCCACCACCATCGCATCAATCCCTGACGAATAGAAGCTCCGCACCGCGTCGCGCGGCGTGCACACCAGCGGATCCCCGAACAGGTTGAACGACGTGTTGTACAGCACCGGCAGGCCCGTCTTGGCGCCCCAGGCGTGCAGCAGCTTGTGGAACGCTGGATTCTCGTGCTCATCCACCGCGTGCACGCGCACCAGGCCGTCGCCCATTGCCGCCGCTTCGAACGTCTTCCGGTGCTCGGCCTTCACCCGCCCTACCGTCGCCAGGAACTTCGCATTCGAGCCGACCTCGAAGTACTCGCCCGCCAGCTCCGCCGGCACGGACGCCGCGAACTTCCGGAACGGCTCCCGGTGCTTGATGAACACATTCAGGTTCTCCGTCGAATACGCATTCAACGGCGACGCCAAGATCGACCGGTTCCCCAACGCGCGCGGGCCGAACTCCATCCGTCCCTGCATCCACGCCACGATCTTGTCCGCGGCCAGTTCCTTCACCGCCGCGTCCATCGCCTCGCCCGTCGTCAGCATGAACTTGAACCGCAGCTTGCAGTTCTCCAGCACCTGCTTGATCTCCTCGTGCGAGTACCCCGGCCCCAGGTTCATCGTCTCCAGCGGCACATGGTGCGACCGCTGATGCACATGGAACCACGCATGCCACGCCGCACCCATCGCGGTCCCGGCATTCCCAGCCGCCGGCTGCACGAAGACGTTCTTCCACTTGCCGCTGGCTTCCAGCGACGCCACCAGCAGCGCGTTCAGGCCCAGGCCGCCCGCCACGCACAGATTCTCACCCTCGCCCGCCATCCGCAGCACAATCTCTTCCGTCGCCTTCTGGATCGACGCCGCGACGTCCGCCGCCTTCGCGTCGCCCAACTGCGCAAGCAGCGCCGGCGAGAATCCGCCCTCGCCCGGATGATCCATGTCGAACGCCGTCAGCTCCGCCCGAGGCCAGCCGTCCTCCATGTGCAGCAGGTCCAGGAACAGCTTCGTCAGCTTCGGCTCGCCGGATGCCGACATCCACTGCACCTTGTGCTCTTCCGACCGTGGCTCAAAGCCCAGCAGCGCCGTCACGCGAGAATACAAGTCGCCCATCGAATCCGGATAGTACAGCTCGCGCTCCAGCGTCAGCCGAGTCCCATGCCCGCTCCACAGCCCGCCGCAGCGGTAATCGCCGGACCGGTCCAGCGTCAGCACCGTCGCCTTCTCGAACGGGGATGCGAAAAACGCCGACGCCGCGTGCGCCTGGTGGTGTTCCACCAACGCGATCCGTGCGTGCGGGAACATCTCCCGCACCTCCAGGTGCAGCCGTGATTCCGCTCGCGACCCGAACGGCCGCGCGATCGCCACCGTCTCCACCTGCTTCGCTTCGATCCCCGCCACCGACAGCGCCGCGTGAATCGCCTGTCTCGGCAGCTCGCCGGGCACAAACCGCCGCGCGACCTTCTTCTGCTCCACCGCGGCCGTCATCCGGCCGTCGGCCAGCAGCGCGCATGCCGGGTCGTTCAGCAGTCCGCCCAGTCCGAGGATATTCACTTCTTGCCTCCCTGGCTCTGGGCCTTCTCGATCTTCGCCCACGTGTCGCGCAGGCCCACCGTCCGGTTGAACACCGGCTTGCCCGCCGTCGAATCCTTGTCCGCGCAGAAGTAGCCCAGCCGCTCGAACTGGTATCTGTCTCCAACCTTCGCGCCCTTCAGCGACGGCTCCAGCTTCGCCGCCGTCACCACTTCCAGCGATTTCGGATTCAGGTTCGCCGTCCAGTCCTTGCCCTCGCGCTCTTCATTCGGGTCTTCCGTCGCGAACAGGTTGTCGTACAGCCGAACTTCCGCCTCGATCGCATGACTGGCCGAAACCCAGTGGATCGTCGACTTCACCTTGCGCCCGTCCGGAGTGTTTCCGCCCCGCGTCGCCGGATCGTACGTGCAGCGGACCTCCACCACCTCGCCCGCATCGTTCTTCACCACGTCCGTGCAGCGAACCAGGTAGCCGTAGCGCAGCCGCACCTCGTTGCCCGGATACAGCCGGTAGTAGCCCTTCGGCGGCGTCTCGCGGAAATCGTCCTGCTCGATGTACAGCACCTTCGAGAAGGGCACTTCGCGCGTCCCGGCTGCGGCGTCCTCGGGGTTGTTCACCGCCTCCATCATCTCGGTCTGACCCTCCGGGTAGTTCTCGATCACCAGCTTCAGCGGCTTCAGCACAGCCATCGCCCGTAGCGCGCGCTTGTTCAGATCCTCGCGCACCGCGTGCTCCAGCAGGCCCAGCTCGATGATCCCGTTCGTCTTCGACACGCCGATCCGCGAACAGAACGTCCGCATCGCCTCTGGCGTGTAGCCGCGACGCCGGATGCCGCTCAGCGTCGGCATGCGCGGGTCGTCCCATCCCGACACCACGCCGTTCTGCACCAGCGCCAGCAGCTTGCGCTTGCTCAGCAGGGTGTACGTCAGGTTCAGCCGGTCGAACTCGATCTGTTGCGGCGCGAAAATGCCCAGATTCTCGATGTACCAGTCGTACAGAGGCCGGTGGTCTTCGAACTCCAGCGTGCAGATCGAATGCGTGATCTCTTCGATCGAATCGCTCTGCCCGTGCGTGAAGTCGTACATCGGGTAGATGCACCACGCATCGCCCGTCCTGTGGTGCGACGCGTGCAGAATCCGGTACATCACCGGGTCGCGCATGTTCAGGTTCGGCGACGCCATGTCAATCTTCGACCGCAGCGTCCGCGTCCCGTCCGGAAACTCCCCAGCCTTCATGCGCTCGAACAGCTCCAGGTTTTCTTCAACGCTCCGGTTCCGGTACGGGCTCTCCTTGCCCGGCTCGGTCAGCGTGCCGCGGTACTCCCGCACCTGCTCGCTCGTCAGGTCGCAGACGTACGCCTTGCCGTCCTTGATCAGCTTCACCGCCCACTCGTGGATCTGCTGGAAGTAGTCCGACGCGTAGTAGATCCCCGCCGGCTCGAAACCCATCCACCGCACGTCCTCGATGATCGACTCGACGTACTCCATCTCCTCCTTGCACGGATTCGTATCGTCGAACCGCAGGTTGCACTTGCCGTTGAACTCAATCGACAGGCCGAAGTTCAGGCAGATCGACTTCGCGTGCCCGATGTGCAGATAGCCATTCGGCTCCGGTGGAAAGCGCGTATGAACGCGCCCCTCGTGCTTGCCATCCGCGATGTCCTTCAGGATGATGTCGCGGATAAAGTTCGACGGCTTCGGCGCCTCGTTAGTGGGGACCGGCAAATCGTTCGTCATCGGGTCGTCGCTACCTCGGGAGATTTCAGTAATTCGATCGCCCTGTCGATCCGTTTGAGGCAGGCGTCGCGGCCCAGCACCTCCAGGGTTTCAAACAGCGGCGGAGCGTTCTTGCGCCCGCACACCGCAACGCGGATGGGCTGGAACATCTGCCCCGCCTTCACGCCCAGCTCCGTCGCGGCCGCCCGCAGCGCCGCGTCCAGAGCATCGTGCGTAAACGCCGCCACTTCCAGCGTCACCCGCCCCCGCTCCAGCGACTTCAGCGCCATGGCTGCGTCGCCCTTCTGCGGAATCAGTTCCTCCGCCGGATACGGCGCCAGCTCTTCGACAAAGAAGAAATCCGCCACCTCGATTGCATCGCGCAGCGTCTTGATCCGCTCCTGGATCAACGGCGTCACCGCCAGCACCTTCTCCGGCGCGGCGTCATACCCTGCCGACTTCAGCCACGGCTCCAGCAGCGGCGCCAGCTCCGCCGGCGTCAGCCCGTAGATGTGCTGCGAGTTCAGCCACAGCGCTTTCGGGTCGATCGGGTCCTCGTCCGAGAAGTTCACCACCGCGTTCGACCGGTTCACGCCCTCGAAGCTGAACGCGGCCACCAGGTCCTCACGCGACATCTTCTCGCGGTCGTCCTTCGGGTTCCAGCCCAGCAGGCACAGGAAGTTCACGTACGCCTGCGGCAGGAAGCCCGCGTCGCGATATGTCGTCACGCTCACCACCGGACCGTGCTTGCGCTTCGAGAGCTTCGCGCCGTCCGGCGCGATCAGCAGCGGCAAATGCGCGAAGCGCGGCATCTCGTAGCCCAGCGCCTCGAAGATCAGCAGATGCTTGTACGTGTTCGTCAGGTGATCCTGCCCGCGAACGATGTGCGTAATCCGCAGATCGGCGTCGTCCGCGCAGGAGGCCATGTGGTACGTCGGCAGCCCGTTCGAGCGCAGCAGCGCGAAA
This sequence comes from Bryobacteraceae bacterium, assembly GCA_050789245.1. GTDB lineage: Bacteria > Acidobacteriota > Terriglobia > Bryobacterales > Bryobacteraceae > PNKE01. The sequence continues at coordinate 101,939 of JBOZRR010000037.1, read as the reverse complement.
TCCTCGACGTCCGCCGTAGACTTGCTCTGCGGCCCGTACACCAGGTCGGTGAATGTCAGCTCGCGCTCCGGCTCACGAGGCACCCTGAACCGAAGCACGAACGGCTCGCCCGACGCGGCCCGCCGGTCGGACTCCTCGCGCGACAGTTCCCGCATCTCCGGATTGCACAGCCACGCTTTTCCGTCCTGCGGAGCTTTCTCTTCGACGGCCGCCGACATCGGCGTGAAGTCGCGATAAGCCAGGCCTTTCTCGAAGATCGACCACGCCATGTGCTCGTGCAGTTCCAACCGTTCGGACTGCCTGTACTGCTCGTCCCAGTCAAGACCCAGCCAGTTCAGCCCGTCGAAGATCGAGTCCTCGGACGCCTGCGTGTTGCGCTCGGCGTCGGTGTCGTCGATGCGCAGGATCATCGTGCCCTTTTCCCGTCGGGCAAAGAGCCAGTTGAAGATAAACGTGCGGGCGCTCCCGATGTGGAGATACCCGGTTGGAGAGGGGGCAAAACGGACGCGAACCATCAAATTTTCAGTATAGGACATCGCTTTTCTCTCCTCCTCTCTCTCAAAACATTTGGGGCCGGTCGCGCTCCCAGCGCTCCGGCCCTATTTTCATTATACGGGACCGCCGCCAAGCGATTTCCCGCAACCGATTGATTTGACTTGAGAAGATTGTCGTGACCGGCTATTGGGATTCGGGTAGTTTCACGGCGAACAGCGCCGGATCGATCTGGCCGTTCACCTTCTGCGACGTCACCGTCCGCGTCCCGCGAGCCTTCCCGCCCAGCCACATCTCCACCGTGAACGGCAGCGACAGTGGCCCCACGGCCCGGAAGTCCCCGAACCGGGCCTCGATTTCGGCCAGCGCCGGGGTCGCCCGGCCCCGCCACCACGCCGCCACAATCCGCCCGGTCTTCGCGTCAATCCCGTAACGCGTCACCACGTTGTCGAAGAACACCCCGACGATCTCCACCGGCTCCGCGCCCACCTTCCCCGTCGACTCCCACCAGACTTTGAAGTCGTCGCGGTTCCGCGCCAGCAGCGCCATCAACGGCCGACGGTTCGCGTCCCGTAACACAGCCTCGCGTTCCACGCCGCGCATCGGCAGCGTCGCCTTCGGATCCACGTTCGCGGCCACGCTCGACGTGATCACCCGCGTGTACGCGCCGTAGTTCGGATAGTGCGTCTCGATGCGCAGATCCTCCGTGCCGTCGCGGTTCACCCTCAGTCGCGTGACATGGGTGATTTTGTCGCTCGCCGATTCCTCCTCCCACGAGGTAATCGACCTGAGCGCCTTCTCGCCGCCCGCGGCCAGAATCGCCTTTGCCCACAGCGCTTTGCCGCGAGTCACAGCCACCGGGATCAGCACCGGCGGCGCCTCGGGCTTCTCGATGTGATTGGCCGGGTCCGCCGCGAAGCTCTTCCGGCAGGCGTCGGACGCGAAGACGTAGATCCGCCCGGAATAGACCATCCAGCGCGCGGGGTCGCCCGCACCCGACGCCGGGCCCATCCGGGCGCACGCGCCGTCCATCTGGATCTCGTTCCGCGCCGGGTCGGCCGCGAACTTCTTCAGGTTCTCCTCGGTCGCGAAGCGATAGAGGTACCCCTTCCGCGTCTGCGTCAGATTCTCGCGTCCGGGCAATTCTTGCCCGGCGATCAGCGCCACCGGATCGAGACCGTTCAACGCCAGCACCGGATCGGCGGCATTCAGCAGACCGGAGCCAAGCACGGCGAGAGCAAGAAGGCGCATCGGAAACCTCCGGGAGATTCTCCAGCAGTTTACAGCGAAACGCCCGAGGCCTTTAGCCGGGCCCGCAGCGCCGCCAGGTCCGCGACGCTCAACTGCTCGGCGCGCAGGCCGGATTCGGGCAGTTTCTCGAGAATCTCCCGAGGAACGTGCGGCGCAAGGTTGTTTCGAAGCGTTTTGCGTTTCTGCCGGAAACAGATCGAGGCGAAGCGCCGGAACCCTTCGAGGTCCGCGTCCAGCGGTTCCCCGCGCGGCGTCAGCCGCACGACGGCCGAATCCACCTTCGGCGGCGGCCGGAATGCCGACGGCTTCACGACGAACAGACGGTCCACTTCGCACTGCACCTGCGCCGCCGCCGTCAGGTAGCCGTAGTCGCGCGAATTCGGCCCCGACGCGAGCCGGTCGGCCACTTCCTTCTGCACCAGAAACACGGCGCGCTCCAGCAGATGCCCGAGCGCCAGCGCCTTTTCGACGATCGGTGAAGTGATGTAGTACGGCAGGTTGCCACAGACGACGGCCCGGCCCCAGGCGCTCAGGTCAGCGGCCAGCACATCGGATTCAACGACCGTGACGCCCTGGTCGCCGGCGTAACGCTGGCGCAGGGCCTCCGCCAGCGCGGGATCGAGTTCGATCAGGATCAGGCGTTCGCAACGCGGGCGCAACGATTCAGTCAGCGCGCCGGGCCCTGGGCCGATTTCGATGACCAGGGGCGCGGATTCGGGGCACACCGCGGACGCGATGCGATCAAGGATCGGGCGTTGAAACAGAAAATGCTGACCGAGGCGGCGGCCCAAGCGGGTAGGGTTTAGCCTTTCACGTCGATCTCGCTCTTGCGGAGCGAGACGCGCACCCAGCCCGAGGTGGGCTTGCCGAAGGTGGTGGCTGGCTCGAAGCGCGTAAACAGCAGCGAATTCTCAATGTTGCGGCGGTTCGAGGAGGTATTCAGTTTGGTGTAGCCTTCGGGGAACGAGTAGTCGATGACGCGGCCCTGCTCGTCGACGAAGACATCCACCACGACGTCGCCCTCGGTGAGGGTGAAGTCCAGGCTGCTTTTCACGTTGGCGCCGGTGAACAGGATGGTGGGCACGTCGTCGGTGTGAGCCCGGACGATGCCCTGAAAGTTCGTCATTACCGCGCCGAACAGCAACACGGCGGACAGGAACCCGCCAGCGGCCGGAACGGCCAGCGGACGCATCAGGTTGTTGATGTGCAGCAGGAAGTGCTCGGTCCAGTGCTCGATCTGTCCGACAAGACCCTCATACCGCCTGCGGCGCGCGGCCTCCTTCGATGCGATCACGCGAAGGGACATGGCCAGGCGGGGCGGCAACTGTCGTGGGTTGAGCGAACGGAGGGAGTCGCGAACAGCGCTGAGCTGCTCAAAGCGCCGGGCACAGTCCGGACAGCTTCTCAGATGCGCTGACACCATCCGCCGCTCCGCCTCGACCACATGGCCGTCGGCGAATGGCGAAAGCATCGAATTGATCTGTTGGCAGTCCATGGTTCTCACGCCTTCTACTCGGCCGTCTGCGGCGTAAACTGCAGGCCGCGTTCCGGTTCGAGCTGTTCCATCAGGGCCCGGCGGAGCGATTCCCGTCCGCGCAGGATCCTGGACTTTACCGTGCCGAGCGAAACATCCAGAACGTCGGCAATCTCCTCGTAGCTCAATTCCTCGAGATCCCGGAGGACCACGGCCGTCCGAAAGACCGGATTCAGGCCGGCGAGGGCGCGTTCAATGGCCACCCGCCATTCCTCGTTCAGGACCAGATCGTAGGGCGACCGCGAGGGGTCGCTCAAATGATCGAGCCAACCCTTTCCTGCATCGCCATCGGTTTCGAGTTCCACTTCCGGGCGGCGATGCCGGCCGAACCAGCGGCGGCGGTTATGCGCCTCATTGACGGCGATGCGGTAGATCCAGGTCTTCAGGCTGCTCTGGCCGCGGAACGAACCGACATTCCGGAAGACCTTCAGAAACACGTCCTGGACGACATCGCTCGCCTCGCTGGGATCTTCGATCAACCGGTGGACGAGGTTATAAATGGGCTGCTGGAAGCGTTCCAGGAGGCATTCGTACGCGGACTCATCACCCGCCTTGAGGCCGTCGAGCAGGGTTTCGTCCCCACCTCCGGCCGCCCACTCAGTGGGGACCGGCTCCTCGCATTCCAGACTGTGCCGGCACGGTTCCATTCATGCCTCCGCACACCCATTCTATGCCCGTCACCCGTATCCGTGGGAAATGAACTTTCCGTCAGGATTCGAAGAACGGCCGGCGCCGTCTCCGGCGCCTGTAACTGTGTAGACACAGCCGGGTGCGAAAAAGTTCCCCGCAATCGCCTTTAGCCGTGGCGATCGAAGAGTTTAACAAGTTCGTCGAACTTCTGGTTCGACTGTTTGGGATCGCCGGACTGGATGGCGTCGGTGACGCAATGGTTCAGGTGATTGCGCAGCAGAATCTTGCTGACGCCGCCCAGAGCCTCCTGGACGGAGGCGATCTGGGTGAGGATGTCGGCGCAGTAGCGGTCCTCCTCGATCATGCGCTGGAGGCCGCGGACCTGGCCTTCAATCCGGCGCAGGCGCTTGACCAGGGAGGCTTGCATTTCGGTGTTTCGGTGCATGAGCTTTACCTCGAACGGAATGCGGAGAGCCGCAGGCTGTTGGTGACGACGCTGACAGAGCTGAGCGCCATGGCGGCGCTGGCGAAGACCGGGCTCAGCGCGATGCCGAAGGCCGGATAGAGCGCCCCAGCCGCGATCGGGATGCCGATGACGTTGTAGATGAACGCCCAGAACAGGTTCTGGCGCATGGTGCGCATCGTCGCATGCGAGAGGTCGATGGCGCGGCCGATGCCGTCGAGTTCGGGGCGCATCAGCGTGAGATCGGCGGCCTCCATGGCGACGTCGGTGCCGGTGGCCATCGCGATGCCGACGTCGGCGGCGGCCAGCGCCGGCGCATCGTTGATGCCGTCGCCGGCCATTGCCACGATACGGCCCTGTGTTTGCAACGACTTGAGCGTTTCGAGCTTGCCCGCGGGCAGCACGCCGGCGACGACTTCGTCGATGCCGAGCGTCTTCGCGATGGAGCGGGCCGTGGGCTCGGCGTCGCCTGTGAGCATGACGACGCGCAAGCCCCGATTTTTCAATGCGGTGACAGCTTCCGCGGCACCAGCGCGGGGCTTGTCGGAGACGGCGAGCCAGCCAGCGGACTTTCCACCGATGGCGGCGTAGAGCACCGTGCGTCCGATCGACGACTGTTCGATGGCCGGCGAAACGTCGACGCCGCGCTCGCGAAGCAGGTCGATTTTCCCGATGAGAACATCGACGGAACCGACGATTCCCTCGGCGCCTTCGCCGGCGAGCGCCGTGAACTTCTCGGGGCGTTTCGCCGAGAGGCCGCGTTGTTCGGCGTAGCGCACGACCGCGAGGGCCAGCGGGTGCTCCGAGCCCGATTCGAGGGAGGCGAGGACGAGTAGATCGGCGTCGCTAAGTCCCGAGTCGGCAACCACTTCGGGGCGGCCCTCGGTGAGCGTGCCGGTCTTGTCGAAGACGATGGTATCGACCTTTTCGAGCCGCTCGAGCGCCTCGCCGCCGCGGATCAGCAGTCCCGCCTGCGCGGCGCGGCCGGTGGAGACCATCATCGCGGTAGGCACGGCCAGGCCCATGGCGCAGGGGCAGGCGATGATGAGGACGCTGACGGCGAGTGTGAGCGCCCACGACGCCGTTGCGCCGGAGGCGATCCAGATGCCGAAGGTGACGAGCGAGATGACGACGACGATGGGCACGAAGACGGCGCTGATGCGATCGGCCAGGCGCTGCACTGGGGCCTTTTCCCCCTGGGCGTCGCGGAGCAGGCGGAGGACCTGTTCGAGCATGGTCTCCGACCCGAGCGCGGTTGCCCGGTAGCGGATGAGACCGTGGGCGTTCAGCGTGCCGCCGATGACGCGGTCGCCGGGTTGCTTGTCGACAGGGATGGGCTCGCCGGTGAGCATGGATTCGTCGATGGCGGTGGCGCCGTCCAGAATGATGCCGTCGGCGGCGATGCGCTCGCCGGGGCGGGCGATGAGGTTGTCGCCGTGGCGCAGATCGGCGATGGGGACTTCGATTTCGGAGCCGTCGCGGTCGATGCGGGCCGTGACCGGCTGCAATTGGGCCAGCGCCCGCAGGGCGGCAGAAGTGCGGCGCTTGGCTCGGGCTTCGAGCGTATTGCCGAGCAGGACGAGCGCGATGATGAAGACGACCGCCTCGTAGTAAACGTCGGCGGCGAAGATCGAGTAGATGAAACTGGCGCCGGTGCCGAGGGCCACGAGAGTGTTCATGTCCGCCGTGCGGTGGCGCAGCGCGGACCAGGCCTTCACATAGAAGCGCCGTCCGGCGAAGAGCATGACCGCGGCAGTAATGAAGAACAGGGCGGCGCGAAGCACCGACGCGGGCACGCCGTGGAGCCAGGGCAACCAATCGGAGTGACCCATGAGCGGCATGGACAGGACCATGGCGACCGCGCCGGCGGCGAGGCTCCAACCGGCCTTGCGCTTCAGCGATACGTACTCGCGTTCCGCTTCGCGGTCAAGCTCTTCCTGCTCCTCGACGGCGGAGCGGCGCTCGACGACGAGTTCGGCTTCGTAGCCGGTGTCATTGACGGCGGCGACGAGGTTTTCGGGCGACGCCGAGGCCGGGTCATAGACCACGGTAGCGTTGTTCAGCATCAGGTTGACGGTGGCGCTCTGGACGCCGGGCTGCTGTTCGAGAGTCTTCTGGACGAAGCTCTGGCAGGCGGCGCAGGTCATGCCGCGCACGGGGAATGAGATTTTGGCTGGGCCCGGGGCCGTGTCAGGCAGGGCGGGCGGTGAAGCCGATCTGGTTGACGGCATTCGCGACCTCCTCGGGACTGGCTTTCTGCTGGTCGAAGCGAACCTCGGCAGAGCCGACTTCGACGTTCTGGACTTCAACGCCCTCCACTTTCTGGAGAGCGGCGGTGACGCGGCGGACGCATGCGCCGCAGTGCATGCCGTCGATGGCGAGTTTGAGATTGTTCTTTTCCATTTCGATACCCTATGCCCCTATCATATATACCCCTGCCCCCTATGTCAAGTGCGAAGTGAGCCTGCTACGATTCTCGCCATGGAAATGCGTGTGCGCCCGCCCGAGCGGCGCTTTCATGTCCGTCTCAGCGATGGCCGCAAACTGGTGTGGCATGAGTGGGGGCTGGCGGGAGGCGCGCCGGTGCTTTTCTGCACAGGCGCGGCGATGAGCGGATGCCTGGGGTTTGGGGAGGAGGCAGTCGAAGAGATGGGGCTGCGGCTGATGGTGGTGGACCGGCCGGGGCTGGGCGGATCGGACAGACATGCGGAGAAGCGTCTGCTTTCGTGGGCAGAGGATATCCGGGAGCTATTGAATACAAATGGCTTACACTTGCCGGCCGTCGTCGGGTTTTCCCAAGGGGCACCTTTCGCGCTGGCGCTGGCGGCAGCAGGATTGGCATCGGCGGTTGCGATTGTCTCAGGCCAAGACGAGTTAGCGTATCCGCCGCTGGCGGACAAGCTACACCCGGACGTGGCGCGCCTGGTGCGGGCTGTGGGGTCCGGCCCGGATGAGTTCGAGGAGGAGTTCTCGCGCATTGCGACATGGGACGGGCTCATGCAGTTGATTCTGACGCTGAGTTGCGAGCGTGACCGGGCACTTTACACTAGCGAAGGATTCAAGCCAGCGTTCGAGAGGGCTCTCAGAGAGGGGTTCACACAAGGGCCAGGGGGGTATGTGCGGGACCTGGTGAACGCGATGGGCAAGTGGCCGTTCCGGCTGGAGGAGATCACGGTCCCGGTGGAATTATGGTACGGGCGGCAGGACACGAGCACGGTGCATTCTCCGGACTTCGGCGCGACGCTCGCACAACGGCTGCCAAAGGCGCGACTGCGCGTCTTCGAGGAGGAGGGGGGATCCCTGCTCTGGACGCGGGCGCGGGAGATTCTGGTTGGGTTGACGTCACAAATCCAGAGAGCTGGGGCAGCTTAGCTCGCCTCAAGCACCTTCCGGTAGTACTGCTCGTAGAGCGGGATGATGCGCGTGGTGCAGAAGCGGTTCTCGGCGGAGTGGCGGGCGGCGGCGGCCATGCGGGCTCGGAGGACGGAGGTGGTGAGGAGTTCGATGGCGCGGGCGGACTGAGCCTGGATGTCCCCGACCTCTTCGAGGAAGCCGTCGCGGCCGGGGGTGACGACTTCGAGGAGCCCGCCGACGCGGGTGGCGATGGGGACGACGCCGCAGGCCATGGCTTCGAGTGCCACGAGACCGAAGGATTCGAGGCGGCTGGGCAGCAGCAGGATGTCGGTCTGGGGGATGAGGCGCTCGACGTGGTTCTGCTTGCCCATGAAGCGCACGTGGGGGTGAACGCCGAGTTCATGGGCGAGCTGCTCGGCGGCGCTGCGGTCGGGGCCATCGCCGACCATCCAGAGTTCGGCATCGACTTCGCGGCGGACGGCTTCGAGGATGCGGATGCAGTCCGTCACGCGCTTGACGGCGCGGAAGTTGGAGATGTGGAGCAGGCGCGGACGGCCCTTGTGGCGCTCCATGAGCGGTTGATAGAGGGAGCAGTTGACGAAGTTGTGGATGACTTCGATGGGACAGGCGACGCCGAAGACGGATTCAGTTTCGCGCTTGAGGTAGTCGCTGATGGAGGTGACGCCGTCGCTCTGCTCGGTGGTGTATTTGGTGATGCCGAAGTAGCTGCGGTCGGCGCCGACGATGGTGATGTCGGTGCCATGGAGCGTGGTGACGTAGGGCAGGCGGCGCTTGGGCGCGAGCATCTGTCGGGCGAGCAAGGCGGCGGCGGAGTGGGGAATGGCGTAGTGGACGTGAAGCAGATCAAGGTTCTGCCATTCGGCGATCTCGGCCATGCGCGAGGCGAGTGCCAGGACGTAGGGCGGGTGCTGGAAGAGCGGGTAAGTGCTGGCTTCGACTTCGTGGTAGTAGACGTTCGGCGTGTCGGGATCGAGGCGGATGGGGTTGGCGTAAGTGATGAAGTGAACTTCGTGGCCTCGGGCGGCAAGTTCCATGCCGAGCTCGGTGGCGACGATGCCGCTGCCGCCGTAGGTGGGATAGCAGGTGATTCCGATTTTCATGAGGCGGCTAGATTGGCACCTGGACGCTGACCGTGGAGCCTTCGCCGGGGCGGGAGAGGACGGTGAGAGCGCCGTTCAGGGAGCGAACGCGGCGCTTGATGGAGGCGGGGCCGAGGCGAAGGAGTTCGAGTTCGTCGAGGGTAAAGGCTCCGGCGAATGGGAAGCCGGTGCCGTCGTCCTCGATCAGCAGGCGGACTGTGCCGTTGTCGCGGATCAGCGAGACGGCGACGCGTGACGCGCCGGAGTGCTTCTGAACATTGGTGAGGGCTTCTCGGACCATCTGAAGGATCTCGGTGGAGGCCTCGATGTCGTCGTGGCTGGCCTCCATGTCTGCGCGGAAGGTGGCGGTGATGCGAGTGTCCTTCTGGAACGCGGCGACGACGTTGCGGAGAGCGGTAGCGAGGCCAAGCCCTTCGACTTCGACGGGGCGCATGCTGCGGATGTAGGTGCGGAGCTCAGCGACCTGTTTCTCGCAGAGACTGCGAAGCTGTTGGAGCTCCTGCAAGCCGGCGTCATGACTGCGGTCGAACATGCGGCGGACGATTTCGAGGCGCATCTGGAAGCTGATGAAGCTCTGCAGGGGGCCGTCGTGGAAGTCGGCGGCGATGCGCTCGCGCTCGGCCTCACGGGCGGTGGCGACCTCCGTGCGGTACATCACGGCCTGGCGGGATGAGTTGGAAAGGCGCTCCATCATGCCCTGGCGCTGGATGGAGAAGATGCAGCCCATGAGTCCGACAAGGAGCAGGACGGGGAGCAGGCGGGTGGCCTCCGGCAAGTCGCCCAGAGCAAGGAAGATGCCGATGACGAGGAGGACGGCGACGATCTCGCGCCAGGTGTGGAGGCTGGCGAGGGAGAGGATCAGGTAGAAGGCGGCGAAGGAGGTGACCCAGAAGCCAGTCTCGCCGGCGAGCGCGGCGCAGCAGAGGAACGTGATGGAGTCGAGGACGATCCAGACGACGTCCTCATTCGGGATGCGTTCGAGCTTGCGCCAGTAGGCGGCGACGATGCTGTAGACCGTCACGAGCAGCAGCGCGAAATGGAGGAGATTGAAATGCGCGCCTCGGAGCCCGAGCGAGACGGCAAGGCACGCCATGCCCGCAAGCGCCCGGGTAAGCCCCAGGTAGCGCCGCCAAAGATGGGGAGCGATGATCTGCTCGGCGTTCATGTGCTCATGACGCCCGAAGCGTCACTTGATGATATACAGATACAGCGTGTGGCTGCGGCCTTCGCCGTCGTCCTCGATGTGCTCTTCCTTCACGGGCGACCAACCGGAGAAGAGAAAGTCGTGGCTGACGACGCGGGTGCCCTTCTTGAGGTGCTGTTCGAGCAGGGGCTTGATCTTGTCGTTGGAGCTAGGCAGCAGGTAGACAGTGAGCATGTCGGCGTTGCGGAAGTCCTGCTTCGCGATATCGCCGAGGATGATTCGCGCTTTCTTCTCGAGGCCGAGGCTGCGGATACGGTCAGTGGATTGCTTATAGAGGTCCGGATCCATCTCGATGCCAGTGGCCTCGGCTCCGAACTTCTGGGCGGCCATGATGACGACGCGGCCGTCGCCGCTGCCGAGATCGAACATCTTCTCCCCAGCCTTCAGGCCGCCGAGCTGGAGCATGCGCTCCACGACGGATTCGGGCGTGGGGTAGTAAGGGGCGAGCTTCTCAATGTCCTGTTTCTTCTCCTGCGCGAAAGCCAGCAGGGGCAGGAAAGCGATGAGGAGAATGCGGCGAGGGATCATTGTGGGTAGTGCGCTCCTTCCAGTCGATTCTATCGCTTACCGATCTATATAGACGCGAACGCGATTGCTGGGGTTGCCCTCGGACTCGACGACCAGTTCGGCGGCGCCTGTGTTGAGGAACTCCGGCAAGCGGACTTCGACGAGGTAGTAGCCGACGTAGCCGGGGGCGAGGGTGGCGCGGGTGACTTCAACGGGGGCGCCATCGAGCAGGACGCGGACGGGGCTGACGACACGCGGCACGTTTTCGAGCGGAGCAGGCATCCCGGTGGGCCACTGTGGCTCGACACGGCCGAGGCCGCCGGCGAGGATCTGGACCAGCATGCCGCCTCGCGCGGGGTTCATGGCGTCGAGCTGAATGCCTGACTCTGCGTTGAGCAACAGCGGCGTGCCGTCGCGGTCGATGAGGATCGAAGGCGAAACACGGCGCAGCGGCAGGCCGAGTGTGACGTTGCCGGCGGCGCCGGAGAGCGAAATCTGAAGGGAATCGCCGGAGACTTCGAACGGGATCTGGATCTGCGATTCCATCGGCGTGGCAGCCAGGACGGGGGCCTCGACGCGGTTGGCGGAGGCGCTGGCGACGTTGGAGCCGATGATGCTGAGAAGAGCGCCGGGGGCGGCGGGCCGGACGCCGTAGTCGGCCGAGTGGACCGGCATGGGGCTCCGGAAGCGATGCGGGGCGGGGGTGACCAGGACACCTGCGGAATCCAGGGCGGCGTACAGCCGCGTGCCGGAGGGATCGAGCAGGACGTCGCGGACAGGCCCGGCGGGGAGGTTGCCCGGCACGGCGCTCCAGGCGGTGGCCGGGGCGGGCGCACGGAGGTCGGAGAGAGTCCAGAAGAGGCCGCGGCTGGTGGCGGCATAGAGCGCGCCGGAGTTCCTGTCGGCCGCAATGCCTCGGACATCACCCTCGGGCAGGTTGCTGGTGAGGTCGTCCCAGAAGATGCCGCCGTTCAGGGTCCGCAGGACGCGGGGGCCCTGGCCGTCGGCGCTGGTGAGGGAGGCAAGGGCGAAACGGGCGTCGGCGGGGTCGGTCCAGATCTTAGTGACGCGGCTGGAGTCGGAGCCAGTGGAGAAGGCGCGCCAGGAGCGGCCGGAGTCGAGGCTGGCCCAAAGGCGGCCGTCGGCGCTGCCGGCGAAGATGGTCTCCCCGGACTGAGAGGCGGCGGTGACGGGGACGCCCAGGAGGCCGGAGAGGCGGGCGATGAGGAGCCGCTCGACGGGGATGCGGGTCTGGGACGGCAGCCAGCCGCTGCGCTGGCCGGGGACCCATTCGAGCTCCTCTGGCCCCTGGGGGCCGTCGACGGCGATTCGCATCCCCTGGGCGCCATTTGGGGAAGAGATCAGGCGCGTCAAGGGAAGGTTCGGAAGCCCTTCGTTTAGCCCGAACCAGGAGGCGCCGCCGTCGTGGCTCATCCAAACGCCGGTGACGGAGGCGACGGCGATGCGATTCAGGTCCTGCGAAGCGATGGCGGCGTCGAGGATGCGTCCGCCGAGAATCGACGTGCCGCGATAAGTAGTGACGTCGCGCCAGGAGCGGCCGCCGTCTTCAGAACGCCAGAGCCGTGAACCGGCGGCGAGGCGCAGGTCGCCCTCGGCGGCCACAAGAGGGGCGCCGGACTCGGGCGAGACCAGGGGAAGATCAGGGGGGGCGGGGGGAGCGGCGTCGGAGCGGGTCCAGGTCTCAAAGTCCGCCGTGGCAAAGACGCGGCCGTCAGGAAGCTGGGCGTGCAGCCCGCCCTGGCCGAACCAGACACGGGCGACGGGCCCGCCGGCGGGGGACGGTAAGCCCCGCAATTGCAAGGCGTTACCGACGGGGCGCCAGTCAGCGGGCGGCAGCGTCTGGGCGTGGATCGCGGGTAGAAGCGCGGCGGCCATCGCCGCGCCGAGCGCCCACTTGCGCCGAGCTGTGTTCCCTTGACTCACCGTCTGGGTCCATTCTACTCTTGAAGGTCGCTGAAAGCCTTGAACAATTCTCTCTACCTTACTGATTTTTCAGACAAAAGAGCAACCGGGCAGGCAGTTGCAATGCAAGTTTGATGGTAGACTAGCAATTTGCGGAGGACCATGCGCCCCAGGGGTCGCAAACTCGCTCAGGCGTCCAGCAGTTTCGCGCTGATGACGCTGCTGGTCTGTCTGCCGGCGGCGGGTCAATCTTTATTCTCCGATGCCGCGGCCAAGGTGGTCCAGCGGGACGGTGCGGTCTCGATCGTCAAGGGCTCGACGCTTTGGGCGATTGACACGGGCGACACCATCCAAGTCCGGCAGATTGTCGTCACTGGTCCTGACGGCTACGCGAAATTCGAGGTTTCCGACGGAAGCACTTTCGAGGTATTCCCGAATTCGCGCGTCACATTCCGCAACAATCCCGGCAATTTCCGTGATCTGGTGGATGTCTGGATCGGCCGTATCCGCGTGCACATCCAGAAGCTCGGCGGACAGCCGAACCCGAACCGGGTGCAGACGCCGACAGCGATCATCTCCGTCCGCGGCACAACCTTTGACGTGAATGTGACGGACGACGACGAGACCACGAACGTCGCCGTGTTTGAAGGCCAGGTGGCCGTCGCGCACAGGCTGATGCCTCGTGAAGGCGAGCCGAAGCTGGTGAACGCCGGAGAAGAGATCACCGTATTCCGCAATGTTCCGCTGGCGCATGGCCGCCGCCTGGACCAGATGCGCGCCGCGCAGTACGCCGCCGAGACGCTGTGGCAGATCATGCTGCGCGTGCCGAGGATAGGCGGAGGCGGCGGAAGTGCACCGGGTCCCACGGGAGGCGGAGGCGCTCCTCTGCCGGGCGATACCGAGAGCAAGCCACCACCCCCACCACCGGCTTCCGGGCCGACTTCAGCACCGCCTCCTCCGCCACCGCCGCCACCAGGCAATTAGGCGCGTTTCCGGCTGGGGCCCGGATGTTCAGTACACTGTCGATAAGGTGCTGACTGGAAGTGTACTCGCGTTCCTCCTGCTGCAGACCGCCGGTATTCCGCCGGGCTGGGATCTGAAACCGCAGGCGGAGAAGATCTCCGGCGACGTCGCCCGACTGCGGCCGTTGATCGAGCGGCTAAACCCGGCGACGTGGGTGTCGAAGGGCGCACCCCAGGCTTATCAGAAACAATGGAAGGACTGCCTGGACGGCATCGGCTACGTGCAGAATGCGTCGGAGCGGCTGGCGTCACGGCCGGACAAGCTGAGCCTGGTGGTGGAGACGCTGGTGCGGCTGGAAGCGCTGCTCGAACATGCGACGTCGCTGACCCAGGCGGTCCGGCGGTATCAGAATCCGGCGGTGGCCGAGGTCCTGGAGAGCGAGATCAGCGCGGCCGGCGCGAGCCGCGAGTGGCTGCGGCAGCACGCGCTCGACCTGTCGAGCCAGCGCGAGAAAGAGCTATCGGTGGCCGAGCAGGAGGCACAGAGGTGCCGGGGGCAGGTCGTGCGGCCGGGAGCGAGACGAGAATGAGTCCGGAAGCCAGACAGCAATTCACCTGCTCCATCTGCGAGGAACCGTCCGCACGCATCTGTGTCTGGTGCACGAAGGACGCCTGCGATAATCACATCTGCGCGAAGTGCTCCAGGTGCAGCGACTGCTGCGAATGCGACCAGCGCCGCGAGAGCAACCACGCGTCTCCAGTTCAAACCGCAAATTCATGAGCAAACGAATCCTCTGCCTCCATGCCCATCCGGACGACGCCGAGTTCCTGGTGGGCGGCACACTCGCGCTTCTTGCGCGGGCGGGCCATCAAGTGACGATCGTCAGCATGACCTCCGGCGACTGCGGATCGGACATTTACGGGCCCGAAGAGATCTCCCGCATCCGGAACGAGGAAGGCAAAGCGGCGGCGGCGCTGATCGGCGCCGAGTATCAGTCGCTCGGCTTCAAGGACCTGGCGATCTTCATCGACGACGATTCCCGTCGCAAAGTGACGGCGGCGCTGCGGCGCTTCCGGCCGGACATCGTGCTGACGGCGTCTCCAGCGGACTACCACTGCGACCACGAAGCGACGAGCAAGCTGGTGACGGACGCGTGCTTCGCCTGCTCCGCGCCGAACTACAGCACGGCGGAGTTCGACGCCGCTCCGGCGCTTCCGGCGATTCCGCACATGTACTACGTGGACCCGGCCGAGGGCACCGACCGCGAGGGGAACGTGATCCGCCCGGACTTCATGGTGAATGTCGCCGAAACCTTCGCCGTGAAGCGCGAGATGCTTTCGAAGCACGACAGCCAGCGGGCCTGGCTCCAGCGGCAGCACGGGATGGACGACTTCCTGGCGACCATCGAGGACTGGTGCAAAGCGCGCGCAGCTCTCGCGGGGCTCACGTACGCGGAAGGCTTCCGGCAATACGTCGGACACCCGTGGCCACGCACGCCGCTGCTGGAAGATCTTGTCGGCGAAGCCCTGATCACGAGACTGAAGCCCGCGCCGGCCGCCGGTTGATCGCGAGCCAGAAGAGAAAGCCGGCGACGGGGATGACTGTCGCCGCCAGAAACGCCGTGCTGAAGCGGCCCTGGTCGAGCAGGCGTCCGAACGAAGGCATGGTCAGAGCGACGAGCGCCGACCAGGAGCCCGCGCCGAGCCCGGCCATCAGCCCGGCGTGTCCCGTGGAAATGATGTTCGTCGCGTAGCCGATGCTGATGATGACGTTGCCGCCGGCGACGAACATCGCCAGGAACATCAGCGCCAGCACGGCAGGGTAACTCGCGGCCAGCGGCGTTGCGGCGAGCGGGAGTATAAGCACCAGGGCAGCACAGGTGAGCCGCCGGTAGACCTGCACAGGGTCCGAGGCCGTGCGGAGCATGCGGTCCGCCACCCAGCCCCAGAGAAAGTAGCCCAGCTCCCAGCCGAGCGGCGGAATCCACAGCACGGCCCCGATCTCCACCTGTCCTTTGCCGAGAGCACGGCTGAGGTAGAGCGGCGCGTGATAGATGACGAAGGCCAGCGGGAGCCCGCCGAGGGCGTAGCTGGCCATGAAACTCCACAGCCGCGGATCGGACCAGCGCAGCGGCGTAGCGGGCTCGGCGGAGTGCGCGGCAGGCGGCTGACGAAGCGCCGGAGCCTGGCTGACGCGCCACCACCACGCGAGCCAGAGTAGCCCAACCCCTCCCGTGAAGAGAAAGGCCCCGCGCCAGCCGACCAGTTGATAGACAGGAGTGACGACGAGCGGCGTAACGACCGCGCCGAGCGAGCCTCCGCTGTAAGCGAGGGCCGCGCCGCGCGAACGCAGGTGGGCGGGGAGCGTCTGCACCACGGTACGCAGGCCGCCGGGGAAAGTGGCGCCCTCGCCGAAGCCGAGGCAGGCCCGGGCGACGGCAAAGCCCATAAAGCCTGAAACAGCCGCGTGCGAGGCGGAGGCGGCGGTCCAGAAGAGCACGGCGGCCAGCATGCCCCAGCGCAGGCCGTAGCGGTCCAGCCAGCGGCCCCACAGCGGATTGCCCAGCATGTAGGCGACGGAGAACGACGAGATGATCCAGCCGTACTGCTCGGCTGAGAGCGACGATTCTTCGAGAATTGTGGGCGCCAGCAGCGCGAGCGTGTTGCGGTCGATGTAGCTGATGAGCGAAACCAGCAGCATCGACAAAGCGGGCACCCAGAGCCTGAACCCCTGCGCGGACATTTCTGAGTAGTGTACCGGTTCGTCGGCGGAAAGCGGCGATTCGTCGAATGCGGTGTCCGGCTGGTCCGAAATGAGCGGCGCGGCGGCGAATGGGGACGCACACTCGAAGCATGAAGAAACACCTGCTGTTGGTTGTTGGTGCTGTGTCCTTCCTGCTGGGGATGTGTTCGGCGCCGGAGGCACGGTCGCAGGAACGGCCGCCCGCAAGATTCGATCACGTGGTCCGCAACGACTTCTTCGCCGGATTCGCCGGCGACGCCGCGGCCCTGGAACGCGCGATGACGGCGACGGCTGAGGTGCTGGCTGCGGAGCCGAATCACGCGCAGGCCCTGGTGTGGCGCGGCGCGGGCATGTTCGGGCAGGCGGGGGCGGCGTTCCGCTCAGGGGATCGGGACAAAGGCATGCAGCTTTGGACTGAATCCCTGGCGATGATGGACCGTGCCGTCGGTCTTGAACCCGACTCCATTGGGGTGCGCATCCCGCGAGGAGCAACGCTGATGACCGCCGCTCGATTCGTGCCCGAGCAGATGAAGATGGACCTGGTGAAGCGCGCGCTGAGCGACTACGAGCGCGCCTTTGAGCTGCAAAAGGAGTCCATGGAACGGCTGAGCATGCACGCGAAAGGCGAGCTACTGATGGGCTTGGCGGACCTGAATGAAAGCGCTGGCAACGCCGCGAGATCGCGCGAGTTTCTCGATCGCGTGACGAAAGAGATGCCGGGGACGCCGTATGGGCGCCGTGCACAGTTGTGGCTGGAAGGCAAGCTGCCACCCCAACAGAGAACCTGCGCCGGCTGCCATTCGAAAGCGGAGTAAACGGCGATGGCGTGCGAGACTGATGGGACGAGCGTGAAGGAGAACATGAGGAAGCAGATCAAGTTCTCGGCGCACCAGTGGGCCGGCGTGCGCACGGTCTTCTTCGTGAACGTGGCGATTTGCTCCGGACTCTTTCTGTTGAGTCTTTTGTTCGCTCCACGCCAGACGATGGCCAACCTCTGGGAACAGTTTCTGGGGAACTTTGTATATTCGAACAGCATCGGATTTCTTGCGGCCGTCGTGATTCCGCCAGTGGCCCTACGCATTGGGAAATACTCCCCCACAAGGCGCTGGCTGCTCTATATCCCCCTGCTCGTTCTCATTGGCGCTGCGGGCGCGCTGATCGCGAACGCGATCCTGGTGGTGCCGGGCGTAGTTCCGGCCCACCGGTTCGCGGAATACTACATCGCCAGCGTCCGTGTGGCGGTCGCGATTACCGTCCTGGTGGGGACGGGCGCCTACCTCATCGAAGAACTGCGGCATAGGGCCGAGCGTACAACGCTGGAGCTGCGAAATAAGCAGTTCGAACACGAACGGGCGCTGAAGCTGGCGATGGAAGCGCGGCTGAACTCGTTGGAATCCCGCCTGAAGCCGCATTTTCTGTTCAACACGATCAATTCCGTGCTGTCACTGATCCGCGAAGATCCGCAGGCGGCCGAGGAGATGCTCTCGCGACTGTCGCGGCTATTGCGCTTCTCCCTCGATACACAGGAGCACCGGCAGACCCGGCTGGCCGAGGAACTGCGGCTGGTGGAGGATTACCTGGCCATCGAGCGTACGCGCTTTGGGAACCGGCTGCGGTTCAGCGTGGACGCGCCCGCGGAGCTGAGCGAAGCCGCCGTGCCGCCTTACGCCGTGCAGACGCTGGTCGAAAACAGCATGAAGTACGCCGTGGCGCCACGCCGTGAGGGCGGAGAGATTCGTGTGAAGGTGACGCGCCGCGAGGAAGGGATCGAGATTGAAGTCAGCGACAACGGCCCTGGCTTCGCACGTGAGGCGATGGTCTCCGGGCACGGGCTGGATTCGCTGGAGAAGCGGCTGGAAACGCTGTATGGCGCGAAAGGACGTCTGGTGATCGGCAACAGCGGCGGCGGAAGTGTCAGACTGGTGATTCCGGAGAGCACCACCGTATGATGCGGGTCTACCTGGTGGACGACGAACGGCTGGCGCTCAACCGCCTGGAGCGGATGCTGCGCGAGACAGGGCGCGTGGATGTCATCGGCAGTTCGACCGACCCGGAGCGGGCGATTCCCGAGATCGAACTGTTGCAGCCGGACGTTCTGTTTCTCGATATCCAGATGCCGGGCCTGACGGGCTTCGAATTGCTTGGCCGGTTGAGCCTGAATCCCATGCCTCTGGTGGTGTTCGCCACCGCCTATGACCGCTATGCGCTGCGGGCGTTCGAAGTGAATTCGATCGACTACCTGCTGAAACCGGTGGAAGAGCCGCAGCTCGACCGGGCGCTGGGCAAGCTGGAACGAATGCTGGCCAGTCCGGCGCCGCGCCCGGATCTGGATGCGCTGGTGAAGCAGGTGACGGCGGCGCTCCAGGCGCAAAGAAATGAACCGATCGACAAGATCCCATCGCGGGTGGGCGAGCGCGTGCATTTCATCGAGCTCGATCGTGTGACGCACTTCTTCGCCGGGGACAAGCTCACCTACGCCGCGACGCCTGAGAAGAACTGGGTGGTGGACAAGACCATCGCGGAGTTGGAGCAGAAGCTGGACCCACAGAGGTTCCTACGGGTGCACCGCTCAACGCTGGTGAATCTGGAGTACGTGGACGAACTGTTTCCCTGGTTTGGCGGGCGCATGGTGCTGCGGCTGAAGGACGCGAAGAAGACCGAGCTGACGGTAGCGCGCGACCGGCTGAAAGACCTCAAGGGGCGGCTGGGGCTGTAGCGGGCGCGAGCAGTTCAGAGACGGTGACGAGTTCGTAGCCCTGATTGCGCCATTCAGGCAGCAGTTCCCGCAGCGCGCCGAGGGTGGTGCCGATGTCAGGGTTTGGAGTGAGACCGCGCCCATCGTGGAGGCAGAGAATCGCTCCGGGGCGCGTGCCGGCTCTCAGCTTCGCGGCGACTCCGGAGGCGGGCAGCCGCCAGTCGCTGGCGATGGTGGTCCACATCACCCCGGTCAGTCCATGACGCGCCTGGGCGGCGCGAAGCCCGAACCAGCGCGCGCCGAAGGGGGCGCGGAAGAGGCGCGGAGCGACGCCGGCGGCCTCCGTCAGCGCCTGCTGGGCGAGACGGATTTCCCTTTCGATGAAGCCGACGGACTTGAAGTACAGAGCCGTGTGGCTGTCCGTGTGGTTGCCGATTTCGTGGCCCGCGGCGGCGACGGCCCGGCTAACGTGGGGCAGCCGGCGGGCGTGCGCGCCGATCTGGAAGAACGTGGCGCGAGCGCCGTATTGAGCGAGCACGTCGAGGAGTTCCGGAGTGGACTCGCTGGGACCGTCGTCAAAGGTGAGCGCGATGGCCTGGCGGTGGGATCGGCCACGCCAGACGGATGGCGCGAAGAGTTGGGACGAGCGGCCGCGAACGCCCCAGGCGGTGACGCCGGCGGCGGCGAGAAGGCCCCCGATCAGCGGCTCCGCCAACATGACCTGAATCGTAGCATCCGGCAGGAGAAAAAAGGGGGCCGAACGCTGGTCAGGCGTCCGGCCCACAGGGGCTGTGTGCTTGGCGGAGGGTGCGAAGCGCACAGCTTCGGAGGAGAACGAAGTGAGGAGACCTCAGCCGAGCAATCCGCCGTGTCCAAGACAGGCGATCTCCCAACCGCTGACGCGGTAGCGCGCCAGCAGCGGCGGGAGGATGAGATCGACGATGTTCAGCTTGGTGGACCGGAAGCAGCCCGGCGCGGCGACCACGGGGATCTCGCCTGCATAGCCGAGCAGCAGCAGGTTGCCAGGTTCGACGGGAGCCAGGAAGCGCTCCAGCGAGCAGCCGGCCGCGATCATGGCCTGGCCAACGATGTCGCCGGGGCCCGCCGGGGCGGTGGTCGAGGCCATCAGAACGACGTCGGGATTCGAGCGGAGAAGCTGGTTCAGCCCACGGGCGGCCGTCTCCGTGCTTTCGAGCGAGGAGAGTACCTGTGAAGGGAAGGTCCCGAACTTCTCCAGGCGGTGCCGCATGACGCTTTCAAAGAGCTGCCGGGCACGATCACCGGAGAGCGGATCTGTGTAGAGCACGGCGACCTTGGGGGAATCCAGGGGCCGGGCCTGGAGGATGGGGCCGCGCTCGGCGAAGATCGAAAGCACGCCGTCGAGTTCCTCCCGGGAGATGGCGAAGGGGGCGCTCTTCACGCTGGCAACACGCTCCCCGGCGCGGATGAAGCGGAAGTTGGATGCCGTGGCGATGGCGACGGCAGAGGTGCAGTTCACCTGTTTGAGGAGCTCCTCGTCGAGCAGCAGACAGCAGTTCGAAGTAGCGACCAGATTGGCGCGTCCGCCGACGGCCGCGCGGATCTCGATGCTTCCGCAGCCGATCTGCCCGGCCACGGCGAGAACCGCCTCGTCTTCGGGGATCTCCGAGTCGTCGAACTCCGTGACCCATACTTCCTGGAGGCCTTCGGTTTCCAGGAGCTGAATATCCTCTTCGCTGATAGTGTGGCCCTTGGCCAGCAGTTTCTTGCCGCAGGGGCGGAAGATTGTCGTGCAGAGGATACGTCCTCGGGCGCTCCGGACATCGACGGTCTGAGCTCGCATTGTGTCTCCAATGCAGGCGCGCGCCGCGAGCGCGGCCGGCCTGCGAGGTTGTTTACAGACAAGTAGTGCGAGCAGGCGCGAATAATCTCATTAAGAAAAGCTAGTTCTGGCGAACAGTGGGGAGCGTGACGAGGCCAGACTCAACGACGGCGTGGGCGCGGTCGAGCGAGGCCCCGGGCTTCAGGGTCTTCAGAACCGCTATCTCATCGCAGGCCTGGAACTTAGGGCAACGGAGGCAATCCTTCCACGCCTTGAGCGGTAGTTCCCCGCGATCCACTTCGAGGTACCCCATTTTGGCGAAGAATCCCGGCACATAAGTGAAGGCAAAAAGGATATCCAGGTCGAATTCCCTGGCTTCCCGCTCAAGGGCGTCCATGAGAATGCGGCCGCCGCCGGTGCCCTTTACATCGGGGTGAACGGCGAGGGAGCGGACTTCGGCGATTGAGGGCCCGTAGAAGTGGAGTCCGGCGCAACCGGCGATGCGGTCGCCGTCGAGCAGGACGGTGAAGTCGCGGATGCCCTCGGAGAGCTCGAACTCGTTGCGGGGCAGCATGATGCCCTGCCGGGCGTAGCCGTTGATCAACGCCAGCAGGGCGGGAATGTCGGTCATGCGTGCCTTGCGGGCGGTCATGAGACCTCCGGGACCAAGCGGGTGCCGAGCGTCTCCCCGGCCAGCAGGCGGGCGACGACGTTGGGCGAAGCGCCAGGTGCGATGAACACTTCGCCGACGCCTCCGGCAAGCGCGGCGCAGGCCGATTCGAGCTTGGCCTGCATTCCTCCGGTGGCGACTCCGTCCGCGATCAACGATCGGGCGACGGACGGGGTGATGCAGGGCAGAACCGTCTTGGACGCGTCCATCACACCATCAACGTCGGTGAGAAACAGGAGCTTCGCAGCCTGGAAGCCTGAGGCGCAGGCGACGGCCATCTGGTCGGCATTCACGTTGTAGATCTGGCCATCCACGCTACCTCCAACGCAGGCGACAACGGGGACAAACCCTGCATTGACAAGGACATCCAGCAGATCTGAGTTCGTTCTTACAATTTTGCCCACAGCGCCGAGCTGGGGGTCCACCTGCTCGGCGACCGCCAGGGAACCGTCGATGCCGCTGAGGCCGACGGCGCGGGCCCCGCCCTGGATGAGGGCCGAGACGAGGTCCTTGTTCACCGAGCCCGCGAAGACTTTGAGTACTGCGTCGATGACATCCGGAGAAGTGACCCGGAGGCCGTTGATGAATTGGCTCTCGACGCCGCGCTCGGCAAGGAAGCGGGTCATCTGCTTGCCGCCGCCATGAACGACTGTGACGGCGTGCTGGCGGGCGGCCTCGGCCACCTGGGCGGCGATGGCCAGGCGCGTATCGGGCTGGTCGAGCAGCGTGCCTCCGAGCTTGATGAGCAGTTTCACAACAGGCCTTCCGTCTCATCGAAGCCGAGCATTAAGTTCATATTCTGGACCGCCTGCCCTGCGGCACCTTTGACGAGGTTGTCGATGACGGAGACGGCGACGCCGCGGCCTGTCGCGGGGTCGAACTTGAAGCCGATGTCGCAGAAGTTGGTGCGCTGGACGGCACGGAGGTCGGGCACAACGCCGGGCGCGTAGAGCCGGACGAAGGGTTCGTTCCCGTAATTCTGCTGGTAGATGTTCAGGATCTCGGCTGGGTCCTTGATTCGGGGCGCCCGGAAGTAAATTGTTTCGAGGATGCCACGGTCGCAGGGGATGAGCTGCGCGGTGAAGCTGAACTCGCGCTCATCGATGCCGGAGACCATGAGGACCTCGGGGACGTGGCGGTGATCGAGGATCGAATAGGCGGAGAAGTTCTCAGTGGTCTCGCAGAAGCTGGTCTTCAAGCTGGGCTTGCGGCCGGCGCCGCTGACGCCGCTTTTAGCGTCGCAAATGATGCCGAAGGCGCGGTCGAGCAGGCCCGAAGCGACCAGCGGCCGTAGGGCGAGGTTGGCGGCGGTCGGGTAACAGCCGGGATTCGAGAGGAGTTCGGCGGAGGGGATCAGGGCGCGGTTGACCTCAGGCAGACCATAAACAGCCTTCGCGAGCCAGGCGGGCTGATTGTGGTCTTCCTTATACCACCGCTTATAGTTTTCAACGGTTTGCAGGCGGAATGCGCCGCTGAGATCGACGACCTTAACACCCTTTTCGAGCAGCGCGGGGGCAAGTTCGATGGAAACCTCGGGCGGGGTGGCGAGGAAGACGAGGCGGATGCGTGCGGCGACGGCAGCCTCAGGAGAGGCCGAGATGCGTGCGGGGCCCTGGTAGCCGACGGGGTGCGGCCGTTCAGTTGAGTCCTGGCGATGCTCGAGGAGGACTGGATTGGTGTTGGGGTGCCGCTCGAGGATCTGGATGAGTTCCGCGCCGCTATAGCCGCGGAAGCCGACGATGCCGACGTTCGTGGTCATGGCTGGAGTCAGTCTCCGGAGGACGGTTATTTATTCACTGTTGTGAATAAATATACCACACCAAGTTCACTATCCCCAAAATCGTACACGAATGAGCTACTTCTGTTCGGAGACGGAGCGGTCGGCGAGTTCGCCGATAAAGGGGAGACGAAAGAGGACCCCCTGGCTGGTTTTAACGAGCATGAAGATCCAGGCGCCGATGACGGCGATTTTCATCATGCTGCCGACCACGCGAGCGCCCTCGACTCCGTGAAGGACCGGGGAGAAGACCCAATCGACGAAGAGCCAGATCACGAAGAGGTAAAGGCCCTGGAAGGCGTGAAACCGTGTATCGCGGTCGTCGCGGAACCTGTCGGAGGCGAGTACGAAGATGGAGGCGATCCAGCCGGCCCAGGGGATGTAGCAGAAGATGGAAGCCTGGCGGGAGTCGATGTTCGCGGGAAACCCACCGGATTTTCCGGCGGAGGATCGGGGCGGGGGCGGGGTGAAGCCGGCGGCACCAGCGGACTCCTGCCGCGAGCCGCAACTGCCGCAATAGACATCGTTGGCCGTGACCTGGTTGCCGCATTGCGTGCAGAAGGGCATTTTTGTTTCCCGTAGTTTACTACGACGAAGCAAGCCGCCTAGTTCCCTTGTGATAGCATCCGGGCATGCGTTGGACCGCCTTGGTTTTGGGATTGACGATCCTGTCCGCCGGCGTTGGAGCGGCAAAGGACCTTGAACTGCGATTTGTCGATACCGAGGGAGGGCAGGCGACGCTGGTGGTGACGCCGGCAGGGGAGTCGTTGCTGATCGATGCCGGGTGGCCGGGGAACAACGGCCGCGATGCCGACCGGATCGTGAAGGCGGCAAAGTCGATGGGGTTGACGAAGATCGACTACCTGCTGGTGACGCATTACCACACGGACCACGTCGGCGGCGTGGCGCAGCTTGCGGCGAAATTCCCCGTGGGGACGATGATCGACCACGGCGAAAGTACGGAAACGAACTCCCGCGCACAGGAACTGGAAAAGACGTACAAGGACGTGTTTGCCAAAGGAGTGAAGCGGCTGACGGTGAAACCGGGGGATGTGCTGCCGCTGAAGGGGGTCAAGGTGGAGGTGGTGACGGCGCGGGGCGAGCGGATTCCGAAGCCATTGAAAAATGGCGGGCAGAAGAATGCACTGTGCGGCCAGGAGGCGAAGAAGGCCGACGATCCGAGCGAGAATGCGCGCTCAATCGGCATCCTGATGACCTATGGCAAGTTCCGGTTCGTGGACCTGGGCGACTTGACGTGGAACAAGGAACTGGAACTGGCATGCCCGGAAAACGCAGTGGGTCCGGTCGAGCTTTACCTGACGACGCACCACGGGCTGGACGCCTCCGGGCCGAAGACGATTGTCCACGCGTTGCAGCCCAAGGTGGCAATCATGAACAACGGGGCGAAGAAAGGGGGCTCACCGGCGGCGTGGCAGGTGATCTCCTCCTCACCAGGGCTGCGGGACATGTGGCAGCTCCACTATGCGGTGGCAGGCGGGAAAGAGAACAACGTGGACGAGGCGCGGATTGCGAATATCGAGGAGAAGTGCGAGGGGTTTGGCATCGAAGTGACGGCCCGGAAGGACGGGCAGTTTCAGGTGAAGAATCAACGGAACGGGCTCGCGAAATCATACCGTTAGAAAGCATGAGAAGCACGCGTCGGACGCTATAATCAAAGCGTCCGGCTGTCCGCCGGCTGCATGCTCCTCTCCAGTTCGATCTATTTCGTTTTCCTCATCGGCGTTTTTCTGCTGTACTGGCCTCTCCAGAGGTTCCGTGCCGCGTCGCTGGCGGTTCTTCTTTTCGCCAATTACTTCTTCTACGCAAAGTGGGACCTGTTCTACCTGGGTTTGATCCCCGCGGCTTCGTTCGTGGACTATCTGATCGGGCTGGGACTGGGCACGGCTAGACAGAAGTGGGCACGGCGGCTGCTGGTGATGGCCAGCATTGGGATGAACCTGGGCATTCTGGCGTCGTTCAAGTACATGCCCTTCTTCCTGGGCGCTTGGGCGGGCGTGAGCGGGCACAAGGCGCCGGAGTGGCACTGGACTTTTCCGCTGGGGATCTCGTTCTACTGCTTCCAATCGCTGACGTACACAATCGACGTGTACCGCAAGGACGGCAAGCCGGTTCGCAGCCTGCTGGCGCACATGACGGCGGTGAGTTTCTTCCCGACGACGCTGTCGGGGCCGATCACGCGAGTGCTTTCGCTGGCTCCGCAGCTTGAAAAGACCGGGCGGAAGCTGCTGCCGGAGGACGGCGGAAAGGCCCTCTTCCGCATCGGCATGGGGCTGATGAAGAAGTTCCTGATCGCCGACTACCTGGCCGAGAACCTGGTGAACCGCGTGTTCGATACACCTGGGCTCTACACCGGGATGGAGACGCTGATCGGCGTCTACGGCTACGCATTGCAGCTCTATTACGACTTTTCGGGATACACGGACATTGCGATTGGAAGCGCGATGCTGCTGGGGCTGAAACTGCCGGAGAACTTCAACAGGCCATACCAGTCGCAGAATATTGCCGAATTCTGGCGTCGCTGGCACATATCGCTATCGAACTGGCTGCGGGATTATCTGTATTTCTCGCTTCCGGGGCTGCGGTCAAGGTGGAAGGTCTTCACGTACACCAACCTGGTGGTCACGATGGTGCTGGGCGGGCTGTGGCACGGGCCGAGCTGGACGTTCGTGATCTGGGGGACTCTGCACGGCGTGGCGCTGGCGGTGCAGCACGGCTGGCGGGCGGCACGCGGGAATCCAAAGCCTTCGGGCGAATGGCTGCCGCGCATCGTTTCGACGTTCATCACGGCGCATTTCGTGATCTTCGCGTGGATCTTCTTCCGGGCGACGAGCGTGGAGAATTCGTTGGAAGTGCTGGCTCGGATCGGATCCCTGACGGTTTCGTTCGACAACATCTCCGCGGGATTGGCCGTGGTGCTGGCGATTGCTGCGCTGGCGCACTTCGCGCCGAAGAAGTGGTACGAGTTCAGCCTGGAGCGATATGCGGCCGCGCCGTTTTACGCGCAGGCGGTGGTGCTGGCGCTGTTGGTGCTGGCGATTGAGTACGTAGCGGTGACCGGCGCTGCGCCGTTCCTGTACACGCAGTTCTGACGCCCATGACGCCCTGGCCCCTCAAACCGCTGCTGACCATCGCGACATTCTGCGCCGTGATCGCCGCTCCCCAGTTTGTTCCGCAACTCTACAACTGGCGCGTGTTTGAGTGGAGCACCGTTCCAACGGTGCTGGACTTCCATCCGAGGCAGCGGAGCGCGGCGCCAATGGAAGACGAAGTTGGACGGCTGCGTCCGGAGACGCAGCAGGCGGACGACTCAGCGCGGATCCACGACCCGGCGCACACGATGGAACGCTTCTACTCGGCGCTGCTCCGGGCGGAACAGGGGCGGCGGGAAGTGGTTCGAGTGCTGCACTACGGCGACTCACCGACGACGGCGGACCTGATTACGGCGGATCTGCGTGCTTCGCTCCAGCAGAGGTTCGGGAACGCGGGGCATGGGACGTACCTGATTGCGAAGCCGTGGGCGTGGTATGCGCACCGGGGTCTGGACGTGGTCTCGCAGGGTTGGACGATTCATCCAGCGACGCTGCGCGGCGAGAGGGACGGCATCTACGGCCTGGGCGGGGTGAGTTTCAGCGGCACGAAGGGCGCCTGGAGCAAGGTGGCTCTGAAGAACACGGAGCACGACCGAGTGACGGTTTCCTACTTCGCGAGGCCCGGAGGAGGGCAGGCGGCCCTGCTGGCCGACGGCGAAGAGATCGGAACGATCGACACGAACGCCGAGAGCGCGGCCACGGCCGAGGAGACGTTCGGCCTGCCGACGGAGGCGAAGAAACTAGAGATCCGCGTCACGGCAGGGAGCGTCCGGCTGTTCTGCTTCACGCTGTTCCGAGGCGGGCCCGGCGTGGTATATGACAGCCTCGGGTTGAACGGCGTGTCAGCACTGGCGTTCGTGAACCACATCGACCAGGGACATTGGGCGCAAGAGTTGAATGAGGCCGAACCGGACTTGGTGGTGGTGAATCTGGGCACGAATGAGAGCGGATTCGCCAAGTACGTGGACACGACCTACGAGGGGGACATCCGCAAGATGGTGGAGCGGATCCGGGCCGCGCTGCCGGATACGCCTCTGCTGCTGATGAGCCCGATGGACCGCGGTGTCCGCGAGGCGGGCGGCCGGATTGGTACGGTTCCCGCACTGCCGAGGCTGGTGGCGATCCAGGCCAGGGTGGCGGCCGAGGAAGGTTGCGCGTTTTTTAACACTTTCGAGGCGATGGGCGGTCCCGGTACGATGGGGAAGTGGTATATGGCTGAACCAAGGCTGGTGAGTGCGGATTTCATCCATCCGCTGCCGACCGGCGGGCGCATTGTTGCGTCATTGGTATATCAGGCATTCATGAAGGACTACCATCTGTACAAACTAAAGGTCCTCCGCGGCCAACTGGCGGAGGTGAGGAAATAGTGCGGCGGCTGGCGGCCGTGATCGCGGTGACCGCCGGACTGCTCGCGCCGTCTCTCCCCTCGCTGCATGCCGCAGCGAAGAAAACGACAACCAAGACCTCGAGCAAGAAGAAGCCCGTCAAGCGCAAGGCTGCCCGACGGGTGCCCCCCAGGCCGAAGGTGACGCCGGCGCAGAAAGCTGCCTCGCAGGATGCGGTGGCGGAGAGCGTGAGGGCGGCGGTGAACGCCGGAATTCGAAACGCAGCCGCGCTGGTGCCCTATTACGAGATGCTGTACCAGACGCAGGAGGGGCGGAAGGAACCGCTACGCGTGCTTCAGTTTGGCGATTCGCACACGGCGGCCGATGCCTGGGGTTCGGCGATCCGGGTGAAGCTGCAATCGGCGTTCGGGAGGGGCGGTCCGGGATTCGTTCATGCGGGGCGTCCGTACGCGGGATTCCACCGGATGGACGCGAAGACGTCGATGTCTCGGGGTTGGGAGCCATCGGGGCTGCTGAACCGCGAAGGCGATGGGAGCTATGGGATCTCAGGCGTAAGCTTGGGCACGCGGCGCGCCGGCGAAACTTTGACGCTGGAGGCTGAAGGAGCCTTGCTGGAGGTCTACTATCTGCTGCAACCGGGCGGCGGTTCATTCCGGGTAGACATGGACGGAGCGCCGCTGTCGACGGTGAGCACAGACGGGGAGCGCGGGCCGGGCTACTATCGCAGCGAGGTGCCGCCGGGTTTGCACGCCTTTAGGTTGACGACGCTGGATTCGGCGCCGGTCCGGGTGTTCGGTTGGGTGGCGGAGAATCAAGGCGGCGTGACATGGGAGACGCTGGGGATCAACGGAGCCCAGGCGGACCTGCTGCTCGGCTGGAATGATGAGATCCTGCGCAGCCACCTGATGCACCGGGACCCGGCGCTGATCGTGCTGGCCTATGGAACCAATGAAGCCCGCCGAAGCGACTGGACTTATCAGAGCTACAAGGACACGTTTACCCAGGTGCTGCAGAAATTGAGAGCGGATGCGCCGGCGGCGAGCATCCTGGTGATTGGGCCACCGGACCAGAGCATCCGGGTGCGAAGCAAGTGGATGACACACACGGGAGTCGATCATATTCTGGCGGCGCAGATGGACGCGGCGCTAGAGAACGGCTGCGCGTTTTGGGATCTGCGGGCCACGATGGGGGGCAAGGGCGCCATGCGAGAATGGGTGCAGGCAGGTCTCGCCCAGGGAGATTTTGTTCACTTCACGAGCCCGGGCTACCAGGTGCTGGGCGAATCCCTCTACGACCTGATGATGGGGCAGTACGGCATATTTACGGCCGTCCGCCGGCAATGGATAGGAACGACAGCCAATGGACCGTCGAGCAAAGATAATTGAACTGATCCGGCAAGTGGCGAAGAAGGATGTAGCTCCGGCAGCCGACGAATCACTTTTCGAATCAGGGACTCTGGATTCATTCGGATTACCGGATCTGGTGGGAGCGCTGGAGAAAGAGTTCAACATCTCCATCCCCGATTCCGATCTAAATCCCCGCAAATTCGATTCGATTGAGCGCATCGAGAACTACCTCGATTCGCAGAACTGAACTAAAGCATGCCTTTCCTGAGAGAATTCGGCTGCTGGCTGCCTCAGCGAGTAGTCACAAGTGACGAAGCCGCCTCGTGGGTGGGAACCGACGCCCAATGGGTGAAGAACGTATCGGGCATCGACGAACGCCGATTCGCCGAGGAAGACGAGAGCGTGGCCGAGATGGCGGCGCGGGCGGGCGCTGATTGCCTGAAGCGAGCGGGCATGCTGGCGTCGGAGCTGGCGATGATTTTGGTGGCAAGCGGGACGTCGGAGCGGCAGTTCCCCGGACCGGCGGCGACCACGGCGCAGAAGCTGGGCGTCTCGGGCATTCCGGCGATCGACGTGCCTATGGCGAGCGCGGGATCGCTGTTCGCACTGTCGCTGGCATCGCGGCTGGCAGAGAGCGTCGGCCGGATTCTGGTGATCGGCGCGGAGAAGATGTCGAAGATCGTCGCGCGCGAGCCGCAGGAACGGGGCGTGGCGGTGCTATTCGGCGACGGAGCGGGCGCGTGCCTGGTGACGCCGGACGAAGGGCCGATCGAAGTGCTGGATTCGGTGCTGGCGTCCGACGGGAGCTACTCAGAGGACCTGTGCCTAAACTTTGACACACCGCTCAAGATGAATGGCCGGACGGTGATCCTGCAAGCATCGCGGAAGATCCCGGGCGCAGTGCGAACGCTACTCGAGCGGTATTCGATTCAGCCTTCGGAAATCGACTGTTTCCTGATGCACCAGGCGAATCAGAATTTGATTCTGCGCATTGCCGATGCGTTGGGGGTGCCGGCTGAGAAGTTCTATTCGAACATCCACCGGTATGGCAATACGTCGTCGGCGTCGATGCTGATTGCGGCGGCGGAGTGGTTCCGGGAGCACAAGGTGATGCCCGGACACTCAGTGGTATTCTCGGCCTTCGGCGCGGGCTTCCACTGGGGCGCTCTGCTAGCGAAGGCGATATAGTCAGCCGCGCTTCGGCGCGCCTACCAGCACGAGGCGCACGTCCATGACGTTCGTGCCAGTTGGGCCGGTCTTCACCAGATCTCCTAGATTCTCGAAGAAGTGGTAGCTGTCGTTGTTGGCCAGCGCCTGGGGTGCGTTCAGGCCGAGCGCCGAAGCGCGCTGAAGCGTGGCGCCATCGGCGATGGCTCCAGCAGCGTCGGTCGGGCCGTCCGTGCCGTCCGTGCCGCCGCTGAACACGATCACATCGTTCAATCCACTGACATCCAGTGCACCGGCGAGGGCGAATTCCTGGTTTCGTCCGCCCAGGCCATTTCCGCGTAGTGTGACCGTCGTTTCGCCGCCGGAGATGAGGCAGACGGGCGGCTTGGCGGGGCGGCCCGAGGCGAGAATCTCGCGCGCGATGGCGCAGTGCATGGCGGCGATGTCGCGGGTCTCACCTTCGATGAAGGTGGATAGGACGAGGGGCTTGTAGCCGAGATCCTTCGCTTTACGCGCAGCGGCATCGACAGCGAGGCGGTTGCTACCGATGATGACGTTCTGGGTGCGGAGGAAGCAGGGATCGCCGGACTTGGGGGTGTCTTCGATCTTCGCGTCGCAACCTGCCTTCAGACGCTGGCGAACAGTGGCGGGGACCTTCGTAGTGAGCTTGTACTTCTCGAGGACGTCCCAGGCGGTCTGAAAAGTAGAGTCGTCCGGGGCGGCGGGGCCAGAGCCAATGACGTCCAGCGGATCGCCGATGACGTCGGAGAGCAGCAAGGCGAGCACGGTGGCGGGGTACGCGAGGCGCGCGAGTTGCCCCCCCTTGATGCCGGAGATGTGCTTCCGGACGGCGTTCATCTCGTTGATGGTGGCGCCGCAGGCAAGCAGGAGCTTCGTGGTCTTCTGCTTCTCCTCGAGCGTAACCGGTTCGGCGGGGAGGGGCAGCAGGGCCGAAGCACCGCCGGAGATGAGGGCGATGACGAGGTCGCCTTCGTCGCAGAACTGGAGCAGGGAAGCGATCTTGCGCGCGCCATCCACACCGGCCGCGTCGGGTACGGGATGGCTGGCCTCCTGCAACTGGACCCGGCGCAGCTTTGCGAGATGCCCGTACTTGGTGTTGATCAGCCCGCCCTTGATGGCATTGCCGAGAATGAGTTCGACGGCGTACGCCATGGTGGCGCTGGCCTTGCCAGCACCGACGACATGCACCGCACGAAACTGGTCCAGATTGTACCGGCGATTGTCCGCGATGAGTGCGCCGCGGTCGAGGCGGAGGGCGCGTTCTATGGCTTTGCGGGGATCGGC
The DNA here is from genome assembly GCA_050789245.1 of Bryobacteraceae bacterium. Classification (GTDB taxonomy): domain Bacteria; phylum Acidobacteriota; class Terriglobia; order Bryobacterales; family Bryobacteraceae; genus PNKE01. Next base: position 70,538 of record JBOZRR010000037.1, on the reverse strand, counting down.
TGCCTCAAGCGATGCACGGAAGATGGTAAGCGCGTCTCGGCGAAGGCGCTTCTCGTTGCCCATCTCTTTAGAATAAGGGCAACTTCAGGATACTCTCCACTGCGCCCGCGGAGCCTTCGGGTCCGACGTTAATTTGATAGTGGGCCTGGCCGTAGCAGCCGAGGCGCTGGTTATAGAGCTGTTCGAACTTCTCGGGGTCTCGCGCGAGAGGGCGGTGCGTCGAGTGGGCAATGCGTGCCTTGATCATCTCCATAGGCACGTCGAGCCAGATGGAGACGCCGTGGTTCTGAATGAGATCGAAGTTCTTCGACTGGGCAAAGCAGCCGCCGCCGAGTGCAACGACCCAGGGAATGCCGCGGGCAATGTCCTGCACGCGCCGTTTCAGCATGTCGGATTCGATGCGGCGGAACTCCTCTTCCCCTTTGGCGTCGAAGATTTCCGTAATGGACATCTGGGCGTAGGATTCGATGTCGTCGTCGAGATCCGCGAAACGCCAGCCGAGATGGCGCGCGAGGGCGCGTCCCACAGTGCTCTTGCCGGTGCCCATGAAGCCGACGAGGTAAATGCCGGGGGTCCGCTTGAGTTTGAGAATCATGGCCGCTGCTCCATCTGCCGGTTCACGGCCGCAAGTCTTGATTCAGTCAATCCGGGCATGAGGCGGGCCAACCGGATAAGCCAGCGTCCCGAGGCGGGAGCGATCACTTCGCGGGCGTCATTTTCCACACCGTCGACGACCCGCCGGGCACACTCCTCCGCGGAGATGACGACGCGATCGGGTTTCCTGAGCGCCTGAGGAGGCTTCCCGCCGAGCACGTTCTCTGGAAAGGGTGTACGGATGTATCCGGGCATAACAGTCATCGCCTGGACGCCTTGGTGTCCAAACTCCATTCGAATCCCTTCCGTAAACGCGCAAAGTGCAAACTTGCTGGCCGAGTACATTGTGAGCCACGGCAAAGCCAGCCGTCCCGCAATCGAACTGACATTCACGATCATGCCACCATGCTTGCGGCGCATCAATGGGAGAACCTGCTGCGTGAGATCGACGGCGGCAAAGAGGTTCAGTTCGAACATCTGGCGGATCAGATACATCGGTGCGCGGTCAGAGGGTGCATAGAGTCCGACGCCGGCATTGTTGACGAGAATGTCCGTTCCGCCGAGGGCGTCGTTCACCTGCTGGATTAGGTCGCGGCGAAATTCGGCGTTGAGCAGATCACCCGCGCGGGAGAACTGTACGGGGAAGTCGAGGGCGGCGAGTTTACGATCGGAGCGGCCAGTGACGGCGAGCCTGGCGCCGCGAGCGGAGAACTCCCGGGCGAGCGCTGAGCCAAGTCCGCCGGTGGCGCCGGTAATGAGGACGACTTTCCCTTCGATTTGCATGGATTCAAAGCCCGAGGAGAGGCAATCAGCCATAATACTTTGTATGCCGGAGGGCCTGCTGCCGCTATTCCCGCTTGAATTGGTGCTGCTTCCGCATACAGTGCTGCCGTTGCACATCTTCGAGGACCGCTACAAGGAGATGATCGGCGAATGCCTGGCGGAGGGTACGGAGTTCGGCGTCGTGCAGGCGCGCGGCAACGGCATTCTGAGAACCGGGTGCACGGCCGCAATCGCTGAGGTCGCACAGCGATACGAGGACGGCCGCATGGACATCGTGACTGTGGGCAGGCGGCGGTTCGAGATCGAAGACATCGATACGGACCGTAGCTTTCTGCGGGCCTCGGTGGAGTTTTTCGACGACGAGCCGGCAGCGCGGCCGAGCGTGGAACTACGGCGGAAGGCAGTGGACGCGTTGCTGGAACTGCAGAGAGCGACCGGATCAGAAGAAGAGCCTCCAGAGCTCGACGATCCGGATCTGAGCTTCCGAATTGCGCGTGTTTCCGAGGATCTCGACTTCCGGCAGATGCTGCTGAGTCTGCGGTCAGAATCCGAGCGGCTGCTCCAGCTAGCCAAGCATCTCAGGACGCTCCTGGTCCGGAAGAAGACGGAGGCTGAGATGCAGCGCGTCGTGCGGCAGAACGGGCATGGGCGGCACGCCGGGCATTCCTGACATGAGACAGAACCTGATCATTGACGCCGACGATACGCTTTGGGAAAACAACATCTACTTCGAGAGGGCTTTCGATGATTTTTGCGATTTTCTCGAACATTCGACGATGACTCCCGAAGAGATTCGCGCCACGCTCGACGAGATCGAGCTGGCGAATGCCCGGATCCATGGGTACGGATCGCTGAATTTCGGGCGGAACCTGCAGCAGTGCTATCAGCGCCTGGCGGAAAGGGAGATTCGTGAGGGCGACCTTGAGACGGTGCGGGGCCTTGCGCTACGGATTCTCGAGCAGCCGCTGGAGATCATCGAGGGCGTTCCGGAGACACTGGAATACCTGGCGTCGCGCCACGACCTGACGCTGTACACGAAAGGGCATCCCGAGGAGCAGAAGCTGAAGATCGACCGGTCCGGTCTGGGAGTCTGGTTCGGCCACACGGCGATCGTGAAGGAGAAGGATGTCGCGTCCTACCGCGCGCTGATCGACGATCGCGGCATGACACCGGAGCGGTCGTGGATGATCGGCAACTCGCCTAAGAGCGATGTGAATCCGGCGCTGGACGCCGGGCTGAACGCTGTGTTCGTGCCGCACGCGCGGACGTGGACACTGGAGCGCCAGGAACTGCGCAATCCGGGGCCAGGCAGGCTGGCGGTGGTCGAAAAGTTCATCGACCTGCGCAGCCTGTTCTGATCCGGATCGCGGCTACTTCACGAAGGTGGCGGATTTCCCGGCGAAGTCGAGGACGAATGACGGGAAGACGCCCAGAAGGATTGTGGCCAGAGCAGAACCCCAAAGCGTGACGGCGACGCCCATGCTGGGGACCGGGAGCTCTCCGGAGGTCTCGTCGGGCGAGTGCATGTACATCACGACGATAATTCGAAGGTAGTAATACGCGGCCACGGCGCTGTTCAACAGGCCGAGTACGGTGAGCCAGACGAGGTTCGCGTCGAGCGCGGCTTTGAAGATGTAGAACTTGCCGAAGAAGCCGCCGGTGAGCGGGACACCAATCAGCGACAACAGGAAAATGGTCAGTAACGCCGCAGTAAGCGGCTGGCGAACGCCGAGACCGGCGAAGTCGGAAACCTCGACGTAGCGCTCGCCGCGCCGGGCGACGTGCGTGACGACGGCGAACGCGCCGATGTTCATGAAGGCGTAGGCGGCCAGGTAGAACATCGCGGCAGCGGTGCCGATGTTGGAGTGCGTGGTGAGCGCCACCATGATGTAGCCGGCGTGTGCGATGGAGCTGTAGGCCAATAGGCGCTTGATGTTGGTCTGGCGGAGCGCGGCGAAGTTGCCGAGGATCATCGTCGCCAGAGCGGAGATCCAGAGGAGCGGCTCCCAGCTTTCCTTGACGGGTTCGAAGGCGGTCATGATGACGCGCAGGAACATGGCGAACGCGGCGGCCTTCGGTCCGGCGGACATGAAGCCGCTGACCGGGGCGGGCGCGCCCTGGTAGACGTCCGGAGCCCACATCTGGAAGGGCGCGGCGGAGACCTTGAAGGCGAAGCCGACGAACATCATGGCCGTGGCGGCCAGCAGCATGACGTTGCCTTCCTCAATCCGGCCAGCCATGATCGCGGCGCGGATCTCGGTGAGGTTAGTGGTGCCGGTGAGGCCGTAAATCCAGGCAACGCCGTAGAGCAGGAAGGCGGTTGCGAAGGAGCCGAGCAGGAAGTACTTCAGCGCAGATTCGTTATTGCGGCGGTCGTCGCGCAGGAAGCCGGCCATGATGTAGCTGGCGATGGAGCTGACTTCGAGACCGATGAAGATCATGATCAGCTCATTGGCGGTGGCCATCAGGCACTGGCCGACGATGGAGAAGAGCAGCAGAGCGTAGTATTCGCCGGTCTCGGCCTTCTCCTGCTGGAGGTAGTTCGTGGAGATCAGGATGGTGAGCAGGCCGACGCCGCAAACCAGCACGCGGAAGAACGTGGCGAATCCGTCGATGGAGAGCATGCCGGAGAAGGCGGGGCCGGGATCCGCGTAAGCGACGACGGAGAGCACCAGCGCGCCCAGCAGGCTGAAGAAGGCGATGACGCCAAGTTTGCGCTTGCCGTCCGGCGCAGTGATCGCCTCCAAGACCATGAGCAGCGCACCGGCGAGGGTGAGCAGGATCTCCGGGGAAAAGCGCATGAGCTCGGCGGCCGTTGGCATGAAGCTAGCGGGCATCGGTAGCCTCCCCGGCGAGCGTCTTGGCCTGGGCGTTGATGGATTGGCCCTGTTTCTTCATCACGATTTCGAGGGTTTGTTCGTTCTTGGCGCGGATGGCGGGAATGAAGCTCTGCGTGCCGATGCCCATCCAGATCATAAGGATGAGCAGCGGAGTCATGATGGCCCACTCCCGGACGGTGAGGTCGCCGACGTGGTGACGGACTTCATCGGACGTTTCGCCGTAGAAGGTCCGCTGCACCATCCACAGCATGTAGACGGCGGAGAGGATGACGCCCACGGCGGCGAAGAAGGCGTAACTGAAGCTGACCTGCATTGCGCCCTGCAGGATAAGGAATTCTCCGACGAAGTTGTTCAACAGCGGCAGTCCGATGGAGGCGAGCGTGGTGACGACGAAGACGACGGAGAGCCATGGAGCGACGGTACCGACGCCGCCGTAGTCGGCGATCTCCAGCGAATGGCGCCGCTCATAGAGATACCCGACCAGGATGAAGAGCGCGCCCGTGGAAACGCCGTGATTCAGCATCTGGTAGACGGCGCCGTCGAGTCCGGCCTGGGTGAATGTGAAGACGCCAAGCACGACGAAGCCGAGGTGGCTGACCGAACTGTACGCCACCAGCCGCTTCATGTTCGGCTGGACCATGGCGACGAGTGCCCCGTAGATGATGCCGGCGATGGCGAGCCCGATGATCCATGGAGCGCATTGCTTCGCGGCATCCGGGAACACCGGCACGCAGATACGGACGATTCCGTAAGTGCCGAGCTTCAGCATGACGGATGCCAGCATGACTGAGCCGGCCGTGGGAGCCTCGCCGTGGGCGTCCGGCAGCCAGGTGTGCAGCGGGAAGAGCGGGACCTTGATGGCAAATGCGAAGAAGAAGGCCAGGAAGAGCCAGAAGCCTTCGGTGCCGGTCAACGTCAGACGGCCCTTCTGCATCATGTCCATGATGAGCGGAATGTCGAAGGAGCCCGCACGGTTGTACAGATAGATGATGGCGGCGAGCATCAACACCGAACCGGCCATCGTGTAGAGGAAGAATTTGACAGCTGCGTAGATGCGCTTTTCGTGGCCCCAAATGCCGACGAGGAAGTACATCGGCACGAGCGAAACTTCCCAGAAGACATAGAAAAGGAAGAGGTCGAGGGAGACGAAGACTCCTACGACGCCGACCAGCAGCAGCAGCATGAAGGCGTAGAATTCCTTCACGCGCTTCTGAATGTAGCGCCACGAGACGAGGATGCAAAGGGGCGTCAGCAACGTGGAAAGGATGACGAGCCACAGGCTGAGTCCGTCCAGGCCGACGTGGTAGCGGATGAGCGGATACTCGATCCAGGGCACGTCGGTGACAATCGAGATCTGGCCGGGATTCTCGAGCACCGGGGTGATGAGGCCAAGGGACAGAACAAAGACAAGCAGCGAGACCGCGAGGGTGAAGTTGCGGATCAGGCTGTGGTTGTCCTTGGGCAGGAGCAGAGTAACGACGAAGCCGATGGCGGGGACAGCGAGAATCAGGTTGAGGTCGATGAAGCTCAACGGACACCTCCGAGGGCCGTCACGGCCACAATGACCAGGATGGCGCCCACGACAACCCAGGCCGCGTAGCGCCGGATGTATCCGGATTGCATGTTTCTCAAGATTCCGCCAATGCCGGCGGCGAGGCTGCCCGTGCCATTCACGGCTCCGTCGATGATGCCGACGTCCACGCCCTTCCAGAGGATCGTGCGCGAGCCGTCGCGAATGGGGTGAACGACCATGGCATCGTAGGCCTCATCCACGAAGTATTTGTTGTAGATGAGCTTGTAGGGTCCACTGAAGGCCCGAGCGAGAGATTCAGGCAGCTCAGGCTTGGCGACATAGAAGAGCCAGGCCAGGAAGATGCCGGCCAGGCCCGCACCGACGGAGATGGCCACGAGCGTGAAGTCGTGCTCACCGTGCGGGCGGCCGAAGAGCGGCGCGAGATAGTTCGGGACATCCAGGTAACCACCGCCGAGGCTGAGCAAGGCCAGCACACTCAAAGGGAGGGTCATCACGAGCGGCGATTCATGTGGATGCGCGTGCCCGCGATAGCTTCCGAAGAAGCACATGAAGATTGCGCGGAAGACGTAGAAAGCGGTCATGCCTGCAGTGACGACGCCCACCCAGTACATCCAAGGATGGTGCGCGTGCACGGCGAGCAAGATCTCGTCCTTGCTCTTGAACCCCGAGAAGGGAGGAACGCCGGCGATGGCCACGGCGGCGCAGAGCAGCACCAGGAACGTCACTGGGATCTTTGAGCGCAGGCCGCCCATTTGGCGGAGATCCTGCTCGCCCGAGAGCGCGTGGATGACGGACCCGGCGCCGAGGAAGAGCAGTGCCTTGAAGAAGGCGTGCGTCATGACGTGGAAAATGCCGGCCGAGTAAGCGCCCACGCCGAGGGCTAGGAACATATAGCCAAGCTGCGAAACCGTGGAGTAAGCGAAGACCTTCTTGATGTCGTTCTGCGCGAGACCGATGGTGGCGGACATGACGGCGGTCAGCAGGCCGACGCACGCCACGACATACATCGCGGTGGGCGAGAGATTGAACAAGGGCGCGGAGCGGGCAACCATGTATACGCCCGCGGTGACCATGGTGGCGGCGTGGATCAGCGCCGAAACCGGGGTGGGGCCTTCCATGGCGTCCGGCAGCCAGACGTAGAGCGGAACCTGCGCGCTCTTGCCGGCCGCGCCGAGCATCAGCAGTACACAGATGCCGGTGATGACGCCGGCCGAGGTCTCCGGCGACATGCCGGCGGCCTGGCTGAAGACCTTCTGGAAGTCGAGCGAACCGAAGGTGACGATCATCAGGAACATGGCCAGCGTGAAACCGAAGTCGCCGATGCGGTTCACGACGAAGGCCTTCTTGCCGGCGTCATTCGCGCTCTTCTTCAGGAAGTAGAAGCCGATGAGCAGGTAGCTGCAGAGACCCACGCCTTCCCACCCGACGAACATCACCAGGAAGTTGGCGCCCAGCACGAGCACCAGCATGAAGAACATGAAGAGGTTGAGGTAGGCGAAGAAGCGGTAGTAGCCGCCCTCATGCGACATGTAGCCGATGGAATAGATGTGAATGAGAGTGCCGATGCCGGTAACGATCAGCAGCATGACGGCGGTCAGGCGATCAACGGCAAAGTCGAATCCGATATTGACGATGCCGCTTTGAATCCAGGTGAAGTAGCTTTCGACGTATGGCGTCTCGAGCGGGCCGAGCGCCATGAGCGTCTTGACGACCCAGAGGAACGAGAGCAGGACGCTGCCGATAGCCACGGCGTTCACTGCCGGTTTCGGAAGCCTACGGCCGATGGTTCCGTTGATTAGGAACCCGGCCAGGGGGAGTGCGGGAATGAGCCAGAGGTGATGCATCGGATCCTAGAGCTTCAGCGAGCTGACCTCGTCGACTTCGAGCGTCTTCCGGTTCTTGAAGACGGTGAGGATGATGGCAAGGCCGACAGCCGCTTCCGCGGCGGCCACAACCATCACAAAGAAACTGAACACGTGCCCGTCCACCGCCTTCAGCTTGTTGGAGAAGGCGATGAATGTGAGATTCACGGCGTTCAGCATCAACTCGATGGACATGAAGACCGTGATGATATTGCGGCGGAACAAGAAACCCGCGGCGCCCAGGGCGAAAAGAATGGCGCTGAGGATGAGATACCAGGACAGCGGTACGCCATCGGGCAACTGCGGGAGTGGAAGGGCGAGGGCGGTAAACATCGGCGTTCCTAGATCTCCTTCCTTGCGAGGACGATCGCGCCGAGGATCGCGATCAGAATCAGGATGGACGTGATTTCGAAGGGCAGCAGGTAAGTCGTGAAGAGTGCGCGCCCGATATTCAGCGGCGTGCCGCCCATGTACTCACCGAACTTGACGACCTCGCCGCGAGGCACGCTCGACTGGATCAGGTAAGCTCCCAGAGCCAGGAATGTGAATAGCACGGGAACCGAGACGGTGGCTCGCAACGCGGATTTCGATGTCTTCTTCTCCGCTCCGGCGTTCAGCAGCATGATGACGAAGACGAAGAGCACCATGATGGCTCCGGCGTAAACGATAAGCTGGACCGCGGCGAGGAACTCGCCGCCGAGGAGCAGGTAGAGCACAGCGAGCGACCCCATCACGCCCACGAGCGACAGTGCGCTGGAGATGGGGTGGGTCTGCACGACCAGATTGATCGCGCAACCGACTGCAATCGCGGCGAAGGTAAGAAAGAGCAGAACGTCCATGGCATTCACCTCCCGCTATTTCGACGTCAGGGCCACCGCCAGGCCCGTAATCAGGAGGTTCGCAATGGCCAGCGGGAACAGGAAAGTCCATGCGAACCGCATCAGTTGGTCGTAACGGAAGCGCGGTAGCGTGCCGCGGATCCAGACGAAGACGAAGATCAGGAACATGGTCTTCGAAGCAAACCAGAAGAAGGGCACCAGGATGGGCTTGAGCATCGGGATCAGGAACAGGCCCGCGATACCCAGCATCACCACACCGAAGACCGGGAAGCTGAAGCGGTCCCACCGGCGTGTCTTTATGGTCTGGGTCGAGTGAAAGAAGAACATGGCCGCTGCGCCGAGCAGCAGCAGCACCGGCACATAGTCGGAGCCGTAATCGGACGGCCACAGCGGGTGCCATGCGCCGAGGAAGAGCAGCGTGGTGACGCAGCAAATGGTGGTGATATTCGCGTATTCAGCGGTGAAGAACGCGGCAAACATCGTGCTGCTGTATTCGGTGTGGAAGCCGGCCACCAACTCCGCTTCGGCCTCGGGAAGATCGAAGGGGACGCGGTTGGTTTCGGCGAATGCCGCGATCAGGAAGATGATGAAGCTGAGGACCTGCGGGATGGGCGCGGCGAAGATGCCCCACTGGGGGATGAAGCCGAAGTGGAATCCGGCTTGAGCGGCGCCGATCTCACGGAAGCTCAAAGTGTTATAGATCAGCAGCGGCGCGACAATTGCCAGAGCCAACGGCAGTTCGTAGCTGATCATCTGGGCCGCGCTGCGCAGTCCGCCAAGGAGCGCGTACTTGCTGTTCGAAGCCCAGCCGCCGAGGGCGATGCCGTAGACACCGAGCGAAGACATGGCTAGCACAAGCAGCACGCCGATGCTCAAGTCGGTCAGTCCGAGCCAGGTGTGAACGCCGAAGATCTCGAACTCGGGACCGAACGGGATAACCACGATCGCGACCAGCGCCAGCGCTACGGAGAAGAACGGCGCCAGCAGGTAGAACAGAAGGTTCACATTCCGTGGAATGATGCCTTCCTTGGTAACAAGCTTGATGAGATCGGAGAGCGGCTGGAGCAGCCCGTGCGGACCGACGCGATACGGACCGGGGCGGAGCTGGATGTGCGCCAGCACCTTTCGCTCGATCCATACCAGGTAGGCGCAGAAGGTGAGAAGGACGAAGGCGAGCAAACCGGCCTTCACCAGACTGAGGATGTAAAAGTTCATTCTGACTTTCAGCCAGGCGGAGTGTCAGCCTTACGGCTTGTACAGTTGCCCGGGGCCCTCCATCACGGACGTCAGGATCTTTGAGTACCGGCCAAGGGTGCCCGAAGTAAAGAGCGTATCGCCGGCGGAACGGATGAGATCGGGTCGCGCCTGCGCCGGGATATTCCCGTTGACAGGCATGCTCTGCGCGGCTCCGCCCGTGGCAATCACCGGCAACGCAACATTGTAGCCGCGCACGTTCTTGCGGATCTCCTCGAAGACCTTGTCGTTCGACCAGATGCCGAGGTCGAAACCCAATTCCTTCGAGAGAAGGCCGATGATCTCGAGGTCGGGTTTCGCGCCCATCACCTTCGGGCCGGCCTTCAGTCGCTGCACCTCTCCGGTCACGTTGGTAACCGTGCCGTTCTTCTCGTAGGCGCTGGCGGCGGGCAGCACTACGTCGGCGCGCTCCGCGGTCTCGGTCAGGAAGAGATCCTGCACCACGACGAATGCGCCGGCGCTTCTGAGTTCCGCATTCTTCAGCGGATTGGCGCCGACAACCCAGAAGACATCCAAGTCGGTGGCCGAGAGCATCTGATCCAACGACAGGCCCGGCTGCAGTCCCGATTCGCTCACGGCGTGGTAGCCGGGGCCGAGTTCGGGAACGAGACCCATGTCGATCGCGCCGCGCGAGTTCGAGTAGTCCACCAGGCAGACGTACTTGACTCTGATGCCAAGTGAGTCGCCGAAGGCAACCAGCCGGCGAACCGCATCGCCCTTGATGGAATCGCCGAACACAATCACAAGCGACTCGTGACGTTTCAGGTCTTCCTTCAGCCTCTCAAGCGCATCGAGTTCGGCGCCCCGCGCCGCGCGCAGGCTCTTCGCCGCGAATTGATCTTCGCGCACCGGGCCGGGCGTCACGACGTAGGTGGACGACTGATGATGCCGGTAGTTGGCTCGCAACTGGTACGCAAGGAAGGGATGCTGCTGGCTCAGGTCGGAGCCGATGATTAGCGCGGCCTTGGTGTTGTAGAGGTCATCGGCCGTGGCAAGCGCATTCTGCTTGCCGCTCAGCGCGTCGAGCAGCGTCGCCACGTCGCCGGTGCGGTGGTGATCGATGTTCGATGTCCCCATCCCCTGCCGCACGAACTTCTGCAGGAAGTAGTTTTCTTCGTTGGTTGTATGGTTCGAGCCGACGACGCCGAACTTGCCGCCGCGCTGCCCCACTTCGTTGAACTTGCCGGCGACATAGGCCAGCGCCTCGCCCCAGCTTGCTTCTTCCAACTTGCCGTTCTTGCGGATGAGCGGCGATTGCAGCCGCTCCTTGCTGTGGACGAAGTCGAAACCGAAGCGGCCCTTCACGCAGAGGAACTCGCCATTGATGCCGGAGCGGTCGCGATTATTGGCGCGAAGAACTTCGCCGTTGCGAACGCTCAGCGTCGTCTTGCAGCCGTCGCCGCAGTGCGTGCAGATCGTCCCGACGTGGTTCATCTCCCACGGGCGCGACTTGTAGCGGTAGGCCCCGGATGTGAGCGCGCCGACCGGGCAGACGTCAATACACCATCCGCATTCGTCGCATTCCAGGTGATCGCCGTGGCTCGGTGTGATCTCGGCCTGCACGCCGCGATAGGTCAGGCCTAGAGCGCCAACGCCCAAGCCTTCGTCGCAGACTCGGATGCAGCGATAGCAGAGGATGCAGCGGGCGGGGTCATAGTACACCGCCGGAGACCATTGCTTTTCCACGTTGTGGTGCTTGATCTCGACGAAGCGGCTCTCTCCCAGCCCGTAGCGGAAGGTCATGTCCTGCAGTTCGCACTCGCCGCCCTTGTCGCAGACCGGGCAGTCAAGCGGGTGGTTGGTGAGCAGGTACTCGATCATCGACTTGCGGGATTCGACGACTTTTTCGCTCTCAGTGCGGACCACCATGCCCTCACCTACCGGCAGCGTACAGCCGGGCTGGAGCTTGGGCATCTTCTCGACTTCCACCAGGCACATCCGGCAGGCAGCCTGAAGCGAGAAGCCCTCGTAGTAGCAGAAGGCCGGGATCTCGATCCCTTCCTTCTTGGCGACCTCGATGAGGAGCGCGCCTTTTTCGGCCCGAACCTCCCGGCCGTCGATCGTTAATGTCACCATCTCTGCCATTCGCGTCTCCGTCACCCTACAGCACAACCAGAGGCTGAGTTTCAGGAGCGGGCACGAACGCCTGGGAACTCTTCAATTTGGCCTCAAACTCGTGGCGGAACTTGCGGACGATGGACATGGTCGGCATAGCCGCGGCGTCGCCCAGCGCGCAAAACGTACGGCCGAACATGCCCTGGGCCAACTGGTCCACCATGTCGATATCGTTGGTCGTGCCGGCGCCTTCGTCCAACCGCGCCAGGATCTTCTTCAGCCAGGCCGTGCCTTCGCGGCAAGGGATACACCAGCCGCAGCTCTCATGCGCGTAGAACTTCATGATTCGGCTGGCCACCTTCACCATGTCGGTGGTCTCGTCCAGAACCACGGTCGCGCCAGAGCCGAGCATGGAGCCGGCTTTCGCGAGCGAATCGTAGTCCGCGGGGATGTCGATCTCGTCCGCTGTCAGAATCGGACTGGAACTGCCGCCGGGGACCACCGCCTTCAACTTGCGGCCCTTCCAGACGCCTCCGCCGATCTCCTCGATCAGCCTCTTCAGGTTGAAACCAAGCGGGACTTCGTACACGCCCGGCCGGTTCAAATGGCCCGAGAGACAGACCAGCCGTGTCCCTCCATTCTTCGGCGTGCCTAGACCGGCGTACCAATCGCCGCCGTTCAGGATGATGTCCGGGACTGCGGAGTAGGTCTCCACGTTGTTCACGACAGTCGGGCACTGGAACGCACCGGAGGTGGCCGGAAACGGCGGCTTCAGCCGGGGGTTGCCGCGCTTGCCTTCAAGCGATTCGAGCAGCGCAGACTCTTCTCCGCACTCGTAGGAACCCGCGCCCGTGTGCGTAGAAAGATGGAAGGCCCAGCCGGAACCCTGAATATTCTCGCCGAGGAAGCCGCGCTCGTAAGCTTCGGCAATCGCCTTGTCGACGATTTCGATCATGCGGCGGTACTCGCCGCGAATATAGATCCAACCGCGATTGGAGTTGATGGCGCGCGCGGCGATCAGACAACCTTCGATCAACCGGTGCGGATCGTTCTCCATCAGGATTCGGTCTTTGCAGGTGCCCGGCTCGCCTTCATCGGCGTTGACGACAATGTAGCGCGGCTTGGACGAGTTCCGGTCGACGAAGCCCCACTTCATGCCGGTCGGGAACCCGGCGCCGCCACGTCCACGGAGGCTAGATTTCTTCACCTCGTCGATGATCTGATCGGAGGTCATCGACAGCGCCTTGCGGAATCCGTCGTATCCCTGCTTCGCTAAGAACTCGTCGATCCAGATCGTCGACGCCTGCGGGTACTCGAACCGGCGCGTGAGGACTCTTACTTCCAGCGGATGGGGTTCATTGAAGAGCATCGATTCTCCTGCGTCTCCCGGAAGTCTTCATTCAAGTCCTTACTGCTTCGTCCGGAGACTGTCGATCAGTTCATCGAGCTTCTCCGGCGTCACGATCATGTGGAAGTCGTAGTTGACGATCAGTGCGGGCGCCCAGGAACAGGCCCCGATGCACTCCACTTCTTCGAGGGAGATCTGACCGTCGGGCGTGGTCTGTTTGTTGCCGATGCCCAACTTGTGGCAGGCACGCTCCCACAACTCTTCGCCGCCCACCAGCATGCACGAGATGTTGGTGCAAATCTGCAAATGGTGCTTGCCGCGGCGTTCCCGGTGGAGCATGGTGTAATAGCCCAGCACCTCCTCCACCTCCACCGGCTTCACCTTCAGTCGGCGGGATACCTCCAGAATCAGCTCGTCCGTGATCTGGCCGAGTTCATCCTGCGCGTACAACAGCATGGGGATCAGCGCCCCCTTCTGCCGTCCGGGCGGATAGTTCTGGACCATTGCGGCAAACTTCGATTCGAGTTCAGGAGAGAACGTCATGTCTATCGCTCAATAACCACACACGGGCCAGCGGCTCAGCGGTCCACATCCCCGAGAACAAAGTCCATACTGCCAAGAGTCGCGATGGAATCTGCAATCAGTCGGCCGCGGAACAACGCCTGCAACGCCTGCAAATTGCCAAAGCTGGGGGTCCGCATGAAAACGCGGTAGGGCTTCGACGTACCATCGCTCACCACATAGAAGCCGATCTCGCCGCGCGGCGATTCCACCGGGACGTAAGCCTCGCCGGCCGGAACACGGAAGCCTTCAGTGACGATCTTGAAGTGGTAAATCAGGGCTTCCATCTGGGTCTTCATCTTTTCGCGGTCGGGCAGCACCACCTTGGGCGCTTCGGCCCGGATCGCGCCTTCCGGCATCCCGGCCAGACATTGCTCAACGATGCGCGCGCTCTGGCGCATTTCGTCGAGACGAACACGGAACCGGGAGAAGACGTCGCCGTCCTGCTCCACCGGGATCTCGAAATCGAACTTCTCGTAGCTGGAGTAGGGCTCGGACTTACGGATATCCCATTTCAAGCCGGCCGCGCGGATCATCGGGCCAGTAACGCCCAGGTCGAGCAACCGTTCGAGCGGCAACGTACCGACGCCTTTGGTCCGGCGCAGGAAGATCGGGTTGGCCGTGAGCAGCGCCTCGTATTCGTCGATCTTCGACGGCAAGCCCTTGATGAACTTCCCGATCGCCGCGTCCCAGCCGCGAGGCGGCTCCAGCGCCAATCCGCCGATCCGGATGTAGCTGGTCATCATCCGCTGCCCCGAGAACATCTCGTAAATGCGCAGGATGTCTTCCCGCTCTCGGAAGCAGTAGAACAGCATCGTCATGGCGCCCAGGTCCAGGCCGTGCGTGCCGAGCCACACCAAGTGGCTGTTGATGCGCGAGAGCTCGGTAAGCATCACGCGCATGAATTGCGCCTTGGACGGGATTTCCAGCCCCAGCAGCTTTTCCACCGGCAGGCAATAGGCCAAATTGTTGGCCAGGTTGCTGAGGTAGTCCATGCGGTCGGTGAGCGTCACCACCTGCTGGTAGGTGAGCGCTTCGGCCTGCTTCTCGATGCCAGTATGCAGGTACCCGATGTCGGGCCGCGAATCCAGGATCGTTTCGCCGTCCAATTCCAGCAGGACCCGCAGAACGCCGTGCGTCGAAGGATGCTGCGGACCCATGTTGAGGGTCATGCGGCGCGTGGTGCCGGTTTCGATCGTTGGCTCCGCCTCGATCGTTTCCGGAGCCGGTTTCAGATCGACGTCGCTCATCTTGCTTTGCCCTCTGTCGCTTTCCTCTGCATGCCCTATTCGTTCTGGTAGGTGTACTTGTGCCCGTGCGTAGGAAAGTCCTTTCGCAGCGGATGCCCAATCCAGTCTTCGGGCATGAGGATTCGGGTCAGGTCAGAATTATTGCGGAAACGGATGCCGAACATGTCGAAGGTCTCGCGCTCGTACCATCCTGCGCCTTCCCAGACACCTGTGACGGAATCGAGTTCGGCCGCATCCGACGCCAGCGCGACCTTCAGTTTCAGGCGCTGGTTCCGCTCAATGGAATGAAGAAGATACAGGACTTCAAAGCGCGGCTCAGCCGGGAATCGGTCTATGGCGGAGATGCCCGAAAGCCGGACGAAGCCTTGTTCGTTCTTCAACTTCCGGCAGACGTCCAAAATGCGGTCCGCTGCGACCCAGAGTTGCGATTCGCCGAATTCGACGCTTCCATCCGTAATGGCGCCGGTGCCGGCAGGATCGAGCGCCGCCGCCAACTCCTTCAACGATTCAGGCAGCATTAGGCAGATCCTTCCGGTCTTCAGCCTCGGTGCTTTCGACGGGCTCCTCAATCGCCCAGTCCAGGACGCCCTTCTTCCAGATGTAGAAGAAGCCTGCCAGGATGAGCACGATGAAGATGAGCATCTCCACGAAGGCGAACATCTTCAGTTCGCGGTAGACCACCGCCCAGGGGTAGAGGAAGATCGCTTCGATGTCGAACAGGATGAAGAGCATCGCCACCAGATAGAACTTCACGCTGAACCGTTCGCGCGCATTCCCGACCGGCGTGATGCCGCACTCGTACGCGGTCTCCTTCACCTTGTTCCGGACCCGCTTGCCCAGCACGAACGCCAGCGCCACAAGGGCCGCGGCGACGATCACCCCCAGGTGGATCTGGACAAGCACAGGAAAGTAGGTCTCAAAGACGTTCGTGGGCATGGTTGTGGCTGGTGAGAACCCCGAGAGTTAACTTTTTACTATAATGACCAGCGAAATACCCTGTCAAACCTCAGCCAGCACATGAGCGACTCCGCGCACATCACGATCACCGTCAACGGCGAGCGCCGGGAGGCCCCCCAAGGACTGACTCTACGGAAGATCCTTGACCATTTTGGCATTGATCCGCACCGGGTGGCGGTGGAGTTCAACCGCGAAATCGTCCGCAGGAATAAGTGGGACGAACTGGCGGTCGAGGAGGGCGCCAACCTGGAGATCGTGGAGTTCGTCGGAGGGGGCAAATCGCCTCTTCCACCGGGCCGCTAGCAGTACCCCCTATCGCGGATTTCGGCCCAGATCTTGCGAATTGACTTCCCTCCCCCCTCCGATAGAATCGGCATTGCAGGCCAAACACTTCGGGGGATTTATGTTCAAAACAAAACGGACCGCCTCTGCCGGAAACGGCGTCAACGACTCCCGCGCTTACACCAGCGCCGATGTTTCCCGACTCGCCGGAGTCAGCCTTCGCCAGTTGCAATGGTGGGATGAGCAAAAGGTGGTCTCCCCCCGTCACGAGGGCCATAAGCGGGTCTACCAGATCGAAGAGGTGGTGGAAGTCAGCGTCATCGCCGAACTTCGGCGTAAGGGCTTCTCGCTCCAGAAGATCCGCCGTGTCCTGCGGTTCCTGCAACGCGAAATGGGCAAGCGCCTGGCCGATATCCTCAACACTGACAGCGAGTTCCACCTGCTGACCGACGGCAAATCGATCTTCATGGAAGACGACCAGCAACGCATCATCGACATCCTGAAGAACGCCAAACAGCCTATGTTCCTGGTCTCGGTCTCGGACCAGGTCCGCCGGCTGACCGTCACCCCGAAGAAACCGGTCCGGAGCGAGTCCCTAGCCACGGCGCGCCGGGCGAAAGCGATCTGATCCCTCTTTTCCACAACCGTTCAGGGCCGGAATTGCGTCTAATTGCGCAGAGACCCTGTACTATACTTGGGGTAGCACTGGAGGCTGGTGGATGGCTCGGCAGTGGAAATCCTATTTGTTTTCAGTAGTTTTGATTGTCGGCAGCGCCGTGATCGCGGGCTTTCTCCTGCCCGGCGGCTCCGTGCAGGCCGCCCCGGCCACGGCCGAAGATGACCTCACCCAGGGCCTGAAGTCCTTCACCTCCATCTATCGATTGGTGGAAGACAACGCAGCCGAAAAGGTGGTTCCGGACAAGGCCATCTACAAAGGCGCCATTCAGGGGATGCTCCGCACCCTTGACCCGCACTCCAGCTTTTTCGACCCCCGCGACTTTAACCAGCTCCGGGAAGACCAGCGCGGCACCTATTACGGCGTCGGCATGACCGTTCAGCCTAAGGACGGCCGCACCGTGGTCGTCGCGCCATTCACCGGCTCGCCCGCTTACAAGGCCGGCATCCGCCCCGGCGACATCATTCTGGAAGTCAACGACAAGCGGACCGACGGCATGACGACCACCGAAGTGGCCGACATGTTGAAGGGCGCTAAGGGGACCCCGGTCCAGGTAAAGATCGCCCGTGAGGGCGTCGAGAAGCCGCTCGTCTTCGACCTGATCCGAGGTGAGATCCCGCGCTTCAGCGTCCAGAATGCCTTCTTCATCAAGCCGGGCATCGCGTATGTGGACATCGAAAGCTTCAACGAGAACACCTCCCGCGAGCTCGAGGAGGCGTTCAAGAAACTGGGTGAACACAACTTCAAGGGCCTGGTTCTCGACCTGCGGGACAACCCCGGCGGCCTGCTGATGGAAGGAGTCGCCGTTGCGGGGCACTTCCTGCGCCGCGGCCAGACGGTGGTCAGCCACCGCGGGCGCACTTCTCCCGAGAAGCCGTACACCGCGAACAACGGCAACGCCAGCCGGGATTACCCGATTGTCGTCGTAGTGAACCGGTACTCCGCCTCCGCCGCTGAAATCGTCGCCGGGGCGTTGCAGGATCATGACCGTGGCTGGGTCTTTGGCGACAACACCTTCGGCAAGGGCTTGGTCCAGACGGTTTTCCCGCTCTCTGAGAACACCGGCCTCGCCCTGACCACAGCCAAGTACTACACGCCCAGCGGCCGTCTGATCCAGCGCGACTACTCCAACGGCAGCTTCTACGACTATTACTTCCGGAAGAACATCGAGGAGAAGAACCTCCAGGACGCCAAAATGACCGACTCCGGACGGACGGTCTACGGCGGCGCGGGCATCGCCCCCGACGAGAAGTTCCTCCTGCGCACCAACCGCTTCCAGATCGAAATGATCCGCAAGCAGGCTTTCCGCGAGTACATCCCAGTCTATTTCTCCACGCACGACGTGAAGATTCCCGCCGGCTGGGAACCCGACGAACAGATGGTCTCCTCCTTCCGCGAGTACCTGAAGAAACTGAGCGCGCAGTACACCGAGGACGAGTGGAAAGAAAACCTCGACTGGACGCGTACCCAGTTGAAGCGGGAGGCGCTGATCACCGCCGTCAGTCTGGATGAATCCACGCGCTACGCCGTGGAGACCGATCCGGTGATCCTGAAAGCCATCGACTCTCTGCCCAAAGCCAAGGCCCTTCTCGACAACTCGAAGAAGCAGATGGTTCAATTGGACAAGAGGTCCAAGCGCGATTGACATCCGAATCGGGGCAGCGGCCCCAGATCGTCGTACTCGATACTGGCGGACAGTATTGCCATCTCATCACCCGGAAGATCCGCGAGCTCGGTGTCTACTCCGAGATCCGGCCAAGCGAGACCCCGGCGTCTGAACTCGCCGGGGTGAAGGGCGTCGTCATTTCCGGCGGCCCGTCGAGCGTCTATGACGCCGGCAGCC
This sequence comes from Bryobacteraceae bacterium, assembly GCA_050789245.1. Lineage (GTDB taxonomy): Bacteria > Acidobacteriota > Terriglobia > Bryobacterales > Bryobacteraceae > PNKE01. The sequence continues at coordinate 51,860 of JBOZRR010000037.1, read as the reverse complement.
CGCAGGTGGACCCCGCCATCTTCGCCAGCGGCGCTGCCGTCCTAGGCATCTGCTATGGCCAGCAGCTCATGGCCTTGCACCTGGGCGGCAAGGTCGCCAAGGGAGACAAGGGTGAGTATGGCTTTGCCTGGCTTGAAACAACATCGGACGCTCCCCTGTTCCGCGGAATCGCCGGCAGACAACAAATCTGGATGAGCCATCGCGATGCCGTGATGGAGCCGCCTCCTGGCTTCGCGGTCTTCGGTTCCACGGAGACGTGCGCGATCGCCTCAATCGGCGACATCCGGCGCCGGCTTTACGGCGTTCAGTTTCACCCGGAGGTCGTGCATACTGAGCGCGGCCGTCAGTTACTCTCCAACTTTCTCTTCGACATCTGCGGCTGCGAGCAGGATTGGAACGCGCGCGATCAGACGGAGCGCATCGAGGAAGAGATCCGCCGCGTCGTCGGCGCCCGCAACGTCTTCTTCTTCGTCTCCGGCGGCGTTGATTCCACTGTCGCCTTCACGCTCTGTCTCCGCGCTCTCGGCCCGGACCGTGTCCGCGCCCTCTACGTCGACACGGGCCTGATGCGCGAAGGCGAGACCGACTTCGTACGCGGCGTCTTCGAGTCACTCGGCAAAGGCATTTTCGCCGTGGAGCACGCTGAGGATCGCTTTCTCGCCGCGCTGTCTACAACGTCGGACCCCGAGAAGAAGCGCCACATCATCGGCGAAATGTTCGTTGAAGTGCAGGAACAGATCCTCGAATCGGGGCACTACCTCGAGGGCAATTGGATCCTCGGCCAGGGCACCATCTATCCCGACACCATCGAGAGCGGCGGCACCGCCAAAGCCGACCTCATCAAGACCCATCACAACCGCGTCGCCGGCATTCAGAAACTGATGGCGGAGAACCGTATCGTGGAGCCGTTGCACCTGCTCTACAAAGACGAGGTCCGGGAAGTCGGCCGCGAACTCGGCTTGCCCGAGGAACTGCTCTCCCGCCACCCCTTCCCGGGCCCTGGTCTGGCGATTCGCTGCCTATGCGCGGAGAAGTCCGAGCCAGTCGAGCGCACTACTGAGGGCTGGATCGTGCCAATCCACTCGGTCGGCGTGCAGGGCGATTCGCGCAGCTACCGGCCGGTGTTGATGCTCGACGAGAAGCCCACAACTTTGGGCATCCACGCTCGCGCGACACAGTTGATCAATTCTATTCCTGGCATCAATCGCGTCGTCGCACGCGCAGCCGGATCTGTCGAAACACCCTTGCTTGCCGTCCAACCCGCGCACATCTCCGCCGAGCGGCTGGATCGCCTGCGCCGCGCCGATGCCGTTGTCCGCCGCCTCTGCCACACGTCAGGGTTCGAGCAGAAAGTCTGGCAATTCCCCGTCGTCCTCATCCCGCTGGGCACTAAGGACCGGCCGGACTCGGTCGTCCTTCGCCCCATCGACTCGGTTGACGGCATGACCGCGCAATCCGTCGGCATGCCCGAAGCGCTGCTCGATGAGCTCTGCTGGGAACTGCTCTCCATCGACGGCATCTCGACGGTCCTTTATGACCTCACGCACAAGCCACCTGGCACGATTGAATGGGAATGATCCTCGCGGATCGCGATAGCCTGTTTCATAGTGCCTTCATCCTCGCATCCGGCAGTTGCGCCGTCCGATCGCCTCGTCGCGATCGCGCGCTCCGAACGGCCTGACTACGGGAAGCTCGGCGTCCCCGTAGCCGCGCCGGAGTTGCCTGCCGGGCGTGTGGAGACTGTCGCCGCACTCGCGCTGCGTAATCTACTGCGCCACTGGGGCCTCGATCCGCAGGCTGAAGGGACGAGCGCCTGGAATCCGCTCGGTGTGTGGATCCGGCCCGGACAGCGCGTCGTGCTGAAGCCGAACTGGGTACTGCATGAGAGTCTGAACGGCTCGCCCCGCGACTCACTCATCACCCACACGACACTGATCGAAGCGGTGCTCGACTATGTGCTGCTTGCGCGCCCGGCGACGATCATTATCGGTGACGCGCCAATCCAGGGCTGCAACTTTCAACGGCTCCTCGCCGAGTCCGGCGCCAGCGCCCTCACCAGGCAATCGTCCGCTGAATGCGATATTCGGATCACGGACTTTCGCAGCACGGTTCTCGACGGCAACCGTTTTGGCGCGGCCCGCGCGGACACGTCCCGAACGGCCTCTGACTTCGTTCTATTCGACCTCGGCGCCGAGAGCCTCCTCGACTCCCTGCCCCACCAGGACCGATTTCGGGTCACTATGTACCACCCGAAGTGGATGCGCAGCACCCATCACCAGTCGAAACACCAGTACCTTGTGGCGCGGGAGGTGATTGACGCGGATGTGGTCATCAGCTTGCCGAAGCTCAAATGCCACGGGCGCTCGGGAGTCACGGGCGCACTCAAGAATCTGGTGGGTATCAACGGGAGGAAGGAATATCTGCCGCATCACCGGAAGGGTGGGTCCGCTGATGGCGGCGACTGCTATGAGGGCGCGTCAGCCTGCAAATCCCTCGCTGAGACCTTTCTCGACGCTGCCAATTCGCTATCCTCCAGACGCGTCTCACGCGTGCTTGGCAAGTCCGCCGCAGTCCTCGCATCGGCCGCTCGAAGAATGGGCGGCGATGCGAATGTCGAAGGGGCGTGGCACGGCAACGATACCGTGTGGAGGATGTGTCTGGACCTTCAGTGTATTCTGCGCCATGGCCGGGCCGACGCAGTGCTCGACAGCCGTCCGCAGCGAACCGTACTCTCCATCACCGACGCCATCATTGGCGGCGACCGCAATGGCCCCCTATCGCCGGAACCCGTGGGCTCGGGGTTTCTCACCGGCTCCTCGAACCCGGCCGCCGCGGAGTGGGTCAATGCGCTCCTGATGGGCTTCGACCCCCGTCGCATTCCCTTGGTGCGAGAGGCATTTTCCCAATTCGCCTGGCCGCTGACAGACTTCGCTCCTGAGGATGTTGAGTTTCAAGCAGGCGATACGAGGGGCTCCGTGGCGGAGCTCCCGCCCTTCAAAATCGTTCCTTTCAGGCCCGCGGACGGGTGGATCGGCCACTGCGAATTGAGATGAACTTCGCCCAGCAGATCATCGCCCGGCTTGCCTGGAAGGTCTTCCAGCTCCGCTTCTCTACTTCCTCAAGCGACCTGCACTCGTTCCCTACTCTCCCGCCATTGGCCCAGCGGAAGGTGCTTGGCGAGCACCTGCTTGCATTGGTCCACCACTTCGGCTGTCGCGCGGACGCTCTCCCGGAGTGGCGCAGCGCAGCCCGCTCCGCAACAGCCTCGAACATCTGGAACCTCTGGCCCGAACTCCCGATTCTCACCAAGGAAATGCTCCGCGAGCGCTTCCAGCCAGAGCAGATGCAGCGCAAGTTCAATCTCAAGGGCATGGTCAAGACGACCGGAGGGTCCACGGGCCAACCAACGGCCTTCTTCCACGATGTGCCCATGATCCGTGCCGCGAACGCGGCTTCGCTCTTCGCCCAGCGCCAGATGGGCTGGCGCCCGGGCATGGCCATGGTCAAAATCTGGGGTTCGGAGCGCGACATCGGGCGTGCTACTTCCAGCGGCGTTCAGCTCTGGAACAAGCTCCTGCAAGTTCATCTGATCGACGGCTACGCCGCGGGGGATGCCACCCTCAACTCATTCGTCGACCTGCTCCAGAAGCACCCCGGCGCCGCGGTCTGGGGCTTCACTTCACTCCTCGACCTCGTCGCCCGCACTGCGATTGAGAAGGGACGCCGCCCGACGCCAGGCAGCGTCTCCGTCGCATGGAACGGCGGCGAAATGCTCCTGCCGGAACATGTCGACGCATTCCGGAAGGCCTTCGGTGTTCCGATCCTGAATCTTTACGGCGGCCGAGAGTTCTCCGTCATCGCCGCCCAGTTCGCCGAATCGCAGGCGCTTCACATCATGCGCCCTTGGATCTTCGCCGAGATTGTCGACGACGCCGGCCGCCCCGCGGCTGCCGGCGGGATCGGGCGACTTGTCCTCACCAGTACCGTCTGCCGCGGAACTCCGTTCCTCCGCTATGAAATCGGCGATCTCGCCAGCGCCTCAGCGGCACATTACACTGAGGCTGGCATCACGCACCTCGAAGCCCTGCACGGCCGGTCCTCCGGACTCTTCCGCCTCCCCGACGGCCGCAACATCAGCAATCTCTTCTGGAATCATCTCTTCAAAGACATCCCCGAGGTTCACCAGTTCCAGGTGCGGATCCAGGAGAAAGGCGATCTTCGTATTCTGCTGCAAGGCCACGCTCTCTCAGTCGAACGCCAACAGCGCCTGCAGCAGACGATCACGAACTTCCTCGGCGAAGTCCCCATCACTTTCGAACCTGTCGATTCCATCCCCCTCACTCCCCAGGGCAAACGTCTTCAAGTAGTCCGCGAGTCCGGCTCTGGATCAGCCGCCTGAGAGAATCCTGCCCAGCAACCGGGCCAAGGCCCCCGTCTGGATCCTTCCATCGAATCGTTGTCTGAACTCCTCCGAAGGTCGCCGCGCTGTCCACGCCAGCTTGAAGAATTTCTTCACGGCGGCGTCCGTGCGTTCCGCGGTCCAGCGCGGATCCACCCACGTGTACGGTGTGCAGGCCATCTCGAGAATCTTCAGCGCCGGAGATGCCTCGTATGTCAGAGCCAGCACCGGTTTGCCTGAGAGCACGTATCCGAACAGCTTTGCGGGCACTTGGACGCCCTGCTCTTTCTCGTTGAGATCCACAAGCAGCAACGCACCCGCGCGATCCGCCACGCGAGCCGCCTCGTCGGGAGGAAGTGTCCGCGCATCGACTGTCAGCACACCCTTCTTCTCCAGGCACTCCATCACTTTCGTCAGATGATCCAGGCTCCCTGTCTCCACCGGTCCGGCCAATTCCAGACGGGCTTCGCTCGCCGCCAACTCGCCGTTCGCGATCAAACGCTCCAACGAGTTCAGCAGCACGCCTGGGTGCCTTCCACCATAGAACGTCCCGACGTGCGCCAGCACCCGGCACGTTTCGGCGATCTTTGCTTTCAATGCCTCGTCCGGATCGTATCCGTTCCAGATCACCTCCACTCGCGCCGCTTGCTGTGGATGCCTGGCCCGCCAAGCAGCCCCGGCCTCATCCGTATTGCAGATGACTGCGTCTGAGCTGCGTGCGAACCAACTCTCTAGCCATGCGTCGTGCGGGAACAGCCAGGGCCGGCCGCGAAAAGGGTTCCCGACCAGCGGGTCGCGGAAGTCACAGACGCAAGGAGTACCATGCCGGCGCTTCAGCCAGAGCGCGGCCGCATGTAACCCCATCGGCGGCCCAGTCGACAGGATGATGTCGTACGTACGCTCCCTCGTCAGAGCGTCCGCCGCCTCCAGCACCTGGGCCGCGAAGGGCAATTCATCGTCGTGCGGCAGCAGTCGTCTCAACCACCATGCAACATTGGCAAGGCGCTCCCCCGGCCCCGGGCCTCTTCCATACGGCACGCGTCGTACCTGCGCTGTCTCCGGAGGTCCATGTCGGCCCGCAATCACATCGACGTCATAGCCGAACTCTGGGAGATACCTCGCGAAACGACCTGGGCGCGCGGCTCCGGAGAACGGATCGGGCGGGAATGCGGGAGCAAGAATCAGCAGTCGGTGCCGCACGCTGCCCGAAGCGTCATGGGACATTCAGCCCCCGCCCGGCATTCCGAAGCGCCCGGCCAAGCCCGCCTCTTGGCGATTGTGGCGCGGCAGGAGCTTTCGCCCCCGCCATGGGCTCCGGTTGAGCCGCCACCTGCTCCGCACTCACCAATCCCGCTGTATCCAGTATGGTCACCGGTTGCGGGTCTGGATGCCGGATCACGTGGTGCAGGCAGCCCACGGTGACGATCAGCATATAGATGAAGTCGTAGTTTGTCCTGGACCCGAAGAGGCTCCCGACAGCGAAACCGCAGAGCGATACCGATAACCCGCCAGCCATCGCAGACCACTCAGGCCTCGTCTCCTGAAATCTCCTGAACTGCCTCCACGCATAGAACGATGAGCCGAACAAGAGCCAACAGAAGATCAGGAACGCAAACACACCCGAGTCCACGAACATCTGCAAATAGTTGTTGTGAACCACGTGTTTCGTAATATTGCCGTACTCCGTGTACGGGCCCGACAGGTTCGCGAAGTTGTCCGCCCCGAACCCGACACCGAAGAAGAAGTACTCTGGGATCATCTTCAGGGCGGCCTTATTCAGATCCCACCGCAGCCGTGCCGAGCCGTCCTCCATCGGATCTTGCAGTGTAGACATCCGTTCCACCACGGCGGGCCCTACCAGCATCGCCACCGGCAACGTCAGCAGCACCAGCGCGAGAAAGACCTTCGCGCGCTGCTTCGAGTTCCAAGCAATAAGCACGAGCACAATCGCCAGCGCAATCAGGCCCCCTCTCGACTGCGTCATCACGATCGTGGCCAGGGACCCGAATGATAACCCCAGAAACAGCGCCTTCAGCGGCCAGAACCGCACCATGGAGATGGCATACCAAGTCAGCGGCAGGCCCATCACAAGCCCGAGCGCAAGGGTGTTGTTGTCCGCATGGAATCCGCCCAGACCCTGCTCGTAACGCACGCCCCCCGCCAGCAAGCCCCACAGACCGTACTTCAACCCCACGCAGCCGATCGCGAACGCCATCACCAGGTAGAACTGTTTCAGTTCGTCCCACTTTGACAGCAGCAGCGGCTGCAATAGCACCATGAGGCTCATCTGAAGGAATGGGAGGTACTTCGGAATCGACCAGTCCGGGTTGACCGCCATTGCCACCGACAGGAAGATCGGGATCTGGAACACCACATAACCCAGGCTGTACGGGTTCTGGAAGATCAGCCACAACTGAGGCAGACGGGGAATTGTGCCGATCAGAGTGGAGACGGCGATGAAGAGGGAGTACCGGTTGTAGCCCGAGTACGCCATGATGTCTGGACGCATCAGCCCGAACCACACGTACCCCATCAGGCCCCACTGGGCGCGCATGATGCCCATCAGGCAGATCACGCCCACCATCACGATCAGAACTTGATCCCGCAACCCCATGCAATTACTGCGTCCCGCTCCGTCGGAGACTCCTCCACGTCATCATACCGGATCACTCCTCACGGCCGTACCCGGCGATATGCATAGGTCGGCACGATGAGCCAGAGTCCCCTTCAACTTCCCATCTTCGGAGAGCGCCACCTGCTCCCCGCCATCATCCCAGTCCTGATCTTGATGTCATACGGCCTGAAGCGAGCCTCGAACCTGGCGCGGCATCCCGTGCATGGTGGCTTGCTCCTGTCCCTTGGCACGCTCAGCTTGTGCGGATTCCAGCGGCCCCCGTGTATCGGGACTGGCCTGGCCCCCTGCGTCAGCCATACTCGGTCGTCGCGGAAGACCTGCTCACCGTTCCGGAGTTTCGGCTTCCGGCCTACACGACATGGCCCTATGGAATCGGCGAACCCGTCAATTTCTACCTAAAGCGCGGCAAGCGTGCGGTTCAGGAGTTCCCTGATCCCAATGGCCTCGCCAAACTGCCCGCCAGAGCGGTTCTGCTGTAATGCCCCGCTGCTCCGCTACCGCGGAGGACAGCATCGTCAACAGGTAGTATTACGTCGCCGTGAATTCCACCTTCGGGACCCAACTCATCGTGCTTCAGCGCCACCATTGAATCGCTTGAGGGCTCATCGCTCACACCACGGTTGATACAATGATGCGTCTGGCCTGTCCGCGCGGCCCTCTGCCTGGAATGCTCAGTACCTTGCCTCAGCCTGTTCGCGTTGCCTGTGTCGTCGGCGCCCGGCCTAACTTCGTCAAGATCGCACCCATCCTCGCCGAATTCCGCCGCAGGTCCCGCTTCCAGCCCACACTGATCCACACCGGACAGCACTTCTCTCCCGAGATGTCCGCTTGGCTGCTCGACGAACTCGGTGTCGGCGAGCCGGACCTGAACCTCGCCGTCGGTTCCGCGTCCGCCACCTCGCAAACCGCGCAGATCATGGTCCGGCTCGAAGAGACCTTCAACGCCTCGCGCCCCGACCTGATTCTTGTTGTCGGAGACGTCAATTCCACCCTCGCCGCCGCCGTCACGGGCGCCCAACTTCGCATCCCCGTTGCCCACGTCGAAGCCGGTCTCCGCAGCTTTGACCGCACGATGCCCGAGGAGATCAACCGGATCGTCACCGACACACTTTCCGATTTCCTCTTCGTCACCGAACCATCCGGTGTCGACAATCTCACCAACGAGGGCATCCCCGCATCCCGCATCGCGCACGTCGGCAATGTGATGATCGATACCCTTCTCGCCTCGCGCCCCCGCGCCGCGCGCTCCGATGTCCTCTCCCGCCTCGGCCTCCATCCGCGCAAATTCACAGTCGCCACTCTCCACCGCCCCTCCAATGTCGACGACCCCGCGCGTCTCGCCGCGCTCTTCGGCGTTCTCCGCTCCGTCGCCTCTCGCATGCCTGTCGTCTTCCCGGTGCATCCCCGCACGCGCCAGCGCCTGGAAGCCGAAGGCATCGGCCACGACGGACTCACCCTTTGCCCGCCGCAAGGCTATCTCGATTTCCTCTGCCTCATGGACAATGCCCGCCTCCTCCTCACAGACTCCGGCGGCATTCAAGAAGAAACCACCGTCCTCGGCGTGCCCTGCCTCACCCTCCGCCTCAACACGGAGCGTCCCATCACCATCACCCACGGCACGAACCGCCTCATTGGCGTCGACCCCGAAAGCATCCTCGCCGCCGCCGCCGAATCCCTCGACGCCCCCATGCCCGTAGCGCCCACTATCCCCCTCTGGGACGGCCGGGCCAGCGTCCGTATCGCGGACTTCCTCGAATCACGCTTCTAGCGCCCCAGCACCTCACGGTAAAGCGCCCCATACTCCGCCACCATCCGGTCGAAACGGAACTCGTTCAGTGCCCGCTCCCGGTTCATTGCGCCCATCCGTCGCCGAAGCGCCGGGTCCGCCACAAGCGCCCGCAGCGACTCCGCCATCCCCGCCGCATCCCCTTCCGCCGTCACCATCCCGCCCGCTCCGGCCAGATACCGGCAATCTCCGACATCCGTCGCCACGCATGGCAGCCCTGACGCCATCGCTTCCAGCAGGGCGTTCGGCGTCGCCTCCGTCTTCGACGAGAGGGCAAACACATCGAACGCGCGATACGCCTCCGCCGTGTCCTCCATCCGCCCCGCAAACACCACGCGCGCCGCCACCCCCCTTGACCGTGCCATCTCCTCCAACCGGCCTCGTTCGCCGCCATCACCCACCAGAACAAGCCTCGCGTCGGTCCTCCCGATGGCTGCAAACGCCTCCACCAGAAGGGCGACATTCTTCTCCGTGCGTAGGCCGCCGGCGTAACCGACAATCACCTCGCCGCGCAGCACGCCCCACGCCTCACGGGCCCGCCTTCCATCGCCCGGGGAGAACCGATCCGCATCCACTCCCGTCTGAATGAACCGCAATTTGCCACGCCGTACGAAATTCTGCCGCCCAAATCGCCCTGCCTGCTCCCGCGACACCACGACCACGCGATCCACGCCGTTCAGCAAAACACCACGCGCCATCGCTCTGCGCGGCAGCGGTCCACTAGCTTCGTCGACGCCCACGCCGCATTCGTTATGAATCCTCGGCCAGGGTGCCCCCCATGCCCAAGCCGCCACTACGTCCATCGCGCCCCAGTTGTAAGTGATCAGCAGGTCCGGCGCCAGCGCCTTGATGAACGAACGCATGCGCCACAGGCTCGCGCTCCGCCCCGGCCCGTCTACCACGCTGCATTCCGATCGCCCGTCGAGCCACGACTCCGCTCCGCGCTCCCCGCTCAACGACACCACTGTGTGCCGGAACTCCCCCCCTAGCGCGTTGATCGTCCTCGCCGTCCGCGTCTCCGCACCCCCGGCGCTGAACGTCGGGAAGACATGCACTGCGTGCGGCGGCCGGATCGCCATATTTTGGGCTACCCCGCGCGTTCCTTCATCCACGCCACAAAGTGACCGACGCCCTCCTCGAACGATGTGCTGGGCGCGTACCCCAACAACCGCTTCGCCTTCGTGATGTCGGCATACGTGATCGGAACGTCTCCGGGCTGGTCCGGCAATCGCTCAATCCGGGCCTCGACGCCCAACGCCGCCTCAATTGTGCCAATCATCTCGCGCAGCGTCACCGGACTGGAGTTGCCAAGGTTGAACACGTCGTACGCCGTGTCGTGCTCGAGTGCCGCCACAATCCCCTTCACCGTGTCCGCGACGTATGTGTAATCCCGCCCGCTCGAACCGTCTCCGAACATTGGAATCGTCTCGCCGCGCATCATCATTCTCGTGAACTTGTGGATCGCCAGATCCGGACGTTGACGCGGCCCGTACACTGTGAACAGCCTCAAGCAGACAGTCCGGATTCCATACAGGTGCGAGTACGTGAAGCAAATCTTCTCGGCCGCAATCTTCGTCGCCGCGTAGGGAGACACCGGCAGATTGACGTGATCGGCTTCACTGAACGGCACCTGATTCGCGATTCCGTAAATGGAACTCGACGAGGCCAATACGAACTTTCCGGTCCTTGCCCGCCGTGCCGCCTCGAGCAGCACCATCGTGCCCTGCACGTTGACGCGCTCATAGAGCAGCGGTTGCCGCAGCGACGGTCGAACCCCCGCCCGCGCCGCCAGGTGGACAACCGCCTCCGGACGAACCCCGTCCACCACCTCTTGCATCGCCGCTTCATCGCAGATGTCGCATTCGTGGAATTCAAACCGGCCGGCGCGGCCAATCTCTTCGAGATTCTTCCGTTTCTCCTGAGGGTCGTAGAAGTCGTTCAGATCATCGAGGACCGCCACTTCATGCCCCCCGCGCAGCAGTTCCTCGCTGAGATGGGAGCCTATGAAGCCGGCGCCGCCCGTCACCAGGATTCGCATCGTTCCTCCGTCATTCCGTTCGCCGGACGGCCGCCGCAAGCCGCAATTGCTCCACTACCTCCGACGCCACTACGTCCCACGACCGCTCTCTCGCCTTCGCCGCGATTCGCTCGCGATCCCATTTCCTGCGGACTGCACTCTCCAGCGCCGCCTCCAGCGCAATATCATCCTCAGGAGGCACCACAACGCCATACTCCTCCGTCGGCAGCATCTCCGGAATTCCGCCGACATCAAAGGCAACCACCGGCGCCCCGCACGCCTGCGCCTCGTTGACGACATTGGGCCAACCCTCACGTGAACTTGCCAGACAAAAGACGTCGCCCGCCGTCATGTACTCAGCCAGCATATCCGGCGTGACGTGCCCCGTGAAGTGCACCGCGTTGTCTGCTTGCTGTCTCTCCACTTCGCGGTGAATCTCCCTTTCGTACTCGCCCTCTCGTCCCGGACCGCCCACTACCCATAGCTCCACGGGCAACCCCTTGCGACGGAGCCCTCCCACCGCCTTGATCACCCGATGGTGTCCTTTCCGCTCAATCAGGTAACCCGCCGAGACGATCGCGGTTACCTCGTCTCTCATCCCAAACCTCGCACGCAGCGAGGCGCGTTCTCTCGGATAGAAGACCTTTGTGTCGATTCCATTCGGAATGGTCGCCGTCTTCTCACGGTTCGTCCCGGCATCCTCGGCGAACACGCGCAGCCTCTCCGACACTGCAATCACGCGTGTGGCGCGTCGCAGCGCCCATCGCATGACCTTGCCTCGCCAGTAATGCGCAGCGTGCATCGTCTCGTTGCCGCGCAGCGTCACCGTGAACGGTCGCCCCGTCACCATCGATAGCAGTGCCGCCGCCACGCCCTCGGGGTGCGCGAAGTGCGCGTCGATTACATCCACTCGCCTGTACCACCGCCAGACCGGCCACGCCAGGCGCACGAACAATGCCAGTCCATTAATGAATCCGCCCATCGGCGGATATAGCCATCGCGGATGCCGCACCTCCAGGGCCTCATCGCGCCGTTCACGCGGCACCGGCGTTCGTGCCAGCCTCCTGCCTGCCTTGCTGTAGTCGATCAGCGGCACGGGCGCGATGACCGTCACATCGGCGGCCGCCGCCATGTGTTGCAGCCGCGACCTGACAAACAGGCCGAGTCCCGGCTCGCGCGGGTTGGGATACACGGTGCTCAGGCTCAGTACTTTGAGCCGTCGCTCATCGCCCATGGAACTCCGCGATCTGCTCCACCACGTACTCAATATCGTCCCGTGTCAGTTCGCCGTACACCGGGATGGATAACGTATCCTTCGCGCACGCTTCGCTCACCGGCAGATCGCCCTCTTTGTACCCCACATACCGGAAGCACGGCTGCAAGTGCAGCGGGATCGGATAGTAGATCGCCGTCCCGACCCCTCTCTCCCCCAGAAACGCCTTAAGCTCATCCCGCCGCTCGCAGCGAATCACAAACTGGTTGTACACATGCCTCGTGCTGTACTCAGCTTCGACCGGCACAACCACCGGCACATTCTTCGACTGGAACAGCTCCCGGTACAGTGCCGCATTCCGGCGCCGCCCCTCGTGCCAGCCGTCCAGATGCCGCAGTTTCACCCGAAGCACCGCCGCCTGCAACGCGTCCAGCCTCGAGTTCAGTCCCACCTCGTCGTGCACATACTTCTGCTTCGCCCCGTGCTCTCGCAGCGACTTCAGACGTTCCGCCATCGCCGGATCGTCCATCGTCATGATCCCACCGTCGCCGTATCCGCCTAAGTTCTTGCTTGGGAAAAAGCTGAAGCAGCCGATCTTCCCCATGCTCCCCACTCTGCGGCCCTTGTACTCCGCGCCAATCGCCTGCGCTGCGTCTTCAATCACCGGCAGCCCGTGCCTCGCGGCGATCTCCAGCAGTTCGTCCATCTGCGCCACCTGCCCGTACAGGTGCACCGGCAGAATCGCCTTTACCTTCGAGTGCTGCTTCAGCACCTCCTCGATCTGCGCCACGTTCAGATTGAACGTCTTCGGATCGATATCGACGAATACCGGCGTCGCCCCGGCACGCACAATCGTGCTCACCGTCGCGAAGAACGAATACGGTGTCGTTACGACCTCGTCGCCCTGCCCGATGCCCAGCACCATCATCGCCAGCAGCAGCGCATCCGTCCCGCTCGCGCACCCCACCGCGTACTTCGTCCCGCAGTAGGCCGCGATCTCTTCCTCCAGCCTCTCCACCTCCTCGCCCAGCACGAACCGCTGGCTGTCCACCAACCGCCGCAGAACTCCATGGATCTCTTCCCGCATCGGCTCATGCTGGGCCACCAGGTCCAGCAGCGGCACTCGTCTTGTCGCGTTCGGTGTCAAGGCATTCCTCCCTTCGCCCGCACATTGCGCGGGCAGGCGGCGCCCCTTCCCGACTGGAAAAGCCGCCGCCTGCCTGAATGGTAACAACTCGCGCGTTTCTAAGGACTCATTCGAGCGTCACCGTCCCCCTCACCCGAGCCGTTCCGCACGAGATCCGGTAGTGCCTCACTCCGCTCCCCGCGCCCGCCACGTCATGGCTCTGTTCGCGGCTCGGCGCATTCGCCACGGCGTCGCCCGCGTCGGAGGAATCCGCCGGCTCCATCGCTCCGAAATACACCCGGCACGGCTCGCCCGACGGCGCCACCCAGCGCAGCTTCGACTGCTCAACCCGGACTCGCGCAACCTCCTCCCGCGGCAGAAACTCGAAGTTGGAATACCTCGTCCCACGGCCGCCCACCGCGCCATCCAGCAGATGGTAGGCTTCCCGCCCCGAGCCATACTCGGTTACCGCATTGGTGAAGTACGAGAGCGCATTTCTCGCGATCTGGGCGTACCCGCTCGGCAGGTCTGTATTGGTAGATGATCCTTGATGGCCTCCGTACTCATACACCGCCGCAGCCCCTGCCGCATGGCTCGCCGCCGTGCTCCCCAACGCGCCACGCCCTCCCGCGCACACCGTCCACGTCGATTGCCCCGTCACCGGAGAGTTCGCCGTGAATCCGCACACCCGCATCCATTCGCTGTCCACCCGCAGAAAGCCTCCGAACATCTGGTTGTATCGTCTCGTCGCCAGTACGAGGGACAGCGCAGTGGCATCGATTGCTGACACAATACTGTCCGGCCTCATCTCCGTCCCCTGGAAAGAGCCCTCGTACTCGCTCCACGATTGGAAGTAATCAAACCCTCCGCCCGAAACCTTCGAGAATGGGATCTGATAGACACCCGTGTAGTAGTATCTGCTCGGCCCTAGAACGGAACCGATCCACCATCGCCCCAACTCCCGGTGGACGTGGCGGAAAACCGCTTCCCCGCTGTCCGCTGCCACGGCCCCACTCTCCACAAACTGCGACCACGAGCTCGCCGCGTACGACACCATGAACGGCGAAAGCCCGTACTTCACAACAGCGGGATCAACCCACGGCATGGACACCGCATCAATCGAGCCCCGTCCGGGGAACTGAAGCGGATTCTCTCCTGTCACCAGGCCGCTGATAAGGTCCGTGTAGCGTCCGATGCACCACGCATCGTTCGACGTGCTCACCGAGAACCCCGGACACGCCGAATTCGCCGGCCGCTGATTGCCGTCCGTGATCCGGAAGAATCCCTCCCACTGCTTTTCGACATTCAGAAGAATCTGCCGGAAATGCGGCTTCAACGCATCGCCATCCGGCAGGAACGCCGCTCCGGACCACACCAGACGGTGATACCAGGGCACCCCGCGCCAATCGGGGTTCGTGAACATCAACCCCAACGCGCCTTTCCTGTTCGCGTACACGTTCGTGACCGTGGCGAAGGCGACGTGGTGCTGGTGTTCCCGCAAACGGAACCACTCACCCGTCAGCACGTACGGCAGCGTCGTATAGTCGGCGGAATGGCTCAACCCGTTCGTCAATCCACTGTAGCTCCACCCCCCGTGATACGTCGACCGTGGCGGCGCATTGAAGCGCCCGTTGCACGGGTCCACCGTACAGACTGGAACGATCCGGTCTGCTACCTGAGTGCTCGAGTATGTCTCCTCGTAGTTCACTCCACCTGTATCGCTGATGAGGAGCACCGTCGGCCGTGAGTGTAGCGTCACAGGTTGCCCGCGATAGGCCCCTTTCGATTCGTCGCTCTCGATATAGTGCATCGGCATCGACGTCAACCCGTCGGAGTTCCCGATCACCAGCTTCTTCCATATCTCCAGCTTCGAGGCCACACTCACCCCGGCATCTCCGGCCGCAAGTAGGAAATCCACATAGACGCGAGGCTGATACTGAATCTCCTGCCGCAACCCTCCCGACGCCGTCGCCTTCATCCAGTTCCCGCAGTAGGTCGCATCCGTACAGAACGAGACGTCCGCGTCCGCCCCCATCCGCGTGTTGTACCCCGAAATCAGGCTGGCCGTATCGTTCGGCGTTGACAGGTCATACTGGGGCAGTAATCGCGTGTGCACCAGGTATCGCACGTTCGGATCCACGACAATCTCCCCTGGTGCCGTCCCGCTCCAAGCCTTCCGGTGCCAGCTCCGCCGGGCGATGAAGTCCGCGGGCGCCTGGGTGTATGCCGTTGTCCCCAAACCTGGCCCCACCTTGACCACCAGCGAATCCAGTGGAATCCGCTGCAGGCGGGTGGTCATCCCGTTCCAGAGCGCGGCTTCCACCTCCACTCCGCCCCAAGCCGTCAGGCTCCCCGCACCATCCGGGTCCGGCCAGAACGTCAGACCAAACGCGGGCAGGAGGCTCTTATACTGCTCGCTCCCCGCCGTCACCCAGGCCGACCCGTTCCACTGCCAACCGAAGTTCTGAGACCAGGCCGAACTCCGGTCCTCCACAATCACCTGCGTCACCACCGGTCCTTTCAGCCAGTATGTGAAGCTGCCCGTACCGAGCATCGCCCGCGCATTCCGCGTGTGCGTGATGGAGTTCAGCGTCGCCTCCATCTGCCCGTCCCAACTCACCGCCAGCATCCCGGCCTGGTTCAGGGCCGCCCCGTCGCAAGTAGATAGATTCCCAAGGTGACATGGGTTCGCGTCTTGCACGAAATCCACTACCGCCGCGCCATTGGCCGGCAGAGAAACCCGGATAGCGATCAACGCATGCAACACGCTACCGTCCGGCCACGTCGCCTTGACGTTCACCTGCCACGCCGCCGGAACCTCACCGTTTACTCTCGGCTTGGGATACATTCCCGACGGAAATTCTCCCTTGGCGAAGACCCGGCTCACCAACACGGGCCTGTCCGCTTGCGCCGCCCCGGACGCCTCATGCACCGTCACCGAGTTGTCAAGCGCCTGAAGAAATGAACACGCCATTAAGAACGTGCACAGCAACCTTCTCGATGTAGGGGTCATAGTTACCTCGAAATGGTGGCCTTGAGATACATCAGGTCTGAGTCCAGCGTGTAGGCTGAGCCGGCGGTCCCGTTGGTGATGACTTGCCAGGGGTTGCAGCCGGCAGTGGGAAGGGTGTTCGTAATGGTGAAAGGCGTCCCGCCGTTCACGGTGAAGGTGACTTGGTTGGAAGCCGACTTCTCCATCTTGACCTTCACCCAGGCCGTTGAGGATGTCGCCACGCTGGATGATGCCCTGGTCTGCGCGGAGGCCGCCCGGACGGCGCCATACCAGTTGCCACCATTGCACTCAGCCGTGTCGCACTCCAGGTAGATCCCGTCTGTCGGCTGAACTGTCATTGAGGCGGCTGAGCAATTCAGGCCGACGCGAACGGTCTGGTTTGAATTGAGTTGGTTAAGCCGGAAGATCCATGTGGCTTCCCATGCCGGCCCGGTAGCGAAAAACCCGCTCTGGTTTGCCCCAAGGTTCAGGTTTGAAAGCGTACCCGCTGTCGAAGTGGTTGACCTGCGGATGATGCCCGGATGGTTTGCTTCGCTGGCAATGAATACGGGTGAGCCGCCGTTCGGCACCCCCCACCCGTGCGTTCCGGCCTGGTTCCCGGTGCCGTTGTTGTTTGGGAAGTCCTCGTACACTTCGAAAGTTGTAACCGGGTCGAATACAGATCCGCCGCCGCCGGCCTGCACTTGAGTCCACGTATCCGCCACCGTGCACAGCCACAAGTTCCGGCCCGCCGCCGCGTCCGTCTGGAAGTACACCTCGCCCGCCACGCACGCGCCCGACGGCGCCCCCGCCGCCGTTCTCGCCGGAGCCGTCTTCGACGCCACCCGGAAATCGTACGCCGCGCCCGGCTGCGCCGTCCTTCCGTAATCCGCCACCTGCGCCGCCACCGGCAGCAGGCCCACCATCAAGCCAATCAGTGTTCTCATCGTCATCCCCTCCTCAGAAACTCCTCAGAATCGTGGCCCGCCACGCCAGCCCGTCCGCCACCGCGATCGCCGAACCCGTCGCATTGCACAGCCGCACCACCACCAGGTTCGTCGCGCCCACGTACATCGTTCCGCTCAGCCCCGCCGGCAGGTTGTTCGGATACCCCGCCGCAATCGCATCGCCCTGCTGCGCGCCCGCCAGCGTGAAGTTCTTCTCCACGCACGACGCCGCTGCAATGCTGCCCCATCCCACCGGCGCTCCCGTCCCCGTCAGGAAACTCGGCACCGTCGCCGGATCAACGCGCAACGGACTCCCGCTCCGGCCGTCCCCGACAATCCCCGTGATCGCCGCCACCGCCGTCTGCACTCCCGTCGCCGCGATCTCCACCGTGTCGGCCAGTTGCGTCACCGACACGCCCTCGCCCGCCACCAGGCTCCGCGCCGTCACATTCGTGCCGGCCTTCAATACCTGCGCCCCGGCGCCGCTGTTCGCCACCGCCGTCGCTTCGCCGCTCACGCTCACCACCACGCCGGATGCCGCCGTCACCCGGCCCTTCGCGTCCACTGTGATCCGCGGAATCGTCACCGAGTCGCCGTACGTCCCCGCCGTCACCCCGCTATTGATTAGCACCGGGTTCGGATACACCCCCGTCAAATCGCCGCCCGCCGCGCCCGATGGCAGCCCCGACCCGCCTTCCACCGTGCTCACCCCGGTCCCCTGAATCGCGCAGTACCCCGTGAACGCCGCCGGGAAGGTCACCGTCACCACCAACGTCGAGGCATCCACCGACATCCGGAACCCCTCCACCCGCTCACCCGCCGCCGTGTAGCAGACCGCCACCATGTTCGCCGTCACGAACCCGTGCTGCGCCGCCGTGGCCGACTTCACCGCCTCCCCCGCAAACGCCATCCCGTACGCCGGCGCCCCGCCGCCATCCCCCAGCGGCTTCCAACGATCTCCACCCACGCACCCATGCAGGTTCAGCCCCGCCGGTGCGCTGGTCAGGAAGTACGTCTCCCCCGCCATGCACGTCGCGGGCAGCGCCGCGCCTGTCTTGTTCGGCCGCGTGTACGTCTGCTCGCTGAAATCCGCCTCCCTCGACTGTGTCTTCAGATTCAGTCGTGTCTGCCCCCACGCTCCACCGGCCAAGGCCAGTCCCAGGCCGGCCAGCGCGATTCCCATTCCTCGTCTCATGTCTCTCCTTCTCGACGCGGTCTCCCGCACTCGCCCGCATTGTAGCCGCCCCAAACCAAGCGTTTTTCCGCAACTCGTTGATTCCATTCAGCAAAATTGTTGTGACTGACATTTTCAGCCGTTTGCGTTTTTCTGTAATACTGGAAATCGGTCCCCTGCCCACCGCCATGGCGTTTACCATCCGGCCCTGCCTTGCCCGCGACGAAGACGCCTGGGATCGCTTTGTCCTCGCCCACCCCCTCGGCACCCCCTTCCACCTCCACGCCTGGCGCCGGTCGATCGAGTCCGTCTACGGCTATGCCCCCCGCCCCCTCCTCGCCGAGGACTCCACCGGCATTGCCGCCGTCCTGCCCCTCTTCCTCGTTTCCAACCCGTTGACGGGCAAGGTCTTACTCTCCTCGCCCTTCGCCGTCTACGGAGGCGTCCTCGCCTCCTCCCCAGAGGCCCTCGCCGCTCTCTCCCAGGCCGCCGTCGCCCTCGCCCGCACCGAAAACGTCCAACACGCCGAGTTCCGCAACGCCTTCCCCGAACAGTGCGCCGGCCTCCCCATCCTCGACCGCTACGTCACCTTCACCACCCCCATCGCCCCCGCCGAGGACCAGATCCTCGAAGCCATCCCCCGCAAGACCCGCGCTATGATCCGCAAGGCCCTGCGCTTCAACTACTCCTCGCGCGTCACCCGCGATCCCCGTCCCTTCTTCGACCTCTACTCGCGCAACCTCCGCCGTCTCGGTACCCCCTGCTTCCCCCTGCGCCACTTCGAAGCGCTGCTCCACCACTGCGGCCCCGCCGCCCACATCCGCGAAATCCTCATCGACGGCCAGCTCGCCGCCGCCGTCTTCACCCTCACTTTCCGCGACCAGCTTCTGCCCTACTACGGCGCCTCGGACCCAGCCTTCAACGCCCAGGCCCCCAATAACTTCATGTACTTCGAGCAAATGCGCCAAGGCGCTCGAGATGGTTTCACCCACTTCGACTTTGGCCGCAGCAAGCGCAACGAAAGCGGCTCCTACGACTTCAAGGCCCACTGGGGCATGACCGAGCGCGCGCTGCCCTACGAAATCGCCCTCGTCCGCCGCGCCGCCATGCCCAACTTCAGCCCCGCCAACCCACGCTTCCGCGCCGCTATCCGCCTCTGGCAGCACGTCCCCCTCCCCATCACCCGCGCCCTCGGCCCCTGGCTAGTCCGCCTCGTACCGTAGTCCGGCGCTATGCCAAACTGAGAGATTCATGCAGCCCGCCGCCACCGCGCCGCAGCGTCAAGTTCCCTGGTCCGCCATCGCCTGGTTCGGCGCTTTGCTCCTGGCCTGCTACGCCCCCGTCCTGCTCCGTCTCGCCAACGACTGGATGATCGACGACGACATGAGCCACGGCTTCTTCGTGCCCGCCGTCGCCCTCTACATCGCCTGGTCCGAGCGCGACCGTATCCTCTCGCGCGACTACGCCCCCAGCCTCATCGGCGTCCCGGTCCTGATCCTCGCCGCCATGCAGTTGATCGCCGCCACCCTCGGCGTCGAGCTCTTCCTCGCCCGCACCGCCTTCATCGTCTCGCTCGCCGGCATCCTGCTCTGCGCCGGAGGCGTCCCGCTGCTGCGCGCGCTGCTCTTCCCGCTCATCCTGCTGCCGTTCATGGTGCCGCTGCCGTCGATCATCTACAACCAGATCACCTTCCCGCTCCAGCTCCTGGCCAGCTCCATCGCCGAGCACTCGCTCATGGCCCTCGGCATCCCCGTCCTCCGCGACGGCAACATCCTCGAGACCGCAAACCAGCGCCTCTCCGTCATCGAAGCGTGCAGCGGCATCCGCTCTCTGCTTTCGCTCTCGTTCCTGTCGCTCGTCTACGGCTACTTTTTCGAGAAGCGCACCTGGATGCGCTGGGTTCTCTTCTTTCTCACCGTGCCCATCGCGCTCTTCGCCAATGCGTTCCGCGTGACGATGACCGGCCTCATCGGCGAATACGACCGTGCGCTCGCCGAGGGCGCCCTGCACACCTTCGAAGGCTGGGTGGTCTTCGTCTTCTCGCTTCTACTGCTTGCCGCCGCGCACCGCGCCGTCAGCTTCATCGCCGCCAGGTTCCGCCGACATGAATAGCCTCGCCCGCACGCTCCGCATTCCGGCGCTGGCCGCAGCCACGCTCATCCTGCTCGGCCAGGCCGCGGCCTACTACCTGCTGCCCAAAACAGAAGCGGCCTTCGACGTTCGCCCGCTCTCGGCCTTCCCCGCCGAGCTGGGCGACTGGCATCTCACCCACGACACACCCATCGAGAAGGAGGTCCAAGACGTCCTCCGCGCCGACGACTCGATGAACCGCATCTACGCCTCGCCGCGGTCACCGGTGCCGCTCAGCATCTTCGTCGCTTTCTTCAAGACGCAGAAGACCGGCGTCGCCCCGCACTCCCCGAAGAACTGCCTCCCCGGCTCCGGCTGGGCCCCCCAGGACGCCGGTGAAGCCACCATCGACATCCCCGGCGCCGAGCCCATCACCGTCAACCGCTACATCGTCGCCCGAGGCACTGAAAAGACCCTGGTCTACTACTGGTACCAGACCCCCCGCCGCGTCGTAGCCTCCGAATACCTCGCCAAGATCTGGCTCGTCCTCGACTCCCTCCGCTACCGCCGCTCCGACACCTCCATCGTCCGAGTCCTCGCCCCCGTCCCCGACAACGGAGACCAATCCGCCGCCGAACGCGCCGCCCAGGACTTTACCCGCACCATCTACCCCGCCCTCGTCCAACACTTGCCGCGTTAGCGCCTGGCAGTCGCGCTCGCTCTGAGGTACGCTGGCCCGAGACTGGGTGAATCCGTGTCTAGATCCACGCAAACTCGTGGTGCCCTCGCCTTGCTCGGCTGCGTTGGGGCGGCCGCGCTCCTTGGTCAAACTATGGTGCCGGGAGCAAGGTCCGATGCCTTCGACGGCTCACGCGCGGGCGAGGAGCGGGGGATCGGCGGTGTTCTGTTTCGTTGGGCGCCGCCAGGCAAATTCCGCATGGGCAGTCCGCCGGATGAGCCGCAGCGGCGCGCCGACGAAGGCCCGGTGGAGGTGATACTCTCGCGCGGCTTCTGGATCGGGAAGTACGAGGTGACGCAGGGCCAGTGGACAGCACTCATGGGATCGTTCCCGCGCGAGCAGGACAAGGGCAAAGGCGACGATTTCCCCGTTCACTGGGTCAGCTTCCTCGATGCGGAGCGCTACTGCCGGCGGTTGACTGAGCGCGCCTGGGCCTCCGGATCGCTCCCCAAGAACTGGGAGGTCCGCTTGCCGACAGAAGCCCAATGGGAATACGCCTGCCGAGCCGGAACTACCACCGCCACGTCCTTCAGAGACCGCATGAACGGCAAGCAGGCCAACTTCAGCGAGAGCGCTCTGGGCAAAGCAACCAAGGCCGGGACATACCCCGCCAACGCCTGGGGACTCCACGACATGCACGGCAACGTCTGGGAGTATTGCCGCGACTGGTACCACCGCCATCTCCCCGGCGGCGTCGACCCCGACCTCTCCGCCGAGAAGGGGGAAGTGAACCGCGACGGAACCTACTCCCGAGTCCGCCGCGGTGGCGCCTGGCCCGAAGACGGCTGGGCCTGCCGCTCCGCCATGCGCCTGCGCTACGAACCCGAACGAAACAGCGACCACATCGGCTTCCGCGTCGTCGCAGTCCGGAAGTGATCCGGAAGTGATAATCTCCTGACTGGCGCCCACAACATGTCCTCCACCGATGACAACCTGGATGCCCTGATCCGGACCGGCCTGGTCGATCCCGTGGCGATCCGCCTAGTGAAGAGCCTGTTGGAGGAGGCGGAGATTCCTTACTTCGCGATGGATCAATCCGTCGCGGCACGCCAGGAAAGCGGCAACATGATTGGGTGGTGGAATGTCCGCGTGCCGAAAAGCCGGGAAGACGAAGCGATCGAGATCATCCGCAGCGTGGAGCAGATGACTTAGCCTTCACGGATTGTGGGTCTCCAGCAAGATCTCCCAGCCCGTACCCTGGTGCGCGCTCGTGAGGAAGCAGACCAGCATGCGGCCGTTCTCGA
The DNA here is from genome assembly GCA_050789245.1 of Bryobacteraceae bacterium. Lineage (GTDB taxonomy): Bacteria > Acidobacteriota > Terriglobia > Bryobacterales > Bryobacteraceae > PNKE01. The sequence continues at coordinate 29,518 of JBOZRR010000037.1, read as the reverse complement.
AAACGAATCGCGTGTCGCCGCCAGGCGCGTCGACCTGGACCTCCAACAACCGGCTTCCGATCAGCTCCGGCGTCAATGCGAGGAGACTCTCCGCCGCATCGGCGTTGCCCGCCAGAACCTTTCGCCCTTCCTGCAACCTCAGCCCACAATACTCGGCATCAATCTTGAGGGAACCGAATCTGTCGTACTTCCTCCGCCCCGCCGGGACCGGCAACGGCCGTTGGAAATCGAGGCTGATGCCCTCGACACCCTGAGATGAGAAACGGTCCTCGACGGTCCTGCCAATGATCGTGTGTCGGACAATCACGTGGACTTGCCAGACCTCCGCTCCCCAGAGAACCCTGGAGGCTCCCTGCAGCTTCTCCGCTTCCTGGCTGGTCATTCCCCACGCTCCGCGCCACGCGTCACTATCCAACCTTTGTCTTCTCCCGTCGTTGCCACGAACGCGCGCACGACGAAACCATCCTCAAACCGCAATACTGAGTCACCCGTCGCCTCGTCGATCTCTCCTGACAGAAGGGCATGCCCGTCAAGCCGGCTCAGTGCAATCTGCATCGTGGCGTCATCGTCGCTCGACCCGGCCAAAATGCTGTCCCCCAACTCGATGCGCCAGCCAAGCCATTCCGCCCACAGACTCAATCGATTCTTGTCCGATTCTCCAAACTCCAGAAAGAGCGCGGCCCCATAGCCAACCCAGCAGCCGTTGGCGGTCCGCCCGATCAACTCATCGAAAACTGTGGGCGAGTGCACGGCCTTGGGAGCGACTGAATCCTGCATGCCCCCATTCTAAGAGTGACTCTTCAATCATTTTCCTATTGACAGTCTATAGGTCCAGTGCTACTGTCCTATAGAACCTCTATAGGGGAGCGGGATGCCACCTAAATCTACAAATCTGTTGCAGGGGACTCTTGATCTGCTCATTCTGCGTGTCCTCTCGCTGGGCGAGTTACACGGGCTCGGAATCGCCAATCGCATCGAGCAGGTCACGCGTGGGGCTTTTCAGGTGAAGCCGGGATCGCTTTTCCCGGCGCTTCACCGCATGGAGCAGGCCGGGTGGCTGACATCCACGTGGGGTGAGTCCGAGAATCGCCGCAAGGCGAAGTACTACACACTCACCAAAGCCGGGAAACGCCGGCTTCAGGACGAGACGGAGGAGTGGAAGCGGATTTCAGTCGCCGTGTCGAGCGTGCTGGACGCGATCTAGGAGGAGTTGCACGATGCCGTTGCTGTCACGACTGGCGAGTCTGCGGCGGAACATCCTGCGGAAGGATCGCGTCGAGTCCGATCTGGACGCGGAGCTGCAATCCTGCCTCGCGATTCTGGCTGAACAGAAGATCGAGGCGGGCATGAGCGAGGAAGAGGCCTGACGTGCGGCCCGCATAGAGCTCGGCGGAGTCGAGCAAGTGAAGGAGGAGGTGCGGGCCGTGCGCGTGGGCTTCTTTCTCGAAACGCTCTGGCAGGATGCACGCTGCGGCGCGCGTTCGCTGATGAAGAGCCGCGGGCTGGCGGCCGCGGCGGTGGTCTCGCTGGCGTTGGGTATCGGCTTGAATGGAGCTATCTTCAGCGCGGTCCACGCCGTACTGCTCAGGCCGCTGCCCTACCACGAGCCGGATCGGATTGTGTACGTGGCTCAAACGCAGAAGGGGATGGGCAGGGATGGGGAACCATCCGGCCTGTCACCCGCCGACTACCTGGATTGGCGGGAGAGAAACGGCGTCTTCGAGAGAATGGCCGTCTACGACCGCATCAACACTCGCCAATCCCTCTCAACAGAAAGTTGGGGTGAAGCGGTCTCCGGCTACCACATCTCCGCCGACTTCTTCACGGTACTGGGCGTTCAGCCCTTGCTGGGCAGGGCTTTCATTCCGGAAGACGACCGGCCGGACTCCGATGTCGTCATCCTCGGCCATAGCCTGTGGAATCGGAAGTTCGGGTCAGATCCGAACATCCTCGGAAAACAGGTCAAGGTGAATGGGCGCAGCATGCAGGTGATCGGCGTGATGGACGAAGAACTCCGTTACTATCACTTCACGGAGAGTCCTGACATCGAACTCTGGCTGCCCTATGCGTTCCAGCACAACCCTCCCCAGAATCGGCAGTACTACCTGAATTCAGCCATTGCCAGACTCAAGCCGGGTATCTCCGTGGAGCAGGCGAAGGCCGCGATGGATGCGCTGGGAGAGCAGTTGGAACGAGAACATCCCAAGGAGAACAAGGACAAAGGTGTGTGGCTCGGCCTCCTGAGCGATTTCATCTCGCTGAATTCGCGATCGTCCGTCCTGATGGCCTTCTCCGCGATGGGACTGGTGTTGCTGATCGCTTGCGCGAACGTCGCCAATCTGCTTCTGGTTCGTACCGAGGCGCGGCGCCACGAGATGGCCGTCCGCCTCTCCATCGGTGCTGGACGAAGCCGCATCTTCCGGCAGATCATGACCGAAAGCCTATTTCTTGGGCTCACCGGCGGTCTGGTGGGCCTTGTTGTTGCCGCGCTCGGCGTTCAAACTCTGGACCTCATCCTGCCGCGTGCAAAGGAAATTCACCGCCTGCCGGAGTCCGGGATCGATGTAGCCGTGCTGGGTTTCGTCTTTCTGCTTTCGATTGCCGTCGGTTTGGTCTGCGGGCTTCCAGCCGCGTTCCGCGGCTCGCGCACGATGGTGGCTGGCGCCATCCAGGAATCAACGCGCGTGCAATCCGACACACGGGCGGGCCTTCGCACGCGTGGAGTGCTGGTGGTCCTTCAGGTCGCACTCTCGATGGTCCTTCTGCTTGGCGCGGGTCTGATGGTGTTCAGCATGTGGAAACTGCACCAGATCCAGCTCGGGTTCACGCCAGAGAATCTACTGACATTCAAGGCGACGCTTCCCGTCGGAGAGCCGTACGCGTCCGACCTGGGATTCCGGCAGCTCTTCCCTGGTCAGCCCACGCAACAGCGGGTCTGGGAGCTGACTCCGCGGGCAGCTCAGTTCCACGAGCGTTTGGTTGAGCAACTCCAGTCGATCCCAGGCGTGGAGGCAGCCAGCGTTGCCAGCGGCGCGCCAATGATCCGATCAATGGGTAGTACTTTTCAGATTGCCGGGCGTCCGGCGCCATCCCGATCTGAAGCCGGGACGATGCAAGGACCATCGTGGAGCGTGACTCCGGGCTACTTTCGGGCCATGGGAACCAAGCTCCTTCAGGGTCGCGATTTCACTTGGAGTGACAACGCATCGTCACCGCGTGTTGTCATCATCAACCAGGCCATGGCTCAGAAGTACTGGCCGGGCCGTTCGCCAGTCGGCCAGAGCCTTATGCTATCCGTCGGCCGCACGCGGCAGCCGTTTGAGATCATCGGCGTGGCCGAAACTGTTCGTGCGTGGGCCAAACAACAGCCAGGCCCCCAGATGTACACTCCCATGTCCCAGGCAATGGGGGAATCCTACGCTCACAACTCGATGCGGTTCCGCCTGTGGTTCTACTGCTCGGTGCGATCGAGGTTGGAACCCGCGCTGTTGGCGAGTTCCATGCGCCAGGCGGTCGAGGAGGTCGAGAAGGGAATCCCCATCGAGAAGATGCTCACCATGGATCAAGTGATGGATGAGGAGTTCGGACCTTGGCGTTCCACCATGATGCTGATGAGCTTCACTGGCCTGCTGTCACTCGCACTAGCCGCCATCGGGATCTACGGAGTGATCTCCTACGTTGCCGCGCAGCGGACGAATGAAGTGGGTATCCGCATCGCGTTCGGCGCGAAGACCCGGCACGTGATCTGGCTGGTGATGCGCGGCGGCATGCTGCTGATGGGCGGCGGTGTTGCCGCTGGGTTCGTCGCCTCATACTGGCTCGTGCGCTATATCTCCAGCCAGCTCTTCGGTGTGAAGCCGATGGAGCCGGCGGCGATTGCCGCAGCCGCCGTCATCATGCTTCTCGCCGGACTGCTTGCCTGTTACCTGCCGGCCAGACGTGCTAGCCGCATGGATCCTCTCGCCGCCCTCCGATGGGAATAGCGCAATTTGTGCTTAGTTCATCGCCGCGCTGCGAAAAAGCGGAAGGCACGCTTCGGCGATCTGCTCGACGTGGCGGTGGTCGGTGCCGCAGCAGCCGCCCATCACGTTCAGGCTCGGCAGTTTCGACGCGAGCCGCGCGTAGTCTGACGCCAGTTCGCATGGATCGCCGATGTCCAACGATGTCGACTCGTTCAGCTCCGCGTGGCTCATGCGCGACGCGTTCGCGCGCAGGCCACGAATGCGCGCGGTCCATGACGCGCCGCCGGCCAACGCATCCTCGAAGTGCACCGGGTGCGCGCAGTTGATCATGTAGTAGGCGGGATACGCGCCGGTGGCCTCGTCCACGCGCCGGATGGCCTCGGCAAGCGGTTCGCCCGTCGGCAGGTTTCCGTCGGTCTCCACGGTGAGCGAGATCACAACGGGCATTCCGGCTTTCCGAGCCGCGCGCGCCACACCGATTGCCTCCTCCGTGTAGTTCATCGTGATGGCCGTGACCATATCCGCAGCGGTGCCGGCGAGCGTTTCGATCTGCTCGCGGTGATACGCTTCGGCCTCGGCCTCAGTCATCACGGCCGACGGCGTGTATCCATCGCCGCGCGGGCCTACGCAGCCGCTGATGACAGTCGGCCGGTCGACGGCCAGGCGCATCTCCTCAAGAAGCCGTACGCAGCGGCGGTTCGCCTCGGCAAGCTGCTCGCGCGTATAGCCAAGCCGCACACCCCAATCCGCGCTCGCGCGCCATGTCGCGCTTTCGAGAATCAGCCCGACGTCGTAGCGCCCGGCCAGCGAGACATACGGCTGGAAATAGCGCCGCAGCGCGTCGGTCCCGCGCGGTTGTTTCAGTAGATGGAACGCGGCGAAGTCCGGCAGATCCAGACCCTCGTGAAAGATCAGCGTGGTCTCGATGCCGCCGTCGGTGAGAAAGAAGTCACCGAGCAGTTGTGGCAGATCGCTCCGGTACAGAGCCATAGCACCTCCAGCTCTTTGGTTTTCCGCCTAACTGAGAAAGCGCGCGGAAAGGCGGGGCGAATGGCTCACCTTTTGGTCTCAGATCCGTATTAGTTTGCATGGTATTCTACTCACACATCTCAGCCCGCTGGAGTTACAGATGAAAACTGCACGCTGTGGCCGCCTCGCGGCGATTCTCCTGGCCTGCGGCACGCTTCTCTTTCCGGCTTCGTCGGCGGCGCGCGCAGAGGTCCCCTTCTCGGCCGTCATCGAGAAAGTCGAGTTCAACGGCGTTTCCACTGAGACTCAGAAGCTCATTGAGGAGCGCATCGGTGGTCTGCGCGGCGGCAAGCTGACGGCGGAAGCCCGGCAGCGCGTCGGCCGCGAGTTGAGCAAGATCCACAAGAGCCTGACGTTCACCTACAGGTCCGGCTCCACGTCCGCCACGGCGAAGCTCATCATCAGCGGCGACTGCTGATTCAAATGCGCCTGACCATTGCCGCGGCGCAATCGCGATCGGTGCCCGGCGATGTCGCGCGCAACATCGCGCATCACGCCCGAATCGCGGAGATCGCCGCGACGCATGGCGCGAAGCTGCTGGTCTTTCCGGAGTTATCGCTGACCGGCTACGAACTGGCGCTTGCGCGGGGCAATGCAGTCGATCGGGGCGACGCAGTGCTTCGGCCCCTGCGTGAGCTGGCGGTCCGCTCGGGAATCACCATCGCCGCCGGCGCGCCCGTGCCCGGTGAGCACGGCGACCTGCACATCGCCGCGCTGTGCTTTCTTCCCGACGGCGCCGTGACGACATACACGAAAGTCCACGTGCACGAAAGCGAGCTCGGCGTTTTCACGTTCGGCCACGGCGGTGCGGCGCTGCGCGTCGAAGACGCAACTGTCGCGATGGCCATCTGCCGAGACGCGTCTTTCCCGGAGCATGCCGCCGCAGCGGCCTCGCTCGGAGCTAATGTTTACGCGGCCAGCGCGATGATCGACGTGCCCGCGTACGAACGCAAAGCCGCGCTGCTCGAAGGCTACGCACGCGATCACGGAATGGCGGTTCTGCTAGCGAACTACGCCGGCACGACCGGGGGCGACGTCTCCGCCGGCCGAAGCGCACTGTGGTCGGAGACGGGGGCACTGGTCGCCGCGTGCCCGGACAACGCGGAGGCGCTCGTCATCGGCACAAGAATCGACGGCGCGTGGAGCGGCAGCGTCCTGACAGTGTGATCAGCCGCGCACTTCGGAAGTTGTTGGATCGATAATCGCCGCCACCTCGCTGATGCTGTCGGCGGGGAAGCCGCCCAAGCGGGCGTGCTCGCGGATCGTCGCCTCGTCAGGCGCGATGTAGATGCAGTAGACCTTGTCTGCGGTGACGTAGCTCTGAATCCACTGAATCCGCGGGCCCATGCTGTTCAGCACGCCGCAGGATTTCTGCGAAACCGCCTGGAGTTCGGCAGGCGAGAGTTTGCCGGCGCCGGGGATGTTGCGCTCGATCACGTACTTGGGCATAGGGCAGATTGTACACCCCATCCCGCATTTGCCGAGCCTATTTTTCGACGAACGCCTGCAGCCGCTCGATCGCGTCCTTCCACTGGTGCGAGAGCTTCTTCAGGTACTTGCGGGCGTCGTTGATGGAGGCCGTGTCCAGCTCGTAACGCTTCTCGCGGCCCTCGCTGCGGCAGCGCACCACGCCGGCGTGCTCGAGGACACGCAGGTGTTTGGTGACAGCCTGGCGCGTGAGGTCCGTGGCCGCGGTGAGACGCGCGATGGACTGTGGTTCGCCGCGCGCCAGCCGCACCAGGACGAGCAGGCGCGTCTCATCGCCTAGCGCGGCGAAGAGCCGGGCGCGCAGTTGGAGCGGAGTGTGGCTAGACGGCATGTGTGAGGAAGTTGGAGACACTGTCCAACTGAATCTTCCAGCCCGCTTCGTTTTCCCGGAAGGCCGTTTCGCGGCGCTCCGGCGGGAGCCGGTCGAAACCGGATTCCACGGCGCGGAGCAGCGTGCCCTTCGTCGTGGACAAGAATGTGAATTCGACGTGGGTGTAGCAGGAGAGTTCCGTGCAGCCCACGTAAGCCGGCCACACGAACGAGAATCGCTTCTCGAATTCCACCTTCAGGATGCGGAGCTCGAAGGTGACACCTTCGTAGCCCGGATAGGTGCTGCGTGCCTGGACGGTCTGGCCGGCTTCGAACGGCCCGCTGATCTCGGCACAGAACCATGTGCCGAACTGAGTGGAATCAGTGACCGCTTGCCAGACGTCGTTGATGGGCGCGGCGATCTCGATGGACTTGTCGATGCGATCGAACATAAGCAACTTATCAGTTGCCTATCAGGATAAGGCGAGACTTCAGCACATGCAACCCTAAAGTTGCTTGTCTCACACAACCTGCATCAGAATTGGGTTCGGGTGAAGGACGCCCGTCACTTTGCGAATGACCTTGCGGCCCTCCTGCCCGTTTGTAAAGACCACGACGCCGGACTGCTTCGCGGGCACGAAGAACGCCGTGGCGCGAAAACCTGGATCGGCTCCGCCGTGCTGAATGATGGTCTCCCCGTTGAGTTCCAGCACCTGCCAGCCGAGCCCCATGCCCGCCTGGATCTCGCACGAGGTGAGTTTGGCTTCCGCACAGACCTTCGCGATGTCCTCCGGCTTGGCGATGCTGCGTGTCATTACCAGACGCTGCTCGGCAACAGCCTTGCTCACCTTCTGGCTGCGCATCACGCTGAGGACGAAGCGGGCGTAGTCGCCGATGGTGGTGTGCAACAGGTCGGCCGCGTTCCAATTCGAGGGAGCCTTGTGCGGGAGCTTCACGTTCGGCCCATGCGGCTGAGCGACGCGGCCTGAGTGCCAGGGGCGATCCGTGAAGGAGGTCTCCTTCATGCCGATGGGACCGAGGACGTGCTCCTGTGCAAGCTCTTCGAATGGCCGCCCCAGTTTCTTCTCCGCGAACCGGGCGACGTAGTTGTAGCCTTCGCCCGAATAGCCCGCCTGGGTGCCCGGCTCCCATTGGAAGGTGAGGACGTTCTTGGTCTCGTAGCGCCAGTTCTTGAAGCCGGTCTGGTGCGTGAGGCACAGACGCGGCGTCAGGAGCTTGTGCCAGGGATTCCCGGCCACGTCTGGATCGACCCAGTGCGGCCACATGGGCTCATCGAGATCGATTCTGCCGCGCGAGACCAGCCTCAGGATCGTCTCCGCCGCCACCGGCTTGGTGAGCGACGCGACGTTGTAGAGCGTCTGGGGCGTGGCCGGGACGCCCGGGCTCTGCTCGCCGTAGACGGCGGTCCAGGCGAGCTTGCCTTTCTCGATGGAGGCAATGGCAACGCTCGGCACATCGTCCTCCTCCAGCCACTGCGCGGCACTCGACTCGATCTCCGCCCGGGGGGCGGGTTTCGCCTGACCGAAGGGTGCGGCGGATAGGGCGGTGGCAAGGAAGGTTCGGCGGTCCATGGGAGGGAGTACGCAGGAAGGCTGGGGCGTGTTCCCCAAGCACGAACTGTTCCGCTTGCCGCGGCACACGGTTAAACGCATACTGCGTGTGTGAAGAAGATCACGGTCAACGTGGACGAGGAGGTGCTGGCCGCAGCACGCCGCTATGCCGCCGAGCGGAATTCCACGGTGAACGCACTTGTGCGGGAGTATCTGTCAAACCTCGCCCAGTGCGAAGACCGTACGCGCCAGGCCGGCGCTCGTCTGCGGCAACTTGGCAGGCAGTCCCAAGGCCGCCTCGGTAAGCTGACGTGGACTCGCGAAGACGTGCACGCCCGCTAACGTCATTTTCGGCACGAACCGGGATGAGCCAGGACGCTAACGCGCCATGGATCTGATTGGCACCGGAGGCTTCAACAGCTTGGCTCAGGTTCTCTAGGAGTTCCGTCTCAGTGCCGTGAAGACGGTCCGTCCCCACCCTGACCTCAGCCCAAGCGCAGGAGTGGATTGAGCAATGGACCGAGATCCCCTGCCAGGCGATCGACCACCAACTTGTTCGCATCGCCGTCGAGTATTCCGAGCGCCACGTCATCTCTTATTGGGACGCCGCGATCGTTGCCTCCGCCGAGGCGCTGGGCGCTCACACGCTCTATTCAGAAGACCTCAACAACGGCCAGCAGTACGGGAGTGTGAGGGTGGTGAATCCGTTTGTGTGAAAGGCCTGCTGAACGGGCTAAAGTTTGAGTATGGCTGGACCGGTCGCCTCCGTTCTCCTCCCGCAGTCACTGGCGCAGGACAGGATTGAGGAGATCCGCCATTGGCTCTCAACTCAGATGGAGCCTGTGAGCGGGGAGTTGACCTCCGGCGCAGTTCCGTCGTGGGACTTCTGGATTTGCCTCCCCGAAGCGAGGAGCGCTGTGAATCCTCCTGATTTTCCTTCTCCCATCGCGGTCAGCATCGAGAACTTCGACGACATTCGACCTGGAGAGGGTGTGGCGTTCTGGAGTGAATTGGAGTTCGAGGATCTGGTCAGTGAGCTCGGATGGGAGCCGAAAGCTGAGATTACTGTCAGCTCAATGTGTAATCGAGACCGAGATCATCATGTGCTCGCCTGGTTGACGATCGAACTTGCGGAGCGGCTCGGTGGGGTCATCGACACGGGAGGTGAGCTCAACCTGCCCGCCGATCTCCGAGAGGCAGCATTGGCGAGCCGAGCGCTCATCGCACTGCCCTATGCGTCCTCTAGCGGCCATCAGTGCAGTTCGGATATCGTGACTTCCGCGTTCCTCCACGAGTGGAGGAAACAGCGCGAGTTCCGCATGGTAAAGTAGGATGCTTCTGCGGCCCTACCCGCGCGTCCTGCCCCGCACGACCTTCAGCACCGCTACCGCCGCAGCCAGCAAGAGCCCGAAGACCCACAGCACGGCATCGTCGATGAGCCTTTGGCGGCGGGAGTTGTAGCCGTGGGGCGCAGTGCTCATTGGAAGGCGAGTTTGTACTGGCGGCGGGCGAACCAGGTGCGGGCGGCGACGCGGGCGTCGCTCGGGGTGTGGAGCAGGATGCGGCCGTGGGCGCGGCGGGCTATCACTTTGGCGGCGTCGAGTTCGGGGTCGGGCGAGGTCAGCGCCGGACCGCCCGTCTCCTCGATCCAGGACTGGGTGATGCCATTCAGGCGGTCTTCCAGCGCCTGATCGGCCGAACGCCACTCACCGTCGCGCAGAAAGGCCTTCTGCTTCCCGACTCGCATCACGACACCCATGGGGATTTCCGTTCCTTTCCAGCATAATCAGTTCGGCGGACCGCCGTGAGCTGAAATCCGCTGGGCCAGAGCCAGCCAGCTGTTTGCGCCCTCATCACAGCTACAGCCCAAAGTCTTCCACGTAGGTGGCCTCCCCCTCGATCATGACCTTAATCCGCCTGCCAGTAACTGAGACCTTTCTGTAGTCCGGATATAAATGGAGCGACATGCGAACAGAATCTACGATGTCGCAGGGCAAGGCGATCAGATTCAGAGCCGTCTCTGTACCAATCTGCAATTCGCCATGTAAAACGCATGCAGGGATTTCTCCAAAGTCTCCTTCGATCAATGCGTCTTCGATTCGGATCGCTAGATCCTGAACGACTCCGATCCCCGCATCGAACCCGGGCCGGCCCTTACTCTTGTGAATATAGGCAGGACGAAACTCTAGCACCAGCGCGCCAGACACATGCTTAATTCCGCCTAGTTCGGAATCGTGCAGTTCTATCGCGGCGTTCAGGACGTTGTCCATGGTTTGAGTCTAGCTGTGTCGAGGTTGTCTTGGTGCAGCGCAAGTCTAATTCGGAGGCAAACCCGACTGAGAGGTTTCCCCTGCGGGGGCCACTGAATGATTTGGACCCCTCAACGGAACTCCCCTGCATGGCGGAATTCGACTTCCCCGCCGGGCTGACCGCGTTCGAGCACCACACCCGATTTCGGCTGACCACCGGGCCGCCTTACGCTCCGCTGGTGTTCCTGGAAAGTCTGGTCGCACCGCATCCGCGCTTCATCTGCCTGCCCGCCGCGGAGTTCTTTCCGGGCTACGAATGGCAGACGGACGCGGCGGAGGACGCTGTGCTCGGTGAAGGGCCGCGGCTGTGCCTGGCGATCCTGACGTTTCCGGAAGAGGGCGCGCCGACCGCGAACCTGCTGGCGCCCGTGGTGCTGGGGCTTGCGACGCGGCGCGGCGTTCAATCGATCCAGACCGGCGGCGGCTGGGCGGCGGACTATCCGATGCCGGCGGAGGAGCAGGCACAGTGCTCGTAATTCGCAGGCGCGCGGGCGAGGCGCTGTTGGTGGGGGACGACATCGAGATCACCATCCTGGAGATGGAGCCGGGGCGCGTGAAGATCGGCATCAGCGCGCCTCCGGAGGTGGCCGTGGTGCGCCGGGAGATCGCCGACGCGGCGCGCGCCAACGTCCACGCGGCCAAGCCGCCGGATCCGCGCGTGCTGGCGCGGGTTGCGCAAGGACTGCGTCGCGGCGGCAATCCGCGCTGATTTCTTCTCAAGCCCCTGGCGCCCTCACCGATGAGAGGGTTGAAGCCGGACGGAGACCGAAACGGTCTCCCGCAGGCAGGGACGCCCGCGGCTCCCGGCTCTCCAGGAGAACAAGGAAGTGGCATTTTCCATCAACACCAACATCGCGTCCATGCAGGCACAGGAATACCTGCGCGTCACGGGCGATTTTCAGGCCAAGACCATCAACCGGGTGACCTCCGGCCTGCGTATTGTGAATTCGGGCGACGACGCCGCGGGTCTGGCCATCGCCAACGCGTTCCGCAGCGACCAGGCCGTGTTGAGCCAGGGTATCCGGAACGCCAACGACGGTCTGGCGACCTTGCAGACCATCGACGGCGGCATTTCGAACATCGGCAAGCTGCTGGACCGGGCCCGTTCGCTGGCCACGCAGTCCGCCTCCGGCACCTTCAACGGCGACCGCAGCGTGCTGAACGAAGAGTTCCAGAGCGTGCTGGGTGAAATCAACCGGCAGGCGCAGGCCATCGGCCTGAACAGCGGCGGCAAGTTCGCCCGCGACCTGAGCGTCTTCATCGGTGGCGGTCGCACGGCCGGCGGCGCCACCACGGGGGCGGAAGCCATCGCCAACGGGTCGGTGTCGGTGGACCTTTCCACCTCGACGGTAGACACCCGCAGCCTGGGTCTGACGGGCTTCAACGTGCAAGGCAAGGCCAATCTCGATGTCGCCACGGCCAAGGGCGCGAACACGTCGGTGACCTTCAAGATGTACGGCGCGGGCTACTCGGCCGGCGTGGACGTCACCGCCAACCTGAACGGCGTGGGCGACATGAACTCGCTGGTCAGCGCCATCAACGCGGGCATCGAGAGCGCGGCCGCGGCCGGTTCGCCGGAAGCGCTGGCGTTCAAGGGCGCGGGCATCAAGGCCGCGATCACCTCCGACGGAAAATCGTTCGAGTTCGTCTCCTCGGGCAAGGCTTTCGTGGTGGGCAACAACGGCAGCGTTGTGACCGACGCCTTTCTGGGCACGGTCAACGGTACCGATGGCTACAAGGTTGCCGGCGGCGTCCACTCGAAAACGATGGACTGGACCGCGCTGGCCGCGGCCGACACGCAGGCGATCACCATTTCGGCGGTGGACTCGAGCGGCACACTGCACAAGGTTGACGTGACGCTTGGCGACGCGGGCGGCGACGCCATCGCTGACGCGGTGACCAAGATCAACGCGGCCCTGAAGGGCTCCGGCGATCAGTACATGTCGGGCATGGTGGCCACGCTCGAGGCGAACGGCACCGGCAAGTTGAGCCTGAGTTTCAGCGGGTCGTTCAACGTGACCCTCGGCGAGGCAACCACCCTCAATTCGGGTCTGAAGGACGGCGCGGCGGCGCAGGGAACCACGTCGGCCTCCAGCCAGTTGGCGGGCGGCTCGGACCTGTCGATCAGCGACGCTTCCACTGCTTCAGCCGCCGTCACGGCGCTGTCCGAAGCGGTGTCCAAACTCGGCACGGCCCAGGCCGTTGTCGGTAAGGGCCAGAACCAGTTCAACTTCGCCGTCAGCCTGGCCTCCACGCAGTTGACCAACCTGGCCGCTTCCGAGTCGCGCATTCGCGACGCCGACCTCGCCCTGGAAGCCGCCAACCTGACCAAGGCTCAAGTTCTGCAGCAGGCGGGCATCGCGGCGCTGGCCCAGGCCAACTCCGCGCCGCAGGCGGTGCTCTCGCTCCTGCGCGGATAAGACGTCTCGAGAGGACGAGACCCTCACTCCACCCCCCCAGCGGCTTCGGCCGCTGGGGGTTTTTTCAGCCTTCGAGTTCGATGCCGGGAAAGGACGTGCGGCCCAAGTGCGATTCCTCCAACCAGCGCGCGTGAGCGCGAAGCCGTTCGAGCGATTCGACGAGTTCCGCGCGCCGGCGGCGGAGATTGGTGGCGGCGATTTCGCCGGCGGCGTGGGCGCGTTCGAGACGGGCGATCTGCGCGGGAGTCATCGGGGCGGCGCCCGAGAGCGCGTCGATGGCGGCTCGACGGCGCGTCGAGGAAAACGTCGTGGGGCTCTCGAGAAACGCGGCGGTGGAGCGCTCGATCTCGTCGAGGATTTCGTCGAGGCTGGGCACGTGAAACTAGTCCTGTTGCCGGCCGTAAAGCGTGAAGTTCAGGCTCTTCGTGGCGGCGTCGAGCATGCCCTGCTGGCTTTCGAGCTGCGCGAGGAGCGCGTCGGCGGCCTGGAGTTGGGCGAGAAGTGTGGACTGCATGGCGTTGATGCGCCGCTCCATTTTGCCGAGCTGGTCCTCGATGCGGCGGTCGGTCTCATCGTAGGAAAACAGGCGCTGGTCGATCAAACCGGCAATAGGTAAGCTGAACTGGTCAAATGACTTAGCGAGCGAGCCGAGGCCGTTGGATTCGGCGGAGACGTACGCCAGGGCGTCCTTCAGACGGGCCGGCGAAGCGCCCGCGAGGACGCCTTCGTCGAGCTTGAGGACGCCGCTGTTGTCGACCGAGAGACCGATGTCGGCGAGGCTCTGGATTTGTCCGTTGCCGGGCAGGCCGAAAACGGAGCGCATGGCGCCGCGGATGGAGTTCAGCAGCGGATCCCCGGCGAGGATTCCGGCGTTTTCGCCGGTGTGTTTGGCGAGGACGTCGCTAAGGGAATTGTATGCGGAAACGAACTTCGCGAGGGCCGAGGTGAGCGGGGCGGTGCTGGGGTCGACGCTGATGGAGACGGTCTCGCCCGCGGCCGTTAACTGGTTCAACGTCAGTGAGATGCCGGGAATGACGCCGGAGACGGTGGGGGTGTCGGCGGAGACGGTTTGGCCGTTCACTTTGAAGACGGTGGCCGAGCCGGGGGCGGTTTGCGCGAGCAGGTTTGTTCCGGAATCGCCCGGTGTGGTGCGGAGTTCGATGTCCTTCGCGCCTGGATTGACGGCGGTGAGCGTGAGGAAGAACGGGGCGGCGGGGTCACCCGTGTCGAGGATGGAAGCTGTGACGCCGGCACCTAACGCATTAATTCGATTACGGATGCCTTCGAGATTGTTCTCGCCCGCGCCGAGGGTGACGGTCTGTGCGGAGCCGCCGACGACGAGTTCGAGCTCAAGGCCGGGGCCGGCGATGGGGGTCCCGGTCTTGCTGGCGACGCCCGCGCTGCTGGTGGCGGCGGCCCGGCTGGCAAGCGACGTGATATCGGTGATGAGGTAGAGGCCCTGGGAGGCCTGGCTGGCGCTGGAGATGGCCGCACCGACTTTCGTGGAACTGGATTTGACTGCGCGCGCGCCGTCGTTGCCGAGCGTTCCAGCGGAGCGGAGCGACGAGGCCAGCGACGCGGTGGCGAGCTTCAGTTCGCCGAAGGCGTTCTTCTGCTCGAGCAGCCGGACCTGATCGGCCTGTAGCGCCTTCATCGGCAGCGAGGCGATGGCGACGGTGCGCGAAACGATGGTCTGGAAGTCCTGCGAGAACTTGCTGATGCCGGTGAAGACGAGCGGAGAGATACCCATGGGGAGCGCCTGCTCGTACTTATCGGCTGACCGGGCGAGAAACTTCAGCGGAGGCGGGGGAGATACCGCCAGGAGGCGGCGGCTCCTGCGAGGCCGGCGGCGGCTGCGGCGGCAAGAAGGTTCGCCCAGGAAATGGGGGGCAGGAGCCGGATGGCGACCAGGCCGGCGAGGAGCGTGGCGGCTCCGGCGAGGGCACCGGGCAAAAGGGCGCTGAGATAGGCGGTGAAGATGCCGGGTCCGATGACGTGCCGGAGGTAGATGGGCATTGCGATGCAGTTGGTGAAGAGCATCGGGAATAGGGTACCGAGGGCGACACCGGCAATACCGAAGTAGCGGGCGAGGATGAGGCTGAGGGTTATGTTTGCGACGGCTTCCGCGATCTGAAGCCGCATGAGGAAGCGGTTGCGGCCGGTGGCGAGGAGAAGCTGGCGGCTGATGCTTTGCAGCATGGAAGGGTACTGCGCGGCGACGAGGATGAGGACGACGACGCCGGCGCGGTGGGTCCATTCGCCGGTGTTGTATTTGGCCCCGACCCACTGCGAGAGGAAGGGCCCGCCGAAGACAGCCATGCCGGCGAAGAGCACATTGATGAGCAGCGCAGTGTAGCGGGTGCCGTTCAGGTAGTCGCGGCGGAGCAGGGCGTCCTCGCCGGCGGCGTGCCGCGAACTGAGGTACGGCATGTAAGTGCTGGAGACCGAGATGATGAGGCCGGAACCGGAGAGCACGAGCATGGCTCCGAGCGTGTATGGCGTGACCATCTCGACGCCGATGACGGCGCTGATGACGAGCAGGTCAGTGCGGTTGATGACGGTATTGGCGATGCCGATGACGAGATTTCGTGAGCCGTAAGCGAACATCTCACGGAGCGCGGCGCGGGAGTACCAGCGCGGCGCAATGGTGAGAATCGGCACACGGATACGGGTGATGACCCATTGGACGCTCCAACTGACGAGGCGTCCGCCCAGGGTGACGAGGCTGACCTCGATGAGCAGCCCTCCCGAGCGCAGGACGGCGACCATGGCGAAGGCGGTGATGAGCCGGATGGCAACATCGGTGACATTGAGCACGGCCACCTGGCGGTAGCCATTCATGACGCTCCAGGGCACCGCCATGGGCAGGGTGAGCCCCATGGTGAGGGAGAGGACGCTCATGGAGATGAAGATCTCTCTGTGATCGAGGCCGCCGGTGCGGAAGAGGGTAGGGAAGAGGGCGGCGAGGGCGGTGCCCGCGAGGGTGGCGACGGCGCCAAGCCCGGCGAGGAACCAGAAGGCCGAGACCATGGAGTTGCGGGTATGGTCGTCGTCGCCCTGGGTGGCGTAGCGGGAAACGAAATAGGAGACGGCGCCGCGGAGGCCGAGATCGAGAAGAGTGGCGTAGCCGGTGAGGTCTGCGATGAGAG
Source organism: Bryobacteraceae bacterium (assembly GCA_050789245.1). GTDB lineage: Bacteria > Acidobacteriota > Terriglobia > Bryobacterales > Bryobacteraceae > PNKE01. Next base: position 13,281 of record JBOZRR010000037.1, on the reverse strand, counting down.
ACCAGATGCCGTAGCGGCCGTCGCCGAGACCGCGAACGAGAATCGGCGAAACCCAAAAGGCAATGAGCAGCGTGGCGATGTGGCAGGCGAGGTTGGCGGCCGCATTCAGGCGCAGCGGCAGCCCGGCGGTGGCTGAACTGGCGGCAGTGCTTGGCGGCGGGCTCGACATTCAGATGCGGTGGAAGCTGCGCAGGATTTCCCTGGTGGCGTAACGGAGAGCGACGGGGCGGCCATGGGGGCAGCTCATGGGGCAGGCGGTGGCGGCGAGTTCGCGGAGAAGCCACTCCATCTTGGTGAAGTTGAGCCTCATGTTGATCTTGATGGCGGCGCGGCAGGCGATGGAGGCGGCGATGCCGCGGCGAAGGTCGTCGACGGAGACGCGGCGCAGTTCGCTTTCAGCCATCTCGATGATCTCGAAGACGACGCGTTCGAGATCGGAGGGCGGCAGCCCGGCGGGGGCGGCTTTGACAGCGATGGTGCGGTGGCCGAAGGGCTCGGTTTCGAAGCCGGAGGCTTCCAACTCGCCGGCGATGCGCTCGTACTCGGCCTGTTGGGCTGGGGTGAGCTGGAGAACAAGCGGCAGGAGCAGGCGTTGCTGCTCGACGCGGCCCTCCTCCTGCTGCCGGAGCACTTGTTCGAAGAGTATGCGTTCGTGGGCGACGTGCTGGTCGATGATCCAGAGGCCATCGCGTCCGGCGGCGATGATGAAGCTGTCGTGGATCTGGCCGAGGACGCGAAGGTCGGTGAGGGAGGCCATGCTCTGCGGCGCTTCGATGCCGGCACCATCAGGGAAGCCGCCGTGGGTATCTGGGATACGGAGACGCAAGGGGGCGGCGGCGTCTTCCGGCAGGCCGACAGCGATAGGCGGGGCCTTGGAGAAGTCGAAGCGGGGCTCGGGCGCCGCCGTTGGATGGAGCGTGAAGGCCGGGGACGGAGGTGGCGGAGGCGGCGGCGCGTCGGGCAGGACGTTGCGCGCTTCGTCGAAACGGTGGTTTTCGATGGCCTGGGTGAATTCGGAGTACGGCAGATGCGCGGCGGGCTGCGACGGCGACCGCGGCGGCGAACCGGCCAGCGGTTGAGCGGCGGGCGCGGCAGCGACGGGGCGCTGGGCGATGAGCGATTCACGGAGCGTGTCGCGAACGAAGTCGTGGACCAGGCTGCCGCGGCGGAAACGGACCTCGGTCTTGGAAGGGTGAACGTTGACGTCCACTTCGGAGGCGTCGCAATCGAGAAAGAGAAGCGCGAAGGGATAGCAAGCCGGCGGCATCAGGTTGTGATAGGCCGCGGAGATGGCGTGCAGCAACAGGCGGTCGCGGATGAGGCGGCGATTGACGAAGAGGAAGATTGAGTTGCGATTCGTCTTCTGGACCTGGGGCCGTGAGACGAAGCCGGAGAGAGCGAAGGAAGCATGCGGCTCCGGCACTTCGATGAGGCGCGGTTCGAGCTCGATCAACTCTTCGAGAGCATCGCCGCCGAAGACCTGGAAGACGCGCTCGCGGAGCGCTGTGACCGGGGCGACGCGCAGCAGTTCCCGCGCGCCGTGAGCGAGAGTGAAGGCCTTGTCGCAATGGGCAAGCGAGTAGTGCGTGACAAGCGAGGCGATGTGGGCGAGTTCGGTCTGTTCGGAGCGCAGGAACTTCTTGCGCGCGGGCACGTTGAAGAAGAGGTCGCGGATGGAGATGGTGGTGCCTGCGGGGAAGGCGTGCTCCTCAACGGCGATGAGCTTGCCGCCGGCGATCTCGATTCTGGTGCCGGTGGACTCATCAGACGAGCGGGTTTCGAGCAGCAGGCGCGAGACGGAAGCGATGGAGGGGAGAGCCTCGCCACGGAAGCCGAGGGTAGCGATGGCTTCGAGGTCGTCGACGCTGGAGAGCTTGGAGGTAGCGTGGCGCTCAAAGGCAAGCATGGCGTCGTCGCGGATCATGCCGCAGCCGTTGTCGGCGATACGGATGAGGCGGCGGCCGCTGCTGTCGCAATCGACGCGAATTTCAGTGGCGCCGGCGTCGAGGGAGTTTTCGAGCAGTTCCTTGACGACGGAGGCGGGACGCTCAACCACCTCGCCAGCGGCGATCTTGTTGGCGACGTTGTCGGAGAGGATTCGAATTCGGCCCATGAACGCGAGAAGGGCGGGTCCAGGGTGGACCCGCCCTACCAGAGTATCGTTTCCGTCAAGCCTTACGGCTGGACGACGACTCCGCGCTCCTCGAGCAGCGTGCCCAGGCGCTGTTGCAGGGTAAGCAGGTTGCGCTTGTGCTGGATGGTCTGCGTGACGAGGTTGGACTGCGCCTGGGTGAGGTCAGTCTGTGCGGAGAGCAGGAAGAAGATGGTGATGACGCCGAGGTCGTAGCGCTTCTGGTCGGCTTCGACGCGCTTCTGGGCGAAGTCCAGGGCGATGCTGGCGAGGCGGACGCCTTCGCGGCTGCTTTCGACCTGGGTGATGGCGTTCAGGACTTCCTGACGGATCTGCTGCTGAACGCCGCGCTCACGGAGAGCGTTGAGCTTCTTGCTGACGACTGCATCAGCGAGATTCGCGGAGGCTGCCCGGTCGCGCAGGGGGAGGTTCAGCGTGAGGCTGAAGGAGAAGGTGTTGAAGTCGAACCACTGCGGGAAGGTGTCACCGATGCCGCCGGGAATGACAACAATTGGCTGGCCGGCGACGCGGACATAGCGCGTACCGCCGCGGCCCTGCGTGCTGTACTGCGCGCTTAGGTTGAGTTGAGGCCTGAGCTGGTTGAGGGCACTCTGGATTTGGAGATCGTTCACCTCAGTGTTGGTACGAGTCTGCTTGAGATCGGGCCGCTTGTCGAAGGCTGTAGTGACCAGCGCCTCGGGCTCATATTTGGTTTCCTCTGGCGGCTTGGTGACGTCTTCGGTGAGCACGACGGGAATGTCACGAACGTCGGGATCGAGGTCCGCTCCGATCTGCCGGCGCAGGACGTCTTCGGTCTGCTTGAGGAGGTAGCGTACCTGAGTGAGATTAATCTGGGCTGTGGCGACCTGCTGTTCGGGCTGGTAGATTTCGAGCGGGCTAGTGGCGCCGAGCTCGAGCTCGCGGCGCGCGCGCTTCAGAGCTTCCTCAGCGAGCTGGAGCGCCTGCTCCTGAACCTTGATCCGTTCGCGGGCGCTGACGACATCCCAATAAGAGTTCTCGGCGGTCATCAACATGCGCTGGACCTGATCGTAGAAGCCGAACTCCTGTCCCACACGTTGTGCGCGGGCGATGGTGATGGGGAGGCGCGTGATGTATCGGCCGCGGCCGCGCAGCAGCGGCTGTTGGAAGCCCATCTGAAGCGATGTCGTGAAGCCGGGGTTGAACAGCGAGAACTGGTCGTTGGTGGACAGCTTGCTGGTATTGATCTGTGAGAAGAAGGTCGTGCTGAACGGGGTGAGCTGCTGGATTCGAGCCTGGAAGGGCTGGTTGAGCTGGCTCAGCACGAGAGCACCCTGCAACTCGTTGGTGGTTGGCTGCTGGGATCTCGTTGCGCTGAAGCTGGAGGAGACCAGCGGGTCGAATACGCCGAAGGCGCGTTGGATGGAGTTCTTCGGGATTTCGAGCGTCAGCTTCTGGACGCCGATGTCGGTGTTGTTGGCAATGACGAGATCGAGGTAATTCTTCAGCGAAAGGGTGAGCTTGCCATCGACAATGAATTCCTTGAGCCGGGAGGGAGGCTCAATAATGACATTTGTGTCCTGGTGGCCGAAGGTCCTCTTCCAATAATTGGAGGTCCCGAACCAGGGCGCGGAATACTCCCCGATGGGGGCATCCATACTGGTCCGTACCTGCGCGGGCGCAATCAGGGTGAAACAGAGAAAGACGGCGAGAAGTCGCATTGCTGATCCTGTAAATTTCATCGACGGGGCACTAGGGAGAATGACGGTGGTGCGGCGGAAAGGAAAGGGATTCCGCCGCACCCGCTGAGGAACGGGGGCGCCACCACTATTCATAGCGGATCGCCTCGATGGGGTCGAGTTTGGCCGCCTGGACCGCGGGGTAGATCCCGAAAAGCAGTCCGATGCCGACGGAGACGCCGAAGGCGACGGCGATTGAGGCGAAGGTGACGACAGTGGACCAACCGGCCGCCGCCGCGATGACGCGCGACAGCGTGAATCCGAAGAGGATGCCAACCAGGCCGCCGATGATGGAGATCATGACGGCTTCGGTGAGGAACTGGCGGACGATGTCGGCCTGACGGGCGCCGATGGCGCGCCGGATGCCGATTTCGCGGGTTCGCTCGAGCACGGTGGCCAGCATGATGTTCATGATGCCGATGCCACCGACCAGCAGGGAGATGCCGGCGATGCAGAGCATGACGACGCGGAAGATGTCCGAGGTGCGCTTCTTCTGTTCGAGCAGGCCCGCGGGGACGGTGACGGTGGTGTCGCCGGCGTCCTTGTGCGTGGCGGCGAGGATGGCGGTGATGACGCCGGCGGTTTCGATGGAGTCAGTGCCGGGAACGACGCGGATGTAGATGCCGTCGATCTCGTCCTTGAGGAAGCTGTTGTTGTCCTCGAAGCGGCGCATGACGGTGTTGAGCGGCGAGATGACGAGGTTGTTGCGGCTGAGGATCTCGACGCCTTCGACGTCGGTGTCGCCGCCGGCCTGCTGCGCCATGACGCCGATGACTTGCAGCCACACGTCGTTAATCTTGACGTACCTGCCGATGGCAGACTCATAGCCGAGCAGGTTGACCTTGGCGGATTCGCCGAGGACACAGACCGCGGCGGACTGGGCGTCTTCCTCGGCGGTGAAGAAGCGGCCCTCCACCATGCGGAGGCTCTGAATGTCCTTGTAGTTGGGCTCGACGCCAATGAGGATGGGCGGCTCGGCGCCGGTCTTGGGGAGAACCTTCATCGGCTTAAAGCGCTTGCGGGGCGTCATGAGCTCGATGCCGGAGACGTTTTCCTTGATGGCGCGGTAGTCCCGGAAGGTGAGGCCGGGAGAGATGGCGCGGCGCTGCTGGAGTTCGTTGCGGTCGACGGCTTCCTTGGCTTCGATGATGACGTTGTTGACGCCGAGCAGATCGATGTAGCTGAGCATTTCGCGCTCGACGCCCGCGGTGATGGCGAGCATGGCCACCACGGCGCCGACGCCGAAGATCATGCCCATCATCGTCAGCATGGTGCGCAGCTTGTGCACCAGCAGGCTCGACAGGCCCATGTAGATTTCAGGAATATAGGCTTGCAGGAACGCGCTCATTGATTACTGTCCCCCCTTCGAGGCGCCGCCCGGGAGAGCACCCATGGCACCGCCCGAGGAGGATTTCTTATCGGATGACTTCTTGCCTTCGCCCGGCTTGGCTTCGGGGTCGGCCATGGCGATGACATCGCCCTGTTTCAGGCCGTCGGAGATGATGGAGACGGCCTCACTGCGTTTGGCGATCTTGACGGGGCGGGCCTGGAAGCCGTTCTGCGTGCGAACGTAAACGACGGTCTTGCCTTCCTTCTCGAAGATGCTCTGATTGGGGATATAGATTGCGTTGGGGACCTTCTCGACGATGATCTCGACGTCGGCGAGGAGGCCGGGGCGGAGGAGAACGTTGAGCTCGGAGTCCTCTTCGGGAGCGGGCGGGAGCTTGGCGTTTTCGAGCTCGGCCTGCGTGAAGCCGCCGGAGCCCATGCCCATCCCCATGCCGCCGAAGCCGCCTGGGCCACCGGGGCCGCGGCCGCCACGGCGTCCGCCGGAGTCTCCTTGCGCGGTCTGGGTCTCGCCCTGCTTGGCGTCTCCGCCCTTGGTCGCGCCCTGCTTGGCGTCGCCACCCTTGGTGGATTCGCCTCCCTTGGTCGCGCCGCCTCCCATGCTGGAACGGATTTGGGCAAAGATCTTCTGGCGTTCTTCCTGTGAGAGGTCCTGCATGTTGCGGCCGCCGAGCGCCTTGGTGAAGGCCTCGCGCATCTGCTGCTGCTGTTCGGGGGTCATGTTGCCTCCGCCGAAGCCGCCGCGGCGCTGGCCGCCCCCCTGGCCGCCTTCGCCGCCTTGTCCGCTCTGGCCGCCCATCTGAGCGCCGCCGAATTGGCCGGGCGTCTGTTGGCCACCCTGGCCGCCGCCCATCTGCATCATCATGGGCTGGCCACCCTGAGCTCCGCCGCCCATGGCCATCATGCCGCCGAAGCCGCCGGCCCCGAACATGGAGGTGGGCGCCTGGGCGAGGGGCTTTTTGCGATTGGCCTCAGCCGTGGCGAGGATGCGCGCGATCTCAGCGGATTCCACTCCGAGCGACGTGAGCAGTTGCTTCATGTCGATGGAGAAGACGACGTCGAACTTCTTGCCGGGGTCCGCGGAGAAGACGTTTGCGCTGGCCGTGCCGCTCATGCTCTTGATCTTGCCGTTGTAGACCTTGTCGGCAATGGCGTCGAGGCGGATGAGCACATCCTGGCCCTCGGTGAGGTTGGCGCGGTCGATTTCACCGACGCGGGCGACGACTTCGAGCTCGGAGAGGTCGAGGACGTCGGCGACGGGAATGCCGGGCTGGACCTGATCGCCTTCGCGGATGTCGGGGATAGCGGAACCGAACATGCCGGAGAAGCCGCTGCGGTTCTGCTTGATAGCGACAAGGCCGCTGATGGGGGAAAGGAGCTTGACTTGGGCGAGGCGCATGCGCTCGCGGTTGATGTCCAGCACGTTGCGATTGCGGCGCTCGCGGAGAACGGCGAGCTCGGCGCGGGCCTGTTCCTGGCGGGACTTGATGTCGCTTTCAAGCTGCTTCAAGCGGCGGCGCGCCTCTTCGAGATTGAGAAGGTTCTTCTTCTGGTCGATGGAGGAGAGCAGCTCGTTGCGCTTCACTTCGAGTTCGGCGCGGCGCACGGAGTAACGGGCGCGGAGCAATTCGACCTGATCCTGGTTGTCGCGGATGGCGAGGTCGGCCTGGGACTTCTTGATCTGCTCGTCCACCTGTTCGAGCTCGAGTTGGCGCTGTTCGAGGCGGGCGAGGACTTCGGAGTCGTCGAATTCGACGATGAGGTCCTTTTCACGGGCGAAGGCGCCGAGCGGAGCAAGCCGGGTGACCTGGACGGTGCCGAAGAGGTTAGGCGCCGCCAGTGAGGCAGAACGTACGGCACGAAGCTCGCCACGGGCAAAACTGCGGACGACGACGTCTCCTCGGCGAACGCGAGTCGTAGGCGTCTGGGAGGTGTGGCCGCCCATCTTCTGGAAGTAGTTATAGGCAGCGTATCCGCCACCCAGGACGACGGCGGCGAGGATCAGGCGCAGTAGGACTTTCTTCATTTCAAACCTTCGGAAACATCAAAACTTCTTGGCGCGTTTGGCCACTTCGGCCGGATTCTCGAGGGCGATGCGGTCGCCCTCCTTCAGGCCGTTCAGGACCACGATGTCGTTATCGTTGCGTTTGCCCACCTCGATTTTGCGCACCTGGAAGCCCTGGCCCTGCTGGATCCAGACCGAGGGGTTGCCGTTCTGGAGGAAGCTGGCTTTGTTGGGGATCAGGAGGCTGTTGGGGGCGGACTCGATGATGACGTCGGCGGAGGCGCTCATGCCGGGCCGGAGACGGTTGTCGGTCTCGCGCAAAGTGGCGCGGGCGGGGAATGTCTTTTCGCTGGAACCAAAGCCGCGGAACTGGAGCGAAGCGATGGGGCTGATCCAGTCGAGGGCGGCGGTGAACTCGCGGTCCGGGATGGCGTCGATGCGCACGCGGACGAGTTGGCCGAGCTTGATCTTGCCTCGATCCACCTCCTCAAGCTTCAGCTCCATGCGCATTTCGGAAAGGTCGGGAATCTCGGCGATAGCCGCTCCGGTCCAGGCGTTGTCGCCTTCCTTGAAGGCGGGAGGCGTCTGGCCCCAGCTTCCCTGGGCGCGGAAGTTCGGCAGTACGTTCACGATGCCGTCCGATGGCGCGCGGATGGTCATGTTGGACAGGTAGCCCTTGATGCGGTCCATATCGCGGACCGACTTGTCCTTGCGCATCTGAAGCCGGTCAATATCGGCGCCCTGGGAAACGCCGTGTGCCTTGATGGTGGTCTTGACCTGTGTGAGCGAGCCTTCGGCAATGCCGACGTTGATCCGGTTCTTCGCCCCTTCAATCTCAGACAGAATCTCGGCCTTGCTGGCTTCGAGCTCGGATCGCTGGACGTCATACTGCGAGGTCATCAGGCTCATGGAATCCTGTTCGTTGACGATGCGGTGGCTGGCCTTCTGCTGGACCATCTCGCTGTCGACGGTGCGAACCTGCGTCTGGCGGTCGAGGTACCAGGTTTCGAGCTGCGCCGCGTCGAATTCGACGACGACATCGCCCTTCTTAATCATCTTGCCGGACTCGGCGAGCTTGACGATGCGGGGGTTGGGGACCTGAGGCGCGCTGAGAATGGTGGATCGGGTGCTCTTGATCTCGCCGCGCACCTTGACCGCGACGACAAACTCACCGCGCCTGGCGGAGGCGACGGGCACTTCGATGGGCTTCTGAGTGTTGTAACGGTAAGCGGCGAATCCGCCGCCGGCGAGCACGACAAGGAGGAGGCCCCACAGGATCACCTTCCCCTTCGCGCCGGCCTGGCCCAGTCTCTGCTTCGGCTTGATATCTTTAGACATTTCTGACTCCAGGGCTTGCGCCCTTCTGCTCATCCTTCTTCGGCGCGGGCGGCGGTTCCACGGCGATGGCTTCACCCGCCTTCAGGCCTCTGACGATGGCAGCTTTGATGTTGCTGATGAGCCCCAACTCAACTTCACGCCGCTCGAACCCGCTGGCGGTACGAACGTACACGTAGGGCTTGCCTTCAGGCGAATCCTTGAAAATGGACTCGCGCGGCGCGATCAACTGCTCGGACTGCGTCTCGACGACGACATCGATGCTGACGCTTAAATCCGGAATCACGCGCGGATCCAGATTCTCGATCTTCAGGAACACCGGCACTTCCTTGACGTAAGACGCGCGCTGGCCGCCCGGGCGTGTAATGGCTCCGACGGAAATCACGCGGCCCGGCAGCGTCAGTCCAGGGTACGCATCAAAGTGCAAGTGCGCCTTCGCGCCGACGCGGATCGATTCGACGTCGGCCTGATTCACGACGGCCGAGACGAGCATTGACGACGGATCGACAATCTGCATGAACATCTGGCCGGGGAAAAGCTGGTCGCCGACCTTGTACTGGACGAACTCACCACCCCGGAACTGATTCTGCATGACGACCATGCCGTCCATCGGCGTCCGGATCAACATCCGGTCGATATTCCGCTCCGCTCGCTTCAGTTCCTCTCGCGAAAGTTGCAGGTCCAGCTCCGTGTTCCGGCGCTGCGACTGCTCGCTGGTCTGCTGGTAGGGCACCTGGGAGAGCAGGCGCTTCAACTGCGCCTCTGCTTCTTCGAGTTGGATCTTCAGCAGTTCGGATTCGATTTCCGACCGCACCGGCGTCGTCTTGATGTCGAGTTTGGCCTTCTCCACGCTGGCCCGGGCCTGATCGATGCTGAATTCGCGCGCCTTGCGGCTGACTTCCAGCTCGGCATCCATGCTCTTGAGGTTCCGCTCGCCTTGTTCGACGGTCGAGCGGTAATCGTCGAGCCTCGTCTCCTGGTACTGGCGATCGAATTCGGCAACCACGTCGCCCTTGCGGACCCGGCTGCCCGGATTCGCGGCATTTTGCAGGACCTGCATGAAGTCGCTGGCGCCGCCGCTCATCCCGCCGCCACCACCACCGCCGCCGCCACCGCCGCCGCTGCCACCAGATCCGCCGGAAGAAGACCCACCGCTCGAAGAGGACGAAGAGGTAGATCCGCTGGAACCCGAGCCCGACGAGGAGGAACCGGACGTCGAACTGGCCGAGGACGACCCAAAACGGTTCGATCCCGAGCCACGAAACCCCGACGAACTGCTGGCCGACGCCGACATGGATGCGCCCGAAGAGCCCCCGCCTGAGGAGATCGAACCGCTGCTGGAGGACGCACTGGAGGAGGAAGAAGAGTTGTTGCCTCCGCCGCCGCCCCCTCCCCCGCCCGAAGAGACGGTGACCATCGTCATGCCGCCGCCGGAGGTAACCGTCACGCCACCGCCGCCGCGGCCGCCGCGAAGCTGCGGAGCTACGATGGAAACGTACCGTTCAGCCGTGGTGACGCCGGTCAGACGCAACGTCCGTTCCAGCGTTCCAACAGCGGCGACAGTCGTTTTTACGGTCGATATTCCACCAGGGCCGCCGGTTTGCGGCGCAAGCCCCAACTGCTCCCGCAGCGACCAGGCCCCAATGCCGACGGCGGCGATGAAACCCAATAGAATGAGGACGTTGCGGCGACGGTGGGGATGCGGCGCGGGTCGCGCGGGCACCACGACTGGTGCCGGGCCTGGTTGAGGAGTGGGTAACGGCTGCATATTCAGGCGTACTATTCCACGGACAGACTACAATCGGGGCTCGTCAGGCGTCGAGTCGCCTGCCTCACATTAAGACGACACTCTAAAGCGAAAGGTTATTCTCGGCGGCTCCAATCGTTGATAATACACCCGCGGCGACCCTGAGTTATTGAAACGGCGGAGGTTGTCCGTCGCCCGCGTCTTCGGATGGCATACAGTGAGTCAAGGATGAAGCCGCGCGGGATAGTGCTCCTGATCACCGCCGGACTTGTGGCTGCGGCGACTCAGGCGGGGCTGTGGCTGGGCTGGCTCTACTGGCCCAGACCCATTCTAGTGCAAATTCCCCAAGCGGCCCCGTTCTGGTGGGCGCGGAACGGGCAGGTGACGCTCTCCCCCAGGCGGGGCGTGCTGCTCGCAGAGATCGCCCGGTTCCAGGACGAGATCTTCGCGTACATGATGTTCAATTACATGCGAAGCCGACCGGCATTCGAGGGGCGGCTTTTGCTGTTGAGTTTCGAATCCCGGGCCGGCGATCCGCACTACGCCATCTCGACCGTGATCCGCGAAGACCTGGCGGCTGGCCTAGAATGGCTCTCACGACTCGAGCAGCAACGCGAAATCGCCGGCTCGGAGTGGCGGCTGGCGGACTGGCGCGCGGTGGATTCGCGTTGGAAGGAGACGAGCGTCTTCATCTCCACATACAACCTGCCGGTCGAGCGGCGCCTGGAACAGTTGTCCGCTGCGGAAAAGGCTGCCTACACTCGGCGGTTCCTGCGGTTCAAGTCAATGACGGACCCGCGCCTGCGCCGGGGTGAGGATGTCCCCATACTGACCCGCGAAGCGGCCACCAACCTGGCGGCGGACATCATCAAAGTCGCGTCGTTCTACGATTTGCCGCTCGAGTTCTTTCTCGGCATCGGCGCCATGGAGAACAACTTCATGAACGTGAAGGGCGACATCGGGAACACGGTCTGGAAACGGCGCGCGGAGAAGGGCGACGTCGTGTTGAAACGCAGCCGGGGGCGCGTTCTGGTGCTGAATGAATCCAGCGGCGTCTGGCAGATCACGCGCGAGACCCTGCGTCTGGCGCACCGTCTCTACCGCAAGGACAAGCGCGACTATTCCCTGCTCCCGGAACATCTGCGCCCGCCGAAGCAGTTGAATCCCGACGAGGTGGAACCGGCGCACCTGACGACGTACGCAGGGCTGCTGCTGCGCGACCTGCTCGACCGTTTCGGCGGCGACACGACGCTGGCCGTCGGCGCATACAACGGCGGCCCTGGCAACCCGAACCTGAAGTACGCCGAGGGCGTCGAACGCGCCGCCGAACACGCGCGCCGAGTGATGGAACAGGCCGCTGCGGTCCACGGCCGGCTGATGGCCGACCAACCGCTAAACGATTAGGCTCCGGTGAGACCTCCAGCCGCTTCGGGCGCGGGCTCCATCGCGGGCGAGATCCGCATGGGCTGGCGCTTCCAGTACGTCAGCGACCGCCAGCCCCACTCGAGCGGGCCGAAACGGAAGTACTTCAGCCAAATGGGGCTCACAATGAGCTGCAGGATCCAGATGAACGCCACCAGGTAGTAAAGCTGGTGCCGTTCGAGCTTCGAGTACATCCCAAATCCGTAACCGTAGAAGAACGTGGAACAGATGACCGATTGCAGGATGTAGTTGCTGAAGGCCATCTGGCCGACCGCGGCGAGTCGCGAGGTCAGCCACGTCATCGCACCAGCCTTACAGAGCATCAGCAGAACGGCCATGTGCGCCAGCGCGATGGAAAGGCGCCCGATGTCATACCCCATCCCGGTGTAGCTGCGGGTAATGACGTCGAAATTACTCTGAATCCGCAGCCATGCGGTGGTGGAGTTCACCGAGATCCCGATGAGGTACCCGATGGCCGCCAGCCAGCCGTAGAAGCGGTAGGAGTAGCTTGCGCTAAACAGCCCCGCCTTCATGAAGGCCATGCCCAGGATCATCATGCTCCAGATGTCCCAGTTCATCGGATGGTAGTAGGGCATGGAATGCCACCGCCCCACCAGCTTGGCCCTCGTCTTGAAGACGGACGGAAAACCGCCCAACCAGCCATTGGCGTCCTTCTGGAGATCCTCTTTGGTGGGATGAATGTGCTTCTGCATCTCCTCCCAACTCTTCTTGGCCTCCTCCTGTTCCGCGGTCAGGACCACCTTCTTGTTAGCCGCCTGGGCAGCCTTTTCGGCGGCGATGGCGCTCTGCGCCGTCTCGATGGTGCGCTTCGTGTCGAAGGCGTAATAGATGTTGGCGCCGGCCTGAAGCACGATGAGGACGCCGCCGATGATCAGCAGGCTCCTGACGCGCATGTGCCGGAACGGCAGCAGGACCAGCGCGCAGAGCGCGTAGGGGTAAAGAATGTCCCCGTACCACAGGAAGTAGGCGTGCACCATGCCGAAGAGGATCAGCCAGAGGTTGCGCCTGAGAAAGACGTCGGTGGATGGACCGCCCTTGGCTTCGATGCGCGAAGTGAGCAGGATCAGGCTGGCGCCGAAGACCAAGGAGAAGAGACAGCGCATCTTGCCCTCCGCCAGGACGTGCATGACGATCCAGGTCCAGAGGTTGATGCCGGTTGCGCCTCCAGCCACTGTGGGATCGTCGTACGAGGCCGAGTAGAGGGCAAAGCCAACGATGTTCATCAGCAGAATGCCGAGCAGCGCGAACCCGCGCAAGACGTCGATGGACGAGATCCTCTCGTCGGGGCGAACGGGCGCAGCCATCCCCATGGTGCCTCCTCCGGCGAGTCACGCCGGACTCGCACGATCTTAAAGATCGTGCGGCAACCGCACAATTAAGTCAACGAGGAACAGGCGGATATGGCGGATCGAGAGGCTCTCGAAACGGAAGGCGGGAACCGGCGCTCAAAACTGGGAAGGGCGAGCCGGGGAGGCTCGCGCTTTGTCTGATGGGCGCCAGATCCGGCGCCCCTAAATTGGGAAGGGGCGAGCCGGGGAGGCTCGCGCTTTGTCTG
>JBOZRR010000002.1:0-255873 GCA_050789245.1 Bryobacteraceae bacterium | reverse complement strand
GGGCTTCGCTACGGCTGTGCCACCAATGGCAAACTTGAGGTCAGACCGGACAACTAACGTGTTAACAAAACCGGACAACTACAAAAGCTACGGACAGAGATTTTTGCCCCGGCTCTACCACTTCACGTTCAGTTCGAGATAGCCGAATTGGCCGTTGGCGCCCTTGGGGTAGATGCGCTCCATAACGGCCCGGCCGTCGGTGTAGCCCCAGTAGCCGGAGAGTGCTAGGTAGTTGTTCAAGGTCCAATCGACGCCGGCGTCGTAGAGGTTGGCGAGACGGCGCTCGCCGTTGGAGGGACGGCCGATGAAGCCGAAGGTCCAGGGTTGGAAGGCGCCGCCGCCCTGGTACCAGAGATCGTTGCGGTTGGCGAGGCGGAGGATGTGCGCTTCGGCGACGACGGAGACGGCCTTGTGCGGGCGCAGGGTGAGTGTGCCGTAGGCGTCTTCGTTGTTCATCATGTTGTAGAACGGCGTCTTGGCGTAGGGCCGCGGCGTGGGCAGCATCTGCATGAAGGTGCCGTGAGTGCCGTCCGTTGGATTCGAGTCGCCGCTGGTGTAGGTGTGGCCCACACGGAACCAGGGTTTCGCGGCCCAACCGGCGGGTTGCCATCCGGCCTCGATGTCCGTGGCCCAGGCGCGATGGTCTTGTGCGCCCCAGACGCCTGTTTGCCCGACGCCCCAGAGCATGACGTCGAACGTACCGGAGCCGGTCTCCCAGGCGTGGATGTAGTGGCCGCCGAAGGTGCCGATGCGGATGTCGCCCATGTCGGCGCGGCGCGCGGCGGTGGAGCGGTTGTCGGTCTTCAGGACATCGCGCCAGTCGTGGTAGTAGATGCCGAGCAGTCGGAGTTCCCCGGCGCTCTTGCCGCCGCCGACCTGGCGGTTGTAAGCGGCGTAGCCGACGCCCACCTTCAGATTGCCCCAGCCATCCACCTGGAAGGCGCCGCGCGTCGGCAGGGCGCCCATGAAAGTGAAGTTGTTGGCGCCGGCGTCGGCGGAGTAGTGGAAGCCGTCGAAGCTGCGGCCGACGTGGGACCAGCCGAAGACGCCGACGAGGCGCTGGGAGACTCGGGTGCGCTTGATGGCGGCGAGGGTGGCGTTCTTCGGGATGACCTCGAGGCCGTCGTTGAATTCCAGGCGGCCGAGTTTCAGGCTCTGGCGCTTGTCGCCGAAGAGGCCTTTCCAGCGGATCCAGCCCTGTTTGGGGAAGAGCATTCCGTCGTTGTTGCGGCGGTCATTGGCGGCCGAGTAGTTGCCGCCGAGGCCGAGCTGGAGTTGGGGCGCGGGGGCGATGGCATTGGAAGGCAGACCGAGGAGGAAGGGCGCGGCGAGCTCCACCTGCCAGTCCCACGTGGGGCGGGTCTGGGAGAAGTTGAGCTTCAGGATGTTGCCGGAGAAGACGTAGTTGCTGTCGGCGTTGCCTTCCACCCAGTTCCAGGCCTCCATGCGGGAGCGGAAGGAGCCGTGGATCTGAACGGCGCTGGGCTTGGTCTGGGCCGCCAGGGGAAGGCAAAGAGCGAAGAGACTGAGTAATCCGAGGATCAATCGCATAGGAAAACCACCGATTCAGTTTAAGAGTAAGACCTCTGTTTCTCGTTTGAAGTGACTTCGGTCACTGAGCCGCACCGGTTCAGTGCTATAAAGTTGGGGACGATGAGAGAAAAGGGCTCCGTAGTCCCGCTTCTTTTGGGAATTCCTCTCGGGCTTGCGCTGGGGGTGGGGTTGTACACGTTCGTGTATGCGAAGGGCGCCGCGTACATGACCAACGACCCGAAAGCCTGCGCGAATTGCCATGTGATGGAGGAGCAGTACGAGGGCTGGATGAAGTCGAGCCACCGCCATGTGGCGGTCTGCAACGATTGTCACACGCCGCCGGGGCTGGTTCCGAAGTACTTCACGAAGGCGCTGAACGGCTTCAACCACTCGCTGGCGTTCACGACGGGACGATTTCCCGACCGCATTCAGATCACGGGCCGGAACCACAGCGTAACAGAGGCTTCGTGCATCAAGTGCCACGAAGACATCACCGACGGCATTAACGGCGTCCGGCACTCGGACGCCAAAGTGACTTGCATACAGTGTCATTTGAGCGTGGGCCACGCCCACTAGGAAACAGAATCCGGATTCATTGTCATGGCTGAGAACACCAATAAGAAGCTCTTCCTCGCGATCGGCGTGACGGCCGTGTTAGCCGTCGGCGTCACGGCGCTTCTCGTGAACATTTTCGAACGCAAACAGGAGGCGCGGAACCCGTTCTTCCGCGTCGTGGACCTGAACGACGACACGGACGACCCGGCGGCGTGGGGCAAGAACTTCCCGCTGCAATACGACGCCTACAAGCGCACGGTCGACATGACGCGGACGCGCTACGGTGGATCGGAGGCGCTGCCGAAAGCGCCGTCGAAGGGCGATCCGCGCGACGTGGTGTCGCAGTCGAAGATCGACGAGGATCCGCGGCTGAAGGCGATGTGGGCGGGTTATGCGTTCTCGATCGATTTCCGCGAGGAGCGTGGCCACGCTTACATGCTGATCGACCAGCGGGAGACGGAGCGGGTGAAGCAGGTTAAGCAGCCGGGGACCTGCCTGAACTGCCATGCGTCGACGTACACGCTCATGAAGCGGCTCGGCGAGGGCGACCTGACGAAGGGCTTCGAAAAGATGAACAAGATGACGTACGCGGAAGCGACCTCGAACGTGAAGCATCCGGTGGCCTGTATCGACTGCCACGATCCGAAGACGATGCAGCTTCGCGTGACGCGGCCGGCGTTCATGGAGGGCATCAAGGCCTACAAGGCGTCGCAGGGCATCCAGAACTACGACGTGAACACGATGGCGTCGGCGCAGGAGATGCGGTCGTTCGTCTGCGGCCAGTGCCACGTGGAGTACCACTTCAAGGGCGACGAGAAGCGGCTGACATTCCCGTGGAAGAACGGGCTGAAGGCCGAGGATATGTACGCGTACTACGAGGAGATCGGCTTCAAGGACTGGACGCACAAAGACACTGGCGCGCCCACGCTGAAAGCGCAGCATCCGGAGTTCGAGTTCTGGAACCAGGGCGTCCACGCGCGTTCCGGCGTGGCCTGCGCGGACTGCCACATGCCGTACAAGCGCGAGGGCGGGCTGAAGATCTCAGACCACCACGTGCGGAGCCCGCTGCTGAACATCAACCGGGCTTGCCAGGGCTGCCACCACTTCTCCGAGCAGGAGATGAAGTCGCGAGTCGAGGAGATCCAGTCGCGGTTCATGCAGGCGCGCAATACCGCCATGGACGCGCTGATGGACCTGATCAACGACGTGAAGGCGGCGAAGGCTGCCGGCGCCACGGACGCACATCTCAAGGACGCCTGGGCGGCACAGCGCAAGGCGCAGTTCTTCATCGACCTGGTGGAGGCGGAGAACTCGACGGGCTTCCACGCGCCGGGCGAGACGATGCGGGTGCTGACGCAGGCACTCGACACGATCCGCAAAGGGCAGTTGGCGCTGAAGTCGGCGACGGCGAAAACCAGGACGGCGGCGGATTAGCAAGAGATAAAAATTCCTTTACTTGAGGAATTTGTACCTCGATTTGGTTTGTTTGCTATCAGTTGCGGCTGAGGCCCAACGGAATTGCACTGTTGGCGATGCTTTTCTCGAGGGCGGAGGAAGCGAATATGATCGCAAGCAAACCCGTGGTGCCGGAGCCTCCGGCCACGGAGATTTATCCGGTTTCGAAACTCGAGCTATTCCCGCGCCACACGCGGGCGACGTACCAGGAGAGCTTCGGCTCGCAGGCCCCGGCCTGGGATCCGGCGAGGCGGATCAAACGCTGGTTTGACACGAGCGTCCTGGAGGGATTCACAGGTGACCCGGCACACGATGTGGCGGTGTACGACGTCTTCGACGCCGCTGCGCCGGGCGGGACGCGCAGGATGGTTCTGACGTTGGCCGAGGCGGCTGCGCCGAACCTGCCGGGCAAGGTGGTGTATCCGAAGCACGTGGTGCGGCCGACGGAGGCGGTGCTGCTGGCGACGGGCGTCGAGCAGCCGGTGGCGCCGGAAAGCCTGAGCGAGTACGCCGAGGCGGTGGCGCTGGCGTCGGAGCTGGGTTTGGACTTGAACGCGGTGTCGGAGTCGGTGCTCTCGGGCGAGTTCACCATCAGGTGGGGCAAGGAGACGCGGCGGCACTGGGTGATCGAGTATCACGGATCGCAAGTGGTGGCGGCGGCGTTGTTGCGGCAGAAGTACCAGAACGGCGTGGGCGCGCCGGGCCACTGGGATCTGACGCCGAACACGCCGTGGTGGGTGCCGGCCAATCCGCAGGCGGGCGAAACCGATCTGCGGCCGGAGGTGCCGATGCCGGTACGAAAGCTGCTGCCGGACGAGAAGCTGATGCAGGGTTTCGGCGGGCAGTGGATGGTGCAGCGGGAGTCGATGAAAGCGCCGGCTGAAGCGGATCTGCTGGAACAGATCGCGAGCAGGGTGGAAGCGATCGCAAAGTACCTGGGGGTGTAGGGAGGGGCGGGGGCTTGGAAGTGTCCGATTTTGGGAACAAGTCCCCATCCGATCCTCGTATACTGTTTCAACTGGAGACAAACATGGCCCTTGGTGACCAACTCAAAGGTTTCCTGAAGAAACAGTTCATTGACGTTATCCACTGGACGGAGCCGGAAGACGGCATTCTGGCCTGGCGCTATCCCATGCAGGACATGGAGATTCAGAACGGCGCCAAGCTGACCGTCCGTGAATCGCAGATGGCGATGTTCGTGAATGAGGGCCGGTGCGCCGACGTTTTCGTGCCGGGGCTCTACACGCTGAACACGCAGACGCTGCCGCTGCTGACGAACATCATGAACTGGGACAAGCTGTTCCAGTCGCCGTTCAAGAGCGATGTGTACTTCTTCTCGACACGGCAACAGGTGGCGCAGCGGTGGGGCACGGCGCAGCCCATCACGATCCGGGACAAGGATTTCGGCGCGGTGCGGGTGCGCGGCTTCGGCATCTACTCCTGGCACATCGCCGACCCGAAGGCGTTCCACACGAAGATCAGCGGCACGCGCGAGATCTACAAAGTCGTGGAGCTGGAGACGCAGCTCCGGAACACGATTGTGCAGCACATCAGCGACGGCTTTGCCGAGTCAGGGATTCCGTTCCTGGACATGGCGGCGAACCTGGTGGAAGTGGGTTTCCGGATCAAACAGGCGCTGACGCCGCTGTTCGGCGAATGGGGCGTGGGGCTGGACACCTTGGTGGTGGAAAACCTGTCGCTTCCGGAAGAGTTGCAGAAGCGGCTGGACGAGCGCATCGGCATGAACATGATTGGGAACATGCAGCAGTACACGCAGTTCCAGGCGGCGCAGTCTCTGCCGATCGCCGCGGCCAATGAGGGCGGCGGCGGGATGGCGGGCATCGGCGTCGGGCTGGGCGCTGGACTGGGCTTGGGCCAGGTGATGGCGCAGGCGCTGAATCCGAACGCTCCGCAGCAGCCGGGGACGCAACCGCCTCCTCCGGCGGGAGCGCCGTCACCGCAGGGTCCTGCGCCGGCCGGGGCCGCACCGGCGGCAGCGGCTGGAGCGGCGGCGGGCGCGGCTGCCGGCGCGGCGGCGGCGGAGACCAAGTTCTGCATGAACTGCGGCGCGAAGATCCCGAGGCCGGCGAAGTTCTGCTCTGAATGCGGAACCGCCCAGCAATAGGTACACTGGCTCCTACGGTGATGACTTCCGGATGTGAGTGGGTGGTGGACGCCGCCGGCTGCGATGCGTCCGCGCTTGCTTCGCTCTCCACATTGCAGGACCTGTTCGGCGACATGATCGCCGAATTAGACTTGCATCCGGTGGAGCCGGTGCAGTGGCACACGTTCCCGGGCCCGGCAGGCATCACGGGGATGGCGCTGCTGGCCGAATCGCATTTAACCGTCCACACATTTCCCGAGCATGGGACATTGTCGCTGAACCTGTTCTGCTGCCAGCCGCGGCCGCAGTGGAATTTCCTCGACGAACTGAAGCGGCGTTTCGGCGCGCAACGTGTGGACGTGAGGCTGCTGCAACGGCATGTGGCTGTGCCGGTGGAGGTCCAACCGGCATGAGCCGTACCGCGCTGTGCCCGTCGTGCGGGGCGCCCGTCACATTTCAATTCGCGCAGGCCGTGCAGGCGGCGTGCCCGTACTGCAAGGCGATTCTGGTGCGGCACGACGTCGATCTCGAAAAGGTCGGCGAAGTGGCAGAGTTGCCGGCCGATGCGTCGCCGATTCAGATCATGACCGAAGGGCGCTTCGGCGACCGCAACTTTACGGTGATCGGACGGCTGACGTACGAGTACGACCAGGGCACCTGGAACGAGTGGCACATCATGATGGCGAACGGCGAGACTGGCTGGCTGTCGGACGCTCAGGCGCAGTACGCCGTGTCGTTCCTGGCGAAGCCTGCCACGGGACTGCCGCCGGAGGACACTTTGCGGCCGGGCATGACCTTCCAGTGGCCGTCCGGCTCGTACGTGATGACGCACATCACCAAGGCCCGCTATGTGGGATTCGAAGGCGAACTGCCGTTCCGGACCGATGACCGGAGCGAGTGCACGTTCGCCGATCTGCGGACGGTGGACGACCGGTTCGCGACGATCGACTATTCCGAGCAGCCGCCGCTGCTCTACCTGGGCCGCATCGTGGCGTTCGACGATTTGAAGCTGACGAATCTCAAGGAGTTTGAAGGCTGGTAACCATGGCGGCTCCGAAGGCTCCCATTAAGGCCCGCTCCATCCTGTGCCCCAATTGCGGGGGCACGGTGGAGATTCGCGGCTTCCAGCATACGCGGTCGGCGGTGTGCATCAACTGCTGCACGGTGCTGGACCCGTCGAACGACTCCGTCAAAATCATCCAACAGTTCGACGAGCGGTTTCGCGAGAAGCCGTTGATCCCGCTGGGCACACGCGGCAAGCTGCACGGGACCCTTTACGAGGTGATCGGCTTCATGGTGCGGTCGATCAAAGTGGAGGGCGTCGAATACCCCTGGCACGAATACCTGCTGTTCAACCCGTTCAAGGGCTTCCGTTATCTGACGGTCTATAACGGCCACTGGAACGACGTGATTCCGGCGAAGGGACTGCCGGAGCCGGCGACATGGCGCGGCCGCAAGGCGGTGAAGTACCTGGGCGCGGTCTATGGCCACTTCCAGGGCGCGATGGCTCGAACGCTGTTCGTGATGGGCGAGTTTCCGTGGGCCGTGCGCGTCGGCGAAGTGACGAGTACGGACGACTTTGTTTCCCCGCCATACATGCTGTCGTGCGAGGCCGGCGGGGGCGAGATCAACTGGTCCCACGGGACGTACATCGAAGGGGCGGACGTCTGGAAGGCGTTCAACCTGCCGGGCGCGCCGCCCGTGAAGATGGGCGTGTTCGCGAACCAGCCGTCTCCGCACAAGGGGAGGGTGGCGCAGATCTGGGCCCGCGCGATGATGATGCTGCTGGCGTGGCTGGTGGTGATGATCGTGATGCACGCCATTTCGTCGAACAAGGAAGTGTTCCGCAAGGTCTACACGTTCCGGGGCGCACAAGCGGGCGAGAAGGCGTTTGTGACGGACATCTTCGAGATTCCGGGGCGAACGTCGTCCGTCGATGTGGAGATCGCGACGAACCTGGAGAACGAATGGGCTTACTTCAATCTGGCCCTGGTGAATGAAGAGACGGGGCAGGGGTACGACTTCGGCCGCGAGGTGAGCTACTACTCCGGGCGGGATTCCGACGGCGCGTGGACGGAGGGGAAGAAGCGCGAATCGGTGACAGTGCCGCGCGTTCCGGCGGGGCGGTATTACCTGCGCGTGGAGCCCGAGATGCAAAGTGTGTCGAGCTTTGCCGGCGCGGGACAATCGATGAATTACGAATTGCGGGTGCTGCGAGACGCCCCGCATGCTTTCTGGTTCTGGCTGGCGCTGCCGCTGCTGCTGCTGCCGCCGGTGATCGTGACAATCCGGGCCGCCGCGTTTGAGGGCCAACGGTGGCAGGAGTCCGACTACGCGCCCTCGAGTGATTAAAGATGAAGACGCTATATACCGGTTTCGGGGCTCTTGTGCTGATGGCCGCCAGTGCGGCGCAGTTCTTTGGGCTGGGCATGTCGCCCGTGACGGAATTGAAGAACGTACCGAAATCGGTGCGCGAGAATCCTGGCATCTACCGGTCGCACTACGGCTGGCTGCCACGCTGGTTTGGAGGCAAATAACACCATGGGCTTGGACTTCCAACTCACCTCAATGCTGAACGCTCTTGTGTATGCCGTGATCGGCATCGTGATCCTCATCGTGAGTTTCATGGCGTGGGACAAGATCACGCCATACAACCTGTGGAAGGAGATTGTGGAGGAGCAGAACGTGGCGCTGGCGGTGTTCGCCGGGCTGATGGCGCTGGGCATCGCGATCATCGTCGCCGCGGCTGTGCACTAGTCGCCGCATGGCGGTCGTTCTCTTCATCTCGGTCTTTCTGATCGCGGCCTGCGGGCTGATCTATGAGCTGATCGCGGGCACGCTGGCCAGCTATCTGCTGGGCGATTCGGTCCTTCAGTTCTCGACGATCATCGGGTCGTACCTGTTCGCGATGGGGATCGGCTCGTGGCTCTCCCGATTCATCGAGAGGGCGCTGGTGTCGCGCTTCATTACCATTGAATTGATGGTGGGGCTGCTGGGCGGATTCTCGTCGACCATCCTCTATCTGGCCTTCACCTACGCGCAGGGCTTCCGGTTTCTGCTGTACGCGCTGGTGCTGGGCATCGGGATCCTGGTCGGCCTGGAGATCCCGCTGCTGATGCGCATCCTGAAGGAGCGCTTCCAGTTCAAGGAACTGGTGGCGAACGTGTTGACGTTCGACTATCTGGGGGCTTTGGGCGCGTCGCTGATCTTTCCGCTGGTGCTGGTTCCGCGCGTTGGCCTGGTGCGCAGCGCGATCCTCTTCGGACTGATCAACGCGGGCGTGGCGCTGTGGTCGACGTGGATCTTCAGGGAGCACATAGGCAACGTCGTCTGGCAGCGCACAGTGTCGTTCATGGTTGTCGGCGTGCTGCTCACGGGCTTCGCGTTCGGCGACTGGATCACGGACACGGCCGACGCCGCGCTCTATTCCGACGACGTCATCCTGTCGAAGACCACTCCGTATCAGCGCATGGTGGTGACGAAGTGGAAGGGCGACTACCGGCTGTATCTGAATTCGCACCTGCAATTCAGCTCGCGCGACGAGTACCGGTATCACGAGACGCTGGTGCATCCGGGGCTGGCGTCGCTGCCCGGCGCGCGGCACGCGATTGTACTGGGCGGCGGCGACGGTCTGGCGGTGCGGGAGATGCTGAAGTACACGGGGCTTGAACAAATCACGCTGGTGGATCTGGACCCGGAGATGACGCGGCAGTTCTCGACGCATCCATTGCTGAAAAGCCTGAACAGCGGCGCGTTAAACGACAAGCGCGTCAAAGTGGTGAACGCCGACGCGTTTCCGTGGCTGGAGCAGTCGAACGAGATGTTCGATTTCGCGGTGGTGGATTTCCCGGACCCAAACAACTACTCGCTTGGGAAGCTGTACTCGACGGCGTTCTACCGGCTGCTGAAGCAACACCTGAGCCGTTCAGGCTTGGTGGTGGTGCAGTCGACGTCGCCGATGTTCGCGCGGCAGAGCTACTGGTGCATCGTGGAGACGATGAAGGCGGCGGGCTTCCAGACGTATCCGTACCACGTCTACGTGCCGAGCTTCGGCGAATGGGGCTTCGTGGTGGGCGCGATGAATGACTGGGCGCCGCCGGCCGCCGTGCCGGGCGGACTGAGGTTCCTGACGGCGACGAACGTGAAGACGCTCTTCGATTTCCCTCCCGACCTGGCGCCCGTGCCGGCCGAAGTGAACCGGCTGAACGACCAGGTTCTGGTGCGCTACTACGACCGGGAGTGGCGCGAGATCGTTCGATGAAACTGACGCGGCGGGAGATTGCTCCGGCGCTGGTGGGCCTGAGCATGAAGGGCGCGCCTCGCATTGCGGGCGGCTTCGCGAATGAGTCGGCCGACATCGGGCACAGGCTGCGGGACGGCGCGAAGTTCGCGCGCCCGGGCGAGGCGCGGCGCGTTCCGGTAGTCGTGATCGGCGGCGGCATCGCGGGGCTTTCCGCGGCGTGGTGGATGGAGAAGCGCGGCTTCCGGGACTTTGTCCTGCTCGAAACGGAAGCGCAGGCGGGCGGCAATGCGCGGTCCGGTCAGAACGAGATCACCGCGTACCCCTGGGCGGCGCACTATCTGCCATTGCCCGGAAAGCACGCGACACTGGTCCGCGATTTGTGCACGGAACTGGGGCTGCTGCACGAGAATGGCGAATGGAACGAGCGCTGGCTGTGCCATTCGCCGCAAGAGCGGCTGTTCATCCACGGCCGCTGGCAGGAGGGCATCGAACCGCATACGGCGATCACCGCTGAAGAAGAACGCCAGTTCGATCGCTTCTTCGCCCGTATGAAAGAGCTGCACGCCGCAGGGCGGTTTACCGTGCCGATGCAGGCGGGCTTCGAGCGATCCACGGAAGCTGAGAGCGCGCTGGACCGCATGACGATGGGCGACTGGATGTCCCGCGAAGGCTTCACCGCGGCGCCGCTGAAGTGGCTGGTGGACTACTCGACGCGCGACGACTACGGTACTCATGCGGATGCGATCAGCGCCTGGGCGGGCATCCACTACTTCGCGGCCCGGGAGAGCGAGGACAAGGGTCCGCTGACGTGGCCGGAGGGCAACGGCTGGATCGTGAAGCGCCTGATGGCGAAGCTCGGTGCGTTTGTGAAAACGAACTCGATGGTCTTTCGCGTGGAGCGCGCTGGCACACGCTGGCGAGTCTTCACGGAGAAGACGATCTACGAAGCCGACGCCGTGGTGTGGGCGGCCCCAACGTGGCTGGCGCCATGGGTTGTAGATCCCGCACCGCCGCGCTGGCCGATGGAGTTCGCGCCGTGGCTCGTGTCGAACCTGACACTCGAGGGCTGGCCCGAGGAAAAGGGCTTTCCGCCGGCGTGGGACAACGTGGTCTACAATTCGCCGTCCCTCGGATATGTGGTGGCCACGCACCAGAGCACGGCGATGCATCAGCCGAAGACCGTGTGGACGCACTACTGGACCTTGGCTGACGGGCGCGCCGCGGATCAGCGGCGCCTGCTGCTCGGCGGCGATTGGGCGTATTGGAGCGAGAAGGTTCTGACGGACCTGGAACGCCCGCACCCGGAGATCCGCAAGCTCGTCAGCCGGATCGACATCTTCCGCATCGGCCATGCCATGCCACGCCCCGTGCCGGGCGCGATCTTCGATGCTCGGCGCACCGACCGGCTGAGGCCGCGCGACGGGCTAGCTTACGCGAACTGCGACTTGAGCGGACTCTCGCTCTTCGAAGAAGCGCAGTGGCGCGGCGTGGAGGCGGCGCGCTACGCCTTGTCGCGCGTTGGCGGCTCCAGGAAGGCTTCGTCGACGGGAACGCGATAGCCGTTGGCGAGACGGTTCGTCTTGTTGGCGAGTGCCGCCACGGCCAGCACTTCCCCGAGCATCTCTTCCGTCATCCCCTTCGCGCGGGCCGAGGCAGTGTGCGAGAAGGTGCAGTACTCGCAACTGTTGGTGGCGGAGACGGCGACGTAGATCATCTCCTTCACTAGCGGATCGAGCGCGCCGGGCGCCATCACCTGCTTCACTTCATCCCACACCTGGTGCAGAGTCGGCGGATGGTTGGCGAGCGCCTTCCAAAAGTTGTTCACGCGGTCGACGTTGCGCGTGAGCATGATGTCCTCGTAGACGGCGCGGACCTCCGCGGAGGCCTCTTCGTACTCAATCAGCCTGACGATGCTTCGATCCATGGGCTGCTCCTAGCGAATCAACGCGAACGCCTTGCGCATGGCGGTGATGGTGGTCTCCAGAGCCTTCTCGGGCGGCATCGCGCGAAGAGGGGCATTGAAGGGTTCGCAGCGAACCGGCGCGTCGCAGCCCGCGGAGTTCAACGCGTTCAGGAACCCGGCCGCGTCGATGACGCCTGTGGCCATCGGCAACTCGCGCTCACTGTCCTTCTGCTGGTCAAGCGAGAGGCCGGCGGGCGCGTCGTTCAGATCGACACTCACGATGTCGCTGTTGCCGAGCGTTGCCAGATCGCCCAGGCTCTCCCCGGCCGTGTACCAGTGCCAGGAGTCGAGTACGAAGCCGACGTTGGGGCTCTTGATCTCACCGATCAGGTCCTTCATCTCAGCCATGGAGTGCACGAACGGGTAGCGGCGCGCGGTCCAGGAGGTCTTCGGGCCGACGTATTCCAGGCCGAAACGAATGTTGAATTCGGAGAGCACCGTCGCCACTTGGTGCAGTCGCCGCGCGTGCTGGCGCAGGTTGTGGAGATAAGTCAGGTCGTCTGAACCAGGTGAGATCCACGTGGAGACGCGCGTCACGCCGGCGCGCTGCAATGCCTTGGCGCGCTCGGGCAGCCCGGTCAGGCTGTCCCGGAAGGTGGGCTCGTCCTTGCGGAACTCTGTCGGCAGTCCGGAGGTGCCCCAGACGATCTTCTTCGCGCGCATCTCGTCGCGAAACGCTTGCAGGGCCGACGCGTCGAGTGAGGCCAGAAACGCGGAGTCGGCGTCGATCGACTGGAAACCGAAGCGGCTGGCGTAGTCCAGCGCCTGCCGCTGATTGGCCTTCACGCCGATGGAACCACACGAAAGATGAATTGTCATCTTCGTGTTGAAGCTGGGCGAAGACTGCGAGGCGAGTGCCGGAGCGGCAAGAGCGGTGGCAAGCATGTGGCGCCGGGTCATGATGGGTGTTCCCTGACGCCCGAGTGTATCGCATAATTGGGAATTCGACCCATGCGAAGGCAGACCGTCAGGGCGGCCGCGGGCGCGCTGGTGTTGTTGATACTGGCCGCGGCCACGGCGTGCGCGCAGAAGCGTGAGCGGGTCCGCGACGACGACTCCAAGCGCGAGGGCGCCGCGGCGGTAGCACGTCGCTGGAACGAGTACCGCAAAGGGGTGCGCCTCAATGACGGGCGCGAGGTGGATCTCACCCGGACCCTGCGCCGAATCGCCGATGGGCGAAGCCTGCGGGATGTGGGCCTTCCTCGACACGACGGCGACGGAACCGTCTTTCTCAACCTGAGGGACCGGCGCGCGGGGCGGCGGCCGCTCCCGGACGCCGAGCGAGGCTACTATGTGGAGTATGTCCAGCCTCCACCGCGCGGCGTGAGGTGGCCGGGGCCGGAACGCGTGATTGTCGGCAGGCGGGGGGAAGTCTACTATTCCCCCGACCATTACGATCCGGAGACGATCGTGGCGTTGCTTGGAGGCGGCCGATGAGCCAGACGCTTGCGGAGATCGTGGCGAGAGTGCTTGAACCGGAAACGCCAGTCGTCTGGTTGGACCCCGGGACGCGCGAAGAGCTTTGGGCGGCGCTGCCGAAGGCACTGGAGGCGCAGGGGTTCCGAATCTATGTCCTTGACGGCGTCACCGACCACTGCACGCTGATGTCATCCATCCTCACGCTGGTCGGCGCCGGAGCGGATGTCCGGCCCGAGCTCAATGCCCTGAAGGACGTCCTTCTGAGTCTGGAGGATGCGGGGCCGCTGGGCTGGGCATTGATCTTCCGGCAGCCATACGCGCTGCGGCAAAACGATGAGGTCGCGTTCGAGGATTTTCTCGAAGTGGTTGAAACGGCTCACGATATTCGCATGGAGCGGCGCGGAAAGCGCTTCAAGCTGATCTTAGCCGACTAGCCCGTCCGCACCCAGAGCGATTCCTGGACCGATTCACGCGTGTAAATACAGAGGTGTAGGCTCCAAATTCAATTGAAGAACCCTCACCTTCATTGTTATATTAGTGTCTGCTATGTTAGCAAATGCTAGCGCCGGGAACGGTCCTCGGCCCAGGCTTTCCAGTGCCGAGCGCCGCGAGGCCATCGTGAGAGCAGCCGTGGATCTGTTCGCTCAGAACGGATTCCGGGGCACGACCACCCGGGAGCTGGCAAACGCAGTCGGTGTGAGTGAACCTGTTCTATATCAGCATTTTGCGACGAAGAAGGACCTCTATTCCGCGATTGTCGACGTGATGGTTGTGGAGGTGACCCAGACCTTCATGGGGGCTATCGAGGATGTCCCGAAAGACGCGTCGGCGGAGGAGTTCTTCACCAAGCACGGCGAGAACATCATGCGGTGGTATCTGGACGACCCCCGCTACATACGTCTGCTGATGTTCAGCGCCCTGGAGGGGCATGAACTGGCGCAGATCTGGTACGAGAAAGCCACCAGCCACTTTCTGGAGTTCATGACCGCTAGCGTCAAGCTCCGGATGGAAACGGGCGAGTTCCGGGAGTTCCACCCCTTCCTTGGGATGGAGGCGTTTCTGGGGATGGTGGCTCATCTCGGCATGATGCTGGCGATTCATCGATGTGAGTTCGAATGTATGTCACGGGACGAGATCGTGAAGACATTCGTTGACATTTATCTGAACGGGATCCGCCGTAAGGCTAACCTGTAATTTACTGAAAATAAACCTATTTATGTCAAGAGCGACAGTGTTTGTGCTAGCCGCGGTGCTCGCGCTGGCAGGGTGTGGCAAGAAGGAACAGGCGACGGTGAATGCGGCGAAGGCGCCAGAGCCGATGGCGGTGCGCACGGCTCTCGCCGAGGCCCGCACAGTCGAAAGGGCCATCATGGTGACCGGGTCGCTGCACCCGGACGAAAGCGTCACAGTCAGCTCCGAGGTCGCGGGCCGCGTGAAGAGCGTCTCGGCGGACTTCGGCACCTCTGTCCGGAAGGGCCAGGTGGTGGCGGAACTGGATCCCCTGGAGCTCTCCCTCCAACTGGAACGGGCCAAGGCGACTCTGGCTCAGGCCCTGGCGCGGCTGGGACTTCAGCCGGGCCAGGAAGACGCCAAGCCGGAGATGACCCCGGCGATGCGGCAGGCTAGGGCGCAGCTCGAAGACGCAAAGTCGAAGTTCGACCGCGCCGCCCAGCTCGTGAAGACCGGCGACATCGCCCAGGAGCGCTACGTCGAAGTCGAAAAGGCGTTGCAGGCGCGCCAGGCGGCCTATGACCTGGTTCGCGACGACATGCTCACCCAGTTGGCGACCATCCGCGCGATGAAAGCCGAGACTCAACTGGCCGAGAAACGTCTGCGCGACGCGACAGTCGTCGCTCCCTTCGACGGCGCCGTGACGCAGAAGCACGTCTCGCCGGGGCAGTACATCAAGGAGAACGTGGCCATCTTCACCGTGGTCAAAACGAACCCGTTGCGTCTGCGCGTGGAAGTGCCGGAATCGGCTGTCGCGGACGTGAAGGTGGGCACAACGCTGCGGTTCACCACCGAGGCGACGCCCGGCCAGGAGTTCCAGGCCGTGGTACGGGAGACCAACCCGTCGCTGGATCCCAAGTCCAGGACCCTCACGGCGGAAGCCCTGGTGCCGAATCCGAACGAAAGGCTGAAGGCGGGCGCCTTCGTGCAGGTCAAACTGGTCGCCTCCAAGGCTGAGCCGGTCATCGCCATCCCGCGCAACGCGGTCTATACCGTGGCCGGGCTCAACAAGTTCTTCAGTATCGAGGACGGCAAGGCGAAGGAGCACAAGATCGGCGAAGTGCTGGGAGCGAACGGCTTCGTCGAGATCGCCGCCGGCGCCATTCCGCCGGGGACTCAGGTCGCCGTTTCGAATGTGGCAAAGCTGACCGATGGCTTGCCGGTGACCGTCACCGGCACAAGCGCGGTGCAGAAGTAGTCGTAGGGGCCAAACCGGAGAGCAAGATATGCAGAAGCTGGCAGAGACCTGTATCCGCCGACCCGTGTTCGCCACGATGCTCATCGTGGCGCTGGTCGTCATCGGCCTGAACTCTTACCGGCAGTTGGGCGTCGACTACTTCCCGAAGGTCGAATTCCCGTTCGTCAACGTCACCACCACGCTCCGCGGCGCGAGCCCGGAGGAGGTGGAATCGCAGGTGACGAAGGTGCTCGAGGAGGCCGTCAATACGATCTCCGGCATCGACGAGCTGAACTCCACCACCGCCGAAGGCATCTCGGTCATTTCCATCGGCTTCGTTCTCGAAAAAGACCCGGACGTCGCCGCGCAGGAAGTGCGCGACAAGATCAATACCGTCCTGGGCGAGCTGCCCGATGACGCCGATCCGCCCATCGTCGAGAAGGTCGCCACCGACGCCGCGCCGATTCTCAATCTCGTCGTCTCTTCTCCGCGCGATCTGCGGGAAGTCACGAAGATCGTCGATGACCAGCTCAAGAAGAATCTGGAATCGCTAAATGGCGTGGGCCAGGTCCGCTTCGTCGGCGACCGCAAGCGCCAGGTCCAGGTGATCATCGATCCCGAAAAGCTTTACAGCTACAACCTGAACGTGGAGCAGGTGCGCCTCAGCCTGGCCGCGCAGAACATTGAAGTCCCCGGCGGCCGTGTGGATCAGGGCAACCGCGAGCTCAGCCTGCGGACCATGGGCCGCATGGAGCAGCCCGCCGACTTCAACCGCATCATCGTCGGCAACGTGAACGGCGCGCCGGTGCGCGTCAGCGACATCGGCCGCGTCGAGGATACCTTCGAAGAGCCGCGCTCGGTGGCCCTGCTGAACGCCAAGCCGGCCGTGGTGCTGGCCATCAGAAAACAGGCCGGCACCAACACTCTGGACGTCATCGCCCGTGTCAAAGCGCGCGTCGACCAGCTCCGCCCGAGCCTCCCGCCGGACTTTGTTCTCAGCTACGCCCGCGACCAGAGCGGATTCATCGAGGCCGCATTCCACGCCGTGCAGGAGCACCTCGTGCTCGGTGGATTCTTCGCCGCCATCATCGTGCTGGTCTTCATCCGGAACTGGCGGTCCACGCTGATCGCGGCCATCGCCATTCCGACGTCGATCATCTCGACGTACACGCTGATGCAGTACATGGGCTTCTCGCTGAACCAGATCACCATGCTGGCTCTGACGCTCATGGTCGGTATCGTGATCGACGACGCTATCGTCGTGCTCGAGAACATCTTCCGCTTCATGGAAGAAAAGAAGATGAGCCCGATGCAGGCCGCCGTGGAGGGCACGCGCGAAATCGGTCTCGCCGTGCTGGCCACCACGCTCTCGCTCGTCATCATCTTCATTCCCATCGCGCTGATGCCCGGCATCGTCGGCCGATTCATGTCGAGCTTCGGCTACACAGCCGCGTTCGCCATCATGGTCAGCCTGCTGGTCAGCTTCACGCTCACGCCCATGTTGTGCTCGCGCTTCCTGAAGGTCAGCTCCGGCGGAGGTCATGGCACCAAGGGCGGCTTCTTTGACCGCGTCTTCGCGCGCCCCTACCAGCGCATGCTCGGCTGGTCGCTTTCGCACCGTTGGGTCATCGTTGGTTTGGCTATCCTCGTCGTCCTCAGTTCGTACCCCTTGACCAAGGGCATGGGCATCGACTTCCTGCCGTCCGAAGATCAGGGCGAGTTCGAAGTCACTGTCCGGATGCCCGTGGGTTCCGCTCTGGAAGGCACTGAACAGGTGTTGCGCCAGGTGGAGGCCGATCTCGACAAGCTGCCTGGTGTCCACGACAAGCTGATGCTCATCGGATCGGACTTCCGCAAACAGGTGGACCGCGGAACGATTCTGCTTACCCTGGTGCCTGTGAACCAGCGCAAGGACAGCCAGAAGCAGTTGATGGACAAGGCCCGCACCATGCTGGCCAAGTACAAAGACCTGATCGTCACGGTGCAAAACCCGGCCCTCATCTCCGGCCAGACCGACGCGGACTTCCAGTACTCCATCCAGGGTCCCGATCTGAACAAGCTCGGCGGCTACACCGCGAAGCTGATGGCGAAGTTGAACTCGCTGAAAGGCATGCGCGACTTGAACAAGAGCTACGAGTCCGGCAAGCCTGAGGTGCGGGTGCTCATTAACCGCGACAAGGCGTCCGACCTGGGCGTCAACGTCGCCTCCATTGCCAATGCCATGCGCGTGCTGGTGGGCGGCGACGACCAGGTGACCACCTATAAAGAGGGCGAGGACCGTTACGACGTCTCGCTCCGCGTCGACAGGAAGTTCCGCAACTCAGCGGAGGCTATGTCCCGGCTCTACGTTCCCTCGGGCGCGCTCGGCAACGTGCCGCTGTCGAACGTGGCGTCAATCGAACTGGGTGAAGGCCCGGTGACCATCGACCGCTACAACCGGCAGCGCCGCATTCTCATTCAGGGCAACCTCACCGAGGGCCTCGCTCTCAACGATGTCCTCAAGATCGCCGACGCGGAGATGCTGAACCTCGGCATGCCGGCCGAGTATCGCTTCGGCGCCGTCGGCAAGTCCAAGGAACTCGGCCGCGCGATGCAGAACTTCCTCATCGCCTTCCTGTTGTCCCTGATGTTCATGTACATGATTCTCGCGGCGAACTACGAGAGCTTCATCGACCCTGTGACGATTCTGCTTTCGCTGCCGCTGTCCATCCCGTTCGCGCTGCTGAGTCTCTTCCTCGCCAGGGAGAACTTCTCGATCGTCTACACCTCGCTCGGCATTCTGGTGCTGTTTGGCATCGTGAAGAAGAACTCCATTCTGCAGATCGACCACATCAAGGGCCTGCGGCGCGAAGGCATGCCGAGGCTCGAAGCAGTCTTCCGCGGCTGCGAGGACAGGCTGCGCCCGATTCTGATGACCACCGCGGCCCTCGTGGCCGGCATGCTCCCGCTGGCCTTCGGCACGGGCCCTGGCGCTGGCACGCGCCGCACCGTCGCCATCGTCGTCATCGGCGGTCAGTCCCTGGCGCTGGTGTTGACGCTGCTCGTGACGCCTGTCGCCTACACCCTTTTCGATGACCTGGTCGATTCGGCGTGGTGGGCGAGGGTTGCCGGCGCGTTCAGCCGCGGCGGGGCGGTGCTGCGCCGCGCGGTCGGCAACGCGACGGGTCTGCTGCTGCGCTAGGACCCCTGTGTGAAAGCACGAAGGAGAGATATGAGATTCGCGGTGATCAGCCTGCTCGCGCTCAGTGTGCCCGGCTTCGCTCAACTGGTGGAAGACCAGTCCCCGGCGCGTGTCGGGGTCAGTGCCACCGAACGGCGCATGACGCTGGAAGACGCCATCCAAATGGCGCTTCAGAACAACCTCGCCATCGAGATTGAACGGACCAACGTCGACCGCGCCGTCCAGTTGCTGAAGGGCGCGCATGGCGTTTACGACCCCAGGCTCCTCTATGTCCCCAGCCTTGAAACACGCAATATCCCGACGTCCAGCGTCCTCATTTCGCCTACCGGAAAGCTGACCGAGCACGAGCACCGCCAGGACGTTTCCTTCCTCCAGCGGACGCCATGGCAGGGCGCGTCGCTCCGCGTCGATTTCGAAAACAGCCGCCTGTCGACCAACAATCCGTTCGTCGGCCTGAACCCGAACACGGCCTCTCGCCTCTCGCTGGGTATCACAGTGCCGCTGTGGCGTGGACGCTCCATCGATCCGGAGCGCGCCGAAATCCGGATTCGCGCCAAGCAGCAGGATGTGTCGAAGACCGACCTGGAATTGCAGGTCATCTCCATCACGACGCAAGTCCAGGATGCCTACTGGGGCCTTGTGGCGGCCCTGAGCAACCGCTCAGTCCGCCGCGACGGCGTCAAGCTCGCCCGCGAGCAGTACGCGCGCAGCCAGCGCCAGATCGATGCCGGAACGCTTGCTCCCGTGGAACTCGCCGCGGCCGAAGCCGAGTTGCAGCGCCGCATCGACAGCTACGTCATCAGCGTCAACGTCGTCACTCAAACGGAGAACAGGTTGAAGCTGCTCCTGGCGCCTTCCAGGGAAGACGCCCTCTGGATCGAACAGATCCTGCCCGTGGACGAGAGGCCAATCGAGCCTCCCACCACAGAACTCCACGCCTCAGTCAAATCCGGCCTCGACCGGCGGCCCGAGTTGAGGGCTCTGCGCCTGCTCATGGAGGCCAACGACGTCTCCAAGGAGCTCGCCCGCAACCTGACCAAGCCGCAGGTCAACCTCGAGGGAGGTTACGCCACCGCAGGACTCGCCGGCCAGGTCAGCACCCTGCCGAATCCGTTCAGCTCCTCGCAGGCGGCCACGTCCGATCGCCTCAACGAACTCTCTGTCATCGCCGGGCTTCCGCCGCTGCCCCCCACCGGGACCGCTGGCCCGCCGCCCGCGCTCATCGGCGGCTATGGGAAGACTCTTTCGAACCTCTTCGGCGGCTCGTACTATACCGTCTCCGGAGGGCTGCGGATGGACTTCAACTTCCGTAACCGCGCCGCGAATGCCGAGGTCGCTCAGGCAGCCATTGCGGAACGCCGGCTGAAGCTCCAGGAACGCCAGGCACAACAGATTGTCGAGGCCGATGTGCGGAATGCGCTCCAGTCGCTCGAATCGGCCGATCAGCGCATCAAGGCCGCTGAGCTCAGCGAGCGCGCCGCGCAAGAGAAGCTCGACAGCGAGATCCGCCTCTTCCAGACCGGCGAGAGCACCAACTTTCTGGTCCTGACCCGCCAGAACGAGTATCTCGAGTCCCGCACGCGCGTTGTGCTCGCCGTGCTCGAATACAACCGTTCCATAGCCGAGCTGGAGAAGGCTACCGCCATCACCATGGAGCGCCACAAGATCGCGCTGCACTAGCCGAAGGCTAAGCCAGCGTCACGGTCTTGCCGGTACGCGCCGATTCGCGCGCCGCTGTCAGGATCTCCGTCACGATCATGTTGTTCTCGAGCGACGACAGCCCGGCGGGCTTCAACTCGCCGCGCGCGATTGCACGCAGGTAAGCGATCGAATCGCTCTCGCTCGCGGCCAGCGGCCCGGGCGTCAACGTTTCTTCCGCGTCGCGCAAGCCGCGGCGGACGCGGACCGTATTTCCGCCGATCGCATGCATGCACGCTGAAACGCCATAAACCTCGAAGTCCTTGCGATGGTACGGCCAGTTCCACGACGCCTGGGCAATCCCCTGCGCCTGCGCATAATCCACGATGATCGTGGCCTCGTCGTCCACCTTGCCGTAGATATGCGGCTTAATCGTCAGGGTCCGCGCCGTCACCGCGCGAGGCCGCTGGTTGTCCATCAGCCATGTGAACAGGTTCGCGCCGTAACAGCCGAAATCGAAGAGCGCCCCCGCGCCGTTCAGCTTCGGATCGGTCAGCCAGGACAGAAACTCCGGACCAACGCCGATCTCCTTCGGCCCCGGGTGCCCGTCCATCGCCACCATCTTGCGGATGTCGCCGGCGGCCTTCTTTTCCTTGATGAAGCGCCAGATCTCGCCGTGGCTCGCATACCACGTCGTTTCATAGTTCACGATCACCGTGATGCCGGACTTCTTCGCCGCCGCTTCGATCCGCCGCGCGTGCTCCATGCTCACCGCCAGCGGCTTCTCCATCATCACCGGCAGCTTGTGCGCCGCCGCGGCCTCCACCCCGGCAGCATGGTCGAACGTGCTGCCGAACAGCGCAACCGCCTCGGGCTTCGTCCGCTCCAGCATCTCGCCAATCGAGCCATACAGAATCTCCGGCGCGAGGTTGAACCGTTTCGCGTATGACGCGCGCAGGCTCTCAGTCGGGTCGCTGACGCCGACGAGCTGCGCCTCCGGGTGCCGCTTCAGCAAATTCAAAAAGCCGCCCGCATGGCCGTGAGTCAGTCCGCCCACGGCAATGCGGAACGGCTTCGAATTCGTCTGGCCCGCCAACGGGGCCGCGGCAAGCGATGTAGCCAGAAAACTGCGCCGGTCGATCATGAAGGGGATTCTCCTAATCCCCTCCAGTATGCCCGCTTACCGGGCCGTGGCGCGCAGCATCCACGCGATCTTGTCGTGCGTCTCGACGAAGCTCGTCAGGATGTCCGCCGTCCCCGGATCGTTCGCGTCCTCGAAGTACGGAATCGCTTCATCCCTCATCGTCTTCGACAAGGCCGCGTGCCCCTCGGCCAGCGACTTCAGCATCTCCGGCGTCGGCGTAATTCCGCCAACCTGCACGCTCACCTCGGTGTTCGCCGGCTCGCCCAATGCACGAATGCGCTCCGCCAGCTCATCAATCAGATTCCGCAATTCGCCATACTGGTCTTCGAACATCCCGTGCAGGGAAGGGAACAAGGGACCCTCGACGTTCCAGTGGTAGTTCCACGTCCGGAGGTAGAGGGCAATCTCGTCGTTGAGTAGTTTTTGCAGATGATTCATATTTCCTCTCCTTCCCTTTGGATGCACCAAGAATGGAGAACGATTCTCCAAAAATAGCTTGCAGGGGACCACGCGGGCGGTTAACTTGAGAAGCGTCTCCCCCGAACAGACCGGCTAGAGAGAATGGCGACTACGCAGCAACAGGATCCCGCTTTCGAGCGAGGGCTTCCGTCCAATGTCTACGCCGAGCGCATGGTGCTCGGCTCCGTACTTCTGAACGATCTGGCCTTCGTGGCCGTCGCCTCCGCCCTTGGCGCCGACGACTTCTCGATCGAGAAGCACCGCAAGATTTTCCAGCGGATGCTCGACCTCCACACCCGCGAGGACAAGATCGACCGCGTCACCCTCGCCAACGAGCTCATGCGCCACGGCGAGCTCGAAAGCGTCGACGGCCTCAGCTACCTCGTCTCTCTCGACGAGGGCCTCCCCGAACTCTACAACCTCGAAAGCTACGTCCAGATCGTCAAGGACAAGAGCCTCCTGCGCCAGGTGATCTTTGCCTCCCAGGAACTCATGCACCGCTGCTACCTCGGCGAGGACACGCCCTCCGACGTCATCAACGCCGCACAGAACACTCTCCTCCGCCTCAGCGAAGCGCAGTCGAAGGACGATCTCAAGAGCGCCGCTCAGGTCTTCGACGAATCCGAAGGTGGCGTCCAGGGTTTTCTCGATCCCGGCCGCCGCGCCCACGGCACCAGCACCGGCTTCCTGCGTCTCGATGAAATGACCGGCGGCCTGCGGGGCGGGGAGCTCGTCATCATCGCCGCCCGTCCCGCCATGGGGAAAACCGCGCTGGCGCTCAACATCGCACTCCACGTCGCCACCAGCCGCAACCCCAAGGCTGTCGCTGTCTTTTCGCTCGAAATGTCGAAGGAGTCGCTTATGACGCGACTCATCTGCTCGAAGGCCCGCGTCAATCAGCAGCGCTTCCGCGTCGGCCACCTCGACAAGGAGGAGCGCACCCGCCTCACCATGGCCGCCTCTGACCTCTTCGATGCGCCGCTCTACATCGACGACACCAGCTCCACCACCATCATGGAACTGAACGCGAAGCTCCGGAAGCTCCGCAACCAGTTGCAGACCACCGGTATGCCCCTCGGCATGGTCGTGGTCGATTACCTCCAGCTCATGCCGACCCCCAACCTCGGCCGCAACTCCAACCGCACCCTCGAAGTCGGTGCGCTCTCCCGGGGCATGAAGCTCATGGCCAAGGACCTCGACGTCCCGTTCATCGTCCTCTCCCAGTTGAGCCGTGCCCCCGAACAGCGCATCGGCGACCACCGCCCCCAATTGAGCGACCTCCGCGAATCGGGCTCCATCGAACAGGACGCCGACATGGTCGCCTTCATCTTCCGCCCCGAGGTCTACCAGAAGGACCGCGACGACATTCGAGGCCAGGCCGAACTGATCCTCGCCAAACAGCGTAACGGCCCCACCGGCAAAGTCCCGCTCGTCTTCCTCCACGAGTACACGAAGTTCGAGAATCCCGCCGAAGACTTCGGCGAGGACATCCCCATCGAGTAGCGGGCCATCCCCGCGCCCCGGGGACTGTCACCTCCGTCCCAATGTGGACGGAGCGTGACTGTCCCCACTCTCCGGCGTTCCGCTATTGCTTACGCGACCACTCGCGAATCTGCGAGATCTCCGGCTGCGGAATGTGCAGGAACTCCAGGAACTCCTGGTGCTCCGCCGGAGCGGAGCGTTCGAACTCCTGGTGGAATCGGTGCATGTCGTCGTCGGTCAATCCCGCCGCGCGCATGATGGAAACGAGTTTCTCTTTCGTAATCACTTTGGTTCTCCTGAATGCGTTCTTCCTGCTCAACAACTGCAGGATGGATCGCTGATGCCCGCGCAGCCGCTCGATCTCGCCCGCGATCTCCGCCAGCCTCCGCTCCAGAACCCCCGTCGCCTGGCCGCCCGAAGGCGTCGCCAGCAGCGCGCGGATGTCCTCCAGCTTCAGCCCGGCTTTCCGGTATGAGCAGATCTGCCTCAACCGCTCCAGGTCCGCCTGCCCGTACTGCCGGTAGTTCCCGGCGCTCCGCGGCGCCTTCCGCAGCAGCCCCAGAGACTCGTAATACAGCAGCGCCGTGCGGCTCATCCCGCAGGCTCGTGCAAGCGCGCTCACGGTCATCATCGTGTCCAACTCCAGGGTCAACCCTATAGTTTTAGACAGGTCAAGCGGAAAGTACAGCCTCAAGTGTCGCCCGGTGCCGGTAGCGGAACATCCTCCTAAGCTCCCCGCGAACCAGCCATCCCAGCGCCCTGTCCGTCAGGGCGCCGCCCGGAAGCGAAAAGTCGATCTCGTCGGTCAATCGCGACTCATGGACACTCAGCCTCTCAAATCGATGCCGGTGCACCCAGTGCCGGAACGGCCCATTCTTCTGAACATCGGTGAACAGCGCGTCGCGGACATACTCCGTGTGCTCCGCCACCCACGGAATCCGCAAAGGCCCCACGGCGATCTCCAGTTCGACCCGTGCTCCGGGCTGAATCCCTCCCGTTGCCGACAGCACCCGGACCGGCGCCCAGGGCGGTGTCAGCCGCTTGAACGCGTCCGGCTGCTCGTGAAACGCAAATAGGGTTTCCACCGGCACCGGGAACTCCGAGGAGTGAACGAATCGTGGCACGTCAGGTTGTAAGCTATCTAGTTTGGTTTGATCGTGCTCTCGCTGAAGGGGATACAAAAGAGATTCGGAGGCGTCGTGGCCCTCAGTCGGGGCGAACTCGACGTCCGCGCCGGTGAGGTCCATCTCCTCCTCGGCGAGAACGGCGCCGGCAAATCGACACTCATGAAGATCGTCGCCGGCATGCAGCCCGCCGACTCCGGCGACATCCTCCTCAACGGCCAGCGCGTCCACTTCCGCAATCCCGCCGAGGCCCAGCGCGCCGGCGTCGCCATGGTCCACCAGGAGAGCCTCCTCGCGCCGCACCTCACCGTCGCCGAAAACATCTGGCTCGGCCGCGAACCCATGTCCCGCGCCGGCCTCGTTAACCGCAAACAGATCCTCGCCCACACCCGCGCGCTTCTCGAAGAACATCGCTTCCCGCTCCAAGCCGGTTGGCGCGTCGACCGCCTCAGCCCTGCCGGCCGCCAGCTCGTCGAGATCTGCCGCGCCATCGCTCATGGCGCCTCCCTGCTCATCTTCGACGAGCCCACCTCCTCGCTCTCCGAACATGAAACCGCCGAAGTGTTTCGGATCGTCCGCACGCTCCGCGACCGCGGCACCAGCGTCATCTACATCACCCACCGTATGGAGGAGCTTCGCCAGCTCGGCGACCGCGCCACCGTCCTCCGAGACGGGGAGACCGTCTTCACCGGCGCGATGAGTGAAGTCACCACCAGCGATCTCATCCGCCACATGGTCGGCCGCGAGGTCGCTTCCATCTACAGCCGCACGCCCCAACCGCCCGGCCCCGTGCGCCTCAAAGTCGATCGCCTTTCGCGCCGCGGCGTCCTCTCCGATGTCTCTTTCGATCTGCGCGCCGGCGAAATCGTCGGCCTCGCCGGACTCATCGGCGCCGGACGCACCGAGCTCTGCCGCGCCCTCTTCGGCGTCGATCCCATCGACTCCGGCTCTGTCGAAGTCGAAGGCCGCCGCGTCCAGATCCGCTCGCCTCGAGACGCCGTCCGCGCCGGCCTCGCCCTTGTGCCCGAAGACCGCCAGCGCGCCGGTCTCGCCATCGGCCGCCCCACCGGCGAGAACCTCATGCTCGCCTCCCTCGAGCGCGTCTGCCGCTTCGGCTTCGTCGACCACAAGCACGCCGCCGCCCTCGTTTCCGAACAGGCCGCCAGGCTACGCCTCAAAGCGGACTCCGCCATGCAGCCCGCCGGCAAGCTCAGCGGCGGCAATCAGCAGAAAGTGGTCATCTCGAAGTGGGTCGTGCGCGGCGCGAAGATCCTGCTCTTCGACGAGCCCACGCGCGGCATCGACATCGGAGCCAAGGCCGAAGTCTTTCAACTCATGGACTCGCTCGCCCGAGACGGCGCGGCCATCCTCATGGTCAGCTCGGAGCTGCCCGAACTCCTTCAGGTCGCCGACCGCATTCTCGTCATGCGCCAGGGCCGCATCGCCGCCGAACTGCCGGGCCGCACCACCCAGGAGGAAATTCTGCGCCACGCCGCGCTCGCCGGCGGCGCATCGGAGACGCCCCGCGCATGATTCAACGATTCTTGCCCTTCCTCACTCTCGTCCTGCTCTTCGCCGGACTCTCCGTCGCCACGCCGCACTTCCTCACCGCCACCAACCTCAGCAGCGTCGTCCGTCAGACCGCCGTCATCAACATCATGGCCCTCGGCATGACCATGATCATCGTCGCCGGAGGCATCGACCTCAGCGTCGGCTCCACCCTCGCCCTCAGCGGACTGCTCGGCGCCATGGCCATGGAAGCGGGCCACCCCATCTGGCTCGGGGTCCTCATCGGCGTCCTCACCGGCCTCGTCTGCGGAACCCTGAACGGCGCTATGACTACCCGCCTCAGGATCAACCCCTTCATCGTCACCCTCGGCACGCTCGGAATCTATCGCGGCGTCGCGCTCATCATCTCCAACGGGCTCCCCGTCCACACTCTCCCCAAGGACTTCTCCTACCTCGGCGAAGGCACACTCATCGGCGTGCCCTTTGTCCTCTGGGTGCTGCTGATTTGCGGAGTCACCGTCCACGTCCTGCTCGAGCACACCCGCATGGGCCGCTATGCCTTCGCCATCGGCAGCAACCCGGACGCCGCCTTCTACGCCGGCATCCCCGTCGCCTTCCACACCACCGCCGTTTACGCCGCCGGAGGCTTGCTCACCGGCCTCGCCGGGATGGTCGAAACCAGCCGCCTGATGACCGGCCAGCCCACCGCCGGCCAGGGCTACGAACTCCAGGCCATCGCCGCCGTCGTCATCGGAGGCGGCAGCCTCCGCGGCGGAGAAGGCAGCGTCGTCGGCACCCTCATCGGAGCCTTCATCATGGGCCTCCTCTCCAACGGCAGCGACCTCCTCGGCATCTCCCCCTACCTCCAACAGGCCATCATCGGAGCCGTCATCATCCTCGCCGTCTTCCTCGACGAAGTCCGCAAACGCAAACTCCCCACCACCTGACCCCCCGAAAGGCGACCGTCCCTTTCCCTCGACTCCCTCAACCCCCACCACCGCCGACAGGGACTGTCCCCGCCCCCGACTCCGCCGAACGGGGACTGTCCCTTTCCCTCGACTCCCTCAAACCCTCCAACGCCGTCGACAGGGACTGTCCCCGCCCCCATGCCCAAATGTCATTCACAAAATTCTCGCAACTCAATCTCCCCCATTTTCAACACAATACCCAAGCCACCCCACCCCACTTGCACGAACCCCCATGCTCTCCTTTCCCTCAGAAAGGAGGTCATGCACCCATGACCGCAACCGCACCCACCCAGGCCCAACTCGACGCCAATCGCGCCAACGCCCAGCTCTCCACCGGCCCGACGACCGACGAGGGCAAATCGAAGTCCGCCCAAAACAGCCGCAAACACGGCTTCACCTCGCGCAGTTTCTGCGTCGAGGACAGTGAACAGGAGCACTTCACCCTCTTCATGGTCGCCTGGCGCAAGCAAATCAAACCCAGCGGAGCGCTCGAGGAATACCACTTCCAGATCGTCGTCCAGACCGCGTGGAACCTCCAGCGCCTGGCCCACCACGAATCGGAGATCCTCTCCGCCTTCGGCAATCCCTTCCTCGACGAGCGCCTGGGCAAGGTCCTCGATCGCCTCTCCCGCTACCGCCGCAACATGGAGCGATCCCACTCGGAGGCCTTCAAGACCCTCATCGACCTGCAAGCCGCCCGCGCGCAAAACGAACCCAAATCCGAAGAGGAGCCCCCGGTCCTCCCGCCTATCCGCATCAACTTCGTGCAAAAACGAACCCAATCCGGACCCTCGGTCTGGAACAAACTCGCCACTCGCGACGAACTCCCGCCCCCCACCGGGCCAGCCTGCCAAGCCGCGCGGGATCGCTAATCCCGCCGGTTGGTATCATCAGAATCGTGCCTCAGGTCTTCACGGAGCAGGACATCCCCCAATGGGGAGAACTCCGCGTCGCGCGCGGCGCCATCTTCACGCCGTCCGCCCGCGACCTCGCCCGTGATCGCGGCATCGAGATCATTGAACTGGACCCGCGCGACCTCCCCGGCCTCGCGGATCCGTCCCGAACCATCGCTCTCGGCTCCGATCACGGCGGCTTTCGCATGAAGCAGGCCCTGAAACCGGTCCTCGACGAGCTCGGCTGGTCCGTCCGCGACGTCGGCGTCTACGAGGAAAAGCCAGCCGACTACCCCGACATCGCGCACGAAGTGGCAACGCTCGTCGCCGGAGGCAAGGCCGCCCTTGGCGTCATCGTCGACGGTGCTGGAATCGGCTCCGCCATGGCCGCGAATAAGGTCCCGGGCGTTCGCGCGGCCCTATGTTACGATAGAGCTTCCGCGCGCAACAGCCGAGAGCATAACCACGCCAACGTGCTTACGCTCGGAGGCCGCTTGCTGACTGAAACTCAGGCCGAAGACGTGTTGCGGACGTGGCTCGCGACGCCTTTCGCGGGGGGGCGCCACCAGGGCCGCGTGGACAAAATCACAGAGATTGAGCGGCGATACTCATCTTGGAATCCTCAGACTTTGAAAGACTCGTAACGGAGATTGGCGAATCGCTCCTGGTGCACTTGAAGCCCGGCGGAGCCCCAGGCGTCTGCGCGCCCTGCGCGGTCAAACCGCAGGAGCCTCGCACCACCGGACGGTGGATACGGGCTGCCGTCGCGGCGCTGATCGACCACACCATCCTCAAGGCGGAAG
Source organism: Bryobacteraceae bacterium (assembly GCA_050789245.1). GTDB lineage: Bacteria > Acidobacteriota > Terriglobia > Bryobacterales > Bryobacteraceae > PNKE01. Next base: position 226,993 of record JBOZRR010000002.1, on the reverse strand, counting down.
CCAAGGACAGCGATATCCGCAAACTCTGCCAGGAGGCTCGCGAGCACCGTTTCGCCAGCGTCTGCGTGAATCCCCACTGGGTCCCGTTCTGCGCGGCGGAGCTCGCCGGCAGCGGCGTGAAGGTCTGCACCGTCGCCGGCTTCCCTCTCGGCGCCACCTCCACGGAGTCGAAGATGGCCGAGGCCGAAATCGCCATCCGCTCCGGCGCTGCCGAAGTCGACATGGTCATGAACGTCGGCGCTCTCAAGAGCGGCGATCACGACACGGTACGCAATGACATCAAGGGCGTCGCCGGCGTCTGCCATCGCGGCGGCTCCATCCTCAAAGTGATCCTCGAGACCTGCCTTCTTCACGACGAGGAGAAGGAGACCGCCTGCCTCCTCGCCATGGAGGCCGGCGCGGACTTCGTCAAGACCTCCACCGGCTTCAACTCAGGCGGCGCCACCGTCGAGGACATCGCCCTCATGCGGCGCGTCGTTGGCCCGCGCTTGGGTGTCAAGGCCTCCGGAGGCATACGCACTCTCCATGACCTCAAGGCCATGGTCGAGGCCGGAGCAAGCAGGATCGGCGCCAGCGCAAGCGTCCAGATCACCTTACAGGCTGCGCAGTAGGGGGAGGATGCCCATGCCGGAGCCCCGCAAAAGCCGCGTGCGGTTCCGCGAACGAGCGGAACTCTTGGACTTCATGCTCGAGGTCTCCGCCATCACCGCGGAGACCCTCGACCTCGACCAGCTTCTCGACAGCGTCGCCAGCGTTGTCAGCCAGGTCGTCCCCCATGAGCTCTTCGCCATCCTCCTCTATAGCGAGAAGCTGAACGGCCTCCGTATCCGCTACGCTCGCGGACACCGCAAGGAAGTTGTCCAGAACCTGGTCATCCCGCTCGGCGAAGGCATCACCGGCGCCGCCGCACAGACCCAGCAGCCCGTCATGGTCGGAAATGTCCTCGACGACCAGCGCTACTTGAACGCCCTCGACGCCGTCCGCAGCGAACTCGCCGTGCCCATGGTTCTGCGGAACAAGCTCGTCGGCGTCATCGACCTGCAATCCACGCAGCGCGACTCCTTCACTCTTCAAGACCGCGCCCTGCTCCAGCTCATCGCTACCCGCGTCGGCTCCGCCATCGAGAACGCCCGCCTCTACCGCCGCGTCGATCGCCAGAACCGCATTCAGCGCACCCTTGCTCTCCTGGCGCAGGAGTTCTCGTCCATCCTGAACCTCGACGCTCTGCTCGAAAACGTCGCCCGCGGCGTCCGCTCGCTCATCAACTACGACGGCTTCATGATCCTGCTCGTCGACGAGGAGCGCCGCCAGCTCACCAGCCGCTTCAGCCTCCGTTACGACGAACGCACCCCCGCCGAAGTGCTCCCTCTCGACGAGGGCATCACCGGCGCTGTCGCCACCTCCGGCAAACCGGTGTTGGCCAAGGACACCGCCGCCGACCCGCGCTACATCGAATCCTACGCCGGCATTCGGAGCGAAGTGGCCATTCCGCTCATCGTCAAGGATCGCGTCATCGGCGTCATGGACCTCGAGAGCGAACGCCTCGGCTACTTCTCCGAAGATCACGTCCGCATGCTCTCGCTCATCGCGCCGCAGATCGCCATCTCCATCGAAAACGCGCGTCTCTACGAAGAGCTCGAGATGCACAAGCGCGATATGCAGAAGGATCTCGAAGCCGCGCAGAAGCTCCAGTCCGTCATCCTGCCCAGCGAGCCGCCGAGCATCTCCGGCCTCGACACCGCGGCGCTGCTCAAGCCCGCTCGCCTGGTCAGCGGCGACTTGTACGACTTCTTCGAATACGACGACCAGCAGGTGATGGTCGCCTTCGGCGACTCCAGCGGCAAGGGCGCCGCCGCAGCCCTCTACGCCGCCCTCTTCAGTGGACTGCTCCGCAGCCTGGCCCCACGCCGCCGCAGCCCCTCCCAGCTTCTGCACAGCCTGAACGAATCGCTGATGGAGCGCCAGGTGCCCGCCCAGTACGTCACGCTCCTCGTCATGCTTTGGCAGCCCAAGGAGCGGCTCTTCACTATGGCCAACGCCGGCTCCGCCCCGCCGGTCATCTGCCGCCGCGGCGAACTGGTCCATCCGAAGATCGCCGGCGTCCCCGTCGGGCTGCTCGATGAGATGAACTACGACGAGGTCCGGTTCGAAACCGAGCCCGGTGACATCGTCCTACTCATGAGCGACGGCGTCCACGACCAGCAGAACGAGAACGGCGACGACTACGGCAAGGCCCGCCTGCCAGTGGCCGCCGGCATGTTGCGCTCGCTTTCCGCCGAGGAGATTGCGAAGAAACTCGCCGAGGACGTTGAGAATTTCAGAGGGACCGTACCCGTGCATGACGACCAGACCATCGTCGTCATGAAGGTACTGTGAGATCGAGGGGAACGATGCAAACTCCATTCCAGCGGCGCGAGGGAGTCCTGTACTGCGACAACGTCGAGCTCTCGCGCATCGCTCACGAGGCCGGAACGCCCAGCTACGTCTATTCGGCCCAGGGCATCCTTGCCCGCTACCGCGAATACGACCAGGCTCTTGAAGGCGTGCCGCACCGCGTCTGCTACGCCGTGAAAGCCAACGGCAACCTGGCTGTCCTGAGGACTCTCGTCGAGGCAGGCGCCGGCTTCGACATCGTCTCCGGCGGCGAACTCTTTCGTGTCCTCAAGGCCGGCGGCGATGCCTCGAGAATCGTCTTCGCCGGCGTCGGCAAGACCCGCGACGAAATCGAATACGCCCTCGAGCAGGGCATCGCCTCCTTCAACTGCGAGAGCGAGGCCGAGATCGCGCTGATCGACTCCCTCGCCGGACGTCTCGGCCGCAAGGCATCCATCGCCGTTCGCGTGAACCCCGACGTCGACGCCTCCACGCACCCATACATCTCCACCGGCCTCAAGGAGCACAAGTTCGGCATCGACATCGCTGAGGTCGAACAGGTCTACGAGCGTGCCCGTCAGTTCTCAAATCTGTCGCTGAATGGCGTCGCCTGCCACATCGGCTCGCAGCTCCTCGACGCCTCTCCGCTGGTCGAGGCCGCCCGGAAGCTCATCGACCTGGTGGATCGCCTCCGCGCCCGCGGCATCGGCATTACCCACCTCGACCTCGGCGGCGGCATCGGCGTGCCCTACAAACCCGAGGACCTCAGGCCGGACGTCAGCGGCTTCCTCGCCGAGGTCAGGAACCTCGTCGCCGGAAAGAACCTCACGCTGCTCTTCGAGCCCGGCCGCTCCATCGTCGCTGAATGCGGCATCCTTCTCACTCGCGTCCTCTACCGCAAGACGACCGAATCGAAGGAGTTCATCGTCGTCGACGCCGCCATGACCGATCTCATCCGCCCCGCTCTCTACGGCGCGCACCACGAGATCGTCCCGCTCCGCGACAGCCGCGTGCCCGGAACCATCCTGGCCGATGTCGTCGGCCCCGTCTGCGAGAGCGCTGACTTCCTTGCCAAGGACCGCGAGATGCCGCAACTGATGCCCGGCGACCTTGTCGCCGTGTTGACCGCGGGGGCGTATGGCTGGGTGGCTTCGTCGAACTACAACGCGCGTCCGCGCGCCGCAGAGATCCTGGTCGAAGGCGGCACCTGGCGCATCGTCCGTGAGCGTGAGACCTACAACGACCTGATTCGCGGCGAGAGTTAAAGCAGCGCCTGGATGGCCGCTTCAAGCTGCTTCAGGTCCACTTCGCCGAAGAATGACTTCACCTTCCGGCCCTGCCTGTCGTAGAGGAACGATGCGGGCAACGCGCCGCTCCACTTCGGGTCCAGCATGTTGATGAACCTGTCGTTGTCCTTGACGCGCTTCAGGTAGTGCGGGGCCGCCACGCCGCTCTTCTGGAGGAACTGCTGGGCCTGCGCGGCATCCTCGGGCTCGTCCGCGCTGACGGTCAGCAGCCGGAAGCCGCGGGGCTTCAGACGCTTCTCGATCGCCACCAGGCCTGGCATCTCCTTGCGGCAGGGCGCGCACCAGGTAGCCCAGAAGTTGACCAAGACCACCTGGCCTTTCTGCGCGGAAACCAGCTTCGGGTACGCCGCTTCGTCCACCGGCGCCAAGTCCGCGCCCTGCGCGGCGAGCGCCATCAGCAGCAACGCGGCCGACGCCCGAATCACGATGCCTTCTTCGCCCGTTTGATCGAACAGCCGAAGGCCTTCACCTCAGCCTTCGGAACCGGCTGGCCGCCCAGCACCGCATCCAGCGCGTCGCGCAGCGGCTTCTTCGTGATGTTTGCCGCGTTCTGTGAATCGTCGATCGAGCCGTGGTAGACAATCGTGCTCGTCTTGTCCACCAGGAACACTTCCGGCGTCACCTGCGCGTCCAACTGGTCCGCCAGAGCGTTGCCGTTGTCCTTGTAGACGGTGAAAGTGAAGTTCTTCGCTTTGGCGTGGTTCGCCACATCAGCCGGGGATTCGGTGGCGTTCGCGTTGACGAAGACGAATTCGACGCCCCTGGAGGCGTAGTCGTTCACCAAAGCCTGCATCCGCTCGTTGTAAGCATTGGAGACAGGGCACTGCGTCGAGATGAACACCAGCGCGGTCAGCTTGCCCTGCGTCGGGCGCAGAACAGGGTTGCCGTCCAGGGCCGACACGGCGATCTTGTCGACCTTCGTCCCAGGTTTGCCGCGATCCTCGGCTTGAACAAGACCAACGCAAACCGCCAAAACGGCGGCTAATCGAAAGAGCTTCATGACGAACCTCCTCTGACGTTTGCCTGTGATGGTATCGCTTACTCGGACTTCTTGTCCTGTTTGTCCTTGTCCTTCGACGGCTCGAGCTTCAGGTTGATGATCGGCTCGTACCGCGAGTCAAAGATGCTCAACGTGCGCGTGTCGCTGGTCAGATCCTTGAAATCGGACTTCACCTCGTAGTCGACGTTCGTACTGAGGTTTTGGAAGGCATACCTGCCGTCCTTTTGCGTGATGAAGGATCGCACCTGGAGCGTCTTCATGTTCTTCAGCTTCACCACGGCGCCATCGGCCGGCGTCTCGTCCGGCAGAGTCACCTGGCCCTGCAAATGGCGCGTGTTGGCGTCGCGCTCCTTGGGCTTCTTCTTGTTCGTCCAGTTGCCGTAGGAGTCGCGGGGCGGCCCGCCCGTCGTCTGCGCTGCCAGCGCCGGGGCGAAGAGGAGTACGACCGCCGGCAGAACCAGTGTGAGTTTCTTCAGCATCTTACCCTCCAACTATTTTGACGCGGTTTTCAGAGTAATGTAGACGTCGACACGCTCCGTGCCGTTAACATCGACGTCTTTTTCCTGCGGCTCCAGGCCCTCCGCCGCTGCCCGAACCCGGTACTTGGCGGGCCCGGCGGGCACTCGGAAGACGAACTCGCCTCGAGCGTCTGCCAGGAGTTTGCGGGGCTTCGGAGCCTTCTTGCCCTGCGGCGGTGTCAGAAGACTTAGGATGACCTCAGCGCGGGGTACGGCAAATCCGGGATCCCGGAAAACCGTTCCGGCGACGACGGCGTATTCCTCGTCGTCTTTGCCGGCCCACGCCGCGGGAGCGGCCAGCAGGCTGGACAGAAGAAGCAGAAGCTGCCGGCGGCTAGCGCCAGTTTTCCTCTTCCTCTTCTGATTCCTCCTCATCTTCCTCGAACTCCTCATCCTCGTCTTCGTCCTCGTCGTCCTCGAACTCCTCCTCTTCCTCTTCGTCGTACTCGAGTTCAAGCGGGTCTGTGCCCGTCACGATCAGGTGCAGGCCACAGTCTTCGCACATGAGCTTGTCGCCCTCGTCGAGTTCATCTTCTTCGACGTCAATCGAAGCATCGCATTCAGGGCAGGTGATCATGGCTATAAAACCTCACGAGCGGTTTCAAGGCTGAGAACTAATTCCGGATTGTCGCTGAAGACGGCCATCATTGCAATCGCGTTTGTGGACGGTCGCGGATTAATGCGTCAACTGCGACCGGCGGAGCGCCTCGGCATCCGCTTCTTCGATCAGCGACGCATAGCGGGCCAGGTCGACGGGTGTCGGATTGACGATCGTCTTCTCCATATCTTCCCAGGTCGAAATCAGGTAGTCCAGGTGCATTCCAGCCAATTTCATGCACCAGGCGTCAGTCAGCGCGCGTTTGTGTCCGTTCGCAACCTCGACCAGCGCCGCGTGCGGCAGCGCCACCACCATTTCCCGCTTTTCCTCGCCCGCGGTGCCGATGTAGTACTTGCAGTCGACCGCATCGGCGTGCCGGATGGAGATGGCGTTCTGGAGCCAGCGAAATTCAACGTCCCAAGTGCGGCCGAAGGGGTCGTTGACATCGAACCGGCGGTAGTTTTCCCTCATGCTTCCCTCATCGTAGCAAAGCCCGGCGCGCGCGCCGTCACCGGATGCTTTCGATGGAATGGGGCTTAGAGAGAGTTCTGCCGCACCAGCGCCAGGAACTCGTCGCGAGTCTCCTTGCGCTGCCGCATCACGCCCAGCATGGTGGAGGTCACGGTGCCCGAGTGCTGCTTCTCCACGCCGCGCATCATCATGCAGAAGTGGCGGGCTTCCATGATCACCCCGACGCCCTGCGCGTCCAGCAGGTCCATCAGGCAGTCGGCCACCTCGCGTGTCAGCCGCTCCTGCACTTGCAGCCGGCGCGCGAACATGTCCACGATGCGCGGAATCTTGCTCAGGCCGATGATCTTGTTGTTCGGGATGTAGGCCACGTGCGCCTTGCCGTAGAAGGGCAGCAGGTGGTGCTCGCAAAGGGAGAAGAACTCGATGTCCTTCACCACCACCATCTCGTCGAACTTTTCGTGGAAGATGGCGCCGTTGACGAGCTCTTCGAGATTGGCTTCATACCCGCTGGTCAGGAACTTCAGCGCCTTCTCGGCGCGCATCGGAGTCGCCACCAGGCCCTCGCGCGACGGATCCTCGCCAAGTTGCCGGAGGACCTCCTCCATGTTCGCCGCGATCACCCCCTCTTCGCGGCGGGGCTTCATTTTCAGCACTGCGGTCGGAGCTTTCATTGTCATCCCTTCGCGGCCCCCACCGTGGCGTCCGTCTGCATTTGCGGCCGGGACGCGGCCCGAGGGGCGAACATCTCAAAGATGTTGTTTCGAGTCTCCCAGATTCTTACCTTTTCGAACCGGGCCTCTTCGCCTGGAAACGCGATAGGCCAAGCGCTCGCAAGCCGTTGTGCGACCACCGCCGCCAGGTTCTCCGTGGTGGGCACAAGGGCTGTAAACTCGGCGACCTCCGTATTGAGGTCGCGGCGGTCCATCGGGTCGAGCACCACCTGCCGGACCAGTTGATCCAGCCGGTCCAGCGGCACCAGACGGCCCTTCACCGGGTCCAGCGCGCCTGTCACGCTCACGTCGAGCGTATAGTCGTGCCCGTGGCCGTACGGGTTGTTGCACTTGCCGTAGACTCCGCGGTTCTCGCCCTCGCTCAGCACGGGCGAGTGCAGCCGGTGCGACGACGAGAAGCGGTACCTGCGCGTGACCCGGACTTCCGCCATCAGTTGCCCTCGTAGTCCACGTACAGATCCGCCGTTTCGTAAAGGCGGACGGCTCTCAGTTCGGCGCCGCTCTCGTTGAACCGGGGCTCCAGGCGCTTCCAGATCTCGACCGCCAAATTCTCGGTCGTCGGCACGATAGTGTCGAACGGCGCCACCTCGTGATTCAGGTGGCGGTGGTCCATCGGCTCGACGATCTCGGCCTCCAACACGTCCTTCACCCACTTCAGGTCGACAATCATGCCCGTGACCGGGTCCGGCGAGCCCTCCAGCGTCACCTCCAGCGCGTAGTTATGGCCGTGCCCGCGCGGGTTGGCCTCATCGCCGTAGAGTGCGCGGTTCTCGGCCTCGCTGAAGGCGGCATTGAAGCAGGAGTGCGACGCTGAAAACTCGATTCGTCTGGTGATGAGCATTCCGAGAATACCGGCCCATGAAGTGTGATGCGCCGGGCCCGGCGAACGATACAATTATAGAAGTGAAAGTATGAAAACACAGACCTTTGCCTCCCGACTCCAGATTGCCGCCGTGCTCCTGCTGGCTGGTCTGTGCTGGGTGGTGGCAAGCAACCTCCAGGAGCGGGTCGTCGAGACCGGCGACCGCGCTCCGAATTTCAAGATCACGACCGACGCCGGCAAAGTGCTGACGCGTTCCGAGTTCGGCGGCAAAGTGCTGGTGCTGAACTTCTGGGCGACCTGGTGCCCGCCGTGCGTCGAGGAGTTCCCTTCGCTCAGCGCCATGGCCAAGGAGATGAAGGGCAAGAACGTCGTGGTGCTCGGCGTGAGCGTCGACAAGAATGCCGAGAGCTATCGCCGCTTCCTCCAGCGCATGGGGCCCGGTTTCGAGACCGCGCTGGACTCCGAAGCCAACATCAGCGCCGATTACGGCACCTTCAAATACCCCGAAACCTACGTCATCGACCAGAGCGGCAAGGTCCGGATGAAGTTCATCGGACCGCGCGATTGGACGAACCCGGAGATCAAGCGTCAGATCGAGTCGCTGCTGTAGAGTGGTCTCATTCGAATTCGAGGAGGCCGGCCATGATTCCCATTGATGCAGTGGAAGCGCTGAGAGGAATCGTTGGCTCCACCGGCATTCTCGAGACCCCTCAGGACCTTCGGCTGTATGAGTACGATGGCGGTGTCGATAAGGCACGTCCGGACGTCGTGGTCTTCCCTCGCTCGGCCGAGGAAGTCTCCGCCATCGTCAAGGTAGCCAACAAGCACGGGATGCCTGTGGTCGGCCGCGGCGCCGGAACGGGGCTGAGCGGCGGCGCGATTCCGAGGATGGGCGGTGTCATGGTCGGCTTCGCCCGCATGAACCGCATCCTGGAACTGGATCTTGAGAACGAGCGCGCCGTCGTCGAGCCGGGCGTCGTGAACCTGGAACTGACGAACACCGTCTCGCCGCTCGGCTACTTCTTCGCGCCGGACCCGTCCAGTCAGAAGGCCTGCACAATCGGCGGCAACGTCGCCGAAAATGCCGGCGGTCCTCACACCCTGGCCTATGGCGTGACGACGAATCACGTTCTGGGCCTTGAAGCTGTGCTGCCGGACGGACGCATTGTCCGTACTGGCGCCCGGTGGCCGGACTCGCCCGGCTACGACCTGACCGGCCTCCTGACCGGCAGCGAAGGCACCATGGCGCTGGTCACCAAGGCGACTGTGCGTCTGATGCGAAAGCCCGAACTGGTGAAGACCTGCCTGGCGATCTACGACTCCGTCGACGACTGCGCCGATACCGTCAGCGAGATCACTGCTCGGGCGATTACGCCGGCGGCCATCGAGATGCTCGACGGAACGTTGCTACGCATGGTGGAGGAATCGGTCCATGCCGGCTATCCGCTCGACGCGGCGGGCGTTCTTCTGATCGAACTGGAGGGCGTGAAGGAGGCCGTCGAGGAACAAGCCGAGCAGATCCGGCTGGCCTGCGAGGCGTGCCGGGCGCGGGAGTTCCGCGAGGCGAAGTCGGCGCAGGAGCGCGAACTCCTCTGGAAGGGCCGCAAGAACGCCTTCGGCGCCATCGGGCGCGTCAGCCCGTTCTTCTATGTGCACGACGGCGTTGTCCCGCGCACTCAGATCGCGCCCACGCTGCGCGAGATCGACTCGATCAGCGCGCGGCATGAGCTGACGATCGGAAACATCTTCCATGCCGGCGACGGCAACATGCACCCGATCATCCTGTTCGATGCGCGGAAGCCGGGCGATTTGGAGAAGGCGCAGCGGGCGGGCTTCGACATCCTGGAGTACTGCATTCGAGTCGGCGGCTCGATTACCGGCGAGCACGGCATCGGGATGGAGAAGATCGACCTGATGGCGAAGCAGTTCGACGAAGAGTCGCTCGACATCATTCGCCGAATCAAAGAGGCGTTCGACCCGGCGCAGTTATTCAACCCCGGCAAGGTTCTGCCGACGGGTCGAGGCTGCGCGGAGATCCGCCAGCCGCCGGTCTTCCGGCCAGAGCAGGTTTTGTAGCACAACATCTCTGCGCAGTCCGCGAGATATACTGTTTATTTGTCTGCCGCTCTTTCGATCCTGCTCGGTGCATCCTTCACTGCGATTACCGCCCTTGTTCTCGGGCTGTTGATCCTGAGATTTCTGAAGGTAGATTCCGCTGGAATTGAGCGGCTCGCCCTTGCATACATCTCCGGATCGGGACCGTTAAGCCTCATAGTGCTTGGTCTGGCGTCGGTGGGCCTCGCCCGTTGGGAGATGTACCTGTTCGCTTTCGCTCTCTGCCTTCCTGCCGCCTTCAAATACCGCCTATACCGTATCGGGAAGCAATCGTCGGCGTCGGGATCGCTGCTTTGCCGGTCTGTCTATGTTGCCGCCGTTGTTGTCTTTTCGTGCGTCTACTTTCTGCACGCGATAGCCCCGGAGGCCAGTCCGGACGGCAGCTATTATCACTTGGGCTTCGTGGCTCTGTACGATGACGCCCACCGGCTGGTGCGCGTGCCGGACAATATGTTCGCGCACTTTCCTCAAGCCGTCGAGATGCTGTTCCTGCACGCTTTTTCGGTAGGACGGCACTCCGCCGCCTCGCTTGTTCAGTACTTCTTTCTGATCTCGCTGGCGGCACTGATCTACTCCTATGGCTGGCGGCTAGGCATGCCGGAGGCGGGAGCGCTGGCGTCCTTCGCCGTTTATGCGGCTCCACTCATTGGATGGACGGGAACGCGCGCGTACATTGACGTCAGCGTGGCCGCCGCCATCTTCGGCATGTTCTTCGTCCTCCACATCTGGGACAGCGACCGCGCCAAGGGTGCTCTTGTGCTTGCCGGAGTTATCGGAGGTTTCGCGTTTGCGTCAAAATACACCGCCGCGCCCGCGATCTTGCTTGGTCTTATACTGATCCTTCGGACTCTGATCCAACGCCGCGAATGGAGTTTTCGTCCGTTTCTTGTGTTTGTGCTGACGGGACTTCCGCTATGGGCGCCGTGGCTTCTCAGAAACTGGCTGTGGTACGAGAATCCAGTCTCGCCCTTTCTCAATAGGATATTTACGAATCAGTATATGTTTGCGTCGCAGGAGGCGGAGTATTCGAACCTGGTGCGCTGGCCGGATGGCGTGGCGGGTTGGAGTTCCATGCCACTAGAACTCACTGTTGGGGGCTTCCCTCTCCAAGGGATCTTCGGACCGCTGTTCCTGCTTGCGCCGCTCGGGCTGCTCTCCCTGCTGTCCAAACGTGGTCGTACCGTCTGCCTCGCCGCCGCTGTTCTCGTTCTCACTTATCCTCTCAATCCCAGCGCACGATTTCTGATCCCGGCGATCCCGGTGATCGCGCTCGCGATGGCCGTGGCGGTCGGGACCCGGCGGATCTTTGTCGTTTCGCTGCTCGTGCTGCATGCGATAACGGCTTTCCCGAATGTCGTTGACATGTACTGCCATCCCTATGCCATGCGTTTCGACAGGACACCGTCATTGGAGGAGGCGTTCCGTATCGTGCCGGAGGAGCAGTTTCTCAGTGAGAAGAAGATTGGCTATGGCGCGGCGCGAATGGTTGAGCGGTTCGTACCACCGGACAAAGACGTCTTTTGCTTCATCACGTTCCCAGAGGCTTACTCTCGCAAGAAGGGGTTGATGTACTATACGTCGGCCCGCGCGAATATGGTGACGGAGACGCTGCTCACGCCGATGAGTGTCGCGGAGATCTTTCGTGGCAAACGTCTGTTGTCCGGTTTGGATCCTCGGCTGTTACCTGTTCTTTCCATCGAGTACAAGCTGGCCGGAAATCCGCCGATTCGCGCCGTCCGGTTTGAACATGAGGGCGACTCTGACGGTCTGTGGACAATTACGGATGTGGAGCTTCACTCACAGGGGCGGCTCGTTGATGTTCCGCCGCGGGCTGTCAGCGCTTCGCACTCGCCTTCGTATGCATGGCGCGCCTTTGACCGGAGTCTTGTGACGGTGTGGAGCAGCCGTCAGAAGCCGGCGAGGGGCTCGTACATCCAAGCGGAGTTTCCAGCACCGTCGTCCATTGACCGGGTGGTATTGCGTGCGCCGAAGAATCAACGGGCTCATGTGCCTTTGGCAAGAATTCTGCCGGAACATGGCGACTGGCAGACGGTTTCTGTCAAGCCTCGAATCCGGATTGTGGCACCGCCGAAGAATCTGCGCGCCATCGCGAACGCCCAAGTGCGAAAAGACGGCGTCGAGTACCTCCTGATGAATGAGGGCAACATCATCGCCGACGACTTCAGGAATTATCAATCCGAATGGCGAATCGAGCCTGTCGCCGCTGCGGAGAACTTCACGCTCTACCGCTTCGTGGAGTAGCGCAGGCTCACAGGCACTCGAAGCGTAGAGTGTGCTTGAGCGGGGTGAAGCCGCAGAGGTAGACGCTCTTGCCGGGCAACTGCGGGAGCGCGCCGCGCAGCCGCGTCCAGGAGTGGTCTCCCAGGCCGGGGCCGAAGCGGATCGCCTTTGAGCCCGCGCGGGCCGTCGCGAACCCATCTTTGAGAATCAGGGCATTCTCTGCGCCGGGGGCGCCGGCGCAGCCTTCGATGCGGGCTTCGTCGCGCAGGCTGATCTCGATGGCCAGCGGCACATCGGGCGTGCCTTCGGCCTTGATCTCCAACTCGAAGCCGGCTGCGGTTTCGCGGACCTCCGCGGTGTAGCTCATTCGGCAGATCTCGCTCTGGCGTCGAAGCTGGCGGACCGCGCCGTATTCCTGTGCCGCGACTTTACGCGGCGGATCAAGTGGCTGATAGTACGGACCCTCCATCGATTGCGTCATCCGGAAGCCCTTGGCGGTTCGCTCGGAATGCGTTGGCGTGAACTGGCCCTTGCCGAAGAAGGCGGAGGCGAAGCGCACCGCGTTCACCACGCATTCGCCGTTCTGCATCGTGAAGATGCGCGAGTTGCCGTTGTGGATGATGCTGGCGTCGCGGTCTCCGTGCCGGATGCGCGCAATGCGCAGTTCCGGGAAGAGCTTGACGTAATCATCGGGCGGATTCACCGCGGCCGGCAGCGCCGCCTGAAGTTCGGGGTATTGCAGGTAGAGCGCGAGAGAGGCGTTGCGCTCTTCGTACCGGGAGACGAGCGATGCCAGGCGGCCGTTCTTGTCTCGCAGGGCAAGGTATCGGAGAGGGAACCAGTATCGGCTCATGTCGCCACGCTCGTTGGCGTCCTGGCGGGAGGAGATCTCGGTGACCACCTCGCCGTTCGGGTGCAGCAGCCAGAGCATCGACTCCAGGTTGCGGCGCACGGGTTCGAGCAACTCCCAGCGCTTCAGCTTGCAGGCCATCACGGTGAGGGCGCGGTTGGAGACGGCGTTGTAGATAGTGGTGCTGCGCTCGTTGTACTGGCCGTCGGCGTCTATGTCGATGCCCTCGGCCAGCCACTGGTCGATGCGGCGCAGATAGGCCGGCTCGTTGAAGAGCTCATGAAGCTGGGCGAGCGCTTCGCAGATCACCCAGCGATGGTTGGGCGTGTGGACGCCGCCGGCGGTCAGCGCGGCGCCCACGCGCCGCAGCACCGGCTCGATGGCTGCCGAGACGGGTGCGATGTTGTTGCGCTTCGCGAGTATGGCTGCGCCGCCGAGCGGGTGTGTGACGAAGCCCGTGTCGGGAGGCGAGTTGAAGTTTGTCGTCGGCAGGTCGAAGTTGCCGGAGGCCTGCTGGTGGCGCTGGAGCCACCCCGCCGCCAACTGCATTCGTTCCATCAGGGCCGTGGAGCGATGATGCCGCGATTCGCGGGTCAGCCAGGCCGCGACGCCTGCCTCCAGCAGCCCCGCAGGCGATCCGGCGAAGTGGATGCCATAGGCGTCGGGCATACCGCCCTGGTGACGCGCGCCGGCGCGTGTCTCCTGCCGGGCGAGCAGCCCATCGACATAGAGGTCGTGCCGTTTGACCAGCGCGGCATCGATGCCGCCTGCGGAGGCTCTCGCCATGGCTTGCGCCGCCCCGGCCAGCAAACACTCTCTTCTTGAAAGATCCAGCATGTTCGCAGTGATTATAATTCGCTCAGTATGCGTCTTTTTGTTGCACTCCTTCTCTCGCTGGCCACGCTGGTTCAGGCACAGGCGCCGAACGCGCAACAGGCCGGCATGGATCCGGCCGCGCTGGCGAAGATAAAGACAAGAATGCAGGAGTTTGTCGATCGCGGCTACGTCAGCGGCATCGTCACTCTGGTGCAGCGCCGGGGTCAGACGGTTGAATTCGAGGCCGTAGGCTCGGCCGACATCGAAGCAAAGAAGCCGATGCGGACGGATACGATCTTCCAGATGATGTCGATGACGAAGCCGGTCACCGGCGTTGCCATCATGATCCTGGCCGACGAAGGGAAACTGCGGCTGAACGACACCGTGGAACTGCACCTGCCCGAATTCCGCGGGCAAATGATGATCGAGTCGAAGACCGAGACGTCCAGGGTGCTGCGGAAGCCCGCGCGGCCGATCACGATCCGGGACCTGATGACGCACACGTCGGGGATGAGCGGCGTACCGCCGGCGGGCATCTCGGAGTTGCTGCGAACCATGGACCGGCCGCTGGCCGAGGCGGTAGCGATCTATGCCCAGCAGCCGCTGGAGTTCGAACCGGGCTCGAAATGGCTGTACTCGAACCCCGGCATCGCGACGCTGGGGCGCATTGTGGAGGTCGTCAGCGGCATGCCCTATGAGAAATTCCTGGAAGAGCGCATCTTCAAGCCCCTGGGCATGAAGGACTCACATATCTATCTGCCGGCCGAGAAGCGGGCACGGCTGGCGCCGGTCTATACGGCGAAGGACGGCAAGCTGGTGAAGGCGGGCGGCGAACTGCTGGCGGGCGATCCGATGAACTACCGCAAAGGCGCGGTCTATTCGGGGCCGGAGTACGCGCTGCACTCCACGGCAGCCGACCTGGCCCGGTTCTACCAGGCCATGCTAAACAAGGGCGTGCTGGACGGCGTGCGCATCCTGTCGCCGGCCGCGGTGGAGATCATGTCGCAGGTGCATACGGGTGACATCCGGGCCGGGTGGCTGAGCGGCACGGGTTTCGGGCTGACATGGGAGGTGGTGAACGCGCCGACCGGCACTCTGACAGGCATGAGCATCGGCAACTTCAACCACGGCGGCGCCTTCGGCACCTTCGGCTTCGTCGATCCAAAGCACGAGATGGTGGGCGTCTTCCTGGTGGCGCATGCGAGCAGGACCTTCGAGGCGCGGGACGCGTTCCTGATGATGGCCGCTGCCGCAATCCGGGACTAAGACCATGGCTAACCTCTACCAGGACGCCTATGTCACGCTGCAACGGGCGGCAGACCGGCTGAACTCGGACATTCACGCCCTTCTGAAGCCGCACGGTATCTCGCCGACGCAGTACAACGTCCTGCGCATCCTGCGCGGCTCAGGCGCGGACGGCCTAGCTTGCGGCGAGATTGGCAATCGCATGATCCATCGCGAGCCGGACATGACGCGGCTGCTCGATCGCATTGAAAAGCTGGGGCTTATCGTGAGGGCGCGAGGCAAGGCGGACCGCCGCGTGGTGACGGCGAAGATCACCGATGCCGGGTTGGAGCTACTTTCGAAGCTCGACCGGCCGGTGCTGGAAGCGCATGAACGGCAGTTTTCCGGGCTCGGCGAACGCAAGACGCGGGACCTGACCCGGTGGTTGAATCTTTTCCTGGAGGACCAGCATCAGTAGCAGTGACGCTGAATTAGGCGTGACAACAAATAGTGATTAGGCATCTAATCCTGATCCAGGAGGGCAACAATGCTGCTGGCAAGAGCTGAAGACCGGGGACTGACCAAGACAAGCTGGCTGGACGGCCGCCATACCTTCTCCTTCAACCGCTATTACGATCCCGAGAAGATGGGCTTCCGGGCGCTGCGCGTCATCAACAGCGACATCGTCGGGCCGGGCGGCGCATTCGGGATGCACCCGCACGAGAACATGGAGATCCTGACGTGGATCCTCGAGGGCGAGCTGGTGCACAAGGACTCGATGGGCTCGCACGGAGCGATCCGTCCGGGCGACATCCAGCGCATGTCGGCGGGGACGGGCGTGTTCCACAGTGAGGCGAACGGATCGAAGACCGAGCCGGTGCGGCTGCTGCAAATCTGGCTGTTCCCGGAGCGCGACGGCCTGGAGCCGAGCTACGAGCAGAAGAACATCCCCATCGAGGAGCGCACGAACCGCCTCCGCGTGGTGGCATCGCCGGATGCTCGCGACGGGTCAGTGACAATCCATCAAGACGCCGTGGTATACAACGGAGTATTCGAAGCTGGGGCTTCCGCTGAACTTCCCGTCGCCGAGGGGCGCTACGTCTGGGTCCAGGTGGCGCGCGGCGCCGTTGAGGTGAATGGCACGGAGCTCAACGAGGGCGACGGTCTGGGCCTCAGCAATCTGGCGGCGCTGAAGCTGAGTGCCGTTCAGCCGTCGGAAGTGATTGTCTTCGACCTGGCTTGACCGCCGGGCGATGAAAGGGGCATAAGAGCGCATGTCGAACTGGCTGGGCCAACCTGCCGTCCTCGTGGCATTGGTGCTGGCCTGTTCGCTTGCGCTCTACCTGCTGTACCGCTACCTGTTCCGTCGCGCAATCCGGAAGTTGGCGGTCATCCGGCGCATCGCGCCGGATGAACTGCTATCGATGATGGAGCGATCGGAGCCTTTTCAACTCGTCGACCTGCGTGCGAGGGTGAAGGTCGACGCGGGCGGCCTGATCATCCGCGGCGCGAAGGTGATGCATCCGGCCGAGGCGGAGTTGCACTTGCGCGACACGCCGCGCGGCGAGCACCTGGTGTTCTATTGCAGTTGACCGCACGAAGCGTCGAGCGCCGGTCTGGCGCTCAAGATCCAGGAGTTGGGCTTCAGCTTTGTGCGGCCACTGGAAGGCGGTTTCGACCGTTGGTATTCCCTCGGCTACCCGGTGGAACCGGCGCCCCGCGACTGAAGGTCTATTCCGGCAGAGCGGCGATTGGCCAAAGCCCAATGGCCTTGTCGGCGTAAGAGCCGCCCGATTCGGTGCAGCCCTCGACGATGACGGCCTTGGGCGGCGGCAGGTGGAACGGGGCGCGCTCCAGGTTCAGCATGCGCCAGTCGCCGTCCTCGATGTCCGCGTTCTCTTCGTTCTCGAGGAACGTGGTGGTGAGGAGCCAGATGGAGCCGTTGCGCCGCAGGTTGCGGAAGGCGTTCAGGATATTGGCGAAGGAGAGATGAACCAGGCAGTCCCGGCAGAGGACGACGTCGGCGCTGGGCAGCGGGTCGCCGGTGAGGTCGAGACGCAGAAAGCGCCGCCGCGGACCGGCGTGACGCGATTGGTTGCGGTCGACGATCTCCTGGACGATATCGGCGCCGGTGTAGTCGAGGTCGAGTTCCGCTTGGCTCAGCCAGCCGAAGTCCCCGCACGGGATATCGAGCAAAGACGTAGCGCCGAGGCGGCGGAGCAGCGCCGGAATCTCCCGGCGTAGCGTCGCTGTCTCGTCCAACGCTGAACCGAGGCCTGACACCGATTCCTGGCTGCCCCAGAGGTTCGTTTCGTGAATTCGCGAGAAGCGCTGGTCGAGAGGGAGTCCCGCGAACTCGCCCCGCCTCTCCTCGAACCGCTGGTGCGCGGTGACAGGCTGACGAGCCTTGGTCATGACAACCAGATTGTAGCGGAGACGCCACCGCTTCGACGTGACCCGATGATTGCGCTCACGCCGTGTGCGCCTGGACGACGTCGTCGACGGAGAGCGGGCTATCCGCCTGGCCAAGCAACTTCACGAAGCCGGCCTTCTCGATGAACAGCCGGATGCGGCCCCGCGCCTCGGCCAGTCGCAGGCAGCGCCCATCGCGTTCGAGATCCTGATTGAACTCGGAAAGCATGGTTGCTCCCGATACGTCGATCCACGGCGTGCTCGACAGATCGCAGACCAGCACTCGCGCTGAACGGGCGTCCGCCTCGCGACGGATGGTCTCGCGGATGTAGTCCGAGTTGAAGTAGAGCATCGCGGCCTCGACGCGGAAGACGAAGACGCCGGGGATCTCCACGGCTTCCGGATGGCGCACCAATTCGTTGTAACGGCGCGTGGCGGGCATCCGGCCAAGAATGGCGATGGTCGGCCGCGAAGTTCCGGCCAGCAGTACGAGCAACGAAATGAGCGCAGCCAGCAGAACGCCGCGAAGGATGCCCAAAAGCAGAACGCCGGTCAGAGCGGCCATGGCGATGGCGAATTCCGAGGGGCTCAGCCGCAGAAGTTGCTTCAACTCGTTGATCCGGATCAGCCCCTTCACGGCGACGATCACGATGGCGGCGAGGATCAGTTTAGGCAGCGCTTCCAAAAGCGCGGCGAAGTAGACGACAAACAGCGCCAGCACGATGGACGTGAAGACCAGCGAGAGCGAAGTCTTGGCGCCGGCGCGGTCGTTCACGGCCGATTGAGAGAAGCCTCCGGCCACCGGATAGCCCTGTCCAAGGGCCAGCAGCAGGTTGGCGCCGCCTAAGGCCAGCAACTCCTGGCGGGCGTTCACGGCCTGGCCGTGGCGCTTGGAGATGGTCCTGGCGGCCGAAATCCCTTCGATGTAGGAGAGCAGGAAGCAGGCGAAGCCGAGCGCCAAGACACCGTCGACGTCGCGAATTCGGAGTGAGGGTGGCTGGAACTGAGGAAGCGAGTTCGGAATGCCGCTGACGGTCTCGACGCCCAGCTCGCGGAGTGGTAGCCACGTCACTGCCGCCAGCGACAGGCCGACAACCACCACGACGACGGGCCGTCCCGGAAGGTACCTCTCGCCGAGAATCATCAGCGCGATGGCCGCCAGCCCCATGCCGAGCACCACCAGGTTCGTTCGGGGAATCTGCTCAACCAGGGCCGCGCACTGCGACAGGAAGTGCCCGCTGCCGCCGGGCACGCCCAACAACTTAGGCAACTGGCTGACGGCGATGGTGATGGCGGCTCCGGCTTTGAAGCCGAGCAGGATGGTCTCGCCGATGAAGTTCACCAGGTTGCTCAGCCGCAGCGCCCAGGCGGCCAGGCAGATCAAGCCGACGACGCCCGCGGTGAGCGAGGCGATGGCCATCCAGCGCGAGGGGTCGCCGTGGGCCAGCGGCGCGATGGTGACGCCGACCAGCATCGAGATCGCCGATGTCGGGCCGATCGCCAGTTGCCCGCAGGTGCCGAGCAGGGCGTAGGCCAAGCCGCCCAGCAGGTAGCAGTAGATCCCCGCCTGGGGAGGCAGCCCGGCCAGAGTAGCGTAAGCGAGGGAGACGGGTAGCGCATACGCGGCCAGAGTGACTCCCGCGATGATGTCCGCCCGGAGCTCAACCCGCCCGTAGGTGCGAATCCACCGGGTGACTGGTAGAAAGGCAAACCCTCTCTTCACGGCCGTGGCGGAGTTCGTATGAAGGGGCCCGACTTCGCGCTCTTGCATCGGCTTCGACCCTGTCGATTCCTGCATTCCCCGTCCGGGCGTAGAAAATCATCAGCCCAGCGTGGGCTATCCGCGAAGTTATGGCTTCTTTGTCAGCAGCAGGCGCACGCCGTGGAGCCTTCCTCTTCCGGCGAGAGAGGCTTCGGAGTTCTCCGACCAGCGCCCCTGCTCGTCTAGGACCATTTGGTTCGTCATCGTGAGCGGTCCCTGTTGGTAGTTCCAGTCGAACCCTTTCTCGGTGAGCTTCAGTTCCGTCTCGAGCACATTGCCGGAGTTCCACGCCCGGAAGCGGTAAGTGCCCGTGTTCGTGTCGTAGGAGATGACGGCGAAGGCATTGAAGAGGACCTTCCCCGAGGCGTCGCGCCCGGTGCCCTCGATCACCAGCAGCAGCCCGTCGAGCTTGTACTGCACTTCCTCGGTCTGCTGGAGTTGGATGGGCTCGCCTTGCGCGGGGGTGACGGTGCCTTGCCCGGTCCAGGTGCCGGCGAGGTACTTGAGTTTCTGCATGGCTGATTTCTGGGCGGCGGGATCGGGGCGGCCCTGCGCGGAGAGGCCCGGCGCCAGCAGAGTGGATGCGAACAACAAGGAGAGGACGGTAGACCGCATCGGTCAACTGTACCAGCGAACAGCCTTCGCGTCTTGAAGAAAAATGACAGATTCAGGCCGAGACCCCCTGGTGGGCGATTCGGCGAAGATATTCGTGGACAAGGCGGGGCGGCCAACCGCACACATCTTGAAACTCCCGCGCAAGGTGGGACTGGTCGGAGAAGCCGGCGTCGGCGGAGACATCGGCCCATCGCGGCTCTGCGGTCCGGATGGCCTCGAGGCAGGCGGAACGGAGGCGGCGCAGGCGTGCGAACTCTTTCGGCGTGAGTCCAATGGCGTTGTGGAAAAGGCGCAGAATCTGGCGGTAGCTCAGGTTCAGCCCTTCGAGCAGTTTGGTGACGGGAACCGCACCGTCGGATTGGAGAATGCGGCGCGTGAGTTTGGCGACGGCTGGATTGGGGCAGGGGCCAGGGAAGTTCGCAGACCACTGGAGAACGAGGGCGTCGAGTCCGGCAAGGCCGGAGGATTGCATGACCTCGGCGAAATCGGAGCGATCAATAGGCAGCACGGCATCCCGCAGGGAGGGAACGTCGACGCCCAACAACGGACCTGCGGCTCCCGGCACGAAGCGCACGCCGAGATACGCTGAGCCCGGCACAACGGGTACGCGCAGTGCAGTGAGGCGCGGACCCACGAGGGAGGCGCGGCCGTGAGGCAGCCAACACAGGCTGACTGCGCCGTCCGGAGGAACGGTGTGGAGCAGTGGGGCACTTTCGGCGGAAGCGGGAAGGGAGAACCGCCAATAGGAGGCAACCAAACCCGCAAGCGCCGGTGCGGGCGGGAATTCCTGGTACGTCATGCTCTGGATGGGCTCAGCGTCCAGCGTACATCGCCGCCTTCATCAAGGGATCCCAGCAGGGCCGTCTTTCGTCGCGGAACTGCATGCGGGCGCTTTCCGGTTTGGAGGGACGAGAGCAGGAGTTGAGGATCGAAACGGAAAGTGACGGTAACCGCCAAGGCCGGACTCTCCGGCCGGCGAGGCCGCTTCAGGATCAGCAGCGCCGATTCGTATGCCAGGACATCCGCGAGGTAGGGGACGCGCAATCCACTCACGAGCCGGGCATGCAGGTAGCCCGTGAACGCCTCCGCCTCTTCCAGGAAATAGAAGCTCGACGATGGGCGGGATTTCCAGAATCGGGCAGCTTCGCCAGCCATACGGCTATCGCCGAGGAGACGGCAAGTGAGGGGCAGCGCCGAGAACAACTTGTTCAGCCTGAAGCCCAGATGGAGCTTTCGCATGACATCGAGGCCCGGAGAACACGCAAGCTGGTGCAGGTCCCCAAGTTCACGGCGGGTAAGCCGCCCGGCGAGGCCGCTATCCGTGGCGGATTCGCGGAACTGATCACGGAACGCCGTGTCGGTAACAAGGCGCGCGAAGGCGGATTGGAAGGCGGCTTCGCTCATGCGGAGGCCCCCTGCCTGCGACGGTTCCAAGCCTGCCTCATGCGGGCTAGTTCCTCACGCAATTGGCCCTCCCCCATGGTTGCGTACCAGGAGCCAAACAGCTCAAATACGATTCCGGCGGCATTCGGGGCGCGGGGCAGGACATACTCCAGAAGTTCCCACACCGGCTCCGGCGTCGGCCCGGAGTGGGAATCCAGGTAATACGGTCCGTCGTGGAAGCCGCCGCCGAGGTGGATCTCGATAACACACGATAGGTCGAGGCTCTCTAGAAGCTTGCCGGCGTCAGCGCCCATATTGAGGCTGTTGCAGTAGACGTTGTGAAGATCGAGCAGAAGTCCGCACCGGGTTTCATGGCACAGAGCGTTCAGGAACTCGGCCTCATCCATCTCCTCTCCCGGCAATTCGACGAAGTAGACGTTGTTCTCCAGGAGAAACGGCACATCAATAGCAGCGCGCACGGTTTCGATCTGTTTCGCCAAGTGCCCGAGCGTTGCACGGTTGCGGCGCAAGGGCATGGTCAGTCCGACATTGGACTCGGCGCCAGGCTCGAAACCGTGAGCCGCGGCAAGAGCAGCGTCACTGAGATGAAAGGCGAGGTGATCGCTATGCCACGGAGACCCGAGCCAACGCTGCCACTTGGCTAGCTGTCCCAGGTGCGAGCGGTTGAAGCGGTGCACGCTGCCGACGGAAAGGCCGATCGAATGAAGAATGACGGGCAATTGCGCCCTAATCTTCCGAAGCCATTCCACCTGAACCTCATCTTCAATATACCGGGGCGACGCGCCAATCCCCCGATCGATCCAGAAAATATCTGGCACGATCTCCAGGAAATCGATCTCATCTAGATGTGATTCAATAAACGAAAGAAACTGGGGTTGGTAGTTGAGACCCACCCCCAGTTTCGGCACCGCCTCTAGTTGCGTGGATGCTTCGTCAGCCAACGCGGTTCAGTACCTTGCTGTCGAACACGAACCGGTCCAGTCCGGACAGGCAGGGAGCGCAGCCTCGCGGAGCAATCTCCTTGGGCAGCGTCAGGACAAGCTCGAGGTGCTTCACGAGGTCTTTGAACGACGTGTCGGCCGCGATCTGCACGGTGAGCTGGCTCACTTTCGTCGGCACTTTGGCAGCAGGCATTTGTAATGTTCCTCCTCTGACATTCGATAGCCCGGAATCGGGTAAGACATCCCAGGTAGTTGCTTCAGTATAAGCGCAAATATTTACGATGCAATAGAACGTTAGGTCTAGCACCTGAGGACGAATATGTTCAAAACAATAAATACGAGGAATGTTGTATCGTGATCGTTTTGTAGGGAATAGGCTTGCTTTCTTACGCCCAATAACTCCGGTCCAGGCTCCGGTACTGGACGGCCTCGGCGACGTGCTTGGCTTCGATCGCTTCTTTGCCCGAAAGGTCGGCGACCGTGCGGGCGACCTTCAGGATGCGGTCGTGGGCACGGGCAGAGAGGCCCATGCGGCGAACGGCCATTTCGAGGGTGCGTTCCCCAGCGGGGTCCAACGGACAGAACTCGCGGAGACGGCCTGGCGGGATGAGCGCATTCGGGAATCCGCGCGCGGACTGGCGCTGGCGGGCTTCGAGAACACGCGCGCGGATCTCGGCGGAGGAGGCCGTGGCTTCGCGGCCGCGCAACTCCTGGAAAGGCACGGCGGGGACTTCGACGTGAAGATCAATGCGGTCGAGCAGTGGGCCGCTGATCTTGCCGAGATACTGCTGGATCTGCGCGCCGGTGCAGCGGCACTCGCGGGTTGGGTCGCCGTGGAAGCCGCAGCGGCAGGGATTCATAGCACAGACCAGCATGAAGTTCGCGGGGAAGGAGAGCGTCATCTGCGCGCGGGCGATGGTGACGCCGCGGTCCTCCAGCGGCTGGCGGAGGAGTTCCAGAACGTTGCGAGGGAACTCGGGCAACTCGTCTAGGAACAGGACGCCGTTGTGGGCCAGGCTCACCTCGCCGGGGCGCGGCATGCCGGGACCCCCGCCGAGCAGCCCCGCGTCGGAGATGGTGTGGTGCGGTGATCGAAACGGTCGCCTCGAGAGAAGGCCCGCGCCCTTCGCCAGTGCGCCCGCCACGCTGTGGACTTGTGTAGTTTCCAGCGCTTCCCTGAAGGACAGCGGCGGCAGGATGCCCGGCAGACGCTTGGCAAGCATCGTCTTGCCGGAGCCCGGCGGCCCGATCAGCAGTAGATTGTGACCGCCGGCGGCGGAGACCTCCAGCGCGCGCTTCGCCGTGGTTTGGCCGCGCACGTCGCTCAAGTCATGTTCATGATCCTGAGCCGTGGTCGCGGCGGCGGGCTGCGGAGACGCGGATGCGAATGCGCCAGGCTTGTTCAGCAGCGTGACGGCTTCGTTCAGATGGGAGAGTCCATAGACGGTCAGCCCTTCCACGACGGCCGCCTCCGCCGCGTTTTCCTTCGGCACCACCAAATGCCGCACGCCCTGGCTCCGCGCACAGACCGCGATGGACAGCGCTCCGCGGATCGGCCGCAAGCCGCCGTCGAGCGAAAGCTCACCAGCGAACAGATAATCCTTGGCCGGGCCCACCGTGCCCATCGCGCCCAGAATCGCCAGCGCCATGGGTAAGTCGAAGCCCGCGCCCTCCTTCCGCAGATTGGCTGGCGCGAGGTTGATGATCACCGACTTGTTCGGGTAGCCGAAGCCCGAGTTCGCCATAGCGGATTTGATGCGCTGGCGGCTCTCCTTCACCGCCGTGTCGGGCATGCCGACCATGACGAAGTCGCGCGAATCCCCGGCGCTGTACAGGTCCACTTCGATGTCGATCGGGTTGCCTTCAATGCCGAAGACGGCCGCACTGCGCGTGAGAAACAGAGCCATGACGAGTCGGGGCGCGGGTCGCCCACTTAAGGTAGTGCGCGCGGCGGGGAATTTCTCTTACTTTGCGACGGTGAATTTCACTTCCTGCTCGGCCGTCTGGTTGCCGACGTTGTCCTTGGCGAGGATGACCATGGTGTACTCGCCGGGCGTGAGGTCGGCGGTCAGGTTCAGCCCTATCCCCCCGCGCATCAGCCGTTTGGGGTAGTAGGGAGCGTCGGATTCGGACGCGGCCTTAGGCTCGGCGTACATCTCCTTGCCGGAAGGGCGCAGGATGCGCAGGCCGTATTCGACGTCGAAGCGGTTCTTCTCGCCGAGTTGGAATCCGGCAAGGTCGAAGCGGGCCAGAAGCGTGTCGCCGGGCTTGTAGACTGCCGGGGACATCGGCGTGCGGTCGCGCTCCGACCGGTAGAAGCCCGTATTGAGGATCGTTAGCTTTTCGGCCTTCGGGATCTCCGGGCCGCCTACCTCGAATGTGACTTCCTTCTCGGCAGTGGTTTGCGCCAGCTCATCGGCCACGCGGATCTTCAGCTTGTACGTTCCGGGCGCAAGCTGCGCGGGCAACGGCAACGTCTGCGCGACGCGCGGCAGCCAGTTTTCGTCGTTGTGCGTGACTTCTTCGCGGAATGCGCCATTCATGGGCTCCCACAACAGAAGGCCCTCGGGGTCCGCGGCGACAAGCTGCCATCGGAGATCCACCGCGTCCTTCTTCACTGTGTAGCCACCGACGCGGAAGCTGAAGTACATCAATTCGCCGGCGACGTACTTATAGTCCGGAGTGATGGGCGGCGCGGATTCGCGCCTGTCGTGGAAGACGGTCTGGACAATGTCGAGCTTTTGCGCGGGAGGCTGGTCAGTCTTCGGGGCCGGCTTCTGGGCGGCGGCCACCGCCGCAATCGTCACCAGGAGTGCGATCCCGGCGCGCATGGCTTAGCGGCTCCGCGGCAGATCCATCGGGTCGCGCTCTGCCGTGGAAGGCGCGTCCACGCGGAAGGGGATGGTGACAAGGGCCGTCTGCTCGTTCTCGGCGTCGCCGCCGCTCGACACCCGCAGCTTGTACGCGCCCGGCGGTGCGTCGAAGAGAATGTTGCCCTGCTCGGTCTGTGCCGGACTGACCGACCGGATCATCCCGAGCCACTTCGGCACACCCTCCCCGCGCTGCTGCTCGGGAAATTCGGTGCCATCCGAGTTCACGAGCGTCAAAAGAGGAATGGAGGCTTGGCCCGCGCCGCCGTTCGTCACCGAGACGTTCAGCACCAGGTACTTGTTCTGCGGCATGCGCGGCGCGCCGCCGGAGGGCAGGGAATCGCGCCATGAGAGGTCGATCACGGTGTAGGAAAGCGTACCCACGGCAACGGTCGTGCCCATTTCGACAACGCGCTCACTCGCGTCCGAGCCCCTGCCGCATCCGTACAGGAGCAGGGTGGACAATGATAGCGCGAGGAGAGCGGCGCGGCGGGGGATGCTGGAAGAATAGATCGTCATGGGCAGCCGGTTGAGTCGTTGTAAGTACAAACGGTAGCGAATATGGCACATCGCGCGCAAACTCGCCTTCTTATTGTCGCGCTGCTGGCGCTCGGGATCATCCCCGCCGCACGTGCCGCTGACCGCCATCCCGTCACGGGCCGCGTCCTGGCCGGTGTAATGGGCGTTGACGGCGCGGACTGGCTGGAGCGCGCCGAACGCGAGAATGAAGAGCGCCCCAAACTCGCTGTCCAACTGATGGACCTGAAGCCTGGCATGGTGGTGGCCGACGTCGGCGCGGGCTCCGGCTATTACACGGAACTGATGGCGAGGGCCGTCGGCCCGACCGGCAAGGTCTACGCGAACGACATCCAGCCCGGGATGATTCGCCTGCTCGAAGATCGCATTCGACGCCAGAAACTGACGAACGTCGAGACAGTTCTCGGAACCGAATCCGATCCACGCCTGCCCGCCAACTGCTGCGACCTGATCGTCCTGGTCGACGTCTACCACGAGTTCAGCCAGCCTCAGGCCATGCTGCGCAAGATCCGTGAGGCCCTGAAACCCGCCGGACGCCTACTGCTTCTCGAGTTCCGCAAGGAGGACCCTTCCGTCCCGATCCGCCCTGAGCACAAGATGAGCGTCGCCGAAGTGCGCGCCGAAGTCGAGCCCGAGGGCTTCACCTTCCACCGTCTGTTGCCCGGCCTCCCGTGGCAACATATGCTGTACTTCAACAAGTGAAAGGTTCTTTGATCCCGTCCGAGCACACGCTCCTGACCGACGCGGCGACGGGCGCGCGCGTTCATCAGATGACCTCAGCGCCCTCGATCAATCACGCGACCTACTTCCTGCAGAGTCCGTTCACGCCGGATTTGCGCACGATGATCTTCACGAGCTACCGCACCGGCTCGGCGCAGATCTTCTCGGTCGACGAATTCCCCGACGGCGAGATCCGGCAGTGGACCGACGACGCGCCCATTCACGCATTCTCTCCGGCGATCCATCCGGACGGCCAGCGCGTCTTCTTCGTGCGGGGCGGGGAAGTGTGGGTGATCGAGCGCGACACGCTCGCCGAGCGCCGCCTCGTCTCGTTCGAAAACGCGCAGATGGGCGAGGTCTCGCTCTCCGCCGACAGCGAATGGCTTGCCGCGGCCATCAAGAAGGACGGCGCCAACGGTATCGCCGTCGGCCGCACGGACGGCACCGGCTGGCACGCCATTCCTTTCCCGAGAACCGTCATCCATCCGCAGTTCCATCCGCTCGACCCGGAATGGCTCGAGTTCGCGGCCGACCCCGCGCCGCGCATTCACCGCGTGCGCCGCGACGGCGCCGGCGTCGAATGCCTCTACCAGCACGGCAATGACGAGTTCGTGGTGCACGAGACGTTCCTGGGCCGCACCGGTCACCTGGTCTATACCGTCTGGCCCTTCGCCTTGTGGCGCATGGACTGGGAGACCCGCGAACGAACGAAGGTCTGCGACTTCAACGCCTGGCACATCACGCCGAACCGCGCAGGCACGGCGGTGCTCTGCGACACAAATCACCCCGACCTGGGCCTCCACCTGATCGATGTCGCCACGGGCACGCCACGCCGACTTTGCCTGACCGGGGCCACCAGCAAGGGCTCCCAGTGGACCACTTCGCGTTACGCCCTGGCCGAGGACTTCGCCCGCGCGCGCAGCGAAACCGCGACACTGAGTTGGATGGAGTCCGCCACCGATACTGTCTACGGTCCCCAGTGGACCCATCCCCACCCCTCGTTCTCGCCCGACGAGCGCCTGGCCGTCTTCACGAGTGACCGTTCAGGCCACCCCCAGGTCTACGTCTGCGAGATCCCGGAAGCTGCCGCGCATGGATAATCTGACGCATTCGCTGCTCGGCGTCACCCTCAGCCGCGCCGGCTTCAATCGCCTCACGCCGCACGCCGGATGGCTGATGCTGCTGGCCGCCAACATCCCCGACGCGGACATCGTCACCGGGCTGCACAGCCCCATCTGCTACCTGGAATACCACCGGGGCTGGACGCACAGCGCCGTCTGGTCGCCGCTGGTGGCGCTCGGCCCACTGCTGCTGTGGTGGCTGCTGGTCCGGAAGCGCCGTCCCGGCCCGCGCGAATGGATCGGCGCGTACGTCGCCTCGCTCGCCGGCGTCATCAGCCATTTCCTCATGGACTGGCTGAACGTCTACGGCATCCGACTGCTGCTGCCATTCCGCACGGAGTGGCTCCGGCTCGACTGGGTGTTCATCGTCGACCTGTGGATCTGGCTCATCCTCTTCGTCGCCGTCTGCGGGCCGCTGCTGGCGCGCCTGGTCTACTCCGAGATCGGCGCGCGCGGCGGCAAGGGTCGCGGCGCGGCCTGGGCGGCGCTCGTCCTCGTCGCGCTCTACCTGGGGCTGCGTTCCCAGACCCACGACCGGACGATGGAGACGCTCCGCGCCCGCATCTACCAGAGCGAGACGCCCATTCGTGTGGCCGCGACGCCCAATCCGGCGAATCCGTTCCGCTGGACCGGGCTCGTCGAAACGGCCACGGCCTGGCACGTCGTCGAGGTCAACTTGAACCGCGACTTCGACCCCGATGCCGCCCGCATCTTCTACAAGCCCGAACGTAGCGCCGTGATGGACGCCGCCCGCGCGACACACACCGCGCGCGTCTTCCTGGACTTCGCCAGCTTCCCCGTCTGGCGCGTTGTGCCCGAGCCCGATCCCGAAGGCGCCGTTAGCGTCCGCATCACCGACCTGCGCTTCGGCCTGCCAGAAGAGGGCCGCTTCACGGCAAACATCGTGCTCGACAAATCCCTGCGTGTCGTGCGCGAATCGTTCGAGTTTGGCACCCTGGGGACAGGACCGCCCTAAGGACAGGACGCTATGCCGGAATACCCGCTCTGGATCAATGGCCAGGAAATCAAGGGCGCGCGCGTTCGTGAGGTGAACATCCCCTTCGACGGCGCGCCCTTCGCTCGTGTGCACGAAGCCGGCGCCGCGCTGCTCGGCCAGGCGATCGAAGCCGCCTGGAACGCACGGCCCGTGATGCGCGCTATGACGCTTGCCGACCGCGCGGCCATTCTTCGCCGCGCCCACGCCCTGATGATCGAGCGCCGCGAGGAGTTTGCCCGCGCCATCAGCTCGGAATCCGGCAAGCCTCTGCGTGAAGGCCGCACGGAGACCGACCGAGCCACGCAAACGCTGCTCTTTTCGAGCGCCGAAGCGCTTCGTCTCTCAGGCGAGGCCGTGCCGATGGACGCCTCCCCCGCCGGCGCGGGCCGCATGGCGATGACCGTGCGCGAACCCGTCGGGGTGCTGGCCGCCATCACGCCATTCAACTTCCCGCTGAACCTCTCCGCGCACAAGATCGGCCCGGCGATCGCCGCAGGCAACACCATCGTGCACAAGCCCGCCAGCGCCACACCCGTCAGCGCACACCTGCTCGCCCGGTTGCTGGCCGACGCCGGACTGCCGGCCGGCGCGCTGAACGTCGTACCCGGCCCGGGTGGTGAAATCGGCGACCTGCTCGTCCAGGACCCGCGCGTCGCCATGATCACCTTCACCGGCAGCGCCGATGTCGGCGTGCGCATTCGCTCGCTCGCCGGGCTGAAACGAGTGACGCTCGAGCTGGGCAACAACTCGGCGCTCATCGTCCACAACGACGCCGACCTGGCCGACTGCGTCACTCGCGCCGTGCCGGGCGCGTATGCGCATTCCGGCCAGACCTGCATCTCCGTGCAACGCATCCTGGTGCACGAGGATGTCCACGACGAGTTTGTCGATCGCTTCACGGCCGCCGCCGCACGGCTCCGAATCGGCCATCCGCTCGACGAGACCACCGAAGTCAGTTCGCTCATCACCGAGCAGGAGGCCGCGCGCGTCGAGTCGTGGATTGGCGAAGCCGCTTCGATGGGCGCCTCACGGACGTATGGCGGTTCCCGTTCGCATGCCACCGTAACCCCGGCCGCCGTGCTGGACGTGCCCGAGGTGGCGTCGCTCTCGAAGAAGGAAGCCTTCGGCCCCGTGGCGTGCATCAACCGCTGCGCGACTCTGGACGAGGCCATCGCTACGGCGAACCGCTCCGACTACGGGCTCCAGGCCGGCATCTTTACGCGCGACATTCAATCGGCGTTTCGCGCCGCGCGAGAGGTGCACGTCGGTGGATTCATCATCAACGACGTGCCACAGTTTCGCGTGGACCAGATGCCCTATGGCGGCGTGAAGATGAGCGGAACGGGCCGCGAGGGTCCGAAGTACGCCATCGAGGAGATGACTGAGCCGAAGCTGATCGTCTGGCGCGTGTGAGCGCCCTTCACCCCAGGTAGTCGAACAGAGACTTGCTCGGGAACGAGCCGCGCACCTGCAAGGCCGCGTCGCGCTGGAACGAGGCCTGCTGCATGTCGATAATCGCCTGCGTCGGGTCGGCGTCCTCAAGTTCGGAAAGCTCCGTGCGCAGCCGCAGTTTCAGCCGCGCCGCCGTGTCGACGGCCTCCGCCACGCGGGTCTGTCCGTTGCCGTAAAACGACAGGGCCGAGTTCAGGTGCGCCGAGACACCGCCTAGCGGCACCAGCGCCTGTTTCATGGCGTCTTCGTCGCCGCTCAGCAACGCCTGCCGCAGATTCTCGATCGACGCGAGAACATTGCGGTCCGGGTTCGGATGCGTGAAGATCTGGTCGGCGCTCATGGCCACCGGAAACGGCACGCCCGCCGGGTGCAACGCCTGCCGCGTGGCAGCGGAGCCCTGGTAGGCGCTCAGCGCGGGTGTGAGCGAAAACGCCGGCGTCGTATCGGAGTCTCCCGAGAAGATGTAGCGCCCGTCGACCTGCGTGTTCGCGAGCGCCACCAGCCGGTCGAGAATGCCCTGCAGTTCGCTGGCGATGCTCTCGCGCGTCAGCGGCGATTGGACTGTACTGGCGCCCGTCATGCCGAGCGTGCGAACGCGGTCGAAGAGCTGAATGGCGCTTGAGAGCGCGGATTCGCCCGCATCCACCTCGGCGCGGACCCGGTTCAGGTTCGCGCCTACCTGGTCCAGCCGCGAAAGGTCCGCTCGCACCTGGAGCAGCGTGCTGATGGAATCCGGCGCGTCGGACGGCGCCGTGACGCGCTTGCCGCTGGCTACTTCCCGTTGGGCGCGCTCCATGCGCTCGTTCATCACGCGCAGCGAATCGAGAAATCGTTCGGCGGTGGAGTCGACGGCTCGGAACATGGTCGTGGTTTCCTCGTAGGATCAACGCAGCAGGGACATGATGGTATCCAGCATCTCGTCGAGAGTCTGCACCATCCGTGCCGACGCCTGATACGAGCGTTGGAAGGCCATCAGCGTGACCGCCTCCTCGTCGAGATTCACGCGGGAGGTCTCGTCGCGCATCTCGCGCGCCTGCGCCACCAGGCTGCGCTGCCGCGTCACGCCCTCCTGCGCTGAGCCCAGGTCCCGGCCCACCGAGGCGGCAATCTTGCCGTATTGCTGGGAGAACGTCGCGCCGTCGATCGACGGCTGCTGGTCCAGCGCCGCCAGCACCAGCGCATTCCCGTTCCCGCCCTGCGCGCCCGGCAGCGCCAGCGCGAGCTCGCGCGCGGCCAGGGGATTCACCGTCAGCGTCCGGCCCGCGCCGGATGGATCGTAGGAGAACAGGGGCAGCGTCGGCGCGTTGCCATCCATGTCGATGCCGCCCGCCAACGCGTTGTTCACCGTGTCGGCCAATGCTCCCGCAAGCCGGTCTACTTCACTCTGATAGCCCGGCAGAAGGTCGTTGCGGAAGTCGAGCAGACCGGCGAGACGCCCGCCGTTCACCATGTGCGTCACGTCGTTGCCTTCGGAGTCCACCAGCCGCATCTCCGTGCCCGACGCCCTGGCGGAGATCGGATTCAGACGGTCCCCCATCAGGACCGCCGTCTGCCCGCCCAGGAAGACGCTGACGCTGCCATCGCCCGCCCGCAGCGCCGTAAAGTCCGCAATCTCGGCAATTTGTCCGAGCAGCGTCTGAAGTCGCGCGTCCAGCCCTGCGTCCTGCTGCGCCCGATAGTCGGTCCTGAATTGCAGGTTTAGCGCGCGCAACTCCGCCAGCAGTCCGTTCAACTTCGCCGCCTGCGCGCCGATCGAGCCGTCCGCCGCCGTTCGCGCCGACGAAATGCCGCCGGATGTGCGCAAAAATGTCGCCGAGAGATCCCGTGCCTGGTCGAGCGCCGCGTCGCGCGCCGACAGGTCATTCGGCGCCACCGTCAGAACCGAGAAGCGCTGAAAAAACTCGTTGATCGACGACGCTAGGCCCGAGCCCGCCGCAATGTCGAAGACCGGCTCCAGCCGCGCCAGTTGCTGGGCCCGCTCGTCCGCGCCACCAAAGCCCGTGATCTGCCGGCGTACGCTCATCTCCGCTGCGTCGCCGCGCGACGACAGCGTGCCCGCCGACATCACCCCGCCCGGCAGCCCGCGGTCCAGATCGAAGGTCATCGCCGCCAGCGACTGCGTCTGCCGGGCATAGCCCGGCGTTGAGACGTTCGTGACATTGCTCTGCACCACGCTCATGCCGCGCTCGAACACGCGCATGGCGCCCGCGGCGTTTTGCAGCGAAACGATCAGGTTGCCCATGGCAGTTCGTCCTTGTTCTTCGTCTGTTCCGGCCTAGCCCCGCACGTCGCAGCAGTGGCTCGGCCGAAGAGCCTCCGCCTGTGCCTCCACCGGCAGCGGACCGGCCACGCCGTACCCGGTCTGCTCCGTCACCGCGAACACGCGGTCCCGGTGAAACTCCATCGCGCCCGCCAGCAGCGCCGTCACATCGTCCAGCTGCCGGCGCAGATCCCTCAGCCGGCCTATCCAATCAGCCGTGTCTGGACGGCCCGAGTCGAAGCGCGCCAACGCCCGCTGGGCTGTCTCCAGCGCTTCCTCGATGCGCGGGAGCGTCTCCGGCGACGGCCGCATCAGCGACACCCGTGCCGCCGAAAGCGCCGCGGATGCCCGCTCCAGCACCTCCCCATTGCTGATCAGCCGGGTCCTCATCCTTAGGTCCCCGAAATTCCGTCTCCGCCGCCCAGCGCCTCCTGAATCAGCGCGTCCGCCACTGCGTCCACATTGGTTTCATAGCGTCCGGAAGAGATCAGCCCATGCAGGCGGTCGACAAATGCCGCGCGCTCCGGCGACGACACGTCCATGCCCGCCAGCCTCGACGCCAGCCCCGACAACTGAACGCTGTCTTCGCGCAGAACCCCGTTCCGGTCGCCGGTCTTGGCCCGCCCCGTTTGCTCCAGTCCCTGCGCCGACCGCGCCCCCTGCACCAGCGATGCATTCACCGCACCCGGATTGTTGGTGTCATCAATGCGCATGTGTGATCTCTGCCATCTGTATCGGCAAAGGCACACCGCGACTTTAGAGGAATTTGTCGAAAGAGTTCACTATGCTCGTCGTGCCAGGCGCACAACTCTCCCCCGCGCCGGAGCCGCCCAGCCCTCGACGCCCCACCATCCGGTTTCCGCCCCGGTTCAGCCCATCGAGAAGAACCGCACCCACCGCGGTTCCGCGTCCGGAGGCTCGTTCTTCACCTGCACAGGCTGCCACTTGCCGGGCTTCTCCAGATGCCGCTGATAATCCTCCAGGATCATCTCAGCATCCTGCCCAATCGCGTGCGCATACTGCCGGATGTAGTTGATATTGAAGACGCCGCCGGGCAACTTGTCGTAGTCGCCTTCTTCGATCGCGAGGAGAAACCGCCGGCTGATCTTCGTCGAATTGATGATCTCGTCCAGACTCACCCCGGCCTTCTGCCGGAGCACCGCGAGATTCAAACGCTGGAAATCGCCCTGAGCCATGTCGATTCTGCGTACTCGTTTTCTATTTAATAACTGCTTGTGCCCCGTGGCGATTCGCGGAGCACCCCTACTCTATCACGTTCGCTAACTTTTGTTAGCTTTGGCTCTCCGACAGACAGATCGCCATCCGTCTCTCCTCCCTGCGGACTCCCCAAGCGCGGCGCAAACGCCGCTCCACCCCGGGGTTTCCTGTTTCGGGCTCTTCGCCTCGTTGTATGACCCCGGTTGGTACCAGTGTGTTGGTTTTGTCCGCACTTGGCAAGTGAGTACTCATAGTACGTTAGTTTCAATTTCGGTTATGAACCATCCGGGATGATTCTTGACCTTACAATAATCAGATCCTCGCGTTCCCACCGAGGCCACCATGCGCCACGCGCTCACACTCCTTGTCACCCTTGCCGCTGCGCCGCTGACTGCCGCACCCGCCACCTTCTACAAAGACATCCTGCCGGTGCTTCAGGAGCGCTGCCAGTCCTGCCATCGAGCCGGAGAGATCGGTCCCATGGCGTTCACGGACGACTACGCTTCCGTCCGCCCCTGGGCGCGCGCCATCCGGCTTGCCGTCGCCAAGAAATCGATGCCGCCCTGGGGTGCAGACCCGGCGATCAACAAGTTCCACAACGATCCCTCTCTGACGCCCGCCGAAACCGCCACGCTCGTCTCCTGGGCCGACGCCGGAGCGCCCGAGGGCAATCGCGCCGACGCCCCCGCCCCGAAGAATTACGCCGAGGGCTGGCAGATCGGCACGCCTGATGTCGTCTTCGAGATGCCGGGCGAATACGAGATTCCCGCGCGCGGCACGCTCGAATACATCTACTTTGTCCTGCCCACGCGCTTCACCGAAGACCGCTGGGTGCGGTTCGCCGAGGTCCGGCCCGGCAATCGAGCCGTCGTCCATCACGTCATCGCGTTCATCCGCGAGCGCGGCTCCAAGTGGCTCTCCGACGCCGTGCCCGGTGAGCCCTTCATCCCCAAAGACAAGCGGGACTCCGCCGGAGGCGGCAACGACGGCCGTCCCGACGACTGGATCACCGGCTATGCTCCAGGCACGCCCGCCGTGGCGCTGCGCCCCGGCCAGGGCAAGCTGATCAAGGCTGGCAGCGACATCGTGCTTCAGGTGCACTACACGGCCAATGGCACGGCTGCACGCGACCTCACCCGCGTCGGCATGATCTTCTCGAAAGTGCCCGTGACTGAGCGCATCACGCTCGCCGCCGCGCAGACCGACAAATTCGTCATCCCGCCCGGCGCAGCGAGCCATCGCGTCGATGCCTCCATCACGACGGCCGCACCCGTGCGCATCACCAACTTCCAGCCGCACATGCACGTTCGCGGCAAGGCCTTCGCCATGCGCGCCGTCCTGCCCGACGGCACCATCAAGCCGCTGCTCAACGTGCCGCGCTACAACTTCCGCTGGCAGCACGTCTACGAGCTTGAGCAGCCTTTCCTCGCGCCCCCCGGCACACGCATCGAGGCCACGGCCTGGTACGACAATTCGGCCAATAACCCCGACAACCCCAACCCCAAGGCCGCTGTCCGCTGGGGCGACCAGAGCTGGGAGGAGATGATGATCGGCTTCTTCGACATCTCCATCAACCCCGACGCCGACCGCTCCAAACTTTTCCAGCAGCCTGAGGAACGGAAAAAGAAGCCCGCGCGCCGCCCTCCGAGTTCGGCAGAATGATCTCGTGCGCGTACTCGTTCCTCTCTGCCTGCTGACGGCCCTGACGCCAGGGCTCCGCGCGCACGAGACCATCACCACCAAGCTCACCTGGACGCGCGATATCGTTCGTATCTTCGAAAAGCGCTGCATGGGCTGCCATCAGGCCGGAGGCTCCGCGCCCTTCGCGCTCACCACGTGGAAGGAGGCGCGCCCCTGGGCCGTCGCCATCCGCGAAGAGGTCACTGCCCGCCGCATGCCGCCCTGGAACGCCGTCAAAGGCTTCGGCGAATTCCGCGACGACATGGCCCTCACCCAGGAAGAGATCTCGCTCATCACCGACTGGGCCAACGGCGGCGCTCCCGAAGGCGACCCCGCCCTCGCGCCCGGCACTCTTCCGCTTCTCGATCGCCCCGCCGATCTGCCCAATGCGCGCCCGGTGAATCTCGCCGGATCGCTGCTGCTAGCTACCCGCACGGTGCTCGAGGGCATCCGCCCCGAATCGCTTCCCGAGGGCGCCGCCGCGCGCGTGCTGCTCCGCCGTCCCGACGGCTCCATCGAGCCTCTTCTCTGGATCAGCGACTACCGCGCCCGTTTCGCCCGCACTTACGTCTTCCGCCGGCCCATCGCCGCGCCCGCCGGATCGCGCGTCATTGTGGCTTCGCCGGAGGCGGCGCGGTTCCAGCTTCTGATCTCTTCCCGCGCAGCTTCTCGAGATCCTGCACAAGCTGGCGAGTGATCCGTTCCGCCACATCCGCGCTCGCCGACCGGAACTTTGCGCCAGTGCTCTCCTGGGTCGTCGACCACATCACATCGCCATCCCGGTTCACCAGCCGCACTGACGCTGACGCCTCGTGCTTCCGCTCCTGAATTCGCGTGTTTTCGGTCTCACCCACACTCGACTGAATCGACCCGTATTCCCGGCCGTTCCGGCTCGACGACGATCCGCTCCCGCCGCTGATGCCCACCCGCGCCGCCAAGCTCTCGCCGGATTGAAACACGTCCGTAAAGACCAGGTCCTCCGCCGATCCGCGCAGCACCGCGTCTGCGCGCTCCGGGTTCTCCGTCAGAACGAACAGCTTCGCCCGCTGCAGGCTGGCGATGACCATGTCCCGCAACTGCGCCGCGCCCTCGCCGCCGCCGAACTTCTCCACGTAGACGCGCTTCAAATTGAGGAGCCCGAGCGGAATCCGCTCAAGCTCCTCCCCAAAACATGGGCAAGTGATTGGAAGGAAGTACAACAGTGAAATCGCCAGGGGCAGCCGCATCAACCTTTCCCCGCTTTCCGCGCCTCTTCGTCCTGGTAGGCCACTTTGCGTCCGGTACGCGCCTCCAGGCTCACCAGCACCGTCCGGATCTCTCCCTTTTGGACCCGAAACAGCATGGCCTCCTGCCGGCCATCCTCGGTCTCGAACCCCACCGTCAGGAAATGGGCGCGCTTCTTGCTCAGCAGGAACAGCGGCGACAGCAGGGCAGCTTCAATCAGCCGCCGGTCCACCTTCTGCCCGTACTCGATCTGGTTGATCCGCTCGTACGGAACGCGCACCGCCGTTACCTTCGTTTCAAAAACAAAAGATTGCGGATCTGTTGTTTTGATCCGCCCGTCCGTTTTCGCCTTCAACCCCTCCAGAGTCCCGCCCAGGTACTCGGCTTCGCTCCCTTTCTCCCCCGCCGACACGCATCCAATCGCCGCCGTCAGCATCAGGATGTATAGAAGTGATTTCACGAACCTGACCTTTTTCCCGAGTCCACGTCTAAAAGAAACGTAGGACGAAGGGCGGATTCCTCTCAGAAGAATTCGCCGTCAGACGCATCAAGAGAACGCCAATGCCCGGCTCCATTTCACGTACGTCGCTGATGCACAAGGGTTTCCGGATCCTGGCGGTGCTGCTGGTTTTCTGGCTGGTCCCTTCCGCCACCTGCGCCGCGGCTCACATCCCCGTGGACCGTTTCGCGCGCACGGTGGCTGTCTGGGGCGCCACGAACGAGAAATCCGCCAGCGACGCCATCCGCCTCGTGCAGTCCGGTGACGGCGCCCTCGCGCTCGCCCGCCTTGAGACTCATGGCCATGGCGTGCTTCTCCCCTTGCGTCAATTCACGGCATACTTGTTCTTAGAGCTGGCCAACTCCGCTGGAGCATTACCGCAGGCCATGCTCACGTCCAGCCGTCCGTCCGACAATGTTTGATCTCGAACTGAACAAACTCCAGACCGAAACGCCCCCAACGCCAGACACGCAAGGCGATGGCGTCATCATCAGTCCGGATACGCGGCGCGACAACCGCATTCCGCCCGGCCAGTCGCGCACCCGCAAATGGCCCGTCCTGGACGCCGCCGGCCCTCCCAAAATCGACATGGCCCAGTGGCGCCTTGAACTTGGCGGCTTGACCGCAAAGCCGCTTTCGCTCACCTGGGAAGAGTTCAACGCCCTGCCGCGCACTCGCGTCTTTGCCGATTTCCACTGCGTCACGCGCTGGTCACGCCTCGGCAATCTGTGGGAGGGCGTCTCCACGCGCTACCTCGCCGAGCTCGCCGGACCCATCGACCCCAAGTCGAAGTTCGTTCTTGCCTTCGGCTACGACTTCGGCTGGACCGCCAACCTCCCGCTCGAACACTTCCTCGCCGAGGACGCCATGGTCGCCACGCATCACGACGGCGAACCGCTCACCGTCGAGCACGGCGGCCCCGCGCGCCTGATCATCCCCAGCCTCTACGCCTGGAAGAGCGCCAAATGGCTCGGCGCCATCGAATTCATCGAACACGACAAAGCCGGTTTCTGGGAGCGGAACGGCTATCACATGCTGGGCGACCCCTGGCAGGAGCAGCGCTTTGGCGGCTGGTAACGACACACCCAAAACCCCTCGCCGCATCCGCCGCCGCACTTGGCTTGGCGGCATAGGACTTGGTGCGGCCGGAGTCGGCGCCGGACTGGCTTATAACGCCGCGCCGATGTTCTGGAAGCAGTTCGCCCGCGAGATCGGCGAACCTGTCCAAGCGCCGCCCCTGCGCCCCGATCCGCGCCGCTGGCCCGACAAGGGTCTCTTTGCCGCCTGGCTCGGCCACGCCACCGTCCTGCTGAAGATTGACGGCTACACCATCCTCACGGACCCCGTCTTTTCGACGCGCGTCGGCCTCAACCTCGGCCCGCTCACCCTCGGGCTGAAGCGTCTGGTCGAGCCCGCCATCGAGATTGAATCACTGCCCCGTGTCGATTTGATTCTGCTGTCCCACGCCCACATGGATCACTTCGACATCCCCTCCCTGCGCGCCCTGGAATCACGCAAGGTGGAACTGGTCACCGCTCGCGGTACCACCGATCTCCTCCGCCCGGAGCGCTACGCCCGAGTCCGCGAAATGGGCTGGAACGACAGGCTGCGCGCTGGTCCCGTCACGTTGCGCGGCATCGAGGTCCGCCACTGGGGCGCCCGCATGAGAACCGACACCTGGCGCGGCTACAACGCCTATCTCCTCACCGCCGGCCGCTGGCGCGTCCTCTTCGGCGGCGACACCGCCATGACGGATACCTTCCGCCAGGTCGGCGGCGCCGACGTCGCCCTGATGCCCATCGGCGCTTACAATCCCTGGATCCGCAACCACTGCTCCCCGGAGCAGGCCTGGCGCATGGCCGATCAGGCCAAATCCGAATACGTCCTCCCCGTCCACCACGCCACCTTCAACCTGAGCCGCGAGCCCGTCCACGAACCCGTCCACCGCCTGCTCGACGCCGCCGGACACCACCACCATCGCGTCGCCCTCACCAAGATCGGGGAAGAGTTCAGGCTGGGGTAGCGCCTCCCTCTTACTGGCGCTTCGCCGTTCTGCCTCCAGCCGTCATCTCAACACCGCCGTCGCTCTTGCTGAAACGTACAGGCCCAGCTATGTCGTCCAGGTCGAAGAACTGTGTTTCGGACTCAGGCAGCAGTTCGAGCCGCCCTCCCGGCGTTGCCTGTGCATAGAGACGATCCTCGCCGGCTGTCACGGTGATCAAGGTACTTGGGAACTGGTACTTGCCCGCATACGATTTCAGCGCTTCCGCACTCAGCTTCACCACTGCCTTCTCCACCGGCCTCCGGTCCGGCCAGCCGTATTCCACCGCGATCGACCGCATCAACTCCGAGGCAATCCGGTCTCCGCGGTCACTGTTCGTCATCACCACCGCCCCCATGCCCGTATCGGCAAACGCGAATAGATTGCATCGAAACCCCTCATTCGCGCCGCCGTGTCCAAACGACTTCTTGCCGTCCTTCTCCCCGGTCCCAAAGCCCAGCCCGTAGTGGTCTTTTACTTCGGTCAGCATCGTCTTGACGGTCTCAGCCTTCAGCACTTTACCCGGCTTCTGGATCTCGAAGATCACCCGGGCCAGATCCGACGGTGTCGTCCAAAGTCCCGCCGCCGCCATCTCCGGATACATGTGCCACTTGCCTGCAATCGCCTCACCGCTACTCCTGTGTCCCCAAGCCGCGGTGGCCTGAGACTTCGCGGGCAGCGGCTGTTCGCAAGTGCTCCGCTTCATCCCCAGCGGGCCCAGCACCAGTTCCCGCGCGACCTGAGGGAACGGTTTCCCGGTCACGTCTTCCACCAGCAACTGCATCACTTCATAGCCGCCGCCCGAGTACCTCCAGCGGCTCCCCGGCAGAATGTCCGGCCGGATGGCCGCCGTGTTCGCCGGTTTCACCCCCTCCAGCAACTGTTTCAGCGTCGGCACCGGAACCCCCGCCGCGTAACCCGGAAAGCCGTGAACCGTCAGCCCCGCTGTATGGCTCAGCAGCCGGCGCAGCGTGACTCTCTCCTTCGCGGTGAACTCGTTCTCTTCCACCTTCCACGACCGCAGCTTTACGTTGACGTCCTCATCCAACGAAAGCCGCCCCATCTCCACCAACCGCATCGCCACCATCGCCGCGACAGGTTTGCTGATGGACGCCGCCTGGAATAGGGTCTCCGTCGTCACCGGCTTCTTCTCCACCGCCGACGCCACCCCATACCCCCGAGCCCACTGCAACTTCCCCTGGGCCACCACCGCCACGCTCACCCCGGGAACCTTGTGTTCCTTCATCCGCTCGGCGATCGTGAACTTCTCTGCAGGGCGGCCTTTGATGACAACCGCGCGCGAAAGCCCGCTCTCGACCCGCTTGATCCTCTCCCCGGTCTGGGCACACACCGTCGAGACCGCAAGCAAGACGACCAAGACAAGATTGCGCATAGTGACCCTCCCGGATGGTCCCACCGTAACCGAGCGCCTTTGGCAGAGCGCCAGGCGGCGCTCGTTCCGCTGCTCTCGCGAAAACTTCCTGCCTGTCCACATGTGCTGGAGCGTGCAGTAAATTGTACCTCCAGACTCGACGTTCAGCGTCGCGGACGCCATGCGTGGCCCATCGTGTGTCGGCATTGGGAACGGTGCCCCTGGCTTCTTCGATGTGACATAGCTCCGCCAGGCTCCATGTATACTTCGCGAACGACGCGACACGACACGAGCTGGCGCGCAGTAACCACGTCTGATGTGAGGGCAAAGTTCCGAGTGTGCCGTGCTGCATTTAACTGAGGCATAAAGGCATAGTTCAAAAGAGCCGATATGTGAGATATAGAATAACGTCATGGAAGACACTCACGCCTTCGGCGGATCCTGGACAGATGAGAAGCTGGAAACCCTTCAGGGTTACCTTTCCGCGTACACAAAGGCGCTCAAGAACCAGAGATTCACCAAAGGCTACATCGATGCTTTTGCCGGAACGGGGACCAGAGAGTACACTGTGGATGCCAAGCGGAAAGAGGAACTGAGGCGACGCCATGACGGGGGGCAGATGTCTTTCTTGAACTGCGAACTTGAGGACGAAAGCGATCCGGATCGGGTTCGCCTCCTGGATGGCTCCGCGCGAGTTGCCCTGAGAAGCCAGCCGCCTTTCGATCGCTATGTTTTCATAGAGAAAAGCCCAAACCGGTGCCGGCAACTAATGGATCTAGGTCATGATTTCCCGGACTTGGCTGCCCACATACAGGTGAGGCAAGGCGATGCCAACGAAGTGCTTCAGGAGATGTGCTCTGCAAACTGGCGCGAGCATCGTGCTGTTCTTTTCCTCGATCCGTACGGCATGCAGGTGAGTTGGAAAACGATAGAGGCGGTCGCTGCTACAAAGGCGATCGACATGTGGATGCTCTTCCCATTAGGGGCGGTTGTTCGTATGCTGACTCAGTCGGGCTCAATGCCACCATCCTGGGAGGCACGCATCGATAGTGTGCTTGGTGCGACCGATTGGCGAAAGCGATTCTATCAGGCCGAACGATCGGAGTCTCTGTTCGGAGATTCGACGGAGCGTTTCGTTAAGGCGAGCATCGATGGAATCGCTGAGTATGTCGTGGAACGGTTGAACACGCGTTTTGCAGGGGTTGCTCGTAATCCAAAGATCCTCCGCAACTCCAGGAACTTTCCAATGTACCTATTCTGCTTCGCCGCTGCCAACCCGCAGGGGGCGGGAATTGCAGTCCAGATTGCCGAGAGCCGTTTGAGCGTGGCACTGTAGTCACATGGCGCAAAACTCGAGCATCGAATGGACCGATGCCACATGGAACCCGGTCACCGGTTGCGCGAAGATCAGCCCCGGCTGCAAATTCTGTTATGCCGAGCGCATGGCTCTGCGCCTTCAGGCTATGGGGCAGCGCAACTACCGCAATGGCTTCCAAGTCACGCTCCAGCCCCATATGCTTGACCACCCGCTACGCTGGCGTACTTCCCGCCGTATCTTCGTCAACAGCATGTCGGACCTCTTCCATGACGCCGTCCCAGACTCATACATACAGCAAGTCTTTGCCGTCATGCGCCGCGCCCATTGGCACCAGTACCAGGTTCTGACCAAGCGATCCGAGCGGCTGCTCGAACTGGATGCTCACCTCAACTGGCCCCCTCAAGTGTGGATGGGCGTCAGCGTGGAGAATGCCGACTACCTTGAGCGAATCGACCACCTCAGAAAGACGCGTGCTCATGTAAAGTTTCTCAGTCTCGAACCTCTTCTCGGTGCGCTTGGCAAGTTGAACTTGAAGGGCATCGATTGGGTGATCGCCGGCGGCGAATCTGGTCCCGGAGCGCGCCCGATGAATCCCATATGGGTTCGCGAGATCCGCGACTCCTGTGCCCGCGCTGGTGTCCCGTTCTTCTTCAAGCAGTGGGGCGGACCCGTTAAGTCTCGCACCGGCCGGGTCCTCGACGGGATCACCTGGGATGAACTGCCTGTCCTCGACTACCCTCCACCCCCCACCAGTCGCTCGTTCAACGCCACATCATCCGCCGCCGGCGTCTTGCCCGCCAGATAACTGCCCGGCACAAACGCGCGCTGTTCCTTCAAAACAGTCAGCGATAACATCGCGCGCGGCGCCACCCCCGCCAGCGACGGGTCCAGCACCGCCGCGGACTCCACCAGCAGCAGCCCCGCCATCGGACGCAGCGCCGCCGTCTCGAAGACCCGGTTCAGGTTCGCGTGGAAGGCCCGCATCAGCCCCGCGCCCGCTTCCGCCAAGCCCGCGATCACCTCCGCCGGCTTCAACCCCCCGCCCGGCGCCG
Organism: Bryobacteraceae bacterium; assembly: GCA_050789245.1. GTDB lineage: Bacteria > Acidobacteriota > Terriglobia > Bryobacterales > Bryobacteraceae > PNKE01. The sequence goes on along the minus strand of JBOZRR010000002.1, from coordinate 184,431 downwards.
CCTCCGACGCGCGCTTCAACGCATTCACCGCCGCGTCCACCATCTGCGATTCGCTGAACAACAACGAATGAAGCAACTGCTTGCCTTCCGCTGTCCGCACCGCCGCCACGCTCTCGCTGATCTCCGACGATTCGTACCGCTTCGCCGTGCCCGTTCTGCCCGCCGCCGCCAGCCGTGTCCGCGCCGACTCCATCTTTACCGCCAGTTCCGCCGCCGTCGCGGACCGCTGCGTCATCGCCGCCCGCAACGCTCCGTCCATCCAGTCCCAATACGGCTTCTCGCGCGTCTCCGTCAGCTTGTTCCCCGACAACCGCAGCGATGTCGACGCCGGGATCGACGCCCACGTCAGCAGCGTCCGAGCCGTCGTCAGGTTCTCGTAGTTCGCCAGCCGCGCGAAATAGCTGTCGTGCAGCGCGCGCTTCAAGGACGATTGCAAACGCAGCGACACGGAGTTCGCCAGTTCCTTCAACTGCTCCGGCGTCCGCGGTTCAAACCACGCTTGCAGCGCGCGCCCCGGCAGCGCCACCTCTTGCGCCACAAGCACGTCGCCGAACTCGTTCGGGCCGTTCGCGGCCAACTCCTCGATCTCGTTGTCCAGCGCGCCGAGCCATGTTTCGAACGAAGGCGCCTCGCCGCCGAACTTGCCGGGCAGAAGGCGGTTGACGAACGGCTCCAGCAGTACGCGCATGTCGCTCAGCGTCGCGTTCTCGCACACCATCAGGCGCTTGTAGCCGAGTTCCGCCCGCGAATCGCCTGTGCGCATCGAGCCCCACAACTGGCTCATCATCCGGTTGCGCACAGTACGCGTGTCGCTCGCCTCCATCTCGTAGAAAACAATGCGCCCGCCGTCTTCCTCTGCCGTCACGCGCGCCAGCGCCTCCGTCAGTGAAGTCTCGGATTTCTTGTAGAACGGCATCTGGACGTCGATCGACGTCGAGCGCCGGATGCCGTGCGTCAGCGTCGCACTGTGCGACGCCACGCCGGCGCGATTCTCGAACGCCGCCGTGTAGTCCGCGTCGTGAAGAACCTCTCGAAGCGCCACGCGCGCTTCCTCGACGCTTGTGTCGAAGGAAACGTCGATGAGCGCCGTGTTTGTCGTCGAGCGCTCGTACGTTGCCGCGACGTCGAACGTGTACTCCCGCTCGAGCGCCTGGCGCACCTTCGTGTAGATCTCGTTGCGCTTCGCAAGCAGCGCGTGAATGGTCTTCCGGTACTCGGCGATCGTCTCGTTCGAGTCCAGCTTCTTCTCGAGAAATCTCTCGATGCGCTCTCGTAGAAATGCAGTCAATTTCTCGGGATTCGGATCGGCGAGCTGTCCGGTGAGATCGAGCGCCTTTTCGAGCCGCGCCTTGAAGTTCTGCATCACCTCGCCATCGAGAACCACGATCAGGCTCTGCGCGACATCGACGATACCGGGCTGGCTTTCGAGCAGCGCGAGCAGGCCGCGCTCGGACGCCGATTCGAGGATTTGGCCGATCGGCGACTGCGCGAAGCCGGCGCGCTCGATGAGCGACGTGATGAACTTCGCGCGCGCGGCCTCATCATTGGTCGCTATGCCTTTGAGAGCCGAAACAAGAGCGTTCTTTTGTGTCTTGTTGAGCGCGTCCATCACGCGCCACAGCGTGGCCTGGACCTTGCCGGCGAGTTTGCGCCAGGCGCCGAGTTTCTCGGCCAGCAACTCCTTGGGGATCCCGATATCCGCGATCAAGGCGGCGATGTGCTTCGAAAGCGGTTGGGCCGGGTCGGTCCAGTCATCGAGCTCCTTCAATAGCTGGAGCGGGTGCGTGCCCAGGATGGCGGCGATGAGGTCGTCGGGATTGCCGGGGAGCACTCCGACGTTGCCCTGCACGCGCGCCGAGAGGTTCATGCCGAAGTTCCAGCCGCGCTGCGAGAGCCGGAAAATGCGTGCGCGCACGGTGGACTCGCCGGTGCGCTCGACGGCGACGATGTACCGCCCGGCAGTCTCGAAACCAACCGCGGCCTGGAGCCCCGCGACGATCTTCAGGCCGAGATCGCCCTCGAGTTTGCCGCCTTCGATCTCGCGCTGGAAGCTGAAGTCAAATCCGAGCGTGGCGGCGATCTTCGCGGCGACTTTTCCTTCCACTTCGACGATGTTGACGGAGCCTTCGACGAGGTCTTCGGCCGAGTCGATCAATCTCGGGAGTTTCCACGACTTCAGCGTGCGAGTGATGGCGTCGCGCGCGCCCTCGGTATCGGGGACGCGGCTGACGACGGTGAATGCCGAGCCATGGGAGGCTTTCAGCCCGAAACTCACGGAGCCGACGCCGCCGATGGGATGCTTGCCGCTGATGGAGCCCGTGACGTCGTAATCCCAGTGGAAGGCGATCAGGCGCTCTCCGGGTTTGGTGTCGAAGCGCAGGCCGATCTTCTTCGAGTCAGCCAGGTCGAGGGCCGCGAGGAGCGCGGCCGAATCGGCGTAAAGGCCCATCGACGGGGCCGCGGCGCGGACGCCGAATTTCGCGGAAAGACCGGCGACGGGCGCAATGGTGACGCCGCGGTCGATGGTGAAGTTCATGCCGCCGAACCTGACCTCGCGGGCGGGGAAAGGCTGATTCGCGGCGATGGCAACAACGGCTTCGTGGTCGCTGGAGGCAAGCAGTTCGAGGACGGGATTACCCTCGATGCCGCTGACGAGACTGGCGAGAGGAAAGGTTTCGGCCATACGAAGTCCTTCGCGTATTGTGGGGCCAATTCGGGCCGTTCACAACACAAGAAAGCCCCCGGCCTGGGCCGGGGGCGAGTTGTGGGTCACGTTGAAGGGCCGGTGTCTGGGGAACTAGAAGACCAGACGGAGGCCGAAGCGATATTCGCGCGACCGGCCCACGGCCAGTGCCGAGTCGGTGGCGAGGATCTTGCCGAAATTCGAGCTGTTTCTGTTCCCGTTCGGATTGCCGAAGTGCGGCGTATTGCTCAGGTTGAAAGATTCGGCGCGGAATTCGAGCTTGAACCGCTCGGTGAGTTTGAAGGCGCGGAACACACTGAGGTCGGTGTTGACCGTGGTGGGGCCGCGCATCGTGTTCCGGCCGACGGTGCCGAAGCGGACTTCGGTGACGCGGGCGAAGGCGGATGTGTCGAACCAGGTGCCGTCGTCGCCGACCTGCTTGGGCGTCGCGACTGTCGTCTTCACCTGATCGGCGGTCTGCTGGTTGCCGGGCATGTTCAGCGACGAGCCGGAGGCAGTGACCGTGAACGGACGGCCCGAGAACACGCCGAAGATGCCGTTCACCTGCCAGCCGCCGAAGATGGCGCTGGAGACGCCTTCAGTGGCCCACTTCTTGCCCTTGCCGAACGGCAGATCGTAAACAGCTCCCATCTGGAAGTTGTGCGGCGTGTCGAAGGAAGCCGTGGCGCGGTTGCGGTAGAAGACGCTGGGGGCGTTCCAACTGAAGGCCGTCCAATCGCCGTAGCTCGCCATGTCGATGGCGTGGGAGTACGTGTAGGAGCCCGTCAGCAGGAGCCCGCCCGCGGTCCGACGATTGAAGCTCGTCTGCAGCGAGTGATAGGTGCTGTGGGTCCGGCCGTTCCATTCACGGGTGGTTGCCGTGCGGTCGAACTGCGCATAGAGCGGGCGGCCGTCGTTGCCGGAGCCGGGTGTCTGCGAGGCATTCACGTCGAGGAACGCGAAGCCGTTGACGTTGGCGGTTCCGACGTAACCGACGGAAGCGACAACCTCGCCAGGGAGCCTGTGTTCGACGATGAAGTTCCAGGATTGGATGTAGCCGCGCAGCAACTCCTTACCGGCCACGGGGTAGCCCATCTCGACGGATGGCGGCAGGGGAACGCGTCCCGAGCTGATATCCGGACCGGGGATTGGGACGATGCCGACGTTGGGGCCGAGCGGCTGGTTGGGGACTCCAGCGGCGACATAGCTGGGGCTGGTGGTGACCGGTTGGTAGCCGTTGACGCCGCTGAAATCGGCGGCGATGGTCAGGGGGTACCAACCGCGCAGGGCCTGCGCGCCCCAGGGGTGCGAGTGCGTGGTGATGCCGTATCCGCTGCGGATGACGGTGGCACTGCCCAACTGGTAAGCGAAGCCGACGCGAGGCGCGAAGAGCTTCTTGCTGTAGCCGACATCCAGATCGGTGGGGAGTCCACCGCGGCCGCCGATCAACACTTCGTTGGTGGTGGGGTCATACGATTCAATGCCCATGCCGGCGGGCCGGGTTCTGTTGGGATAGAGTTCCCAGCGCAAGCCGAGGCTGAGGGTGAGTTTGGGAGTGACGCGCCAGCGGTCGCGGACGTAGAGGCCCCAGATATTCTCCAGGCTGGCCATCTTGATGTACTGGCTGCTCTTGGCGGAAGCGGTGGGGATGCCGAGCAGGAAGGACGCGAAGCTGTTCCAACTGTTCTCGAACGACGGCGCGCCGTCGCGGAAACCGACTGTCGCATCGAGGGCGTCGGGATTCAGCGCCGTGGGGCCGGGGTCGAAGGTGAACGCCCCGCGCGGGCCCTCGCCAAGCTCGGGCTGCCAGTGGTTCATCAGGTGGTGCATGAGATCGAAGCCGAAGCGGATCTCATGCTTGCCCTTCATCCAACTGACATTGGTGTTGAAGGTGTAGGACTGATCGTTGCGCCACAGCGGGTTCCAGCCCTCGGTGTTGCCGAGCGCCGTGTAGTCCGACATGTAGAAGGCGGGCATGCCGCTTTCGCGCGGGTCGTCGCCGTTGGTGCCGGGGATGCCGAGCACGTCCCTGCCGAAGTTGGTGCCCAGATCGGGAGACACGACGTTCTGCCCGAATCGCGTCCAACCCAGGGTGCCGTCGATGAGGATGTTCGGCGTCAGGCTGTACGTGGTGCCGAGGGCCGCGATCTGGACCAGCGTGTGCCCGTCGCCCACGCCGCCGCCGCCCAGCGCCGGTCCCATGGCCGCGCCGAGCGCTGCGTCCTCATGGACAAGGGCGTTCATCACGCTGTACTTGCCCCAGATCTGATTCTTTTCGTTGCGATTCCAATTGATCTTGACGTCGACGTTGTTGCGGTTCAGCTTCTGGGTGCTGGAGTTGAAGTAGTTGCTCAAGTCGCCGGTGAGGTTCGGCTTGGGCACCAGCGCCAGCATCTGTCCCATCGGTCCGTTGAACCGTGAAGACGGGATGACGTTGAGTCTTCCATTGCTCGAGAAGACGGCGCGGCCGGTGCCATCCGGGTTGCCGCTGTACGGATCGAAGACCATGCCTTCACGAAGCGCGGTGAAGGCGCCCTCGGTGGTTCGAATGTTGATGGGGTTCCCGGCAGCATTGAGGATCTGCGGCCCCAGCATGCGGCTGAAATCGCCCTGGCGGAAATCGTCGGTCGGAACGGAGAAGAGCCCGGAGTAGCCGATGCGCTCGAATGTGCCCTCCCAATCGGTGAAGAAGAACAGCTTGTCCCGCTTGATGGGGCCGCCGATGCTGTAGCCGTCGATGTTGCGGATGTTCTTCGGTTTCTTGGTAATCCCGGCGCGTTTCTCGTCCCAGAGGAAGGCGCGCAGGGCTTCGTTCTGGTGCATGGCGAACGCGCTGCCGTGAAACTCGTTCGTTCCCGACTTGGTGGATACGGTGACGGCGGCGCCGCCGGTCATGCCCTGTTCGGCGTCGAAGGCGTTGGTGGAAATGTTGACTTCCGCGATGCTCTCGACGGGAGGCACGTAGACCATGTGGTGCGGCATCGTGACGAGAATATTGGCCGCGCCGTCGACGCGCGTGTTGTTAGCGCCGCGCTCCTGGCCGTTCACGTTGAAGGTGAAGTCGCGCATGGGCGTGTCGATGACGGCGTTCTGGAAGCGGCCTGGCGTGACGCCGGGCACCAGGTTGATCAAGCTCTGATAGTTGCGGTAGTTCGAGAGGGGCAGGTTCTCGATGGCCCTGGCCTCGACCGTGGAATTGACGTCGGTCTTCGTCGTTTGCAGCAGCGCGGCTGTGGCGTCGACGGTGACGGATTGCGACAAATCGCCGACTTCGAGCGAGGCGTTCACCCGGGTGACGTTGTTGAGCATGACGCTGACGCCACGTTGAGTGAGGGTCTTGAAGCCTTTGGCAGCGATGGAGACGTCGTAGCTGCCGACGGGCAGGTTCTGCACCGAGTAGTAGCCGACGGCGTCTGTGTTGACCTGACGGGCCGCGCCCGTCTCCATGTTCTTGACGGTAACCACGGCATCGGCCACTGAGGCGCTTGCCGGGTCCGTGACGTTTCCGATGATTGATCCGTAAAGGACTTGAGCCGAGGCGGCTGGGATACAGGGCCCGGCAAAGACCAAGCAGACTACCAACCAACAGCAGAGGATGGATAGCCGGCACGGAAGGATAGAGCGGTGTTGCATGACTAGCCTCCTTCAAATCGCACGAGTAGTGCGGATCAGACCCGTGCAGATTTTGCCATGCCCGATTGAGGAGTACAAGCGGATAAATCGTTAGGCATTTTCGCGGACAGCCATGTGGGAAGTAGAGCGGGAGAGGATTATTTCCGAGAGTAATTTACTGACAGGTATAGACTTATTCGGCCGTAGCGCCAATGATGTGATCCGCCGATAGGTATTGGGTTTGACAGGTGTGGGCGTGCGCCGGGGAGGCAGCGTGGCTGAGCGGGTTTGGAGAGGGATTTCGCACATTTGCGAGATGTGATTTTGGGCCGTTCACAGCACGTGCAAATAATTCTTTCTCCTTTTCCCGCAGAGGGTTGGGAGAAATTTCTGACGGAGCGGCGACCGGATTGCGTGGTTGGCCAGCGTAGGGTGGGGCGGGTCGGAATACGGGGCCCGGAAGGAGAGATCGTGGCGGAAAGGATTTACAAGCTTCAACCGGAGCGGACGTTGGAGTTACGGGGTTTTGACCATCTTGGCGCATCGGCGGCGATGCATGAAGCGCGCCCGGATGGGTTCACGGTGAGCGGCGAGTTCCGCGACGCGGCGGACTTTGCGGTGCTGGTGCTGTACAACGCCGATAATTTCTACGAGCACCCGCGGCTGAAGTATCTGCCGGATTTCGATTTCAGCGGACTGCGCCTGGAGTTCGACGTGGCGTACAGCGGTCTGATGCCGTTGAACTGCCGGAAATACCCGACGATCGACTGGCCGTACCTTGGGGTTCTGCGGCCGGATGGGATTCGCGAGAAGGTGCGGCTGAGTGATTGCGCAACGGTAGTGCAAGACCCTGACCTGCCGGCCGAAGGGGTGTTTCACATCCACGGAGCGAACTTGCAGGGCTACGACCGGCTGACGCTGTGGTATCAGAACCTGGCGTTCGACTACATCGTGCCGGGCAAGGTCTGGACGGTGTGGGGCTATGCAGGCGGGAATCCCGGGCGGGTGCACTCGGTGATGGTGGCGGACCGGCCGTATCTGTACATCGAGCAGGACGGGGATTCGGCGGCGGCGATTGCGGCGGCGCTCGCGTCGCGGATCAACATTCAGGCGGACGGGTACGCGGCGGACCCGGATGTGACCGCGTCGGCGTCGGGCGGGGATCTGACGCTGCGGGCGAAGGGCGACTCGGGCGAGACGGTAGAGGTGGCGGGCAGCGGATTTCCGGTGGAGACTCTGTACAAGATCGCGACGACAACGGTGTGCCAGGCGCTGGCGGCGATGATCAACGGGACGGACTGGGATGCGGTGCAGACGCCGTTCACGCTGGAAGCGTTCGCGGAGGGCGAAGCGCTGAGGGTGCGAACGAAGGAGGGCGGCTACGACGCGAACTTCATCACGCTGTACGCCGTGTGGAAGAACGAAGGGTTGAAGACGGCGGAGCCGTGGGTGGCGCTGAAGGGCGGGGAGTCCATTGCGACGTTGCGGGTGCGGCTGGACTTTTCGGCGCTGGGCCTGACGAGCATCCGGCAGATGTGGATGACGTTCGCGCCGCCGCTCGCGAATGGCAAGGAGTACACGGGCGGGAAGTGGAGCGCGGTGTTTTCGAACTGGACGGTGACGGGGCCGGAAGAGACGAGGCGGCTGCGAGTGGCGTCGGCGGGGAGCGTGCGGGTGAACTCGATGGAACCGGCGTGCAGGTACACGGGCGTCTGGCAGGACGTGATGGGGTTCTATCACGCGAACCAGGCGCGGAAGGCGTGGGTGCCGGGGTCGAAGGTGACGGTGCATTACAGTTGCGCGCTTCCGCACGAGTTGTGGCTGGGCACCGAACTGGGCGAGAGGGCGGGGCTGGTGCGCGTGGAGGTGGATGGGGCGGCACCGCTGGGGATAGGGCCGAGCGTGGGTTTGAATCATCTGGAGCTGACGCCTCCGGTGGTGACGCGGGTGAAGCTAAGCGGGATGCTGGCTCCGGGCGAGCACACGGTGACGCTGACGCTGGAGCAGGGGGAGGAGTTCATCTTCGACTTCCTGGAGGCGGCGGTGCTGGGCGACGTGCCGGAGGCTGTGACGGTGCGGGAAAACGTGTCTCCGGCGCTGGACTATTCGACGGATCACACGTACAAGCTGCCACCGGCACGGATTCTGTGGATGTTCGACAAGTTGGGCTACCGGGGGCCGGTGAACGAGTATATCGGCGTCTTTTGGTGGAACACGCGGCGGCGCGCGGGCGGGGGCGTGCCGCAGATGGCGCTGACGTTTGGCGGGGAGTTCGAGGCGGGAGACCAGATCCTGCTGGACATCGGCGGGCAGGTGTGCGGCAAAACAGTGTTCCCGCACGAGTCGAATGCGGTGCTGGCGCGGCACTTTGCGTTCCTGATCAACGCGACGTATGTGGGCGTGTACGCGGAGGCGGAGGGGAGCGAGTTGCGGCTGGTGGCGCGGTCCGCGGCGAAGGCGTACCAGATGCCGGTGGAGGTGACGGTGGAGCGGATCGGCGGCTCCGGCGGAACCGTGACGGGCGGCGGTCAGTTGACGGGCGGATGGATGGGGACGTGGGAGGTGGACGCGTCGGCGGAGTCGGCGTTGAACGAGGGCGCCAGGGCGTGGCACAGGGACTTCTACGGCGAGTGCGCGAGACGGGGGCTGGAGGTGACGACGGCGTGCTCGATGGAACTGGTGAATCCGCCGGGGGCGTTCGCGGCGCGGTATCCGGACGGCAAGGCAGTGACGACCGACGTGGGGTTCGCTGGGCTGCATTCGACGCACTGCGCGTTCCGGAGCGATGTTCTGGAGTACCAGAAGAAGGCGTATGGGGAGTTGGCGGAGTTGATGGCGGAGGCGGGATTGCGGCCGGGTTTGCAGTTCGGCGAGTTCACATGGTGGTACTTTGCGAGCGCGGCGGGGATGGCGTATTACGACGACGAGACCAAGGGGGCTGCGGAGGCGGCGCTGGGGCGGCCGCTGCGGGCGTTTATGGGTCCGAATGACGATCCGGGAGCGAATGGCGGGGCGGATGCGGCGTTTCTGCGGGGGCGTCTGCGGGACCATGTGGCGGCGCTGGCGGCGCATGTCCGGAGCCTGCATCCGGCGGCGCGGCTGGAGGTGTTGTTTCCGTATGACGTGAATCATCCGGCGCCGAAGGGGGTGCACCAGTTGGGCGGGCGGCTGAACCGGTATGTGAATCTGCCGGTGGAGTGGGAGTCGGCTGGGGGGAGCGGCCTGGACGGGTTCAAGCTGGAGGCGCTGGATTTCGGGGCGTGGTCGCGGGATCTGGATCTGATGCGGGAGTGCCAGCGGTTCGCGGCGGGGTTGGGGTGGCCGGGTGAGAAGCTGCGGATGATGACTCCGGTGTTCCGGGCGGGGTATCCGTGGCAGAAGGAAGTGGCGTCGGCGCTGGAGTTGGGATTTGGGGCTGTGAATTTATGGGCGTTCGATCATGTGTGCATCTATGGGTTGGAATGGGGGCAAGGCGGGGGACGGGCGGGGTTTGGGGGGTGAGGGGGGATCGCGACGATGCTACGGTGCGGAGTGCGGCGGACTTAGAGTACATTGACGAGAACAGGACACGCCGTATGAACGTAGAAACCCACATTTGGCGGCTGGACGAATGGGTCCGCCACAACGAGGCCATCTTTGAAGCATCACCCGAGCCGCCGAACATCACATTGCAGGACGAACACATTTATGTAGTGTTACTCCTTGAAGATCCAAAGACACGAGAAACAATCAAATCTCAGTTTGAGGAATACCTATTACGTTCTGCGGAACCACTGCTTGCAAGATTTGCGACTCTCAGATTCTATTGGGAACAAATAGGATTACTCGAACAAAAACGGCCTGATGACGAATGGGTAGCTGAGGAAGACGAGCAGATCGTGGATGACTTACGGCGCGACTTTGAGTACTTTCTTTCGCTTCCACCTGAAGCTACTGATATACAGGATCTGGATGTATTGAAGTGGGAACTCACTCAAGCGTATCTTACACGGCAATGGGAGCGATTGTGTCGTATGTGTGTCCGGCTCAGAGAGTTGAAGAATCTTCCGACTGCATATGAAGGGTATTGGATCGGCAGGTTGTTATGGGCAGGTGCGATTCTTCCTTTCTTATTTCATAAAACTGTAACATATGTCCTTGACGATCATATTTCAAAATGGGATTGTTTTTTTCTCAGTCCACTCCTTAATGAGCTACCGGACGTATTGCCACAGTGTAGTGAAAAGGATCGGATGTGGATTAAACATGCAGTGCGACAGCTTGAGGATGCTCTCGAGCTACGCGGCAACGTCGATCCAGTTTACTATGGGATTTATGGAGATTGCCTGGCCGCAATTGGAAAATATAAAGCTGCTGCGGAGGTGTGGAAAGAGCACGCAGCCAGTATAATTCAACGAGAGTGTGAGTTGTTAGATTGTGACATTGAGAAAGCCAAGCTGCACAATGGGGCTGGTATAGGGATCTTTCGGGCTGAATGCCACGAAGCGGCTGGTGAGACTGAAAACGCGATCGAGTTGCTGGAGCAAGTGCTCGAACGCGTCCCGACGGCAAAGGGGGTCAATCTGCGGCTAGCAGAACTGTATGTGAAGCAAGTGCGGTATGAGGATGCCCAGGGAGCACTGGCTCGAGAGCGAGAGATTGACCCCGATAATGAAGTTTGGAAGGAGTACAAGGCTAATCTTGCCAGCTCACTGACATATGTCCCTACTTCCAGCGCCAAGATAGAGTATGAGACGAGCGATTCGCAGGCAATTCAGTTAGCGTTGATTGAAAAGCTAGTACCTGCACATTGGATAACATATAATAAATTAGATGATGTGTGCGTGGGGAAATGGAGACTAGGGTGTTTCTGGTTGTTCGGGCAGCATAACGAAGAAGTGTGGCCAGGTAGAGTTCGTGTGGGATATGCAGCTACAGAATTCGCGCAGGTTGTCGAACTCACACTACGTAAGCATATTTTTCAAGGGTTCAAAGATCAACAAGTAAATAAGTTAAATAACGAATCTGCGACGCACATATCATCACAACTAAATAAATTGTTTAGCTTCGTAAAATACGACGATTATAATCTGAGCTTGGGTGACATGCTGACATATATGAAAATGGCGGTGCCAGGTTCTCAGAATGTGTGGCTAAGCGATCTGAACGTTGTTATAGATTTCGTCGTTGGGGATCGTGCAAGAACGTTGCGGAGTGAGCGCTATGATCGCATTGCAAAAATAAGAAACAGTAATCTTCATCTTGCGCATATTGATGAGGGGGAGGAGTGGGAGATATTCCATTTGTGTCTTCAGTTTCTGACGCTTCTGCTGGCAAAGGCGGATCCTAGTCGAAAGCATTGATGGTGGAACCACGCGGTAATAGGCTGCATTGCCGTGTCGGAGAAGTCTACGGAGGAGCTTAGTCGTGCGAAGATCGTCGGGGGTTGAGATCCATTGGTCGTCTTCAACATTACTCTACAACCACGCTCAATGGGGCTGACACGATGGTTCCGTTCCACAGGTCGAGCCCGGGGCGCTTGAGGGTGTGGGAGTATTCGGCGACGATACGGTAGCGACCCGGCGGGAGCGGAAGTATCACAGGTTTGCCGCGAGTGGCGGCGCGAAGCTTGCGGAGCACGGCGTAATACCTGAACGTCTGGACGGAGAAGTTCGTGGTGTGTTTGGGGCTGAGGTCGATGAGCCTGTCGGTTGACCGGCCGGGGGCGATGCCGCTCGTGTAGGGGAGTTCATCGAGCCATTCGGACCGGCCGTCGGGGTGGGTGATCTGAAACCGGACGTGCGAACGGATGGATTCGTCGATCAGCAGGGCGGGTTGGGTCCCGACGTTTTGGATGAAAAGCTGGAAGGCATCGTGGGGTACTTGATCGGCGGGCTCCGCGGTGAGGGCGAGGCGGAGGCCGGCGCTAGGAGGGCCCCACCGGAGATGGGCAGGCGGCGACTCGGGGGCGCCGGGCTGCACCCAAGAGACACAGAGCAGCAACGCGGCTGCCTGAATGAGGGCGTGTGTCACTGGCATGAGCTTACAGCAGCGGGCCAGAGCCGGGGTGTTAACCTGGAATTTCAACTCGCATGGCTTTGTTTGGACGGATGTATGGCCGGTGGATGAGCCGGTGGGAAGAGTCTCTGTGTTTCCGGGCGACGAACCGGGTGGTGCGGCCGTTTGACTGGGGCGCGGAGTGGGCGGCGGGGTGGCCGCAGTCGCGGCAGGTGCAACTGAACGGGGCGGGTCCTGGGGACTACCTGCTGAAGCTGAACCGGGCGGCAATTGAGGACAGTGAGGCGTTCTTTGCGCATTCGACGCCGGCGGACTTCAAGATGCGGGGGAACTTGCTCCGGTTCACGTCGAACGTGAAGACTCCGTATCCGGAGAACAACGTCGTGCACGGGCAGTGGTTTTCGGGGCGGCCTGGAGACGACCGGGCGGTCCTGGTTCTGCCGCACTGGAACGCTCCTGGGGAGGCCCATAATGCGGTGGCGCAGGCGTTCCAGAAGTTTGGCGTGTCGGCACTCCGGCTGAGCCTGCCGTATCACGACTTCCGGATGCCGGCGGAGCTGGAGCGCGCCGATTACGCGGTGAGCTCGAACATCGGACGGACGATCGACGCGACACGCCAGGCGGTGCTGGACATCCGCTGCGCAGTGGACTGGCTGGAACAGCAAGGCGCGAAGCGGATCGCGATTGTGGGGACGTCGCTGGGGTCGTGCTACGCGTTTCTGGCGTCGGCGCACGATGAGCGGATCCAGGTGAATGCGTTCAACCACTGCTCGACGTACTTCGCCGATGTGGTGTGGACGGGCCTTTCGACGATTCACGTGAAGGAGGGGCTGGAGGGTCACGTGGGTCTGAAGGAACTGCGGGAGCTGTGGATGTCGATCAGCCCGACGGCGTACTTCGACAAGTTCGCGTCGAAGAAGAAGCGATCGTTGTTTCTTTACGCGAAGTACGACACGACGTTCATTCCGAGGCTCAGCGAGGACACGGTGCGGATGTGCGGGGAGTGGGGGCTGGATCACAAAGTGGTGGCTCTGCCGTGCGGCCACTACACGCTGGGGGAGAGCCCGTTCAAGTTCATTGACGGGTACCATTTGGTGTCGTTCGTGCTGCGGAGTTTGTAGGGCGTCTCCGGGCATACAATGGTGGGCATGAGATTTCGGACTCTCCTATTGGCGGCCCTGGTTGCCGCGGTTCCTTTGTGTGCGCAGACGAAAAGCGTCAAGCCCGGCAAGTGGGTGAAGATGTTCGACGGGAAGAGCATCGAGAAGAGCGGGTGGAAGGCGAACGAAAACCCTGAGGCGTGGACCGTCGAGAACGGGACGCTGAAGGGATCGGGCAAAGTGAGCCACCTGTTCTGGATGGTGGACGAGTGCACGGACTGCGAGTTCAAGGCCGAAGTGAAGATCGGCGATGGGGCGAATTCGGGGATGTACTTCCGGACGGCGTTTGGGCCGGGTTTCCCGAAGGGCTACGAAGCGCAGGTGAACGCGACGCACAGAGATCCGGTGAAGACGGGTTCGCTGTACAACTTCCACAAGAACTTCGAGTCGCCGTCGAAGCCGGATGAGTGGTTCACCCAGCACATTATCGTGAAGGGCAACCACATCATCATCAAGGTGAACGACAAGGTGATCACGGACTACGTGGACGAGAAGAACACCTTCACGAAGGGTTACATCGCGCTCCAGCAGCATGATCCGAAGTCGGTCGTGTGGTACCGGAATCTGCAGTACATGAAGTCGAAGTAACCTCTGTAAACACGAAGGTCTTCGTCGAACGAATCGAAACACAGGCCGTCTATCCAGACCGGAGGTAGAGCATGAAGTCTCTGCGAACGATCTCCGCCCTGGGGGCGGCCTTTGTCTTGATGGCAGGTCTGGCGACCGCGCAGGAGAAGAAACTGCGGTGCCAGGAACGCAACGGCGATAGCCGCCCAAGCGCCTGTTACATGAAGGAGCAGACGCTGACGCCGACATCGAAGCTGGATGTGAGCGCCGCGCCGAACGGCGGCATTTCGGTGACGGGCTGGGATCAGGGGCAGATCCTGGTGCGGGCGCGCGTGGAGGCACGGGGCGACTACGATGCCGACGCCGAATCCACGATGAAGCAGGTGATCCTGCACATGGAACCGGGGCGCGTGTGGGCGGATGGTCCGAAGTCGATGACGGGGAACCGGTCGTGGTCAGTGTCTTACGAAGTCTTCGTGCCGCGGCGGATGGACCTAGCGCTGAAGTCGGTCAATGGCGGCGTGAACGTGGCGGACGTGACGGGTGCGATTGAAGCTCAGACTGTGAACGGCGGCCTCAACCTAGCCGGGTTGTCCGGGAAAGTGAGCGGCCACACGACGAATGGCGGCGTGAACCTGCGACTGACCGGATCGGCGTGGGACGGCGACGGTTGCGACGTGAAGACGACCAACGGGGGCGTGAACGTCGAAGTGCCCGCGAGCTACTCAGCGCGGTTTGAGGCGAAGACGGTCAACGGCGGCCTGAAGTCGGACCTGCCGAACTCGACCGTCCAAGGTAAGCAGTGGGGACCTCGAACGCTGCAAACAACCTCGGGTTCGGGCGGCTCGCTGGTGAAGATCGAAACTACCAACGGCGGCGTGAACATCCGGAACAAAAGCTAAGCCGGGTCAGGCCTTCCGGAAGTCGAAGGCCAGGGACTTGAGTGGCGGGCCGATGATCTCGATGCGGCGCAGGTCGCGGGTTCCCAGGCCTTTGGCTTCGGCGAGGGCGAGCGTGGAATCGCAGGACTCGAAGGGCGCAGTGCCGCGTGCGGCCATGGGGTCGAAGCCCATGAGCGCGGTGGCGACGGCGTCAGTGGAGACGGGATTCAGTCCGGCAATGAGGAGACGCGGCGCGACATGGCGGGCGCCGCGAATCCAAGGGCCTTCGCCGCCGGCGAGGGTTTCGATGCCATCGACGACAGCAAGGTGGATGGGGCGGGCTGCGCAAATGTCGGTGACGATGCGCGGGACGCGCCATTTGTCATCGCGAGTCCCCTCATAGGGCTTTTCGGGCGGGGCGCTGAGGGAGGGCTGGCGCAGGCCGCTGTGCAGGATTGCGCCGCGGCCGCCGCGCGCTTCGGGGGCGGGTTCGTCTTTTCCGGCGTGGTCTCCATAAATCGTCACCGGCGTGATGCCGAAGAGGTTCTTCATCGACAAGGTGACGCCGCAGGTGGCGTGTTCCTTGAGTTTGGCGAGCGAGACGAAGACGTCGCACTCCTCGTAAGAGTGGTTCAGGTCGAAGCCGTCGTAGAGGTAGCCCGGAGCCGGCGTGGTAAGCCGGTGGTAGCGGCGGGCGCGGCCGAGGACATTGGTGTTCTCCAGTTCAACGCGCGGGGCGGCGTTGAGGAAGGCTGCGGGGTCCCAGCCGGCGTCGTACATGAATTCTTCGAGCGGCTCGCCGGACTGGAAGGCGCTTTCGAGGATGCGGATACGGCGGGCTCCGGCATCCCCCATCAGCCGGACGACAGCGCCAATCAGCGCAGGGTGGGTGTATTGGGCGCGCTCCGCCGGAACGGCGCCGACACGTTCGCGAGTGGAGCCGGTGAGGTTGACCTTCAGGGCGACGGTCTTGTTGCGAACCAAGGGGGCGAGGCCACCCAGCTGATCAAAGAGGGTCCGGAGTGTAGCGGTCTGGGCGGGACCGTACTCGTTGCAGCGGGCGATGGCGACGCGGGCAGAAGGCGCGGATCGGACGGAGGAGGGGAGGAGCAGGGCGCCAGCGCCGGCGAGCAGGTCTCTACGCGTCCACATGACTGCTGAGCTCAAACTCTACCGCACAGTATATGGGAAACGGCGGCAGATGAACCTCCTGGCGCCCGTCTTCGAGGTGGATTTGGAGCGGAACGGAGTCCGGCTTGGGCGGCAAGTGAATTTTGACGGAACGAACTGGCCAGGCGAGGGAGAGGCTGACGACGTGCGCGGCGGGACGGCGGGTGTAGTTGATGAGATGGACCAACGCGCGCTTTCGATCCGGGGCGACGGTAAGGCGGGACTGTAGCGATCCGGCGTTGAAGAGGCGGAGGAGATCCCAACGGCGGCTGAGGAGAAGGTGCGTGTCCTGGGCGGCCAGCCAGGGGTCGGAGAAGTCGTCGGTCGAGAGGGCAATGCGACCTTTCCCGAGCGCGACGAGCCGGAAGCGCGGGTGCGGTTCGCCGGTGGGTTGTTGAGTGCCGAGGGACTTGGCGGCTTCGGGCAGGGCGAGGAGAAGGCCGCCCTTGCGGGCAAATTCCAGGAGTGGGGCGGGCAGGGGAGCGCGGTCGAGGTAGAGGACGGCTCGTTTGTGCTGGAGGGCTGCTGGACTCACGGCATTCGTCGCGATGGGCGTGAATGGCAGGCCGCGGCGGGCGAGCAGGAGCAGGGTTTCTGAGGAGATGTACTCGTTGGGGCCGGCGAAATCGCTGACGACCGCCAGGCGGGCGGCGGTGATCCAGGACGCCCAGTCCGTGCGGGCGGCGAACCAGCGGATGAGCGAGCAGAGGGACCGCCAGGCGGCGACCGCGTCGGACTCGCCCCGGGCGAGCGCCTCGGCATGATGCGGAGCAAGCCAGACGGGACGGACGGCTCCATAGACGGCGGCCTCGGCGTAGGCGAGCGCGTAGTGCGATAGCTCGACGGAGCCGACGTTTTCGGGCGGGTTGGAGCGAATCCAAATCTTCGAGCCGCGCGGGGCACGGGCGCGGATCAACTCAAGCAGCCAGCCGTTGGCGTCGAGCCAGGGGGCTCCAGTGGGGCCTGCGGGTTCGCTGTCGCCGCCCTTCTGCGAGAGATCGGGCCAGAAGCCATTGGAGATGGCGATGGGCGAGGGCGGGGAGCGCCAGTCGATCTCAGCCCAGGCGGTCCAGCGCGGTGTGGCCAGGGGCGGCGCGTCTGACGGATGCGAGCGGGGTGTATCGGTGAGGAGGGCGGTAAAGGGCGTGCCGTCGAGCAGGCGGGCCAAGGTGGGAGCGTCCCATGCCGCGGGCCATTCGAAGGGGATGGTCGACGGCATGGGGCACCACGGAGGGCGGTTACTTCTTTTCGAAGCCGGGCGCGATGGAGAGGGCCAGATAGTTGAGGACCTGGGCCTCGTTGCGGCAGGCATCGACGTAGGCGTTGCGCAGGAGCTGCTCCTTGCGGTTGCGCAGGGTGTCGCGGATATTCTGCTGGACGCGGGGGTCGTTGAGCTCACGCTGGCCGGCGGCCTCGCGGGAGATCATCTTGATGATGCGGTAGCCGACCGGGGTGCGGATGGTCGAAGAGACCTGTCCGGGTAGCAGGGTGAGGATGGCCTTGCGTGTTTCGGCGTCGGCATTTTCAAGGGCGGATTCGGGGACGTAGCCCATGTCGCCGCCGTTGGGCGCGGAGTTGGGGTCCTCGGAGAAGTTCTGTGCGATGGCGGCGAAGTCCTCTCCCTGTTTGAGGCGGGCTTCAAGCATCTGGATCTTGCGGCGGGCCTGCTCGTCGTTCTGGGCCTTGTCGCGCTTCAGGTTGCGGACATTGGAATCCGGCGCGGGCGTGACGATTATCTGAGCGACGTGATAGTTGTTCTCGGGGTAATTGAAGGCTCCCTTGTTGGCCGTGTAGAAGTCCGAGACGTCCTTATCGCTGATGTTGATCTGGGAGATGATCTCCTTGTTCAGGAGCTTCTCGACGCTGAGGTCACGGCGGAGCTTGGCCTTGAGGTCATCGATGGTGAGCTGCTGCGCGTTGAGCTGCTTCTGGAATTCTTCCTGGGTGTAGGGCGCGCGGATCTCGTTGAACTTGGCTTCGACCTCGGCTTCGGTGGCGATCAAGCCAAGCTTCTCGGCGCGCTGGAGCATGATCTCTTCGTCGATCATGACGCGGAGCAACTCGAGCTTCTGGAACTGAACTTGATCGGCGGAGGCGTTCTCCGGTTGATTCGGGAAGGTGCGCTTGAACTGCTTATCGAGCTCGGCGTTAGTGATGGAGCGCCCATTGACCGTGGCGGATACATCGGCCGGAGGCGCTTTCTTGCACGCGGTAGCGGTGAGGCCGGCGACGAGAAGAACAGTACAGATGAGGCGCGAATCGCGCCGGAGGAGGTGCATGGCTCGTTTCATTGTAACGAAACAACCCGTTTCTATCGGGCCGGAAGCTTCTTGAGCTTCAGGCTGCGAAACTCAATGTGGAAGCCTTCACCCTCAAGGCCGATGTGGCCCTTCAGCACAGGGCACTGGTCCCATTCGCTGACAGTGGCGCCGTTAGCCCAGACGGAGAGCTTGGGTCCGACGGCGGTGACTTCGATGGTGTTCCATTCGCCGGCAGGCTTCAGACGGTCCTCCTTGAGCTGCTCGCGCAGGTTGACGCGCTTGGGCTGGCCGTTCTCCTCGCCGATGCCAAAGATGAATCCGCCGCCGGGGCCGACCTGGGCCTGGTACCAACGGGAGTAATCAGCGGTATTGCGGACGAAAATGCCTGAATTGTAGCGCGGGTTGCCCTCGAGCGGTTTGAAACGCCATTCCACGTGGAGGATGAAGTCCTCCAGTGGCTGATCGTAGCGGATCCAGTCGTGGCCTCCGTCGCCCTTGCAGATGAGGAGATTGCCTTCGCGGACCCACTGAGCGGGGGTGTCGGCGGCTTCAGGTTTGATCTTCAGGCGAGTCCAGCCTTTCAGGGCCGCGTTGGGCATGACGTCGGTCCAGCCCTTGGGGTCCCGCTCCAGGGCGGACTTCTCTTGAGCGGCGAGGGGCAGCAGGCAGAGGGCCGCGAGGGCCGCTGCGTTACGCAAGCAGTTCATGAACTTTCTCCAGGTCGGCGGGGTCGCCGAATTTGGCGGACTTGGCGGCAGGCTCAATCTGTTTGAGCAGGCCGCAGAGGACGGCGCCCTGTCCGACTTCGACGAAGCGCTCGACACCATTCGCAAGTAGCAGGCGGATGATCTCGGTCCAACGGACGGAGTTGGGCACCTGACGGTAGAGGCCGTCGCGGGCGGCGTCGCCCGTGCGGACTTCATGCGCGTCGACATTGTTGACTAGCGGGACAGAGAGGTCGTTGAATATGGCTGCGTCGAGATCGGCCTTCAGACGCTGCTGGGCTGCTTCCATCAAGGCGCAGTGAAAGGGGGCGCTGACGGGCAGCGGCACCGCGCGCTTGGCGCCGGCGGCCTTCGCGAGATCGTTGGCGCGAGCAACAGCTCCGGCGTGTCCGGCGATGACGAGCTGGTCGGGCGAGTTGAAGTTCGCGGCCTGAACCACTTCACCTTGCGCGGCTTCAGCGAGGATGCGGTCCACTTGATCCATGGGCGGCTTCAGCCACGCGGCCATGGCGCCGACGCCGGCGGGGACGGCTTCCTGCATGTACCGGCCGCGATTGCGGACGATGCAAACCGCGTCAGTGAAGGCGAGCGACCCGGCGGCGACCAGTGCGGAGTACTCTCCGAGAGAGTGACCGGCGACATAGTCAGGCTTGTAGCCGAGCTCCGCGAGCACGGCATGGGCGGCGGTGGAGACCGTCAGCAGGGCCGGTTGTGTGTTCTCGGTCAACTTGAGCTGGTCGTCCGGACCCTCAAAGCAGAGATGGGAGATAGGGAAGCCAAGCGCGGCATCGGCGCTGTCAAAGACGGCCTTGGCGGAGGGGTAGGCGTCAGCCAGCGCCTTGCCCATACCCGCGGCCTGCGAACCTTGGCCGGGGAAGAGGAATGCGATTTTGGACATAGAAACCCTAATTCTACCCTTTCATTCGAGCCCATTCATCGGAGCCCATTCATTCGAGAATGATCAGCTCGTGCCGGCCGAGCGTGGGGAGCGTAAGGGTGCGGTTGGCGATGGGAATCGCCTGGCCGAGATGCAAGGCGCGAGCGCTGCCGTAGTCTCGGTCGAGATGGATACGGATGTTGCTCATCGGGACGGGCGGGAAATAGCCGGTCTGGGCGTGCCCGGAGATGTTGATCAGGTGGAGCATGGTGCGGCCTTTCTGGCGCATAAGGGTGATCTCGACGAGCGGGTGGGCGTTCGTCTCGATTTGCCGGCCGTTCGGAAGGAGTCGGTCGATCAGGTCGCGGAAGAGCCCTTTGTGGGCCGGGAGGCTCAAACGGTAGTAGAGCGAGCCAAGGTCCCAGGGGAGCCAGAGGGCGCGGCCGTTCTCGATTGAAAGCAAGGCCGGAGTGGAAGTCTCCCGCATGTCGGTGTGGATGAACTCAGGCGGGCCGAACATGGAGGGTGGGATGAGGGTGAGTTCGGCTGAGGGCTGATCTGCGGTGACGGTGAACGGGCCGTTGAGGAGCAGCAGCGAGGTGAGCGCGAGCGAAGGGAATCCGCCCGTCCTGCGAACGCGGACATAGCCTTTGACGTCTGGCAGTGTTTCTCGGATCTGAACGCTCGAGAAGCCGGGCGACTGCGCGGAGGCGGCTAGCACGCGGCCTCCCTTGGCGATGTACTCTGCGAGTTCGCCCGGCGCTGCGCCGGCTGTGATGACGAGGTCGAACTCGCGCTTGCCGAGCCAGTCGAGGTTATTGGAGATGGCGAAAGGGATATGTTCTTCGGTGAGCAGCCGGAAGAGGCCGCGGTAGGCGTCCGTGCTGCCTCCCTGAAGCAGCAGCACACGGGCGGCGGATTCCTGCCCGGCGAGATCGTCTTGATGCGCCGCGGCCCAGGCGAACACGGGCCGGGCCGCTTCCAGGGCCTGTCTGTCCTGCTGGTCGAATGTTCCGTTAATGGCAAACGCCAGCGCGCCGCCGTGCGCGATGTTCTGCCAGAGCCGGAGGGTGAGCTCCTCCGAAGGCACAGTCGCGAAGCGCCATGGGAAATCGACGAACTGCATGCAGAGGTTGACGGCGGCCTTTCCAGGCTGAGAGTTGCGCGCGCGGTTGACGTTGTCGCTGGCCGAATAGGGCCAGAGGGGCAGTGGGCGCGCTACCGCGGTATTCGACTCCGACATCACGCCATCGGTGTGCTCCAGCAGGTAGTTGAAGTAGCCGGCGTTGGGGCGCTTCTCGTGGATCAGGCGACCGATGCGGGCCGCGACATCGAGCGAGGCTTCACGGAGCCAGGCGCGGTACTCATCGTCGGGCTTCGCGGGCAGGTCGCGCCCGAAGCGGGCTCGGAACTTCGTCTTGCAGGCGTTGCAGTGGCAGTGGCCGACGAGGTTTCCACTGTAGTCGGTGGACTGATTGCCGAACATGTTGAAGAAGAGGCCGTCGACGTCGTAGCGGTCCAGGGCCTCCGCCAGGATTTTGAAGACGTGCTGCTGGTACCAGCCTCCGTTGATGCAGACCGAGTAAAGGCCGTTGTAGACGACAGGAGAGCCGTCGGCTTTGCGGAAAAACCATTCGGGGTGCGCGTCGTAGGCGTCCTTGTGCGTCTTGCTGAGGTCGAAGCGGCCGACGACGCGGATCTTTCGCGCATGGGCTTCGCGCAGGACCTCTCCGAACAAGTCGCGGCCGGGTTTGAGCTGAGGGCTGGGGTGGTGGAAGGGGACGGCCGTGGGGTAGTAGGCGGCGATGCCACCCATGCCGAAGTGGAGGACATTGGCCTGCAGCCGGGCCGTCTCCTCAACGTGCCGGCGGGCGTCGAGGGTCGCGTCGGTTTGGCGAAGATTCGTCTGAAGCCAACGCACGGGCTCTGTGATCCACCAGCCGGGTTGCTGTGCGGCAAGGGGCAGCGCCAGGAAGAAAAGTAGAACGCGCGGCATGACGGGTAACTATCGCCGGATCGTATCATCCCCGGGAGGGCTCGGGCCGCGCGGCGTAACTTTTCGCTACTCTAGGAACATCTTTATTCCAGAGTCCTACGTGTGTGCTGACTTAGTAGAGGAGATCCTCCCTCGTGCGTCTTTCTGAGATCTGCGTTCAACGGCCCGTCTTTGCCTTCATGCTCATCATGTTCCTGGTGGTGATGGGCTTCTTCAGCTTCCTGGACCTGGGCGTTGACCTGTTCCCTAAGAGCGATCCCGCTTCGGTGAACGTGCGCTTCCGCCTGCCGGGCGCGAGTCCTGATGAAGTTGTGTCGCAGATGGTGCTGCCTTTGGAGGAGGCTGTTTCCTCGGTGAGCGGCATCGACGAACTCCGAGCGATCGTGAGCGAGAACGGCGGCTTCATGGTGGTGACGTTCGTTCTCGAAAAGGACATCAGCGAGGCGGTGGAAGAGGTCCGCGAGAAGGTGGCCGGCGCGGTGAGGCAGTTGCCGCAGAACGCCGAGCCCCCTGTCGTCATCAAGCAGGACCCCGATTCCGATGCGATCGTCACGCTGGCCCTGAGCGGCCAGCGGTCGGTGCGCGAACTGACCGAAGCCGCGGACAAGATTGTGCGCCGCTCGCTGGAGACCGTCGATGGCGTAGCGAGCGTCGACATCGCGGGCGGCCGCAAGCGCCAGATCAACTTGATGCTCGACATCAACAAGCTGAGCGGGTACAGCCTGACAGCGCAGGATGTGGAGCGGGCGGTCCGATCGGAGAACATCGAATCGCCGGGCGGGCGCATCGTGAAGGACGCGACGGAAGTGGGCGTGCGCACGATGGGGCGAGTCACGTCCATCGAACAGTTCAACGACATCATCATCAAGAACGCCAGTGGCGTGCCGATCCGCCTGAAGGACATTGGCTACGCCGAGGACAGCCAGGCCGAGCGCCGCACCTTCGCCAACTACAAGGGCAAACCGGCCGTCATACTGGAGATCCGGCGCCAGACCGGCACCAACACGGTGCGGGTGGTGGACGACATCCTGGCGAAGCTGGAAACCGTAAACGCGCAGTTGCCGGCGGGAGTGCGCGTGGACCTGATCAAGGAATCGGCGAAATACATTAAGAGTTCGGTGGCGTCGCTGGAAGAGCATCTGATCCTGGGGTCGCTGTTCGCGTCAATCATCATCTGGTTCTTCATCCGCGACTGGCGCACGGTGCTGATCTCCTCCATCGCGATTCCGACGTCGATCATCACCACGTTCTCCATCATGCGGTACCTGGACTACACGTTGAACTCGATGACGCTCCTGGCATTAACACTTGCCGTAGGCATTGTCATCGACGACGCGATCATCGTCCTCGAGAACATCTACCGCTGGCTGGAGGAGCATCCGACCATGGATGCCAAAGAGGCGGCGATAGGCGCGACCAAGGAGATCTCGCTCGCCGTGGTGGCCACTACGATCTCGCTGGTCATCATCTTCGTCCCGATCGCGTTCACCACCGGTTACGCCAAGCGATACCTGAATCAGTTCGGATGGACGATGGCCGTATCGATCTTGGTCTCGATGCTGGTGGCGTTCACTCTGACGCCAACTCTCAGCGCGCGCGTGCTGAAGCGCAAGGGCAAAGGCGCCTCGGCACACGGACACAAGACCACGGCGCTGGAACGCGGGTACTTGCGGTTGCTGGACTGGTCGCTGTCGCACAGGTGGGCCATCATCGCGGTGTGCACAGTGACGTTCTTCTCCATCTTCCCGCTGTACAACATGATCGGCCGCGACTGGATGCCTCAGGAAGACCAGAGTGAATTGGGCGCCTCCATTGAAATGCCGGAAGGCACTTCACTGGATGCGACGGAGCGCGTCACGCTCGAAATCTCCCGCAAGATCGAGAAGATTCCCGGAGTACTGACCGTCATCCCCGCCAGCCAGGGCTTCCTGGAGCGCGTGCAGCAGGGACGCATGACCATTCTGCTGGACGATCCTTCGAAGCGCGGCAGCCTGAACGAGATCGCCGTGCAGATCCGGCAGATCTTCCGCGACTACATGTACGCCCGGCCGGGCCTTCAGTTCCCGAATGCCCTGGGCGGGCGCGACACGTTTGCGCCGATCCGCGGTTCCATCTTGGGGCCCGATCTGGAGCGCCTGGCGCCCATTGCGAAGGAAGCGATCTCCAAGATGTTGGCGACGCCGGAACTAGCCGACATTCGTGGCAACCTGAACTTCGCCAACCCTGAACTTCAGGTGCGAATCGACCGGCAGCTCGCGTCGGACCTGGGCGTGCGCGTCGCGGACGTCGCCAGCGCGGTGCGTCTGCTGATGTCGGGCGACGACGAGATCTCTACCTTTAAGGAAGGCGGCGAGCAGTACCCTGTCACGATGCGCCTTCAGCCCGGCCAGCGCGACAACGAAGATGTGCTGGCGCGCCTGTTGGTGCCGTCCGCCAGGCTGGGCCTCATCCGCCTCGACTCGATCGCTAAACTGGAGCGCGGCGCTGGACCGTCCCGTATCGACCGTGTCTCGCGCCAGTACGGTATTGGTGTGTACGGCAACGTCGCGCCGGGAGTCACATTGGGCGTCGCGGCCGAGAAGGTGCAGCAGATCTTCGACGAGCTGAACCTGCCGCCTGGATTCCGGTTCCTGTTCTCCGGCCAGGTGCGAATCCTGGAAGAGACCACGACGAACATGGTCATCGCCATTTCGCTGGCGTCCATCTTCATGTACATGGTTCTGGCGGCGCAGTTCGAGAGCCTGACCAACCCCTTCATCATCCTGCTGACTCTGCCGCTCTCGGTGCCTTTCGCGCTCTTCTCCCTCGCCATCACGGGCCGCTCGATGAACCTGTTCAGCGCGCTGGGCATCCTTCTATTGCTAGGCATCGTGAAGAAGAACGGCATTCTGCAAATCGACGCCATGACCCGATTAATCAACGAGGGCATGCCGTTGAGAGAGGCGATTCTGGAGGCCAACCGCATCCGTCTGCGCCCGATTCTGATGACGACTTTTTCGATCATCGCGGGCCTGATCCCGACGGCGATTGCGATCGGCACCGGAGCGGCGACGCGCTCGGCGATTGCCGTGACCATCATCGGCGGACAGACGCTCTGCCTGCTGCTAACGCTGCTGGTTGTGCCGGTCGGCTATAGCTATCTGGCGGACGCCAGAAGCTGGGTGGCGCGCAAGCGCCATACCTCCGCGCAGGCCTCGGTCACCGGCGACTGACGGACCTCTCACCCTGGCAAAGGCCCCTCACGGATCTGCTGGAATCCGTTGAAGTTTTGGTGCGCCTATGCTGAACTGGTGGTAGAGAGCCATGAAGCGCACGCGAACCAAGCCAGAAGTCCAGCCGACGGTGACGCCTGTCCAGGCCCGGAAAGCGCTTCGCAAACTTGAAAAGTGCGTGGTCTGTGGCAACGACGTGGCGCAGTTCTCCTCCGAAGAACTGTGCTGGGTGTGCCGCCGTCTGAAGATCTCCGCCTGGCGCGAATCAGACAATCAGGCCGCTATGCAAGAGTAGTTCCGGCTCCTTCCGCCTTGGCCCTTTCGTACACCAGTGCGGCCGCCGCGATATCCTGAGCGGCCAATCC
Organism: Bryobacteraceae bacterium; assembly: GCA_050789245.1. GTDB lineage: Bacteria > Acidobacteriota > Terriglobia > Bryobacterales > Bryobacteraceae > PNKE01. The sequence continues at coordinate 158,925 of JBOZRR010000002.1, read as the reverse complement.
AAGCGACTCGAACATCGTCACCCCCACGGGCCGGTGGAACTGTGTGTTCTTCAACAGTTCGCCCAATTCATGCATGGGCAGCGACGGCCACTCCGATTCAGGCGCGGCCAGCAGCAGGTCGCCGGCCTCGACGCGGGCCTGTTCGATTGAGTCAACCGCGATCAACGCCGCGCGCCGCACGGTCTCCGCCGGAATCTCCCGACGCTCCTTCTGGTTCGAGCCGGCGGCATTGACGTGCGCGCCGTCCATCAGCCATGCGTCGTCAAAGACGGGATCCTTGGCGTAGGTTGCGGTGGTGACGATCTCGGCTCCGCGCACGGCCTCCTCGGCGCTGGATGCCGCCGTGATGTCGATGCCGAAGGCCTTCGAGGCCTGCTCGACGAAACTGTCGCGGTTCTCCTGCTTCCTGCTGTACACGCGCACGTTGCGGATCTCGGGTCGGACGGCGAGCATGGCTTCGAGCTGAGTCCAGGCCTGAAAGCCCGTTCCGATCAGCGCGGCGGTCTCCGCGCCCGCGAGCGCCATGAGTCCCGTGGCGACCCCCGTGGCGGCGCCTGTCCGGATCTGCCCGAGGTGATTAGCTTCAATAAAGGCGAGCGGCGCCGCGCTGGCCGCGTCGTACAGCAGGACGTGGAAGGCCATGGCTCCGCGCTTCACGTTCGTCGCATAGATCTTGGCGCCGTAGTAGTCGCGCCACCAGGCCGACATCTGATGCAGCACGCTGCCGGTGGGCAGGAAGAGCCGCCGCCGGGGCTGGTTTGAAGCCGCTCCGCCCGCCAGTTCGATGAATGCCTGACGGACGCACTGCACAGCATCGCGCATCGGCAGCAGCGTGCGAACCTCTTCCTCGCGGATGTAGAGCATACTCCTCACAGGAGAGCATAAACGCGAAGGAGACCGCTCGCGCGGCCTCCTCGTTTTCTGGAGTTGGAATTTGGCTAACTGATCATCGGGTCTTTGCGATCCGGATCGATGCCCAGATCGTGGATCACCTGCCGCGCGTGGTTGGGGTCGAACTGGCTCCATCGCGCAAGCTGTGAGACCGCGGCGGCCGTGATCGACTCGGCATCCACTTCGAAGAAGCGGCGCAGATATGGGCGGGACTCGCTGCGGCCGAAGCCGTCAGTGCCGAGCGACACCAGGCGGCCCGAAAGCCACGGCGAAAGCTGGTCCGCCAGCACCTTCATGTAGTCGCTGGCCGCGACAATCGGCCCCTGCGTGCCTTCCATCACCTGCTGGACGTAAGGCTTCCGTGCGGGCTCGTTCGGATGGAGCCGGTTCCACCGCTCTGTCTTCAGCGCGTCACGGCGCAGTTCGTTGTAGCTGGTGACGCTCCAGACATCGGCCGGGATCTGGAACTTGTCCCACAGCATGATCTGGGCGCGCAGCGCCTCGTTCAGCATGGAAGCGCTGCCCCAGAGCTGCACGCGCGCTGGGCCATGAGGGCTGGTAGCGACGCGATGAATCCCCTTCAGGATTCCCTCACGGGAGCCTTCAGGCATCTGCGGCTGCGCGTAGTTCTCATTGCAGATGGTCAGGTAGTAGAAGACGTCCTCACTTTCCTGATACATCCGGCGGATGCCTTCCTGGATGATGACGGCGATTTCGTAGGCGTAGGCAGGATCGTAGCTGACGCAATTCGGGACCGTGGAGGCGTGCACGTGGGAGTGACCGTCTTCGTGCTGCAGCCCCTCTCCGTTCAGAGTGGTGCGGCCGGCGGTTGCGCCCAGCAGGAATCCCTTGCCGCGCGAATCGCCGAACGCCCAGATGGCGTCGCCCACCCGCTGGAACCCGAACATGGAGTAGTACATGTACATCGGGATCATCGGCAGCCCGTAGTTGGAATACGCCGTGCCCGCCGCGGTGAAGCTGGCAAGAGCGCCTGCCTCGGTGATGCCCTCTTCCAGGATCTGGCCGTCGCGCGCTTCTTTGTAGTACAGGAACTGGTCGCTGTCGACCGGCTTGTAGAGCTGGCCGTGCGGTGCGTAGATCGAGATCTGCCGGAACAGGCTCTCCATGCCGAACGTGCGCGCCTCATCGGGAATGATCGGCACGATCAGCTTGCCCAACTGCTTGTCCTTGAGGAGATTTCGCAGGATGGAGACTGTCGCCATCGTGGTCGAAACCGGACGCCCTCCTGAACCATTCAGCGAATCGGAGAACTCTTCGTCCGCGGGCGTCTCAATCTTCGGCGCCTTGACGGTGCGCGACGGTAGCGGCCCGCCCAGCGCCTTCCGGCGCTCCGTCATGTACTGCATTTCGGGCGACTCGGGCGACGGCCGGTAGAACGAAACCGTGTGGACCGTCTCCACGGGAATCGGGATCTGGAACCGATCGCGGAGCTTGATCAGTTCGTCCTCGTTCATCTTCTTCTGCTGGTGCGTGTAATTGCGTCCTTCGCCGGCCTCACCCATGCCATAGCCCTTGACCGTCTTCGCCAGGATCACCGTCGGCGAGCCAGTGTGCTCAAAGGCCCGCTTGTAGGCGTTGTACACCTTCAGCGGATCGTGGCCGCCGCGCCGCAGGTTGGCCAGTTGCTCGTCGGAGTAATCCTTCACAAGCTCCAGCAATTCGGGGTACTTCCCGAAGAACTCCTGGCGGATGTAGGCCCCGCCGCGAACTTTGAAGTTCTGGAACTCGCCGTCCACGCATTCGTGCATGCGGCGAAGCAGCAGTCCGGACTTGTCGCGGGCCAGCAGTTCGTCCCAGTCGCCGCCCCAGATCACCTTGATTACGTTCCAGCCCGCCCCGCGGTACACGCCTTCCAGTTCCTGGATGATGTTGCCGTTGCCGCGCACCGGGCCGTCCAGCCGCTGCAGGTTGCAGTTGATCACCTGGATCAGGTTGTCGAGCTTCTCATGCGCGGGGATGCGCAACGCGCCCGTCGATTCAGGCTCTTCCATCTCGCCGTCGCCCAGGAACGCCCAAACCTTGCGGTTGGTCTTGGCGATCAGACCGCGGTTCTCCAGGTAGCGCATGAAGCGCGCATGGTAGATCGAGTTGATCGGCCCCAGGCCCATGGAGACCGTCGGGAACTGCCAGAAGTCCGGCATCAGCCACGGGTGCGGATACGAGGACAGGCCCGGATGCTCGCGCAATTCGTGGCGGAAATTCTTCAGGTGCTCTTCGGTGAGGCGTCCTTCGAGGAACGCTCGAGAGTACATGCCGGGGGACGCGTGGCCCTGGAAATAGACCATGTCGCCTGGCTCATCGCCGATGGAGCCGCGGAAGAAGTGATTCATGCCCACCTCGACCAGCGTGGCCGAAGAGGCGAAGGTGGAGATGTGCCCGCCGATGCCTTCGTCGTACTTGTTCGCACGCACAACCATGGCCACTGCGTTCCAGCGGACCAGGCTCTTGATTCGCCTTTCCAGGTCGCGGTCGCCCGGGTAGGGGACCTCTTCCTCCGGCGGGATGGTGTTGACGTAAGGTGTGGAGGCGGACATCGCGGCGGGTACGCCGCTGACGGCTGCTTCGTTTGTCAGCCTCTCCAGCAGGTAGCGGGCCCGTTCGGGGCCGCCTTCCTCAATCACCTGATCCAGCGCTTCAAGCCACTCCTGTGTCTCGACAGGGTTCAAGTCTTCGGGCTTTTCTACCTTGGGTCGTAGCATGATTATGCGAGGGGGTACAGTGCTAAGTTTACCGCCCCTGCAAAAGTTGCTGCAATGGCAAGGGCTTAGCACCCCCAAACACTGATGATGATTGTGGATGCTTCAAGGTATCGGGATTTTGCGGAATCGTCGCGGCTGGAGTGGCTTGAGACCGATTTCACCGGTAGTTTTGCGATGGGCACTGTGGCCGGCGTGGCCACCCGGCGCTATCACGGCCTGCTGACGGCGGCCATGCAGCCGCCCGTCGAACGCAGCGTCTTGCTGGCGCGCGTGGAGGAAACGGTCCAGACCGGTGGAGTGCCGTATTCCCTCTCGACAGTCCAATACCCCGGACACCTCGCCCTGCGAGGATTCGAGCTCATCCGCGACTTTACGCCGGACCCGCCGCGTTGGGTGTTTCAGTGCGGTGCCGCGCGTGTCGAAAAGGGGCTGTTTCTCGTGCCGGACCGCCGGACCGTTGTGCTGCGCTACTGCGCGGATCGCGCCTGTTCTCTCCGTATTCGTCCTTTCATCGCCGACCGCGACTATCACCAACTGCAAAAAGTCGGAAACGAACTCCCGACGCCGGTGCACGGCGAGGCTCCCGGCGCTGTCTTCACGGAACATGCGCACTGGTACCGGGATCACGAGTATTCGGTTGAGCGTGAACGAGGCCTGGATTTCTCGGAGGACCTGTTCAGCCCCGGCTTCTATGACTACACGCTGCGGCCCGGTGAGCCGGTCTGGTTCATCGCCACGCCCCACCCCGGACCGCTCGACCCCGCGAACGCCTGGCACGAGCGGCTCCAACGCACATTCCGGCCGGAGGACTACTTCCTGGCGCGCCGCTCCGGCAGCGGCTGGACCATCCTCGCAGGCTTTCCGTGGTTCACCGATTGGGGGCGAGACGCCATGGTCTCCCTGCCGGGTCTGCTGCTCGGCCAGGATCCCCGTCCGGACATTGCCCGCTCAGTGCTTGAGAGCTGGATTGCGCATTTGAACCGCGGCCTGATTCCCAACCGCTTCCCGGACGACGGCACGGAGCCCGAATACAACTCCGCCGACGCGACACTGTGGTGGTTCGCCGCCGCGCACCACTATTTCGAACACACGCACGACGAGGACTTTCTCCGCGGCACCTTCCTGCCCCGCGCGAAGGAGGTTCTCTGGGCTCACCGCCGCGGGACACTGAATGGCATTCGCATGGACTCTGGTGATGGCCTGCTGCGCGCTGGTTCCGCCGAGACTCAACTGACCTGGATGGACGCGCGCGTCGACGGAACGCCGGTTACGCCGCGCGAAGGCAAGGCCGTGGAGGTCAATGCCCTGTGGTTCAACGCCCTGCGCGTCGCCTCCCACTGGGCGCGCCAGAGCCGCGATCATGAGATGGCAGAGCAATGCTTCCTGCTTGCGACGAAAGCGCGCCGCAACTTCCGTGCGGCCTTCTGGAGCACCACGCAGGACTGTCTGCGTGACACGGATTCGAGTCCTCTGATCCGGCCGAATCAGATCTTTGCCGCATCGCTTCCGTTCTCGCCTCTGGAACTAGACGATCGGAAGGCCGTGGTGCGCGCCGTGCTGCATCACCTGCTCACGCCTTACGGTCTGCGGACGCTCGCTCCGGGCGAGGAAAGCTACCACGCTGGATACGCCGGCAGCCCGGCCGAACGCGATGCTGCCTACCATCAGGGCACTGCCTGGCCGTGGCTGATGGGCGCGTTCATTGATGCCTTCCTCGGCTCGTTCGGGCGGTCGCGGGAGAACCTGGCCTGGTGCCGCGACTTGCTGGAGCCGCTCGCGCAGCACATGCATAGGGAAGGCTGCCTCGGCTCCATCGCGGAGGTCTTCGACGGCGATAAGCCGCACCATTGGGGCGGCTGCCCCGCGCAGGCATGGTCCGTCGCCGAGTACCTTCGCGCGCGGTCAGTCGCCGGCCTCGGCCGTTGACTCCTCGATCCCGATCTTCTCAAACGGCGTGGGCTCTTTCAGCGCCTTGATCCGGTCGCGCAACTGCGCCGCCTTCTCGAACTCGAATGCCTTGGCCGCCTCGCGCATCTGCGTCTCCAGATCGCCGATGAGCGTATTGCGCTGTTCGGGCGAAAGCAGCGCGATGTCGTCGTCGCTTTCGAGCGGCGGGGTGACGTAGTCGGCCTCAGCGATCGCCACCAGCGCCATGTCGATCGGCTTCACGATCGTCTGCGGAGTGATGCCGTTTTCCTCGTTGTAGTCCACTTGAATGCGGCGGCGCCGGTCGGTCTCGCTAATCGCGCGCCTCATGCTGTCGGTCATCACATCGGCGTAGAGGAGCGCGAGTCCGTTCACGTTGCGCGCTGCACGTCCAATGGTCTGAATCAGCGATCCCGCAGACCGAAGAAACCCCTCCTTGTCGGCATCCAGGATCGCTACCAGCGAGACTTCAGGCAGGTCGAGGCCCTCGCGCAGCAGGTTGACGCCGATCAGCACGTCGATATCGCCGCGCCGCAGGTTACGCAGGATCTTGACGCGCTCCAGCGTCTCCACCTCCGAGTGCATATACGCGCACTTCACGCCCAACTCGCCGTAGTATTCCTGAAGATCCTCGGACATTCGCTTGGTCAGGGTCGTGATCAGCACTCGTTCGTTGCGTGACTCCCGCTTGCGAATCTCACCCAGCAGGTCATCCACCTGGCCTTTGATCGGGCGGACTTCCACCTGCGGATCCACAAGGCCCGTCGGACGGATGATCTGCTCCACCACCGTGCCTGCCGTCTTCCGCAACTCATACGGGCCGGGGGTTGCGCTCACGTACACAGTCTGGTGGATACGGTTTTCGAACTCCTCGAAGGTCAACGGGCGATTGTCGAGCGCGCTCGGCAGGCGGAAGCCGAAGTTGACCAGCGTCTCTTTCCGGCGCCGGTCGCCATGATACATTCCGCCAACCTGCGGCACCGTCTGGTGGCTTTCGTCCATGAACAGAATGGCGTCCTGCGGCAGGTAGTCGAGCAGTGTCGGCGGCGGCTCTCCCGGGAGCCGGCCCGAAAAGTGGCGCGAGTAGTTTTCGATGCCATGGCAGTAGCCCACCTGGCGGATCATCTCCAGGTCGAACATCGTGCGCTGCCACACGCGCTGCGCCTCGATCAGCTTGTTCTGCTTCTCAAGCTCCTTGTGCCACCACTCGAGCTCCATCTCGATGCTCTTGATGGCCTGCTCCTTCGTGTCCTGGCTCATCACGTAGTGCGACGCCGGATACACGGGTAACCTCAGGTACGTCTGCCGGACTTGCCCCAGCAGCGGGTCGACCTGTGACAACGACTCGATTTCATCGCCGAACAGCTCGATGCGATACGCCCAATCGTCATACGTCGGCCAGATTTCGATCACATCCCCGCGCACGCGGAACGTCCCGCGCTGGAACGCGCCGTCGTCGCGCTTGTAGAGAATCTCAACCAGCTTCTGCGTGATCTGCTCCCGCCGGATCGTCTGGCCCTTCTCGAGCATCAGCAGCAAACCGTAGTACGCTTCAGGCGACCCGAGGCCGTAAATGCAGCTCACCGATGCGACGATGACGCAATCGCGCCGCTCGAACAGCGATTTCGTCGCCGCCAGCCGCAGCTTGTCCAACTCGTCGTTGATCGTCGCCTCCTTCTCGATGTACGTATCGCTGGCCGGGACGTAGGCTTCGGGCTGGTAGTAGTCGTAGTAACTGACGAAGTACTCGACCGCGTTCTGCGGGAAGAAGTGCTTGAACTCCTGGTAGAGCTGCGCGGCGAGAATCTTGTTGTGCGCGAGGATCAGCGCCGGCCGGCCGGTCTCCTCGATCACCTTCGCCATCGTAAAGGTCTTGCCGGAGCCCGTTACGCCGAGCAATACCTGATGCTGCTCTCCGCCCTGGATGCCCTGGGCCAGCGACTCGATTGCCGGTCCCTGGTCGCCCCGCGGCTGGTAGTCCGTTCCCAGTCTGTAGCTCACACTCCGATTGTCTCGCGAGCGCGGCGCAGGGCTAGGAGGGGCCGGAACCGGCACCGCTTCGAGCCGCGACGTCGGAAAGTGCCAGATTGATGGCCGTGACCAGCGGATCGCCTTCGCCGAGTTCATCGATCATCCGGTCGCGGGCATCCGTCAGCGCCAGTACCGTGGACTTGGGGTTGTTCATTTCCAGCACAACGCCGGCCATATTCCGCGCGACGGCTTGCCGGAGGGGTGCGTGTTCGGTCACCCGGACGATCCCCCAGGCGCGCGCCAGGTGCCGCCACGCTCCATAAGCGTCTCCGTCGGCCCGGTGGACTAACGCCAGCGTGTTGCGGGCAGCCGCTTCCAACATCCCGCCCCCAGGGGCCTCGATCTGGCTGATCCGCACGGACTCTCTCAGATCCTCTTCGGCCCCGCCGAGCTTCCCTTGCTCCGCCTGAATCCGCCCCTGAAGTTCATGGACAGCGCCGTGCAACAGACTCTCTTCGCCATCCGCCTTGGCGGAGTACGCTGCCGCCTTTCGGGCGCGCTTCAAGGCCTCCGCGAGATTGCCCCGCAGGCGCTCCGCCTCGGCTGCAACGTGACAAAGCGCGGCACTCTCCCGGTCGTTCAGCTTCGTCCCCGAGTGCGTAGCGGGTTTGAGGCTTGCGAGGACGAGGTCCAACGCCTTGCCGGGCTGACCAGCGCCCAGATGACTGTCGGCGGTCTCAATTACCGACTTGACCTCCGGCCGGATGTCTTGAGCAAGGCCAGCGCCCGCGCAAGTGAAGCAAAGAAAGCAGATCCCGAAAAACGCAGATGTGCCTCCCGCCATGATGCAGATAAGGCGATCTGAAAAGCGGAATAGTTACCGAAGCGGATTGACTACCGCCGGCGCCGCTCCGTCTCCTCGAGTCGTGCGTTGAACTCGCATCCGACCATTGCCGATAGAGATAGCAGGTACATCCAGAGCATGAGCGCCATCACCGTGCCGATCGTCCCGTAGAGCACGTTCAACTTCGCGATGTTCTTCACGTACCAGGCGAAGACCTGTGTGATGAGGAGCCAAAGTATGCTACCCAGAACCGCGCCAGGCCAGATCAGCCGTCTGCGGCCTGCGTCAGGCCCAAAGTAGTACATCAGCGCGGTTACGGCGATGATCGCCGCGAACGCCAGGACATAGCGCGCAGCGTGGCTAATGACGAGGATCCCTCCCACGAGCGTCTCGCCAGCGTCCAGAAGGCCGATCCTGGTGAGAATCCAGGTTTCCGCGCGCTCGCCGAAGATGAGCAGTGTGGACGCACCCACCACAGGCACGATCGAAGCAAGCACCAACCCCATCGCCACCAGGCGGTTTCTGACGATGCCCCGCGACGTCTTCTTTCGGTACGCCGCCTGGAAACCCTCCATCAGGCTCGTCGTGACGCCGGACGCGGCCCACGTCGCGAGCAAGGCGGCCAGAATCGGCAGCGCGGCTGGACGCGCGCCACGCTCCGTTACGGCATAACGGACCAGTTCATCGACTCCCGGCGGAGCCACTTGAAAGATGAAAGCGACAATCTTGCGTGAAACCGCCGCCGCGTTCGCCTGCACCAGAAGCGTCGTGGTGACGGTCAGTACGGGAAGGAAGGCCAGCAGGGAGGAGTAGGCGGCTCCCTTGGCGAACCCAAGACCGCCATGCGTGTACACGCCCCACACGCCCCGGCGGAATGCTGTCCAATATCGTTTCAGCCGCTCCTCCTCGATGTCATCCACATCATCTTGCCTTAAGCGGGCGGCTACAATCAAAATCAACTCACTGTCAGAGGGAGCATATCGCGCATGCAGGACCCGAACCTAGAGCTTCATCGCAAGAGCCTCGAACCGGACCCCGTGCCCACGGGCCGCCGCGGCTTCGTCGTGTCGTCGCTGACCGCCGGATTCGCACTGGCCGTCCAGCCCGTCACCGCCCAAACCATCACCACCGACACCGTCGGCCTCACCGCCGGTGAAGTCAAAGTTCCCGCCGCGGGCGGCGAGATGCCCGCCTATCGGGCCATGCCCGCCAAGGGATCCAACCTGCCCATCGTCCTCGTCGTCCACGAGATCTTCGGCGTTCACGAGTACATCAAGGACATCTGCCGGCGCTTCGCGAAACTCGGCTACCTCGCCATCGCGCCGGACCTTTACGCGCGGCAGGGCCGCGTGGACGACAAGCCGAACATCCAGGAGATCTTCAAAGTCGTTTCACAGGTGCCGGACGCCCAAGTGCTCGCAGACCTCGATGCAGCTTACAAATGGGCCTCCTCCAACGGCGGAAACGCCGGCAAACTCGCCGTCACCGGCTTTTGCTGGGGCGGGCGCATCGTCTGGCTCTATTCCGCGCACCAAGCCAGGGTGAAGGCCGGCGGGGCTTGGTACGGCTCTCTTGTCCCGCGTCCGAACACGAACGCGGAGCTACAGCCGAAGCAGCCCGTGGATGTTGCCGCACAGTTGCACGCCCCCGTCCTGGGAATGTACGGCGAGGCCGATCAGGGAATTCCGCTCGACAGCGTCGAGAAGATGCGTGCCGCGCTGAAGGCGGCGAACAAGCCGTCCGAGATCATCGTCTATCCCAAGGGAAATCACGGCTTCCACGCGGATTACCGGCCCTCCTACCAGAAGGAGCACGCCGACGATGCCTGGAAACGCCTGCTCGACTGGTTCAAGAAGAACGGCGTGGCGTAAAAAAGAAAGGGGAGCCCGAGTGGGTTCCCCTTTCACGAGTTAGGGCAGGACTATCGGATGCGAAGTGTCGCTGTATTCGACCACGCAGACTGGCCACTGGCGTTCACCGAGCGAACGCGAAACAGCCACGTGCCCGTCGGATGGCCCGTCACGGTCCACGATGTTGCGTTCGCCGCCGCCGTGCCGATCTGAACCCAGTTCGACGTGCCGGACGGCGCCCGCTGAATCTCGAATCCCGTCTCGTTGTCCGACCGGTCGGTCCAGCGCAGCGTCAGCACGCTCTTCTTGTACGAGGCGCTCAGATTCGTGGGCGAGGTGATCATCGTGGGATCCGGGTTCACGGTAATCGTCTTCGAGGTGGACGACGAAGCGCCCTTCGAGTCCGTCACCGTCAGTGTCGCCGTGTAGGTGCCGGCGGTCGTGTACGTGTAGCTTGCGAAGGCGCCCGTCGCAGTGGCGCCGTTGCCGAAGTTCCAGCTGAACGTGATCGCGTCGCCGTCGGGATCATTCGACCCGTCGGAGGAAAACGTCACCAGCAGGGGCGCGTTGCCGGTCTGCGGGCTCGCGGCCATGTTGGCGACCGGCGGCTGATTCACGGGTGCGCCCGACGGAGGCACGACGAAGAGCGTGATGCTCTGCGCGGGGACCGACGTCGAGATCGAACTTGCGCTCACGCCCACATCCGCCTTCCGGCCAATGGCGGTGTTCGATGCTGACATCTGCCAGACTTCCGCCGTCGAACCGGCCGCGAAGTTCGCCAGGTCGAGCCGCACGCTGGCGCTGCTGGCCACCTTGTTGACCACCATCACCGTCAGCTTGCCGTCGACAGTCCGCTCGGCGGCGAAAGCCGACAGGTTGTCGGCGTTCGGCACGTTCGCGCGCACGCTGACGTCGCCGAAAGTGGACTGGCTGCCGTCGTAATTCCGGTAGATCTTCATCGCGTTGTACGACGGCGAACCCGTCGCCGGCGTCGTCCAACGGTTCGCCACCGCCAGGCCCTCGCGCCCGAAGATGCCGTAGATGTCGGCCTGCGCCGTTGCGCCGTTGATGTGGCTCTCGGCGCCCCAGTTGTATTCGGTGATGCCGATCGGAGTCCCCGCGTGGTAGTGCGTATCCACCCAGCCGCGCAAGCGCGGGATGAGCTGAACTTTATCGCTGATCCAGGTTTCGTCGGTGTAGTTCGGGTCCCACAGCGAACGCGTCGAGCGGTTGCGCCGGGCCTGCATCGTGCTGCTCGTGTCGTTGCTGAACTCGCCGCCCTGCGGGTAGTAGTGCAGCGTCACGATATCCAGCGGCTTCCCCGCCAACTTCAACTCCTTCAGCAGCCACGGCATGTAGTCCATCCCGGACTGCTGCTTCTCCGGCGTATTCGACCACTGGTTGCCGTTCAGAGGCGCCCACCACTGGTCATAACCAGACCAGAAGTAGCCGGACCAGCCCCACTCCTCCGGCCCGACCACCTGCGCGCCGGGGTCGACGCTCTTGATCCTCGACGAGTAGTCGATAATCCTGTCGCGCAGCGTCCACTGGGAAAGCCCCTGCTTCTGCACATCGCGGTGCGTAGAGTGCCAGATGGAGGGTTCGTTGTCGAGAATGTAATAACGCAGTCCGCCCTGTGAGGCCGTGCCCCAGCGGCTGACCAGGTAGGAAGCCCAACTCTGCTGCATCGCCGCCGAGTTCGGCGTGTTCGCGTCGTTCTCGTCGTTCCACGTGATCCGGGTCCCGTTCGTCAGAACACCGTTGCAGGCCTGCGGGAACCATTGCCAGTCGCAATCCTGCTGCGCGCCGTACTTATTGCTGTTGAAACTCGCCAGTTTGCTCCGGTTCGCGCCGAGCTTTGCAATCCAATCGATCAGCGGCAGCGTGAGCATCGCCTCCGAGCCGGCCTGTTTCGCCTCGGAAATCAGGCGGTCGCCGCGCTCGCCCGCCGTTGCGCTGCTGTCCCCAATCGACTGGTAATACCAGTCGAATCCGCGGTTGTCGGCATTCGCCTGCCAGTTGTAGCGGGACGAGTTATTGCCGCCGTAGCGGTTCAGCGGCGCATTCAGATCCATCAACTGCTGCGTCGTCGCATACGCCGTGCCGTAAATCCTGGGATCGATCGGCTTACGGTTCGCTCCAGCATCCACGGAGATCACGGTCTGCCCCATCAATCCGGTACTAACAAAAGTAAGTAGAATTAACTGTCTTTTCATCCGGTTTCCTCCTCCGGCTTCAACATTCTGAATTTGGCGCCGTCAAACCGCAAGCCAATTGCTGCAAAATCTGAGTTGGATAGTACTAATTCGGAAAATGGGTGCCCCTGGTGAAGATCTGAGGTGGGTTTCCGGCCAGCCGCCGGCCGGTGGACTGCTGCTGTGGGATGGCGGTTGCGGCTTCTGCTCGCGGTCTGTCGCTCTGCTAAAGAGGATCGCCAGATCCCCGGTTCCGGTGAGCCCCGTACAGGCCCACGTGAACTCGCTCAACGCTCAGGCTGTTCGTGCGGCTCAAGACCAGGTGCTGTGGGTCGATCCGGCCGGGACGGTCAGCGCTGGCGTTGAGGCCGTTTCTCACGCTCTCCGCGCCGCGGGCCGGCCGTGGCTGGGCGCGGTGCTGGCTCTTCCGGTCGTCAGGACGGTCGCTGCGGCCATTTACCGGCTGATCGCCCGAAACCGCCACCGGCTTGGCGGCTCAGGCGGCGCCTGCCAACGGCCGCTCTGAAAGGCTCAGCCAAGCCAGAGAGCTGGCCGAAGCCTCCGGAATCGGGATGGCAAACTCGTGAGACTCCCTCTCGGGCCGCTCCTCGAGCGCCGTCAGAACCTCCGGATCAATCTCGATCCATCCGCGAATCAGGACTGTGGTGCTGGTCATGCCGTCTTCCCACTGTCCTCATCGGAACCGGGGAAGGCGGCTTTAGGAAAAATCGTTAACTCCGCAACTCGGCCACAATCTCTTGGGCCACCTTGCGAGCCTGCTCCACCTGGTCGCGCTCAAAGCTGATGGCGCCGACCCGCGGGTGCCCGCCGCCGCCATAGCGCTCGCAGATGGTCGCCAGATTGTGCGTCGGCTCCTTGGGCGCCCAGGGATTCGATCCCACCGAAACCTTTGTCCTGAAACTCGATAGACTTACCGAAACTGTGTAGGTGGCCTCGGGAAACAAAAAGTACGGAACGAACTTGTTGTATCCCTCCATGTCGTACCCGGCCACATCGAAGAAGATCGTCCCGTCCTGGCAGACGCCCTCCTTGCGGATGATGTCGATCGACTGCAAGTGCCTCTCGTGCAAAGGCTTATAGAGCTCCTGGATCTCCGCGTCGGCGATGATCTCGTCCAGCGTCTTCCGCTGCATCATCCGGATGATCCGCTGCACGGGCTCGGAGCCCTTCGCCGCTTCGATCACCAGAACCAACTTCATGGCCGGCGCGGCCATCATCACCGCTTCCTCGGCGTTACTGTAGAGCGCGCCATCGATGATGTCGGCCCACTTCACCAAGTCCCCCAGGTCGTCGGCTTGGAAGCCATAGATCCTCCGGGCCGTGTCGGAGATGAACTGGGTGCAGGAGCGGTAGTGCGTGTCCAAATACAGCCGCCGGCTCGCCTTGTGCGCCTCGTAGTGCGCTTGGTCTTCCGGCGTCAGGAACGCGCTCTGGTGATGGTCGAACCACCACGTGATCTTGTCGTTCGGGGAGTATTTGAAGTCGACAATCGCGTTCACATCCCCGTCGAAAAGCGAATCCTCGAACAGTTGCGCCGCCTTGTGAGCCATCCCGGTGTAGTGGAACTCGGCCCCCGGATAGAATTTCTCCTCCACAAAACGTGTGAAAAACGCGGCAGACGCCGCCCCGTCGAAGCAGTGATCGTGATAAAGAACCCGAACATTCATGAGCATTCCGCCCTCGCCGCCCGAAGGCATGCGAAGAAAACCTTCTAGCATGCCTCATTTGGCGGCTTTGGTGCAAGCACAGTACCCGCGGGGCCTATAATCACTGCTTGACCATCCATCTGCTCTTCGTCGGCCGGCCGCGAGATGCCCACTGCTCGGCCCTTTCCGCCGAGTTCATCAAACGCACCACCCGATGGGCAGCCTGTCGCATGGCCGAGATCGATCCGCGGAAGTACGACCTCTTCCAGCGGCATCCCACCGCGTATCGAGTCTTCCTCGATCCGGCCGGCAAACTCCTTGATTCCGCGGCGTTTGCGCGCCTAGTCGACCAGACGCGCCTCGACGGCCGGGACCTGGTCTTCCTCATCGGCGGGCACGACGGCCTGCCCCCGGAATGGCGGCCCCGCGCCGACCTCCTGCTGTCGCTCACCCCGCTCACATTGCCGCACGAACTCGCCCGCGCCATGCTGGCGGAGCAGATCTACCGCGCGCTGGCCACTCTGAACAACCACCCCTACCCCCGCTGAGCGCCGCGTCTCGTTGCGCCCGCTCGGCTTAGGGCGATAGCCTGTTAGTTGGCCCGGGCGGGCCCTTACTGCATGGATTGGTTCAAGTCGTCAAAGAAAGTCGATCGCATCTCCGATGACGAACGGCACGTTCGGACGGAAGGGCTGTGGATCAAGTGCGACGGTTGCCGTCAGATCATCTGGCGGAAAGACCTCGAAGAGACGCTCAACTGCTGTCCCAAGTGCGGCCATCACTTCAAGATCGACGCTGCTACCCGCCTGAAATACCTCCTCGACGGCGGCGAATGGACTGAGCACGACGCCGATCTGATGTCGACCGATCCGCTCGCTTTCGCCGACTCCAAGCCCTACAAAGTCCGGCTCGCCTCCATGCAAAAGGTCACCGGCCTGAAGGATGCCCTACTCTCCGTCTCCGGCAAGATCGAAGGCCGTCCCGTCAACGTCTGCTCGCTCGAATTGAAGTTCATCGGCGGCTCGATGGGCTCCGTGATGGGCGAGAAGATCACGCGCGCCATCGAGCGGTCCCTTCAAAGCAAGGATCCTGTGATCATCGTCTCCGCCTCCGGTGGAGCCCGCATGCAGGAAGGCGCCGTCAGCCTGATGCAGCTCGCCAAGATCTCCTCGGCGCTGATGCGTCTGGACCACGCCCGAGTCCCCTTTATCTCCCTGATGACCGACCCCACCACTGGCGGCGTCACCGCGTCGTTCGCCATGCTGGGCGATCTGAACATCGCCGAACCCGGCGCCCTGATCGGCTTCGCCGGTCCTCGCGTCATCGAGCAGACCATCCGCCAGAAGCTGCCGGAAGGCTTCCAACGGTCGGAGTTCGTTCTGCAGCACGGCTTTCTGGATGCGGTGGTGAAGCGTGCCGAGCTCCGTCCCTTCATCGCCCGTTCGCTCGACTTCTTCTGCGGTCCGCGCGTCTGATCCATGCGTTGGGTGGTCCCGGCGATCCTGCTTCTAACCGTTCCCGCGGCGGCCCAGCCGTATGACATCCTGATCCGCAATGCCCGCGTCCTCGACGGCGCCGGCAACCCCTGGTTCCGCGCCTCCGTCGGCATTCGCGACGGGCGGATCGTCCGCATCGGACTGATCCCCAGCCAGGTTGAAGCCATCCGCACCATCGACGCGAACGACCGGTTTCTGGCCCCGGGCTTCATCGACATCCACACGCATGTCGAAGGCAACCTCGAAGCGTCGCCGGCGGCGGAGAACTTCCTTCGCGACGGCGTCACGACGGTCGTCACCGGCAATTGCGGCGGCTCGCGTCCTGACCTTGCCGCCTGGTTCGCCGAACTGGAGCGTGTCCGCCCCGGCGTAAACGCGGCTTCGCTCACCGGCCACAACACTATCCGACGCGCCGTCATGGGCAACGAGAACCGGCCGGCCACAGCCGATGAGCTTGGCCGGATGCAGGCGTTGGTCGAACGGGAGATGCGTGCCGGCGCAGCCGGCCTCTCCACGGGTCTCGAGTACACCCCTGGCGCCTACGCGCCGCCGTCGGAGATCACGCAGCTCGCCAAAGTCGCCGCCTCCTTCGGAGGGATTTACGCCAGCCACATGCGGAACGAGGGCGCTCAGGTCCTCGACGCCATGAACGAGGCGCTCGCCATCGGACGTGAAGCCGGCATTCGCGTCGAAATCTCGCACCTGAAGCAAGACACCAAGCGTTCCTGGGGATCAGCGCCGAAGATGCTAGCCCTGCTCGAGCAAGCCCGCGCGGAGGGCATCGACGCCGTCGCCGATCAATACCCCTACGACCGTTCCGCCACGTCGCTCTCCATCCGCCTGCCCTCCTGGGCACTCGCCGGAACGGCGGAGGACGTTCGCAAGCGCCTGACTACCCCCTCGACGCGAGCCGAGATCGCTGCCGAGATGAAGCGCATGCTGGACGCCAAAGGCCATGAAGACTTCGCCTACGCCATGGTCGCCGGCTACCCGCCGGACCGCTCCTACGAGGGCAAGACCATTCCGGAGATCACCCGCCTGCGAGGCCGCGACGCGAGGCTGGACCAGCAGATCGAGACGATCTTCGACATGATGCTCGCCGGTGGCGCTTCGATGGTCTACCACGTCATGAGCGAGGAGGACATCGAGACCATCCTTCGTTGGCCGCACACCGCGATTGCCTCCGACGGCGGCGTGCGCACCCTCGGCGAGGGCATGCCGCACCCGCGTTCCTACGGGACGAACGCTCGCATCCTAAACCTGTACGTTCGTCAGCGCGGCGTGCTCAGGCTGGAGGACGCTATTTGCCGCATGACGTCGCTCCCGGCGCGCACACTGATGCTCCATGACCGCGGCCTGGTCCGTGAAGGCGCGGTTGCGGACCTGGTCCTGTTCGACCTCAACGCGGTCCGCGATCCTTCCAGTTTCACCAATCCGCACAAGTATTCCGAGGGCTTCAACACCGTGATCGTGAACGGACGCATCGCCATCGACGAAGGCCGCCTGTCGG
The DNA here is from genome assembly GCA_050789245.1 of Bryobacteraceae bacterium. Taxonomy (GTDB): domain Bacteria; phylum Acidobacteriota; class Terriglobia; order Bryobacterales; family Bryobacteraceae; genus PNKE01. Next base: position 141,855 of record JBOZRR010000002.1, on the reverse strand, counting down.
CGGAACGCCACGGCCGCCCTGTCCGGAGGCAGGTCCAATGATCTCGCTCGTGGGCGCTGGAAAGCGCTTCGGCCCGCGCGTTCTGTTCGACGGCGTGAACTGGCTGCTGACGCCGAATGACCACGTCGGCCTGGTCGGCGCCAACGGCACCGGCAAATCGACGCTGATGAAGATTCTAGCCGGGATCGAGTCGGTCGACCTCGGCGAATGTGCCGTCCAGAAGGGTCTGCGGACCGGCTATCTGCCCCAGGATGGCCTTTCGCTCTCCGGCCGTACGGTCTTTGCCGAATGCCTGAGCGTCTTCGATGAGCTGAAGGAGATCGAGCGCGAGATCGAATCGCTGGCTCATCAGTTGGCGGAACTGGACCCTGCTTCGCCCGAATACGCCGCCGCCGCGGACCGTTACGCCCGCCTCGACTCGCAGTTCCGCAATCGCGACGGATACGCGCTGGAAGCCAAGGTCGGCATCGTGCTTACAGGCCTCGGCTTCCCGAAGGAAGACTGGACCCGGCGGACGGAGCACTTCTCCGGCGGCTGGCAGATGCGCATCGCGCTGGCCAAGCTTTTGCTCGCCCAGCCGGACCTGCTGCTGCTCGACGAGCCCACAAACCACCTCGACCTCGAGGCGCGCAACTGGCTCGAGGACTACCTGAAGTCATACCCCAACGCCTTCGTCCTCATCTCGCACGACCGTTACTTTCTCGACGTCACCATCCACCGTATCGTTGAGCTCTGGAACCGCGGCCTGCACTTCTACGCGGGTAACTACGAAAAGTACCTGAAGCAGAAGGACGAGCGCCGCACTCTGCTGGAAGCAGCCTACCGCAACCAGAAGGAGCGCATAGACCAGCTCGAGGCCTTCATCTCGCGCTTCCGTTACCAGGCCACGAAGGCCAAACAGGTGCAGTCGCGCATCAAGGAACTCGAGAAGATCGAGCGCATCGAGATCCCGTCTGAGGAGAAGACGATTCACTTCTCGTTTCCGCAGCCCAAAGCCTCGGGGCGCATCGTGGCCGACTTCAAGAATGTGTCGAAGGCGTACGGCGACCGCACCATCCTCCAGAACGTGAACTTCGCCATCGAACGTGGCGACCGCATCGCGCTGGTCGGCGTCAACGGGGCGGGGAAGTCGACGCTCATCAAGCTCCTGGCCGGCGCGGAGCCGTTGACTTCCGGTGACTACACGCTCGGCCACAACGCCGCGCCCGACTATTTCGCCCAGGATCAGTACAAGGAACTGGACCCCGACGCGCATCTCCTCGACGATTTGACCGCCGTCGCCAACGGTCGCTCTGTGACGGAGTTGCGTTCACTTCTCGGGTGCTTCCTCTTCTCCGAGGACGACGTCTTCAAGCCCATCGGCGTTCTCTCCGGCGGCGAGCGCAACCGCTACGCGCTTGCCCGGCTGCTGCTGAATCCGTCGAACTTCCTGCTGCTCGACGAGCCCACGAATCACCTGGATTTGCGCGCGAAGGACGTCCTGCTCAACGCGTTGATGGACTTCACCGGCACCGTCGTCTTCGTTTCCCACGACCGTTACTTCATTGACCGGCTGGCTACGCGGGTCTTCGAGATCGCCGACGGGGAGGTGCGCGTCTTCCCGGGCAACTACGAGGATTACCTCTACCGGAAGTCGGGCGTCGAGCCGGATCTCACGCTGCCTTCGCTCACCGGTTCAGCGGAGCAGGTCGCGAGGGCCGTGCCGCCGCCAGAAGCGGCCGCGGCGCCGGCCAAGCGCGTGAACCCTATCAAGCTGAAGCAGCTAGAGGACCGCCTGGCCGCGCTGGAGGCAGAGTCCACGAAGCTCGAATCCGAGATCGCCGATCTCGAAACAGCGCTTCAGTCGTTCGTCTCGCAGGAGGAAACCATGCGGCAGTCCGGGGAACTAGACTCGCGCCGGAACCTTCTCGATCAGGTTCTGTCTGAGTGGGAACAGGTCTCAATGCAACTCGAAGAGGCCCGATAGCGGCGGGCCTCTTCTCTAGAAAGCGATTCGAAGCCCGACCTGAATCGTGCGAGGCGCCCGCGCGCTGAGCACGGTTCCGAAGTCCGGGCTGCCGAGGACGCGGCCTGGCAGTTCGAAGGTCGCATGGTTCAGCACGTTGTAGAACTCGCCGCGCGCCTCCACTTTCCATCGCTCCGTCACGGCGAACTCCTTCGACAGCGTCAGGTCTACCTGTTGTGTGGAATCACCGCGCAGAACCGACCTCGGCGCGTTGCCGAAGCTGAACGGCGCGGGCGCGGCAAAAGCGCTAGTGTCGAACCAGCGCGAGAGGCTGCGTTCGCCGCCGCTGAGCCGCGGATCTGATGTCAGGTTCGGTCGCAGCGGACCCGCGGAGAAGGCGTTCGTCGTGTTCGCCGCTGTCGTCACCGTGAACGTCGGCCCCGATTGCAGAGTGGCCAGCACGCCGGTCTTCCAGCCGCCCAGCGCGGCGTTCCACATACGCCGTCCGCGGAACTGCGGCACTTCATAGAGTGCGCTCACCACCAGGCGATGCGGCACGTCGCTGCCGCTCAGACCCTTGTCGAGCCGCCGGTTGTACGCGTCCATGTAGCTCTGCGGATCGCCATACTCGTTGCTCGACGCCACATCGTCGATGAACTTCGAGAACGTGTAATGCGCCAGGAACGACACGCCTCCGCTGAAGCGCTTCTCGGCCCTTGCGAATCCGCCGTGATACGTGGAATTGCCGATAGCCGGGTTGATCCAGTAGACATTCGAAAACTGCGGGAACGGCCTGCGAGTCTGCGTGTTGCCGGGTCCCAACAGTTCCGGGCGAACCTGGTTCAGGCTCAGGTCGTTGCCGGTGAGGTGATGGCTGACGTTTCCGATGTAGCCCAGTTCCACTACCACGTCACGAGAGACTTCCCGTTGGACACTCAGGTTGAACTGGTAGGAGAGCGGTGTAGGCCGTTCCGGCTCGAAGAAGCCCACGGCGGTATTCGGACGCGATCCCACCGGCACCGCGCCGAATGCGTCGTCCAAAGGCGGCCGCACCACGGGCGGGAAGCCCTCACTCAGGCGCATCGCGCTGAGAAGTTCGGGCTGAGACACCACCAGGGAGGATGATGTCGAGAAGCCGGTCGAAGCGGTGTCCCCAATCGTATTGCTGACCGTGGACCCGAAGAAGACCCCGGCACCGCCCCGCACGACGGTCTCGCGGGCGAATGGCAGCCTGTAGGCGAAGCCCACTCGCGGGCCGAAGTTGTTGCGGTCGGTGCGGAAGGCCGGGCGCGGAACGCCATTCCGGCCGGAGAACGTCACAATCCCGGGCGTGCCGGAGACGGGGTTGATCTTGTACAGGTCGAACGAATTCTGCCGGTCCTCGTCTACGCGGCGGGGCAACTCAGCCTCCCAGCGCATGCCGAGATTCAACGTCAGACGATCCGAGACGCGCCAGTCGTCCTGCGCGTAAAAGGCCCAGTAGTAGGCACGGGAGAGAATCGTGTCCGACACGTTGACGTTCGCCGAGTTCACCTCGCCCAAAAGGAAACTTGCCAGTGCATCGCCCGTGCCCGCGATCTGCGGATGGCTCGTGATCAGCGGGCTGATCTGAAACTGCCCCGATGACGACCGGTCGCGGATCTCCTGGTTCGACGCGCGCCGGTGTTCCACGCCGAATTTGAATGCGTGACGGCCGCGGATCCAGGAGAGGCTCTCGAGGAATTGGAGGTCCCGGATCGGCGTCTGGATGCGTCCCACTTGGCCTGCGAGCGACGCGTAGCCCGGCAGGACGAAGTTCGGGAATGCGGCGCTGCTGACCCCGGTCAGGCCCAACTGGCCGGCATAGTCCTCGCCCGCCCCGTAGCGCTGGTCGATGAACTTCCGTTGGAAGAAGGTGACCTTCAGCTCGTTCACCACGGCGGGAGAGAACGTGTGCGTGTGGCTGCCCAGAAAGCTCTGGATCCGCGCATCGTTCGAGTTCGCGTCAGGATCGGAGACTGGGTTTCCGAAGGCGCCGCCGTTCTCGATGAAGCTGTCGTTCAGGTAATAGCGGAACGTCAACTGATCCTGCGGCCGAAGCTGATGGTCGACGCGCGCCACGAAAATGTTCCGGTTCAGGCTCGAGTTGTTGTTGTTCGAGTAGTTATTCGCGCCGGAGACGCTGGCCCCCCGGTTCGGCGATGGCCAGTAGGCCAGCGCCTGCTGCGACACCGGGTCGAATCGCGACGCCGGAATCACGTTGTTGGCAAACGACTGCCGGTCGCGGCCGACAGTGGTTGCCGGATCGTAGATCGTCACCGGCTGGCCGGAAGAGTTACGAAGTCCCGAGAAATCCCCGGTTCTTTGGGCCAGGCTCGGCACCGTTTGCAGCGTCGTGACGCTGGAAAGCTGCCGCGTCTGCTCCCACGAAGCGAAGAAGTGCGATCTGTCCTTGATGATCGGTCCGCCCAGCGTCCCGCCAAACTGGTTCATGCGCAACGGAGGCTTTTCACGCGCGAAGAAGTTCCGGGCATCCAGTGCCCCGTTGCGGTGGAACTCGAAGAGGCTGCCGTGGAACTCATTCGTGCCGGAGCGTGTCGAAAGCGCCACCACGCCGCCCGTGGAGTGTCCGTGCTCCGCCGCATAACTGTTGCTGATCACCCGGAACTCCTGCATCGCGTCCATCGGCAGACTGGTCATCTGCTGCGGACGCGTCAGGCCGACCGCATTCGTAACATTCGCTCCATCCAGCGTGAAGTTCTGATTCCGGACACGTCCGCCGGCGACGCTGAACACGGGGTAGTTTTCCGCCCCTTGCCCGCTGTCCACCACGACGACGCCCGGCGCCAACGCCACCAGAGAAGTGGCCGCCCGGTTGGGCATCGGCAAGCCCGCCACCATCCTCCGGCCGATCAACTGTCCGGCGCTGGAGGTCTGCGACTCGACCATCGTCGGCGCGGACTCCACCTGAAGCACCGTCGTGGCCACTCCGACCTTCAGTTCAAGGTCGACCGAGAGCACCTGCGCCACCGAGACCGGAATATTCCTGAGCCAGGACGTCTCGAAGCCTTCCCGCTCGGCGCGCACGGAGTATTCGCCCGGCGCCAGAGCGCCCACGCGGTAGATGCCCGCCTCGTTGGTCTCGGTCCGGAGCGTCGCGCCCGTGTTCTGATTGGCAACCGTCACCACCACGCCTGGTACAGGCGCTTTCGTCGAGTCCGCGACCACGCCGGTGATCACGCCGGTTCCGGTCTGCGCGAGTGCCGTGCCGCCAGCGATGAGAAGTGCAAACAGTAAACCGAATTGCATCCGTGCCATGAGACCTCCATGAGTCGTCAAACGAGTGAAGAGATAGGAAAGGAAGGAGTTATCGCGTTCGACAACTGCGTCCGGACTTCGTGGCCCGCTCCAAACACCTCATTGTATATAGGAATAGTCTAATTCATTCCTCGAAGTCAAGGATTTCTTCTATCCACCGCTTCCTCCTGCGGTATCCCGCTCCGTTGGCATACAATCACTCGCATGGATCGACGACGGTTTCTCGCTACTTCACTCGCGCTACCGGCGCTTGCCGCCCCGGCTCTGGCAAACGGGCGCGCCCGCCTGCGGACGGGTTTGAACGCTTACTCCTTCAGGAAGGAGCTTCAGGCGAAGACGATGTCCTACGAAGACCTCGTCCAGAAAGCCGTGGAATGGGATGTGGACGGTTTGGACCTCACCGTCTATTGGTTTCCCTCCAACGGGCCCGAGTTCACCCTGCCGCTGCGGCGCTTGGCGTACGTGAATGGCGTGGAGATTTACTCCATCTCCATTCGCAGCGAACTGACCAAGCCGGAAGCCGCTGATAGGCGCACTGAGGTTGCGTCGCTTTGCCGCTGGGTGGATGTCGCCGACTCGCTTGGCGCCTCTCACATTCGCGTCTTCGGCGGGAACGTGCCGAAGGGCCGCACTGACGATGAAGCCGCCGCTTGGGTGACCGAGTGCCTGCTGCGTGCCTCCGACTACGCGGCCCAAAAGGGTGTCATCCTCGGCCTGGAAAACCACGGCGGCATCACGACGCGCGCCGAGCGAATCCTCGAGATCGTCAACAAGGTGAACTCGCCCTGGGTGCAGATCAACCTCGACACCGGCAACTTCCGGTCCGACGTGTACAAGCAGATCGAGATGTGCCTGTCCAAGACCGTGAACATTCAGGTGAAGGTGGAGGCGGTCGACGACGCGGGCAAGCGCGTGCCCCAGGACTGGGATCGCGTCACGCAGATGGTGGCGGCGTCCGGCTACAAGGGCTACCTGGCCCTGGAATACGAAGCGGCCGAGCCGGCATTGACCGCCGTTCCGCGCCACATGGCGCGCATCCGCGAACTAACCCGCAAATACTCGACTTAGAGGTTCGAAATCACGGCTGCCGTGAAATCGTCGGTGTGGGCGGATCCGCCCACATCGCGCGTCAGCGCAGTGCCCTGACGGTACGTGGTTGCGATGGCCGCCTGCAGCCGGTGCGCGGCTTCGTATTCACCGATGTGCCGCAGCATCAGGATGGCAGAGGACATCAGCGCCGTCGGGTTCGCCATACCCTGTCCGGCGATGTCCGGCGCCGAACCGTGGACGGCCTCGAAAACGGCATGCTTCTCGCCGATGTTCGCGCCCGGAACCACGCCGAGTCCGCCCACCAGGCCCGCCGCCAGGTCCGACACGATGTCTCCGTAGAGGTTCGGCAACAGAAGCAGGTCGAACGTCTCGGGGCGCATCACGAGTTGCATCGACGCGTTGTCGACGATCAGTTCGTTGTACGCGATCTCAGGGTACTCCGCCGCCACTTCGCGGCAGCAGCGGATGAACAGGCCATCGGACAGCTTCATGATGTTGGCCTTGTGCACCGCGGTGATCTTCTTCCGATGGTTCTTACGGGCGTAATCGAAGGCGTAATGCGCGATCCGCATCGACGCCGTCCGCGTAATGATCTTCAGCGACTCGACGACGTCCTTCACCACCTCGTGCTCGAGCCCGGAATAGAGATCTTCCGTGTTCTCGCGGAAGATCACCATGTCGATATTCACGTCCTGGAAGCGGGTCTTCAGCCCCGGAAGCGTGAAGACGGGCCGAACATTCGCGAACAAATCCAGCCGTTTCCGGATCGCCACGTTTACTGACTTGAATCCGCCCGCGATTGGCGTGGTCACCGGACCCTTCAGGCCGATCCCAGTTCGTTCCAGCGATTCCAGGACATGAACCGGCAGCGACGTGCCTTCCTTCTCGATGATGGCCGCGCTCAACTCCTGCCGGTCCCACTCGATGGGAACCTGGAGAGCAGCCAGCACTTTGACTGTCGCTTCAGTGACTTCCGGGCCGATGCCGTCGCCGGGGAGAAGAGTGATTTTGTGCGCCACAACCTCATGTTAGCAACTGAGGGTTCGTGCCAAGATGGAGGGTTATGTCTTCCTTGGCAGTAAAAAGAGTTCTTTTGAGCGTGACCGACAAGAGCGGACTGGCCGAGTTCGCCAAAGGCCTTTCGGAGCTCGGCACCGAGCTGATTTCGACCGGGGGCACTGCGAAACTGCTCCGGGAATCCGGCCTCGACGTGAAGGATGTCAGCGAAGTCACCGGCTTCCCCGAAATGCTGGATGGACGCGTCAAAACCATCCACCCGAGAGTCGCCGGCGGCATCCTGGCCATGCGCTCGAAGCCAGACCACATGGAGGCGCTCGCGGCGCACGGCATTCCCACCATCGACATGGTCGTAGTCAACCTCTACGACTTCGCGAAAGCCGCCGCCAAACAGGGCGCCACCATCGAAGAGCTGATCGAGAACATCGACATCGGCGGCCCCACCATGATTCGCGCCGCAGCCAAGAACTACCAGGACGTGGCCGTCGTGGCCAGCGCCGACGACTACCCCGCGTTGCTGGCGGAGCTGCGCTCCAACGGCAGCACGCTCAGCCTGAAGACCAAGTGGAATTTGGCCCGCAAGGCCTTCGCGCTCACGGCGCGCTACGATGCCGCCATCACGGCCCGCCTGGCCCGCATCGAAGTGGAAGACGAAACCTTCAAGGAAGCTCCGGACGATCTGCCGGCATCGCTGGCCCTCGTCCTGCCGCGCCGCCAGAGCCTCCGCTACGGCGAGAACCCCCATCAGAAGGCCGCACTCTACGGCGCCGGCGGCGAAGGCGTCGCCAACGCCGAGCAACTCCACGGCAAGGAACTGAGCTACAACAACCTCGTCGACCTCGATGCCGCCTGGCAGCTTGTTTGCGAGTTCGGAGCGCCAGCCGCCGCCATCATCAAGCACACCAACCCCTGCGGCTGCGCCGAGCAGGTCAACCTGGCCGAAGCGTACCGCAAGGCGCTCGAAGCCGATCCGGTCTCGGCCTTCGGCGGCGTACTGGCCTTCAATCGCGATCTCGACGAGGAGACTGCCGTCGAAGTCTCAAAGCTGTTCGTCGAAGCCATCGCCGCGCCTGGTTACACGCAAAAGGCGCTGTCGATTCTCACCGCGAAGAAGAATCTAAGGCTTGTCACCGTGAAGGGCGGCTGCCGCTCGGAAGTGATGCTCAAGTCCATCACCGGCGGCGTTCTCGCGCAGACCTCCGATCTCGCTACGTTCGACGAGTTTCAGGCCAAGGTCGTCACCGAGCGCCAGCCGTCTGAGTCCGAATGGACCGCCATGCGCTTTGGCTGGAAGGTCTGCAAGCACGTGAAGTCGAACGCTATCGTCTACGCACGCGCGGGCCAGTTGATCGCTGCCGGCGCGGGGCAGATGTCTCGCGTGGACTCCGTGAAGGTTGGCGCGATGAAAGCCGTGCTGCCGCTGCAAGGCTGTGTGGTGGCCAGCGATGCCTTCTTCCCGTTCCCCGACGGACTGGAAGCCGCAGCAGCTCACGGCGCGACAGCGTTCATCCAGCCCGGCGGTTCCGTGAAGGATGAAGCCGTCATCGCCGCGGCCAACCAGCTTGGCGTGACGATGGTCTTCACCGGCATCCGCCATTTCCGCCACTAGACTTCAGCGCGGCCTAGAATTCAGCCGCCGCTTGAGGAACGCGATTACGTGTTCCCACGGCGCCAGCTCCGGTACGAAGTTCGAGAGCACGTTGATGTCGAAGAATACCGGATCTGCGCCGCGGGGCGGCAGGAAGCACTCCACGCTCCCCAGGTCGAACTTCGCGGCGCGCGCAATGGCAAGCGCGGACTGCTCCAGCTCATAGGGGATCCGCACCGGCACGAAGCGCGCCTGGCTCTTGCAGACATCCGCCGGGCACAACATCATCTGCCCGGCGGCGCGCTCCACGCGCACTGCGTATAGCACTTGTCCATCCAGAATCTCGATGCGCAGCAGGGTCTCTGTTGCCACATCCTGCTGGAGCAGCAGAATCTGGTCGCAGCCGAAATCGAGCCGCGCCTCTGCAAGCTCCCGCTCGTTGGCGATGCGCAGCACGCCATGCCCCGCGCCGCCGCAGTTCGGCTTAGCGATTAGTGGAAACCCGATTCGCGCCGCAGCCGCCGCCACTTGTCCGGGGTGATTCACGGCCAGCGTCACCGGTGAGCGCACGCCCGCCCTTCGAAACGCATCCGTTTGCGCGAGCTTTGACGTTTCCAGTTCGAACGAGCGCGCGCCATTGATGACATCCACCCCGCGCGCCTCCAGCAGGCGCAACAGTTCCAGCGCCGCGAATCGCGCATTCGCATGACCGCGCCACTGGGCCGATGCCGACATGCGGTTCAGCACGACATCGGGATAGGTGGTCCGCCCCGGATCGATCGTCAGCGAATCCGCGCGCCATTCTTCAAAGTGAATTCCCGCTCGCTTCAGTTCCGCGAACAGAGGCGCGAGCCAGTCCGGGTGTTCGTGCAGAATGGCGAGCCGGGCGAGCATTCTCTAGGCGGTGGCGCCCTTCCAGTCTCCCGGCGTCACGCCCTCCGGCAGCAATTCACCCTTGTCCAGATACCGGATGTGCGTGGCGAAGTGGGCGGCGTGCGGATCGTGCGTCACCATCACGATGGTCTTGCCGAAATCCTGATTCAACTTCTTCAACAATGTCAGGATATCCTGTGCGGACTTCGCGTCGAGGTTTCCGGTAGGCTCGTCGCAGAGAATCAGGTCCGGATCGGTGACAATCGCGCGGGCAATTGCCACGCGCTGCTCCTGGCCGCCGGAGAGCTGCCTCGGGAAATGGTGCAGCCGGTCGTCCAGCCCTACCAGTTTCAATGCCGTGATCGCGTGCTGCTGCCGCTCGCCCGCCTTCAGGTGCGTTAGCTTCAGCGGTAGTTCCACATTCTCCAGGGCCGTCAGCACGGGAATCAGATTGAAGTTCTGAAAGACAAACCCAATGTGAATGTTGCGCCAGCGGGCGATCTGCTTGTCGGAAAGCGACGCAATGTTCTGGCCCAGCACTTCGATCTCACCCGATGAGGGCCGGTCCATGGCGGCGATCAGGTGCAGCAGAGTCGACTTGCCTGAACCCGAAGGACCCATCAGCGCCACAAACTCGCCGCGCCGTATATCCAGGTTCGCGTCGATGATCGCATCCACTTTGAATGCGTCCCGAACGAACTGCTTGTGCAGTCCGCGAGTTGTGATCACGATATTGTTGCTCTGGCTGTCGCTCATAGTCTTCACTTCTCCTTGCCGACGGCAATCCGCGCGCCGTCGGTCAGGGTTGCTGGAGGATTCAGGATGACATCCTCGCCGCCGATCAGGCCCTCCTCCACGCGCAGTCCTTGCGCCGATGTGGAGCCCGTGCGAACCGTCCGCGCGACGGCCCTCCCGTTCAACGCCACAAACACCTTGCCATCCCGCACCGCGGCTGGAGGCACATACAGAGTTGGCGCGGACTGCGTCGTGGTCTTCCCGCGCTTCGCCGGTGACAGAAACGCTACGCTCGCGTTCATCTCGGGACGCAGATACTCATCCGGATTCAGGATCTTCACCTTCACCTGCACTGTCGCCTTCTGCCGGTCCGCCTCAGGCGCGATCTGGTAGATGGACCCGTCCCACTTACGGTCTGGGTACGCATCCACTGTCACATTCGCCTTCTGGTCCGGTCCGGAGAGCTTGTTGAAGTCCGACTGCGAAATATCCAGCTCCACTTCCAGATCGTTCAGATCGGCGAGTGAAACGACATAGCCCTTCGCGCCGCGATCGCCGACGAAACCGGTTGTGACGAATTCACCCTGCTCGACATTGCGTTGGAGAATCGTCCCTGTGACGGGCGCGCGGATCACCGTGTTTTCGAGCTGCGTCGTCGCGAATGCTACGGCGCCCTTCGCCTGCTCGATCTGCCCTCGCATCGCGTCGATCATCTCTTTTCTTGGGCCGATCCGGACCAGCTCATATGTCTTTTGCAGCGAATTCACACGCGCCTCGCGAGACCTGTACTGCGCCTCAGCGTCGTCGAGCTGCGATTTCGGAAACACGCCCTCCTTGTGCAACTGCCGCGTGCGCTCCAAGGTGATGCGCGCATTTTCCAACTCCGCCTTCGCCTGCTGGACGTTGGCCAGCGCCGCGGCAACCTCCTCCGGACGCGAGCCGTTCTCCAACTCGGCCAGCCGTGCCTGCAGGTTCAGCAGAGCGCCCTGGGCCTGCTGCAATTGTGCACGGTACTCCTCGTCCTCCAGGCGGACCAGCACGTCGCCCTTGCGGACACGGTCGCCCTTCTCCACTCCGATCCACGCCACACGGCCGATCACCTTCGAGGCGACCTCGATCTTGTGCGCCGCGACAATGTAGCCCGTCGCGTTCAGCACCACGTCACCCACCGGCCCGCCGCCGCTGTTGGCGGCCGCCGAAACTCTCACCACCTCAACGGGGATAGCGGCGTTCAGTTGCTGCCACGTGAACGCGCCCGCGCCGGCTAGAACGAACAAGATCACTCCACCCAGGATCCAGCGCCGCGCCCACGGCGCAGGCCCTTCGTTCGCGATCTCGTCGCGTCTGATTCGCAGCTTCTTGAGTTCAGCGTCCATCTGGTCCGATCTTCCTAAACTTCACGCAATGCTCTCAGGATCTGCTTCCGCGCGGCGTTGCTCGCTGGCAACAGCCCGCCCATTACGCCAATCACAAGCGCGAAGATCATGCCCGCCATGGCAACCCTTGGGGTCAGGCTTAGCCGGAAAGCGACCTCCGAAAAGGCCACATTGCTCCCGATGCCGGTCGTGAATCCGCTCAAGGGAAGCACCAGCAGCAGTCCCGCTACACCGCCAATTACCGCCAGCAGCATCGATTCCAGGCAGAAGCTCAGCAAAATGCTCGACCGCGAGAAACCGAGCACACGCAGCGTCCCAATCTCCCTCGATCGCCGTGCCACCGCGGCGTACATCGTATTCATCGCGGCGAACACGCTGCCCACCGCCATGATGATGGCGACGAATGATCCTACGTACTTGATCAGATCTCCGGAAGACGATTGCTTGGCGTAGTATTCCTTCTCCGAAATCACGTCCGGCTGCAAGCGCCGCTCCGCCGTCAGTTCGTTGATCAGCGCCTGCTTGGAGACCTCATCCTGCGCCCGGACCAGCACGCTCGAAAAGACCGACCCGCGCCGGAACTCGGCCAGCATCTGGTTCGCGTCGCCCATCAATTCCGAATTCCGCGCCGGGTACTCCGAATGGAAGACGCCCACAATCTCCCACTCTCCCAGGCCGAAGCGAATCTTCTTTCCCACCCGGCCCTGTTCGAAGCGCCGTGCGATGTCGCTGCCTACGACAATCTCACGCTTGCCGAACTCGAACCAGCGGCCCGCGGTCAGGCGGCAATCCTCACGTATGGCGATCCCGATGGGCGTCACGCCGCGTACCGAGAGCAGCTTGACGTCATCGGGATTGTCACCCGTCGCCAGGTTCACCGTGTTCACCAGTTCAGGCGAAGCGGCGGGCTCGCCGTTTGGCAGTTTGGCGACCCCCGCGCGGTAACGGATTACCTCGTTGAAGGACTCGCGCGTGATCTGGCTCGACAATTCGCCGCCGCTGCCCTTGCGCAGGACCAGAATCTGAAGCGGATGGCCCGAGCCTTGGAACGCGCGGTCGATGCCCGCGCTTAGGCCGAGCGATGCCGCCAGAACTGCGACGCTCAACCCGATGCCGAGCGCCGTCATCACCGTCGTCGTCCGTCTGACGACCAGATTGCGCAGGTTGTACGTGAGAGGAATGCGCATAAGGTTCTCCCGGTCAGTCAGTCACACGCAGTGCATCCAGCACCGGGGTCCGCGCCGCTGTCCACGCGGGCACGATTGAACTCGCGAAGCCGACGAACAACGCCACCCCCAGCAGGAACGCCAGCACCGGCGGCGTCAGCGAAATGGTCTTGATCTGCTGAACCACCGGCGGCGCCTGGCGCAGGACGCCGCACAGCAGCTGCGCCATCACCATCCCCAGCGCCGCGCCGATCAGCGTGATCAGCAGCGATTCGGCGATCAGAATCGAGAGCAGCCGCTCCTTCGTGAAGCCGAGCGTCTTCATGACGCCGACTTCTCTGACGCGCTCGCGCACGCTCATCGCCATCGTGTTTGCCGCCACCAGCAGAATCGCGAACATCACCGCGCCGCAAATCGACAGCAGAATCAGCTTCACGTCGCCCAGCATCGAGAGAAAACTCAGGCCGAAGGCGTACTCGGACTCCGTCTTTGTCGGGGCTTCGCTGTTCGCGAACATCTCGTCAATCGTCCGGCTGATACGCGGTATCGAGTCCGTGCTGTCCACCATGCTCGTGAACGTCCCGGCGAAGTTGCCCCAGCCCTGCGCGCGGATGCCCTCCTCGAAGTATTTGAATTGGAACCACAACGAATCGGAATCCTGTGGCGATGTGTAGATGCCCCGGACCGTCAGGTCCAGGTCAAACGGGAAAATCGAACCGCGAATCCTGACTTTGTCGCCGATTTTCAGCCCGTGATTCGCCGCGACGGTCGCCCCGATGATACAGCCCGTGCGGTCCGCGATGAATGCACGCTTCTGGTCGTCAGGAATCTGCCACTCGGGGTAGACATTGAAGAGCCGGTCCGCTTCAGCCGCGAAGCGGGGAAAGAAGTATCTCTGCTCCCGCTCCTCGTTCTTGTACCAGCCTCCAAACCATTGCCAGACAATGACATCCTTTACTCCTGGGACGTTCTTGATCCGGTCCTTGTACCACGATGGCATGACGTTTGTGATGGAGACTTTGTGCCGCGTGACCAGTCTCAGATCCTGGCCCGGCGGAGGAGCGGCGTAGAACAGCGCGAAGTACAGCGCCGCCAGTACGCCAAGCAGGCACACTGAGATGGCCAGCGATGAAATCGTCAGGAAGCTGCGCCGCCGGTTGCGCAGGCAGTTCTTTAGAATCAAGGGCAGGTAGCGCATGATCCGTTCTCAATTGTATTTTGAGAACGCGCTTTCTGTGGCGAAAGTTCGACGAGATGCCGGAAAGAATTGACGAAACGCAACGGGAGACTGACGAGCGGTGGATGCTCGAGGCACTCGCCCTGGCCCGCGAGGCCGAAAACGCCGGCGAGGTGCCCGTCGGCGCTGTCCTGGTTTCCGATGACGGCGTGGCGATCGGGCGGGGCTGGAACCGGCCGATCTCGACGAACGACCCTACGGCCCACGCCGAAATCGTCGCACTGCGGGCCGCCGCCGCCGGGGTAGGGAATTACAGGTTGGAGGGCGCCACCCTCTATGTCACGCTCGAACCCTGCATCATGTGTGCGGGCGCCATCGTTCACGCACGCATTAATCGCTTGGTCTTCGGTGGACGGGATCTGCGATTCGGCGGTGTCCGCTCGAAATACCGCCTGGCCGATAGCGAGATTCTCAACCACCGCGTGCTCGTCGAAGAAGGAGTGCTGGCGGCGGATTGCGTCAGTCTGTTGGAGCAGTTCTTTCAGAAACGGAGGAGCTGAGGAGTCGCCGGCGGGCCCCTCTCCCTTGGATTCTCTCGTTGGGACCCGCCGGCGTCACTGCCCGCCCTCGTCAGGCGGCGCGGTGAATCGGAACCGGAATCCGGCGGGTCAGCCGGTGACCGGAGTTGATCGGGATGGGCCGGCGCGCAGCGCCGAATTCCGGACGCCATTCGTTCTCCGTCCGGCCGCTGAAGTACTCATCCAGCGGGAACAGCGCGAACGGCTTCAATTCCATGAAAATCCGGCCCAGCCTGTGCTGGATCCGGTACACCGCGTGAAAAAACGTGCCGCGGTCCGTGCCAAGCTTCCGGCAACACAACTTCCAGTCCGCGCCAAGCAGGAAGTGGTAGTTGAACAGCTTGCGTTCTTCCTGTGTCAGGTACCTGCGCGAAACCAGCAGGAAGTCCGCGATGTATTCCTCGTCCTTGCGCCCCCATGTGATCCGGCTCCCGCCGCGCGGCGAATACTCCAACTCCGCGCGAGTCAGCCGTTTCTCCTTTGTCACGCACTGCTTGAAGCGGTTGAAGCATGCCCGGAATACTGCCCGGAACACGCAGGTGCAGGGATTCTCTTCTCCACGTGCACTCTCACGCAGTCCCATGCCATGGCACCGCGTGCACTCTTGCAAAGCCAGTGCCAGCGTCTCTGAACGGTTCCACTCCATTTTTCTCAATTCCTTCTTCTTAGGTCTCCCGCCCTGAGGGCAGTGAGCCAGTACCTACCTGTGTCTATGGAACGCCCGGACGGAAGAACCGTCAAAGCTGCCGCGCGGCGCGCCGGCGGGCGACCATGGGAATATTGCCTAAATTTGTCTGAAATAGCTGCAATTGTTGACTTTCCAGGCTGCATTACGTGTGATTAAAATCCATTTTTCTTGTTCTAAGGCTTTAGTCTGAGTGGGTACTAGTACTTTGCTATTTCAAGGAGAAATAGATCGATGACGGACCCAGGGCCGACGTTCGGTACGCTGAACCGCAGGCTGCTGGATCGAGTCAAGGCCGCACTACGCAACGGTGGGTTAACTGAGCGCGCACTGGCTCAGAGGGTGGGGATCTCGCAACCGCATCTGCACAACGTGTTGAAAGGGGTCCGCGGCGTCACGCTGTCGCTCGCGGACATGATGATTGAGGGCTTAGGGTCCTCAATTCTCGAATTGTTCGAACCTACGGAACTCGGCGAGCACTTCTTCCGTGCCGAATCTCCGAACTCCGACCTCCGGCAAGTGCCGGTTCTGCGCGGCGTGCTGGGACCGCTTCGCGGTTTTCCGGAAACCACCGACGCAGTCGAGTGGCTCCGCCTGCCCTTCGGCGGCTTGGAGCAGGTGCGCCGTCCGGCACTGGTGTCCCTCGATGAGGACCCCGTGCTCTCCCCGAACTGGCGCATGGCCATGCTCGAACTCGAAGAGAGCGAGCGGCGCGGAGCCCTCCTGCCCGGCTGGTATGCCATCCGCTGGCAGGGCCGGGGCTTCCTCCGCCACGCTTCAGCCGAGAACGGGGTGTTGCGGGTCGCGGGCGGGGGCGGCTTGCCGGAGCGGATCGATTTTGCGGGAACGAACTCGCTGTCGGTGGTGCGGGCGAAGGTAGTCTGGGCCGGGCCGGATGTCCGGAAGTACCCGATTTTTGATCAGATAGGCGTGCTGCTAGGCGCCGCTGCCTCGACGTAAGTCTCAAGCACTTGCCGGGCCGTCTCCTCCCACTGGAACCGCCGGGCCTGCTCGTGGCCGCGGGCGATCAAACTCCTTCGCAGGTCTTCGTCGAGCAAGACCTCGCGGATTCCTCGAGCGATCTCGAAGACATTGTCGGGGCTGACGATGTACGCGGCGTCGCCGACGACCTCCGGGAGCGAAGTCACGTTCGAGCAGACGACCGGCGTTCCGGAAGCCATCGCTTCGAGCGGCGGCAGACCGAAGCCCTCGTATAACGACGGGAAGCAGAAGGCGGCGGCGGCCTCGTAGAAGACGCGCAGCGTGTCGAGCGGAACGAACCCCAAGAAGCGCACGACGGACTCGACACGGCTCTTGATCACGGCCTGGCGGACGCTCGACGAGCGCGAAATCTCGTCTCCGATGATGATCAGCCGCAGGTCGCGGTATACGGGGTGGTTCTCGAGCTCGCCTCGAAGCAAGGCGAAGGCTTCGACGAGGCGCGGGATGTTCTTTTGCGGGCGGATGGTGCCTGCGTAAAGCAGGAACGGGTAGTTGATCTGGTAGCGCTCCAGGATGCGGCGGCGCTCGCGCTCCCAGGCTTCGGGACCGGCGGCGCGGGCGCCAGGGCCGGGCTGATGGTGCGAAAACGTCGGGTCGGCGGCGCCGTAGATCCGGGTGATTCTCGACGCCGGAATGCCGAGCAGGTTCTCGATGTCGTACCGCGTGGCATCGGAGACGGCGATGACGCGCTGGGCGCGGAGGAGCCCCCGGCGCATCTGCCAGCGCCGCAACTCGTGTTGCCAGCCGGTCCGGCGCTCGAAGACGAGCGACGAGAGGTCGTGCACCGTAACGACGTAGGGCCTGGGCAGCATCAGCGGCACAACGTTCAGCGGGATGTGAACAAGGTCCGGCCGGAAACCGCGGACGAACATCGGGAAGAAGAACTGGTCGATCGGCGCTTCGTCGGAGCGCTCGTAGTAGGCCGGGATGAAGTTATCCGGCAAGTTGTCGAACTCGTGCTGGTCCTGGCGGCGCGCGACGAGAAAGAACTGGTGGTCCGTCCGGAGAGTTGCGAGGCCCCGAGCGAGATTGCGTATGTACGTGCCAAAGCCGAAGTCGCGCAGGTGTCTCGCGTCGATGAGGATTCGCAGAGCCATGCGCCATCGGCCTCGGACTACACGCCTAGGCTCCCACCGGGGCGAGCTTCCAGCGATAGAGCGGGAAGCGCTCGGTCAGCGTCTGGGTCTTCTTGCGGACGGCGGCGAGGTTCTCCTCCGACTGCGGCGCTTCGAGGACCTGGGCGATGAGCGCGGCCACCTCGGTCATGGCGGCTTCGTCGAAGCCTCGAGTGGTGACGGCGGGGCTGCCGAGGCGGATGCCGCTCGGGTTCAGCGGCGGGTTCGTGTCGAAGGGGATGGCGTTCTTGTTGACGGTGATCCACGCTTCATCGAGCGACTTTTCGGCCTCTTTCCCTCGAAGGCCCTTCGAGAAGACGTCGAGCAGGAAGACGTGAGAGTCCGTGCCGCCGGAGACGACGCGGTACCCGTTGGCGGTGAGTCCGGCGGCGAGGGCGCGGGCGTTGGCGACGACACGCTTCTGGTAATCGACGAAGCCGGGCGTCATCGCTTCGAGGAAGCAGGTGGCCTTGGCGGCGAGAACGTGAACCAACGGACCGCCCTGGACGCCGGGGAAGACCATCTTGTCGATGGCGGCGGCGTACTTTTCCTTCGAGAGGATCACGCCGGAGCGCGGGCCGCGCAGCGTCTTGTGCGTGGTGGATGTGACGATGTCGGCGTAGTCGCAGGGGTTGGGGTAGATGCCGGCGGCGACGAGCCCGGAGAAATGCGCCATGTCGACCAGTAGCAGGGCGCCGACTTCGTCGGCGATCTCGCGGAAGCGTTTGAAGTCGATGATGCGCGAGTAGGCCGAGGCGCCGGCGATGATCATCTTGGGCTTGTGCTCGCGGGCCTGAGCGGCGACGTCGTCGTAGTCGATGGTCTCGTCGTCCTTGCGGACGCCGTAGGCGACCACCTTGTAGGTCTTGCCGGAGAAGTTGAGCGGGTGGCCGTGGGTGAGGTGGCCGCCATGGGCGAGATTCATGCCCAGGATGGTGTCGCCGGGGTTCAGGACGGCGGCGTAGGCGGCCTGGTTTGCCTGGGAGCCGGAGTGGGGCTGGACGTTGGCGTGCTCGGCGTTGAAGAGCTTTTTCGCGCGGTCGCGGGCGAGGTTCTCGACGATGTCGGTGAATTCGCAGCCGCCGTAGTAGCGCTTGCCGGGGTAGCCTTCGGCGTACTTGTTGGTGAAGACGCTGCCGGTGGCTTCGAGTATGGCCTCAGAGGTGAAGTTCTCGCTGGCGATGAGCTCGATGCGGGTGTGTTGGCGTTCGACCTCATCCTGGATGGCGCGGGCGACTTCGGGATCCACCTCGATGAGGGGGCGGGCCATGCGCTGCTGCTCGTTCATCACTTCTGATCCTCCTGGGCAGATTCGTTTTCGAGGGCTGCAATCTTGTCGACGCGGCGCTGATGGCGGCCACCGTCGAAGGGCGTGTCGAGGAAGATGCCGATCATCTCGTCGGCCTGGTCGAGGGTGGTGTAGCGCGCGCCGAAGGCGATGACGTTGGCGTTGTTGTGGGCGCGGGTGAAGCGGACCTCGTCGGGGTTGTAGCCGAGCGCGGCGCGGACGCCGTGGACCTTGTTGGCGGCGATGGACATGCCGACGCCGCTCGAGCAGACGAGGATGCCACGGTCGGCGACGCCGGAGGCGACTTCGTGTCCGACCTTGGCCGCGTAGTCGGGGTAATCGGTGGAGGCAGGCGAATCTGTCCCAAAGTCAACCACTTCCAGGCCTCGGGCGGCGAGACGCTCGCGCAGTTGTTCCTTGAGTTCGAAGCCCGCGTGGTCTGATCCAATCGCGATTTTCATTGGGGGAACTTCACAGTTTAGCACGCGAACCCGGAATCTCCGTTCGTTCCGGACAGACGCCGAAGTGCGAGCATCTCGCCTTACGAAACGAACCTAGTCCCATTTTCGGACACTCCAGCTCAGACGTGAATCCTGCCTCCTTTCTATCAAAATCAAACGGCCGGAGCCACGCCATTGGGGCGCGATTCCGGCCGAAAGTGCATTATACCACGGAGGCGCCAAATATTTGTCTGTAAGTATATGAAAATAAATAAAATATAGTGCGAACTGAGATTCGGACCGGTCCGATCGCGAAATTGGGCTTGCGCACGCGGTGGGGGGTGCTGCTATACTCGGCCCATGAGCAATACCCTTTACTCTATAGGAAAAATCGAGATAAGACATATCCATATCAAAGCAAGGGAGATGGCTCGCTGCATGAGCCGGGGTGGGGCCGTGTTGTGCTGGCTTTTGGCGCTGGTGATGACGGCGGCCGGCCAGCAGGCGACGGTGCAAGGCGTGGTCTCGGACCCGTCGGGGGCGGCGGTGCCGGAGGCGGCGGTGGTGGTGACGAACCGGGCGACCGGAGTGGCGGTTTCGGCTCTGACGAATCGTGAGGGTTTGTTCTCGGCGCCGGGACTGGTGCCTGGAGCGTACCGGGTGGAGGTTTCGGCGGTCGGATTTGCTCCGGCCGTGCTGAACGAACTGGTGTTGAACGTAAATCAGACGGCGCGGGCGGACTTCGCGCTGAAGGTCGGCACGGTGTCGGAGGCCGTGGAGGTGTCGGCGCA
The DNA here is from genome assembly GCA_050789245.1 of Bryobacteraceae bacterium. Taxonomy (GTDB): domain Bacteria; phylum Acidobacteriota; class Terriglobia; order Bryobacterales; family Bryobacteraceae; genus PNKE01. The sequence goes on along the minus strand of JBOZRR010000002.1, from coordinate 121,732 downwards.
TGTGGCGGCGCTCGATTCGGAGACCTCCGCCGTGGGTCAGGTGATTGACAACAAACGGGTTGTCGAGCTTCCGATCAACGGACGCAACTACCTGGAGCTGGCGCGGCTGACGGTAGGAGTGGCGCCGTCGTCGGGGTCGCGGACAGGCGACAAGGGTTCGTTCAGCGCGTTGGGGCTGCGGTCGTACCAGACGAACGTGCTGTTGGACGGCGTGGACAACAACTCCCGCGCGTCGGGCGGGCAGCTTGGATTCGAGACGCAGGCGGTGACGCCGTCGATCGACTCCGTGCAGGAGTTCAAGGTGGTGACGAACAACAATTCGGCGGAGTACGGGTTCCGGATGGGCGGGACGGTGGTGGTGCAGACGAAGTCGGGCAGCAATGAACTGCACGGGTCGGCGTACGAGTTCCTGCGGAACGAAAAACTGGACGCGGTGAACTTCTTCGCGGTGGGGCAGCCGAGGCCGGCGTACAAGCGCAACCAGTTCGGCGCGACGGTGGGCGGTCCGCTGATCAAGAACCGGACGTTTTTCTTCGGTTCGTATGAGGGGACGAGGATCCGTCGAGGGGAGACGTCGATTTCGACGGTGCCGGTGGAGGCTTACCGCAACGGAAATTTCACGGGGACGCGGACGATTTTCGATCCGTCGACGACGCGGCAGCAGGGCAACCAGTGGCTGAGGACGCCGTATGCGGGGAACGTGATTCCGGCGTCGCAGTTCGATCCGGTGTCGCGGAGCGTGATCGAACTGTACCCGCTGCCGAACCAGAGCGGGCTGACGAACAACTACTTTTTTGCGGGATCGAACTGGGAGGATACGGACCAGATCGACACGCGAGTAGACCACAGCCTGACGCAATCGCACCGGCTGTTCGGGCGGTACTCGCGGAGATTGTATGACGCGGTGGATCCCGGAGCGCTACCGCTTCCGGCCGACGGCGGAGCTTGGACGACGACGGCGCTGACGTCGGACTCCTTCGTCGGGAACCTGAATTCGACGCTGTCGACGACGGTGAACAACGAGTTCCGCGCGGGCTTCACGCGGACCAGATCGACGTTGGACGTGCCCTGGTCAGAGAACTACAACCAGAGGCTGGGCATCACGGGTCTGCCGGACCTGGGCGACGACAATGCGCGCGGCATGTCGCGTTTCACGCCGTCAGGGTACTCAGAGGTGGGCACGCGCTCGTTCTGGCCGAACCGGAACAACCTGGATTTCCTTCAGATCTCCGACCACGTGATGAAGGTGACGGGGCGGCACGTGCTGAAGGCCGGTGTCGAGTTCCGGCGAGAGCAGGTCTTCCGGCGAGCGGCGCGTTTCGCTCGCGGGCAGATGGCATTCAACGGTTCGTTCACGCAGGACCCGAATTCGCGAGGGAATACGGGCGACGGCATGGCGGACTTCCTGCTGGGCCTGGCGTCGGGCGGTTCGATCGGGAACCAGAACGGCGAGACGGCGGTGACGCGCAACTACTCGCTGTACTTGCAGGACGACTGGAAGCTGACGCGGCGTTTGACGCTGAACTTGGGCGTGCGGTGGGACCGGTTCGGCGCGCCGAGCTTCAAGGATTCGGCGGTATCGCGGTTCGACTTCGATCCGGTGTCGAGGACGTACCAGGTGATCCGGCCGTCGTCGGAAGGCGATTGCGGCTGCGAGCAGGACAACAACAACATTGCGCCGCGCATCGGGCTGGCGTGGCAGGCGAACGAGAAGACGATTGTGCGGTCGGGATTCGGGCTGTATTACGGGCAGCCGGATGCGATCTCGCACGACGGCGACGCGCGATTCGCGAATCTGCCGCCGGATTTCACGGAGATCGGGTTCCAGACGGACAGGCTGGTTCAACCGGCGCTGGTGGTCCGGAACGGGTATCCGGCGGGGTTGCTGCCGGCGACGGTGATCCAGGAGAACGTGACGGTGAAGACGGCGATGGCGAGCATGCCGAACCAGTACGCGATGCAGTGGTTCTTCGACGTGCAGCGGCAACTGCCGGGCCAGACGGTGCTGACAGTGTCGTACCTGGCGGCGGAGGCGCGTCACCTGGTGTGGACGCGGAATCTGAATCAACCTCTGGTTCCGGCGGCGGGTGCGATCAAGCAGAACCGGCCGTGGCCGTTCTTCAACGGCATCACGTACCGTGACGCGGGCTCGAATTCGTCGTATCACGGCTTGGGCCTGAAGGCGGAGAAGCGCTATTCGGGCGGGCTGACGTTCCTGGGTTCGTACACGTGGTCGCACGCGATCGACACGGGCGCGGGCACGCTGGACGACGGCACGGCGGGCGGCGGCACACGGGACAACTACAACATGGCGACGCAGCGGGGGAACTCGGCGTACGACGTGCGGCACGTCTTTGTGGCGAGCGGCCTGTACGATCTGCCATTCGGGAAGGGCCGCGCGTGGCTGAACGGCGGCGGCGCGGTGGATTGGGTGCTGGGCGGGTGGCAGGTGGGCGGGATCTACAATTACCGCTCCGGGCTGCCGTTCTCGGCGACGATCAACGGCGACCTGACGAACACGGGGACGACGAACTATCCGAACCGCGTGGGGAGCGGCGTGCTGCCGGAGTCGCAGCGGTCGATCGACCGGTGGTTCGACGTATCGGCGTTCGCGCTGCCGGCGCAGTACGTGTACGGGAACTCCGGTCGAAATATTCTATACGGGCCGACGTCGAGCTCGGCGGATCTGAAGATCGGGAAGAACTTCTATTTCGCTGAGCGGTATCGTGTGGAGTTCCGCACGGAGATGTTCAACTTCACGAACACGCCGAACTTCGGCAGGCCGGCATCGACGACAAATCTGCCGCAGGCGGGACAGATCCGGTCGGCCGCAGACCCGCGGCGAATTCAGTTCGGGCTGAAGTTTATGTATTAGGTTAAGGGACGGAACAGAAACGATGCAGAGACGGCAATTCCTTCAGACACTGGCGGCGGCACCGGCGATCCTGTCGGGGCAGACCAGGCGGCCGCCGAATATTGTCTTCTTCCTGGCGGACGACCTGGGGTACGGGGATCTGGGGTGTTACGGGCAGACCCGGATCCAGACGCCGAACATCGACAGACTGGCGTCCGAGGGGATCCGATTCACGCAGGCATACGCGGGGGCGACAGTGTGCGCGCCCTCACGCTGCTGCCTAATGACGGGCAAGCATACAGGCCACGCGACGGTGCGCGGGAATAAGAAGCCGGAGGTGGGTCTGCGGCGGGACGCGCAGACAGTCGCGCAGGTGTTGAAGGGCGCGGGGTACGACACGGCGTTGTTCGGCAAGTGGGGGCTGGGCGGTCCGGCGACGGGGTCCGTGCCGAACACGCGGGGCTTCGACCAGTTCTTCGGGTACCTGGACCAGTTGCACGCGCATACGGCGTATCCGGAGCATCTGTGGGACAACCAGAACGAGTTCTTCCTGACGGACAACTGGTTCAATCAGAAAAAAGAGTTCGCACCGGATCTGTTTGCGGACCGGGCGCTGAAGTGGCTGAACGAGCCTCGGGAGAAGCCGTTCTTCCTGTATTTTCCGACGATCATTCCGCACGCGAACAACGAACTGGGGCGGGTGCATCCGAACGGGATGGAGGCGCCGGATCTGGGTCCGTACAAGGACAAGGATTGGCCGGACCCGGAGAAGACGTTCGCGACGGCGATCACGCGGATGGACGGTTACATGGGCCGCATCCTGGAGACGCTGGAGCGGCGGGGACTGGCGGAGAACACGCTGATCGTGTTTTCGAGCGACAACGGGCCGCACGCGGAGGGGAACCACAAGCCGGGGTTCTTCGAGTCGTCGGGGCCGCTCCGGGGGATCAAGCGGGACCTATACGACGGCGGAATTCGCGTCCCGACCATCACTCGGTGGAAGGGGACGATCAAGCCGGGACAGGTGTCGGACGCGACGTGGGCGTTCTGGGACTTCCTGCCGACGGCAAGCGCGCTGGCTGGGGCGAAGACGCCGGAAGGGCTGGACGGCTTGAATGCGACAGCGTCGCTGGTGGAAGGGCGTGCGGTGGAGCGGTCGCACTTCTACTGGGAGTTCCACGAGGGCGGCTTCGCGCAGGCCGTCAGGAAAGGTCCGTGGAAGCTGGTACGGCAGAGGCCGAAGTTCGTGAGCGAACTCTACGACGTGACGAAGGACGTGAGCGAGCGGAACAACGTGGCGGGGCAGCATCCGAAGGTAGTGGCGGAGCTGGAAAAGCTATTCACGACATCGAGGACCGATAACCCGAATTTTCCAGTGAAGAGCTGAGGAAGGCCGCATGATAAGCTGGAAAGTTTCCAACACATTATGTTGTGGTCCCGTCTTTTCACTCCCACCCTGCGCGAAACGCCAGCGGAAGCCGAGGTCGTCAGCCATCAGCTTTTGCTGCGCGCGGGCTACATTCGCCAGCTTTCGGCCGGCATCTATAACTACCTGTTTCTGGCGCAGCGATCGCTGCTGAAGATTCAGAAGATCATCCGCGAGGAGATGGATGCGATCGGCGCGCAGGAGATGTACCTCCCGGCGCTGAATCCGGCCGAAGTGTGGCAAGAGAGCGGCCGGTGGGACGTGATGGGCGACAACATGTTCCGGCTGAAGGACCGCTTCGGCCGCCCGCTGTGCCTGGGCATGACGCACGAAGAGGTGATGACGTTCATCGCGCGGGGCGAACTGCGGAGCTACAAGCAGTTGCCGCAGATCTGGTATCAGATCCAGACAAAGTTCCGCGATGAGCCGAGGCCCAAGTCCGGGCTGCTGCGCGTGCGGCAGTTCATCATGAAGGACAGCTACTCGTTCGACCTGGCTCCGGAGGGTCTCGACGAGAGCTACGAGAAGCATCGCCAGGCGTACTGCCGGATCTTCGACCGCTGTGGACTGGAATACATCACGGTGGAGGCGGATTCGGGGGCGATGGGCGGGTCTGCGTCGCAGGAGTTCATGGTGCGGACGACGGCCGGCGAGGACTTCGTGGTGGTGTGCCGGGAGACGGGCTACGCGGCGAATCTCGAAAAGGCCGTGTCCCGGCCCGTGCCTCCGGCTGTGCCCGATCCGGAGGGCGACCTGACGCCCGAGGAAGTGCACACGCCGGGCGCGAAGACGATCGACGAAGTATCGGCGTTTCTGAAGCTGCCGCCGACGTCGCAGATGAAATCGCTGGTGCTGGTGGCCGATGGGAAGCCGGTGCTGGCACTGGTTCGCGGGGATCATCAGTTGTCTGAGACCAAGTTCCAGTCGGCCCTGAAGTGCAAGGAGTTCCGTCCGGCGCATCCGGAAGAGATGCGCGAATTCATGGGCGCGGACGCGGGCTCGCTGGGTCCGGTGGGCATCAAGAACATGCGGGTGGTGATGGATCTCGCGTTGCAGGGCCGGAAGAACATGGTCTGCGGCGCGAACAAGAACGACTATCACCTGCTGAATGTGACGCCGGGCGAGGACTTCGAAGCGGAGTCCTTCGATTTGAGGCAGGTGGCCGAAGGAGATACGGAGATCAATACGGGCGCGCCGCTGGAGATCGTGAAGACGGTGGAGATCGGGCACATCTTCAAGCTGGGCTACAAGTACGCGCACACGATGGGTCTGAACGTGCTGAACCATGACGGCGTGGAGACGCCGGTGATCATGGGGTCGTATGGGATCGGCGTGGAGCGGATTCTCTGCGCGGCGATCGAGCTGTACTCGGACGCGAACGGCATGGCGATGCCCGTGTCGATTGCGCCGTTCGAGGTGGTGGTGACTCCCGTGAAGGTGGCGGATGCGGGGCTGAAGGAAGCGTCGGAGAAGCTCTACGCGGAGTTGCAGACGAAGGGTCTGGACGTGTTGTACGACGATCGCGACCTGTCGCCGGGCGTGAAGTTCAAGGACGCGGACCTGATCGGCGTGCCGTGGCGGATCACGGTGGGCAAGAAGCTCGCCGAGGGCAAGGTGGAGATCACCGAGCGCCGGACGGGTGAGCGGAACGAGATTGCCGTAGCCGAAGCGGCGGCGTGGATCGCCGAGCGCGTGGCGGCCGCGAAGCAGTAGGCGCGCCGATGCCGGATTGGGGAGCAGTCCGCCGGGAATTTCCGTCGCTGGAGCGGTGGACCTTTCTGAACACAGCGACATTCGGTCAACTGCCGGCGCGCGGAGTGGAAGCAATGTGCCGGCACTTGCAGCACCGGCAAGAGACAGCGTGCGGCGATTTCCTTTCCTGGTTCGACGATCATGACCGGCTACGCGAAAAGCTGGCAAGGCTGATTCACGCGACGGCGGACGAGATCGCGTTTGTCCCGAATGCGAGCTCTGCGCTGGCGATGCTGATGGCTGGTCTGGACTGGCAGGAAGGCGACGAGATCCTGACGCTGGAAGGGGAGTTCCCGAACCAGATCTACGCTCCGGCGTTCATGACGAAGCGGGGCCTGGTGGCGCGCGAAGTGCCGTGGGAGCGGCTGCTGGAGTCCATCGGTCCGTGGACGAAGCTGGTGGCGGTGAGCACGGTGAACTACGTGACGGGCTTCCGGACGCCGATCGAGGAACTGGCTCGGGTGTGCCGGGAGCGCAACGTCGTGTTGTATCTGGACGGTACGCAGAGCGTGGGCGCGTTGGAGTTCGACTGGCAGGCGGTTCAACCGGACATGCTGGCGGTGAATGCGTACAAGTGGATGCTGGCGCCGAATGGCGCGGCGTTCATGGCGGTGCATCCGAGGCTGCGGGCCGTGCTGGACCCGTTGACGGTGGGGTGGCGGTCGCACTTCGACTGGCGAAACGTGGACGATCTGCATCACGGCGTGCCGGAGTTCAAGGCATCGGCGGAGAAGTACGAGGGCGGGATGCTGTCGTCGGCGGTGCTGTATGCGCTGGAGGCGAGCGTCGATCTGATGCTGGAGCTCGGCACGCGAACGATTGAGGGGCGCGTGCTGGAGCTGGCGCGCGAATGCAGGAAGTTGTTCGCGGAGCCGCTGCCGTATGATAATTCGGCGATTGTCGCCGCGAAGGTTGCGGACGCCTCTGCGATGGCGCGATCGATGAAGGAAAAGGGCATTCAGGTGTCGGCGCGGCACGGGATGCTGCGCGTGTCGACGCATTTCTACAACGACGAAAGGGACCTCAAAAGGCTCCATGCGGCCTTGAAGGCGTAGGGACGAATCTCCTATGAGACTGAGCTGTGTGTTGTTGCTGAGCCTGTGCGCCGCTGCGATGGCGCAGGAGCGGCCTGTCGCGTTCACGGGCGCGCGGGTGATCCCGATTGCGGGGCCTGAGATCGCGAACGGCGTCGTGGTGGTCCAGAACGGGAAGATTCTGGCCGTGGGCGGAGCGTCGACGGCGATACCGGCGGACGCGCAGAAGATCGACGCGACCGGCAAGGTGATAATGCCGGGAATCGTCGATTCGCACAGCCACATCGGGCAAGTGGAGGGCGCGGACTCGAGCGCGCCGATCCAGCCCGACGTCCGGACGCTGGATTCGATCAATGCACGGGCGGCGAGCATCAAGCGCGCGCGGTCCGGCGGCGTGACGACGGTGAATGTGATGCCGGGCTCGGGGCACCTGCTGAGCGGGCAGACGATGTATCTGAAGCTGCGCGATGCGCGGACGATCGACGATCTGCTGATCAAGCTCGACGACGGGCGCTATGCGGGCGGGATCAAGATGGCGAACGGAACGAACCCGCGGCGGAATTCTCCGTTCCCGGGGACGCGCGCGAAGGCGGCGGCGCTGGTCCGCGAGCAGTTCATCAAGGCGCAGGAGTACAGGCAGAAGGTGCAGGCGGCGGGCGGCGATGCGTCGAAGCTGCCGCCGCGCGATCTGCGGATGGAAGCGCTTGTGGACGTGTTGGACGGCAAGCGCGTGGTGCATCATCACACGCACCGGCACGACGACATTCTGACGGTGCTGCGGCTGGCCCAGGAGTTCAAGTTCCGCGTGGTGCTTCAGCATGTGAGCGACGGCTGGATGGTGGCCGATGAGATCGCCAAGGCGAACGTGCTGGGGGCGTCTCTAATCCTGATCGACGCGCCGGGCGGCAAGATGGAGACGAAGGACAATTCGATGATCACGGGCACCGTGCTCGAGAAGGCCGGCGTGAACGTCGGTTTCCACACCGATGATGGCGTGACGGACTCGCGCTGGTTCCTGCGAATGGCGGCGCTGGGTGTCCGCAAGGGCATGACGCGCGAAAAGGCGCTGTACGGAATGACAATGGCGAACGCGCGGATGCTGGAACTGGAGAAGCGCGTGGGATCGCTGGAAGCGGGCAAGGATGGGGATCTGCTGGTGCTGTCGGGCGATCCTTTGAGCGTGTACACACATGTCGAGCAGACGTGGGTGGAGGGCCGGAAGGTTTGGGACCGGGCGCGACCGGAAGACCGGCTGTTCGCCGTGGGCGGGTATGGCGCGGCGGCGGGCGGGGCGCTGATGCACCTGGATGAATGCGGCGGCCACACGCTGGAGGGAGAGAACTAATGCGCGCGCTGATCTTATTCGCAATGCTGGCGCTGCCCGCGGCGGCGCAGGTGGCGGTCCGCGGCGAGACGGTCTACACGATGGCCGGCGTGCCGCTGAAGGACGCCGTGGTGTTGATCCGCGACGGGAAGATTGAGCGCGTGGGTCCGGCGTCGGAAGTCCGCATCCCGCAGGGGTACCGGACGCTGTCGGCGAAGGTGGTGACTCCGGGGCTGATTGACGCGCACACGGTGGTGGGCCTGTCCGGATATCTGAACCAACCGCATGACCAGGACCAGTTGGAGCGGTCGGCGGCGATTCAGCCGGAGCTGCGCGCGATAGACGCCTACAACCCGCGCGAGGTGCTAGTGGAGTACCTGCGGAGCTACGGGATCACGACGATCCACACGGGACACGGGCCGGGGGCGCTGATCTCCGGCCAGACGATGATTGCGAAGACGATTGGCAACAGCGTGGATGAGGCCGTGGTGAAGCGCGAGGCGATGGTGGCCGCGACGCTGGGCAATGAAGCGCGCGCGCCGCAGGGCTCTCCGGGGACGCGGGCGAAGATGATCGCGATGCTGCGCACGGAGCTGATCAAGGCGCAGGAGTATGCGGACAAGGCCGCGAAGGCGGAGAAGGGCAAGGAGCCGGCGCGCGATTTGCGACTGGAGACTCTGGCCCGCGTGCTGAAGGGGGAGTTGCCGCTGCTGGTGACCGTGGAACGGGCGAACGACATCCTGACGGCGATCCGCCTGGGCAAGGAGTTCAAACTGAAGCTGGTGCTGGACAGCGTGGCGGAAGCGCACGGCGTGCTGGAGGAGATCAAGGCCTCCGGCTACCCGGTGATCGTGCATCCGACGATGGCCCGGCCTGGCGGCGACGCCGAGGCGCTGAGCCTGGAGACGGCCGCGCGGCTGAAGGCGCGCGGGATTCCGTTTGCGCTGCAGAGCGGCTTCGAGGGCTATGTGCCGAAGACGCGCGTGGTGCTGTTCGAAGCGGCGCTGGCGGCGGCGAACGGGCTCGGAATGGAAAATGCGCTCGAGTCGATCACGATCGGCGCGGCGCGGCTGCTGGGCATCGCGGACCGCGTGGGCTCGCTGGAAGCGGGCAAGGACGGCGACGTGACGCTCTACGACGGCGACCCGTTCGAGTACACGACGCACTGCACGGGCGTGGTACTGAACGGGCGTGTGGTGAGCGAGAAGGCGCAGTAATCAGTCGCGGCGCAGTGCGTCAAGTTTGCGGCGGTGGATCTCTTCGGGGGAGAGGTCGCGGCGGAACTCGGTGAGGGCGTCTTCCCAGGAGCCGTAGGTGGGGTTGGGGAGGATGATCCAGCGTTCGCCCCACCAGGCTTCGAAGTCGCGGGCGCGCTCGGCGCGCTCTGAGGGCGAGATGCGGGCGGAGAAGAAGTCGTTGAGGTCGTCGCCGCCGAGCATGACGATACGGAAGTGTTCGGCGACGGCGGTGCGGCGGGAGGTCTTGTCGGAGCCCCAGTTTTCGCGCTCGCCGCGCAAGAGCAGGGTGTCGCCAAGGGAGGGGATTGAGGGTAGATCGCGGACTTCGAAGCCCTGCTCATTCAAGTTGCGGCGCGTGCCGGCTTCCTCGGCCTTGTCGCGGTTCGTGACGTAGAAGACGGTGACTCCGCGCGAGCGGGCTTCGCGAAGGAACTCGGCTGCGCCGGGGAGGGCGCGGGCGCGTGCCTGGCCGGTCCACTCGGCCCAGATTTTGGGATCGAAGCGGCCGCCGCTCCGGTCGAAGAACATGGCTTGCGAGGGTGAGTTGTCGAGGACGGTTTCGTCGACGTCGACGATGATGGCGGGCGGGAGCTTTTTCAGGCGCTTGGGGTCGAAGGATCGCTGTTCGGGCAGCGCGGTCCAGCGCTTCTTGTCTTTCAATGCGCGGGGCAGAGCATCATGCGCGGCGCGCCAGGCTTGACGCACGCTGGCGGCGTATTCGACGGAGGTCTTCTGCCAGAGAGCGGCGTTGAGAGCGTCGGTAGATTGCGCGGCAGCGGGGAGCAGGAGGGCGAGAAAAAGAAAGAGCAGTTGCTTCATGCCTAACTCGCACGGTATCACAGAGATCATGCGATGCCTGGCGATGCTGCTGCTGATCGCGCCTTTACAGGCGCAGGAACAGCCGGCCGCTGAGCCGGACCCGGTGAGGTGGGCGATTGCCGGCGTGCCGGAAAAGGCGCGTCCGGGCGAAGTGGTGCGGGTGGCCGTGTCGGCGAAGATCGAGGAGCCGTGGCATGTGCACTCGATGAAGCGGGTGGAGGCCGGACCGGAGCCGCTGACATTTACGACCATCGGGCCGCAAGTGTTCCGGCTGGCGGGGATCGTGGATGCGCCGGTGGCGTTGACGCAGTTTGAGGATCGCTTCGGGATGGAGGTGGAGTTCTACCTGGGCGAGGTGGAGTTCGAGGTGCCGCTGGAGGTCGTCCGCGAGGCGAAGCCGGGCAAAGGGGCGCTGGCTCTGGCGGTGCGCTATCAGGCCTGCGACAACAAGAAGTGCCTGACGCCGAAGACCGCGAAGCTGACGGCGGAGATTCGCATTGAAGGGCAGTAGGCCGCAGTCATGCTGAACAGACTATTCGGCTGGCTGGAGAAGTGCCCGGCACCGGACTTCGATGAGAAGGAACTGCGGACGGTGCCGAAGATGATCTTCGGAGTCGCCGTGCTGGTGCTGGTGGGGCTGTTCATCGGCGTGGCGTTGAAGCCGGAGCTGGGGCAAAAAGAGTTCTTCGGCGGCGATTTCCTGGCGTTCTACTTCTCCGGTCAGATGTTGAACAACCATCCGCCGGAGCAGTTGTACAGCCACGACTTGCAGGAGAAATACCACCTGGCGGTCCGGCCGGCGGATCAGTTTCTGCGGATCTATTGGGCGTATCCGCCGTTTCTGGCACAGGTGTTCCGGCCATTTGCGTTGCTGCCCTATGGGGTGTCTTTCGCGGTGTGGGCCGTGCTGGCGGTGGGGGTCTTCGCCGTCGCGCTAGGGTTCGTGCTGCGCGGATTCGGGCCGGCATCGGTGGGCTTGCGGGAGCGCGCGTTCTGGTTGGCGCTCTCCTTTCAGCCGTTTCTGTTTGAGACATGGCTGGGCGGGCAGTTGTCGGGATTCGCGTTCGCCTTCTATGGTGCGGCGATTGTGCTGGAGATGCGCGGGCGCCCGCTGCTGAGTGGGCTGGTGCTGTCGCTGTGCCTCTACAAGCCGCAGCTCCTGTTCGCGGCGCTGCCGATGCTGGTGCTGACGCGGCGCTGGAAGACACTGGCGGGATTTGCCGCCGGAGCGGTGTCGATCGTGACGGCCACGGGATTAACGATGGGGTGGCGGGTCTTCGCGTTGCAGTACGAGGCGATGCAGTACTTCGCGCGGAACGTGACGAGCGAGGCCGGGCGGCTGAAAGAGATCAAGTACGTCGATCTGAACAACTTCTCGCGGCTACTGGCGGGGGACGGCTGGCGGATTGTGCTGCTGTGCCTTGCGCCGTTCGTGCTCGCGGCGGTGGCGAGGCTCGCATGGGAGTGGTGGCGGACAAAGCCGGACGATGAGGCAGCCCGGGCGATGAATTGGAGCTTGCTGCTGACGTGGGGTCTGATCTTCGCGGCGTACCTGGCGGTGTATGACACGACGCTGGCGCTCCTGCCGCTGCTGCTGGTGACGGGGCTGGTGACTGAGCAGTTCACGCGGCCGTTGCCTCGGATGATGAAGCTGTTCCTCGCTGCGTTCTATTTCGTGCCGTGGGTGACGTCGCACGCGGCGAAGGTGACCGGATTGCAGTTGTATACGCTGCTGATCGCGCTGTTCGGGCTCTATCAGTTCCACCTGCTGGACGAAATGAGAAAAGCCCGGGCCGCCGAAGCGCCCGGGCTTTTGAGAAGCGATCAGGGACTGGGTTAGAGACCCTTCTTGCCCATGAAGATGCAAAGGTCGACGACGCGGCAGGAGTAGCCCCACTCGTTGTCGTACCAGGAGACGACCTTGGCGAGGGTGCCGTCGAGCACCTTGGTGAGCTGGCCATCGACGATGGAGGAGTTGGGGTTCCGCAGCATGTCGGTGGAGACCACGGGATCTTCGGTGTAGGCCAGGATGCCCTTCAGCGGGCCTTCGGCGGCGGCCTTCAGTGCCGCGTTGATCTCCTCGGCGGTGGCGGCCGTCTTCAGGACGGCGACGAGGTCGACGACGGAGACGTTCGGCGTGGGGACGCGCATGGCGTAGCCGTCGAGCTTGCCCTTCAGTTCCGGCATGACCAGGCCGATGGCCTTGGCAGCGCCAGTGGAGGTGGGGATCATGTTGACGGCGGCGGCGCGGGCGCGGCGGAGGTCCTTGTGCGGGAAGTCGAGGACGTTCTGGTCGTTCGTGTAGGAGTGGATGGTGGTCATCGACCCCTTTTCGATGCCGAACTTCTCATGCAGAACCTTGGCGAACGGCGCCAGACAGTTCGTAGTGCAGGAGGCGTTGGAGACGACGTTGTGCTTGGCCGGGTCGTACTTGTCGTCGTTGACGCCCATGACGATGGTGATGTCTTCGTTCTTCGCCGGAGCGGAGATGATCACCTTCTTCACTGTGCCCTGCAGATGGGCCTTGGCCTTCTCGGCATCAGTGAAGTGGCCGGTGGATTCGACAACGATCTGGGCGCCGAGGCTGGACCAGTCGATGGCGGCGGGGTCCTTGCTCTGGAAGATCTTGATCTCTTTGCCGTTGACGGTGATGGAGCCTTCGCCGGCCTTCACGTCCGCGTCGAGGGGGCCGAGCACGGAGTCGTACTTGAGCAGGTGCGCGAGGGTCTTGGTATCGGTGAGGTCGTTGGCGGCAACGAACTCGACCCCGGGGTTCTTCAGCCCGGCTCGGAGCACGTTACGGCCGATGCGGCCAAACCCATTAATCGCTACTTTGATGGCCATTTGCAGATTATCCTCTCTTTTTGTAAGGGGGTATCAACTCAAGGATAGCAGAGCAGAGGGTTCTTCGCCTTCCGTATTTCGGAGGCAAGTATCCTTAACGGAGGGGCGGCGGAGAGCTACTGAGGCGGCTTGAGCGGAGGGGCCGTGGAGCCGCCAAGTCCGGCATACGCGTCCTTCACCTTGACCACCTTGCCGTTGGAAAAAGTCACAAATGTGATCTTGCCTGGAGGCAGGCCGTAGATCCAGTCCTCGGTCTCGAGGCCGTCGACGGTTTCGCGCAGGCGGTCACGGGGCCGGCCGACGGCGAGGAGAACCTGGTCCTTGTCCATGCCGACCTCGACGCGCTTCGCCTTGATGGCTTCCTGGATTTCCGGCGGCAAGTTGTCGAAGTAGCTTTCGGTCACGCTGCGTTTCTCGAAATCGAGCAGCGGGGCGAGGATCTTCTTGACCTCAGCAGCCTTAACGGGCGGGATGTGGTCAGGCCAGACGACAGCGATGGTGGTTCCGGCGGAGCGAGTCGTTGTCTTCGAAAGCGGAACGGTGCTGCTGCCGGAACCGGCGCCGGCTTCGATGCGCTCGTACCATTTGCCGCGCGTGTTGAGGCCGCCGTTGATCTGGAGGACAATCTTATCCTTCTCGATCTCGACCTTGGTGATCTGGACGAGTTCGCCGGTGCGCGCGACGGGACCGAACTCGCGGCCGGACTCTTGCCATTCGGACTTGTCCCAGGAGCCGTCAGAATTCACCTTTAGAGCCTTCTTCGAGCGGGGAAGGTAGGCTTTGACGGTGCCGTATTCGGCGGTGAGGCCGCGGAGGAGTTCCACCTTCTCCTCGTCGGTGAGCTTAGGCGCAGGGTCTTCCTTACCGCTCTGAGCGGCCAGCAGCGCCGGCAGCAGGCTTAGGATGAGAAGCCGGTTCCGCATTTCCGTCCTCCCTGATCATAGGATGCACCAGAAGGGCGGTTTCACGCACAATTCTGACCCGGAAAAGCCAGTAGCCGAGGGCGAAGACGGCGAGCGTCGTCAGGACACTGCCCTCTGGACCGTAGTCGCCACCTGTAATCCAGGCGGGTCCATCCCACCGGACGGCGTACCCGGAGAGGCTGAGTGTGAATCCGCTGAGGTTGGAGCCGAAAACGGGTAGGATCCAGTTCCAGCCAAAGTGCAGGCCGATGGGGAGCCAAAGATCGCCGCTACGCCAGAAGGCATAGCCGAGAAGGGCTCCCCAGAGGCCGGTGTTGAACAGGCCGAGGACGGAGGAGTTGATGTTTCCCGCATGCGCCCAACCGAAGAGTACCGCGAAGGGCAGAATGGTGGCCCAGGGGCCCAGGGCGGCGAGGACGATTTGAAATGCGTATCCGCGGAACATGATCTCTTCACCCACGGCGCCGAACAGCAAAAGCACGGAAACGAACACGAAGCTCGCGGGCGAGAAGCCGGAGGCCGGGTCGGCGAGTTTCTCGAAACGGGCGAATCCGGCGAGGAGTGGGAGCCCGACGATCAGCAGTCCGGATGTGACGCCGCCGAGAAACCCGAGGCGGAGGTGCCGGGGCGAGTTCGGCGTCCAACCCATGCCGACATTGGCGAGATGGGCACGTTCAAAAACACGAAGAACGAACCATGTGGCCAGCGAAGAAGCTGCGAAAATACTTAGCGTCGCTGCGGGAAAGTAGCCGACCGTCTCGTTCAGAAACGCACCGAAGAGCCCGCCGCTAATACGGATGAACAGCAGGAAGAGTCCCGCGCGCAGGAGTACTCCGGTGATGGCGGATTTCGACGACGGGGTTTCGCCGGCGGGCGGGCTGGTCATCAGCACCAGCTTAACCCAGGGGCAGGGCGTTACCATCTAGGGCATGGCGGCGAAGCGAATCGTGTTGCTGGGGGACCCGCTGCTGCGGCAGCGGTCGGTCCCCGTCGAGCGGCTCGAAGATGCGCACGAGGTGCTCCGGGATCTCGAGGACACGCTCGCGGAGTTTCGAAGGAAGCATGGGTTCGGCCGCGGGATAAGCGCGGTACAGATCGGGGTGCCCGTCCGGGTGATCTTCATGGAGGTAGGCGGGGTCCGGTACGAGCTGGTGAATCCGGAGTATGTGTGGCGGAGTGAAGAGAAATTTCACCTCTGGGACGACTGTTTTTCGTTTCCGAACCTCATGGTGTGGCTGGAGCGGCGCCGCCGGGTGAAGATTCAAGCGCAAAACGCAAATGGGGACTGGTACGAAACAGAAGCATTCGATGATCTCGCGGAACTGATTCAGCATGAAATGGATCACCTCGATGGGGTCCTTGCGATCGACCATGCCGCCAGCCCTGATTGCCTCGCAATGCGCGAGAAAGTACTAGAACGGAAGTCCTCGCAACCTACTGAGAAATCACCCCTTTGGGGACTAGTAAAGGAAAGCGGAAGCCGTTAGGATAGCGGCTATCGACGCCCTTTCTCTCAGGGGATGCCCTGAAGTAGACGTGAGGCTAAAATCCGCTGAACGGGCAGTAAACCTCACAGCTCGCGGTGCCGATGGAAGTGATGAAGATGACTGAGCGCCGAAACCAAACCAGAATGCTGTGTGCCGATCTGGTGGATGTCCGTTGGAAGGACGAGACCGGGCGAAACAAGCGGGTGATCGCGAACCTGGAAGACATCTCCGCTTCCGGTGCCTGTTTGCAGATGGACGAGCAGATTCCTTTGGAAACGCGCGTTCGGATGAGTTATCCGAAGGGCGAGTTCAACGGCGTGGTGCGCTATTGCGTGTTCCGGGAGATCGGGTACTTTCTCGGGCTGGAGTTCGAGAATGGGACCACCTGGAGCCATCAGGAATTCAAGCCGATGCATCTGCTTGACCCGCGCGTCCTGGTCAAGAGCCAAAACGTCCCGCGTGACGACGAAGACGGCCATCCGCAGCCCAGCATTCAGTAGCCGGAACGCGCCGCCGAACAGTCCCCCACGGCTGCCCGGCAGCGCAAAGTTCAAACGTGTGCCTACTTCGAGGCGAGCACGGGCGGCTTACGCACGCGGTCCTGGTCGATCAGAGTGAGCGCGTAGCGAATGTCCGGATTGCCGCCAGACAGCGCGAGGGCCTTCTGGACCAACGGCAGCCCATCCAGATTTGTGATCTCCGACCGGATCGCCCATTGTTTCTTTTCAGCAGGCGTCAGCATGTCGTATTTGTAAACCAGCGCCGCCTGCCTTGCGGTCTCAATGAAATAGCCGGCGTCGAACCACGCCATCGCGCCTGGGGCCGCCGCCTTAGTCCGCGAGTGCAACTGGTCAAACAGTTCCCGAGCCAGATTGGCGTCCTTCGCCGAGTAGAGCACCGCGCGCCGGATGGTCTCCATCCGCACTTTGACGGGTGTTTCGGGGGCGAGGAGCGCCAGGGTGTCCGGCACCAGTCGTTTCAGGTCGTAGTTGGGGTCGCCTTTCTTGAAGTCGCTGCCCGTGCTCCAGGGCAAGGACTTCGCATTGCCGATGTCGACGGGATGGCAGACGGCGGGCGGTCCGGCCCAGGCCATCGCCGCGGTCACGGCCAGCGCCGCGACCTGGAGGGCGAGCTTCGAAACGGTTCGCATGATGATTCTCCTTTCGGAATGCAGCGCGAAGTAGCGCGCTTCGGTTCAGATTGACGTCCGGCGCGTCTTTTCAGGCAGTAAGCGGTGGGAGTGTAACGGTGTCTTACGGTAAGCCACGGCCGGGAGCCTTTGAAACGCTCGTGGTTCGTGGGAGATTTGGGGAGGGATGCAACCGATTGAGCCGAACGGCGGGTCACTGAGCGGCGAGGCAGTCCGCGCCCAGGTGGAGCGCGTTCTGGCGAGCGAGATCTTCAGCGGGTCTGAGCGGCTGTGCCGGTTCCTCCGGTTCGTGGTCGAAGCGAAGCTTCGCGGCGAGGGGGACCAGCTCAAAGAGTATTTGGTGGGCCGCGAGGTTTTCGATCGCGGCGAAGCGTACGATCCGCGAACAGACCCGATCGTCAGGGTAGAGGCCAGGCGGCTGCGCGCGAAGCTGGACGAATACTATTCCGGGCCGGGCCGGGCCGACCCGATCCGCATCTGGTTGCCGAAAGGTGGCTACGCACCGCAAGTCGAGGCCGCTCGTGAGCTGGCCCCTGCCGGAGCCGTGCCTGCACCTGACCGGCGCTGGCTGCTTAGTCTTGGTGGGGTAGCGGCTCTTCTGGCCGGGGGCACCTATCTGCTGTTGAGGGGCGGCAGATCCGGTCCACGCGTCGCGGTTCTGCCGGGGGACTGGTTTCGTCCGGGAGCCGAAGCGGACGCGTTTGAGGAGGCTCTGACCGAGCAAGTGTCCATGAACCTCGCAGCGCAAGGGCTGAGCGAGGTGATTTCGTGGCCGTCCGTGCAGCCGTACCGGACAGAAGGGAAGAGCATTCGGGCCGCGGGATCGGAACTCGGCGCGGATTTCGTCGCGGTGGTCTCGTCGAGAACCGAAGGCGACGAACTGAAGGTGACGGTGCACCTGGTGAATCCTCGATCGGATAGAAAGGCATGGGCGGCGCAATACCGCCGACGGGCTCAGGATGCGGAAGCCGCAATGCCGGATCTGGCCCGGGTGATTGCCGAAGAGGTGCGAGCGTACTTTCGGGCCGCGCGATAGCTATTCGCGCCGGAGTTTCCCGGCCATCGCGGCGATTTCATCCCGGCGGTGGAGCTTCTCCAGCCATTTCGGAGGGATGCCGGATTCGCCGTAATAGGCGCCGGCGATCTGGCCGTAAATAGCGCCCGTGGTGTCGGCGTCGTCACCGAGGTTAACGGCCTTGAGCGCGCCGTCTTCGAACGAATCGCTGCTGGCGAAGGCCCACAGGGCAGCTTCCAGAGAACGCACGACGTACCCGGCGGCCACGATCTGAGGAGGACGTTTCTGCAGGAAGCTGCCGAGGGCCACTTCGTCGACTTCCGGCGTCAGCGCCTTGCGCGGCCAAAGTCCGGGGATCGGCGAGAAGTGCGGTTCCAGCACGTCGCCCTTGGGCAGACCTTCGAGAACGCCAAGAAGCAAAGCGGTGAAGTAGCGGCAGGCATCGATGCAGGTGCGGGCGGCGTGGGTGGTGCGCGCGCTTTCACCGGCCAGGTAGATGGCCTCCAGCGGATCGTTGGCAAAATACAGCGGCACCGGCGCAAGCCGCATCAGCGGCCCGTTGCCGGCCGTGGCGGGATCGGTGACGCCGCTAAAGGGGTTGTTCGATTCCAGAAAGCGGTCGAGCGACGTACGGGTGGTCATCCCGATGTCGAAGCACTTACCCGTGGACGACCAGTGGCCCTGCCTCCACCAGCGCACATAGCGGAGCATCTGATCCATTGGATTGAAGCCGCCGGATTCGATGAGGCTCTCGGCGAGACAGAGGGCCATGGAGGTGTCGTCGGTCCACTGGCCCGGCCGAAGGTGGAAGGGGCCACCGCCGACCATGTCGGTGATGGGAGTGAAACTGCCAGGGCGGGCGAACTCGAGCGTTGTTCCGAGAGCGTCCCCGCAGGCGAGGCCGAGCAGGGCTCCACGATAGCGGTCAAGGATTTCCATGGGTTCCTCCGAAAAACCCTCAGAGACGAAAGAGCCGGAGACCTCGTTGGGCCTCCGGCTCCGTCGCAGACGTACCCTGAAGCGGGTTAGACGAACTTGTACTTGCCCGGGACGGGGAAGTCCGGCACGGGGTTCTTCACGTTGTAGTCCCACTGCCTGGGCATCAGATCCTGCTTGGAGTTCATGATCATGTCCCAAGTGATCTCCTGGCCGGAGTAGGCGGACTCGCGTCCCATGATGCAGGTGAGCGTGGACTCGGCGACCGTCATCGCTTCGTTGATGTAGGGGATGTCGCCGCGAATCGACTGGTAGAGCTTGGTGTGCTCGTTGACGTAGCCCGGGCCGCCGCGAGTCTGGTTCAGGGTGAGCCGGCCCTTGGAGAGTGCCACGATCTCATTCACCTGCTGATAGGAGTTGCGCGGGAACTGGCGGCAGTAGGACGACATGCGGACGCCGTTGGCGTATTCGTAGTCGGCCGAGATGTGGTCGTAGATGTTGCCGTGGACCTCATCCTGCGGGCGCCATGCCGCGCCGCCGCTGGCGACCACCTTCACCGGGTGCGTGCCCATGATCCAGTTGCAGACGTCGATGTTGTGCAGGTGCTGTTCGACGATCTGGTCGCCGCAGATCCACAGGTTGGAGTACCAGTTGCGATGCTGCCACTCGAAGTCGCCCCACTTGGGATCCTTGCCCTTGGGCTGCTGGATGACGGGGGAGCCGACCCAGTAAGCGTAAAGCCCGACGACCTCGCCCCACTCACCGCCCTGGATCCGTTTGATGTGGTCGATGTAGAACGGATCGCTGCGGCGCTGGGCTCCGCTGACGATGGTGAGCTTCTTCTTTTCCGACTCACGCGCGGCTTCCATGCAGCGGCGGACGCCGGTGGCATCCACGCCGAAGGGCTTTTCGCAGAAGACGTGCTTGCCGGCCTTAACGGCGGCTTCCAGGTGCTCGGGGCGCCAGCCCGGAGGCGCGCAGAGGAAGACAACGTCGATGTCGCTGGCCAAAACCTTCTTGTAGCTTTCGAAGCCGACGTACCGGGTCTCCGGCTTCACCTGGACGCGCTGGGCGCCACCCATCTTCTCGGCCTGCTCGCGGAGGCGGCGGAGGCTGCCTTCGAGCTTGTCCTCGAAGATGTCGCCCATGGCGTGAAGTTCAACGGCCGGGTCGCCTTTGAAAGCATCCAGCACGGCCTGTGTGCCACGGCCGCCGCAGCCAATCAACCCAACCTTCAACTTGGCCGGCGCCCAGCCGCGAACAAGCTCGGGCTTCACGATATGAAAAGCGGTCGCGGTGGCCGCGGCCGACCCGGTCAAGAATGACCGGCGGGATTTGACTGTATTCTCAGCTTCCATGAATCAGGCTCCTTCGTCGCTTGCGATTATATACCCTCGAAGTATGCATTGGTTGATAGCTGCCTTCTTCCTGGTTCTTGCTCCAGTTGCCGGTCAAACCCTACCCGCCGGGCCGCAGGTCCTGGCATTTCACTCACCCGTGGATGAGACAGATCAACCCTACGCGCTGTATCTTCCGAAGAACTTCAACGCGCGGAAGAGGTATCCGCTTGTGGTGAGCCTGCACGGGGCTTTTTCGAATCACCGCCTGAACTTAAGGCGCGTCCTCGGATCGAGCAACGCGCCGGGCGAGACAGATGCTGAGGCCAGCCGCGCATTTCCGCCGTTGCCGGACGTGGACTTCATCGTGGCTTCGACGAATGCGCGCGGCACGATGGGCTATCGGGGCCTGGCGGAGTCGGATGTCTGGGCGATGGTGGCCGACGTCAAGCGACGGTTTCCGATCGATGAGGACAGGGTCTACTTGACGGGCCTCTCGATGGGCGGCGGCGGGACGCTCGAGTTAGGACTGCTGAGACCCGACATGTGGGCGGCGATCGCTCCGCTCTGTCCGGTGCCGCCTTATTTTGGCGAATCGCACGCGGCGAATGTGCTGAATGTGCCGATCTTCTTCCATCACGGCGCGGACGATCCCGTGGTTCCGGTGGCGGTCAGCCGGAACTGGTCGAAGCTGATGAAGGCCCAGGGGGTGAGCGTCGAAATGAAGGAGTATCCGGGCGTGAAGCACGACGTCTGGGTACCGGCGTATGCCAATGCGTCCATCTTCCAGTGGTTCGCAAAGCACAAGCGGGACCGGTTCCCGGACCGCGTCCGGTACGCGTCGTTGAGCCTGCGGTATCCGGGCGCGTATTGGGTGAAGTTCGAAGCGATTGCGCCGGGCAAGACGGCGACCGCGGATGCGCGGTTTACCGGTCCGAACAAGATCGAGATGACGACAGAGAATCTGCCGGCATTCTCGCTCTCGTTGGCTGGGCACCCCAAATACGACGCAAAGAAGCCGCTGACGCTTGTGGTCAATGGCGAGAGCCGGACGTTCAAGCCGGGCGAGGCAGTTCGCGCCGGCGAAGCGGCGCCGGCGCTGCCCGAGGTGCGCGATGTGACGTCGATGCGCCATGTGTACGTGTACGGCACGGCCGACAAACCGTCGCGTGAGGAGACGATGCGGCGGCGCAAGGAAGCGGCCGGCGCGGCGGAGTGGATCGGCGGAGGGCAGCGGATCGCTTACTTCCCGCGCGTGATTCCCGACAGCCAGGTGCGCCCGTCGGACGAAGAGGCGAACCTGATCCTGTTCGGCGACGCGGCGAGCAACAGCGTCGTTGCGAAGCATGCGGCAAAGCTGCCGATGAAGCTGCGCGGCGGGCAGGAAAAGAGTCACGGACTGGTGGTTGCGATGCCGGGCGAGACGCCGGGCACCCTGATCGTGGTGAATAGCGGGCTGCCGTTCTACACGGGCGGTGAGCGGACGCAGCGTGGCGGTCTGGGCTTCGTCCCGATGCCGCACCGGATTCTGATGAGCATCGGGGAGTTCATGCTGTTCCGCGACGATCTGCGCACGGTGGTGGCGGAGGGCGTGATCGGGGAGAAGAAGTCGTCGTTGCCGGGCGATGTGGTGGAGGTGAGATGAGCCAAGACATGTGCCCCAAAGACCTCCGCGACTGGGGGGCCGAATTCTCGAAGTGGATTGCCTACTATGTATACGGACTGGAGCAAGAACCGGTCTTTCCACGGGTGAAGCCGGGCGATATGACGGCCCGCCTGCAGCAACATGCGCCCGAGGATGGTGAGCCGATGGACTTGATCTTCCACGACTTCAAGGACAAGATCATGCCGGCGGTGAACCACTGGAATCACCCGAGATTTCACGCTTTCTTCTCGGTGAGCGCGTCGGGGCCGGGCATTCTCGCTGAAATGCTCACCGCGGCGCTGAATACGAACGGGATGCTGTGGAAGTCGTCTCCGGCGAACACGGAACTCGAGATGGTGGTGATGAAGTGGCTGCGGGAATGGATCGGGCTGCCGGAGTCGTTCTTCGGCATGATCCACGACACGGCCTCCACATCGACAATGCATGCCATCGCGGCGGCGCGTATGGCCGCCGATCCGGGCCTGCGGGAGAAGGGCGCGCGGCAGGGGCTGGTGCTCTACACGTCGGAGTACGCGCACTCGTCGGTCGAGAAGGGGGCCCTGGCGCTGGGCATGGGCCGCGAGAACGTGCGGAAGATCGCGGCGGACTCCGAGTTCCGGATGCGTGTGGACCTGCTCAGGAAGGCGATTCGCGACGATCTGAACGCCGGAAAGACGCCGGCATGCGTCGTCTCGACCGCCGGCACTACGGCAGTGACGAGCGTCGATCCCATCCGCGAGATCCAGCAAGTGGCCTCCTCGCACGGGATCTGGCATCACGTTGATGCAGCGTACGGCGGCTCGGCGGCGATCCTGCCCGAGATGCGCTGGGTACTCGATGGCGCGGAACGGGCCGATTCGCTGGTCATGAATCCTCATAAGTGGCTCTTTACGCCCATGGATTGCAGCGCTTTCTACTGCCGCCGTCCCGAAGTCTTGCAGGAAGCCTTCGCGCTCGTGCCGCCGTATCTGCGCACAGAGGAAGACCCGCGCGCGATCAACCTGATGGACTACGGCGTGCCTCTGGGCCGCCGCTTCCGGGCGCTGAAGCTGTGGATGGTGATGCGCTACTTCGGCCGTAAGAAGGTAGAGGCGATTATTCGGTCGCACATCGCGTGGGCGAAGGAACTGACGGGTTGGATCGAGACCGATGAGCGCTTCGAGATCTGCGCGCCGACGGTCTTCTCGCTGGTTTGCTTCCGCATGAAGGCGAGTGACGAGGTGAACCAAAAGCTGGTGGACCGGATTAACGAATCCGGCGTGGCGTTCCTGGCGGGCAATGTGCTGAATGGGCAGTTCGTCATCCGGCTGGCAATCGGCAACATCAGGACGGAACATTCCGACATCGAGCTGGTCTGGAAGCACATTCAGGCCTTGGCCGGAGAGGTCACGAATGCAGGCGCCTGACCCCGCGCCGGTGCTTGATCTGATCGAGGCATTCCGCCGGTCGAAGACGATGTTTGCCGGGGTGGAATTGGGTATCTTCGACCGGCTCCATGGCACATCCGCCACGGCGGAGGTGCTTGCGGCGGAGCACGGCCTGAACCTGAGCGCGGCGACCCGGCTGCTGGACGGCTGCGTCGGGCTCGGCTTCCTGACCAAAGCCGACGGTGCGTACTCGAACAACGAAGTTGCCGATGTGTACCTGCGGCGTGAGAGTCCACGGACGCTCGCCGGATACATCCTCTATTCGAACGAAGCACTGTTCCCGATGTGGAACCACCTCGAAGATGCGCTCAAAGAAGGCACGCATCGCTGGACTCAGACTTTCGGCCGGCAGGGCGGGCTGTTCTCCCACTTCTTTCGGACGCCCCAGGCCAAGAAGACCTTTCTCGACGGCATGCACGGCTTCGGGCTGCTCTGTTCGCCCGAAGTGGTCCGGGTCTTCAACCTGAACCGATTCCGGCACATTGCGGACCTGGGCGGCGGCACGGGCCACCTGGCGATTGCCGCCTGCGAGCGTTATGGCGCGATGCGTGGGACGGTCTTCGATCTGGCGCAGGCGGTCGAGCATGCGCGGCCGCACATTGAGGCGTCTCGGGCAGCGGCGCGGCTTTGCGTCCATCCGGGCGACTTCTTCACGGACCCCCTGCCGGAGGCGGACCTGTTCGCGCTGGGGCGCATCCTCCATGACTGGAGCGAGGAGAAGATCCGGCTGCTGCTCCGGCGCATCCACGCGGCTCTGCCGGCGGGCGGTGCGTTGCTGATCGCCGAGGCGCTGCTCGACGACGACGGCTGCGGGCCGGTTCATGCGCAGATGCAATCTCTGAATATGCTGATCTGCACCGAGGGCCGGGAGCGGTCGGCGGCGGAGTACCGTGCGTTGCTCGAGGAATGCGGTTTTTCGGATGTCGAGGCGCGCCGGACGGGAGCCCCGCTTGACGCGGTTCTGGCAGTCAGGAAAGAATAAGCGGCCATGTGCCGCATCCATCCCGGCCGCATCTTCGCGGCAACGCTGTTTTGTATGTTGAGTCAGATGACTATGCAAGCTGAAGTGAAGATCGAAAAGACGGCCTGGAACGGTTGGCCAAACTGCTACCGGATCAGCAATGGAGAGGTGGAGCTGATCGTCACCTCCGACATCGGGCCCAGAGTCATGCGATATGGCTATGTCGGCGGCCAGAACTTCTTCTGGGAGCAGAAGGGCACGCAGGGCAAGTCCGGTGAGCCGGCGTGGGTGTTGCGCGGCGGACACCGCATCTGGATTGGGCCGGAGGACATCCGCTACACGTATCCACCCGACAACAGCCCGATCAAGGTGACGGTGAAGGGCCACGCGCTGATCGCCACGCAGCCGGTCGAGAAGGAGACAAACGTCGAGAAGGAGATCGAGGTGCGGCTCGAGCCAAAGGGCACGGGCGTGACCATCATCCACCGGCTGACCAACCGGGGCAAAATGCCTCTGGAGTTTGCGGCTTGGGCGCTGACGATGATGGCTCCCGGCGGGCTGGGCGTGACCGGGTTCCCGCCGCGCGGTACGCATCCCGAAGATCTCCCGCCGACGAACCCGCTGATCATGTGGGCCTTCACGGACCTGACGGACGCGCGCTGGAAATTCACGAAGAAGTACATGACGCTGCGGCAGGATCCGAAGAACTCGTCGCCGCAGAAGCTGGGGCACTTCAACAAGCACACGTGGGGCGCTTACCTGCTGAACGGCGAGGCGTTTCTCAAGCAGTACGAAGCGGACCCGACAAAGCCCTACCCCGATTTCGGCGCGTCGTACGAGACGTTCACGAACGCCGATTTCCTCGAGATCGAGACGATGGGGCCGGTCGAGAAAGTGGCCGCGGGGACGACGCTGGAACACGTCGAGCGCTGGAAGCTGGCCAAGCCGGTTTCGATTCAGTCGATTACGGACGCCGAACTGGACCGTGCCCTGCTGCCGCTGCTCGGCAAGTAAGCCGAATTGGGAGTTACGTATCGCGCGGTGACTGCATCTAATTCTCCGAGATGAGAATCAGCCTGACAACTCGACTGCTCGGACTCGCCCTGCTGGCAAGTTCTTTCTTATTCGCGGATTACAAGCTTCAGCCGGCGGGTGCACCGCCCCAGGAAGCGGCGGGAGTGGCCGCGGCGCTGAAGCCTGAAGGCGTGAAAGTCGTGAAGGACAACGGGTCCGTTCTGCTCGAAGCCTGGTTCGTGAAGGCACTGCCAGGCGGCGGTTCGGCTGAGCCCGAAACGGCCCTTCCCGACGTTCCGCACGGCGCGCTGATCGGTGTCGTCAAGTTTCCGGAGAAGCATTCCGATCGCCGGAACCAGACCATCAAGCCGGGCGTGTACACGCTCCGCTACAGCCGGTATCCAGTGAACGGCGCGCATGTCGGCGTGGCACCTCAGCGTGACTTCGCCGTGCTGGTGCTGGCCGACAAGGACACTGACGCCGCGGCACTTCCGCCGTTCGAGAAGCTGATGAGCCAGGGCCGCGTCGCGGCCGGCGCGCCACATCCGCTGGTGCTGAGCATCTGGAAGGAAGACCAGGCGGTTCCGGAGGGCGTGGAGGCGGCCGGCGACGAAGAGAAGATCCTGCACGTGACAATCGGCAAGGTGCCGTTCTCGATGATCATCGAGGGTGCGGCGGCGCACTAAGGACAAATCAGGTTGAACCCGATTCTGGCAGTCGCGCTGGTCGTTGCGGCGCTATTGCTCGCGGGGCTCCTGTACCAATGGGCCGGGGTGCGGCGGGATGCGAAGCGTTTCCCGCCGCCCGGCTCGATTCAATCTGGGCTGCATCTTCATATCCGAGGACGGACTGGAACTCCGGTTCTGCTGGAAGCGGGCATCGCCGCCAGTAGCGCGAGCTGGAAGCTGGTGGCGGAACCGCTGAGCGAGCGGCACAGGGTCGTCGCATACGACCGCGCTGGATTCGCCTGGAGCGCGGCGAGAAGCTCGCCCCGGAATTTCCCGAACCTTGTGGAAGACCTCCGCGAGGCGTTGGACAGTGCGGGTATCAGCGAACCGGCTGTGCTGGTGGGACATTCCTTCGGCGGACTGCTGCTTCGGCACTTCGCGGCGCGATATCCGGAACGAGTCGCGGGCATGGTTCTGGCCGATCCGCTGATGCCGTTTGAATGGCACCCGATCAGTTCATCTCAGGCCGCGCGGCTCGCTAGGGGAGTGATGCTCTCGCGCCGCGGCGCGACGCTGGCCCGCATCGGGTTTGTGCGTCTCGCGATGGACTTACTGCTGGGCGGATCGATCGCACTGCCGAAAGTGTTCGCCAAGGTCTCCGGCCGGAAAGCCTCGACGGTGACGGACCGCATTGTCGGCGAGTTGAGAAAGCTGCCGCCGGAGTTATGGCCGGTGTTGCAGGCGCATTGGTGCCTGCCGCGTAGTTTCCGCACGCTGGCGGAGTACCTGGAGCGACTGCCGTCGAACTGTGCCGAACCGCTGAACCACGAGTCGTTGTCTGACGTGCCGCTCGTCGTGATCTCGGCCGAAAGCGCAGGCGAGGATGTGGTGAAAGCGCATCGCACGCTCGCCGCAGCTTCACGGCGGGGCGTGCACCTCATGGCGCCGGGCTGCGGCCATTGGGTGCAGTTGGACCGGCCCGACCTGATCGTGGAGGCCGTTGAACGCCTGTGCAGCGCGGAGCCCGGCGAAGGCGGAAGGATACAATAGGAGCTTACGGAGTCCGGAAGTATGAAATCGAGTGGAAACTTAGGCCGGCGTGCGTTCTTCACACGGGCCGGTGTGTTGGCGTCCGTTGCCGGCGCCCTTGAATCCTTGCAGGCGGCGCAGCAGCGGCCGGGGGCGCGGCCCCGGAACATCATTTGGATGGTGGCCGACGGGATGAGCCCGAGTGTGCTGCCAATGGCCGAGCACTTCTCGAAGATCGTCCGTGGCAAGGGGCTGCTCTGGCGTGCACTGGTCGACCGTCGAGACTGTGCCCACGGCCTGATGGACATGGCGTCGCTGAACTCGATCGTGACGGACTCCTCGGCCGCGTCGTCGTCCTGGGGCTCGGGCTCGCGCATTTTCAACGGCATGGTGAACACGCTGCCCGACGGCACCAAGCTAACGCCGATCGGCGCCATCGCGCGCGACAAGGGAAAACGCGTCGGACTGGTGACGACGGCCACGGTTACACACGCTACGCCCGCGGGTTTCGCGGCCGTGGAGAGGCGCCGCGACGACGAGCACCTGATCGCTGAACAGTATCTGAGGTCGGCCGATGTGATCCTGGGCGGCGGGAGGAAGTTCTTCGCGGCTTCAAAACGCAAGGACAGCAAGGATCTGTTGGCGGACTTCCGCCAGAGCGGTTTCGTGATCGCGCAAAGCAAGGCCGAACTCGCGCAGGCCGGGCGCGCATCAAAGATGCTGGGGCTGTTCTCGGACAGCCACGTGCCGTACACCGTGGATCATAGGAACGATCCGAAGCTCCAGGCCGCGGTGCCGACGCTCGCGGAAATGACCGCGGCGGCGCTCGGCAGCCTCTCGGCGAGCCGCAACGGGTTCCTGCTTCAGGTGGAAGGCGCGCGCGTGGATCACGCCGCGCACAACAACGACGCGGCCGCGCTGCTCTGGGACCAGATCGCCTTCGATGACGCCATCGAAACGGTGCTTCAGTTCGCGGGCAAGCATCCCGACACGCTGGTGGTCATCACCAGCGACCACGGAAACTCCAATCCCGGCCTGAACGGCATGGGAACGGAGTACACCGACAGCGACGCCTGCTTCGAGCGCATCGCGCGGATCCGCCAGAGCTTCGAGGTTCTGAACCCGAGGCTCGGCGCAAGCGGCGAGTACACCATGAAGGAGACGGTCGACAGCAAGGTCGTCAAGATGCCCTCAGTGGACCACGTGCAGAGCATTGCGAAGGAGATGTTCGGATTCACGTTCACGCCGGAGGAGGCGGAGGCCATTCGCCGGAGCGCAGGCGGCATCCGAAAGCTGTCGGTCAACCGGCAACTGGACAAGCCCGTTGGCATTCTGGGCCAGGCCGTGGGCAATCACATCGGCGTCGGCTGGACGGGTACTCAGCACACATCCGACTATGTGCTGGTTTCGGCGCTCGGACCAGGCAGCGACCGCTTCAGCGGCCACGTCCGCAACACGGATGTGTTCGGAACTCTGGCTGGCTACATGGGTTCGAACTTCCGAAATCCCGCGATGGAACCCGATAAGGCAAAGCAGTTCAAAGCAGTGGCGATGGTCCGGCGCGACCGTCCGGATTGGGCGTGAGCGGAGCGCGATGAACCGCCTCGCGACGACACTCTGCGGTATCGAGCTGAAGAACCCGGTCATTACGGCGTCGGGCACTTTCGCCTACGGAATTGAGTTCGAGAAGATCGTTGATCTGAACAAGCTCGGCGGGATCGTCGTGAAGGGGCTCTCGCGCGAGCCGATGGACGGCAATCCTCCCCCGCGCGTGTGGGAGGCCGAGGCAGGGATGATGAATTCCATCGGCCTGCAAAACATCGGCGTGCGCGCGTTCTGCGCCGAGAAGCTCCCCGCGCTACGCCGCCTCAGCACGCCGGTTTTTGCCAATGTGTTTGGTTATGCCATCGAGGATTACGTCGAAGTTGTCCGCGTGCTGGAAGACCACGAAGGCCTTTCGGGCTACGAACTGAACGTCTCCTGCCCGAACACAAAGCACGGCGGGATGTTTTTTTCGAGTGACCCCGCGCTGCTGGCTCAGGTGATCTCGGCCGTGCGCGCCGTGGCGAAGCGGCCTCTCATCGTCAAGCTCTCTCCAAACGTGGCGAGCATTCCACCGCTCGCGAAGGCCGCTGAAGAGGCCGGGGCGGATGCCGTCTCCCTGGTGAACACGATGCTGGGTTTGGCGATCGACGCGAACACGCGCAAGCCGAGGCTCGGTGCGGGCTTCGGTGGACTCTCAGGTCCGGCCATCAAGCCGCTGGCGCTACGAATGGTCTTCGAAGCGGCAAGGGCAGTGAAGATCCCGGTAGTGGGTCTGGGCGGCATCGCGACCGGAGTGGATGCAGCCGAATTTCTAATTGCCGGCGCGACGGCGGTGGAAGTCGGCACGGCAACCTTCTGGGACCCGCGCGCGCCGCTGCGCATCGCCAATGAACTCGACGGATTCTTACGAAAGCAGAAGATATCGAGCGTGCGGGAACTCACCGGCACGCTGGAATGGGGCAGTAAATCATGAAGGAAATTATCTCGACCGAAGCAGCGCCCAAAGCGATTGGGCCTTACTCGCAGGCCGTGCGCTGGAACGGACTCGTCTTTCTCAGCGGCCAGATTCCGCTGGACCCCGCCACCATGCAGATGGTCCCGGGCGGAGTCGCCGAACAGACTGAGCGCGTGCTGGAAAATCTGAAGGCCGTCCTGGAGGCCTCGGGCTCCTCGATGGCGAAGGTCGTGAAGACGTCTGTCTTCCTCAAGGACATGGGCGAGTTCGCCGCGATGAATGAGGTCTACGGCCGCTACTTCACGGAGAATCCGCCGGCACGGTCGACGGTAGAGGCGGCGCGGCTGCCGCGTGACGTCAGGGTTGAGATCGACTGCATCGCCGTCGCCGGCTGACGCCGGCGGCGCCCGCTACTGGTGCGCCGAGTAGGGCGGCTGCGGAGGATTCAGCTTCACCAGAATGGTCCGCTCGGTCTCTTCCACTTCGTACGTGTCGCCGAAAGTCTGATACCCCTTCGCGATCACTTGGACGCGGATCTTGCCCTGTGGGATGGGCGGGATCTTTGCGACGCCATCCTGGTTCGTCTTCATCTGCCAGGTGGTGACGATCTTCTTGCCCAGCTTGACCGTGGAGCGTCCCTCGATGAAACGCACAACGACACTGGCGCGATCGACCGGTTTGTCGCTCGGATTCCTGACCTCAACCAGCAGCGTGGTCATAGGCGGATCCGCAAGGGCCGGCATTGAGAACGCAAGCAACGCGAGGACGGTGAAGAACCGTACGAGCATATCTTTCAGTTTAAGCGATATCCGGCAGCAGGAACCGCTGAGGCGCGCCAAGTGTTACAACCGCATGCTCGGCGGCGATGTATCCACTGCGAACCGCGCCCTCCATTGTGGCGGGCCAACCGGAACGAGTCCAGTCCCCGGCGAGCGAGAGGTTCGCGTACCGCGTGGCCGTGCCGGGACGGAGATCCTCCAGCCCAGGCCGCGCCGAAAACGTTGCCCGCATCTCTTTCACAACGTGAGCCTTCACGAGCCGTGCCTCGCTGACGCGAGGCAAGTATTCGGCGAGCTCTCGGCAAGTGAGATCGATGATCTCGTTACGCGACATCGTTGTGAGCGAACGCGAGGCGCTGATGACCAGTTGCAGATAGCGGCCATCTTCCTTGTTGAAGAACCAGTGGATGGTGCGGTCCAGCAGCGTGCCGTGCGGCAGGTCCGTCACGGGCCGGTCGAACCACAGGTGGACGCCGGTGATGGGCGAGTGGTCAAAGGCGCCGTAGTCGATACCGAGGCTGAGACCCAGGGGCTCGAGCCGCTCATACGGCAGCGCCGAGATGTAGTGGTCCGCCGTGATCCGACCGGCGCTTGTTTCGATGCCCTCGATGTGCCCGGCCGACTCGCGAATGGCGTTAACCGCGGTCCGGAATAGGAAATCGACCGAGCGCAGATCCTTCCACGCGGATTCGCTGTATAGTTCACCGAGCGGCACATGCGGCACGCCCATCTCGTACGAATTCGAAGCGGCCAGGAAGCCGAGCCAGAAGACCTGGAAGCCGTGGCTGGCGGCCATCCGGTCTAGCGACTCGTTGATGGCGCTGACCAGCACCTGTGCCCAGAAACGCTCAATCGCGTGCGGCGTCTGGCCCTTCTCGCGCAGCCAGTCCAGCATGGTTATCCGGTCGAGATCGGTGCGCGTCTTGCGTTCCGAACGCAGCGCGAGCAGCGCGCGGCCGATGGCCAGCTTGTCGGCGAGACTCAGGAAATGCAGACGCGCGAAGGATTCGGTGAAGTGCAGCGGCGCGGGCAGGATCCCCGATTTCATCAGCGACACACGGCCGCCCGGCTCGATGAAGAAGAATTCGCGATGGAACTCGATGCGGTCGCGCACGCCCAGGCGATCGTAGAAGTCGAGCAGATTCACGCAGCAGCGCAGCAGGATGTGCTGGCAATTGTCGATGGTCTCTTCCGAACCGCCGGTGCTGACCGCATACGAGGTCGCGCGTCCTCCGAGGTACGGACGCGCTTCGACCACGGTGACCTCATGGCCAGCGCCGCCCAGCGCCGCCGCCGCGGAGAGCCCCGCAAGACCTCCACCTAGAACAAGCACTCGCGCCATGGTCAGCTCCAATAACCCCGCGCCAGACCGAGGATCAGTCCCTCGATGCCGCCGATGACCGGAAACGCGGCGAGCGCGGCGGTCAGGCGCTTCGACGCGCTCCAACGGCGCGGCGCGAATGAGAGGACGCCCTGCGGAACGACAATCCCGAGCCACACGGCAACTCCGCCTCCGAAGCCGATGGCGCACCACGGGCAGTGTTTCGCTCCCGGCGTATGGATGTTGCAGTGGGCGTCCTGGGTGGCCCACAGGTGGTCGCAACCGCAGCGGTAGATCATGTTGCAGAAGTCGATGAAGAAGACGCTGGTGATGACGATGCTCAACAGGGCGATGCCGGCGCCGGCCAGATTACCGCGGAAGGCCATGCGACAGTCAGCGCGGCGTCTTCACGCGCGCGAAGTTGCGGACCATGTTCCGCATCATCTCCAGCCCGTGATCGCCGTCCTGCGAGAGAAGCGACTCCGGATGGAATTGAACTGCCTCCACAGGAAGGTCCTTGTGGCGCACGCCCATGATGATGCCGTCCTCGCTCTCGGCCGTGATCTCGAAGCACGAGGGCAGCCTGTCGCGAACTGCAAACAATGAATGGTAGCGGCCTACCTTTACTTTCGGCGGCAGCCCTTCGAAGACGCCGATATTCCTGTGCTCGACGAAGGACGGCTTGCCGTGCATGGGGTAGGGAAGCACGTCCAGCTCACCGCCCCAGGCTTCAACAATGCCCTGAAGCCCCAGGCATACGCCGAAGACAGGCAGGCCGCGCTGCGCGGCATGGCGCGCGACGTCCGGCACGCCGAACTCGGAGGGACGGCCCGGTCCGGGCGAGAGTAGCACGATGTCGGGATTGATCTCGTCGATCAGGCTCAACGGGAAACCGGCACGATACGTGACGACCTCGGCCCCGGTCTGGCGTACGTAATTGGCCAGCGTCTGGATGAAGCAGTCGTCGTTGTCAACCAGCAACAGCCGCACACCCTTGCCGGGCTGTTCCGCCACGGCCGCCTCCGCTTGAACCGCGGACTGCGGATACAGCGACCGGAAGAAGCCGGTGGCCTTGAGCCGCGTCTCTTTCTCCTCGGCCTCTGGAATCGAGTCGTAGAGCAGCGTCGCGCCAGCAGGATACTTTGCGATGCCGTTCCGCAGATGCACGGTGCGGATGAGGATGCCCGTGTTGATATCGCCGCTGAGAGACAGCATCCCGATCGCGCCGCCGTACCACCCACGCGCGTCCTTTTCGAGGTTCTCGATCGCCTGGGCGGCCGCCTTCTTCGGGGCGCCGATCATCGTCACGGACCACATGTGCGACAGGAACGCATCCAGCGAATCGAAGCCATCCGCGAGAATGCCTTCGACGTGGTCCACCGTGTGAAACAGGCCCGCGTAGCGTTCAATCAGACGGCGGCCGATCACCTTGACTGTGCCGGGAGCGCAGACACGCGACTTGTCGTTCCGGTCGACGTCGGTGCACATCGTCAACTCGGACTCTTCCTTCGTCGAGTTCAACAGCTCGCGAATTGAATCGTGATCGCGCATCGGATCGCCGGTGCGCCGCGCCGTGCCGGAGATCGGACAGGTCTCCACGCGGCGGCCTTCCACGCGGACGAACATTTCGGGGGAGGCGCCGATCAACTGCTCATCGCCGAATTGCAGAAGGAACTCGTAAGGACTCGGGCTCTGCGTCTGGACGCGCCGGAACAGCTCCGCCGGGCTGCCGTCGAAGGGCGCGGTGAAGCTCTGGCGCAGCACGACTTCGTAGTAGTCGCCCTGCTTCATGCCCGCACGCACGACTTCCACCTTGTCCATGTACTCCTGCGGTACATGGTCGGAGACGATCTCTCGCGGCACGCCGTTGGGTGCCGGCTTCAGTTCGATGCGCTCCGACGTGCGGGGCAGGCCCTTCGTGGAGAGGTCCTCGAACTCGAATTCGTACTCGTAGCGCTCAATCAATTCGCGCTTGCGATCCATGAAGTGGATGTCGTCGCAGAGGTAGAGGTGAAGGTCCTTCTGCTGCCCGCGCGGCAGCTTCAGCTTGATGGGATCGAATTGGAAGAGCAGGTCGTAGCCGAAAGCCCCGACAAGCGACAGGCGTGAATCCTTCTCGTTCCGGAACTCGTCGACCAATGCGCGCAGGACTGAAAAGACCGACGGCTGCTTGCTGCGTTCCTCTTCCGGAAACAGCGGCGGAAGCGGTTTCAGCGTGCCGCGCAGCGAAGTGCCGCGCTGTTCGAGGCTCGCCCAGTGCGGATGCGAACCCAACACGGAGCGCACCATCTGGACCAGCGCTTCGCCGCGCTTGTTCAGTGCATTGAAGTCCACCTCGCGGCCGCGCGCGACGATCTCGAGAGGGGGATTCAGGCTGGCCACGTCCCAGCGCGAATACCTCTCAGGGTACTCGTACCCGGAGGAGAGGTAGATGCCGCGGGCGTGGTCCAGTTCACGGAGCAGATGCTGCAATCCGCGTTTGAACGGCACTCGCGACAGGCTCCGGGTGACAACAATGCCGGAGCGGGTCGTGTAACGAAGCTCGCGCATGGGAGTGGAAACCTTCAGGGTACCATTTGGGGCGGCGCGCGCCGCTTCTACTGTGCGGCGTGGTGTGCCGCGCCCGCCCCGGTGAGCGCCCGCCAAGCCTTGACGTAGCGGGCCGTCTTCGGGTTGGATTCGTTCCACTTCGGGGCCTCGGAGCGCTCTGCGAGACGCCACACGGTGACTGCTACAGTGCCGGTCACTTTCGCCATGTTGGCGTAATCGAGCTTGTCCCAGTGGTCTCCCGGTCGGTGGTAGTCGGGGAAGATCCACGCCGTGGAGAGTGTGTGCGCGGGCACTCCAGCGTCGGCCAGCGCCTGGTTGTCGCTGCGGCTGAAGAACTCGTCGCTGTTCGTGGGATGCTTCCAGGCTTCGACGCCCGTGTCCGTGCCGGCTTTCGCGAGAGTGTCGATCACCTCGCTGTAGTCGAAGCCGGTGGCGGATACTTTGCCCACCTTCGGGCCTTCGTTGTCGTCTGTCCGGCCCATGTGCTCGAGGTTCAGGTTGGCGATGGTCTTCGCCAGCGGAAAGACTGGGTGCTTCGCGTAGAAGCGCGACCCCAACAGACCCTTCTCCTCGCCGAACCAGAAGGCGAAGATCAGCGTACGCTTCGGCCGCTCTGTCTGCTGCGAGAAGACGCGCGCCAGTTCCAGCACTGTGGCGACGCCGCTGGCGTCGTCGTTCGCGCCGTTGTAGATGTTGTCACCCTGCTGCTGCGGCATGCGGCCAACGTGATCGTAGTGCGCGCTCAACAGCATCGCCGTGTCTTTCAAGTCCGGATCGGAGCCCGGCAAAATCCCGATGACGTTGCGCAGCATGATGGGCTTCTCGACCGGCGCCGGAATCGAGCCGGAAATGGTGTATGCCGTCGGACCCGCGGGCAACGCCTCAAAGGCTGTCCTCAACTCAGAATCGCTCAGCGAGATGACCGGCAGAGTGCCTTCCGGCTTCGCCGCGGCCTCGCGCAACCGCGATCCTCTCATCACTGGTCCCGCGACGAGCAACGCGCGTGCCCCGAGTTTCGCGAGCTCGCCCCGCCGCGTATAGAGGGCGCGGTTCACCCGTGTGAAGAGCAGGATGCGTCCTTCGACAACCTCCCGCGCGGGCAGCGGAGTCTTGTCGTCGGCCAGGTCCATCTTCACGACCGCGGTGTCGTGAAACTCCAGGGCGGCGTTCGTTGTCACGCTCAGCTTGTCTGCTGCGAGCGTCAGGGCCTTGCCATTGCCGTTCAGCGTGAGTTTCGCGCCCTCCGCCGGCTGGCTGACCACTACATACGGCGCGTCCTGAAAATACGAGCCGCCGGCGAGCGGCTCCACGCCAAACGCGCGAAGCTGTGACGCGATGTACTCGGCCGCTACATCCAGTCCCGGCGATGGCGTGTCGCGCCCTTCCAACGCATCGGAGGCAAGGAACGACACGTGCCCCTTCATCGTGTTCGCGGAGACCGCCTTCACCAGCGTGGACTCCAATGGAGACAGGCCTTCGGCGAAGGCCGCGGGTATCAGGGCACAAACGGCCAGCGAGGCGAACAGGAGTCGCGCTTTCATGGGGGCTAATCTCAAATCCTAGCATCGAGCTGTAACCACAGTCCCATGGTGTGCGCTAATCAGTCGTATGCGCACGATGCTTTCTACTGTCGCCATCACTCTGCTCACCACCGCAGTGGGGCTGGCGCAAGATCCGCCGACGCCTCCGCAAGCCGAACAGGCGAAGCCACAGGCAGGCGCGGGCTCCGGCCGCTCCACCGCCCCGGAGCCGCGTCCCTACGAGAAGGTGGTCACGAAGGAATTCAAGACCGACGAAGGCCTCTTCAAGGTTCATACCGCCCGAGACCGTGTGCTTTATGAGATTCCCAAGAGCGAGTTGGACAAAGAGCTCCTTTGGGTCAGCCAGATCCGCCGAACCACCATCGGCGTGGGCTACGGTGGACAAGCACTGGGCAACCGCGTTGTCCGCTGGGAACTCCGTGACCGCCGTGTCCTGCTCCGCAGCGTGAACTACGAAGTGGTCGCCGACGGCAAAGAACCCATCGCGCAGGCTGTGAAGGACTCCAACCAGGACTCCATCGTCATGGCATTCAACGTCGAGGCACTCAGCCCCGGCGGCGATCCCGTCATCGACGTCACCCGTCTCTTCACCTCGGACGTGCCCGAGTTCAGCGCTCGCGTCCGGCTCCGCGCCCGCGCCCTGGACACCTCCCGTAGCTTTGTCGAAAAGGTGAGGCCGTTCCCGATCAACATCGAGGTGGACGCCATCCACACTTACACGACGCCGACCGATCCTCCCACCGGCGGCGCTACGCCGCGTCCCACGAACCCCTTCCTCGGCGCAGGCATGCGTCCCGGCAGCGGCACGGTGACGGTTCACTACTCGATGGTGAAGCTCCCGGAAAAGCCCATGATGCCGCGCTTGGCCGACGCCCGCGTCGGCTACTTCTCGGTGTCGCAGATGGATTACGGCCGTCCCGAGATGAAGGCCGTGCGCCGCACGTACATCACTCGCTGGCGGCTGGAAAAGAAGGACCCTTCCGCC
Organism: Bryobacteraceae bacterium; assembly: GCA_050789245.1. GTDB lineage: Bacteria > Acidobacteriota > Terriglobia > Bryobacterales > Bryobacteraceae > PNKE01. Next base: position 85,173 of record JBOZRR010000002.1, on the reverse strand, counting down.
GCTCTGAGTGAGCCGGTGAAACCCATCGTCTATTACATTGACCCCGCCACGCCGAAACAGTGGGTGCCGTATATGAAGGCCGGCATCGAGAAATGGCAGCCCGCCTTCGAGGAGGCCGGCTTCAAGAAGGCCATCCTCGCAAAGGAGGCGCCGTCGAAGGAAGAAGATCCCGACTGGAGCCCCGAAGACGCCCGCTACTCCGTCATCCGCTGGCTGCCTTCGACCATCGAAAACGCCTCCGGACCGCACGTCCACGATCCGCGTACGGGCGAGATCCTCGAATCGGACATCCAGTTCTACCACAACATTCAGAACCTGGTCGCCGATTGGTATTTTGTGCAGGTGGGCCCGCTCGACAAGCGTGCGCAGAAGTATCCGCTGCCTGACGACCTGATGGGCAAGCTCATCGAATACGTTGCCGCGCACGAGGTGGGACACACGCTCGGTTTCCAGCACAACATGAAGGCCAGCTCGCTGTATCCGGTTGAAAAGCTCCGCGACCGGGAGTGGATCAAGAAGATGGGGCACGTCCCCACGCTGATGGATTACTCGCGCTATAACTACGTGGCGCAGCCCGAGGACAATATCGATCCCGCAGATCTCATTCCCGGCATCGGGCCCTACGACAAGTTCGCGACCATGTGGGGCTACAAGCCGATCCAGACCGCGAAGTCACCCGACGAGGAGAAGTCGACTCTCGACGAGTGGCTGAAGGTGCAAGAGACGACGCCGTACTTGCGTTTCTCGACACGAGGCTCCAACGGCTCCGACCCCGGCGAGTTGACGGAGGCCGTCGGCGACGCCGACGCCGTGCAGGCCACCACGCTCGGCCTGAAGAACCTGGAGCGCGTCGCCGGCCTGTTGCTCGCAGCGACCGAGGAGAAAGGCAAGGACTGGGACCAGCTCAACCAGGTTTACGGGCGTCTGATCGGTCAGTGGTCACTCGAGATGAATCACGTTGCGGCCATCGTCGGTGGGAACGATTCCCAGCAGGTGCACGGCGGCCAGTCGGGGCTGCGCTTCAAGACCCTGCCGCGCGCTCGCCAGCAGCAGGCCGTGAAGTTCCTGCTCGACAACGCCTTCAACGTCCCGAAGTGGGCGCTGAATCCTGAAGTGCTGCGCCGCATCGAACCTGACGGCGCTATGACCCGCGTCCGGAGCGCGCAACAGCGAGTCTTGACCAACCTGCTTGCCCCGCCGCGCATCGGCCGGTTGATCGAACAGGAGGCCATCGACGGTGCTGCCGCCTATGCGCCTGCGGACTTCCTCGCCGATCTCCGCAAAGGCGTCTTCAGCGAACTCGCCGCCCGGCAGGTGAAGATCGATGCCTTCCGCCGCAATACGCAGCGGCTCTTCATCGACACCTTTGGCGACCGTCTGAACTCACGCGCAATTGCCGGCGATGACGCCCGTGCGCTCATTCGCGCCGAATTGCGCGCTCTGGGTGGTGAAATCGACGCGACTCTGCCTCGCGTCGCGGATCGTGTCACGCGCGCGCATCTCGCCGACCTTCGCGACCAGATCGAAAAGACGCTGGATCCGAAGTTCCTGCCGCCTCAGGCCCCCACGGCCGCGGCAACTGGGGGCAGGCCTTCCGTCGAGACTATGGACGACCTCGACTGCTGGACTGACTACGGCATTTACCTCGAGCAGTAGTCTCCATCCGCAAACGAACACAGCCCCGCGCCCAGGCATCCAGCCCGGCGCGGGGCTTGCTCATTTACCGAAGGGTGTCTTGGAGATGAAGCTCACCATCAGCGTGTGGTTATGCTCCGTCACCACGCCGTTTCGCTGCGCCAGCAACTGGTACATGTACCCGACTTCGATTGAGTTATTGCGGCTCAGCTTATGGCCTAGCGCGGCGTAGGCCCGGTTCTGATCGAAGGTGCGCGCGCCTTTGTTCGGGGCGATGTGGAACCAGATCTCGTCGTAAAACGTGCTGTACCACTTGCCCTTCGTCGGGATCGTGACGCGTCCCATGTAACGGAAACGGTTCTGATAACGGAAGCGCACCGGGTCGCCTTCCGCGTCGTATTCGCGGATCCAGCGTTGCTCCTGGCGGAATCGGTGCGCAAAACGGAAACGGCTAAACCGCTGGGTCACGTTCACCTGCTCCCAGAGGCGATGCTCCAGGTTGCGCTGCGCGGCGGGATAGTCGCCGTAAGGCCACGAAAGGATGTGTCCGTAACCGGCCGTGAACGTCACGTTTTCGTTCAAGACGTAGTTCACGCCCGGACGGACCAGGTTCTGCTGCCACTTCAGCCCGCCATCGTGGCGGCGCCACTGTTCCTCAAGGTGCAACTCCCATCGGCCCTTGACCTGGTGGTCCCCGAAGTAGGAATACCACCCATGAAAATTCACATCGCTGACGTTTTGCGACGGCAATTGTGCATAAAGCGCGCAGGGAAGAAGGATGGCTGCGAGCGCGCGTACGATCTTCAAGTGGACTGGCTCCGGTCGGCTGGATGCCGCAACTATTCATCCTACCCGGATCAGGCCCGGCGTCCGAGGACCTCGTCCAGTGTCGAGAAGAAGATCTCCAGATCCTGAGGCCGCGTGTGGACATGCGGCGACAGCCGCAGGCGCTCGCCCTGTGTCGTCCAGATCCGCTTCTGTTTGAGTCGCTCCCACAGGGGCTTCAGGTCACGGCCCTGAAATCCAATGGTCACGAGCGACCCATAGAGCGTGTGGTCCTCGCTGCTGTACAGGCTCAGGTAGGGGCGCTCTTTCGCCATCGCATAGGTGCGCCTTGCCAGCTCGTGAATACGCGAGTAGACGTTCTCCGGGCCCAATTCCTTCAGAAACTTCAGGCCCGCCATCATGCCCATGAAGATGGCGCGGTTGTTGGTACCAACCTGCATGAACCGGGCGGCCTTCAACTCCGGGTTGTCCCAACTGCCCGTGACGATAGTCGGCCACAGCTTTTCGAGATTCTCCTCGCGGATGTAGAGCAATCCGCAGCCTGCCGGAGCGAACATCCACTTATGAGGGCTCCCGGCGTAGTAGTCGCAGTTGAAGTCCGCCAGCCGCAGTGGGATCTGCCCGTTCATGTGTGCGCCGTCGACCACTGTGATGATGCCCTTCGCCCGCGCGGCGGCGCAGATCTCCCGCACCGGCATGATGACGCCGACCGCCGTCAGAATCCCGCTGAAGCTGATGACGCGCGTCTTTGGTCCGAGCGCCGAAATCATCACCTCCGCCAGTTCGGCGGAGCTCTTCGGCGGCAGCGGGATCTTTACCTCGCGCACCGTGATGCCGTCGCGTTTGGCCCGCCGGTACCACGGCGACCGTCCGCTGGGGTGCTCCTCATTGGTCATCAGAACTTCGTCGCCCGGCTTCAGATCGATGCCTTCGGCGATCATGTTCAGCGCCTCGGTCGCGTTGTGAGTGAAGGCCAGTTCGTCCTTCTTACAGCCCACGAACTCCGCCATCTCCGTGCGTTCAGCGTCAAGCGTCTCGTAGCCCCAGCGCGGGTACTCGTCCATCATCAGGCCCGCCGCGCGCTCCATATACTCCGTGACGGCGGCGTACACCGGACGAGGGATGATGCCCAGACTCCCATTGTTGAGGAACGCTCGCCAATCCGGCAGGAAGAACTGTTCCTTACGGACCCGCAGCCAGTACTTCTCCGGATCGGAGATGCGCAATGCAGCGTCTGGTAGCGTTGCCTTATCTGTCGCCGCCTGTAGCGCGGCCATTCCGAGCATTGGAGTCGCGAAGAGCTGTCGCCTGTTCATCGTTCCCTCCCGAGTTGATTCAGACAGTGTAGCGCTCCGGGCCGTCCAGCCATCGACTATGATGGCTCGCATGAAGACGACGCGCCGTGAGTTCCTCGCTTCGTCCATGCTGGCGATGCAGGGCTCGTCGCGGCCCAACGTTGTGCTGGTCCTCTCCGATCAGCAACATTGGCGCGCGGCAGGCTTCATGGACCCCTTCTTCCAAACCCCGGCGATGGACCGCCTCGCGCGCGAAGCTACCGTCTTTGAGAACTCCTTCTGCACCACGCCCCAGTGCTCGCCCAGCCGGGCCTCCCTGCTGACCGGCTTCTACCCGGCTCGCACCGGCGTGCGGGGCAACCTGGGCATGACCGGCGGCAAGCCGCTCGACTTGCCCTCATTCGCCCCGGCGCTCCAGCGTGCCGGTTACACAACCGCATACTTCGGCAAATGGCACCTTGGCTCCGATGCTGGCGGAAACGCGGGCTGGAATGAGTCGGACAAACGCGAAGGCGACGCCGAGGCCACACGAAACGCCCTCGCATTCCTGGCGAGCCAGAAGAGCGTGGGCAAACCGTTCGCACTTGTAGTCAGCCACCTGAACCCGCACGATGTCTACGAGTACCGTCCGGGGCGCCGCCGCGCGAATTCGGCCACGCCGCTTCCGCGCTCACTGCGTCCAGGCGCGCTCGACAACAAGCCCGAACCGCAATCGCGCTTCATGCTCGACGACCAGGGCCGCCGCATCTACGGCCAACCTGAGAGCGAGTACCGCGCATACCGTGAGCTGTACCGTGAAAAGGTCAAACTCTTCGACGACGAACTCGGAAAGCTGATGGGCGCACTCGACGAGCACGGCCACACTTCGCGCACCGTCCTCTGCGTCACATCCGACCACGGCGACATGGATGCGCATCACGGCCTGATCTGGAAAGGCCCCTTCATGTACGAGCAGATGATTCGTGTGCCGCTGCTCGTCCGCGCGCCGGGAGCCCAACCGCAGCGCGTCTCCGCCCATCACGCTATGAATATCGACGTGGCGCCGACAATTCTCGACTATGCGGGTCTCGATGCGGCGGGCTTCCACGGAAACTCACTCAAGCCCTGGATCCACGGCCGCGCCGCAACGCCGCCGCGCCGCGCCGTCTTCTGCCAGTACCACGGCAAACAGAAGTGGACTGTGCCGATCCGCACCATGCGCACCGCCGAATGGAAGTACTCCATGTATCGCGACGGAGGCGAGGAGTTCTACAACCTGCAACGCGATCCCGACGAGATGGACAACCTTGCTTCGCAGGCCCGCCACCACAAGCGCAAGCTCGCATTCCGATCCGCGCTCGAAAGCTGGATGAAAGATCAACGGGATGATTTCTACATCAACCGCGCGGTCTAGCCGGTTTACCCGGCGCGCCGCCTTGGCCGCGCCGTTCTTCATGACGGCTCGCGCGGCCGATCGCCCGCCCAACATCCCGTTTCTCCTTGGCGACGATCACCGCTGGGACGCGCTCGGCTGCATGGGCAATCCCATCCTCACGACTCCGAACATCGACGGTCTTTCGAAGCGCGGCGTCACCTTTGGCAACGCTTTCGTCACCACGGCCATCTGCGTCACTTCGCGAGCCAGCATCTTCACGGGTCAATACGCCAGGCGCCACGGGATCCTGGGTTTCCAGCAGAGCTTCAGCGACGCACAGCACCAGCAGACTTACCCGTCGCTGCTTCGCGCTGGGGGCTACCGCACCGGTTTCGTCGGCAAGTACGGCCTCGACCGCCCGCCCGCGCCCGCCGATCGATTCGATTACTGGGCCGGTTTCCTCGGGCAGGGCCACTACTTTCCCAAGGACGCGAGCAACCGCCATCTGACACAGGTCATGGCCGACCAGTGCGACGAGTTCTTCGAAGGCTGCCGCCCGGACCGTCCCTTCTGCCTCTCAGTCAGTTTCAAAGCCCCGCACGTGCAGGACGAAGACCCGCGCCAGTTCCTTTATGATCCGCGCGACGAGGAACTTTACGCCTCGGCTCGAATTCCCGTTCCGAAGACGATGGATTCGCGCGCGATCGAGCAGTTGCCTCTCTCCATACAGGGCTCCGAGGCCCGACGCCGCTGGGCCGTCCGCTTTTCGACGCCGGAACTGCACCAGCGATCCGTGAAGGGATATTACCGCCTGGTTCACGGAATCGACCGCGCCGTCGGCCAGATGCTCGCCACGCTCCAACGCCGCGGCCTCCGCGACAACACAATCGTTATCTACACCGGCGACAACGGCTTCTATCTTGGTGAGCATGGCCTCGCCGGGAAGTGGTTCATGCACGAGGAGTCCATCCGGGTGCCGCTGATCGTCCATGACCCCCGGCCGGGCGCCGTCTCCGGCATCCGTAACGACGAACTCGCGCTGAATATCGACGTCGCGCCCACGATGCTCGAACTCGCGGGGCTCCAACCGCCCTCGGCTACGCAGGGCCGCAGCCTGGCGCCGATCCTGCGTGGCCAGCGCACCAATCTGCGCGACGACTTCTTCTACGAGCACCGCTTCGAACACGCCTGGATCCCGAAGACCGAAGGCGTGCGCACGCGCCGCTGGAAGTACACGCAGTACATCGAAGAACCCGATCGCTTCGAAGAACTCTACGACCTCGCCGCAGATCCGCTCGAGGAGCGAAACCTCGCCCGCAGCCCCGCGCATCGCGCGACGCTCGAACAACTCCGCTCCCGGCGTGACGACTACGCCCGAACCCTGAAATAATAGCGGCCGAAAGGAGAGTCCGTTGTCCTTTTCCGCCCGCCTGCTTGCGCTCTGCGCGCTGACCCTGCCTGCTCTGCTCGCTCAACCGGTACCCGTTCGCGTCTGGGAGGAGGACACCGTTATCCCGACTTACGTCGCCGGACCTCCCGATGAAAACCCCTTCTTTTACACGGGCCGCACCTATCAGGGCGCGCGGGGTGAGGTTTACCCGTACCCCATGTACGACAACCTGACCGACCGCAAAGAAGACCGCACCTACAAGCTCGTGTGTCTCGAAAACGAGTATGTGAAGGTGTGCGTGCTGCCCGAACTCGGCGGACGCATCTTCGAAGCGAAGGACAAGACCAACGGCTACGACTTCTTCTACAAGCAGTCCGTCATCAAGCCAGCCCTGATCGGCATGCTCGGCGCGTGGATCTCGGGCGGAGTCGAGTGGAACATCCCGCACCATCACCGTGCCTCGAGCTTCCTGCCCATTCGCTACAAGACTGAGGAACGCGCCGACGGCTCGCGCACCATCTGGGTCGGCGAGATGGAACTGCGCGACCGTATGCGCTGGGCCATCGGTCTCACGCTGCGTCCGGGCTCGTCCGTTCTGGAAGCCAAGGTCACGGCGCTCAACACCACGCCGCTTCCACATTCGCTGCTCTACTTTGCGAATGTCGCCGTTCACACGAACGACAACTACCAGGTGGTCTTCCCGCCGGCGACGCACTTCGCCACGCAGCATGCCAAGCGCGAGTTCGCCCGCTGGCCGATCGCTGACTCCGTCTACAACGGCGTCGACTTCACCAAGGGCGTGGACGTCAGTTACTGGAAGAACCACCCCAGCGCCATCTCGATGTTCGCCTGGAACGAAAGCGACGAATTCCTCGCCGGCTACGACCATGGCCGCAAAGCCGGCACGCTTCACGTGGCCGATCATCACCAGGTGCCCGGCAAGAAGTTCTTCGCCTGGGGCACCGGCCCCTCGGGCCGAATGTGGGACAACATCCTCAGCGACACCGACGGCCCGTATCTCGAACTGATGGTCGGCGCCTGGAGCGACAATCAACCCGACTATTCGTGGCTCCAGCCCTACGAGACCAAGACAGTCGAGCAGTATTGGTATCCCTTCCGGGAAATCGGAGCCGTGAAGCAGGCCACCACTGACGCCGCCGTCAACCTCGAAGTGCGAGGCGGCAAGATCCACGTCGGCTTCAACACGACATCGCCCCGCCGCCAGGCACGCGCCGTCGTCACCGCCGCCGGCAAGGAGATCTGGTCTCAAGCCATTGATATCGATCCTTCGAAGCCCTTCACTCAGGTTCTCGACATGCCCTCGGGCACGAAGGAGACCGACCTCCGCGCCGCACTCATCTTCGGCGGGCGCGAACTTGTTGCTTATCAGATCCTCGCTCCCGAACGGCCGCCCATGCCTCCCGCCGTCGTGCCGCCGCCTGCACCGTCGAAGGTGAAGACCGCCGAGGAACTCTACCTCGCCGGCCTCCGCCTCGAACAGTTCCATAACCCCTCCCTCGACCCGGACCCCTACTACGAGGAAGCACTCCGCCGCGACCCCGGTGATTCGCGTGCGAATACGGCTCTGGGGCTGCTGTACCTGAAGCGCGGCCGATACGCCGACGCCGAGAAACTGCTGCGTCTGGCGGTGGAGCGGATCTCGCACAACTATACTCGGCCGAAGGATGGGGAAGCGCTGTATTATCTTGGACTTGCGCTGCGGGTGCAGGATAAGAAGCAGGCTGCGGCCGATGCGTTCCAACGCGCCGCCTGGACGCACGCGTGGAAATCCGCGTCGTATCTTCAGCTCGCCGAACTCGCTTCTCTCGACGGAGCTCTCGAGAAATCCGTCGCGTTTCTCGAGAGTTCTCTCGAGACGAATGCGCGAAACACTCGAGCATTGTCGCTCGAATCCATCATCCTTTCCCGGACCGGACGCGGCGGGGAGGGCAGGGAACTGCGTCGTCGGATCGAGACGATTGACCCGATGGACCCGCGCGGTTACCGTGACGCCATCGATCTCGTCAGCCTCTTCAAGCAGTCGCCGGAGGAGGGGCTGGAACTGGTGCAGTCCTGCCTGAGCGCCGGGCTTTGGCGCGAAGCGGAGTTCCTGCTGGATCGCATGCCGGTGCAGTCGCCGATGATTGCGTACATGCGCGGCTGGGTGGCTGATCAGGCGGGGCAGACCGATACGGCCAAGGCGCACTATGCGCGCGGATCGGCCATGCCCATCACCCGCGTCTTCCCGTTCCAGCTCGAAGCGGAACGCTACCTGCGCGCGGCGATGAACCTGAACCCACAGGATTCACGGCCACCGTACTATCTGGGGCTGCTGCTCTTCGACCGGCAGCGTCCGGAAGCGATGCGGCTCTTCGCGAAGGCCGCCGAACTCGATCCGAAACTCGCCCTCGCGCACCGCAATCTGGCAGTCGGCTATTCGCTCGACAACAAAGTGCCCGAGGCTATCGCATCGCTCGAGCGCGCCATCGAGCTGAACCCGCAGGATGCGCTCTATCTCTTCGAAATTGACCGGCTCTACGAATGGAACCAGGAGCCCGTGGAGAAGCGGCTGGCGCTGTTCACACGGCTCTCGGAGTCCGCGCAAAAGCGCGACGATACCACCGCGCGGCACGTCGGGCTGTTGGTTCAATCGGGCAAGCTCGACGACGCCATCGCCAGGCTCGAGAAGCGCCACTTCCACCTTTGGGAAGGCGGCGTTCGCTTCAACGCGCACGATTCCTGGACGGACGCGCATATGCTTCGAGGCCGCCAACGCATGGCAAAGAAGGATTTCAACGGCGCGCTGTCCGACTTCCGCCGCGCCATCGAATATCCCGCCAACCTCGAAGCCACTCGCTCATACCGGGGCTCGCGCGCGCCGGAAGTCTTCTACTTTGTAGGGCTCGCCGAGCAAGCACTCGGCCGCGCAGCGCAGGCGCAGGAGGCGTGGCGCGAAGCCGCCTCGGAGCTGATCGGCAGCGAGGACAATCCGCATCCAACCGTCGGCAGCGGAGCAGTGCTGCTGTATTACCAGGGCCTGTCGCTCCAGAAGCTCGGCCGGGACGCGCAGGCAAAGCGTGTCTTCGATGCGCTGGTAAAGGCCGGCAACGACGCGTTAAAACCCGCCGAAGGCTCGGACTTCTTCGCCAAGTTCGGCGACCGGCAGTCGCCGCAGATGCGCCAGGCGGAAGCGCACTATGTGCGCGGCCTCGGCCATTTGGGATTGGGCGACAAGTCGGCGGCACTCGCCGACTTCGAACGCGCGATGAAGCTGAACCGTTACCTGACCGGCGCGCGAGAGGCGATGGCCGAGCTGCGCTAGACGGCGCTAAGCCCAGGCCGGATGAGTTCGCCTGTGTTCATGTAGCCGTCCTTGATGATGAACAGGCCGGGGTGGGACTTCTCCCACCCTGCGTTGGCCGCGGGGACGTACTGCCGTGCATTCGCTTCGATCGCGGCCACTCCGGGGACGTGCGCCGCGAGGCCCGCGGAATGAACCAGCGACGCGCCTGGGCAAGTCAGGTCCTGGACGCAGAGAAACATCTTGAATTTCTGCGCCGCGGCGGCCATCAGCAACGCCTGCGACTGGCCTTTGCACGCCTTCAAAGCTGCGCCGGAGTATCCCATCTCGCGAGCCAGCAACAGGCTCTCAAGGTCGGTCAGCGACTCGTCGATCACCACCGGCCGCAGTTTAGCAGCCTCGTGCATGACGTTATGCTTGTCGGCTTTCAGGTCGCGCTTGGTGGGCTGCTCGATGTACTGGATGCGTTCGAAGCCCGCGGGCGACTTCTCCTTCACCTGGTTCAGCATCCGCAGCAAGTACTCGACGTTCGGACACTTCTCGTTGAAGTCGAGCGAATAGAACCACTCGGCCGTTCCGCGCTTCTTCATCGATTCGGCCGCCACCCTATCCACCGTCAGCACGCGGTCGCGGTCCCAGTCCAGGTTGTCGCCGTTCAGTTTGATTTTGATGCGGACCAGCCCGTTGTAGTCGATCCACTCGGGCAGCGCCTCCGGCAGGCCGTCGTTGATGGGCTTGGCGATGTCCGCCTTGGTGATGGAGTCCACGGCGCCCACCAGGTGATAAAGCGGCATGCGCGGCTTTGGATCGGGTTGCACAAACTGGTCGAGATAGAGCCCCTTGAAATCCGCGCCAAGGTAGCGCGACAGGTCTTCAGTAAGGAACTCACGCGTGTAGCAGTGATACGTGCTGCGGTTGTTCAATTTGCCGTAAGCGTCATTCAGCGCGGCGTCGAACGGGCTGGACGTGGTCAGCGTGCAGAGTTTCGGGATGGGTTCGGCCAGGGAGAGCCGCTGGCTCACTTCCGACGCGGCCTTCAGCCATTCGGGTTCCAGGTGGTGATTCAATTCGACGGGATGGCCGTAGTCCTTGTACGCGGCGGTGATGGCCTGAATCCGTTTCGACAACGCCTGCATGGCCGCCAGCGTGTCGTTGTATTTAAGCTTCTTCGAAGGGAACGACCAGACATTGCCGAGCGGCATGGAGCCGAAGCCTTCCACTGATTTGCCAGCCCGGTTGCTGATCCGTATGCGGACGTTCAGCAGCGTGACGCGGTCCACCTCCGTGCCACCGAACTTGATGGGCGTGCGGTAGAGATGAAACTCTTCCTCGATATCGACACCGTCGATGCGCACGTCGTTCGGGTTCGTCCTAGCGACGTTCGGCGCACTACAGGCCCACGATCCGGCAACAGCGGTGAAGAGGAACGAACGGCGGGAGACAACGCTACGATTCTGCATGATCACGGACCAGTGTATCTTTTGCGCGAGCGCGCATCCTGTCCGTGAACTTGACCAGGGCGAAGCAGAAGACCATGAGCCCCAGAGCGATCAACACCAAATCCCACTTGTGCTTGCCCAGGTAGCCCATCGACTCCTCGCCGAGCTTACTGCCGAGGTAGGCGATGGCGAAGTAACGCGGGATACGGGCAAGTGCGAGGACGGCCAGAAAGGCCCTCGCGCGGATGCCGAGAGCGCCTGCGCAAATCACGAAGAGCTTCAGCGGCATGGGAATGGGAATCATCGCCGGGATGAAGACGGTGATCAGTCCATAGTGCTGGAACCATGCGCGCAGTTTCTTGCCGCGCGCTCTCTCCGTGTGCCGTTCAAGGTAGACCTCGCCGCCCTTGCGCGCGATGCTGAACAGGATGTAACTGCCGATGACCGACCCCAGCACCGCCAGCGCCGCGGCAAGGAACGCCGTGTCCGGCCTCTGCGAGGCGTACAGCAACAGGATGATGTCGGGCCCCGAGGGATTCGGCAGGCCCGCCCCGTCGATAATGCCGACCAGGAAGATTCCAAACGGCCCGAGGGCCACCAGCTTGTTGAAGAACGCTTTCATTCCGATGCCTGCCCGGAGTTGAGCGCGGCCACCAGCGCCGCCTCATCCCAGACTTCGACTCCCAATTCTCTTGCCTTCTCGAGTTTCGACCCGGCCTCTTCGCCCGCCACGACGACGCTCGTCTTCTTGCTGACCGATCCCGCCACTTTACCGCCGGCCTCCTCGATCTTCGCCTTCGCTTCGTCGCGCGTCATCGTCGGCAGCGTGCCCGTTAGCACGAAGGTCTTGCCGGCGAAGGCTCCGGTGGTGGGGCGCTTCGGCGCGTCGTGCGTGAACGTCAATCCATGGGCGCGCAGTCGTTCGATCAACTCATGGTTGTGCGGCTCGCCGAAAAAGCGGCGGATGCTTTCGGCCACCTTCGGCCCAATCTCCGGCACCTCGCGCAGCTTCTCTTCGTCCGCCGCCGCGATCTCGTCGAGCGACGGAATGGACTCGGCCAGCAACTGCGCCGTCCGCTCGCCGACAAACGCGATGCCTAATCCCGACAGCAGCCGCGGCAGCGGGCGCTTCTTGCTGGCCTCGATGTTTTCGACGATCTTCTGCGCCGATTTCTCACCCATGCGTTCCAGTTGGACTAGCTCCTCGCGCTTCAGCTCATAGAGGTCGGCGATGCTCTTCACCCGCTTCGTCTCGACAAGCTGATCGACCAGCGCCTCGCCCACGCCGTCGATGTCCATCACGCCGCGAGAGGCGAAGTGCCTGACGCTCTCCTTCAACCGCGCGGGACAGTTCGTGTTCAGGCATCGGCTGGCGACCTCGCCCTCGGCGCGCACGACGTCGCCGCCGCAGACGGGGCACGTCTTCGGCATCTCGAACCGCCGCCGCACGTCGCCTTCTTTCGCGACGCGCACGATCTTCGGAATCACGTCGCCGCTCCGTTCGATTACCACGGTGTCGCCGACCGCCACACCGAGCCGCTCGATCTCTTCTTCGTTGTGAAGCGTCGCGCGCGAGACCGTCACGCCGCCGACGACCACCGGCTTCAGCCAGGCGACGGGCGTCAGCGTTCCGGTGCGTCCCACCTGAACCTCGATGTTCTCAAGCACCGTCTCAGCCTGCCGCGCCGTGAACTTGTAGGCGATTGCCCAGCGCGGAGCCTTGGCCGTCCAGCCGAGCCGGTCCTGCTGCGCGACCGAATTCACCTTGGCCACGACGCCGTCGATCTCATAGGGCAGGGAATCGCGCCGTTCGCTCCACTCGCCGCAATACTGGAGTAGCGCCTCCGCCGACGGAAACAGCGCGCGATTCGGATTCACCTTGAACCCCATCGCGGCCAGCGCCTCCAGCGATTCCCAATGCGTTGCGCACGCCGGTTTGCCATCCACCAACAGGAAATACGAGAAATACTCGAGCTTTCGCGAGGCCGTTACGCCCGGGTCCAGCACGCGCAGCGACCCGGCGGCCGAGTTGCGTGGGTTCATATAGAGCGGCAGGCCCAGCGACTCGCGTTCGGTATTCAGCCTCTCGAAGCCCCGGCGCGTCATCAGCACTTCGCCGCGCACCTCGAACTTCGGCCACTTCGATTTCACGTGCAGCGGCAGGCTGCGAATGGTACGGGCATTTTCGGTAACGTCCTCGCCCACCTGCCCGTCACCCCGTGTGATCGCCTGCCTGAGCCGCCCGTCTTCGTACTGCACCGCCATCGATAGCCCGTCGAGCTTCAACTCGGCGACATACTCGTACGGCTCGTCGTCCAGCAGGTCCCGCACGCGCCTGTCGAAGTCCATTAACTCGCCTTCGTTCAGTGCGTTATCCAGGCTCAACATCGCGGAACTGTGACGGACCTTTACGAACCCTTCACGCGGCTGGCCTCCGACGCGCTGCGTCGGCGAGTCCGGCGTGCGGATCTCCGGGTGCGCGGTCTCCATATCCTGGAGCCGCCGCATCAGCCCGTCGTACTCCGCGTCGCTGATCTCCGGCTGGTCGAGGACGTAGTACAGGTGTTCGTGGCGCCTCAACTCGGCGCGCAGCTCTTCCGCTTGCTCGGCAATCGAACGGTTCATGCGATGATGTCGAACTCGGCCACTTATAATCCTAGCTGGGGGTCCCCCGCGATCGCACGTTATCGTCAGGCTGTTCTCATCTACAATCCGGTTGCGGGAAAGCTCTCTCGCCAGCCGGATCTCATTCAAAAGGCAGTAGATCTTCTCTCGCCGATGGCGGCCGAAGTTCTGATCCGGCCGACCACCGGCCCGGAAACGGCCGGTGCGATGGCCGCGGAGGCCGTTTCGCATGGGGCCGATCTGATCCTCGCCGCCGGCGGCGACGGCACAGTCAACGAGATCATTCAAGGCATGGCAGGCAGTGACGCCGCGCTCGGCCTGCTGCCCGCCGGAACGGCCAACGTGCTGGCGATGGAGACTCGAATCGGCGGCAACCTGCTGAAGGCCGCGAAGGGCCTGCCTGGATTCGACGTTGCGCACATCTCGCTGGGCCGGTTGATCCGGCCTAATACTGCGCCGCGCTACTTCGCTGCCATGGCCGGAGCCGGTCTCGACGCGCAGATCGTCCGCCGCGTCTCGCCGGCATTCAAACGCAAGTTCGGCAAAGTAAGTTACTGGTTCGCCGGCTTCGGCGCACTCGGCGAGACGCTGCGCGAGTTCGACGTCCGTTTCGACGGCCAGACGCGCCGCGCCAGCTTCGCCCTGATCTCCCGTGTCAAGAACTATGGGGGCGACCTGGAGATCGCCCGTCACGCCTCCCTGCGGCGGGACGATTTCGCCGTGGTGCTCTTCGAGGGCGCTTCAACGTTCTGCTACCTCAAGTACTTCGTCGGCGTCCTGCTGAACCGGCTCGACGGCATAAGCGGCGTGACCGTCACCCACGCCTCCACTCTCGATCTCACGCCCATTGATGGCAACGCCATCGACGTGCAGATCGACGGCGAGTACGCCGGGCTGGCGCCCGTCCGGATCGAGATTGTCCTCCAGTCACTGCGCCTGCTGGTGCCGCCGGGCTTCAAAGGCTAGCGCGCATCGCCCCGAACTCGCGTTCGAATGGCTCCTTCAGCGATTCCGCCACTTCACGCGCGGCCTCGCCTGCCTCCTCTTCCCGCTTTTCGCTCAAGCTGTAGCCGAGCACATCCGCCGCCTGATCGGCGCACTGCAGCGCGCGGCTCAACGGGACCAGGCCGCCTTCGGTCCTGGGCTGATCCTCCGGCCGGTGATGGTAGAGGACGGCCTGCCGCATCGGCGCGGGCAGACCCCAGCGCGCCAGGGCCGCAGCGGAGAGTTCCGCATGCGTCGTCTGGAAACAGCGCCGCTCAAGTTCCTCCCATCCCCCTTCGCCCGCCTGGTGCAACCACTCAATCTCCTCATATTTGTCCGGTAGCGCCGTCGCCAGCATCAACCGGCCCAGATCGTGCAACAGCCCCGCCGCAAATGCCCCTTCGGGATACTCGTATCTGCCTTTCTGGACAATCAGATCCGACAGCACCGCCACGGCGGTGGAATGGGAGTTGAATCGCTCCATCTGCCAGGACTCGGGAGTCCTGACCCGGGCCCAGATCCGAGAAACCGACATCCCCAGCAGGAGGTTGCGCAGCTTGTTGACACCCAGAATGGCCACGGCGGCCCGAACGGAGCTGACTGTCCCCCGTCGGCCGTACATCGCCGAGTTCACCAGCCGCAGCACATGCCCGGAGATCACTGTGTCGCGCTCCATCAAGGCCGCCAGTTCGCCGAACGACATGGATTCGTCGGCCAGGCTCTCGATTAGTGCGCTGAGCACGGGCGAAAACGGCGGCAATTGATCCAAACTGCGCAGTGCCTGTTCGCGAAAGGAATCCGGTCCGTCCAGACTTCGACTCACATTCCCCCCATCGGCCGAGCGGCACGCGCGCTTTAGGCCTCAGTCCGGCGCACGGTACCATATCTCACAAGGTGAACCCCGAAACCCTGCATGTCCCTACCCCCGCACTGGAAGTCCGGGAGCTTCGTAAGGTGTACGGGCCTAAGGCCGCAGTGGACGGCCTGACTCTGCGCGTGGAGCGGGGCACCTTCTTTGGATTCCTGGGGCCGAACGGCGCCGGAAAGACCACCACCATCCGCATGCTGATGGGCCTGGCGCCGGCCACCTCCGGCGAAATCTTCGTCCTGGGCCACGAAATGCCGGGCGAGGCCATCGCCATCAAGCGCAAGATCGGCCTGGTCCCCGACGATTCGCTGCTATTCGACCACCTCACCGGCCCCGAATTCGTCGAATTTGTCGGCCGCATGTACGGGCTGGAGCGAACCTCCGCGCGGCAGCGCGCCGCCGAACTGATGCAACTCTTTGAGCTCGATACCGCCGGGCGCAAGATGATCGGCGAATACTCCAAGGGCATGCGCAAGCGCGTGGCGATGGCCGCCGCGCTGATCCATAAACCGGAGATCTTTCTACTGGACGAGCCCTTTGAGGGCGTCGATGCCGTCGGCGCGCGCCTGATGAAGGACATCCTGAACGACCAGGTCCGCCGCGGCGCCACCATCTTCCTCACCTCACACGTGCTGGAGGTGGTGGAGCGCCTGTGCGACCGCGTGGCTATCATCAATCAGGGCCGCCTGGTCGTGGATGGCCCGATGAGCGAGCTGCGCAGCGGCTCGGAGACGCTCGAGGACATCTTCGTCCGCGTCATCGGCGGCGTCCGGACTTCGGAAGTGCTCGACTGGCTCTGATCGAATCGCCATGCGACTCTTCGACAACCACCTGACGGCGATCTTCGCGGCCCAGTCGCGAATGGTCATCAACCGCGGGCCCACGTCCGCGCTGTGGTTCTGGCTGCTGTCGGCCGTGTGGTACATCTGCGTCGCATTCGGCGCGGCGGCTATCGCCGCGCTCATCCCCACCATCTCCAACCTTGATTCGCTGGAGCGTTTTCTTAGCGGCGGCCTGCTGCTGGGGCTGATCATCTGGCAGTTGCTGCCTCTCGTGCTGGTCAGCGCCGGGATGAACCTCGAACTGCGCCGTCTGCTGGTCTATCCCATCCCCATCTCGAGACTCTTCGGCATCGAGGTGCTGTTGCGGGTCACCACGGGCGTCGAGATCCTTATTCTGCTGGCCGGAGCCGCCGTAGGCCTGTGGCAGCATCCGAAGACGCCGTGGTACGGGCCCTTCTCCTTCC
The DNA here is from genome assembly GCA_050789245.1 of Bryobacteraceae bacterium. GTDB lineage: Bacteria > Acidobacteriota > Terriglobia > Bryobacterales > Bryobacteraceae > PNKE01. The sequence goes on along the minus strand of JBOZRR010000002.1, from coordinate 68,250 downwards.
TCCTCTTTGCCGCGTTCAACATGCTGCTGGCGGCGGGCCTGCGCGATCTGTTGACGCGGCTGCTCGCGCGGCGCGGCATCAGGGAACTGGTGGTGCTCGGCTTCGTGCTCTTGATGGCCCTGCCACAGCTTCTGGTCGTGATGATTCCGCCCGACACGTGGAAGCGGGAAAGTGTTTCGGCCCTCCTCGACCGCATTCCCGCGTTCCCCTGGCCGTGGCAGATCACAGCAGCTTTGGCCGTCGAAGGCGTCCAGTTCTTCCCGCTGGTCTCGCTCGTCGCATGGACCGTCCTGGTCGGATGGTTCGGCTACACGCAGTTCAAGCGCGGGCTGCGCTGGGATGCCGATGAGGTCCGCGCCAAGCAGCGGCAGACGCTCTCGCCTCGGGCCGCGAACTGGACCGACCATCTCTACCGGCTGCCCGCGCGCTTTCTGCCGGATCCGCTCGGCTCTCTGGTCGAGAAGGAGATTCGCAGCCTGATGCGCGCGCCGCGCTTCCGGCTGGTCTTCTTCATGGGCTTCACGTTCGGGCTCATCATCTGGGCGCCGTTGCTGCTGGGCCGCAATCGCGGCGGTGGGTTTATGGGCGAAAACATTCTTGTCTGGGTCAGCATCTATGCCGCCCTACTGTTGGGTGAGGCGCTGTTCTGGAACGTCTTCGGCTTCGACCGTCACGCGATGCAGGCCTACTACATCCTGCCCGTGCGCCCGTCGACCGTCCTGATCGGGAAAAACATCACGGCGGTGATCCTGCTGCTGCTGGAGATATCGATTGTCGCCGCCGTGTGCACACTCTTGCGCTTCCCGGTGACGGGCGCGAAGATCGCCGAGTGCTTCGCCGTTACCATCATGCTCAGCCTGTTCCTGATGGCGGCCGGGAACCTTGCCTCCACGCACTTCCCGCGCGCTGCGAACCCCACCAACACGTGGCGAAACACCAGCAGTGGCAAAGTGCAATTCATGCTGATGCTGGTCTACCCCATGGTGGGCATCCCCATCTCGCTTGCCTACTTGGCGCGCTATGCATTTGAGACGCAGGCCGCATTTTATGTCGTGCTGGCGGCGGGCTTCATCGTTGCGGGGTTGACCTACTATGTCGCCCTGGGGAGTTCCGTCGAGGCGCTTGACCGCCGCAAGGAGCAGATTCTCGCGGAGCTTTCGCGCGGCGACGGCCTGCTGGGAGCGTAACTCATGCGCGGCGCCGCTCTTCTCCTGATCTCCTCACTCACGCTACCTGCGGCGGACTGGAATGAGATCCGCTCCGCGCCATTCCTCGTCTTCTCCGATGCCGGAGCGGACCCGGCGCGCGATGCGCTTAACCATCTCGAACAGTTCCGCCACTCGCTGGGGCAAGCCTTCGGACGGACGGAGCTCACTACGGTGTGGCCCATCACGGTCGTCGTTCGCCGCGGCGCCGCACCATCGGCGGAAATCTCATTCGGGCGCGACGGCTGGTATTGCACCTGGCCCGCGCGGTCCACGCCGCCCCCGGAGTTCTTCCGGCGGCTCGCTCAAATCTTCTTCGAGGACAATCTCAACGGCCGCATGCCGCCCGGCTACGAGGAGGCCATCGCCGCCGCGTACTCCACGCTCGCGGTCGATGGCGTCCGCGTCATGTTCGGCGCTCCGCCGCCGCAGGACGGCCGCTCCCTGACGTGGGCCATGATCCACATGCTCACCGTGAACCCGGAGACCTCCGGCCGCGTCCGTGTACTGCTGTCAAACCTAGCGAACGGCGCCGAGGAGGGCGCATCGTACCGCAACGCCTTCCAGCAGGAGAAGCCCAAGCTCGAGGCCGATGCGCGCGCCTATCTCGCTGCAGGCAGCTTCGGTACCCAGAGGTTGAATGCGAAGCCCTTCGATCCCAACCGCGTCACTGTCCGCGACGCGCTGCCCTCGCGTATCCGAGCCATGCCCGGGGACCTGCTGCTCGCCGCTGGCCGTTTCAAGGAGGCCGCCGACGCTTATCAGAAGGGCCTGAATGAGCGCCCTTCCGCAATCCTTCAGGAGGGCTACGGCCTTGCGCTGCTCGGTCTGAAGGACATCTCTGCCGCCACCACCGCGCTGAACTCCGCCGCCGCCGATCCTGAAGCCTCACCCGCACGCGGTCTGCTTGAGCTGGGCCGCATTGAGAAAGACGCCGCCCGCGCCCGCACGCTTGTCGAACGGGCTGCCAAGACCAACCCGAAATGGGCCGAGCCGTACATCGTCGGCGCCGCCCAGGAACCCGGCCCCATCCGGAAGGCCGCTCTGCTGAAAAAGGCAACCGAACTCGCGCCCCGGCAGGTCCATCTCTGGCAGGAACTGGCCGAGGCCCAGACCGCTGCGAAGCAGTTCGACGAAGCTACCAAGTCCTGGCTTGCCGCCGAGCGCGCCGCCAGTTCGCCAGAGGAGCGCGAGCGCATCATCGCCGCCCGCCGCGCCTCCGACGAACTCCGCCTGGACGCTGCCGCCGAAGCCCGCCGCCGTGAAGCCGATGAGAAAGCCGCGGAGATCGAGCGGCTTCGCCTCGAAAACGAAGCGCGAATCCGCGCGGCCGAAACCAAAGCGAACCAGGCCGCCGGCGAATACAAGACCGCGAAGAAGATCGAACAGTGGTGGGAAGGCCCGAAGACTGAATCCGCCACCGGCACGCTCACCCGCATCGCCTGCACCGGCACCCGCGCCACCTTGCAGATCAAGCCGGACTCAGGCGCCCCCTCCTCCTTCGCCGTTCCGGACATCCGCAAACTGGCCGTCATCGGCTCGTCGGAGGCAACGCTGGCCTGCGGCGCCCAGCGCCAGCCCCGCGCCGTGAAGATCGACTACCTGCCGCCGAAAGCCAAGGGCGGTACACCCGAAGCTGTTACCATCGAGTTTCGGTAACTGATGCCTCGCTCGGTCCCCTGGCGCTGGATTGCAGTCTGCGTCTTTGCCCTCTCCTCCACGCTGAACTTCCTCGACCGGCAACTGCTGGCCGCGCTGGCCCCCCAGATCATGAGCGAGTTTCGCCTTTCCGCCGCGGACTACGGCGACGTCATCATGGCCTTCTCGCTCTGTTACGCGTTGGCCGCGCCGCTCGCCGGGCTTCTCATCGACCGCGCCGGCCTCAACCTCGGCTCCACCGTCGCCGTCGCCTTCTGGTCGTTCTCCGGCATGGCGACAGGGCTGACCTCAACTCTCCAAGGGCTGATCTTCTCTCGCGCCGCACTCGGCGTTGGCGAGGCCGGCGGCATCCCAGGCACTGGCAAGGCCTCCGCCCTCTACCTGCGCCCAAACGAGCGCGCCTTTGGTTCCGCCATCTCTCAATTGGGTCTGACGCTCGGCGCCGTCTCCGCGCCGATCCTTGCACAGTTGCTGTCCCGCGAGTTTGGCTGGCGCACGGCTTTCATCGCCGTCGGCGCTCTGGGTTTCATCTGGATCCCGCTCTGGCTCGCCGTCAGCCGCAAAGCGCCGAAGCTCGGCCAGGAGACCTCATCCCGGTCGTCCACGCCCGGGGAGGTAATCCGCGATCCGCGTTATTGGGCCTTGTTAGGCTCCAACGTCCTGCTGATGTCGGTCTATTCGCTGTGGGTGAACTGGACCACGGTCTACCTTGTCCGCGAGCATGGCCTCACGCAGGACCAGGCCAATTACGGACTCGCCTGGATCCCGCCCATCTTCGCCACGGCTGGCGGGTTCTTCGGCGGCTGGCTGGTGATGCGCTGGGCCGGCGCCTCTGCCGACGTCACTCCCGCCCGAATGAAGGTGATCCTCGTTGGCTGCGTGCTCCTGCTCTCGAACGCCGCGGTTCCGCTGGCGCCGACGCCCTTCCTGGCCACGGCCATCATCTGCGCCAGTTTCTTCTTCTGCGTCGTGGCCAGCGTGAATATCTACGCCATGCCGCTCGATCTCTTCGGCCCCGCTCGCGCCGCCTTCGCCGTCTCCGGGCTCACCGGTGTCTACGGCCTGCTGCAGGGCGTATTCTCGTCGATCGTCGGCCGCGTCGTCGACGGTTACGGTTTTGCTCCGGTCTGCGTCGCCGTCGCGATTCTTCCGCTGGGCTCCTGGCTGGTTCTCCATTGGGCACTCCGTCGTGAAACAGCTCGTTAAGCAACTCTGGTTCCGCCTCCGGGGCCTCGACCCCGATCCCGTCGTCCTCGCCGTCACCGAGCCTGGCTCGCGCCAGATTGCCGATCTGTTCCGCGAACTGACCCCCGGCTACACGCGCATTGAAGTCGAGATCGACCCGTTGCTCCCCAGCGGCGAAGCGTGGCTCCGGCTGAAGCACGCCTCCGCCGGACGCCGTATCGTTCAGGCCGCTGCACCGCTGCACCGCGCACTGGCCGCGTCGATCGCCTTCCCCGGCCGCGTGCTGGCGTTCAACAATTCCCTGGAGCGCCACCAGCTTGGCCCCATTTCGCCCATCGCCTCCTGGATCTTCCTCCGCGGCCTGCCGCTGGACCGCATCTTCCTGCGCCCCTCCTGGCTCGTGCCGTGGAAATCGGACCGCTCCGTCCTCCCGTCCGAATGGCGCGAGATCGAGGGCCGTCCCTTCCGCGAAGGCCGCCCGCGCGTCGCCGTCCTCAGCCCGTACTTGCCCTGGCCGCTGTCCCACGGCGGCGCGGTGCGCATCTGGAACCTGCTGCGCCACAGCGCCGAGTCCTACGACATCCTCTACTTCGGCTTCGAGGACGGCCAGACGGACCAGGACCTGCGCCGCGTCGCCGAGATTTGCTCTCGGGTCTACGTCGCCGCCAAACCCCGCTACCGCGAGCCCCGCTGGTCCACGCTCCGGCCGCCCGAGGTCTGCGAGTTCTTCTCCCCAGCGCTGCGCGACCAACTCCGCCAGACCCTACAGCGCCACCAGGTGCCGCTGCTCCAGGTCGAGTACACCCAGATGGCCGACTACGGCGGCGATGTCCTGGTCGAGCACGACGTCACCTTCGACCTTTTCCAGCAGATCCACCGGCGCGAGGACTCGCTGGCCTCCTGGTGGAACCTGTTCCGCTGGCGCCGCTTCGAAATGCGCGCTGTCGGGCGCTTCCGCAGCGTCATCACCATGTCCGAAAAAGACACCGGGCTCCTCGGCGTGCCGCACGCCGCCGCCGTGCCCAACGGCGTGGATCTCGACCGCTTCACGCCCGCGCCAGAGCCCGATGGCGCTCATCTCCTTTTCATCGGCAGCTTCCGCCACTTCCCGAACCGGCAGGCCTGGGAGTTTTTCGTCGATCAAGTCTGGCCGCTGCTCGAAGATTTACACGAACTCCTTCGGGTCACCGTGGTAGCCGGGCCCGATCCGCATCTTTACTGCTCTCGGCCCGCGCCGCACCCGAATATCGAGATTCGCGGCTTTACCGCCGACGTGAAACCGCTTTATGACGCAGCGAATCTAGTCCTGGTGCCAACTCTGGTTTCCGCGGGAACGAACTTGAAGGCGCTGGAGGCGATGGCGACAGAAAGAGCCATGGTTTCAACCACTTCCGGCGTGGGCGGGCTAGGGCTGGCGCACGGCGAAAGCGTCTGGATCGCCGATTCGGCCGCCACCTTCGCCGATGGCATCCGCCGTTTGCTGGCCGACGCCGCTCTTCGCCGTAAACTCGCTGAAAACGCCCGGCGCATCGCAGTGGAACACTTCGGCTGGCCCGCCCTGGCCCGGCTTCAGACCGACGTCTGGGCCGGCCGGCGCATTCGCCCCATGGCCGCCCCTGACCTTCCTGCCGTTGCCGCCATCCAAGCCGAAGCGCCTGAGGCCTCCCAGTGGAACCCGGTCGACTACCTGGCTTACACGGCGACGGTCGCGGAGATCGAGGGCCGAGTTGTGGCATTTCTGGTCACCCGCGAAACCGTACCTGGAGCGACAGAAATCCTAAACCTCGCCACCGCACAGGCTTACCGCCGGCTGGGTCTGGCCACCCGGCTGATCGAAGGCCTGCCGCCCGGCTCGCTGTGGCTGGAGGTCCGCGAATCGAACGGCCCGGCGTTGGCGCTTTACGCCCGGTTGAGCTTTGTCCAAGCGGGCCGCCGGCCGCGCTACTACTCCTCTCCGGAGGAGGCGGCCATCGTCCTTCGATATACAGCCATCCCTGGAGAAGCGGCCCGATGAATGGAGGATTGTCAGATGATTTCAAAAGTGATAACGTCAGGGTGACAGCGGGACCGAGGGGCCCCGCTCCTCTGCACCATGCAGACGTTCAGACCCACCGAGCCTGTGACCCAAACTCAAACGACTCGGCGTGGTTGCCCATACCAAGGAGAACCACCCACATGGAGAAATTCTCGCAGGAAGAGCTGAAGGCGTATCTGATGCAGTCGAATGAGGAGTTCCGATCGCTCGCCGAGAAGCATGCCGAGTACAAGCGGCAGATCGAGGTGATCGAGGCGAAGTCCCACGTCACTCCGGAGGATGAGCTTGAGGAGCACCGGCTGAAGAAGATCAAGCTGCACCTCAAGGACCAGATGCACGAAATCATGAACCGCTACCGGGCCCAACAGGTCGCGTAGCTGGGATCCTGTTCTTCGGCGTCAGGTACGCCAACAATCGTTTCCGACAAAAGCCCCGGATGGCCCTCGCATCCGGGGCTTTTGCTTTCTGACCCGCCAGCGCTTTTGATTGGATATCCCCCAATTAGGATATTGTTTCCAGGCCTCACCCGAAGTAATATGCCGTCATGCGTGTTGTAGTAGCTTTTCTTCTAATTGCGGCCTGCCGACTACTGGCCACCACTCCGATTTCCGTACAAACGGTTGATCTTGCCAAACAAGTAGTGTTTGATGAGAAGGGACGGAAGATCACGGCGAGTTCATCCAACCCTAGCCCGAGCCGGCTGTTGCTGCTGCGTTACTCCATGTCGCTCGTTCCTTCCGAGCCGCGCGACGTGTCCCAGGTTTGCCGGCTGTCCCCGTCCGCGTCGAATGACACGTTCTGCCTCCCCAGCCCTTGTGGTGGGCACTACTACCGGCCAGATCCGTCAACCTGCCGTCAGGACTGTGGTGGCGCAACGATCTACAGGTATATCTCCCACCAATTCGCACTGTACTATCAAGGCTACTTGTACCCCGGCGGCGATGCTTGCCAGGGATGTGGTCCATGTCAAGAAGCTGGCTGTTATCACTGGGAGGATATCGAATGAAACCCACAACGACTTTTCAAGCTGCATTTGTGCTTGCGTGCATCGTCTTTCCGCTTGTGTCGTTTCAGAGTCATGCGCAGCCTACACTTGTTGAATTGCAGAAGACCTTCGCCGGGCGGTCCGTGCCAACATTCAATAACGGCTACTTTGCCGCCTACGATCACGACGAATTGCCCGGCACGCCCCTGGCTTATATATTCGCCACTGACGGTTCAGTCCGGTTGAAGGTCCCGTTCAAGCTGGATGGGGCATTCACCTTCAGGATTGCGGCTGTCGCGCCGACGCCAGCCGGCGGCATGGTCGTCTCGGTTGGAGCTTTCATGACGGACGGCTCCAGGAGTACACGCCTCGTCTGGATCGATCCGTCCGGTCAAGTCGTGCGAACCGTTGATACCCAGCCTTATTACCCTGTGCTGGTCCACGTCCGGCCCGATGGCGAAGTCTGGACGGCGGGCCGCGTCATCGAAAACGAGAGGTTTTCCGAGTCCCACGACATCCTGCGCCGCTACAGCGCCGAAGGCCGGGTGCTTCAAAACCTCCTCAACTGGGATTCGTATCCCTCACCCTCGAAGATCGGGGGGCACCCCGATGACATTGCTTACCTTTTTGGAGACGCTGGACGAGTCGCCTTTCTGAGCGTCACCGCAATGGATCTCGCCATCGTCGACCTCGCTACAGGCAAGATCGAGCGCTGGCGCCTGCCTGGGATTGCCGGCAGAACCTTGGTCACAGGCGCGGGCTTTACACCGGCTGGCGCTGTTGTCGTGAGTGCCCAGGGCAGCGGGAAGACTGGCGCGCTATGCGACCTGTACGAGTGGCGCGCGGATAAGGCGTCCTGGTCACTCCTTCCTGCTCCGACTCTTGCCGGTGATGTCATTTGGCGGGGCCATCTTGTCGGAGCCGACGGCCACGGCATGTGGCTCTCCGGGCCGCGCCATGACGTCTTTCGGCATACACCCTAACGAGCGCCATTTCTGAACAGGGCCGGAGGCGCCGGTGGTCGCCTCCGGCCTTTTTGCATTTGATACAACCGTTGTGAGACGTTCATGTCCGAAACCACCGTTACTCCCCACGCCGTCATCACCGGCTCCACCTCCGGCATCGGCCGCGCCATGGCCCTGGCGTTCTCATCCGCGGGGTATCGCGTGACCGTCCACGGCCAGAATGCGGAGCGTGCCTCCGAAGTGGCGGCGGAGATAGAGCGGAACGGCGGCAAGTGCCGCACCGTCCTCGGTGATGTCGCCGACCCCGAGGTCGCCGGGTGCCTGGTCGAGGACGGCGTCGACGTCTTCGTCGCGAACGCCGGCCTTGTGCTGATGGGCGATTTTCTCGACTATTCGCTCGACGATTTCCGCCGTTCCCTCGACGTCAATCTCACAGGAGCGTTTCTCGGCTGCCAGGCTGCCGCGCGCCGAATGGTGGCCCAGGGGAGGGGCGGACGTATCCTGACCGTCTCCTCGGTCGGCGGCATGATGGGGCAGTTCGGCTTCTCTGGCTACGGAACGGCAAAAGCGGCGGTGCTCGGGCTCACCCGCGTGATGGCCGTCGAACTGGCGCGCCACCAGATCACAGTGAACGCCCTCGTCCCCGGTCCTGTCATGAACGACATGCTGGTGGGCGTCTACGGCGAGGAGCGCCTGAATTTGCGGAAACGAACTATCCCGCTCGGCCGCCTGGCCGACCCGGCGGACGTCTGCAACATGGCGCTGTACCTCGCCTCCCCCGCCGCCGCCTACCTGACCGGGCAGACCTTCACCATCGACGGCGGCGCCAGCGCAGCGGGACTTTTCACGATGGAGGTCTTCCGGCGTTCGCAGTCGTGATACCATCAGCGGCACCTCTCCCTGGGAAGGAGAACCGCCGATGACGACGCGCTTCCGCGCCCTGATTTCCGTTTCCGTGGCCGCAGCCGGTGCGGCTATCCTGATCCAGGCTCAGCAACCCTCGCCATCCGAGGCCGAGCGCAACCAGCGCTGGTTCACCAGGTCCCGCGCCGCCGAGGGAGAGGGCCTAGCCGAACCGTTCAAAGGGATCACCACGAACGGCACACCCGAGCGGGGGCTGTTCCAGATCCGGTCCACGGGCGTCTCGACCGAGCCGGTCCGCAAGGCCGCCGTCGAACTCCTGGCCGCGCTCTCCCCGGAGATGCGCGCCAAAAGCACGTTCCCGGTCGACGACGACGAATGGCGCAAGTGGATGAACCAGCACTTCTACCGCCGCCAGGGCGTCAGTTTCGAGGAGATGTCTCAAGCTCAGCGCGACAAGGCCTTCGATCTCCTTCGGGCGTCGCTGAGCGCCAAGGGACTGAAGCTCTCCCGCGACATCATGCGGCTGAACTACACGCTTGGCGAGCTAAACGCCAACGACTTCAGCCAGTACGGCGAATGGCTCTACCACATCACTGTCATGGGGGAGCCCTCCGCCACGGAGCCTTGGGGCTGGCAGATCGACGGGCACCACCTGATCATCAATTACTTCGTGCTGGGCGACCAGGTGGTGATGACGCCGTCGTTCTTCGGCTCCGAGCCGGTGATCGCGAGGGCCGGGAAGTTCAAGGGCACGGCGATTCTTCAGGAAGAGCAGGCGCGCGGCCTCGCGTTCGCACGGTCTTTGACACCCGAACAGCGAGCCAAAGCCGTCATCCGCGTCTCGAAGACCGGCAACGACAACATCGGCGAAGCCTTCAAGGACAACGCCGTTCTCGAATACGCCGGCATCCGCTCCAACGAACTCACCGCCGCGCAGAAGAGGGAGTTGCTGGCCCTGATCGGCCTATGGGCCGGGAACATGGACGACGGTCACGCCCGCGTGAAGATGGACGAGGTCCGCCAGCACTTCGACCAGACGTGGTTCGCATGGATCGGCGCGATGGAAAACGACAGCGTCTTCTATTTCCGCATCCATAGCCCTGTTTACCTGGTCGAGTTCGACCATCAGCTCCCGGCGAATCTGCGGCACCTCGCCAAGGACCCGAAGCTGCCCAACAGAGAGCACATCCACAGCGTGGTTCGTACTCCCAACGGCAACGACTATGGGAAGGACCTGTTGCGCCAGCACTACGAAAGACACCCGCATCCGCATACACATTAATCCGGATAGTACTGTAACGGATTGACTCCGGAATGAAGCGGCCTTACTATTAGTCCCGCTCATTCAAGGAGGGGAAGAGATGCGTCACCACGCTCGGTTCGTGTTCGCGCTGTTCGTGTTTGGCATCGTTTCCGGGCCGCTTGCCGCGCAAGGGGTCCAACGGGTGAGTGTGCTGGTCGAGATGGCGCCTGGAGCGCCAAGGAATGCCATTCGCAGCTTCGCGGCGGCGCAGGGCGGCCACGTGCGCTACGAGTATTCAATCCTGCCCCGCGTGCTCAATCTGCGCAATATCCCGGTTCCCGCACTCAACGGTCTGCGGAATCTTCCTGGCGTGGTTCGCATCACGCAGGACCCAGTGATCAAGGCAAATCTGCACGAAAGCGCTGTGCTGATTCGCGCTCTCCAGAGCCAGATCCAGGCCGCCGGACTCTCGGCCAGCGGCGCGGGTGTCCGCATCTGCGTCACCGACACGGGCATCGACTCCAACCACTGGATGTTCCAGGACTGGCCCGACACGACCCAGACGCGCATCGACTATGCCGCCGCACAAAACTACATTAGTCCCGGCATATTCCCTGAGGATGACCATGGCCACGGCGCCCACGTCTCCGGAATCGCGGCCGGTCGCGAGGGGCTCTTCTTCAACAGTCTCCCGTTGCAGGGCATCGCACCCAAAGCCACCATCATTCCGGTGAAGGTGCTGGACTCCACGGGGCAGGGAGACGGCTCCAACCTGATCGCCGCCTTCCAGCACTGCACCAGCCCCGATCTGCCGGGCGGCCCGGCCAAGGTGATCAGCGTCAGCCTGGGCTATGGCCCCTTCTCGGACCGCGCCACCTGCGATGCGGAAGACGTCGTCGCGGCGGCGAATGCCGCGGTCGACGCCGGGGCCGTGATCGTGGCCGCGTCGGGCAACGACGGGAATGCGGACGGAATGTCCGCGCCGGCCTGCGGATCGAAGGTGATCTCCGTCGGCGCCACCTGGGACTACACCGGCTTTAACTTGAACGACTACTTCTACTGTCTGGCCTTTGCTACGGTCGATACCGTTCTCTGCTTCAGTAACAAGAGCCCGATGCTCGACGTGGTTGCGCCCGGATGCAGCATCCACTCGGCGGCGGCGGACCTGATCAACGACGCACCAAACGCGGTCACGGCGATGTGCGGCACCAGCCAGGCGACTCCCCATGTTTCGGGCTTGGCCGCGCTGCTGCTTCAGCAGAATCCCGGCCTGACGCCGGCTGCCGTGCGCGACTGCATCCGCAACGGCGCCGTCGACAAAGGCCCCGCCGGATTCGATCCCGCCTATGGCTATGGCCGGATCGACGCGGTCAATTCGTTGACTCTCTGCAGTCCCACCGGGCCGCCGAACCAGCCGCCGACGGCGGGATTCACATACTCCTGCACGGGATTTGCCTGCAATTTCACTTCGACTTCCACCGACACGGACGGGGCCATCAACTCGACGTCGTGGAACTTCGGCGACGGCGCATCGGGCAGCGGACCGACAACCAGCCACACGTACGCGACGGGCGGCAACTACAACGTGGTCCTCACCGTGACTGACGATGATGGGGCAACCGCGCAGCAGAGCCAATCCGTGCGCGTGAATAACCCTCCAACGGCGAGTTTCACCTATTCCTGCACCGATCTCGCCTGCAACTTCGACGGCACTGGCTCCTCCGATCCCGGCGGCACGATTCTCAGCTACGTCTGGAGCTTCGGCGATGGCGGGACCGGCAGCGGGTCGACAACGTCGCACACATACAGCACGGCCGGGACGCGAATTGTCACTCTGACCGTGACGGACAACGATGGAGCCGTGGATGACGACTCGAAGAGCGTCACCGTCAGCACGCCCGCGCCCAGCATTCCCACCGCGCCGTCGAACCTGAACGTGAGCGTCACCAGCACCGGCACGGGGAAGAAGCTGAAATACACAGCGAACCTCTCCTGGACCGACAATTCCGGCAACGAGACCAGTTTCGCCGTCCAGCGATACAAACTCGGCGGGCGCAGGGGACAGCAGACCTGCGCGTTCGAGATCGAGTTCACGCTGCCCGCGAACAGCACCAGTTATGCGGACACGGGCGCCACCACCGCGACGTGTAAGTATGGCGTCGCCGCTCGCAACACCGCCGGAACCTCGGCATTCGTGGAGAAGACCGTGACCATCCAATAAATTCGCGCCTCCGCGAGATTCCCTAGAACGATTCCCCTCCGGGAACGTATATAGCCTAAATGGCCATCGGATTCTCTCTCGGTCAGGCCGTGCGGGACGCGCGCGTCGGTCTTCGCGGCTTCAGGCGCGAGTGGGGGTTCACCCTGACGGCGTCCGCGTCCCTCGCGCTCGGAATCGCCGCCGCCACCGCGATGTTCAGCGTGGTTTACGCCGTCATCGTCGATCCGTTTCCGTACAAGGACGTGGACAGCCTGATGAGCATCCGCGTCTCCGAGCCTGGAGAGCGCTTCGGCCGCACGTACTACAACGTCGATCAGTATCTGGAGTTTCGCGAACGCTCCACGATCTTCAGCGGGGTCATCGCCTCGACCATCAGCGACGTGGTGTGGACCGGGGGCGGCGAACCCATCCGGCTCCGGGGCAATCATGGACCGTTCGACACTTTTGACGTGATGGGTGTGCCCGCGCTGCTCGGACGGACGCCCTCGGCCGCCGACGCCGCCGCGGGCGCGCCTCCTGTCGCGGTGCTGGGCTACCGCTTCTGGATGCGACAGTTCGGCGGCGACCAGAGCGTGCTCGGTCGAAATCTGACGCTCAACGGCGTTTCGAGGCAGGTGATCGGTGTCATGCCGCAGCGCTTCATGTGGCGCGGCGCGGATGTCTATCTGCCCACGGAGTTCCGCCGCGGCGTCGCGCTGGAGGGCGTCCGGTTCGTTCACGTGCTCGGCCGGCTCAAGCCAGGCATCACGCCCGAACGCGCCGAAGCCGACCTGCGCCCCATCGTCGAACACCTGAAGGCCATCGACCCGAAGGCCTTCCCCGACAAGTGGCGCGTCGGCTTGCTGTCTTTCAAGGAGACCTTCCCCAGCAACATCCGCGAGGCGCTCTGGGTCCTGTTTGGGGCCACGGGCCTGCTGCTGCTTATCTCCTGCGCCAATGTTTCCAACCTGCTGCTGTCGCGCGCGGCCTCCCGCCACCGCGAAATGGCGGTTCGGGCTGCGCTCGGCGCCAGCCGCTGGCGCATTGCACGGCAGCTTCTGACGGAGAGTTTTGTCCTGGCCGTGGGAGCCGGGGCGGTTGGCGTCGGGCTGTCGTACGTGCTGCTGAGGGCGATGATCTCCATCGTGCCTCCGGACACGATCCCCGACGAGGCGCAGATCGTCATGAACCTGCCCGTGCTGCTCTTCAGCGCGACGGTCTCCATCGTCACGGCGATGCTGTTCGGTCTGGCCCCGGCGATCCACGCCTGGGTACCGGGTCTCGCGGAAAACCTGAAATCGGGCGCGCGGACGTCAGGCACGTCTAGAGGATGGTCCTGGATCCGCAGTTCGCTGGTGGTGGGTGAGGTCGCTCTGTCGCTCGTCCTGCTGACCGGCGCGTTCCAGATGATGCGGACGTTGGTCCGCCTGCAGTCCGTGGACTTTGGCTTTCCGCCGGACCGCGTTCTGGTCTCGCGCGTGCCGCTCTCGCAGACTCGCTACTCGGAGCCCGAAGTTCGCGTGGCCTTCTACCGCGACCTGGTGGAGCGCGTCCGCGCGCTGCCCGGCGTTACCGCGGCTTCTATGAGCAGCGGCGCGCACCCGCTCTTCGGCTGGCGCGTGCCGGTTGAATTCGCTGACGGCCGCCGCTCCGAACAGCCCGCCGGATTCCACCAGGTGGACACGGACTACTTCAACGTCTTCGGCTTTTCGCTCCTGACGGGCCGGGCGTTCTCCCCGTCCGACATCTCCGCGCGCCGGCATCTGACGGTGGTGAACGAAGCCTTCGTGAAGAAGCACTTCCCGGACGCCGATCCCCTTGGCAAGGTCATCCGCGTCCCGAGGCTGGCCGATGATCCCTTCAAACTCACCGACACGAGCTTTGAGATTGTGGGCGTTGTCCGCAACATCGCCAACCAGGACCCGAAGGAAGGCATCCGTCCGGAGATGTTCGTGCCGAACACGATTCTGGGCGTTACGGAGGTTCTCGTCGTTCGCACGGAGTCGGATCCCCATGCGCTGGCGAAGTCGGTGGCCGCGCAGGTCTACGCCATTGACGGCGAACAGCCCGTAATGGACCAGCGCACGGTCGACGAGATGATCCGGATGTGGGGCCTCTCCCGCCCGCGCTTCAGCTTCATCCTCTTCGGCGTCTTCGCATCTCTTGGCCTGATCCTGGCCACGATTGGGGTTTACGGGGTGATCTCGAAGCTGGTGGTGCAGCGGACACCCGAAATCGGCCTTCGCATGGCCTTGGGCGCCAGTTTCGCCGACATCGCCGGGATGATTTTGCGCAACGGGCTAACGCTGGTGCTCATCGGACTGGGCATCGGCCTGGCGTGCGCCTTCGCCGCGACGCGCTATCTCGGCAGCCGCGTTCGTGACCTGGGGACCTTCGACGCGCCGGCCGCCATCGCCGTGTCCCTGATCCTGCTGGCCGCGGGCCTGGTGGCCTGCTTCTGGCCCGCCCGCCGCGCCGTTCGGATCGATCCGGCCGTGGCGTTGCGGAACGAGTAGATCGTCAGAAATACCGCCGCAGCGTTGTTTCCGACGGCTTCCTTGTCAATAACGACACGCCCCACAACAGCGCCAGGGATCCCAGCGTCACCGGCACCACGGGTAGGAAGCCGCCCACAAGGAATGGGCCACGCTGACCCGTCAACGATTGGTACGCCATGATCCCCAGGACGCAGCCCGCGCTCCACAACGTTGCTGCCAGCGCACCCCACTTCGTGCTGCCCTTCCAGTACAGCGCCGCCCATAGCAGTGGACACAACGCGCTGAAGCCGGTAAAGGCGTATTGCACCGCGACGTCGAAAATCGCTCCCGGCACGCGCAGGGCCACGAAGTACGCGATCACCGTGATCACCACGACGAACGCGCGGCCCGCCGCCACCTGCACGGATTCGCCGAACCGCTCCCGGCCTTCATAGTACGCGAACAGGTCCTCGGTGAACATCGTTGACAGCGCAAGAATCTGCGAATCGCTGGCCATCACCGCCGCCATGATCCCGGCGCCGAGGATTCCAGCGAGCCATGCGGGCGAATAGACCTCCAGCAGGCGCAGCAGCACGCCGTCGCCCGCGCCCGCCGGCACGGCACGATTCGCCATCACGCCAAGGAACACCGATGGAAGCCACACCGCCATCAGGCAAAGCGGGTAAAGCACCACGGTCTTCTTGAACTGGCTCATGCGTTTCGCCGTCAGGCAGAAGATCGACATGTGCGGAAACGCGATCGACGACAAGGGAATGAACATGTAGCTGAAGAAGTACGCCGGAGAGATGAGTTCGCGGCTCAGTAAGGGTGCCGTCTTCGGGTCAGCCAGCATGGACTCAACTGCCCCCGAGAACCCGCCCATCCCCCAGCCGATCACTACGATCGTGATCGAACCGAAGCCCAGGAACAGAATCGTCTGGAACGTATTCACCCAGGCCGTACCGCGCATGCCGCCGAAGAAGACGTAGCTCATCACGACGATGGCCACAATCGCGCCGCCCGCCCAGTACGGCACGCGCCCTCCGCTGATGGCCGCCATCGCCGTGCCGCCGCCCATCACGCTGATGACAATGTAGGGGATCAGGAACAGCGTCTGCGCCGCAGTGATCACAGTCCCGATGTGGCCGCACTCCCAGCGGTCGCGGAACATCTGGACCGGCGTGATGAAGCCGTGCCGCTTGCCCAGCGCCCACAGTCGCGTCCCGAACAGGAAGAGCGTCAGCGGGATCACCAGCGCCGAACTCGAGGCCATCATCCCGTACGTCACGATCCCGTTTCGGTAGGCGTGTCCCGACGCGCCGAGAATCGTGAATGCCGTCATGTTCGTGCCGAACAGGGACAGCAGAAAGACCATCGGCCCCAGCGACCGCCCCGCCAGGAAGAAATCCTCAGCCCCATCGTGGCGACGCCGGAACGCGAAGATGCCGATGTAAAAAACCGCCGCAAGATATAGAAAAACAAGGATGGTTGGGGTCAACGGCGGGTCTCCCCGCCGGGTTGGTCGTCACCGCTATCCGCCGGCCATGCGTACTTCACCAGTAACGCCAGCGTCACCGATGCCGCCAAGGAATAAAACAGGTGGTACCAGAGCCCCGGCGGCAGAAAGCCGAACAGGAGAGGCCGGGTGGAAGTCCAAAACCAGAAGTCCTGATGGAGCACGACCATCGCGACGACGATCGCCGTCAGAGCGGGCCGTCCCATCACTCACCAATCCTTGTTTGTGGCGTCATCTGTTGGAGGCTATGTTGGCACAACGTCTACTCAGGCTGCATTGTTACACTGGAGACTCCCTTCTCATGACAATTCGTTGTTTGGCAGTGCTAGCGTGCGCGGCCGCGATGCTGCCCGCCCAAACCACGGGCAGGGTCTCCGGGACCGTGCTTGACCGGACCAGCGCTCCCGTCGCCGGAGTCAAGGTCAGTGCGGAACAGCGGCCAACGGGGCTGACCCGCACCGTCGCCACCGACGAGGAAGGCCGCTACTCCTTTCCTGACTTGGCTCCCGCCGAATACCGAATCCGCGCGGAGAAGGAGGGCTTCCGCCCGCTACAGCGCGAGACCATTGATGTCAACATCGGCGCCAGCCTCGTCGTCGATCTCACCCTCGAAGTCGGCACTCTCGATCAGACTTTGACCGTCACCGATTCGCCTTCCATGGTCAACACGCAGACCTCCGAGCTCAGTTTTCTGGTCGGCGAGCGCGCCATGCGCGAGCTGCCGCTGAACGGCCGAAACTACACCGATCTCGCCTTCTTGACCCCTGGTGTCATTCCCTATCCGTACCGCGACGGCGGCTCCGTTGTCGCGCACGGGCTCGGCATCTCCATGAATGGCCAGGACCCGCGCTCGAACGTCTACCTGCTCGACGGCACGCCGCAGAACGATTTCACGAACGGCCCCGCCGGGTCGGCAGCCAGCACGGTCCTGGGCCTGGAGGCTATCCGCGAGTTCCGCGTCGAGCTGAATACGTACTCCGCCGAATTCGGCCGCAACTCAGGCGGGCACATCAATGCCCTGACCAAGTCCGGCGGCAACGACATTCACGGGTCGGTGTATTACTTCCACCGCAACGACAATCTCGACGCCCGCAACTTTTTCGATCCCGGCGAGCAGCCCGATTTCAAACGCAACCAGTTCGGCACGTCGTTGGGCGGCCCGATCCGCCGCGAGAAGACCTTTTTCTTCGGCGCCTGGGAGGCTCTGCACGAGCGCCTGGGCCGCAGCATCAACACCGTCGTGCCCGATCAGAACGCCCGCAACGGCATTCTGCCCGATGGGCCCGTCACCGTCAATTCTCAGGTCGTGCCTTATCTGAACGAGTTCCCTCTGCCGAACGGCCCGAACCGCGGCGGCGGTCTGGCCACCTACGTCTTCGGTTTCAACCAGAGCCTGGACCAGAACTTCGCGCAGGGCCGCATTGACCACTATTGGAACGGCGCCAACCAGAGCTTCGGCCGCTACACCATCGACGACGCCGAGCAGTACCTGCCCACCGACTATCCCCAGTTTCCGCGCTACTTCCGCTCGCGCAACATGTTCCTGACGCTGGAGCATCGCTTCGTCCAGTCCGCGCGCACGTCGCACACCTTCCGCGGCTCGTTCGCTCGCACGCGCATCGGACAGAACGTCGAAGCCAACACGGCCACGGATCTTCAGCCCTTCATCCCCCAGCGCGGTCTGGTCGGCAACATCGACATCGGCGGCTTCCCGCGTTGGGGGCCCCAGACCTCCGTCGACGTCAAGCTGGTCCAAAATCTCTTCGGAGGCGAATACTCTCTGGTCCACGCTCGCGGACGCCACCTGCTGAAGGCCGGTATGCTCGCCGAGCGCTACCGAAACAACATGGTGAATCCGACGTTTTCGCTCGGTATCCACACCTTCGCGAATCTGCGGTCGTTCCTCGAGAATCGCCCGCAGCGCTTTCTAGGTCTTCCCGCCGGCGGCGCCATTGACCGCTATTGGCGATTCCTCCTCATGGGTTTCTACCTCCAGGACGACTGGCGCATCTCTCCGCGCCTGACCATCAATCTCGGTCTGCGCTACGAGTTCTCCACCATGCCCGTGGACATCTACGGCCGCGACTCCGCTGTGCCCAACCTGGAAACCGACACAACACCCACCGTCGGACAGCTCTATCAGAACCCCACTTACACGAACTTCTCGCCGCGCGGCGGCTTCGCGTGGGACATCACCGGCAACGGCCGCACGTCGCTGCGCGGCGGCTACGGGATGTTCTTCAACACGAACAACCAGCAGCACCTGATCGTCACCGTGACGAATCCGCCCGCCACTCCGCGCGTCATCGTCAACAACGCGGCCTTCCCGGTTCCGAATCTCTCCGCCGGCATCGCGAACTCCATCCGCCCCATCCAGTGGGACATCGTCAGCCCTCGCATCCACGTCTACAACCTCACGTTCGAGCGCCAGTTGCCCTTCGACATCCTCCTCTCCGCCGGATACGCGGGCTCGCGCGGCATGAATCTGTGGCGCTCCGGCGACTGGAACATCGCTACGCCCACGCGCCTCGCCGACGGCACCGTCTTCTTCCCCGCTGGCACGCCACGCCGCAATCCAGCTTTTGGCGTGATCGAGCTAAAGTCCTCCGACGGCGACTCCTGGTACAACGCCGGTCTGCTCGAAATTCGCAAGCGCTTCTCCCGGGGCCTGACCTTCCAAACCTCCTATACCTTCTCCAGGAACATCGACACCACACAGGCATCCACGTTCTTCAGCGACGCCACCAACGGGACCACTACCGCCTTCCCTGAGTTCGAGGGCTTCCACTACAACAAGGGCTTGGCCGACTATCACTCCAAGCACAACTGGGTGACCAACTTCGTTTACCAACTGCCCCTGGCGAACGATTCCACAGGCGCCACACGCGTGCTACTGCACGGCTGGCAGCTTTCCGGCATCCTCACCATGCGCAGCGGCAACCCCCTCACCGTGTTCGTGCAGGCCAACCGCTCACGTTCTCTCGCGCAGCCGTCGCTCGGCCCCGGCATCGGATTCGATCGGCCTTCCATGGCGCCGGGCTATACGCACCAGTCCGCTATCCTCGGCCGCCCGGATCGCTGGTTTGACCCTGCCGCCTTCGTGCTCCAGCCTGCCGGACAGCTCGGCAACCTCGGCCGCGGCGCCTTGATCGGTCCGGACCTCCATGCCTTCGACCTTTCGCTGATGAAGAACTTCCCGCTGAAGCGCTTCGGCGACGCCGGCAACCTGCAATTCCGTGTGGAGACGTTCAACCTGACCAACCGCGTCAACTTCGGTCCGCCGGGGCTCACGGCCTTCGCCGGCACCGCCGCCACGGAGACTCCGCTCGCGAGCTTCGGACTCATCCGCAACACCGTCACCAGCGCGCGGCAGATTCAACTCGGGTTACGCTTGTCTTTCTAGCCTTATGTCAGAGGGGAAAAAGAAATCGATGCTCTGGGTCATGTTCGCGCTCGGCGCGGCTCTCTTCTGGGGCCTCTATGGGCCCATCCTGCACAAGGGCCAGATTCAGCTCGGCAACCCGCTCCGTGCGCTGCTGCTGGTCGGCTTCGCCTACTTCTGCGTCGGTGTTCTGGTGCCCGTCTTCGTCCTCGGCTCGCAGGGCCAGCTCAAGGGCTTCACGTTATCCGGCTCCATCAACGCCTGGCTCGGCGGCGCGCTCGGCGCGTTGGGCGCGATCTGCATCATCTGGGCCTTCCGCAACGGCGGCCTGCCGAACTACGTCATGCCGCTAGTCTTCGGACTCGCGCCACTCATCAACGTCGCCGTCAGCATCATCACCCACCCGCCCAAGGAGCAGCCGAACCCGCTGCTCTGGGTCGGCTATTTGCTCGCCTCCGCCGGCGCGGGTTTGGTCTTCTACTTCAAGCCGAAAGGCTGAGCTTACTCCTGGAACTTCAACTGCCGCGCCGTCCGCTCGCGGCCCGTGCGCTGCGTGAGTGGTGCGTAGAGCTCCGGCCGGCGCGCCTGAATCCACCGCCCGCCCGTCGTGTCCTTCATGAGCGACAGGTCCAGGTCGGCCATCACGATCTCATCTCGCGCCGCCCAGGTCTCCGCGAGGATCCGCCCGTACGGATCGATCACCATCGCGTTGCCCGTCCGGATCTCATCGTCATCCACGCCCACGCCGTTTGAGAACACCACGAAGATCCCGTTGTCGTGCGCCCGCGCCGGCAGCCAGCGCATCAGCCACCCGCGCCCCTTCTCGCCCTTCAACTCCGCTTCGATCGCCTCCGGATCCTCGTGCCGCCGGTCCCAAAGCTCGCGAGGCACCACGCCCATCTGATTCGGATCGTGCCCCTTGCACCCGCCTGTCTGATGCGGCGCCAGCAGCACCCGCGCCCCGGCTAGCGCGGTCATCCGCACGTTCTCAATCAGGTTGCAGTCGTAGCAGATCAGCACGCCGCACTTCACGCCGCCGGGGGTTTCAAACAGCGTCAGCTCATCGCCGGAGCACATCAGGTCATGCTCAAACGCATGCAGCTTGCGGTGCCGCGCATAACGCCCGTCCGGCATCGTGGCCACCCAGGTGTTGAACAGCCGGCCGTCTTCAGCCAACTCGACTAGCCCCGCGCCGACTACCGCGCCCACGTCACGCGCCAGCGCCAGCAACGCCTGCGTGGACGGCCCCGACGGCACCGGTTCCGCCATCGCCCGCAACGCCTCCGGCGACAGGTTCCGCATGAACCAATACCCCGTCACCGAGCACTCGGGAAACGCAATTACCTCCGCGCCCTTCGCACGCGCCTCCCGCGCCAGAGCCGTGATCTTTGCCAGATTCGCGGCCTTGTCTCCGGCCGCGCTCTCCATCTGAATCGCCGCAACTCGCATCACGCTCATCACATCACATAATGCGCCCGCATCAGATCGTCCATCCACGCACGGTGCTTCTTCACGAACTCCTCCAATTGTTCAGGCTTCGACGGGTCCATCTTCGGACCCTCCCAGTCTCTCTGCGGCGCCTTCAAATTCAACACCTGCGCCTTCTCCGGCATATCCACATGCTTGCCTGAATAGAAGTTCTCCTCGACCTTTACATTCTTCGCCTGGCCCCACCCTGGCGCGAGCCCGTACGACCCGTCTTCGCGCCGCTCTTTCCCATAGCCGTACCGCGCCGTTCCCTCCGTCACAAACCGGTTCCGCCGGATCGTCACCCCGTTCGCCCAACCGTCCCAGTCCGAGAAAAGCACCATCTGCACGTCAATCCCCGGACCCGTATAGATCACGTTGTCCTCCACCAGCGCTTCTTCCACCGCGCTGATGTGGAAGATCCGCTCGCGGTCGTTCCGGCTGATATTCCTCCGCACCGTCGCCCGCAGGTTCCCGATGTTCTCCTCCACGTTCCGCTTCCCCGGCGTGCAGATCAGAATGAATCCGCCTTCGTTCTCGTGGCTGTAGTTGTACTCGAACAGCGTATTCCGCGAGTTGTAGTCCGAATCGAATCCCTGCCCGTCCATCAACGTCTTCACGCCTGCGACATCATTCCAACGGAACTTCGAGTTGTCGCAACTCCACGGCCAGATCCCCGCGTTGTACGACTTCGCCCGCATATTCGCACCGCGCAGGATGTTGTGCTCCACCACCACCCCGTCGCACGCCCACGGCACCACTCCGTCGCCGCCGATGTCCTCCAGGTAGTTGTCCCGGATCACCACGTTCAGCGAAGGAAACCATTTCGTCCGAGGCCAGTGCGAGCTCTGACCCGCAATCCCGCTGCGATCCACCTTCCAGATCACGTTCTTTTCGATCCGCAGTCCGTCGAAGCGGCTGGGCGTCTCACCACCCCTGGTCGTGAAAATGATCCCGCCCGTCTCCTTCTGCTTCTGGGTCCCCCGCACGTCGTGCACCCAGTTGCCGCGCACGACGATCCCCTTCGCCGTCCCGTAATTGTCCAGAAGAATATGAATGCCGCGCTTGACCGCCGAGTTGTCCCCGTCGTTCACCACCTCCAGCCCGGTCACCACGACGTGCTCCATGTTCCGGATCAGCACCGCGTCCTCGCCCATCCCTTCGATCCTCGGCATGCCGCCGAAATCCGGGAACCGGCTGATGATGATCGGCGCCGCTTCCGTTCCCTTGCCCTTCGGCGCCAGTACTCCTTTGAACACCACGCCGCTCCGGAACAGCACCCGGTCCCCCGGCTTCAACTCCACCGAGTTCACCTTCTCCAACGTCTTCCACGGCGACTGCAAACTGTCCCCGTCGTTCGTATCCGACCCTTCCTCCGAATCCACGAAATACGTCGCCGGCATCGCCAGCGCGCAAAAGACGAATATCAGGCCGCAAGCTCTCGTCATGCCACCATCTTATGCGGCAACCACCCGTTTCAGTACCATCGGATTATGCGCTTCCTGCTGATCCTGGCCTCAGCCGCGCTCCTTTTGCCCGCTCAGCGCGTCGGCGACCACACCAAGCACCACACCGCCGATGAGTTCGCCCGTGTCCTCGACGATCCTCAACGCGACTCCTGGCAGAAGCCCCACGACGTCATCATGGCCCTCGGCTTGAAGCCAGACGAAGTCATCGCCGACATCGGCGCGGGCACCGGCTACTTCGCCAAACGCTTCGCCCGCCACGCCGGCAAGGTCTACGCCGTCGACATCGCCCAGTCCCTGCTCGACATCGCCAAGAAGAACGAGCCCTCGCTCGAAATCGTCCTCTCCACCCCAGACGACCCCAAGCTCCCCCCGCGCTCCATCGACACCGTCTTCATCTGCAACATCCTCCACCACATCGAAAACCGCCCGCCCTACTACGCCAAACTCTCCGCCGCCCTCAAGCCCGACGGCCGCATCGTCATCCTCGACTTCCACAAGCGCCAGACGAACGTCGGACCGCCCGTCGCCGAACGCCTCGCCGAACCCGATGTCGTCAAGGAACTCGCCGCCGCCGGCTTCACCCAAACCCGCCACTGGGACATGCTTCCCGCGCAGTATTTTCTGGAGTTCCGCCGCACCCCCGCTCACTGATCCCGCAGCACTGACATCGGCTGGCTCCGCGACGCCACCCACCCCGGCACCGCGCTCGCCAGCAGCGCCGTCAGCAGCATTAGTACCGGCGTCACGATCAGCGTCACCTCGTCCATCGCCGACACTCCGTAGAGCAGCACCACCATCGCCCGCCCGGCCAGCGGCACCAGCAGCAATCCCGCCGCCACCCCCGCAATCGCCAGCCGCAGCCCGCTTCCCGTCACCATCCACAGCAACGTTGACTGCGTTGCCCCCAGCGCCATCCGGATTCCCAACTCCTTCCGCCTCTGCTGCACGATGTACGTCAGTAGCCCATAGATCCCGATCGCCGCCAGCAGCAGACCCAACCCCGCGAACGCCTGGCACGTCAGCAATGCGAATCGCCGCTCCGCAAGCGCCGCATTCGCCGCCGCATCCATCGTCCGAACTTCGGCCATCGGTAGTTCCCGGTCGACCTCCGCCAGCGCCGCCCGCAGCGATGCGACGCTCCCCAGCGGATCACCCGCCACGCGCGCCACAACACTCATCCCCTGTTCTGTCTCCTGAGCCGCCGCCATGTATACCGCCGGCGCTGCCTCCGCATCCGCCGGGAAATCCTGCACATCCGCCACCACGCCCACAATCTGCCGCGGTTGGCCGAAGTACCGAATCTCCTGCCCCACCGGATCGGCCCCGTCGAAATACTTCCGCACCAGAGCCTCGTTCACCACCACCACCAGCTTGCTGCCGGCGCCGTCCGCGTCCGTAAAGTACCGCCCCTTCTTCAACGGCCACCGCAGCGCCTCAAAATACCCCGGCGTCGCCCTGTGGTACCGCGCCGACATCGGCTCACCCGGCTTCGGAGGCCGCCCCGGAATCTCGAATGACGAGTTATCGTCATACCCGCTCCACGGAACCGTACTGCTGGCTCCCGCCGCTATCACCCCCGGCACCTCCCGCCACCGCCGAAGCGCCTCCGAGACAAACGCCCGCCTCGTCTCCGGCTTCTGATAACTCTGCCCAGGCAGCACCAGGTTGAACGTCACCACGCCCGCCGGCTGGAACCCATGATCCCGCTCCGCCAGCCGCATCCCGCTCCGCACCAGCAGCGCCGATCCGAAACACAGCACGCACGCCAGCGCCACCTCCGCCACCACCAGAGCTCCTCGCAAGCTCCGGATCCCATGACCCGCGTCGGTCACCCGCACGCCTCCGCTGAAGCTCCGCCCCGCGTCCAGCTTCGTATGCCGGAACGCCGGAACGATTCCCGCCAGCACGCTCGCCGCCAGTGCCGCCAGCAGCCCGAACGCCCCCGCCGCCGCGTCCATCCCGATCTCGTGAATCCTCGGAAAATCCGCCGGCAGCACCGACCGCAATACCGGGATCGTCGCCGCCGCCAGCGCCAACCCGCACACGCCGCCCACCAGCCCCACCACAAAGTTCTCCGCCAGCACCGCGCGCACCAGCCTCCACCGCCCGCCGCCCAGGGCCTGCCGGATCGCCAGCTCCTGCTGCCTCGAAATCACCCTCGCCACGCACAGCCCCGCAATGTTGATGCATGCCACGATCATTACCATCAGCCCCGCCGCCAGAATCAGCCGCACCGTCCACGAAGACCGCCCCACCACCTCTGCCGCCAGCGGCTCCACCCTCGCACGCTTGTTCGTGTACGCATCCGGATACCGTCTTGCCAGTTCGTCCATCACCGCATTCAAGTCCTGCCGCGCCGCTTCAATCGGCACTCCCGGCTTCAGCCGCGCCACTGCGTTTGTGAAGTGCCAGTACCGCAACCCCCGCTCAGGAAGATCGAAGCCCAGCGGCACCCACACATCCACCGTGTCTCCTTGCAGCGGCGACCGGTAATTCCCGCCCGGATGCTGGAACCCCGGCGGCATCACCCCCACCACCGTCCAGCCCTCCCGGTTCATCCGGATCGTCCTGCCCACCACCCCCGGGTCCGAGTTGAACCGAGTGCGCCACATCGTGTCGCCCAGGATCACCACCCGCGCCGAGCTCTTCATCTCCGGCTCAGTGAAGTTGCGTCCCAGCCGGGGCTGCACGCCCAACGTCGGGAAGAAATCATGAGTGATCCTGACGCCAGTCAGCCGCTCCGGCCGGTCGCCATGAAGCAGTTCCAGATCGCTGCCCGTGTACAGCCCCACGCTCTCCAGCGTCTGGCTCTGCCGCCGGTCTTCCAGGTAGTTCAGGATCGACACCGGGAACTTCGGGAACCCTTGCGACCACTCGTACAGAGTCACCAGCCGCTCCGGCTCGCGGTACGGCAGAGGCTTCAGCAGCACGCCGTTCACCACCATGAAGATCAGCGTGTTCGCCGCCACTGTCACCATCAGCACCGTCGCCGCAATCGCGAAAAACCCCGGCTGCCGCAGCAGCCCCGTCCACGCCTGCCGCAGGTCCATCAGCGTCCCGCTCAGCCACGCGAAGCTCCGCTGATCCCGGACGTCCTCCATCGCCGACGCCACCGATCCCGCATGCAGCACCGCCTGCCGCCGCGCCTCCGCTTCCGGCAGACCCCGCCGCCGCCCCGCCTCTTCTTCCATCTCCAGGTGAAACCGCAGCTCCGATTCCAGGTCCTTGTCCGAGCGCCCCGGCATCAGCCGCCTCAGCCATTCGCGGAGTCTCATCACGCCTCCTCCGTCAGCAGCCTCTGAATCGTCCCGGCCGTCTGTGCCCAGTCGGCCTTCTCCACCTCCAGACGTTTCCGCCCCGCCGCCGTGAGCGAATAGTAACGCGCCCGCCGGTTGTTCTCCGTCACATCCCACTTGCCCTTCACGAACCCCCGCTGCTCCAGCCGCATCAACGCCGGATACAGCGTCCCCATGTTGATCTCCAGCGCCCCCTCCGACGCCTGCTCGATCCGCGCCGCAATCGAATACCCATGCTGCGGCCCCATCGACGCCAGCGTCTGCAACACCATCAGATCCAGCGTCCCCTGCAGGATGCCCACCCGAGCCTCTTTGTTAGCCATTCAAATGGAAAGTAAGGCAAATTCCATTAGACAGTCAAACAGAATCGCCGTAGTCGCAAGTAAACAAATGTAGGGTGGGCCTCCAGGCCCGCGGTGGCAACAAACTTGAGAAACCGTCTCGCCTCGCCCCACTAACTTGTAGTGCTCTCTCCCGCAGCCTCCGCGCAGAGGCCTAGAAGAAAACACTTGCGCAAGTGTTAAGTTAACGCTTAACATGGAGACGATGGATGGCAAGGAGAGTCGCCTGGCAGGGAGTCGAGTTCGTAGTCGCATTCGCGAGAGAGAAGAATGGCGGCTGTCCGGCCTGCGAGTTCTTTGACGGGCTGAGCCTTCCGGACAAGGCCAAGCTGATGGCCCTCTTCCGCATCGCCGGGGATCTCGGAAAGTTCCATAACCCGGAGAAGTTCGGCGACCTGGGCGGCGGGCTGTATGAGTTCAAGTCCTTTCAAATCCGGATGCCCTTTGCCTATGCGAAGCGCGAGCGTGGACTGATCCTGATCACGCATGGCTTTATCAAGAAGAAGGCCAGGACGCCCAGGGAAGAGATCGACCGGGCATGGCGGATCTTCAACGAAGATCAGGCGGGAACCCGGCTCGCCGTAGTGAAGAGGCCGAAGCGATGAAGACGCAGCACGACATTCTGATGCAGGACCCGGAGTTCCGAAGACTCCTGTCGATCGAATCGCTGGTAGCGGAAGCTGCGGAGCTGATCGCCCGGCTGATGGCCGAACAGAATGTCAGCAAAGCCGACCTCGCGCGCCGCCTGAACAAGTCCCGATCTTGGGTCACCCAACTGCTGAGCGGCAAAGCCAACATGACGATCCGGACGCTGGCCGAGGTGACGTACGCCCTCGACGCGGAAGTGAAGCTCAGCGCCCACCGCCAGAATTGGCAAACGTCTGGGAAACCGGTTCGAGCCGTGCGGTAGCCAGCGACTGACGAGGTGGTGACTATCAGCAAACTTTCAACAAAGCTGGGTGCCCATGTTAAAGTAGTGAATACCACTACAAATCCGGAGGCCGCTTTTGGAAAACTCAGTCTCAGCCGCGGAAGCCAACCGCCGATTCTCTGAACTCCTCCGCACCGTCAAGGCGGGCCGAAGCGTGACAGTGACCAGCCACGGCAAGCCTGTCGCTCGGATCAGTCCTGTCATGGAGGACGAACCCACAGCCGGAGCCGCCCGTGCCACCCTCTTCACCCGGCTCCGCAAAGAACGCACGGTTCATGTCGGTCGCTGGACCCGCGACGAGCTCTATGAGGACTAGCGATGAAAGTGGCTCTGGACACCAACATCCTCGCCTACGCCGAGGGCACGAACGGCGCCGGCATGCGAACCCGCGCCCTGGACCTGCTGCAGCGCCTTGCGCCCGGCTCTGTCGTCCTGCCGCTCCAGACCTTGGGCGAACTCTATAACGTCCTGGTCCGCAAAGCGAAGCGCCGCCCGGCCCGCGCGCGGGACGCCGTCCTAACTTGGCGCGACGCCTACACCACCATCGACACATCCGCCGCTGTCATGGTCAACGCCACAGACCTCGCCTCCACCCACGGCCTCTCCATCTGGGACTCCGTCGTCCTTGCCGCCACCGCCGAAGCCGGCTGTCGCCTCCTCCTCTCAGAAGACCTCCAGGACGGCTTCACTTGGCGCGGCGTGACCGTCGCCAACCCGTTTGGGGGGGCGGTGCATCCGCTGTTGAGGGCACTGCTCGAGCCTCCTGGGAGTTGACCGTTGGGCGCAGCCACAAGCCTAGCACTCACGCCAGAATCTGCGTGACTACCGTTCGTATTTCGTCGCGGCCTCGAGGCTAAAGATTGAAAGGGGAACCCGCCCATATTCACGACGAGCCGCCGGAATGTGCCAGGTTGTGCTCAAGGAAATGACGTTTATCGAGACTAACGCAAGTGGTAGGATAGCCTGAGCAATGGTGCCCGAAATTGCCAAAACCCTTCTGGAATTCCTGAAGCTGACTCCGCGGTTCCTAACAGCGTTGGGTGTCGCCTCCGCTCTCCTGCTGTTTTCGAGTGACGAGCTTCTAGCGCGTTTGGGCCTGGCTGAGTTCGTCCAAAAGTGGAGATTCGCGCTCGGCCTTGCTCTAGTCATGGCGATCTCGCTCCTTGGGGTCCATGCCAGCGCCAATCTTCTCGAATCGGCCAGGCGTTTCTGGCGACAAAGGCGGAGCGACAAGCACATAATTGAACGACTACATCGGCTCACTGAAGATGAGAAGCAGATCCTCAGATATTATATTAAGTGCGAGACGAGAGCGAACATGTTGAGGATCGAGAGCGGTGTCGTGCAGGAACTTGTTAAAGAGGGTATTATCTGGAAATCCACTAGTATGGGAAATGTTTTAGAAGGTTTTGCTCACAACATCAGCGATATCGCTTGGGATTACCTACACCTGCACCCGGAGTTTCTGGATGGAGCCACGGACATTGCTTATACGGACAAGCGCAGGCACCGCTATGGTGACTGATCGCGGAAAATGACGCAGTCACGATAGAGAAACGCGTTCGATTGCAGTGTTCGTTTACCATTAAGTCGTCAATGCGCCGGAGTGTTGGTAGGAGAGGATCGCGGACTCGAAATCTCCCCCCGAACTGCGCTAAAATCAACCCAATCCACCAACGGGAGGGGCTCCACGTTGACGTCTCTGGTCCTACTGCTTTTCTCGCTAGCCGCCGCCACCACCGCTGCGGCCGCCGAGAAGCCTGTCGATTTCAACCGCGACATCCGTCCGCTCCTCTCCGATAACTGTTTCCACTGCCACGGCCCGGACGAGGCCCGCCGCATGGTCGGCCTCCGCCTCGATACCCGCGAAGGCGCCTTCGCCCCGCGCCCCAAAGGCGCCCCCATCGTCCCCGGCCACCCCGATCAGTCCCTCCTCATCCAGCGCATCACCAACGAAAAGAAAGCCTTCCTCATGCCGCCGGTCTCCTCCGGCTTCGCCCTCAACCCCGCCCAAATCGCCCTCCTCAAACGCTGGATCGCCGAAGGCGCCAAATGGGAGGAACACTGGGCCTACCGGGCCCCCGTCCGACCCCAGCCCCCCCAGGTCAGCCGAGCCTCCGGGCCCCGCAATCCCATCGACCAATTCATCCTCGCCCGCCTCGACAAAGAAGGACTCAAACCCGCCCGCGAAGCCCCCCGCGAAACCCTCATCCGCCGCCTCAGCTTCGACCTCACCGGACTCCCGCCCTCCCCCGCCGCCGTCCGCGCCTTCCTCGCCGACCGCTCGCCCGACGCCTACGAAAAACTCGTCGACCGCCTCCTCGCCTCCCCCCAGTACGGCGAACGCATGGCCATGCAGTGGCTCGACCTCGCCCGCTACGCCGATACCCACGGCTTCCACATCGACTCCGGCCGCGACATGTGGCCCTGGCGCGACTGGCTCATCTCCGCCTTCAACCGCAACCTCCCCTTCGACCAGTTCACCCTCTGGCAGCTCGCCGGCGACCTCCTCCCCGAAGCCACCCGCGAACAACAGGTGGCCACCGGCTTCAACCGCAACCACATGATCAACTTCGAAGGCGGCGCCATCCCGGAGGAGTATCAGAACGAGTACGTCGTCGACCGCGTCGATACCACCTCCAACGTCTGGATGGGCATGACCATGGGCTGCGCGCGCTGCCACGATCACAAGTACGACCCCATCCGCCAGAAGGACTTCTACCGCTTCGCCGCCTTCTTCAACACCATCTCCGAAGAAGGCCTCGACGGCCGCACGGGCAACGCCAAGCCCTTCCTCCCCCTGCCCGACGAAGCCCAGCAGGCCGAGCTCGACCGGATCGAATCCGAACTCCTCACGCGTGGTGCCGCGCTCGACGACGACCTGATCGGATACCTCGAAACATTTTGGGAGAAAAATGTTTCAGACAAAGAGCCTCAATCGCCGACCGAAGGCTTGAGCGCCTGGTACGAGCTCGACGGCTCCCTCTCCGACCTCTCCGGCCATTTCCGCCACGGCCGCCTCGTCAAAGGCGACCTCATCTTCAACAACGGACCCGTCCGCCGCGCCCTCTCCCTCGACGGCAACACCGTCATCCGCTTTCCTGCGTCCGCGCTCGACACCTCGAAGCCCTTCAGCATCGCCTTCTGGCTCCGCGTCGGCCGCAACCCGGGCCAAACCATCCTCCGCCAGGGCTCCGGCTTCCAGATCTCGCTACTTAAGCCGAAGACCCTCCCCGGCCTCAAGCGTGGCCACCCCATCGAGGTCCGCTTCCGCGACTCGAAGGGCAGGGAACAGGTCCTCCGCACCCCCGGCTTCGAGCTCCTCCAGGGCCGTACGCAGCACGTCGTTCTCTCGAGAGACTCCTCGGGAGATCTGCGCATTCTCCTCGACGGAACGCACGAGATTCTACGTGCGCCTCTCGACAGCGCGTCGACGGATTCTCCGATAGATCTCCTCGCCGGCACCGTCGACGACCTGCGTTTCTACGAGCGCGCGCTCGACGCAAACGACGCCGAACAGCTCGCCGTCAACTACCCGGCCGAGGTCCTGCTGGCTACGCCCGGCAAGCGCAGCCGCGAGCAGTTCGGCCAATTACGCCATTATTTTCTTACACATGCGGCCGGTGCCGAACTGCGCGAGGCCTACCAGGCCTGGCGTGCCGCCGAAAAATACAAAAACGAACTCGAAGCGAAGATCCCCACCGTCATGGTGATGGATACGGCCGAAAAGCCCCGTGATACCTATGTTTTAGCCCGCGGCGACTACTCGCAGAAGAAGGAAAAGGTCGACCCCGGCACCCCGTCGTTCTTGCCCGCGCTCCCGGCCGGGGAGCCGCCGAACCGGCTGACGCTGGCGCGCTGGCTCGTCTCGCCGGAGCATCCGCTCACCGCGCGAGTCGCCGTAAATCGTTATTGGCAAATGTACTTCGGCCACGGCATCGTGAAGACCAGCGAGGATTTCGGCTCGCAGGGCGAGCCGCCCGTCCACGCCGAGTTGCTCGACTGGCTGGCCACCGAATTCGTCCGAAACGGCTGGGATATCAAGGCTTTACAGCGATTGATCGTCACCTCGGCCGCGTACCGCCAGGAATCGAAAGTGACGCCCGCGCTTCTCGAACGCGACCCCGAAAATCGACTGCTCGCCCGCGGCCCGCGCTTCCGCTTGCCCGCCGAAATGGTCCGCGACAACGCCCTCGCCGTCTCCGGCCTGCTCGCGGGCAAGATCGGTGGCCCGTCGGTGCTGCCGTACCAGCCGCCGGGGCTGTGGGAAGAGCTCGCGTTCGGCGAGAACTTCAGCTTCCAGGAGTACGAGCAGGACCACGGCGAGAAGCTCCACCGGCGCTCGATGTACACGTTCTGGAAACGCACGGCGCCGCCTGCGTCGCTCTCGACGTTCGACGCGCCGGACCGCGAGAAATGCACGGCGCGCAGGCCCGTGACGAACACGCCGCTGCAGGCATTGGTGACGCTGAACGATCCGACGTACGTTGAGGCCTCGCGGCATCTGGCGGCGCGCGTGCTGTCGGCGCCCGACGCGAAGACCGACGATCAGCGCCTGCGCGAAGCGTTCCGCATGGTGACCGCGCGCGAGCCGCAGCGGCGCGAGCTGACGATTCTGCGCGATGCACTGCACGCGCAAATACGCGAATATCAACGGCATCCCGAATCGGCGGCGAAGCTGCTTTCCGTGGGGGAGGCGCCGGCGGAGAGCGCGGCGTCGAAGCCCGTGCTGGCGGCGTGGACGAACGTCTGCACCGTGCTGTTGAACCTGGACGAGGCGATCACGAAGGAGTAGCTATGCCGACGGATCGGGATCTTCAATTGACGCTGACGCGACGCCACTTCTTCGGGCGATCGGCGACGGGCATTGGCGCGGCGGCGCTGGCGTCGCTGTTCGCCGGGCGCGCTGATGCCCACGCGGGACTGGAAGGGCTGCCGCACTTCGCGCCGAAGGCGAAGCGTGTGATTCTGCTGCACCAGTCGGGCGGTCCGTCGCAGCTCGACACGTTCGACTACAAGCCTCAGCTTGTGAAGCACCGTGGCGAGGATCTGCCGGCGTCGGTGCGGATGGGGCAGCGGATCACGGGGATGACGTCGGGGCAGTCCACGTTGCCGGTGGCGCCGTCGATGTTCAAGTTCGCGCAGCACGGCCAGCAGGGGACATGGGTCTCCGAACTGTTGCCGCACACGGCGAAGATCGTGGATGACCTGGCAATCATCAAGACGGTGAACACGGAGGCGATCAACCACGATCCCGCGATTACGTTCTTTCAGTCCGGGTTCCAGCAGCCGGGTCGGCCGTCGATGGGCGCGTGGGTGAGTTACGGGCTGGGGAGCGCGAACGAGAATCTGCCGGCGTTCATCGTGCTGCTGTCGCAGGCGCATGCGATTAACACGGACCAGCCGCTGTTTTCGCGGCTGTGGGGCTCGGGGTTCCTTCCGTCGAACCACCAGGGCGTGAAGCTTCGGGCGGGCGCTGATCCGGTGCTGTTCCTGAACGACCCCCCGGGCGTCGGGAAAGACACACGGCGCGGGATGCTGGACGCGATTGCGAAGCTGAACAAGCTGAAGCACGACGCGTTCGGCGATCCAGAGATCGAGACGCGAATCACGCAGTACGAGATGGCGTACCGGATGCAGTCGTCGGTGCCGGACCTGATGGATCTGTCGAAGGAGCCGGAGGCGACGTTTGAGATGTATGGTCCGGAGTCTCGGAAGCCGGGGAGCTACGCCGCGAACTGCCTGCTGGCGCGGCGGCTGGCGGAGCGCGGGGTGCGGTTCATCCAGCTTTACCACCGCGGGTGGGATCAGCATAACGATCTGCCGCGCGATCTGGCGTTGCAGTGCCGGGGGACCGATCAGCCGACGGCGGCGCTGGTGGCCGACCTGAAGCAGCGCGGTCTGCTGGACGACACGCTGGTGGTGTGGGGTGGCGAGTTCGGGCGGACGGTCTATTGCCAGGGCCGGCTGAGCGAGACGAACTACGGCCGCGACCATCACCCCCGGAACTTCGTGATGTGGCTGGCCGGCGGTGGCGTGAAGCCGGGCGCGCGGATGGGCGAGACGGACGATTTCAGCTACAACGTCACCGAGGACCCTGTCCACGTTCACGACTTGCAGGCGACGATTCTGCACTGCCTGGGCGTCGACCACAAGCGGCTGACGTACAAGTTCCAAGGGCGCCATTTCCGTCTGACGGATGTGAGTGGGAGCGTTGTGGAGGGCGTGATGGGGTAAGGAGGCGCGGTTGTGCGTGGACTACTCACACGATCATCTATGAGCGCGAACCCAAATGTTGAGCTTCGGTGATATATTCAATCTGAAATGGCTACACTCACGTTACCGCCCCACCTTTCGTTCAAGCAGCGTGACCTTCTGGACTTTGATGCGCCCCTATCCTGGTTTGACTGGTCCATAAAGGATACGAATGTCATTGTTGACCTAAGAGATTGCGGCTCTGCAAACTATCAGACTCTGGCTCTACTGGTGCTATATGTATGGCACCTACGAGCTAATGGCTGTGATGTCCGATTCATTGATAACAATGACTCGAAGTCTGCGAGTGCGATGTGGCGCATGATGGGAGCCCGTGGGTGGTCCCAAGTCCTATTTGAATCTGGACAGAACTTTCGTGGACACAGATATAAACCACTAATTGCAGTCCGAGACCAAGGTGATTTTGGGAAGGCTCTATCAAGAGTTGAGGAATACACGCACGGATTTGACGTGGAGTATGAAAAAACGCTGAGGTATATAGTTTCTGAACTTCTGTACAATACTTTGGAGCATGGGCAATGTAGGCTCAGCAGCCGCGGCAAAGCGATTCACGTTCCATCAATCATCCAGTTTACTTGGTACAAGAAGAGAGATGAGATTGCCTTAATTATTGCGGACATTGGCGTCGGGATCAAGGCTCACTTGGAGCAGGCATATCCTACCTTTGAGACGGCGGCCGAGGCAATCCGGTATGCTATAAAACCAAATGTCTCTGGGACATTTGGCAGACGTAGTGAATACGGCAACAAGAATAATGCCGGTGTTGGATTATTCTTATCTACAAGTATTGCTCAGAGACTGCAGGCAAATATGTTCATTGTCTCCGGAAACGGCCTATTACATATCTCACCTCGCGATATAACCTCAAGATCGCTGAAGTGTGCGTGGCCCGGGACCTTTGCATATTTCACCTTAGGCTTGAAAAGGTCGAAATTGCGAGTGTCGCTCCACAGTATGATGGCAGAGTTGCGTGAATCAGCCCGATCGGAAATGAAGTCAGCCGATGATACTGATGAAATGAGGAAGTTCGTTGTTGGAATAGAAAATTTCTTTGGAAGATATGCTGAAAATAAAAGTGAAGCTATCAATTATAGAGATAGACACCTCATTGTCGCAATTGATAGTGGTAAGGAGATTTTGTTGGATTTTCGCAATGTTGTGTCGAGTACTCATAGCTTCTTGAGTGCGCTGTTGGCCACGCCGGTTCAGAAATTGGGTATTCAAGCGTACAAGAGGATTAGGGTGATTGGTGCCAGTGCGGATATAAGGGAAACGATCGATTATATTATGGATGAAAATACTAGGTAGTTTGTAATCACTGCCCGGGTATGCGGATAGCTTGGTGGCGACGAGGGGCTGGCGCAAGCAATGGTGCTTGTGGTTGACATGGGCAGTATCTGAGGGCGGGTTTTGGGGCGGGGGCGTCGCCGATTTGAATCAGTAGAGGCTGCTGGACGACGTGCTGGTGTTGTGTGGGGGAGTTGGCGTACAGATCTACCCTGCCCACGTCAGGGTGCGACCGGCAATGAAATTGAAGCCCGTGGCTTTGACAGTCTTATTGTCGCGGATGAAGATCAGGATATTTCGGAAGCCGTCGTGCGGAAAGGCCAGGTCGAAGCGCCCATCCCTTTGGATCATGCCCCCCGGGAGGCGACGCCGGGTCTGACCTGCCGAACAAGGGGACAGCACGCACGCACCAATCGGGCTCGAAGGATCATCCGCAAGGTTGTTCGTTGACGGTGTTGCCCGGGCGTCCGCTCCTGGATGGAGCTCCTGAATGAGAGTAATCTTCGTTTGCCGTCCGCCCCATGGTTGAGGACTACTGCTCGCATGCCGATGTTTCGGCTTGAAGAGAAGATGATGCGGTGGCCCTACGCTGTTGTGCGAATGCTGCTGGGCAGCGCACGTTCTCATTTGTCCAGGCCTGCGGCGAATCGCCTGAGGTACACGCATTCAACCGTAGGCGGCGGTGCTGCAGAATCCGGGTGCCGCGGCCCAACCTTGTCCATCGAGAGATCGCTGGTGGGAACGCGCGGACGGGCAAAGTCGATTTCTGGAAGGAGTCCAGGGCAAAGTCAGTTTGGTGCTGCCGCGATGGCGATTATGGGGTCTCAGAAAGGAGGTAACTCTGATGAAAGCTGCGATGCGCGTGGTGCTCGGCGTCGTGGCCGGGATGGTGCTGGCCTTCGCGCTGGTCGTCGCCGTCGAGGCGTTCAGCTCAGTGGTTCATCCGCTTCCGGAGGATTTCAAGGGAGACATTCCTGGCCATGTGAAGCGGTATCCGGGCTGGGTGTTGGGCTTGGTGGTGGCGATGTGGGGCGCGACGGGGGCCGCGGCCTCGTGGGTGGCGACCAGGATCGGCAATCGTGTGGCGGGTGGCGTTGTGACGCTGCTGCTGGCGTGGGCTCTGATCTTTAACCTGAGCATGCTGCCATACGCGAGCTGGTTCAAGATCGTGATGCCGATTGCCCTGGTCATCGCGTGCGTGATGGGGATCCGGTTCGGAGTGCGGCGGCGGGTCGCACAAAGTTAGCTCTTGACATAAGCGCACACTTATATAAGCATGGTGACATACAGAACATGTCGACCATGCCGAACCTTGACGCTTCCTTTGCCGCGTTGGCGGACCCGACTCGACGCGCGATTTTGGCTCGTCTGGCGCAAGGGGAGGCCACCGTCATGGAGCTGGCCGGGCCGTTCAAGATGACTCAGCCGGCGATCTCACAACACCTGAAGGTGCTGGAGAAGGCGGGGCTGATTGCGCACCGGGTGGACGGAACGCGGCGTCCGCGGCGACTGATCAAGAAGGGGATTGACG
The DNA here is from genome assembly GCA_050789245.1 of Bryobacteraceae bacterium. Classification (GTDB taxonomy): domain Bacteria; phylum Acidobacteriota; class Terriglobia; order Bryobacterales; family Bryobacteraceae; genus PNKE01. The sequence continues at coordinate 31,936 of JBOZRR010000002.1, read as the reverse complement.
AGATGGACGAGTGGCTGGCGATGGTTCGGAATGCGCTGGAGAGGAACTACGACCGGCTGGACGCCGTTCTGGCCGCGATGGACACGGGCAAGAAGAAGAGAAAGGGGATGCGATGAGCAAGCTGACTTTGAGGACTGAAGGCGAGACTCATGTAGTGGTGACGCGGCGCTTCGCGGCGTCGCCGGAGGCGGTATACCGTGCGCACACGGAGCCGGCGCTCATTCGGAAATGGATGTTGGGCCCGGATGGATGGACCATGCCGGTGTGTATCTGCGAGGCGCGGCCAGGCGGGAAAATGCGTTTCGAGTGGACGGACGGCAACGGCAACGGATTCTACCTGACGGGCGAGTGTCTTGAGTTGGAGCCGTTCAGCAGGATTGTCCATGTGGAGCGGATGCATCTGCCTGATCCGACGCCCGACAATCATGTCGAGACACGGTTCGAGGCGGATGGCACGGGTACTCTGATGACGATGCGCATGACGCTGCCGAACGCGGAGACGCGCGCCGCGATGCTGGCGACGGGCATGGAGCACGGCATGGAGGCGAGCTATGTGCGGTTGGAGGGCGTGATCTAGACGTCGCCTACTCAACCTTGCTGGCGGTGAAGTCGCCGCTGACGGCCATCGGCTGGACGTCGACGCTGCCGGTGATTTTGGATTCGGATTCGAACTTGCCGGAGTAAATGACGGTGAGCGCTTCACCTTCGTACTCGGACTTGTGACGGAAGGTGACCTTTTCGCCTTCTACCTTGCCGTTGATCTCAACGGGGCCCTTCTCACCCTTGCAGGTGCCGGAGAGGCCGTCGCCCGCCTGAGTGAAGGCGCATTCGAGATCCCCGTCGTAGCCGGAGATGCTGAAGTGGACTTTCCAGTTGCCGGCGATGGCCGGAGCGGCGAAGACCACGGCGGCGGCCGTGACCAGAAGAATGACGGGGAACAGCAAACGCTTCATGCTGGCAGTATAATGGCACAGTGTGCCAATGTCAACGCGTAGTGACAACTAAGGCACGATAGGTCATGTCGGGTGTACACTTGAACCGTGGGACAATCAGCGGCCGGTACGGTCAATCTCCAGGCGCGAAAGCAGCAGTTGGTGCGGGGCGCCATCTGGGACGCGGCCATCGACCTCTTCTATGAGAATGGCTACGACCGGACGGCGATCGACGAGATCGCGGAATCCGCCGGTGTTTCGCGCCGGACATTCTTCCGCTACTACGCGTCGAAGGACGACCTGATGGGGCAAATGGTGGTGAGCTTCGGGCAGATGCTGGCCGAGGCCGTCGCCGCATGCCCGCGAAGTTGCACGCACATGGAGACCGTGCGGCGGACAGTGCTTTCGGTCGGAGATTACGTCGTGAGCCAGTCCAAGACGCTGAAGGTGATCCGGCTGGCGGAGAAGGACGCCAGCGCCCGCAGTGCGCAAATGGCGCGATGGGCCGAAGTGCAGGACCGCGTCGCGGAGGCCTTCGCCGTGCGGTGCCGCACACGGTCGCGCGAGGAGACGGCTCCCAGGATGCTGGCGGCGTTGACTGTGGCGATTCTCGATTCGTGCATCGAAGGCTGGGCACGGCAGGGCCACGAGATACCGGCGCAGGTGGAGAAGGCGTTCGTGGCGCTGAACCGGTTGGTGTGCGAAGGTGAGACTGGTCGCTAGGCCGGAGTGCGAGTTGCTTCCGTCGACGGCGACAACGCGGCTGCGAACGGAGGGCGCATGAAGACGGCTCCCAGATACGAGTCCATTGTGATGGCGACGGTAGTGGCGCCATTCTTCCTCTTCTGGCTCGCGGCGTTCATGTTCAGCGGACCGCAAGAGAGTCCTTCACAGCACCTTGTTCCTGCGATCTCCATGGCTGTGCTGGCGATGTTGTGGGTGATCGCGGCACGGATCTTGTGGCGCGCGCGGTGGGTGGTCGTTCCGGCCCAGAAGATTCGCCGGCCGCAAATCGCCGCAGGGCTGCTCGGAGTGGGTGCGTCGATTGCGAGCACCGCGGACTTCCTAAGGATGAACCCCGCCGCGGCAGAGCATCTGACGACGGCGGACGTGTTGCTACTCGCCGTGCTCCTGGCCGGGTGTCTGTTGTTGACGTTGCTTCTGCCGCCGCGAATGGCAGACTGCGGACTCGCGTGCGGCCTTGGTTTGGGCGCCGCGGTGGTGCTTGCCCTGGGATTTGTTGTGGTGTCGCGCGTGAGCATCCACACGAACGGTGGTCCGATGGGATGGCAGTTCCTCGGCTCCATGATGGTGTGTTTCACGGTGGCGTTGATATCCGCGCGGGCGTGCCATTCATTCAGCGCTGGCTTGCAGGCCGCTGTGTTGGCGGCGTTTGTGGGGACTTTGCTGATCTATGCCGTAACCCTGCCGGAGGCGATGAACCGCTACGCCATTGACGGGCGGACTCTGGGGGATGGCGAAGTAGGGTATGGGATCGGCGTCAATCTGATCAGTGCGATCTGGGGTCTGCTGGTGGTGCCGCTGCTTGGATTGCCGCTCGGCGTGATCGGCGCGCATCTCGGCTTGAACACACGCCGCGCCATCGAAGTACGTTAATAGCGGCCGCGCAGACGGTCGATTTCGCGGCGATTGCGTTTGGTGGGGCGGCTGTCGCCGAAAGCCTCGAAGTGCGGCATGGCTTTGCGCTCCTCGGCGGCCTTGGCGCGGAGTTCACGGCTCTCGTCGGACTCGTGGTACATGGTCTGCGCAACCGCGGCGGGCCCGCGCATCTCGATGAGTTGGAGAACCTCGACCAGGTAGTCGCCGCTGTCATTGCGGATCTTGAGATTGTCGCCGACGCGCACCTCGCGGGCGGGCTTCGCGGCAATTCCGTTCGATTCAATGCGGCCCAGGTCACAAGCGTGCGAGGCTAAAGCCCGCGTCTTGAAGAAACGCGCGGCCCACAGCCATTTGTCGATTCTCATCGGAACCTCATGCGGGCGGCGCAAGCCGCCACTTGGCTCGAGTGTAGGCGATGCGGAAACCTTTGCGCTCGGCGTTGCGCTGGGAGTTGCTGCCGGGCTGGGTGACGACCATGGCGAGGTCGCAGCCGGTCTCAGAGGCGTAGCGCATGCGCGCGTCGAAGAGAGCGGCCTGGAGGCCGCGGCGGCGCAATTCAGGAACGGTCGCCGCACCGCCGAAGAGCGCGACGCCCTCGTGGATGCAGAGCACTCCGGCCGCGCCGGGCTGGCCGTCGATCTCAGCGAGAAAGCAGGGACCGTTTTCCCGCGCGGACAGGATCCGGCCCATTTCGTTGAGGAAGCCAATCATGTCGGGGATCTCGTGCGCCCAGCCTCGGGCGCTGACGTCGCTCCAGATCTTTGAATCTTCAGGGCCGGTGATGCGCACCCGGATGTCGTCCCGGTCAATGGCAGCAGGCGTTTCGACGCGGCGGTACATAACGCTGGAGATCTCCATGGGCCGGTAGCCGCGCGAGCAGAGCAGGTCGAGCGCCTCAACGCCGGCCAGCGGACTGACCTCGAGCATCGCCGCTGCGCCTCGTGCGAAGAAGAATGGTTCGACGGTGTCGAGGACGCCGGACGTTAGCGGCTCGGTCATTCCGAGAGCGAAGCACTGTGTGATAGGCGAATCGACGCCGTCGAAGACCGCGAAGCCTCCGCCGCATTCCATCCATTCAGAGGAGCAGGACGGCACGACACGGCGTCGTGCCTGAGCGAATTTCAGGCACGCATCGCCTTCGGCCCGTTCCAGTCGCCGGGAGAGAGCCAGGTCAGAGAAGATCATCGGGATGGCGCGTCCATTCCTACCCAGAGGTTCAGCGTGTTCAACTCCTCACGGCCGCAACTCTTCAGATAAAGAAACAACTGCATGCGATAGGACGCGTAGTGGCACAGCACGAGGCTGGTGAGCCAGGCTCCGCGCGATTGCCGGACTCCAAACATCTCGTGCAGTTCGCGGAAGTCTTCGTCCGTCCGGGCGCCGAGCGAATCGGTGATGAGCCCGGTGTGCGCAGCGACGGCCGCCTTCACGTCTTCGAGGCCGCGCTGTTTCGCCTCAGCCTCGCCGCTGTTCCAGGCGTTTCGCCAGAGATCCATGTCCCAACGCTCCGCCAACGCGCCGCGCAAGTGGATGGGCGGAATGATGGTCAGGTATTGCAGAAGCTCGATCAGGCTGCGCTGCTTCGGCGTGGGGCGATAGTCGAGCATCGCCGGTTCGACTTTTGATACCAAGTGGAGCAGCACGCGCACTTCGTTGTGCAGCGCCTTGATGAGTTCGTCTTTGGTCAGGACCATGTCGTCTCTCAGGGATTGAGTTGTATTTCGCGCAGGCGAGCGCCCAGCCAGCTTTGCGGCAATGCGAGCACGACGAGCGAAATCGGATACCAGTGCGGGCCGAATTCCGGCCCTTTGTTCCAGGTGACGGCCGCACCAATGGCGCTGACGATAACGCCAACGACACCCAATACCATCGCATGCCACATCGGCCTGTAAGGCGCGAGGCGCGCCACGATGTAGCTGCCTAAAACGCCGTACGCGGTTCGGTACGCTGTGGCCAGCACGAACAGCGAATCGGACATCGGCTGGCCAAATGGAGGGAAGATGCCCGTCGAGTGCATCACCATGTCGGTGCCGATCGAAAGCAAGATGCCGGTCGCGGCGCCGGCAATCCAGGCAACCAGGCTGCGGCCCGTGCGGCGGGGTTGGTTCGATTGCGTCATCGCTTCTGCTCCCCTTTCGTGAATCGCGCCGCCACCAAGGGGCGGGTGATGTCGCGCAAAGTGTCTTTTCCCACCCAACGCTCGGCCGCGTTGGAGGACTTGGCAAGGCGCTGGGCGAGCGCAATGGATGCAGTGTGCAGGGCGGCACTGCGTCCGCCGATGCGCCGCAGCGCCCAGCTCACGGCCTTTTTGACGAAGTTGCGGCCGTCGCCTGCGCCCTGTTCGATCAGGGGCAGACGGTCGAGAAACGGGTGGTCGCCGGCACGCTTGTCGTGTCCTGCCAGGCTGGCGAGCAGCGCGAAGCCGGCGCGTTTGACGAACTCCTTGTCGCTCTGGCTCCACTGTTCGACCTTCGCCCAGGCGTGCGGTGTGCGGTCGAAGAGGTGGAAGCAGAGGTGATCGCAGATGGCCCAATTGTCGAAGTCGCGGGACCAGCGGTCCATCTGCGCGGGCGTGACGCGCTCGGGCTCGTCGACGAAGCCGGTCAGCATGCGCGCTTCGTACCAGCCCGTCTTCCACAGTTCGAGGGCGAGCGCATGGCTGCGCCCGATCTGCTTCGAGTACTGCTGCAACGCGCTGACGGAGACTCCGAAGACCTTCTCCGACTTGATGGCATAGCGTGCCATGCCATCGATGTTGTGCTGGGAGCCCTGGCTCTTCAGCCACGCCAGCACTTCGGCGGTTTGCTTTTGAATGGAAGGCTGCGAGGGCATGGCGGTGTAAGCAACCCCTCGATTATGCAAACGCCGGACCGGTGTGTAAAGACCAAAGATACTGGACCATTGTACGCTGGTGATTCCCCGCGGGGAGGAGGCGGCGACATGGCCAGACGTCACATCGAACACCACGTCACCGGGCGGATCGGGTGGTTGCGCGCGGCGGTGCTTGGCGCAAACGACGGCATTCTTTCGACATCCAGCCTGGTGCTTGGTGTGGCGGCGGCAAACTCCAGCCGTGAGAGCGTGCTGCTGGCGGGGATGGCCGGACTCGTGGCGGGAGCGATGTCGATGGCCGCGGGCGAGTACGTCTCAGTCTATTCTCAAGCGGACACAGAAAATGCCGAACTCACACGCGAGCGCACCGAGCTGAAGACAGATCCCGAAGCGGAGCGTCGGGAACTCGCCTCGATCTACGTCGCCCGCGGTCTTGATCCGACACTGGCGGAGCAGGTGGCCGTTCAACTGATGGCGCACGATGCTCTTGGCGCCCATGCAAGAGACGAATTGGGGATTACGGAGACCTTCAGTGCGCGCCCGTTCCAGGCGGCCATTGCCTCCGCGGCCAGCTTCGCGGGCGGCGCGGCGATGCCTCTGCTGATGGCGGCCCTGGCGTCGCGTTCTTTGGTGATCCCGCTGGTCTCGGCCACTTCTCTCCTGTTCCTGGCAGTGCTTGGCGCCCTGGCCGCCCATACAGGCGGTGCGAAAGTCCTGGTCGGCGCATTTCGCGTGCTCTTCTGGGGCGCCCTGGCCATGGCCGTCACGACCGGGGTAGGGGCGATGTTCGGGACGTCCGTTTGAGGCGCTCCGGCGCCGCCATCGCTCGATCCGAAGAAAGAGATGTAAATCGCCATCGCGGGCTGTCGATTCCGGAGCGTCTCGTTCGATCCGGAAGGGAACGGCGCAGTGCCGTGTTGAAAGTAGGGAGGTTAACGCATCCGGGAGCCAGTCTGTGCCGGAGCCGCCCGGAAATGTTGCCAGGAAATGTTGCTTGTCTTTTGCAAGTAACCCTGGTAGTGTTCTCGCAGTGGCTCCAAAGCCGATGCCCCGGCGGCGTTCCGGATGTCCGGTGAGCATTTCGCTCGAGGTGGTCGGCGACCAGTGGTCGCTGCTGATTGTCCGTGATCTGATGGTGCGCGGCTACCGGACGTTCAAAGAGTTCATGCACGCGGGCGAGGGAATCGCGAGCAACATCCTGACGGACCGTTTGCGCAGGTTAAAGGCCTCCGGAATCATCGAGGTCGAAGCCGAGGCAGCGGACCGCCGCAGGGTGAACTACAGGCTGACGGAGAAGGGAATTGCGTTGGCGCCGGTGCTGATGGAATTGCTGATCTGGGCCGCTCACCATGAGCGCACGTCGGCGCCGAATCCGTTCGTCGAATCCATGGAATCGAACCGCGAGCAGTTCCTCGCCGAGGTGTACCGGCGCTGGAAGGAACACGACTCGACACCGCTGATTCCGAAGTTCAAGACGAGCGCCCGTAAACGACCAACTGGAAGAACGAGGCTGGAGGGGAAGTGATGCAGATTGCCGCTGAAGCGGTCCGGGCTCCCGTCACGCGGAGCCGGACGGGAATTGTGTTGAGCGCCTTGTGCGTGCTGTTTCTGACCATGGACGGAGTGATGAAACTGGTGCGCCCGGCGCCGGTCCTGGAGACCATGGCGCAGCTTGGCTACCCCAGCGGGCTGGAGGTGGCCATCGGCGTGTTGCTGCTCGTCTGCGTGGCGATCTACGTAAACCCCTCCACCTCCGTGCTGGGCGCGGTCCTGCTGACCGGCTATCTTGGCGGGGCCGTGGCGACTCACGTTCGCGTCGGAAACCCGCTCTTCACGCACGTCCTGTTTCCCGTGTACGTCGGCCTGTTCGCCTGGGGTGGCCTTTTCTTGCGGGAACGGCGGTTGCGCGAACTGCTTCCATTCCGGCGCTGAGCAGTCGTAGAGAAATTCGAGGAAATCATGAAGTACGCAGAGAGGAAAGGAGAGGATGCATGAGCAGAGTAAGAGTTCTTGTGGGGACGCGAAAAGGCGCGTTCGTCTTGGAATCTGACGGCAAGCGCGAGAAGTGGGATGTCAGCGGCCCGCATTTTGCAGGCTGGGAGATCTATCACATGAAAGGTTCGCTCGTTGATCCGAACCGGATCTACGCGTCGCAGACCAGCAGTTGGTTCGGACAGATGATCCAGAGGTCCGACGATGGCGGCAAGACCTGGAGCACGCCCGGCGGCGAAAAGATGCCCGACCCGGCAGGTCCGCCGGCCGGCATCAGCAACAAGTTCGCGTACGACACTTCGACGGAGACCGGAGCGCCGTTGACGACCCACCAGTTCTACGACGGCAAGCCGCACCCGTGGGAGTTCAAGCGCGTATGGCACTTGGAGCCGTCGCTGACTGATCCGGATACGGCCTTTGCCGGCGTGGAGGACGCGGCCATGTTCCGGACCACGAACGGCGGACAGTCCTGGCACGAACTCTCCGGGCTGCGCGGCCACGGCACCGGCATGCAGTGGTCCCCAGGCGCCGGCGGACTCGGCCTGCACACCATCCTGCTCGATTCCAGGGGGCGTATCTTCATCGCGATCTCCGCTGCCGGCGCATTTCGCAGCGACGACGAAGGCAGGACGTGGAAGCCCATTAACCGCGGCCTGAAGTCGCAGTACATCCCCGATCCGGATGCCGAGGTCGGACACTGCGTGCACCGCATCGCGATGCACAAGTCAAAGCCCGACACGCTCTTCATGCAAAAGCACTGGGACGTGATGCGGACAGACGATGCCGGCGAGAACTGGCATGAAGTCAGCGGCAACCTGCCGACCGACTTCGGCTTCGTGATCGACGTCCATGCGCACGAGCCCGAAACCATCTACGTCGTCCCGATCAAGAGCGACTCGGAGCACTTCCCCATCGACGGCAAGCTGCAAGTTTGGCGCAGCCGCACCGGCGGCAACGAGTGGGAACCGCTCACGAAGGGGCTTCCTCAGAGCGACTGCTACGTCAACGTGCTGCGGGATGCGATGGCCGTTGATTCGCTCGACTCGTGCGGCGTCTACTTCGGCACCACGGGCGGCCAGGTCTACTGTTCGGCGAACTCGGGCGACACCTGGGCGCCGATCGTGCGTGATCTGCCTGCCGTGCTGTCGGTGGAAGTGCAGACTCTGCCATGATCCGAGTCATGCTGCCGCAGCATCTGCGCACGCTGGCGAAGGTCGGCAGCGAAGTGACGATTGACGTCGAGGGGCCGGTCACTCTCCGATCGGTCCTCGACGCGCTCGAAGCCCGCTATCCCGTGCTGTGCGGCACAATCCGCGATCACGACACATTCGAGCGGCGGCCGTTCCTCCGCTTCTTCGCCTGCGAAGAGGATCTATCGCACGACTCGCCGGACTCACCATTACCCGCGGAAGTCGCTTCAGGCAAGGAACCGCTCCTCATCATCGGAGCCATTGCCGGCGGCTAACCGGCAGTGGCTCATGGACCAATCAGCAGTTCGCATCGGGGAGGACCATGTCCACGAAGATCTACGTCAATTTGCCGGTGAAGGATCTCAACCGGTCCATGCAGTTCTTCAAGGCGCTGGGCTTCAAGTTCGAGGAAAGGCACACGGACGAAACTGCCGCGTGCATGGAAATCTCCTCGGACATTCACGCCATGCTGCTGACCGAGGAGAAGTTCAAGACATTCTCGCCCGGCGGCATCTGCGACACGAAGCAGAGCAATGAAGTGCTCATCTGCCTCACCGTCGGCAGCCGCGCCGAGGTGGAGGAGTTGATCGGGAAGGCCTGGACCGCGGGCGGCAAGCCCTACCCCGAGCCCAAGGACTACGGTTTCATGTACTGGCACAGCTTCCAGGACCTGGATGGCCACGTCTGGGAGCTGATGTGGATGGACCCCAAGGCTGCCGAGGAATGTGCCGGACAGGGCGCTGAGGCGGTTCAGAGCTAAGCCGGACGAACCCGGATTTCGACGATCTGGCGTGCCGGGCGATCGATGCCGTACAAGGTGCCAGGGCTCGATGCATCCCACGCGATGCCCTGGCCCTTGAGCGGCGCGGCGAACGTGTCCTCCAGCGCCAGCGTCGAGCCGCCCTCGGGGAAGCGCAGCGCGTAGATTTCGGGATGGTCGTGGCCCGTACAGAACATTACGCCGTCGGGGGTGAAGACGCCGCCGGAGATCGAGTATTGGCCCTGCTTTGCCATCACGTCGTCGGGGTAGACCCAGGCCTGGAGCCGCCGCCACTGGAGGTCGAACTGGACCAGTGTGGTCCAGCGCGGATCGCGGCCGGGCTCGGCCGCGCGGTTCCCGTAATGCGCGAAGGTGACGTAGCGATAGCCGGCATGGAAATCGATCCACGTGGCCGAACCGGCGGAGATGCCGAAACTATGACTGCCCGAATGGCGCATGGACTTCACGTCCCACATCTCGATGGAGCTGACCATCGGCACGCCGGGATAGTTGGAGTGCGCGGAGTAAAGGACGCCCTTGCGCACGATGCCGCTGTTGAGATGGATCAACGGCCGGCCGCGCTCGCATTCCCAGGCCGCGACGCGCTCCCCCGTGCGCTTGTTGTACTTCGCGATGGAGTGGTTGCCGATGCCGTACAGGTGGGCGGCGTCCACGGCCACGGCCTGCGCGGCTTCGGGCGCGTCGATTCGCCGGATCTCTTCAGCTCGCCAGCGACGGCCGGGCGCCGCCGTCGCCGTGGCGGCCATCAGAGGCAGGCCCAGCGCCGCGCGGCGCGTCAGCAAAATTCCGTTTCGATGTGTCACTCGAAGATTATCCAACGTCCAAAACTCCGATGAAATTCATCCAAATAGAGGAGCCCATGAGAATCGCCAAACACTTCGCCGTTCCAGATCATTCAGCGTTCGCGAGCCTAGCCCTGCTTCTGATCCGCCTGTCCGTCGGCGCGGCCTTCATGATGCACGGCTGGTCGAAGATCCAGAATCCGTTCGGCTGGATGGGGCCGGACGGCTTTGCGCCCGGCATCTTCCAGGCGCTGGCCGCGCTCTCTGAATTCGGCGGCGGGCTCGCGTGGATCCTCGGATTGCTTACGCCGCTGGCGTCGCTCGGGATCCTCTCGACAATGGCGGTCGCGGTTTACACGCACGCCATCAAGCTTGGCCACCCCTTCGTTTCCATGACCGGCGGCCCTTCTTACGAACTGGCCACTGTGTTCTTCGCGATCGCGCTCGTGTTGCTCGCCCTCGGGCCCGGCCGTTACTCGGCCGATCGCGGCATCTTCGGAGCCCGGTAAGTCACGACGATTTTCGCAGCACTACCACTGAGCGCGCCGCCACGTGCACCGGCTTCATGCCGCCGAAGATCTGCCCCAAGTCGTGTCGTTCGGCCGTATCCAACTCCTTCACCCAGCGCCGGCCCCACTTCGTTGGCAGCAGGTAAGGCAGCGGCCCATAGTGCGCGTTGAACAGGACCACGAAGCTGTCGTCGCGCAGCCGCTCTCCCATGCGACCGGGGGGCGGAATCGCGTCGCCGTTCAGGAAGACGCCCAGCGACTTGGCGTAGCCCTTGGCCCAGTCCGCTTCCGACATCTCGTGCCCTTCGGGCGTGAACCAGCCGATGTCCACGATGCCTTCGCCGTGAATCGCGCGGCCCTGAAACCAGCGGCGGCGCCGGAAAACGGGATGGTCCGTGCGGAATCGGATCAGCCAGCGCGTGAACTCCAGCAGGTCCGGGTCTGCCTTGGCCCAGTCGATCCATGAGATTTCGTTGTCCTGGCAGTAGGCGTTGTTGTTGCCGCGCTGCGTGCGCCCCATCTCGTCTCCGGCCAGCAGCATCGGCACACCCTGCGAGAGGAGCAGCGTAGTCAGGAAGTTCCGCTGCTGCCGCCCGCGCAGGCCCAACACCTCTTTGTTGTCCGTCAGGCCCTCGTGGCCGCAGTTCCACGATCGGTTGTGGCTCTCGCCGTCGCGGTTGTCCTCGCCATTCGCGGCGTTGTGCTTGTGGTTGTACGAAACCAGGTCCCGCAGAGTGAATCCGTCATGGGCGGTGACGAAATTGATGCTCGCGCTCGGGCGCCGGCCGCCCGCCTGATAGAGGTCGGGGCTGCCCGTGAAGCGGAACGCAAAGTCGCCCAACGTCTGATGCACCCCGCGCCAGTAGTCGCGGACCGTGTCGCGATAGCGGCCGTTCCATTCGGCCCAGCCTGGCGGGAAATTGCCCACCTGGTAGCCGCCCTCACCGATGTCCCACGGCTCGGCGATCAGCTTTACCTGACTGATTACCGGGTCCTGGTGGATGATATCGAAGAATGCGCCCAGGCGGTCTACTTCGTGCAGTTCGCGGGCCAGCGCGGAGGCGAGGTCGAAGCGAAAGCCGTCGACGTGCATCTCCAGCACCCAATACCGGAGGCTGTCCATGATGAGCTGCAGCGTGCGCGGATGCATCATGTTCAGCGTATTGCCGCAGCCGGTGTAGTCCATGTAGAACCGCCGGTCGCCTCCCAGCAGACGGTAGTAGCTGCTGTTGTCGATGCCGCGGAAGCACAGCGTGGGGCCCAACTGGTTGCCCTCGCCCGTGTGGTTGTACACCACGTCGAGAATCACTTCGATGCCTGCGCCGTGGAACGCCTTCACCATCGACTTGAACTCTCGCACCTGCCCGCCGCACGGATCCGCGCTGGCGAACCGGACGTCCGGCGCGAAGTAGCCAATCGAGTTGTAGCCCCAGTAGTTCGTCAGGCCGTGCTTTACCAAGTGCTGGTCGTCCACGCACTGGTGCACCGGCATCAGTTCGATGGTCGTCACGCCCAGACTCCGCAAATGCTCAATGATCGCCGGCGATGCCAGCCCGGCATACGTGCCACGCAGATGCTCCGGAACACCGGGGTGCGTCATCGTCATGCCCTTGACGTGCGCCTCGTAGATCACCGTGCGGTGCCAGGGGACCTTGAGCTGCTTGTCGCCGTCCCATTGGAAACTGGGGTCCACGACAACGCTCTTGGGCACGTAAGGAGCACTGTCCTGCTTGTCGGGCATCAGGTCGGCATCCGCCGCGCCAACCACGTACCCGAACAATGCATTGTTCCATTCCAGCCGCCGGTCCAGCGCCTTAGCATAGGGGTCCAGGAGGAGCTTGTTAGGGTTGAAGCGCATTCCGCCATGGGGCTCGTACGGCCCGTGGACCCTGAACCCATATCTTCGTCCCGGCTGAAGGCCCGGCAGGTAGACGTGCCAAACCAAGTCCGACTGCTCGATGAGCCGGATTCGCTCTACCTCTTCGTTGCCCGTTTCGCTGTCGAACAGGCACAGCTCCACCGCTGTGGCGTGCTCCGAAAACAACGCGAAGTTTACCCCATCCCCATCCCAAGTCGCCCCAAGCGGGTACGGATCTCCGGGCCAGATTTTCATCTCAGTTCAACCATATTGTCATCCTAGCTGCCCCCTCTGGGGGTACTCCCTGCTTCGGCGGAACCTTTCAGCCTCAATCCCCGAGTTCGTTCTCGCAAAAAGGCGGCGAAGGGGTGTCGGGAAGTACCGAGTCCGCGCGAGCCCCTCATTCGAGGGTACTGTAACTCAAGCCGCTGCTCCCGACGGCGAAAAGCGGCTCGCTACCCGTCCCGGCAACCGCTTGGAGACGTGCCATTTGCGGCTCTCTACTCGACCGTTTCTTCACCGGGTACCGTACTGTGTTTGATGGATTTTTGCCCCGCCCTAGTTCCAGCGGTAAGGTACTGTGGCAAACCACGATTACGGGCAGTACTACTAGACCTAACCTCCTGTTTTCAACATGTTAGGCCCAAATTGCGTTCTGTTTTGCGCTTTAGCAAGTATGATCGGGACAGACACGGGCGTTCCAACGCAGGATACCCGATCAGGACTAGCAGAGGAGGAATGCACATGAACGAGAAGGGCATGAAGATGTTGGAAGTTTCGATCTGGATTTGTCTCGTGGCGCTCGCGGGCTTCACCGCCGCGATGATCTCCACCACTTAGTCCGGATTCGTCGACTTTTCGGGGGGTGAGACTGGGCCGTCCCACCCCCTCCACCCCCCTCAATCCCGCCTCCCCAATAGACCCCCTCCGAGTGATATCCTCAAGGCCGTGCGCACCGCTTTGTCCCCTGTTCTGGCCGCGTTAGCCCTCGCCGCCTGTTCGTCCACGCCGCAGAAGTCCGTCGAAACCTCGGAACCGCCAGCCCAGAAGCGCCCGTCCGCCCCCAAGCCCGCCGACGAAACCCGCCGCTTCCCGCCCGCCGGCCGCGATTCCGTCACCGTCGTGGACTCCCAAATCCTCGGCAAGGACTTTCTGCCCGGCGGCAATCTGGCCCGATACCGCAAAGGTCCCACAAAGTACGAACTGTTTCTCGTCCTCACCGCCGCGCCCAACGACGCCGCCATCCTTCTGTTCGACTACAAGAACAAGCTGGAATCCCCGAAGTTCATAGCTCACTTCGGAGGCTACTTCGGCAAGGATGCGGGCACTGAAACGTTCCTTTTTGCCAAGGGCTCCTGGCTGGCCGGCATCCGCGGCCTGCCCCAGGACCAGGCCGATGCCATCGCCCGCGACTTCGCCGCCCGGCTCGACTAGCTCCATGCGTAAGCAGTTCCCCTTCGGCATCCACCCCGGCGTCGCCATGGTTGCCCAGTGGATTGAAACCCTGCCCGCCAAAACCGGCCGTTCCCTCGAAGATTGGCTCGCACTCGTCAATCGCGAATGCCCCGCTGACGAAAATCTCCGCCGCGCCTGGCTCAAGGAAAAGCACGGACTCGGAACGAACTCTGCTTGGTGGATCGCCGAACGCTCCCTCGGCAGCGGCGCTGAAGAGGACTCCCCGGAGGCCTATCTGCGCTCCGCCGAAGGCTACGTCGACGCAATGTTCGCCGGCCCCAAGGCTGCGCTCCTGCCCGTCTACAACGCGCTGATGGACGCCGCTTACGCTCTCGGTCCGGAAGTCCGCGCCTGCCCCTGCAAAACCATCGTCCCGCTTTACCGAAATCACGTTTTCGCGCAGATCAAGCCCACCACGCGCACGCGCATTGACCTCGGTCTCGCCCTGGGCGACACGCCCGCCGAAGCCCCGCTCATCGACACTGGCGGCTTCGCGAAGAAGGACCGCATCACGCACCGCATTCCGCTCTCCTCGCCCAAGGAGATCGACGCGACCGTGCTCCGCTGGCTCCGTCGCGCCTACCAGAAAGATGCCTGACCTATTTCGCTGCTGATTTCCGCACTACATCGTGAGGAATCAGACAGCCATGAGACTCAAACCCGTCGCCGTCTTTGAGGATCTGCTGTGGGGCCTGGCCATCGGCTTGGCCGTCTATGCAGCCATCCACGCGGGGATGTTCCCCCATCTGACCGTGTTCAGCACTCTCAGGCAGATCTTCTAAACGCCATGACCGGCACGAAACAGGATACACTCGCCGCCAAGGCTCTCGCCTGGATGGAATCCACCGTGTGGACCCTGGCCGTCATCCTCGTCGTCTGCCTGGCGCTTCAACTGGGCCTCTCGAGCTGAAGCTGGGAGCTGATCGCTAAGTGATCAGCCCGTTCCGCAACGCGAACCGCACCAGGTCCCCTGTATTGTGCAGGTTCAGCTTTTCCATGATCTTGCCGCGGTGCGCTTCCACCGTGTACACGCTTAACGAGAGCGTATTCGCGATCTCCTTGTTCGTCTGCCCCTCGGCGATCAATTGCAGCACTTCGCGCTCGCGGCTGGTCAGCAGATCGATCGGATCGCTCACGCTTTTGCGGTAGTCCGCCAGCACGGCATCGGCGATCTTCGGGCTCAGGTACGCCTCATTACGAGCGACCGCGCGCAGCGCCGTCAGGAAATCCTCATCGGCGGCATCCTTCAGGACATACCCCCGCGCGCCCGCCTTCAAGATCTCGCGGACATATACCGCGTCGCGATGCATGCTCACCGCCAGCACGCGCGTCCTCGGGTGCCGCCCCAGGATCCGCCGCGTCCCTTCGATGCCGTTCAGCTCCGGCATCGATACGTCGATCACCACGACATCCGGCCGTAGCTTCTCGGCCATCTCCAAGGCTTCCTGGCCATTGCTGGCCTCGCCGACCACTTCCAGGTCGGGTTCTCGCTCGACGATCAGCGCCAGCCCCTTCCGTACCAGCGTGTGGTCGTCAGCCAGCAGGATTCGCGTCTTGTGCCTGGTCATTCTCTCCACGGCCCAGGACCGGCGCCTCCGCCAGGATCCGAAGGCCGCCCTCGTGCCTGTTCTCCAGCTTGAACTCCCCGTCGATCTGCCGCACGCGCGCCCGCATCCCCACCATGCCAAGGCTCGGTCCGGCCTTCTTCCCGTCCTGCACCAGCCCCCTCCCGTTGTCCTCCACGGCCAGCCGGATGCGGGTGCCGTTCACGTGCAGCCTGACCCATGCCTTCGTCGCCCGCGAGTGCCGGGCCACGTTCGTCAACGCTTCCTGCGTGATGCGGAACATCTGCGTCTCGATCTGGTCCGCCAGACGCCCGTTGAAATTCGATTCGTAGATGACCTCGATCTGTGTCCGCTGAGAGAACCGCTCCGTCAGCCAGCGCAGACTTGCGTCCAGCCCGAAATCGTCCAGGATCACCGGGCGCAGAAGTTGCGACAGTTCGCGCACGCCGGAGATCACTTCGTCCAGCAGCGCCAGCAGTTCTTCCCTGGACGGCTCGAGATCCGCGCCGTTCATCCGCCGGACGATCCCCTTCATCCCCGTCAGCGCCTGCCCCAGTTCGTCGTGCATCTCGTGCGAAAACCGCCGCGCGATCTGCTCATTGCTGTCCACCAGGTGCCAGGACACCCGCCCCAACTCTTCCGCCTGCCACTCCAGCCGCCGGAACGCTCGGATTGTCGTCCAGATCGTCAGCCCCGATCCGCCTACCGCCAGCAGCAGGCATGCCCCTAATATCCACGTCAGCCGTTGCAGCAGCTCCCGCGACTGGCTTTCGATCTCGGCATCCAGCAACGCGCCCCGGCCCGTATGCACCAGGTGCTCCCTGACCAGCATCTGGGCATTCGTCTGAATCGACTGAGAACCCTCGTATCCGACATAAGCCGCCAGCAGCACCAGCAGCACGACTAGCGTGAAACCGAGGACCATGCCCCGCAGAACGTTTTGTCTCGACATCGGCTGAGCCATCAGCAGACGGGACGACCCCGACTGCCCCCATGCATCAGTGTATGTCGTCGCTCCGTTGGTCACGCTGGCAGCCTTCCCTGTCAGAAAAAACAGCACGGCCGCGCCCCGCCCCCTGTCCAGTGACTCTGGACGGGTGGCCGGCGCGGCCGTAAGTCATCCCCGCCCTTACTTCTTCTTCTCCGGAGTAGAGGTCTTCTCCGTCTTCTCCTTGTGGGGCTTTTCCTTCTTGTGTTTCTTGGCCGTTTGGGTCTGCGAGCTCGGCTCCGCCGGCTTCTGTGCCGGCTCCTGCGGTCCGGCAAACATCATCGTGCCCATCGAAAGAGCAATCATCCCCGTCAACAACTTCTTCATTCCAGATCTCCTTTGCGGGCCGGCTAGTGTTTGCCGCCCAGCAACCTCAGAATGCGCCCCCCGCCCGGTTCCCGCCCATCGCCTCGCGGGGCTAGAGAATTACTGCCCCGCAGGGGAGAGATTTTGACCTGATTCGTTTCAGAAATACGCATTAGTGAGTGAGGAGGGATGGAGATGCTAGCCAAATCGATGACGCTAGTCGAAGCCTTGATTTGGTTCTGTGGACTGTCGGTGCTGATCGGCATCGCGGCCTCCGCCAATCTCCCTGTCCCGGAAGTAGTGCGAACCCTGAGCCACTAACCCGGGTCGATCTCCCTGCGGCCGGGCCCGCTCGCCGCTCCCCAAGCGCGAGTCCGGCCGCAAAATCTTTTCCTTCCGGCAGAGATCCCCAGCTATTCCAAGGACTTGCCGTCCCACTCGTGCTTCGCGTCGGGATAGAAGGTCAAGGGTCCTCCCGCACTCGCGCCCGTCAGCAGCCACCCCCCCGGCACCTTTGCCCGCAGCAGCGAGCCGTTCGACGTCCGCAGCGTCTCCCACTTGATCTGGACCGGCGCCGCCGCCGGGACCGGTTCATCCTCGACGGACATCGTCACGGAGACCGCCCCGCCCAGAGGCCGGATCGCCGGCTTCAGAATCTTCTGCTCGCACTGATAGGGCTTGCCCAGGTAGCTGAACTTGTACAGTTCGCGCTCCTCGCGCATGTTCTCGAGAATCGCCCCGAACGGCAGCACCTCCGCCGGCTCGCTCAACGGAATCCCGCTCTTCGGATGCAGCTTCCGCGCCTCCACCGTCTTCGTCACTTCAAATTTCGCCATACCTCTCCTCCTGCCAGCCGCACCCGCGCCAAGCGGGCGAATCGTCTGTCAGTGTACAATCCCGCGGCGCCCGCTTGGCGGAAAAAGCAAAGGACCCGCCGGATTCGGCGGGTCCATGCAGTTATGCGTGCTTTCACTACTTCGTCTGAATCTGCGGCCGCCCCGGTTCCGGCCAGTCGATGTGATAGAACTGGCCGCGCGGTTGGTCGGTGCGCTCATACGTGTGCGCGCCGAAGAAGTCGCGCTGGCCTTGCAGCAGGTTCGCCGGCAGGCGCTCGGCGCGGTAGCCGTCGTAGTACGCCAGCGCGCTGAAGAACGCCGGAGCGGAGACGCCGTTCTTCGCCGCCTCGGCCACCACCGTCCGCCAGTTCCCCTGGCAGCGGTCGATCTCGCCCTTGAAGTACGGGTCCAGCAGCAGGTTCGCCAGCGACGCGTTCAAGTCGTAGGCCTCCTTGATCTTCTGCAGGAACCGCGCGCGGATGATGCATCCGCCGCGCCAGATCATCGCGATCTCGCCGAACTTCAGCGTCCAGTTGTACTCCTTCTGCGCCTCGCGGATAAGCTGGAAGCCCTGCGCGTAGCTGCAGATCTTCGAGCAGTACAGCGCGTCGTGGATCGCCTGGATGAACGCCGCCTTGTCGCCGCTGAACGCCGGCGTCGGGCCCGTCAGCACCTTCGACGCCGCCACGCGCTCTTCCTTCACCGCCGACAGGCACCGAGCGAACACGGCCTCGGCCACCGTCGGAGCCGGCACGCCCATGTCCAGCGCGCTCACCGACGTCCACTTGCCCGTGCCCTTCTGCCCGGCCGTGTCCAGGATCACATCGACAATCGGCTTGCCCGTCATCGGATCAAGCTGTTGCAGAATGTCGGCCGTGATCTCGATCAGGAACGAATCCAGCAGGCCCTTGTTCCACTCGGCGAAGACCTTGCCGCACTCCGGCGCCGTCATGCCCAGCACGCCCGACATCAGCGCGTAGGCCTCGCAGATCATCTGCATGTCGCCATACTCGATGCCGTTGTGGACCATCTTCACGTAGTGGCCCGCGCCGTCCGGCCCAATGTAGGTCGCGCACGGCACGCCGCCCTGAATCGGCTTGCCCGGCGCCGCGCCCGTCAGCGGCTTGCCCGTCGCGGCATCCACCTTCGCCGCAATCGCGTTCCAGATCGGCTCGATGAACTTGTAGGCTTCCGGATCGCCGCCCGGCATCAGCGCGGGGCCGAAACGCGCGCCCTCTTCGCCGCCGGAGACGCCGGAGCCGATGAACCGCAGACCCTTCGCCTTCAGCTCGCGCTCCCGGCGAATCGTGTCGTTCCAGTTCGCGTTACCGCCGTCGATGATGATGTCGCCCTCTTCGAGCAGCGGCACAAGCTGGTCGATCACCGCGTCGGTGGGCTTGCCGGCCTTCACCAGAATGATGATCCGGCGCGGCCGCTCCAGCGATGCGACGAACTCTTCCATCGTCTTGCAGCCCACCAGGCCGCCCGGCGTGGACGGGTTCTCGGCGACGAACTTCTCCATCGTCGAGGTCGTGCGGTTGTACACCGAAATCTGGAAGCCGTGGTCGGCCACGTTCAGCGCGAGGTTCTGGCCCATCACGGCCAGCCCGGCTAATCCGATGTCAGAGAGTTTTTCAGGCATAGGAGTTCAAGGTCATTCTATCGAATTTTCCATTTTGACCCGAGCGCGGCGATCTGGTCGTCCAGGCTCACCGCCTTCGGCTTCTCGGGCGCGCGCCGCGGCCCCGGCACCGGACCCATTAAAGCCTTCATCGACAACGCGATACGCTTCGTCTTGGCGTCGGCCGTGATCACTTTCACCTTCACGATCTGCCCGGCCTTCACCACGTCCGACGGGTCCTTCACGAAGCGGTTCGATAGCTCCGACACGTGCACCAGCCCGTCCTGATGCACGCCGATGTCGACGAACGCGCCGAACTTCGTCACGTTCGTCACGACGCCCTCGAGCACCATGCCCGGCTGCACGTCGACGATCTCCTTCACCGCCTCGTTGAACTCCGGCGCGACGAATTTGTCGCGCGGATCACGGCCCGGCTTGCGCAATTCCTCGAGAATGTCGTTCAACGTGTACGTGCCCGCGTCGAGCTTCGTACGGTCGATCTTCTCTAGTAGCTGCGGCTCGCCGATGATCTGTTCGAGAGAAACGCCGAGCATCGTCGAGATTCCGCCGACGATTTCGTACGATTCCGGGTGCACCGCCGTCGAGTCCAGCGGATTCTCGCCGTTGCGGATGCGAAGGAATCCCGCCGCCTGTTCAAACGTCTTCGGACCGATGCCCGGCACGGCGTTCAGCGTCACGCGCGAGCGGAACGGCCCGTTTTCGTTGCGGAATGTCACGATGTTTTGGGCCGTGCGCTCCGTGATGCCCGCGACGTAGCGCAGCAGCGTCCACGACGCGGTATTCAGATCGACGCCGACTCGGTTCACGCAGCTCTCGATGACGGCTTCGAGCGATTGCTGCAACTGGCGCTGATCGACGTCGTGCTGGTACTGGCCGACGCCGATCGATTTCGGGTCGATCTTCACGAGCTCGCTCAGCGGGTCCTGCAACCGCCGCGCGATCGAGATGGCGCCGCGCACGGTGAGGTCGAGGTCGGGAAACTCCTGGCGCGCGACGTCGGACGCTGAGTAGACCGACGCGCCGGACTCGTTGACGGTGACGGAGAAGATGTTCGGAATCTTCTCGTTGTGCAGGAAGTCGCGAACGAAGGCGTCGGTCTCGCGCGAGGCCGTGCCGTTGCCAATGGCGATGGCGCGCACGTTGTGTTTGGCGATCAACGCCTTCAGGATGCGCGCCGAGCCGGCGGGGTCGTTCTTCGGCGGGAACGGATAGATGACGTCGTTCGCGAGGAATTTGCCGGTTTCGTCGACGACGGCCACCTTGCAGCCCGTGCGAATGCCCGGATCGATGCCGAGAACGCCGATGGTTCCGGCCGGCGGCGCGAGCAGCAGGTTCTGGAGATTCTCGCGGAAAACGCCGATTGCTTCAGCGTCGGAGCGCTTCTTCAGCTCAAGGCGGATCTCGGTCTGAATCGATGAATTCAGAAGCCGAGTCCAGCAATCGTCGATGGCGGCTTCGAGGTGCGGCGTCCACTCGCCCGTTTCCCGAAGGACTGCCGAGCGCAGCACGGTAATCGCGCGGGCGGGCTCGAGTTCGATCAGGAAATAGAGCACGTTTTCTGACTCGCCGCGCCGGATGGCCAGCATGCGGTGCGACGGGATCTTGCTGACGGGCTCCCGGTACTCGTAATACATCCGGAACTTTTCTTGCTCGTCGACGGCATCGGCCATCTTGCGGGAGACCACGACGCCTTCGTCGTACATGAGCTGGCGCAGGGCCTTGCGGATGCCGGCATCCTCGGAGATCATCTCGGCGACGATGTGGCGGGCGCCTTCGAGCGCCTCTTCGGGGTCCATGCCCTCGGGAATGAAGTTCGGGATGGACTGCTCGCCGGGCGTCTGCGCCCACAGGTAAAGCGCAAGCGGTTCGAGGCCCTTCTCGCGGGCGATGGTCGCCTTGGTCCGGCGTTTGGGCTTGTACGGCAGGTAGAGGTCCTCAAGCTCGGAGCGGTCGAGCGTGGCCTCGATGCGGGCCTGGAGTTCCGGGGTGAGCTTGCCCTGTTCCTGAATGGAGGCCAGGACGGTGGCGCGCCGGGCGAGCAGGTCGCGGAAGTAGGCGAGCTTCTCCTCGATGTCGCGGATCTGGACCTCGTCGAAGTTGCCGGTGACCTCCTTGCGGTACCGGGCGATGAAGGGGACGGTGCCGCCTTCGTCGAGCAGTTCGATGACGGCCATGACGCCACGGGCCGGGAGGTTCAAGACCTGGGCGATGTGGGTGAGGACTTCGGGAGTCAGTTGAATCTTGTCAGCCATGCGTGAGACAGAGGGTATTTTCCCACGTTCGGAGCGCGGGCGGCGTGCGGAAGGGCGTTCACAAGATTGACCAATTCTTAATGTTAGATGTAAGGCATTATGAATGAGAGGGTTGGGGAGAACTCCGGATCGAAAGGCGGGTTGAGTTGCGAGGAGGCCGGGTGCAGAGTTGGGGCGGACTGGAGGTGAGGGCATGAGGGAGAAGGCGGGTGGGGGGGAAAAGGTTGATACTAATAGACTCAGTTTTGCGTCTATAGATTTGCGTATCCGTGCTATAGTTTTGGACAGGAGCGAGAACTGAGATGGACGCCAACCGATTCACTGAGAAGACCCAGCAGGCGCTGCAAAGCGCCCAGAGCCTGGCGGCGCGGCTGTCCCATCAGCAGGTGGACAACGAGCATCTGTTGGTGGCGCTGCTCGAACAGGAGAACGGGCTGGCGCCCCACGTGTTGCTGAAGGCAGGCGTGGATCCGGAGCCGTTGCACCGGAGGCTGATGTCAGCCCTGGACCGTCTGCCGAAGGTCCAGACGTCCTCGGGCGGGCCGGGGATTTACGTCACGCAGCGGTTGCAGACAGTGCTGGCCGAGGCCGAGCAGGACGCGAAGCGCCGGAAAGACGATTTCGTCTCCGTCGAGCACCTGCTGGCGGCCTTGTTCTCGGGCAACGGCGCGGCGGGACAGGCTTTGCGCGACGTGGGGCTGACGAAGGACAAGCTGGAAGACGCGATTACGGCCGTGCGCGGCGCGCAGCGCGTAACGTCGCAGAACCCGGAGGCCACGTACGAGGCGTTGGAGCAGTATGGCCGCGACCTGACGAAGATGGCCGAGGAGGGCAAGCTCGACCCGGTGATCGGTCGCGACGACGAGATCCGGCGCGTGATGCAGGTATTGTCCCGGCGCACGAAGAACAACCCGGTGCTAATCGGCGAGCCGGGCGTGGGCAAGACGGCGATCGCCGAGGGGCTGGCGCAGCGCATTGTGCGCGGCGACGTGCCCGAGGGGCTGAAGGATAAGCGAGTGGTTTCGCTCGACATGGGCGCGCTGATCGCCGGCGCGAAGTACCGCGGCGAGTTCGAGGAACGGCTGAAGGCTGTTCTCAAGGAAGTGCAGTCGTCGAACGGGCAGGTGATTCTGTTCATCGACGAGTTGCACACCGTGGTCGGGGCGGGGAAGGCCGAAGGCGCGATGGACGCCGGCAACCTGCTGAAGCCGATGCTGGCGCGAGGCGAGCTGCACTGCATCGGCGCGACGACGCTCGATGAATACCGCAAGTACATCGAAAAAGACGCGGCGCTGGAGCGGCGCTTCCAGCCGGTGGTGGTGGATCAGCCGTCGGTGGAAGACACGATCTCAATTCTGCGCGGATTGAAGGAGCGCTACGAGGTGCATCACGGCGTGCGCATCAAGGATGCGGCGCTGGTGGCGGCGTCGGTGCTGTCGAACCGGTACATCACCGACCGTTTCCTGCCGGACAAGGCGATCGACCTGGTGGACGAAGCCGCGGCGCGGCTGAGGACGGAGATCGACTCGCTGCCGGTGGAACTGGATGAGAAGACCCGGCGCGTGATGCAGTTGCAGATCGAGCGCGAGGCGCTGAAGAAGGAGACCGACGAAGCGTCGCGCGAGCGGCTGGCGAAGATCGACGAAGAGCTGTTCGTGCTGGAGAAGGAAGCCGGGACGCTGCGGACGCAGTGGCAGTCGGAGAAGGACGCAGTGAAGAAGCTGCGAGATCTGCGCGAGCGGATCGAGCAGGTGAAGCACGAAGTCGAAGTGGCCGAGCGCGCCTACGACCTGAACAGAGCGGCCGAGCTGAAGTTCGGCACGCTGATCGGGCTAGAAAAGAGCCTGCGCGAAGAGGAAGACCTGCTCCGGCAGAAGGAGCAGCAGAGCCGTCTGTTGAAAGAAGAAGTGACCGAAGAAGACATCGCGCGGATTGTGTCACAGTGGACCGGCGTGCCGGTGACAAAGCTGTTGGAGGGCGAGTTGCGCAAGCTGCTGCACCTCGAACAGCAGTTGCACCTGCGCGTGGTGGGCCAGGACGAAGCCGTCCGCGTGGTGGCCGAGGCCGTGCAGCGGGCGCGCGCCGGGCTGAAGGATCCCAAGCGGCCGATCGGCAGCTTCCTGTTTCTGGGTCCGACGGGCGTCGGTAAGACGGAGCTGGCGCGGGCGCTGGCGGAGACTCTGTTCGACGACGAGCGCGCGTTGATCCGGCTCGACATGAGCGAGTACCAGGAGAAGCACACGGTGGCGAGGATGATCGGCGCGCCTCCGGGTTACGTCGGCTTCGACGAAGGCGGCCAGTTGACGGAAGCGATCCGCCGGCGGCCGTTCGCGGTGGTGCTGCTGGACGAGATCGAGAAGGCGCACCCGGACGTGTTCAACGTACTGCTGCAAGTGCTGGACGACGGGCGCCTGACGGACGGCCAGGGCCGGACGGTGGACTTCCGGAACACGATTCTGATCATGACGTCGAACCTGGCGAGCGACCGTATCCGCTCCTTCACGGGAGAGGCCAGCGGCGCCTCGTACGAAATGATGAAGCTGGCGGTGCAGGAAGAGCTGCGGCGGGCGTTCCGTCCGGAGTTTCTGAACCGCATCGATGAGACGGTGGTGTTCCACACGCTGCGGGCGGAGCATCTGAAGCGGATTGTGGAGATTCAGTTGGAGCATTTGCGGAAGCGGCTGGAGGATCGCCACATCACGCTGGAGCTGACCGACAGCGCGCGTGAGTATTTGACTCGCGTGGGCTACGAACCCGACTACGGCGCCCGGCCGCTGAAGCGAGCGATCCAGCGGGAGCTGGAGACCAAGCTGGCGAAGGCGCTGCTGGAAGGCACGATCCGCGACGGCATGCACATCGTTGCGGACGCGCCGAAGCACGAGATCACCTTCCGTGAGGCGGCGGAGTTTGCCGGGACGAGAGGGGCAGCGTAGAGTTTTCGGCGAGCAGCGGGTAGCGGTCAGCGGTCGGCACTCAGCTTTCAGCGGTCGGCAGTCAGCACCCAGCTTTCAGCGGTCAGCGCTCAGCTTTCAGCGTGAAGTTAGTCCGGTGAGCCGGGATTCGGCTGAAGGCTGATCGCTGAACGCTGACAGCTATTGGTTTTTCGATGAGGGCGCGCGGCAACGATTGCTTGCCGCGCGCATCTAACAAGAGAGGGCTGAAGGCTGACCGCTGATGGCTGTCAGCTATAAGGAGACTCAATGTCCGATCAGGAAAAAGTGAATGTGCTGCCGGTACTGGCGCTGAAGAACGTCGTGTCGTTCCCGAAGCTGGTACTGCCGCTGTCAGTGGGACGCGAGGCTTCGCGCGCGGCGGTGGATGCGGCAATTGAGGGCCATGAGGGGGAGATCCTGCTGGTGGCGCAGCGGGACCCGTCGCTGGAGAATCCGGGGCCGGGCGATCTGCATGCGGTGGGGACGCGGGCGAAGATCCGGAAGGTCTTGCGGACCTCCGCGCAGTCGATGGAGATCATCGTGTCGGGGATGGAGCGCATCCGCGTGCTGCATCTGGCCGGGGGCGCGGCGTATCTGACGGCGACGTTCGAGCCGCTGCCGTTGCTTGAAGAGAAGACGACGGAAGAAGAGGCGCTACGCACGGCGCTTTTCGACCTGGCCGGCAAGGCGGTGGAGAAGATCAATCCGCAGGCCGCCGAGCAGGTGGCTGGGCTGCTGGCGTCGGCCGACGATCCGGCGCAGGTGATTGCGCTGCTGGCGACGGCGTTCTCTCTAGACATCGAGAAGCAGCAGGAGTTGCTGGAGGCGCCGGATCTGACAGAGTCCCTGCGGCTGGCGGTGAAGCACCTGTCGCACGAGATTCAGGTGCTCGAGATGCGCCAGAAGATCGTCAGCGAGGCGCAGAGCGAGATCAGCAAGGAGCAGCGCGAGTATGTGCTGCGGCGCCAGTTGAAGGCGATCCAGAACGAGCTGGGCGAGGACGATCCGGAGAAGGCCGAGGGCGCGGAGCTGCGCGAGCGGCTGGAGAAGGCCGATTTGCCGGATGAGGTCCGCAAGGAGGCCCAGCGCGAGATGGGCCGCTTTGAGCGGATGCCGGGCCAGAGCCCGGAGCGGCATATTCTGCGCACGTGGCTCGAACTGGTGCTGGAACTGCCGTGGCGGACGAAGACCGAGGACAACCTGGACATTCCACGCGCGCGCCAGATTCTGAACGACGATCATTACGGTCTGGACGACGTGAAGGAGCGCATTCTGGAGCACCTCGGCGTGCTGCAACGGAACCCGAAGGCGAAGGCTCCGATCCTTTGCTTCGTGGGGCCTCCGGGCGTGGGCAAGACGTCGCTGGGGCAGTCCATTGCGCGGGCATTGGGACGCAAGTTCGAGCGCATGAGCGTGGGCGGCCTGCATGACGAAGCCGAGCTTCGCGGACACCGCCGGACGTATATCGGCGCGATGGCGGGCCGTCTGATCCAGGCGATGCGGCGGGCCGGGGCGTCGAATCCGGTGCTGATGCTGGATGAGATCGACAAACTCGGCCGCGACTTCCGGGGCGATCCGGCGGCTGCGCTGCTGGAGGTGCTGGACCCGGCGCAGAACTCGACGTTCCGCGACAACTACCTGGATATGCCGTTCGACCTGTCGAACGTGCTGTTCATCACCACGGCGAACACGCTGGACACGCTGCCGCAACCGCTGCTGGACCGCCTGGAGGTGATCCGGATCGCGGGCTACAGCGAGGAAGAGAAGGTGGTGATCGCGAACCGCTACCTGATCCCACGGCAGTTGAACGAAGCAGGTTTGACGAACGACAACGTGACCTTCCCGGAGACGGGGCTGCGGAAGCTGATCGCGTCGTACACGCGGGAGGCCGGGCTGCGCAACCTGGAGCGGGCCATCGGCAGGCTGTCGCGCAAAGTGGCGCTGCGCTTCGCCGAGGGCTTTGACGGCCTGATGGAGATGTCGCCGGAGCGGATCACGGACCTGCTGGGTCCGGAGACGTTCCTGCCAGAGGAGGCCCTGAAGAACCTGCCGGCGGGCGTCGCGACGGGCTTGGCGTGGACTCCGGCGGGCGGCGATGTGCTGTACGTCGAAGGCACGCTGCTGCCGAAGGGCAAGGGTCTGACGCTGACGGGCCAGTTGGGCGAGGTGATGCAGGAGTCGGCCAAGGCGGCGCAGAGCTTCCTGTGGGCGCATGCCGGCGAGTTCGGCATCGATCCGCAGGTGTTCCACGAGATGGGCGTCCACATTCACGTGCCGGCCGGCGCGATCCCGAAGGACGGTCCTTCGGCGGGCGTGACGGCGGCGGTGGCGCTGGCGTCGCTCTACACGAAGAAGCCGGCTCGCGGCGATACGGCGATGACCGGGGAGATCACCCTGACGGGCCGTGTGCTGCCGATTGGCGGCGTGAAGGAGAAGGTGCTGGCGGCGCGCCGGGCGGGCATCACGCGAGTGGTGCTGCCGAAGGCGAACGCCAAGGACCTGCGCGACCTGCCGGAGCACGTCCGCAAGGAGATGGAGTTCTTCTTTGCGGAGAAGATCGAGGATGTCTTTGAACAGACGATTCCGACGCTGGTGACAGAAGCGAAGGAGACGGTGGGAGCACGGGAGTAACAGGGAATGGGGGCGGGAGGACGGCGCCCCTTTCTCAGATGGGCAACACTCGAATGCGGTTTTGGGTGGCGTTGACTGTCACGAGAGCGCCGGCCTCGAGGTATTCCGCTGTGGCCTTGATCGCCCGGATGAGCAGTTCCCCCATCGCTTGAGGCATCACATCCTGCATGCGGACCTGGATGACACTCGGGAGCTTACTTTTGCGGTGGGCAAGCAGAGCGCCGAAATCAAGATCGTGGGTGAGCACCACCATGCCGTTTGATTCAGCGTGTTCCAAGATGACTGAATCCGGCGCATCCGACGCTCCGATCGCGCTCCAGTGCGTGGCCTCGAAGCCATGGGCGACGAGGAATGGGACCCAGAGCGGGGTCAGATTCATATCGATGAGGACTTTCATGCGGCCGGGAGAGGGACCTCGATCTCCTCGACTCGCCATGCAGCGTAGGCAAGTGCCTGGCGAATGTCCTCTTCTTCGAGGTAGGGGTAAGCTCCCAGAATCTCCGTCCAGGAGTGGCCGGACGCGACTAGGCCGACGATAGTGCCGACGGTGATGCGCATTCCCCGAAGGCACGCCTTTCCACCCATCACTTCCGGATTGTGCGTAATGCGATCCAGCGCTGCCATCACCCACAGTGTAACCGAGCAAGCGTGCCATGATCCGCGGAACAGAATGCCTGGAACAAAACCCGGCGATCTGGATTAGAATAACCGCGAGTGAGTGAACCGGAGACATTCACCGACAGGCTGGAAGCATCTTTGGCCGGCACCTCGGCGGGGTGGCTGGGCGGGAATGTGTTCATGCTCTGTCTTGTGCTGCCGGTGGCTCCCGAATTCAACTGGCGGTTCTGGGTGGCAGCGAGCCTGATCTTCTCCATGACCGGCTGGATCTTGTTCGGTCTGCCATTGGCGTATTCAGGATGGTCGTTTCATGCCCGGAGCCGGCGCTTACTCGGCATGCTGGCAGCGGGGGCGGCCGGGATCCTGGTGCTGATCGCGGCCTCGGGCCCCTTCATGAGGGACAATCCGGCGGAGGCGTGGCGGTTCGTGGCGGTAGCGAGCCCGCAGGCGATGCTGACGGGCGCATTTAGCATGTTCTGCTATCACCGCTTCCGATTCCTGATCGCCGGAAGCGACTAAGCCTTCCACTTGCGGCCCAGGCCGAGCACTTCCTTCCCGTATTTGATGCTGCGCTCCATATGTTCCTTCTGCTGAGCCTGGACAAGCGGCGTGAGCGAAGGCGGACGGCCGCCCGGCGGATCTTCGATCAGCATGTATCTGTCGTAGGGCTTGCCCTGGCGCGCGAGGCTGAGGAAGCGGGCGAGGTCGGCGGCGCGGGCCTCCGGATACATCTTCCAGTAATCGGGGGAGTGGATGGGAAGGATGGTAGGCGGGCGTCCGGTGATGGGCTTGATGTAGATGTTCACGGGACGCGGGCAGAGACGCTCAAAAGCAGTGAGGATCTCCTTGAAATCGACGTTGCCTTCGCCAAGCGGAACCCATTGGACGGCGATGCCTTCGGGGTGCTCGTAGACGACGGAGTCGCGCAGGTGGAAGGTGAGGGCGTAAGGCGCGAGGGTCTCGACGGCGGTCATGGGGTGCTCGTTGACGAAGACTGGGTTGCCGGTGTCGAGGTACATGCCGGCCCAGTCCTTACCGGCGCCTTCGATGATTTCGCGGAACTCCCAGGAGAGGAAGTCCTTGTGAAGCTCAATGGCGATTTTGAGGCCGAGATCCGTGACCTGCGATTTGACGGCCTTGAGCAGGCGGACCATGGTCTCCATGTGCTGCTCGGGCGGGCCGGGGGGAAGGGCGGAGCGCTGCGAGGCGCAAACGACGCGGATGATGGGCGAGCCCATGGCCTTGGCGCGCTTGGCGTTGTAAACAATATGATCGACCGATGCTTGAAACAATTCCGCTGATTTGGGGAGGACACCGCCGCCGCCGGTTTCGAGGCTGAGGCCGAGTTCGGCGGCCCAGCGCTTGACGTCGTCCCAGTGGGCGGGGTCTTTGGTGAGCGGGTCGAGCGAGTCCTGGAGGAAGATGGCGTCGAGCTTGAGGGAGGCGGCGTAGTCGAGGAGTTGGCGGTCGTTCCAGCGGAAGGCGCGCAGGCAGTATGTATTCAGGCCGATGGGGTAAGGCATCGCTGCATTTACTGTATCGTGCTAGCCCCGGCGGCGGCGCTTGTCGCGAATGGCGATGGCGACCAGCCCGCCCGTGCCCGCGAGGATGACGGGGAGCAGCCACGGCGCTCCCGATTTCAGGGCGACGAGCGGCAGGATGGAGACGAGGCAGAAGACCATTCCGGTGAACCAGCAGGCGAAGAGGATGAGGGCATCGGACGGACGCTGGGACTCATCGGCGCGTCGCGACGCGCCCCACATGGCGATGAGGAGACCGAGCTGGGTGACGGCACCGACGAGGATGATGGTGAAGACGGCGGAGTAGGTCCTGGCGGCGAAGCTGTCGGCGCGCCCGGCGGCGTTCCAGTGCGTTGGATAGGGGTCGGGCAGGGCTTCAAAGTTGAGGAACAGGACGAGCGCGGCGGCGGCGATCGGGAGTAGGCAAGGCGCGGCAAGGAGCAGTGTGCGGCGGCGCATGGCCATCACTGTATCGCAGGCGGCGGTCGCGATACATTGGTTAGGCCATGGAGACCACGCGCAGGATATTCATGATGGGCACCGCCGCCGCAGCCGCGGCCGCCGCGGCTCAGACGGGGCAAGGCCCGGCGACGACACCGCCGCTCGAGACCTCGCTGCCGCTGCGATTCCGGCAGGTGCATCTGGACTTCCACACGAGCGAGAAGATCGACGGCGTGGGCGCTGGATTCGACCCGGAACGCTTCGCGGCGACGGTGGAACGCGCGAAGGTGAACTCCATCACCTGCTTCGCGCGATGCCATCACGGGATGATCTATTACGACACGAAGGCGCATCCCGAGCGGCGGCATCCTACGATGAAGCGCAACCTGCTGAAGGAGCAGATCGAGGCCTGCCACAAACGCAACATCCGCGTGCCGATTTACACGACGGTGCAGTGGGACTACTACTCCTCGTTGCGAGAGGCCGACTGGCTGGTGCTGGATGAGAAGGGCAACCCGACGGGGACGCCGATCAACGAGCCCGGCTTCTATCGCAATCTGTGCGTCTGGACCGGCTACGGCGATTTCCTGAAGACGCACGTCAAAGACTTGTTCGAGAACGTGCCTGTGGTGGACGGGCTGTTCTTCGACATCGTGCAGCCGAGAGACTGCCATTGCGTCGTTTGCCGCGCGGCGATGGCTGCGGCGAAGCTCGACCAGAAGGACGAAGAGGCGCGGCGCAAGTTCGGCATCGAGCGCATCAACGAATGGAAGCGGTCGATGACGGCGTACGTGCGGACGCTCGACAAGGACTGCTCGATCTTCTACAACGCCGGGCACATCGGGCCGCGGCACCGGGCCGTGCAATCGGCATACACGCACTTCGAAATGGAGAGCCTGCCCAGCGGCGGCTGGGGCTACATGGACTTCCCGCTGAAGCAGCGCTACGTGCGGACGCTCGGCATTGAGGCGATGGGCATGACGGGCAAGTTCCACACGTCGTGGGGCGACTTCCATTCGCTGAAGAATCCGGCGGCGCTGGACTTCGAGTGCTCGCTGATGCTGGCGTTGGGCGCGAAGTGCTCCATTGGCGACCAGTTGCATCCGTCAGGGCGCATCGACCAGGCGACGTACGAACTGATCGGCGGCGCGTACTCGAAGGTCGAACAGAAAGAGCCGTGGTGCGCGGATGTAAAGGGCGTCAGCGATATCGGCGTGCTGAATCCGGAAGAGTTCATGGGCGCGTCGGCGTCGCGCATTCCGCCCGCGAGCTGGGGCGTGGTGCGCATGCTCCAGGAGCTGCGCGCGCAGTTCGACATGCTGGATTCGAAGAGCGACTTCTCGCCCTATCGCCTGCTGATACTGCCGGACCGCATTCCCGTGGACGATGCGCTGAAGGCGAAGCTGGAGGCGTTCACGGCAAAGGGCGGCGGCGTGATCGCGAGCTACGAGTCAGGGCTCGACCCGAAGAAGGAGCGCTTCGCGACCGACATCTTCGGTGTGGAACTGGTTGGCGACGCGCCGTATTCGCCGGACTTCCTCGCGCCGCGCGGCGACATCGCCATCGGCCTGCCGCGCGCGGAGCTGGTGATGTACATGAAGGGCAAGGAAGTGAAGGCGGTGAATGGCGGCATCGTCGAAGTCCAGACCAATGTGCCGTACTTCAACCGCACGGTGGAGCACTTCAGCTCGCACCGGCACACGCCGTCCAGCGGCAAGCCCGGTTATCCCGGCGTCGTCGGGAAGGGCCGCTGCGTTTACTTCATGCACCCGGTCTTCGAGCAGTACCAGGCGAATGCGCCGCTGTGGGTGAAGCAGATGGTCGGCAATGCGATCAAGCGGCTGCTGCCCGATCCCGTGCTGCGCGTCGAGGGCCCTTCCACGCTCTTCGTGTCGATCAACGAGCAAAGCGCCCGCAACCGCTACGTGGTGCACCTGCTGCACTACATCCCGGAGCGCCGCGGCCAGGCGTTCGATGTGGTGGAGGACGTCATCCCGCTGAACGACGTGCGGTGCTCGGTAAAGCTGCCGAAGAAGATCCGCCGCGCCGTCACCGCGCCGGAAGGCGCCGAGCTTCGACTGACGCAGCGTGACGGCCGCACCGAGTTCACGCTGCCGCGCCTGGAAGGCCACCAGATGATCGCGCTCGAAATCGGCTAGTTCGCCGCCCGCAACTCCTTCATCGGAATGTCCAGGGTGCCGTAGAGGCCGGTGGCCTTGTCACGGACGATGATACGAATCGTCGCGGCGCCCT